>NZ_JBVKDV010000005.1:100037-546228 GCF_055633615.1 Amycolatopsis sp. NPDC114505 | reverse complement strand
ACTCGGCTCGGCTCGGCTCGGCTCGGCTCGGCTCGGCTCGGCTCGGCTCGGCTCGGCTCGGCTCGGCTCGGCTCGGCTCGGCTCGGCTCGGCTCGGGGGAAGCCTGCCCGCCACCACGTGCCTGAGCCACCGGCTCGGTTCACCCGATGTCGAGTGAACCGAGCCGAGGGCTCGCCGGCTCAGGAAGCCGCGGCCACGATCGCCTGCTCCACCTCGCGCCGCCAGCCCGGCTCGATGCGGCCGCCGCGGGGCGTCACCGCGAACGAGTCCACCACCGCCCCGCCCAGCGTCGAGACCTTCGCCCAGCGGACCTCCGCGTTGCACCGGCGCAGCGCGCCCGCGACCCGGAACAGCAGGCCGATCCGGTCGGCGGCGCGCAGTTCGAGGACCACCGTGTCGGGGCCGCTCGTCTCGTCGTCGAACCAGAGCACCTTCGGCGCGACCGGGGCCGCGTCCGGCGAGCCGTAGTCGCGTTCCTTCGCCGCCAGCCGCTGGGTAAGCGGAAGGGTGCCGGCGACCGCGCGGGCGAACTGCTCGCGCAACAGCGTCGCGTCCGGCAACGAGCCGAACTTCGGGGACGCTGTGAAGACGCCGGCGCGCCCGCCGTCGTGGCCGCGCAGCACCGCCGAGTGCACTTCCAGGGAGTTCAGCGCCAGCACGCCTGCCGCCGGCGCCAGGAGCTCCGCGCGGGCCGGCACGGCCAGCAGCACCGTGACGACCTTGCCCTGGGCACTGATCCGGATCTCGCCGGTCCCCGAGGCCACCGCTTGGGCGACGAGCTCGCGCTGTTCGTCGTCCATCGGTTCGGGCGCGGTGAACCCCTTGCCGTGCAACACCTCTTCGCAACCGGTGACGAGCTGGGCGAGCAGCCGCGCCTTCCAGTCGGTCCAGACGCCGGGACCGGTGGCGAGCGAGTCGGCCTGGGTGAGCGCGTGCAGCAGCTCGACCAGGACGAGGTCGCTGTCCAAGGTCTTCACCACGCGCGCGACCGTCTCCGGCTCACTGATGTCGCGGCGCGTCGCGGTGTGCGGCAGCAGGAGGTGGTGACGGACCATCGCCGACACCGTCGCCGCGTCCGCCGGGCTCAGCCCGAGCCGCGTCGCGACCTGGAGGGAGATCTTGGCGCCCAGCTCCGAGTGGTCGGCGTCGCGGCCCTTGCCGATGTCGTGCAGCAGCGCGCCGATCAGCAGCAGGTCCGGCCGTGGCACCGTGGTGGTCAGCTTGGCCGCCTCGACGCAGGTGCGCACGAGGTGCCGGTCGACCGTCCACTGGTGCACCGGTGAGCGTGGCGGCAGGTCGCGGACCGCGCCCCACTCGGGGAACAGCCGGGCCCACAGGCCGGTCCGGTCGAGCGACTCGACGGCGTCGACCAGCCCCTCCCCCGCGCCCAGCAGCTCGACCAGGGCGTTCAACGCCTCGGGCGGCCACGGCGCCCGCAGCTCCGGCGCCGATTCCGCCAGCGCCTTGAGCGTGCCGAGCGCGATGGGCCTGCCCGTGCGCGCCGACGCCGCGGCGACCCGCAGCAGCAGCGCCGGGTCCTTCGCCGGGACGGCGTCACGGGCCAGGGAGACCTCGTTCCCGTGCAGTACCACGCCTTCGGCGAGCGGAGTGCGGGACGGCCGTCGCCCGAAGCGCGGTTTCGGCGGCTCCACAGTGGACCGGAGCGCGACGTCCAGCGCGTACGCGATCGTGCGTCCCGCACCGGAAAGCTTGCGGGCCAACGTGAAACGGTCACCGAAGCCGAGTTCGGCGGCCACCAGCTCGGCCTCCGGCGCGGACAGGATATCCCGCTCGCGCCGGATCTCGCGCCGCAGCTCGGTGCGGACGTCGAGCAAGAGCTCCTTGGCTTCCAGGAGCTCTTCGCCGGGCCGCGCGGTGAGCTGCGCCGCGGCCAGTGCTTCCAGGACGGCGAAGTCCCGCAGCCCGCCCCGCCCGTGCTTGAGGTCGGGTTCGGCGGACTGCGCGATCTCGCCGCTGCGGGCCCAGCGCTGCCGGACCGACGCCGTCATGTCCGGGATCTGCTTGCGCGCGGTGCGGCGCCACTGGTCGCGCGCCGCGGAAACCAGCCTGCCGGTCAGCTCGGCGTCCCCGGAGAGGTGCCGGGCGTCGAGCAGGCCCATCGCCGTGCGAAGGTCCTCCGAAGCGACCTTCAGCGCTTCGCCGGGTGTGCGGACCGAGTGGTCCAACCCGACTTTCGCGTCCCACAAGGGATACCAGAGCGCGTCCGCGATCTCGCCGACCTTGCTGTTGCCGTTGTGCACCAGCACCAGGTCGAGATCGGAGAACGGCACCAGCTCCCGGCGGCCGAGCCCGCCCACGGCGACCAGCGCGACACCCGGTTCCGCGGTGTCGACGCCGGCCGCCGAAGCGCCCCTGCCCAGCCAGAACTCGTAGAGGTCGACCAGGGCCGCCCGCAGTGCGGACGCCCCCAGCCTCCCGTGCCTGCCCTCGAGCAAACGCTCGGTGGCCTTGACCAGTTCGCCCCCGTCGGCCATCCCAGACGCCTATAGAGCGTCCGTGCCGCGCTCACCGGTCCGTACCCGGATGACCGTCTCGACCGGCGTCACCCACAGCTTGCCGTCGCCGATCTTGCCGGTGTGCGCGGCCGTGGTGATGGCCTCGAGGACCTTCTCCACGTTGGTGTCGTCGGTGACGACCTCGATCTTCAGCTTGGCCACGAAGTCCACCGAGTACTCGGCGCCGCGGTAGACCTCGGTGTGGCCCTTCTGCCGGCCGTAGCCCTGGACCTCGCTGACCGTCATACCCAGCACGCCCAGCTGCTCGAGCGCGGAGCGGACGTCGTCGAGCGTGAACGGCTTCACAATCGCCGTGATGAGCTTCATGCCTTGCTCTCCTCGAGTTTCGCGGCCGGGGCGGTCTTGACCGGGATGGTGGACGGAGCGCCACCGCCGGACAACCCGGTGAAGTCGTACGCGCTCTCCGCGTGCTGAGCCTCGTCGATGCCGGTGACCTCGTCCTCGGTGCTGACGCGGAAACCGCCCGCCTTCTTGATCGCGAAGCCGATGATGAAGGACAGGAGGAAGGAGTACGCGAGCACCGCACCGGCGGCCGCCGCCTGACGACCCAACTGGGTGAACCCGCCGCCGTAGAAGAGACCGTCGGCGCCGAGCGCGTTGACGCTCGTGGTGCCGAAGAAGCCGATCAGCAGCGTGCCGACGATGCCGCCGACCAGGTGGACGCCCACGACGTCAAGGGAGTCGTCGAAGCCGAACTTGAACTTGAGCGAGATGGCCAGCGCGCAGAGCACACCGGCGATCAGGCCGATCGCGATCGCCCCGAGAGGGCTCACGAAACCACACGCCGGGGTGATGGCGACCAGGCCGGCGACCGCACCGGAAGCCGCACCGAGGGTGGTCGGCTTGCCGAACTTGAGCTGCTCCACGATCAGCCAGCCGAGGACGGCGGCCGCGGTGGCGACGGTCGTGTTGGTGAACGCGACGGCGGCGAGGTCGTTGGCGGCCAGCGCCGAACCCGCGTTGAAGCCGTACCAGCCGAACCACAGCAGGCTCGCACCGAGCAGGACGAACGGCACGTTGTGCGGGCGGCCGGTGTCCTTCGGCCAGCCCTTGCGCTTGCCGAGCACGATCGCCAGCGCGAGACCCGCGGCACCGGCGTTGATGTGGACCGCGGTACCACCGGCGAAGTCGAGTGCCTTGAGGTTGTTGGCGATCCAGCCACCGACCGCGTTCTCACCGACGAAGCCGTTGAACGAGAACACCCAGTGCGCGACAGGGAAGTACACGACCGTCACCCAGACGACGACGAACAGCGTCCAGCCCCAGAACTTCGCGCGGTCGGCGATGGCGCCGGAGATCAGCGCGGGCGTGATGATGGCGAACATCAGCTGGAACATGACGAACGCGAGCACCGGCAGCGCGTCGGTGCCGGGCCACGCGACGGCGGGCGCCGAGTCGGTGGCGGCGACCGCGAAGCCGGCGAGCTTCCCGAAGGTGTTCTCCAAGCCGGCGAAGTGGAAGTTACCGACGAGGCCGCCGAAGGCGTCGTCCCCGAACGACATCGAGAAGCCGTACAGGGCCCAGAGCACCCCCACCACGGCCAGCGCGATGAAGTTCATCATCAGCATGTTCAAGACGCTCTTCGCGCGGACCATGCCGCCATAGAAGAACGCCAATCCTGGTGTCATGAGCATGACCAGCGCGGCGCTGGCCAGTACCCATGCGGTGTCTCCTGCGTTCAGCACATCGTCCTCCCGTGCCCTGGGTGTCCTGCGAAGGCAGTTTTGGCTCGCGGTGTTTCACGAGGCGGCGCGAGAGGTTTCGCCCGCGTGAACTGTCCGTGCCCGGTTGTTACGGCCAGGTTTCCCGGGACGTGTCCTGGAGTGTCCGGTTGCGTTACGTCGTGGTCGAATATCCCCATGACCTCGAGTGACCACGGGAATGACCCACTGCCACCAAGGGTCGTGGAAGCGTTGCGCTGTTCGGTGTGCGGCGCTCCGTTGGAGGCCGTAGATCGCACACTGCGTTGCGCGCAGGGTCACTCGTTCGATCTAGCTCGACAGGGTTACGTGAACCTGTTGCACGCGCGAATCCCGGCCGGGACGGCGGACACGGCACCGATGGTCACGGCCCGCGCGGACTTCCTGGCGTCGGGCGCGTACCGGCCGCTCGCGGACGAACTGGCCCGCGTGTGCGCGGAGGCCGAGGGTCTCGTGATCGACGCGGGCGCCGGAACGGGCTACTACCTGGCGCACGTCCTGGAGGCGGCCCCGCGCAGCTTGGGATTGGCGCTGGACGTCTCCGCGGTGGCGTTGCGGCGCGCGGCCCGCGCCCATGACCGGCTGGGTGCGGCGGTATGGAACCTGTGGGAGCCGTGGCCGGTGGGCGACGAGGTGGCGTCAGTGGTGCTGAACGTCTTCGCGCCGCGCAACGGGCCGGAGTTCCACCGCGTCCTGCGTCCCGGCGGTCTGCTGACGGTCGCGTCCCCGGCCCCGGACCACCTCCGCGAGCTGGGCGACCTGGTGTTGTCGGTCGACGATCGCAAGGACGAGCGCCTGGACGCCACCCTCGGCGAGTACTTCGCCCGCACCAGCCGGACGGAGGTCCGCCG
The DNA here is from genome assembly GCF_055633615.1 of Amycolatopsis sp. NPDC114505. Classification (NCBI taxonomy): domain Bacteria; kingdom Bacillati; phylum Actinomycetota; class Actinomycetes; order Pseudonocardiales; family Pseudonocardiaceae; genus Amycolatopsis; species Amycolatopsis sp. NPDC114505. The sequence continues at coordinate 541,140 of NZ_JBVKDV010000005.1, read as the reverse complement.
GACGGCGCAGCTCAACCCCCAGCAGATCCGCCAGGCGGTGGAGATGGGCCCGACGGCATTCCACCTGGACCGCGGCGGCCGTCGTGCCCGGCTGGACGCGCTGACCGAGCCCCAGTCGGTGACGGTGTCCTTCACGGTCGCCACCTACCGGCGGCTGTGAAGGCGTGTTGGAAGGCTCCGCAGTCGTCGATCTCACCGGCCCCCGTCGCGAAGGTCTGGAAGGCTGGGCGACGTGAAGCCCGACTGGACCGCACCCGCGACCCTGCTCGCGGACGCGGAGTGGGTCCGCGCCCGCATCGGCGGCGCGGCCAAGCTCTACGGCTGCGCCCCGCCGGAGGTCCTCGGCACGATCTGGTGGTACTCGCTCTCGTCGGTGCTCGTGGCCCCGGCGCTGGAGAGCCTGGTCGCCGCAACAGAGGGCGTCACCGACCCGTTTTCGGCCGGCTGGATGCAGCACTCGGCGAGCGAGCCGGCCGGCTCGGCACCGGCTGACCAGTCGGGGACCGCCCGTCCTCCGGCCGACCAACTCGCCGCCACCCATTCCCCACCGCCCGCACCGGCCGATCAGCCGGCCGCCCGCCGGTCCCCTCGGTTCCAGTTGGCCGACCCATCGCTCGACGCCATGGAGATCGACCTCGTCGCCGACGGCCGGTTCCTCGGCGCCCGGTCCACCCGTTCCCTCTCCGGCGGGCTACCCGAGCTGGGCGCTGCGTTCGGCGAGGCGCTCGGGGCCGCCATCACCACGATCGCCGGCGTCACCGGGGCTCGTGCGCGCGCCCTCGGCGCCATCGCCACCGACTCGATCGGCAACCGGCTGCTGTGGACACCCGACCCTGAGCGCGCGATGGCCCTGGCCGAGCCGCTCGTCGCCGCGATCGGCCTGGGCCTGCCGAAGCCCCGTTTCGTCCGGGTCGGCCGGGCACCTGCTGTGCGTCGCGCGTCGTGCTGTCTGATCTACGAGGTCGGCAACCCGAAATGCGTGAGCTGCCCCCGCCAGACGCCGGCCGAGCGCGACGCGCGGCTTCGCGCCGCCCTGCGCTGACCCGCCTCAGTCGAGGACGGCCAGCTCCAGCCCGCGCAGCCGCTCCGGGTCGGCGATGACCTCGATCCCGGTGATCCGGTCGCCGTCCACCTGGAACGCCAGGACGACCGACAGCCGGCCCTCCAGCACCCACAGCAGCCCGGGCGAGCCGTCGACCAGGGCCAGCTCGCTGGCACGGGCCCGTTCGGACGCCAGCACCGCGCCCTTGCGCACGTTCTCCACGCCGCGCAGCACGACCGGCGCCGGGCTCGGACCGACGAACCGGTCCGCGTGCAGCACGACGTTCGGATCGAGGAGCGCGAGCAGCGCATCGAAGTCGCCACCCCGCGACGCGGCCAGGAACGCCTCGACGACCTTGCGCCGCCGGGGCAGGCCCGCGTCCACCGCGGTGCCGCCCTTGACCCGCCGCCGGGCACGGCTCGCGAGCTGCCGGGCCGCCGCCGGTGTCTTGTCGATCATCGGCGCGATCTCGTCGAACGGCACGGCGAACATGTCGTGCAGCACGAACGCGACCCGCTCGGCCGGCGCCAGCGCGTCGAGCACCACCAGCAGCGCCAGCCCGACCGAGTCGGCCAGCTCCGCCTCCTGCTCGGGGTCCCGGCGGTCCTCACCCTGTTCGGGCCGGCCGTCCAGAGGCTCCTCACGGTGGTTGCGCCGCGTCCGGAGCATGGACAGGCACACCCGCGCGACGACGGTCGTCAGCCACGCGCCGACGTTCTCGACCTCACCTGTGTCGGTGCGGTCGAACCGCAGCCAGGCCTCCTGGAGAGCGTCGTCGGCCTCGCTCGCCGATCCGAGCATCCGGTAGGCGACCGCGCGCAGCCGCGCCCGCTCCTGCTCGAACCGTTCGGTCAGCGTGTCCACCGTGTCCCGTTCCTTCCCGCGCCGCAGTCGTAGCAGTAGACCCCGCGACGGCGGCCGATGTGACGAGAACGCGCGACACCGTGAGTGATCCCGGTCATCCCGGCGATCCGATCAGCTATCCGTGAACCACCTTCCTCGGCTCGTACCACGTCTCGCCCGCGGGCTCCCCCGCCATGTTCCAGCTCCACGAAACCCGCGGGGTGATCCGGGAGTACCACCCCGGCCCGACCAAGCCCGTCCGTTCCACGGGCTCGTCCGCGTCGCCGTACACGCGGATCGCCCGGGCGATGAACGGCCGCAGCGACACCAGGTCGTCCACCACCAGGGCAACCTTCCGGCGACCGGCGGCGACGTTGCGGAACTTGCGCGTCGCCGCCACCGCCGCGCCGACGCCACCGACCCAGAAGTGCTCGCCGTCGAACTCGAACGCGAGCGGGACCACGTCCGGCTGCTCCTCCGCACCGAGCGTCGCCACGCGGGCGAGTGGCTGCGAACGCAGGTAGTCGATCTCTTCGGCGGTGAATGTCATGAGCGCTCCTTCGTGACCCGGATCCACCTCCTACACGAACTGGTGGCGCCCGGATCGACAGCTCAGAGCACGCAGAACTCGTTGCCCTCCGGATCCGCCATCAGGAAGTGGTCCGGACGGCCGTCCAGTTCGTACTCCCGCACCACCACCGCGCCCGCGGCGGTGAGCCGGGCGACCGCTTCGACGACCCGCTCCCACCGCGTCTCCCACGGAACCTCGCGCCCGCCGCCGGCCTGGACGTCCAGGTGCAGCCGGTTCTTCACGACCTTCTCCTCGGGCACCTTGAGGAAGCTCAGGTTCGGCAGTACGCCTTCCGGATCGCTCAGGTACGCGCCGTCGTCCCATTCCGCTTCGGGCACGTCGTGGTGCGAGAACCAGGCTTCCCAGCTGGCGAACCCGGCGGGTGGTGGCCGCTCGATGTAGCCGAGGGCCACCGCCCAGAACCTCGCCAGGGCGCGGGGCCCCGCGCAGTCGATCGTCACGCTCCACCGCACCGTCACGGACGAAGCGTAGCCGCGAGAAGCGCCACCGCACCCTTCGCGACGGCGATTCCCCGTGCCGCGACGTGGTTTTCGTCCAGTGGCGCGACCGGGTCCGACACCATGACGCTGGTGACCAGCGAGCGACCGTCCGCGGTGCGCGCCAGGTAGTTCAACGTCAGCACGCCGGGTTCGCTACCGCCCTTGAACCAGACCTCCGGGAACTTCGCCCGGTCGAGTCCCAGGCCACCGTCGTTCAGCGACAGCGCGTGCCCGATCTCCGGCTGGTTCTCCTTCTGCAGCCCCGAGAACGCACGACAGATGTCGTCCGGCGAACCGAACCACTCGATGTCGTCGATCTTCTCGGGCGCCTGCCAGCTTTGGAGACCGGTGAGCGGAAGGCGTTCCAGTCCGGCGACCGCCGCGGGACGCGCCCAGCGTGGCAGCGCCAGGTAGGCATCCGCGCGAGCCGGGTACTGCGTGGCCTTGAGCTCGAACATCGCCTTCGTGGTCAGGAACGGGACGTTCGCCGACGGCCGCTGGTTGCCGAACGCCGTGACCTGCCGTTGCACGGCGTCCCGGCCGAGCCGGTGGATCAGGTGATCGGTCGCGGTGTTGTCGCTGATCGAGATCATCTTGTCGGCGTACTCGGTCAGCGGGAGCCGCGTACCGGCCGGTTCGTTCTGCAACACCCCGGATGGCAGGCTCTTCCAGTCGTCGCGGATCGCCAGCTGCTCGCTCCAGGACGCCTTGTGCTCGGCGACCGCCTTGCCGAGCGCGCCCAGAACGTAGAGCTTGAAAGCCGAACCCAGCGGCCGCTGCACGTCGTCGCGGACGCCGTGCACGTCCCGGCAACGCCCGTCCGGAAGGATCTCCGACGCGCCGAACGACACGCGGGCGCCGAGCGCCGCGAGCTGCGCGTCGACCTCCGGCCAGGACGCCGGGACCGGGTCGTCCGGGCTCGCTTTCAGTCCGTCGATCAGCCCGGCCTGGTCGACGTGGAGGTCGAGCAGGTAGTCGTCAGCGGGTCCGTGGACCGCCGCCGCCACGTGGTCCGGGGCCTCGGTGACGATCCGTTTCACCTCGATCGGGCCGAGCTTGGCGAGCGCACCGTTGACTCCCGCCGTGCCACCCGCGGCCGTCAGCAGGACCTGGGCGACGTGCTCGCGCACTTCGGCATCGGTCACCGGAACGCGCGCGGTCGCGTCGACCACCCACTCGAGCTGGTCCGTCGCCGTGGGCAGCTCGGCGGCCTGGGCCGCCGGAGCCACCAGCGGCGCCAGGATCACGAGCACGCCCGCTATCGCTGTCTTCATCTTTCCCCCTGTGCTTCCATCGTTCCCCCTTGATCACCGGCTACCCCTCGGGCGGCCGGATCCACAACCCGGCCACTCGGCCGTCCTCCCGGTAGGTCACCTGCACGGTCCGCTCGCCGGCCTCGAAGGCCAGCGGCATGTGGACGACCGTGTAGTCACCCGTGGACCGCGCATACGGCTCCCCCATCCGCTCGTACCGTCCGACCGACCCGGCCAGCTGGGCCCAGGCGAGCCGCAGCTCGTCCTCGCCGACCGCTGCCTGCATGCGGTCGTCGAAGTCCCGGCGCACCTCGTGCCACTGACAACTGACGAGCTCCGCCACGAGCCCTTCGGCGCGGTGGATCGCGTCGGGCGGGTTCAGCTCCACCATGGACACCCCCGTCGCCGGATCGACCGGCCGGCCGAACCGCTGGAAGGCGGCCTGCCGGCTGGTTCCCAGCAGATCGCCGATCTCTTGCCAGGTGTGCCCGGCCTCCCTGGCCGCTTCCACGGCTTCCCGCAACGTCGCCTCGGCGGCGCGGACTTTCCGCAACGCCTCGCCGACTTCGGCCAGTGGTCCGTGCTTCGGCACGCTGTCAAGAATGAATTGACGACCCGGGTTTGTCAAGTCATTCTTTACGTGTTCGCGCTGCCGGCGGGCGGCGCTCCGACAAGTGGCGTCACAGTACTGGCGATTTCGCCCTGATCCCTGGCGAGGTGGCAGCGGCTTGCCACACGCGGCGCATTTCATGCTTTCGAGTGTAGCGCACGTAATCCTATTACGTGCTACGCTCGGCGGCACGAAATGGTCCCGCCCATCACCTGAGAGGCGTGGCCATCCGACGGGGAGGACGGTTACGGTGAGAACCGATGAGTGAACGCACCTGGGGCTTCCGCACCCGAGCACTGCACGCGGGCGGCACCCCTGATCCGGCGACCGGCGCGCGAGCCGTGCCGATCTACCAGACCACGAGCTTCGTCTTCGAGGACGCCGCCGACGCGGCGAACCTCTTCGCGCTGCAGAAGTACGGCAACATCTACAGCCGCATCGGGAACCCGACCGTGGCCGCGTTCGAGGAGCGGATCGCCAGCCTCGAGGGCGCCATCGGTGGCGTCGCGACCGCGAGCGGGCAGGCCGCGGAGTTCCTCACCTTCAGCGCGCTCACCGAGGCGGGCGACCACATCGTGTCGGCGAGCGGCCTCTACGGCGGCACGGTCACCCAGCTCACCGGCACGCTCAGGCGGTTCGGCGTGGAGACGACGTTCGTCAGCGGCGGAATCGACGACTACGCGGCCGCGATCACCGACCGGACCCGGCTGCTCTACACCGAGGTGATCGGCAACCCCGGCGGTGGCATCGCCGACCTCGCGGCGCTGGCCGATCTCGCGCACTCCCACGACATCCCGCTGGTGGTGGACGCGACGCTGGCGACGCCGTACCTGTGCCGCCCGATCGAGCACGGCGCCGACATCGTGCTGCACTCGGCGACGAAGTTCCTCGGCGGCCACGGGACGACGCTCGGCGGGATCGTCGTCGAGTCCGGGAAGTTCGACTGGGGCAACGGGAAGTTCCCGCGGATGACCGAGACCGTGGAGAGCTACGGCGGCCTGCGGTACTGGGAGAATTTCGGGGAGTATGCGTTCTGCACGCGGCTGCGCGCCGAGCAGCTGCGGGACATCGGCGCGGTCCTGTCGCCCCACTCGGCTTTCCTGCTGCTGCAAGGGGTCGAGACGCTTCCGCAGCGGATGGACGCGCACGTGGCCAACGCCCGGGCGGTCGCCGAGTACCTCGAAGCGGACCCGCGGGTGGCCTGGGTGTCGTACGCCGGGCTGCCCTCCCACCCGCAGCACGACCTGGCGAAGAAGTACCTGCCCGCCGGGCCGGGCGCGGTGTTCTCGTTCGGCATCGACGGCGGCCGGGCGGCCTGTGAGAAGTTCGTCGAATCGGTGGAGCTGCTGTCACACCTGGCGAACGTCGGGGACGCGCGGACGCTCGTGATCCACCCGGCGTCGACCACGCACGCGCAGCTGTCGGAGGACCAGCTCGCGGCCGCGGGTGTCGGGCCCGACCTGATCCGGCTGTCGGTCGGCCTGGAAGACGTCGAGGACATCGTCTGGGACCTCGACCAGGCGCTGGGCAAGGCGGTGGCCGGATGACGTACGCGGTGGGAGCGGTCGAGCGGCGCGCGGTCCTCAACCGGACCAAGTCGGTGACGTTGGTGGGCGCGTCCGACAACCCGGCGCGGCCCAGCTACTTCGTGGCGACGTACCTGCTCTCGTCGACGCGCTACGAAGTCAACTTCGTGAACCCGCGATTGGACACGCTGTTCGGGAAACCCGTGTATGCCTCGCTCAAGGACCTGCCGGAAGAACCGGATCTGGTCAGCGTGTTCCGGAAGCACGACGACCTGCCTCAGGTGGCCGAAGAGGCGATCGACGCCGGCGCGCGGACGCTGTGGCTGCAGCTCGGGCTGTGGCACGAGCCGGTGGCCGAGCGGGCGCGGGCGGCCGGGCTGGACGTCGTGATGAACCGGTGCGTGAAGATCGAACACGCGCGCTTCGCGGGCGGGCTCCATCTGGCGGGGTTCAACACTGGCGTGATCAGTTCCCGGAGGCAGTCGGCACCCTAGGGAAGAGAACGTCCGTTCCCACTGTTGGCCGGAGGTATGACCGAGAACCTGGGGATCACCCTGTCCGGGGGCCCGACCGCACTCCTGGAGCTGGGCGGGGTCCGGCTGCTCACCGACCCGACCTTCGACGCGCCCGGCGACCATCCCATCGGCGATCGCGTACTCGTCAAGACCGAGGACTCGGTGCTGACCGAAGCCGCGGTCGGCGTGGTGGACGCCGTCCTGCTGTCCCACGACCAGCACCCCGACAACCTGGACGACCGCGGCCGTGCGTACCTGGGGACGGTACCGCTGACGCTGATCACGCCCAGCGGGGCCGATCGGCTGGGCGGGACCGCGCGAGGTCTGAAGCCGTGGGAGGAGACGCAGGTCGGACGGCTGACGGTCACCGCCGTCCCGGCATTGCACGGGCCGGAGGGCGCCGAACCGACGACCGGCGAGGTCACCGGGTTCGTCCTGAGCGGCGACGGCCTGCCGACGGTGTACGTCAGCGGGGACAACGCGTCAGTCGAGCTGGTGCGGGAGATCGCGTCGCGGTTCCGCATCGACATCGCGGTGCTGTTCGCGGGCGCCGCCCGGACGGCACTCTTCGACGGCGCTCCCCTGACGCTGACCAGCGCGAACGCCGTCGAGGCGGCAAAGGTACTCGGCGCCGCGAAGGTGGTGCCGCTGCACTTCCGCGGCTGGCAGCACTTCAGCGAAGGACCGGACACACTGCGGAAGGAGTTCGAGACGGCCGGCCTCACCGACCGGCTCGTGCTGCTCGAGCCCGGCGAGCGCGCGGAGATCTGACGCCGGCCCGGGAGCGCGGCGGACTCGACCGAGAGGACACCAGTCTGACGCCTGCCCACGAGCACGGGAGGGGTTGGCCGCAGCTCGCGAGACACCCGGAGGTGACACCGGCCGCGGGGAGAGCCGGCGTCGGTCCGGGCGGAGGCACCGCGGGAGGGACCGACATCAGCCGACGCAAGTCGCCACAGAAAGGCCGTGCGCCAGCCCCGACACAAGACACCTCGGATGGGGCCCGCCGCAGTCCCGACACACGCCACCCCGGAAGCGGCCAAGCGCCAGTCCCAACGCAAGCCACCTCGGGCAGCGGCCAAGCGCCAGCCCCGACGCAAGGCACCCCGGCTGCAGCCCGCGGCAGTCCCGACGCAACGTTCCGCGGGAGCGACCGGCGCCGGTCCCGACGTGTCCTCCCCAGGCGCGCGATGGGTGGACTCGCGCCCGTGAGAGGCTGGTCGCATGGCCAAGCCGACCCCGCTGCAGTTCCGGAACATCCTCGTCGCCGTGCTGGCGGCGGCGGCCTTCGTCTGGAGCGTCGTGGCCGGGCTGGAGTGGTGGGTGAGCGCCATCATCGGCTGCGCCTGCGTCCTGTCGCTGGCCTCCGCCTACCTCAACCGGCCGAACGCGGGCTGAGCGCGAGCCGCCGGCAACTGGGTGCCGAGGCCGACGGCTCGCGCCATGTCAGCGCGTCTTGGAGAAGCGGGCCTTCACGTTCGTCCGGCCCGCTTCGGTGAGCCGGCCGAACAGGCGCAGCCTCGCCAGCCCGCCGTCCGGGTAGATGTCCAGGCGGGCTTCCGTCACCTCCGGGCCGTCCTTCAGTGCGAACCGGTGGCGCGTGTCCGGCTGCAGGCGGGTCTTGGGCAACAACGTCACCCACTCGCCGTACGTGTCGCGGCCACTGACCGACGCCCAGCCCGGCGCGTTGCCCTTGAGGTTGCTCGTGTCCAGCTCGGCGAACCGGACGATGCCCGCGCCGGCCAGGCGCAGCGTCAGCCAGTCGTTGCCGTCGTCGCGGCGGCGGGCCGTCTCCCAGCCCTCGGCCTGGTGGGCCGCCAGCCCTGGCGAGAGCACGTTGTTCGGCGACGAATAGAACTTGTTGCTGCAGCCCGTGACCAGCGCGCCGTTCTCCAGGGCCGCGAGGTCGAGCGCGTCGAGATCGAGCAACTCCGGGTCCGGGATCGGCGTGCCGTGCACGCGCAGGCGCGCCACTCCGCCGTCCGGGTGCTGGGTCAGCCGTACGTGCGTGTACCGGCGCGAACCCATGATCGCGTAGAAGTTCTCCGTGTGGCCGGCCACCGGGGCGCGGTCGACCAGGACGTCCCAGTCCGCTGACGCCAGCTCCGACGCGCTGGGGTAGCCCGGTACCGACGTCGCCTCGACCGAGACGAACGGCGGGTAGTTGCCCTTGAAGAACGCCGTGTCGACGATGACGCCGGTGACCGTGCCGGCCAGGCCGAGGCGCACCACCGCCTGGTCGTCGCCCGGTTCGCGGTGGCGGCGGGTCTCCCAGCCGTCGTAGACCTGGCCCTTCGGGCCGAACGTCTCGGCGCGGTGCGCCGGCGTCCACGGGTTGACCAGGTTCTCCTTCTCGGCGAACAGCTCGTCGGTCGCCCACATCACCGTCCCGCCGAAACGGCGTGACGCGAGGTCGGGTAGTTCAGTCCACTCAGGACGGTCGGACAAGGCGGCCTCCACTTCAGCAGTCTCCCCGGGTCAGCAACGCGCCGAGGGGCTCGTCGCCGGTGATTTCGGTGCCCCGCAACCAGGTCGAACGCACGACGCCGGCGAGCGGCCGCCGGTCGTACGCGCTGACCGGGTTGCGGTGCTTCAGCTTCGCAACGTCGACCACGAACGCCTCCTCCGGCGCGAACACGCAGAAGTCGGCGTCGTAGCCCACCGCGAGGTGGCCCTTGCGGCGCATCCCGGCCTGCGCGGCCGTGCGCTCGGCCATCCAGCGGACGACGTCGGTGAGCGCGAACCCGCGTTGCCGCGCCTGCGTCCAGATCGCCGGCAGTCCCAGCTGCAGGCTGGAAATCCCGCCCCACGCGAGCCCGAAATCGCCGCTGTCGAAGCGTTTCAGCTCCGGCGTGCACGGCGAATGGTCGCTGACGATGGTGTCGATCACGCCGTCGGCGAGCCCTCGCCAGAGCAGTTCGCGGTTGGCCGCCTCACGGATCGGCGGGCAGCACTTGAACTGCGTCGCGCCGTCGCGGATCTCCTCGGCGATGAAGCTGAGGTAGTGCGGGCAGGTCTCGGCCGTCAGCGCCACCCCGTCGCGGCGCGCCGAAGCGACCAGCGGCAGGGCCTCCGCCGAGGACAGGTGCAGGATGTGCGCGCGGGCGTCGTTGCGGCGGGCCGCCTCGATGACGTGCGTGATCGCGAGGTTCTCCGCCGCGCGCGGCCGGGACTGCAGGAAGTCGACATAACGACCGCCGTGCGGCTCCGGCGCTTCGTCGATCTCGTGCGCGTCTTCGGCGTGGACGATCATCAGCGCGTCGAAGGAACTCAGCTCCCGCAACGCTTCGTCGAGCCCCGCCGGGTCGAGCGGCGGGAACTCGTCCACGCCCGAGTGCAGCAGGAAGCACTTGAAGCCGAACACCCCGGCGTCGTGCAGGCCACGCAGATCGCCGACGTTGCCCGGGATCGCGCCGCCCCAGAACCCGACGTCGACGTGCACGCGGCCGGTCGCCGCCTTGCGCTTGACCTCCAGCGCCGCGACGTCGACCGTCGGCGGCAGGCTGTTGAGCGGCATGTCCACGATCGTGGTCACCCCGCCCGCGGCGGCCGCGCGGGTCGCCGTCTCGAAGCCCTCCCACTCGGCGCGGCCGGGGTCGTTGACGTGGACGTGTGTGTCGACGAGTCCCGGCAGCAGCACGACGTCGTCGCCGAGGTCGAGCACGCGATCGCCGGACAGCGAAGCGCCGCCGGGTTCGACCGCGACGATCCGGCCGCCGTCGACTCCGAGGGTCGCCGGAACCTCGCCCTCGGCCGTCACGGCCCGGGCTGCGCGCACCACAAGATCCATCCGAAAACCCTTCTCCGGGAGGATTGAACCACCGCCGATTTCACAGTACGGAAAGACGGTTTCGCACAACGACAGTAACCACGGCGCGCGCCACTCGTCAACGACGGCAGCCGCGCGTTACGGTCATCCTCGTGCGGCTTGAAGCGGAGTTCACGACCGAACCGTTCCACGGCGAGGGTTCGCCACCCGAGCACGCCGTCGCCGCGCGCGACGCCGCCGCGGAAGCGGGACTGGAGACCGACTTCGGGCCACTGGGGACGCTCGCCCGTGGCGAGGCGAAGGAGCTGCTCGGCGCGCTTCCGGCGATCGCGCGGGCCGCCCTCGACGGGGGCGCGACCCAGGTGACGCTGCAAGTGCGCCAGGCCGAGCCGGGGCGCGCCGAAGCGAGCGAAAGGCCCGCCGAAACGGCCGGCCCGGCCGTCGAACTGACCGACGCGCTGGCCCGGCTCATCGCCGACGTCGAGCGCGAAATGGGCGCCAAGCTGGGAGAGCTCGATCGCGCCGGCAAGCAGCGAGCCGTGCGCGTCCTGCGGGAACGCGGGGCCTTCGGGCTGCGGAAATCCGTCTCGTCGGTGGCCGACGCGCTGGGGGTCACGCGGTTCACCGTCTACAACTACCTCAACCGGGAAGCCGACTGACCAGGGCTTTCAACAAACTGTTGACGGAACTCCGGCGCCGACGTACGGTCAGCGGGACGCCACTCACGAGGAGTTCCCCGTGCCGCTCACCCTCACCGACTTCAACGCCGCCGGCGCCGACGATGTCCGTCCGGCGCTGACCGCCTGTCTCGCCGTCCCCCGATGGGTGGACGCGATTCTCGACCACCGGCCCTACGCGAGCCGGGACGCGCTGACCGTCGCCGCAGACCTGCCGTTGAGCAGCGACGAGATCCGGCAGGCCATGGCCGCCCATCCCCGGATCGGCGAAAAGCCGAAGCAGCAAGGGACCGAGGCCGACTGGTCGCGGTCCGAACAGTCCGGTGTGGACAACGCCGACGCGTTCGCCGCCGCGAATGCCCGGTACGAAGCCAAGTTCGGGCACGTTTATCTCGTCTGCGCCAGTGGCCGCAGCGGGGAAGAGCTGTTGAAGATCCTCGAAAGCCGGCTCGACAACGACCCGGCGACCGAACTGGCCGTCGCCGGGCGGGAACTGTTGAAGATCGCCGAACTCCGACTCGCGAAAGCGGTGACCGCGTGAGCCTCGTGACCACCCACGTCCTCGACACGGCGACCGGCCGTCCCGCGAAGGGGATCGCCGTCCGGTTCGAAACCGCCGAAGGAAAGCCGATCGCCGACGGACGCACCGACGACGACGGCCGAGTCCGCGACCTCGGCCCCGAAACCCTGGACTCCGGCGTCTACCGCCTGGTCTTCGACACCGGTGCCTACCTCGGCCCGGACGCCTTCTTCCCGGAGGTGGCGCTCACCTTCCGGATCTCCGACGGCACGTCGCACCACCACGTGCCGCTCCTGCTCAGCCCGTTCGCCTATTCGACCTACCGAGGGAGCTGAACCGTGGCCATCACCCTGGGCCCCAACCAGTACGGCAAGGCGGAGGTCCGCCTGGTGACGGTGCGCCGCGACGGCCCCGTGCACCACCTGAAGGACCTCACCGTGTCGACGTCGCTGCGCGGCGAGCTCGCCGCGACGCACCTCACCGGCGACAACGCGGGCGTGCTCGCGACCGACACGCAGAAGAACACCGTGTACGCCTTCGCGAAGGAGGCGCCGGTCGGCGAGATCGAGGACTTCGCGCTGCGCCTGGCGCGGCACTTCACCGGCACGCAGGGGAACATCACCGGCGCCCGGGTCAAGGTCGACGAGCACGGCTGGGACCGGATCGCCGTCGGCGGCGAGCCGCACGACCACGCGTTCAGCCGCTCGGGCGACGAACGACGCACGACGGCGGTGACGATCCGGGACGGCCGCGAGTGGGTCGTATCCGGCATCGACGGCCTGACGCTGCTCAAGTCCACCGGTTCGGAGTTCCATGGCTTCCCGCGCGACCAGTACACAACGCTCGCCGAGACCGGCGACCGAATTCTCGCCACGGCGGTCACGGCGAAGTGGCGTTACCAGGGCGAAGACATCGACTGGGCGGAGAGCCACCGCGAGATCCGCCGGCTGATGCTGGAGACCTTCGCGACGAAGCACAGCCTTTCGCTGCAGCAGACGCTGTACGCGATGGGTTCGGCGGTGCTGGAGGCACGGCCGGAGGTGGCGGAGGTGCGGCTGTCGCTGCCGAACAAGCACCACTTCCTGGTCGATTTGAGCCCGTTCGGGCTGAAGAACGACAACGAGGTGTTCTACGCGGCGGACCGGCCGTACGGCCTGATCGAGGGCACGATCTTGCGCGACGACGCCGAGGACCCAGGCCCGGCCTGGGACATCCAGTAGCGGGGCCCAGCCGCCCTCTTCAGCGGGTCCCGGCAGAGTCGCCGAACGAGGCTCGCCCCCTCGCCGAGGATCGTGTCCGGCAGCTCCAGCTTCCTCGACCATCACCGGCGAGCAGGTGACAGCTTGGGCGAGGTCGCGAATGGCTTGTTGGGAGCGTCGGAGGTTCCAACGAGCCATTGGGACACCACGTTCGGCACGTCGCCGCGTCGGCGCAGAGATGGCAGTGCCCGCCGATCGGCGGCCCGAACGTCATGAACGATTCTTTCGTGGCACCGGGCGAGGTGAACGGGCCGTCCATGACATCGCCGCTGCTCTGGCAGGCCACGCAAACCTGACTTTTGCCGAGACCCGGGCCCGGCCTGGGACATCGAGTAGCAGGCCCAGCCGCCGCCCCAACGCAGCCCCCGCCCTCTCCGGGGGACCGGCCCCGCATCCAGTGTATCGGGGGCCGCCGACGGGACCTGGGAAAACGACTCTCCGGCGCCGGCTTGTCCACATCACCGCGGGGGTGTGGACAAGCCGGACTCGGTAGAACGCTCTAACCACCGCGTATCCTTGATCCTGTGGCAGGGACCAAAGAACGCATCATGGCCGCCGGGGCCGAGTTGTTTCGGCGCAATGGCTACAGCGGTACCGGGCTCAAGCAGATCGTCGCTGAGGCGAATGCTCCCTTCGGGTCGCTCTACCACTTCTTCCCCGGTGGGAAAGAGCAGCTCGGGCAGGAGGTCATCCGGACCTCCGGGCTCGCCTACATCCAGCTCTTCGACCTCTTCATCGCGCCTGCGCCCGATCTGATCAGTGGGATCGAAGCCTTCTTCGCCGCCGGGATCGCGACGCTCGAAGCCACCGACTACGTCGAAGGCTGCCCGATCGCTACCGTCGCCCTCGAGGTTGCCAGTACCAATGAGCCGCTGCGGGAAGCCACCGCTGATGTCTTCACCGCCTGGATCGACGCCGGGACCGAAAAGTTCGCGAAGTTCGGGCTCACCCAAGAGGCCGCCCGGACGCTCACCATCTCCGTCGTCAACAGCCTCGAAGGTGCGTTCGTCCTCTGCCGCGCTCTTCGGGATACCGAGGCCATGGCCGTTGCCGGCGCGACCAGCGTCGATGTCGCGCGGCGACTGCTTCAAGAAAGCACGCAACTTTAGTCGGGAATCCAACAAGAATACTCAACATGGCGCTTGACCACCCAGCATCGGACATCGAAGCTACGGAGTGGTCTAGTCCTCCTGCCTCAACACCGTCGTTCGGTTGGAGCCGCCATGCGCCGAGTCCTCGCCGTCCTCGCCACCGCCCTCGCGGCGGCGACCCTCGTCAGCACACCCGCCCACGCCCTCGAAAACGGGCTCGCCCGAACACCGCCCATGGGGTGGAACACCTGGAACACCTTCGAGTGCGACATCAACGAAACGCTGGTCAAGCAGACCACCGACCTCATGGTCAGCTCCGGGATGCGCGACCGCGGCTACACCTACGTCAACCTCGACGACTGCTGGATGACCCGCAACCGCGACGCCGCCGGCAACCTCGTCGCCGATCCCGCGAAGTTCCCCAGCGGCCTCAAGGCGCTCGGTGACTACATCCACGCGCGCGGGATGAAGTTCGGGATCTACGAGAGCGCCGGCACCGAAACCTGCCAGCACTACCCCGGCAGCCTCGGCCACGAACAGACCGATGCCAACAGCTACGCGAGCTGGGGCGTCGACTACCTCAAGTACGACAACTGCGGCAGCCCCGCCGGCGAAACCCAGCAGGACTACGTCCGCCGGTACTCCGCGATGCGGGACGCGCTCAAGGCCACCGGCCGCCCGATCGCCTACAGCATCTGCGAATGGGGCAACTTCTCCCCGTCGACCTGGGCGCCGGACGTCGGCAACCTGTGGCGCACCACCGGGGACATCACCAACAACTGGGGCAGCATCGACTCGATCTACCGCCAGAACGTCGGGCTCGCCTCCGCCGCGAAACCCGGCGCCTGGAACGACCCCGACATGCTCGAAGTCGGCGACGGCATGGACTTCCAGGAAGACCGCGCCCACTTCACGCTGTGGGCCGCGATGGCCGCGCCGCTGATCGCGGGCGCCGACCTCCGCAGCGCCAGCGTCGCCACCTTCTCGACCTACCTCAACGCCGACGTCATCGCCGTCGACCAGGACCCGCTCGGCAAGCAGGCCACGCGGATCTCGTCGTCCGGCGGCCTGGACGTGCTCAAGAAGCCACTCCAAAACGGTGACGTCGCCGTCGTGCTGTTCAACGAAAACGGGACCACCAAGACCGTCTCGACGACGGCCGCCGCGGCCGGACTGCCCAGCGCGTCGAACTACCGGCTGACCAACCTGTGGTCGAAGGAGCAGACCACGAGCACCGGCGCGATCAGCGCGAACGTCCCGTCGCACGGCACCGTCATCTACCGCGTCAAGGCCAATGCCAGCGGCAGCAGCACCGCCCAGCCGCTGCAGGGCGCGTCCTCGTCACGCTGCATCGACATCAACGGCAACGTCACCACGCCCGGCACCAAGGTCGACATCTGGGACTGCGACGGCGGCGCCAACCAGTCCTGGACGTTCACCAGCGCCGGCGAGCTGAAGGCCAACGGCCTCTGCCTCGACGCCAACGAGGGCGGCACCGCGGCCGGCACCAAGCTCATCGTCTGGACCTGTCATGGCGGCGCGAACCAGCAGTTCAAGCTCAACCCCGACGGCTCGATCACCGGCACCCAGACCGGCCTGTGCGTCGACGTCACCGGCGGCGACAAGCCCGCCGGCAACGTCAACGGCGTCCAGCTCGAGCTCTGGGGCTGCAACGACGACGCCAACCAGAACTGGCAGCTCAAATAAGCTCAAGTCCCCGTGAGGTGCTCCGGCCGGACTGGGACGCGCGGGAGCGCGAGCCCGGTCGCGGCCCGGATCGCCGCGACGATCGCCGGGGTCGACGAGATCGTCGGCGGCTCCCCCACCCCGCGCAGGCCGTACGGCGCGTGCGGGTCCGGACGTTCCAGGACGTCGATGCTCATCGGCGGCATGTCCAGGACCGTCGGGATCAGGTAGTCGGTGAAGGAGGGGTTCCGGATCTTGCCGCCGGCGGTCTGGATCTCCTCCATCACGGCCAGCCCGAGGCCCTGCGCCGACCCGCCCTGGATCTGGCCCAGCACGGCTTGGGGGTTCAGCGCCTTGCCGACGTCCTGGGCGCAGTCCAGCGCGACCACCTTGACCAGGCCCAGCTCGGTGTCGACGTCGACGACCGCCCGGTGCGCGGCGAACGCGTACTGCACGTGCGCGGTGCCCTGGCCGGTCTCCGGATCCAACGAAGAAGTGGGCCGGTGCCGCCACTCGATCGTCTCGTCGTAGACGTCGTCGCCGAGGACGTCCACCAGGTCGGCGAGCACCTGGCCGTCGGCCGCGACGAGCTTGCCGCCGACCACGCGCACCTTCGCGTCGAAGCGGGACAGCAGGCGTGCCCGCACCGCCACGCAGGCGGCCTGGACCGCGCCGCCGGTGACGTAGGTCTGGCGGGACGCCGACGTCGAGCCGCCGTTGCCGATCGAGGTGTCCATCGGCAGGACCGTCACCTGCTCGACGCCCAGCTCGGTCCGGACGATCTGCTGCATGATCGTCACCAGGCCCTGGCCGACCTCGCAGGCCGCCGTGTGCACGGTCGCGGCCGGCTCGCCGCCGACCAGCTGCAGGCGCACCCGGGCCGTCGAGTAGTCGTCGAAGCCCTCGGAGAAGCAGACGTTCTTGATCCCGACGGCATACCCGACGCCGCGGACGACGCCTTCGCCGTGCGTCGTGTTCGAGACGCCGCCCGGCATGTGCCGCAGGTCGAACGGCCGTTCCGGGGGCATCGGCTTGTCCCGGACCAGGCCCAGCAGCTCCGCGACGGGCGCGGCGGAGTCGACGACCTGGCCGGTCGGCATCAGGTCGCCTTCGCTCATGGCGTTGCGGACGCGGATCTCGACCGGGTCCAGCCCGCAGGCGGCCGCGAGCTTGTCCATCTGCGACTCGTAGCCGAACGCCGCCTGCACCGCGCCGAACCCGCGCATCGCGCCGCACGGCGGGTTGTTCGTGTACGTGCCCCAGCAGTCGACCGACGCGCTGTCCACTTTGTACGGTCCGACGCCCAAAGTAGCCGCGTTCGCGACGACCGCGCCCGTCGAAGACGCGTACGCGCCTCCGTCGAGATACAGGCGTGTGCGCACGTACACGAGACGCCCGTCGTGAGTGGCGCCGTGCTCGTAGTACATCTTCGCCGGGTGGCGGTGGACGTGACCGTAGAAGGACTCTTCGCGGTTGTAGACCATCTTCACCGGCTTGCCGGTGTGCAGCGCGAGGAGACACGCGTGCACCTGCATCGACAGGTCCTCGCGGCCGCCGAACGCGCCGCCGACGCCGCCGAGCGTCAGCCGCACCTTCTCGACCGGCAGGCCCAGCGCGGCGACGATCTGCTGCTGGTCGACGTGCAGCCACTGCGTCGCGACGTACAGGTCGACGCCGCCTTCGGTGTCCGGCACCGCGAGCCCCGACTCCGGGCCGAGGAACGCCTGGTCCTGCATGCCGACCTCGTAGACGCCCGAGACGACGACGTCGGCCGAGACGTCCTGAGCGCCGTGGCGGATCTTCACGTGCCGCACGACGTTGCCGCCGTCATGCAGTGAAGGCCCTTCGCCCGCGACGGCGGCTTCGGAGTCCGTCACCGGCGAAAGCTCTTCGTAGGAAACGACGATCCGCTTCATCGCGCGGCGCGCGGTCTCCGGGTGGTCGGCGGCGACCAGCGCGACCGGTTCTCCCTGGTAGCGCACGACTTCGGCCGCGAGCACCGGCTGGTCGGAGTGCTCCAGCCCGTAGCGGTTCACGCCGGGGACGTCCTCGTGCGTCAGCACCGCGTACACGCCGGGCACGGTCAGGGCTTCGGTGATGTCGATCGCCGTGATCCGCGCGTACGGGTGCGGGCTGCGCAGGGTCACGCCCCACACCATGTCCTCGTGCCACAGGTCGGAGGAGTACGCGAACTCGCCGCGGACCTTGACGATGCCGTCGGGGCGCTGCGGCGACGTGCCGACGCCGTCGACCGTCCGCGTGCCGACCGTGGTGGTCATCGGTCCTCCCTCAGCCGGGCGCTCGCGGCCGCCAGCTCGCGGGCGATGGCGGACTCGTCGGCTTCGCGCAGCGTGCCGTCCTCGACGACGGCCTTGCCGCCGACGAACAGCCGCCGCACCGGCGGCGTGGTGCCGAGCACCAGCGCCGCGACCGGGTCGGTGATCCCGGCGTAGTTCAGGCCGGTCAGGTCCCAGACGGCGAGGTCGGCGAGCTTGCCGGGTTCGATCGACCCGAGGTCGGCGCCCCGCCCGAGGCAGCGGGCGCCGCCCATGGTGCCCATCCACAACGCTTCGCGCGTGGTCAGCCCGCGCGGCCCGCCGCGCTGGCGGGCCTGCAGCAACGCCTGGTGCAGCTCTTCGCCCAGGCCGCCGGACTCGTTGGACGCGGCTCCGTCGGCGCCGAGGCCGACCGGGACGCCGGCGTCGAGC
Organism: Amycolatopsis sp. NPDC114505; assembly: GCF_055633615.1. Classification (NCBI taxonomy): domain Bacteria; kingdom Bacillati; phylum Actinomycetota; class Actinomycetes; order Pseudonocardiales; family Pseudonocardiaceae; genus Amycolatopsis; species Amycolatopsis sp. NPDC114505. The sequence continues at coordinate 522,570 of NZ_JBVKDV010000005.1, read as the reverse complement.
AGGTCGCGGACCGGGGCGATGCCGGCGCCGATGCGGCCGTTCGACGTCGGGCAGTGCGCCGAGCCGGTGCCCGTGGCGCCGAAGCGGCGGATCGCGTCGGGTGCGAGGTGGATCGTGTGCGCGAGCCAGACGTCGTCGGCGAGCCAGCCGAGCTTGTCGGCGTACTCGGCAGGCGTGCAGCCGACCTCGGCGAGGCACTGTTTCTCCTCGTCGACGGTCTCGGCGAGGTGCGTGTGCAGGCGGACGCCCTTGCGGCGAGCCAGCTCGGCCGCGCCGGACATCAGCCGCTCGGTGACCGAGAACGGCGAGCACGGGCCCACGGCGATCTGCAGGTGCGCTTCCGGAGCGGCGTCGTGGAAGCGGGCGATCGCCGCTTCGGTGCCGGTCAGCGCCTCCTCGGTCGCCTCGACGAGGTTGTCCGGCGGCAGCCCGCCGTCGGACTCGCCGCGGTCCATCGACCCGCGCACGACGTGCAGCCGGACGCCGATCCGCTGCCGCGCCGAGGCCAGCGCCGCGACCTGGTCGCCGCCGTCGCGCGGGAAGACGTAGTGGTGGTCGGCGACGGTCGTGCAGCCGGTCAGGGCGAGCCGGGCCATCCCGGCCGTGCCCGCGGCGTGCGTGATCTCCGCGTCGAGCCGGCCCCAGACGGGGTAGAGCGCGACCAGCCACTCGAAGAGCGTGTGGTCGGCGGCCATCCCGCGGGTCGCCCACTGGTAGAGGTGGTGGTGGGTGTTGATCAGGCCGGGCGTGACCAGGCAGCCCGACGCGTCGACGCGCTCGTCGAACTCACCGGTGTAGACGCCTTCGCCGACTTCGGCGATGCGGTCGTTGTCGATGACGACGTGGCCGGAGGCGTACTCGGGGCCGCTGACGGTGGCGATCGCGGCGTTCGCGATGAGGGTCTTCACGCGACACCACCTTTCGCCACCGCGCGCACGGCGTCGAGGATCTTTTCGTAACCGGTGCAGCGGCACAGGTTGCCGGCCAGGGCTTCGCGGATCTCCTCGTCGGACGGATCGGGGACGCGGTTCAGCAGGTCGTGCGCGGCGACGACCAGCCCCGGCGTGCAGAACCCGCACTGGACCGCGCCGGCCTCCACAAAGGACTGCTGGACGGGGTCGAGCCGGTCGCCGTCGGCCAGTCCCTCGACCGTGCGCACCACGCGGCCCTCGGCCTGCCCCGCCGCGACCAGGCAGGCGCAGACCGGGACTTCGTCGAGGTAGACCGTGCAGGAGCCGCATTCTCCCTGCTCACAGGCGTTCTTCGAGCCCGGCAGGCCGAGCCGCTCACGCAGGACGTAGAGCAGGCTTTCGCCCTCCCAGACGTCGTCCGCCTGCCGTTGCTCGCCGTTGATCCTGACATTCAGGCGCATGCGCGCTCCCCCGTCCGGTGTTCTTCCCAAGCCCACGTCAGCGTCCGTCGCGCGAGTACCCCCAGCGCGTGCTTCCGATACGCGGCGCTGCCCCGGACGTCGTCGATCGGCGACGTCGCTTCGGCCACCAGCTCGCCGAAGCGGCGCTTCAGGGAGTCCGGCAACGCGTCCGACGAGCCCCAGGGCAGTTCGGCGGCGAGAAACTCCTCGGCTGCTTTCGCCCGGCGCGGAGTGGGTGCGGCGGACCCGATGGCCGCGCCGACCTCGCCGTCGCGCAGGGCGAGCGCGAACGAGCAGACCGCGATGACCATGGCGTTGCGCGTCCCGACTTTGGCGAACTGCTGCGGTCCGGCGTGCGCGGGCAGGTGGACGGCGGTGATCAGCTCGTCCGGGGCGAGGGCGTGGCGTTTCACGCCGACGTAGAACTCCTCCGCGCGGAGGAGCCGGGTCCCCCGGACGGAGGCCACCTCGATCCGGGCGTCGAGGACCAGCAGCACGGGGTGGGTGTCGCCGGCCGGGGACGCCGCGCCGAGGTTGCCGCCGACCGTGCCGCGGTTGCGGATCTGCGGCGAGCCGACCGTGCGCGACGCCATGGCCAGCGCCGGGACGGAATCACCCAGTTCAGCGATGACGCGGGTGTACGGGACGCCGGCGCCGAGCCGGACCGTCCCGTCCGATGTGGACCACTCCGTCAGCTCGCCGACCGTGGTCAGGTCCAGCAGGGCGTCCGGGCGCCGGTGGTCGAAGTTCAGCTCGACCATGACGTCGGTGCCGCCGGCGATCGGCACGGCGTCGGGCCGCTCGGCCTTGAGGGCCAGGGCCTCGGCGAGCGTCGCGGGACGCAGGAACTCCACTGTTTCTCCTTGAAAGAAGTGCTCCTTCGCCGGATGAAGGGCGATAGACCAGTAGACGCCGGACCGGGGGTGGGCGGCAACGGCACCGACCATGAAACGCACAGGAGCGAAACACGGGTCGTTTGTGCTTTCCTACAAGCCTCATGACGACCGTGAAAACTCTGCTCGGCCTGCCGGGGCTGCGGCTGCGCCCGCTGGCCGGGGCCGACCTGCTCGACCGGCCGGTGACGCGCATCTACGTCACGGAGCTGCCCGACCCCGGACGGTACCTGTCGGCGGGTGAGCTGGTGCTGTCCGGCCTGCTCTGGTGGCGGCGCCCGGGTGACGCCGAGCCGTTCGTGGCCGCGCTGGCCCGGGCGGGCGCGGCGGCGCTGGCCGCGTCCGGCGCCGACTCCGGCGGCATCCCCGCCGACGTCGTCGACGCCTGCGAACGGCACCGGATCCCGCTGCTGGAAGTGCCCACCGACCTGTCTTTTTCGGTGATCACCGAGCAGGTGGTGCTGGCGCTCGCGGCCGCGTCCGAAAGCGCGCGCAAACGTTTGCAGGCCGCCGCGGACGCCCCGGTCGAGACGCTGCTGGAGCGGGCGTCGGCGGAGCTAGGGCTGCCGTGCTGGGTGCTGTCGGGGCTCGGCCGGGTGATCGCCGGGGCGGCGCCGCTGCCGGTGCCGGCCCCCGACGTCGTCCGCCGGTACGCGGCCAAGGAGTCCGGGTCGCTGACCGTGGTGCCGGTCGAGGGACGGCACGCCGTGCCGTGGCTGATCGCCGTCGGCGGGCCGTTGAGCACCGCGCAGGCGGAGCTGGCCGAAGAGCTTTCCGGGCTCGTGGGGGTCACCCGGGCGCGGATGGCCGACCCTGGCGCCGAGCTGCCCGGTGAAGCGCGCGTCGTCGCGTTGCGGACCGAAGGCAGCGACGAAAGCCGGGACGTCCTGCGGGAGCTGCTGCCGGACGGGCTCCTGCTCGAGTCCACAGGGGACACTTCCTTCGCGGCGACCACGCTGTCGCCGGACGCGACCGCACTGTCCACTGTGGCGCCGTTGCTGCGGGCGAAGCGGATCTTCTGCGGGGTGAGCGATCCGGCGCCGCGGACCGAGGCGTTCGCGGCCGCGCGGTACGCGATGGCGGTCGCCGTGCGGCGGCGGGCCACGCTGGTCGCCGCCGGCGAGGTGACCGCGCACGAGCTGCTGCTGGCCGGCGCCCCGGACGGGCTGCGTGCGGCTGTGCGGCGGCGGGTGCTGGGGCCGCTGCTGGACTACGACGCCGAGCAGCACTCGGACCTGGTGCACACGGTCCGGGTGTTCCTCGAGTGTTCGAGCTCGCCGACGCGCGCGGCGAAGGCGTTGCACGTCCACGTGAACACCTTGCGCTACCGCATCGGCCGGGCCGGCGAGCTGCTCGGCGCGGACCTGACGGAGTTCACCGACCAGCTCGACGTCTACCTCGCGCTGAGCATGGAGGAGTGAAGTGGAACCCGAAATCACTTCGGCCCGGCAGGCGGGGTACGACCCGCGCGTGCTGGCCTTCGGGCGGCTGCAGGGTGCGGCGAACCGGCTCGAGTACCTGCTCGGGCGGGCGCTGGAGCGCGAATGCGGGGTCACGCACCTGATGTACGAGGTGCTGCTGATCGTGGGCCGCACGGGGACCGGCGGGCTGACCATGCGCGCGATCGCGCAGGAACAGGTGCTCACGACGGGCGGGGCGACCCGGCTGGTCGACCGCATGGAGTCGCTCGGCCTGGTGACGCGCACGGCGTCCCCGCGCGACCGGCGCGTCCAGCTCGTGCGGCTGACCCCGCTCGGCGAGGAGACCACGGTGCGGGCGAGCCGGCTGCACGTCGAGAACATCGAGCAGTTCTTCTTCCGGCCGTTGCCGCCGGACCACCGGGACCGGTTCGCCGAGGACCTGCGGACGTTGAGCCACGCCGCGCGGGACGCCCTCCCGCGGCTGCGTTAGAGCAACGTCGCCGCGGCCAGCCCGAGGAAGAGCAGCGGGGCGGCGCCGGTGGCGACCTTGCGGACTCTCAGGTGCGCGACGATCGCGCCGGTGTAGAAGAGGATCAGGCCGATCGCGGCGGCCACGCCCAGCGGTTCGGCTCCCAGCAGGCCGATGAGCAGACCGGCCGCGCCGGCGAGCTTGAGCGTGCCGAGCAGGGGCAGCCAGCTCGGCGGGACGTCGACGGCTTTCGAGGTGGCCAGGACGAACGGGGCCTTGACCAGGTCGGCGAGGCCGATTCCGGCGTTCAGGACGATCGTGGTGAGGACGACGGCGAGGTGCATGCCTTCCCGACGGGGCGGGCGCCGGGAAGGTGACCGGGCTGCGGCACACTCGGCCCGTGGGCAAGCAGAAGCGACGGGCCGGGGAAACCCCGAGGCCCGGGACCGCCGAGGAGTTCGGCGACGCGCTGCTGGCCGCCGCTTCCGACGTCGCACGAGGAGTCCGCGGCGCGGCCAGGGCTCACGCGAACCGGCTGGCGCCGGATCTCGAGCTGCCGGTGGAAGCGGCCGAAGGCGCGCGGCTGGCCGGGCAGCAGGTGATTTCCCGGGTCCACCGGGGCGGCTGGCTGCCCGAGGACCTCGACCAGGCGGCTCGGCGGCGCGTCGACGAGTTCGCCCGGTCCTACGCGCTCGACACCCTGGCCGGGCCGGGGACGCCGCACCTGCCTCAGTGGGCGGCGAAGCACATCCTGACCCCGGCCGAGGCGCTGACCTCCGTCATCGAAGCCCTGGGCTTCCTGATGACGTTGCCGAACCTCGTTCCGCCGGGAACCGCGGCACCGGCCCGCCACACGGTGGACGAGAAGAAGCTGAGCCGGGTCCGCGCGCTGCTGGCCAAGGCCGAGTCGAGTTCTTTTCCGGAGGAGGCCGAAGCCCTTTCGGCGAAGGCACAGGAGCTCATGACGCGGCACGCGCTCGACCGGGTGCTGGTCGAAGCCGGGCCCGAGCTGCCCGCGTCCCGGCGGATCTGGCTCGAAACCCCTTACGTCGACGCGAAGTCGCTGCTGGTCCACGTGGTCGCGAAGGCCAACCGCTGCCGGGCCGTCTTCGACGCGCAGTGGGACTTCGTCACGGTGGTCGGCGACGAGGACGACCTGGACGCGGTCGCGCTGCTGACGACGTCCCTGCTGGTCCAGGCGACGCGGGCGATGATCGCCGACCCGGCCGGCCGGGACCGGGCGTTCCGGAAGTCGTTCCTCGTCGCCTACGCCACGCGGGTCGGCGAGCGCCTCGACCAGGCCGCCGAAGCGACCATCGCGGAGTCGCCGGACGCGGACCGGCTGCTGCCGGTGCTGGCGTCGCACGAGCTGAAGGTGAACGCGGCGTTCAGCAGGCTCTTTCCGCAGGTCGTGGGCAAATCGGTGACCGTGCGCAGCCACGAAGGCTGGCACGCCGGGCGGTCGGCCGCGGACCGCGCGCGGCTCGGTGAGTGACTACCGCAGAGCCCGGTTAACGAGGTCGACCTTCTTCAGGCCCGTACACCCTTGCAGTTTCACCAGTGCGTCGACCGCCTCTGCGATCAACGCGACGTTGACGCGATCGACCGCCGCGGGCCGGTTCTCCTCAGCCGAGGGCCACCTGTGGCGCGGACCTGCCTTTCCTGCTGGCGGGCCGAGCGATCGGGAAGCAGGGCCACGCCTCCTCGCGGCAGAGACTCCGGGAGCCGGACGGCGACCGCCCCAAAGGGGAGGGGCAGCAATCGCCGGCCGGTAACCGGCCGCGGCGAGAGCCGCGGCCACGAAAAGTGGTCCCCTCGAGCCAGACTTCCCGGCTGCTCAGCACGGTCTTGGACGTGCTGGTGGTGTTCGGAGCCGTTCTCGGCCCGACGCTGACGTTGAAGGCGGTTCCGGCCGCCCTTCCGACGTGGGCGACGGCCGGGACGGTCGCGGTTCAGCTCGCCGTGCTGGTGCTCGTGTCGGTGTTCGCGCATCGCCGGGATGCCTCCGGTCCGATGCCGGTCTGACCACGGCAGCCGAGGGAGCCCGCCACTCGGGCGGTGCTCCCCCGGCTGCGGTCACGCCAAGCGTTGCGCGTACTTCTCCAGCTCCGGCCGCCCGAACGGCAGCTCGCCCTCGTCCAGCGCCCCGCAGTCCAGGCCGCGTAGCAGGTACACCGCCAGCGCCTGGGCCGTCGCCGGCTCGTCCAGCACTCCTCCGGACGTCTTCTCCGCGTACGCCCGCAGCCGCTCCACCGCGGCCGGGAACCCCGAGCGGTAGAACGTGTACGTCGCCGCGAAGCGCGTCGGCAGCTGGTGCGCGTGCAGGTCCCAGCCCTGGTAGAAGCCGCGCTCCAAGGACCGGCGCACCAGGCGCAGGTGCTCGGCCCACGCCTCCGGCAGCGCGTCACCGATGGGCAGGCGGTTGGTCGACCCGTCGGACAACCGGACGCCGGTGCCCGCCGCCGCGACCTGCATCAGGCCCTTGGCCAGGTCCGCCGCCGGGTGCTCCATGCTCTGGTACGCCGCCGCGATGCCCAGGCCCGCGCTGTAGTCGTACGTCCCGTAGTGCAGGCCGGAACACCGGCCCGCCGCGGCCTGCACGATGCGCGCCACCGACAGCGTCCCGTCGAGGTCCACAATGGACTGGGCCGTCTCGATCTGGACCTCGAACCGCAGCGTCCCCGCGGTGAGCCCGTACGCGGATTCCAAGCGCTCCAAGACTTCCGCGGCCACCGAGACCTGCTCGACCGCCGTCACCTTCGGCAGCGTGACGACGAACCCGGGCGGCAGCGGCCCGTTCTCGAGCAACGAGCCCAAGAACAAGTCGAGTGTGCGGATGCCACGACGGCGGGTCGCCGCCTCGAAGCTCTTGAAGCGGATGCCGCAGAACGGCGTCCCGCCGGTGGTGGCCAGGGTCTGGCCCGCCGCCCGCGCGGCCGCGTCCTCGACGTCGTCGGGCACGCGGCCGAAGCCGTCCTCGAAGTCGATCCGCAGGTCCTCGATCGGCTCGGTGAGCAGCTTCGCGCGTACGCGTTCGTACACGTCGTCCTCGACACCCAGAAGCTCGGCGTGCTCGATGAAGACGCGCATCGCCTGCTTGCCCCAGTCGGCGACCAGGCGGGTCCGGTACTGCGACGCCGGGACATACACCGTGTGCACCGGCTGGCGCCCCGGCCGCTCCCCCGGGTACGCCGCCGCGACGCGCGCGTCGGCCTCGGCCAAGCGCGCGTCGGCGGCGTCGTAGACGTCTTCGGGAAGACGCACCTACTTGATCCGCTCGTAGGCCGGCAGCGTCAGGAAGTCGGGGAACTCGTCGGCCAGCGCGACCTGCTCGAACAGCTCGACGGCCGGCAGCAGCCGGTCGGCGGGCAGCTCGCGGGCGAGCTCGCCGCGGACGTCGGCCAGCACGCCGCGCACCAGCTCCGACGTCACGACGTCGCCGGTGTCGAGCGTGGTCCCGTTCTTGACCCACTGCCAGATCTGCGACCGCGAGATCTCCGCCGTCGCCGCGTCCTCCATCAGGTTGTGGATGGCCGCCGCGCCGTTGCCGCTCAGCCAGGACGCGATGTAGCGGACGCCGACGTCGACCGCGGCGCGCAGGCCGGCCGCCGTCGCGCCGCCTGGCGTCGAGGCGACGTCCAGCAGCTGGTCGGCGGTGACGCTGACCTCGTCGCGGGTGCGTCCGAGCTGGTTCGGTTCGTCGCCGAGGACCTTGTCGAACTCCTCCTTGCAGAGCTCGACCATGCCCGGGTGCGCGACCCAGGAGCCGTCGAAGCCGTCGCCGGCCTCGCGGGACTTGTCCGCGTGGACCTTGTCGAAGGCGCCCTTGTTGACCTCGGGGTCCTTGCTCGGGATGAACGCGGCCATGCCGCCGATCGCGAACGCGCCGCGCTTGTGGCAGGTGCGCACGAGCAGCTCGGTGTAGGCGCGCATGAACGGCGCGGTCATGGTGACGGAGTTGCGGTCCGGCAGCACGAACTTCTCGCCCGCGTCGCGGAAGTACTTGATCACGCTGAACAGGTAGTCCCAGCGGCCCGCGTTGAGGCCCGACGCGTGCTCGCGCAGCTCGTAGAGGATCTCCTCCATCTCGAACGCGGCCGGGATCGTCTCGATCAGGACGGTCGCGCGGACGGTGCCGTGCTCGATGCCCAGCGCCTTCTCCGAGTGGGTGAAGACGTCGTTCCAGAGCCGCGCTTCGAGGTGGCTCTCCATCTTCGGCAGGTAGAAGTACGGACCCTTGCCGCGCTTCAGCAGCTCGGCCGCGTTGTGGAAGAAGTACAGGCCGAAGTCGACGAGCGCGCCGACGGCTTCGCGGCCGCCGAAGGACAGGCCGCGCTCGGGCAGGTGCCAGCCACGCGGGCGGACCACGATCGTCGCGTGCTCGACGTCGTCCTTCAGCGCGTAGCTCTTGCCGCCGCTCTCCAGCGAGATCGTCTCGCGGACGGCGTCGTACAGGTTGACCTGGCCGGACACGACGTTCGCCCAGTGCGGGGTGTTGGCGTCCTCGAGGTCGGCGAGCCACACCTTCGCGCCGGAGTTGAGCGCGTTGATGGTCATCTTGCGGCTGGTCGGCCCGGTGATCTCGACGCGGCGGTCGCGCAACGCGGGCGGGGCGCCGGCGACCTGCCAGTCGCCCTCGCGGATCTCCTTCGTCTCCGGCAGGAAGTCGAGCCTGCCGGTGGTCCGGGCCTCCTCGCGACGCTTGCTCCGCGCCTGGAGCAGCTCGTCGCGACGGCCGGCGAAGGCGTCGTGCAGGCCGGCGAGGAAGTCGAGCGCCTCGGGGGTGAGGATCTCGTCGCCGCGCTCGACCGGCTCGCCCAGGACCTGGACTTCAGAAGACATGGGGAAACACCTCGAAGGTTCGGATCTTTGGATAACGGCCCTACGGTTTTCTACCAGCCGGACTATAGTTTCTGCATAGCGGAACCTCAACGCCGACGTAAGGAGGACCACCGGTGGCAGCGGAGAAGAACGGGCGCGACGGTGGCGTCCAGTCCCTGCAGCGCGCCTTCGAGCTGCTGGAACACCTCGCGGACACCGGCGGGGAGGCCAGTCTGTCCGAGCTCGCGACACTGTCCGGGCTGCCGATGCCGACGATCCACCGGCTGATCCGCACCCTGGTCGACCTGGGGTACGTCCGGCAGAACACCAACCGCCGCTACGCGCTGGGCGCGCGGCTGATCAGGTTGGGTGAGAACGCGAGCATGCAGTTCGGCGCGTGGGCGCGGCCGCTGCTGGCGGAGCTGGTCGAGGAGGTCGGCGAGACGGCGAACCTGGCGGTCCTGGAGCGTGACGAGGTGGTGTACGTCTCCCAGGTGCCTTCGAAGCACTCGATGCGCATGTTCACCGAGGTCGGCCGGCGGCTGCTGCCGCACGGCACCGGCGTGGGCAAGGCCATGCTGGCGCACCTGCCCCCGGGTGACGTGCGGGCCCTGCTGGAGCGGACCGGGATGCCGGCGTACACCGAGCACACGTTCACCGACGCGGACGCGTTGGCCGTCGAGCTGGCGCGCATCGCGTCGCAGGGGTACGCACTGGACGAGGCGGAGCAGGAGCTGGGTGTCCGGTGCGTCGCGGTGGCGGTGCCGGGGGCCCCGGTGCCCGCGGCGGTGTCGGTGTCCGGGCCGTCCGGGAGGCTGACCGCCGAGGCGGTGGCGCACATCGCCCCGGCGGTCCAGCGGGTGGCGGACGCCCTGGGCGCGAGCCTCTCCCAGGCGAGCGTCACGGTCTAGGTGTAGTGCCCGGGGAGGTTGCGATCGTGGCGACACGTGATCGGATGATCTTGGCGTGAGGAGGGCCTCCGGGTTCGGTGTGGATTGCGACATCTACCCCGAGCAACGGAGGCCCTCGTGACCCACGCTAACGCACCCTTGACCCCGGCCGGGCGGGCACGGCTTGCCCGGTGTGTCGTCGACGATGGCTGGCCGCTGCGGCGTGCCGCGGAGCGGTTCCAGGTGTCGGTATCCACCGCCCTGCGGTGGGCCAGCCGCTACCGCGAGCACGGCGAAGCCGGGATGACCGACCACTCCAGCCGGCCGCACATCAGCCCGAACCGCCTCCCCAGCAGAGTGGAGCGGCGGATCGTCAAGGTCCGGGTGCTTCGCCGGTGGGGACCCTCGCGGATCGCTTACCTGCTCGGGCTCAATCCCTCCACGGTGCACCGGGTCCTGGTCCGTTATCGCTGTTCCCGGCTTTCGCATCTCGACCGTGCCACCGGCCGACCGGTCCGCCGCTATGAACATCCCGCACCCGGCGACCTGGTGCACGTGGACATCAAGAAGCTGGGCAACATCCCCGACGGCGGCGGGCACCGGGTCGCCGGCCGGGCCGTCGGTCTGCAGAACAAGAAAGCCACCACCGCAGCTCGTTACCGCCACGGCACACCGAAGATCGGGTCCAGTTACCTGCACAACGCGGTGGATGATCATTCCCGGCTTGCCTACAGTGAGATCCTGCCGGATGAGACCAAAGAAACCGCGGTCGCGTTCTGGGCACGAGCTCAGGCGTTCTTCGCCGCTGCCGGGATCACCGTCGCGCGGGTGCTGACCGACAACGGGTCCTGTTACAAGTCCTATCTCTGGCGCGACACGCTGCGCGACGCGGACATCGCCCACAAACGCACGCGTCCCTACCGGCCGCAGACGAACGGGAAGGTGGAGCGGTTCAACCGCACCCTGCTCGAGGAGTGGGCCTACGCGCGCCCTTACCGCTCAGACCGCGAGCGACGCGAGGCCTACCCGGGATGGTTGCACACCTACAATCACCATCGCGGCCACACCGCACTCGGCGGCAAACCACCCGCCAGCCGCGCCCCCAACCTCACCGGGCACTACATCTAGGTCAGCTCCCCCTTCAGCATGTCCATCAGCAGGCCGTCGTGCCAGGTGCCGTCCGGGGCGCGCTCGTAGTCGCGCATCAGGCCCACCGGGCGGAATCCCACCTTCGTGTACACCCGGATCGCCGTCTCGTTGGACGCCGCCGGGTCGATCGTCAGGCGGTGGTGACCGGCTTCGAACAGGTGGCGGGCCAACGCTCGCAGCGCGTCCGTGCCGACGCCGCGGCCGTGGAAGTCCGGGTGGACCGAAATGTCGATGCCCGCGTGCTTGTACAGCGGGTCGACCTCCTCGCAGCTCTGGATCAGCCCGACGACCACGCCGCCGAGTTCGATGACGTAAGGCGAGTAACCCTCTTCGACGGTGTACAGGCCTTCGGTCTCGACGTCCGGGTCGCCCCACCAGCGGGCGACCTCCGGGGTGGCCAGGATCTCGCGCAAGCGGGCGCGGTCCGCTGCGACGATCGGGCGCAACCGCACCCGTTCGCCGGTGATGACGGTCATGATGGGTCCTCTCTCGTAGCGAATGACGGCTTCGGGGCGTCTGTTACGAGGAGGGGCACGGGCGAAAAGCGCGCTGCGTCAACCGGGCATCCCGGGAGTGTGCGCCGCCGCGCGGGCGCCCGTCACCTGAATATCGCCGGAGGCCGCATGGACACGCACACCGGCGCTCTGACCTGGCTCGCACAGGGTGCCGCTTCGAACCTGCTGGACCGCCTGGTCGACCGCGCGCTCGACGGCTCGCCGCCGCCGCCCGCGTGGCCACGCCCGCCCAAGACCGCGGCGGGGACGGTCGAAATCACCGTGCGGCACCACGCCACCGCGAAGGGGCGCACGCCGGTGATCCTGACGCTGCAGGAGGACGGCAGCCGCACAGGCACGGTGTTCTCGGTCGTCCTGGGGAACACGGCCCGCATCGCGGTCCCGGGCGGCGCCTACTTCGGCGCGGCGATGGTGGTCGACCCGCGCCGCCGCACCCTGCAGGGCATCGGCTGGTCGCGGCTGACCGTGGCGGCTCGCCGGACGTCCCCGTGCCTCATCCCGGCGAACCGCCCGACGGCGCCGGTGCTGCTGCAGCTGGGCCTGCGCAAGGCGGACGGGACACCGCTCTTCCGGCTCTGATACCGAAAATCGGGGTCGAGAACGGCGGGGACCGGCTCACCAACCGGTTCGCCGACCCGCGGCGGAAGACGGTCGTCGTACTCGAGACGCCGGCCGCGCCCACCCGGCACCTGCTCGGGAACGATCACCTAGCCGAGCAGGGCGTCCACGAACGCGCCCGGCTCGAACGGTGCCAGGTCGTCCGGGCCCTCGCCGAGCCCGACCAGCTTCACCGGCACGCCCAGCTCGCGCTGGACCTGGAACACGATGCCGCCCTTGGCCGTGCCGTCCAGCTTCGTCAGGACGATGCCCGTCACGTCGATGACCTCGGCGAACACGCGTGCCTGCATCAGGCCGTTCTGGCCCGTCGTCGCGTCCAGCACCAGCAGGACCTCGTCGACCTTCGCCTGCTTCTCCACGACGCGCTTGACCTTGCCCAGCTCGTCCATCAGGCCCGTCTTCGTGTGGAGCCGGCCCGCCGTGTCGATCAGGACCGCGTCCACGCCGGTGTCCACGCCGCGCTTGACCGCGTCGAACGCCACCGCCGCCGGGTCCGCGCCCTCCTTGCCGCGCACGACCTCCGCGCCCACGCGCTCGGCCCACGTCTGCAGCTGGTCGGCCGCCGCCGCGCGGAACGTGTCCGCCGCGCCCAGCACCACCGACTTGTCCTGGGCCACCAGGACGCGGGCGAGCTTGCCCGTGGTCGTCGTCTTGCCCGTGCCGTTGACGCCGGCCACCAGGACCACCGCGGGCTGCTTCTTGCCGTCGACGATGTGCGGCAGCGCCCGGACCGCGCGCTCGCTGTCGGTGGACAGCTGCGCCGTCAGGACCTCGTGCAGCACTTCGCGCGCTTCGGCCGACGACCGGATCGCGCGGCGGGACAGCTCGTCGCGCAGCCGCTCGACGATCTGGGTCGTGGTGGCCGCGCCCAGGTCGGCCATCAGCAGCGTGTCTTCGACGTCCTGCCAGGAGTCCTCGTCGAGGTCACCGGCGCCGAGCAGGCCGAGCAGGCTGGTCCCGAACACCGACCGCGACTTCGACAGCCGGCCGCGCAGCCGCTCCAGGCGCCCGGTCGCGGGGTCGATCTCCTCGAGCACCGGGGCGGGCGCGGGCGCGGAAGGTTCTTCGGGGAGCTTGACGTCGCGGACCGTGCGCTGCGCCGAGTCGCGCGGCACCGCGGCGTCGTCGCCGACCGCCGGCTGGCCCTCGGTCTCAGGCCGGTCCTCGACGGGGTGCTCGACTTCGGGAGCCGTCCCGCCGGGCGCCAGTGCGATGCCCCCGCTGGCCGCGTAGGAGCCGCCCTTCGGTTTCGCTTCGACCTCGCGCTGGGCGTCCAGGGTGATCCGGCGCTTGCGCGCGACGAGCAGGCCGGTCACCAGGAGGGCGACCAGCACGACGACGGCGAGGACTACGAACAGGAACCAGGTGCTCGACACCCGCCCATCCTTTCATCCGCACCGCACCGCGCCGGACACCCCGTCCGCACAGGCAATTCATAACGACGTAGGTCCCGATTGGGCCAAGACTTCACGATGTGGGGTTGCGCCACCGGAGACCCTGCACTAAACCCCTCCGGATGGGGAAAAGCGCGAGCCACGGCTTCCGGGTGATCGGGCTCATTTCGGGCACCTCGGTCGACGGCATCGACGTGGCCGCCGCCGAACTCCACGCCGAGGACGACACGGTGGTCCTCACCCCGCTCGGCGAGCTCGACCTCCCCTACCCGGAGCCGCTGCGCGAAGGCCTGCTCGCCGCGTTGCCGCCGAACCCCTGCACCGCCGGCGAGCTGACCCGGCTCGACACCGGCGTCGGCCGGGCGTTCGCCGACGCGGCCGCGCGCGGCGTCGAAGAACTGGCCGGCGGCCGCGCGGACCTCGTCGCGTCGCTGGGCCAGACGGTGTTCCACTGGGTCGAGGACGGTCACGTCCGCGGCACGCTGCAGCTCGGCCAGCCCGCCTGGATCGCCGAGCGCACCGGGCTGCCGGTGCTGGCCGACCTGCGGGCCAGGGACGTCGCCGCGGGCGGCCACGGCGCGCCCCTGGCGAGCACGTTCGACCAGCTGTGGCTGCGCGGCCTGGCCCAGGACACCGGCCGGCCGGTCGCCGCGCTCAACCTCGGTGGCATCGCGAACATCACCGTCGTCACCGGCGGCGAACCGGCGATCGCCTACGACACCGGGCCCGCCAACGCGCTGCTCGACGTCGCCGCCCACCGCGTCACCGGGCGGCGCAGCGACGTCGACGGCCGGCTCGCGCTCAGCGGCTCGGTGCGCGCCGACCTGCTCGGCCGGCTGCTCGCCGACCCGTACTTCGCCGCCGCGCCACCGAAGTCCACCGGCAAGGAGTACTTCAACGCGCCCTACCTCGACGCCGCCCTCGCCGGGCTGCCGCCGGTCGACCCCGGCGACCTCCTGGCGACGCTGACCGAGCTCACCGCGGCGACCGTCGCCGGCGAGTGCGCGCGCCACGGCGTCACGACGGTGATCGCGTCCGGCGGCGGGGTCGCGAACCCGGCCGTGATGGCGGCGCTGGCGCGGAACCTGCCGGACGCGGTGCTCAAGACCAGCGACGACCTCGGCCTGCCCGGCGCCGGCAAGGAGGCGTACCTCACCGCGCTGCTCGGCTGGCTCACCTGGTGCGGCGTGCCCGGCACGGTGCCGTCCGCCACCGGTGCCCGCGGGCCGCGCCTGCTCGGCGCGCTCGTCCCGGGCGCCGGGCCCCTGAACCTTCCCGCCCCGCTGGGGGGCACCGTGACGCGGTTGCGAGTCTCGGAGAAGGCCGGATGACATGACAGTAGGAGAAGTCCATGCGTGGTGTTGACCTCGCCATCATCGTGGTCTACCTGGCGGCGATGCCGCTGATAGGCGTGCTCGTCGGCCGGAAGCAACGGTCGGCGGCCGACTACTTCGTCGGCGAGCGCAGCCTCCCGTGGGGTGCGGTGATGCTGTCCGTGGTGGCCACGGAGACCTCGACGCTCACCGTGATCAGCACGCCGGGGCTCGTCTTCGGCAACGCTTTCCTGTTCCTGCAGCTGGCTTTCGGCTACATCATCGGCCGGGTCATCGCCGCGTTCGTGCTGCTGCCGCGGTACTTCAAGGGCAACCTCGTGAGCGCGTACGCGTTCCTGGGCAAGCGGTTCGGCTCCGGGCTGCAGGGCACGGCGTCGGTGACGTTCGTGATCACCCGGCTGCTGGCCGAAGGCGTCCGTCTGTTCGCCGGCGCGATCCCGATCAAGGTGATCCTCGGGCACTACAACATCCACCTGGACTACTGGGTGATCGTGGTGATCCTGACCGCGCTGACGCTGATCTACGCCTACATCGGCGGGATCAAGGCGGTCGTCTGGGTCGACGTCATCCAGCTGACGCTGTACCTCGGCGGCGCGGCGGTGGCGGCGATCGTGCTGCTGAACAAGCTGCCCGGCGACTGGATGACCCAAGCCTCCGACGACGGCAAGTTCATGCTCGTCGACTTCACGAAGAACCTGCTGACCAGCCCGTACGCCTTCATCACGGCGGTGCTCGGCGGCGCGGCGCTGTCGATGGCCTCGCACGGCGCGGACCAGCTGATCGCGCAGCGGCTGATGGCCACGCGCAGCCTGCGCGACGGCCAGAAGGCGCTCATCGGCTCCGGCATCATCGTCACCATCCAGTTCGCGCTGTTCCTGCTGGTCGGGGCCATGCTGTGGGTGTTCAACGGCCGCAAGTCGGTCGCGCAGCTCGGCCTGCAGAGTCCGGACGACGTGTTCTCCCGGTTCATCATCGACGACCTGCCGGTCGGTGTGTCGGGCCTGCTCATCGCGGGTGTCCTCGCGTCGACCATGGGCGCGCTGGCCTCGGCGCTCAACGCCCTTTCGACGTCGACCGTGGCCGACCTCTACCAGCGCTTCACCAAGCGTGCGCCCGAGGACTCGAAGCTGCTGCAGCACGGTCGCATGTGGACGCTGATCTGGGCGGTCGTGTTCGCGCTCTTCGCGTCGTTGTTCTCGACCACGAAGAACTCCGTGATCGAGCTGGGTCTCGCGATCACCGGGTACACCTACGGCGCGCTGCTCGGGTCGTTCCTGCTCGGTCTGCTGATCAAGAAGGCCCGGCAGCTGGACGCGATCGTCGCGTTCGTCGCCACGGTCGTGGTGATGGCGTTCGTGATCCTCGGGGTGAAGTTCAGCGCGAAGACCGGCGGCCTGATCGGGATCGACTTCTCCAAGGCGGCCGGGGATCGCGTGGCACTGGCCTACCCCTGGTACACGCTGCTGGGCGTGGTGATCACGCTGGTCGTCGGCGGGTTGCTGTCGCTGCGGCACCGGACGCCGGACCCGAAGGCGGCCGAGGCCAACGCAGTCGGTGAAGCGG
Organism: Amycolatopsis sp. NPDC114505; assembly: GCF_055633615.1. NCBI lineage: Bacteria > Bacillati > Actinomycetota > Actinomycetes > Pseudonocardiales > Pseudonocardiaceae > Amycolatopsis > Amycolatopsis sp. NPDC114505. The sequence goes on along the minus strand of NZ_JBVKDV010000005.1, from coordinate 506,131 downwards.
AAGAGGTCCCCGCCGCCTGATCCTTTTGAACCGTTTCCGGTGGGCTCCCGTGTCGAGGTGCGGGAGCCCGCCGAGAAGCGGCGGGAGGAATCGAAGGTGGGTTCATGAAGCGGATGACGGTGGCGCTCGCGATCGGCGCCCTGCTGGTCGGCGGCGCGGCGACGGCTTCGGCCAGCCCGGCGGGCCCGAAGGTCCCGGACGCGATCAAGGTCCCGGCCGGCAACCGCGCGCTGGCGAGCTACCCGGCCGAGGGCGTGCAGATCTACGGGTGCACCGCCGGCGCGTGGACGCTGATCCAGCCCGCGGCGGTGCTTTCGAAACACGGCAAGCCGGTGGCGCTGCACAGCAAGGGCCCGGTCTGGACGTCCATTGTGGACGGCAGCACCGTCGGCGCGGCAGCGGTGGCCACCGCCCCGCGGGACGGCGCGATCCCGGAGGTGCTGCTCAAGGCGAACCTGAACACGGGTGACGGGATCTTCGGCAAGGTGACCTACGTCCAGCGCCTGAACACGCGCGGCGGGGTGGCACCGGCCGGGACCTGCACCGACGGCGCGCAGACCGCGGTCCGCTACTCGGCCGACTACGCCTTCTGGGTCGCCGGATAAGTGGATGTGGCACCCCTCCCGCTCCCGTAACCTGGGAGCGGGCAAGGGGGTCTCACATGGGGTTCTTCATCGGCATCGGGGTGGTGCTCGCCGTGCTGCTCGTCGTCGGCCTGGTCATGGACCGGCTCGACCGCAAGCGCGGCGTCAAGCACGGAATGCTCCGGCCGGGCGGGCGGCGGCCGACCATCGGCGACGCCGGCAGCGTCGGCAACGACCTGAGCACGTACGAGCCGCGCGTGCGGGGCGACGACCGCCGCGCGCCGCGCGAAGACGACATGTGACGCGTCAGCCGACCGCGACCGGTTCGTCGTCGGCCGTGCGCAGGCGCTGCGAGATCACCTTCGTGATGCCGTCGCCCTGCATGCTCACGCCGTAGAGCGCGTCGGCGATCTCCATCGTCGGCTTCTGGTGGGTGATGATGATCAGCTGCGACGAGTCGCGCAGCTGCTCCAGCAGCCCGATCAGCCGGCGCATGTTGGTGTCGTCCAGCGCGGCCTCGACCTCGTCCATGACGTAGAAGGGTGAGGGCCGGGCGCGGAAGATCGCGACCAGCATGCCGACCGCGACCAGCGACTTCTCGCCACCGGACAGCAGCGAAAGCCGCTTCACCTTCTTGCCCGGCGGGCGCGCTTCGACGTCGACGCCGGTGCTCAGCAGGTCGTCCGGCTCGGTCAGGACCATCCGGCCCTCACCGCCCGGGAACAGCACGCTGAACACCGTCTCGAACTCGCGGGCCACGTCGGCGTAGGCCCCGGCGAACACCTCGAGGATCTTCTCGTCGACCTGCTTGATGACCGCCTCGAGGTCCTTGCGGGTGTCCTTGAGGTCCTCGAGCTGCGTGGAGAGGAACTTGTACCGCTCCTCCAGCGCCGCGAACTCCTCCAGCGCGAGCGGGTTCACCTTGCCCAGCAGGGAAAGGTCCTTCTCGGCGCGCTTGGCGCGGCGGGCCTGGGTGTCGCGGTCGTACGGCATCGGCGGCGGCTGGGTGACGTCTTCGCCGCGGTCCTTCGCCGCTTCGTACTCGGCCATCTCGCCCGCGCTCGGCGGGACCGGGACGTCCGGGCCGTACTCCTGGACCAGGTCGGTGAGGCCGATGCCGAAGTCCTCGGCGATCTTGGCTTCCAGGGTCTCCAGCCGCAGCCGCTGCTCGGCGCGCAGCACCTCGTCGCGGTGGACGGCGTCGGTCAGCTTCTCCAGCTCGCCGGTGAGCTCGCGGACCTTGGCGCGGACGCCGGTCAGCGCGGCCTCGCGGCTCTGGCGGCGGGCCTGGACCTGGTCGCGCTCGGCGGCCGCGCGCTGGACCGACTGCTCGATGCGTTCCAGGGCGATCTCGCCGCCGTTGACGACGGCGTTGGCGATCTCGGCGCCGCGCTTGCGGTTCGCGGCCGCGCGCTCGGCGCGTTCACGGGCCTGCTGCTCGGCGTGCGCGGCGCGGCGGAGGCCCTCGGCCTTGCCCGCGATGCTGCGCGCCCGCTCCTCGGCGGTGCGCTGCGCGAGCCGCGCCTCCATCTCCTCCTGCCGGACGACGGCCAGCTCTTCGACGGCGGCGTCGCGCTCGGCGGTGTCCGGGTCGTCCTCGACGGGCTGCTCGGCGACGGCGGCGAGCCGTTCCTCCAGCTCGGCGAGCTGGGCCAGGGCCTGCTCGCGGCTCTGCTCGACCTTCGCGCGCTGGCCGCTGAAGCGTTCGACCTCGGCCTGGGCCTGGCGGGCCGCCTGCTGCAGCCGGCTCAGCCGCTCCGACGACCGGGCCTTGCGGACCTTGGCCTCGCCGAGCGCGTCCTTGGCCTGGGAAACCTCTTCGCGACGCGCTTGCTGCTCGGCGCGGGCTCCTTCCAGCTCGGCCGCGTAGCGCTCCAGCGAGCGTTCGGCCGTGCGGAGCCGCTCCCCCGCCTCGTCGACGGCGGCCTGGACCTCGATGACGCTCTCGCGCTTGCCCGAGCCACCGATCGCCCAGCGGGACCCGAAGACGTCGCCTTCGGCGGTGACCGCCCGGACCTCCGGGTGCACCGCGACCAGGTGGCGGGCCGCGTCGAGGTCGCGAACCAGGGCCAGCTTGTCGAGGGCCTGCTCGACGGCCGGCCGCAGCTGCGCCGGCGCCGCGACGACCTCGCGGGCCCAGCGCGCGCCTTCCGGCAGCGACGGCCACGAGTACGTGTCCACAGTGGACTCGGGCCCGCCGAGCAGGATGCCCGCGCGGCCGGAGTCGGTGTCCTTCAGGTACCTGAGCGCGCGCAGGGCGTCTTCGCCGCCGGTGACGGCGACCGCGTCGGCCACCGGGCCGAGCGCCGCGGCCAGCGCGACCTCGTACCCCGGCTCGACAGTCAGCAGCGCGGCGACCGAGCCGAGCAGGCCCGGCAGCTCGTGGGACGCGCCGAGCAGCGCGCCCGCGCCGTCCTTGCGCCTCAGGCCCATCGACAGCGCCTCGACGCGGGCCTTCTCGGACGCGATCTCGCGCTCGGCGGTGCGTTCGGCCTTGACCAGCTCTTCGACGCGCGCCTTGGCCGCGTTGTTGGCCTCGACCGCGCGGTCGTGGCGGTCCATCAGGCCGGAATCGTCGGACTCCTCGACGCCGCCCTCGGCCTTGGCCACTTCGAGCTCTTCGACGGCGATCTCGGCGCGCTCGGCGGACTCCTCGAGGGAGACGCTCAGGCGGTCGATCTCGTCGGAGGTCGCGCCGTTCTTGCTGCGCAGCGCCTCGACCTGGCCGGTCAGCTTGGCCATGCCCTCGCGGCGGTCGGCGATGGCGCGGACGGCGGCCCAGTGCGCGCGCTCGGCGGCCTGGACGCGCTGTTCGAGGTCTTCGCGGCGCAGCACGGTCTGGGCGAGCAGCTCACGGGCCTCCATGACGGCCTCGTTGAGCTCCTCTTCCTGCTCGGCGACGCGCTCGGCCTCTTCGAGCAGCTCTTCGGGGTCGCGGCCGCCGGTCGACGTCGAGACGTCGGCCGACAGGTGGCGCTGCCGCTCGATCGCGAGCCGGACGGTGCCGCGCAAGCGCTCGGCCAGCGCGGAAAGCTTGTACCAGGTCTCCTGGGCGGTCTGCAGCAGCGGCGCGTCCTCGGCGAGCGACGACTCCAGCTCGGTCTCCTCGGCGGAGACGATCTCGAGGGTCTGCTCGACCTCGGCGCGACGCTGGCGCGCGGTCTTCTCGTCGGCCTCGTCGCGCGTGATCGCGCTGCGCTGGGTGACCAGGTCGTCGGCGAGCAGGCGCAGGCGGGAGTCGCGCAGCTCGGACTGGACGGCCTGGGCCCGGCGGGCGATCTCGGCCTGCTTGCCCAGCGGCTTGAGCTGGCGGCGCAGCTCGGTGGTGAGGTCGCCGAGGCGGTCGAGGTTGCCCTGCATGTTGGCCAGCTTGCGCAGGGTCTGTTCCTTGCGCTTGCGGTGCTTGAGGACGCCGGCGGCCTCTTCGATGAAGGCGCGGCGCTCTTCGGGCTTGGACTCGAGGATCGCCGAGAGCTGGCCCTGCCCGACGATGACGTGCATCTCGCGGCCGATACCGGAGTCCGAGAGCAGCTCCTGGACGTCCATCAGGCGGCAGCGGTCGCCGTTGATCTCGTACTCGCTCGCGCCGTCGCGGAACATCCGGCGGGTGATCGACACCTCGGCGTACTCGATCGGGAGCGCGCCGTCGGCGTTGTCGATGGTGAGGGTGACCTCGGCGCGGCCGAGCGGGGCGCGGCCCGCGGTGCCGGCGAAGATGACGTCCTCCATCTTGCCGCCGCGCAGGTCCTTGGCGCCCTGGGTGCCCATGACCCAGCGCAGGGCGTCCAGCACGTTGGACTTGCCGGAGCCGTTCGGCCCGACCACGCAGGTGATGCCCGGCTCGAAGCGCAGCGTGGTGGCCGAGGCGAAGGACTTGAAGCCCTTGAGCGTCAGGCTTTTCAGGTGCACTGGGTGCTGACCCCTCTGGCTGCCGGTACTGGCGATTCAATCGTCCCAGGCTACCCGGGGGCTCCCGGGGACCGCCGGACGCGCCCCCTCATCGGCGCGCCTTAGCACATCTTCGGAGGCCTCAGCAACCTCCTGCGTCACACCCGCCCCGGAAGTACCAAGGCCCGCGTCAGCGTTCGAGGAAGCCGCCGAGTCCCCCTTTCGGGTCGGACCAGCGCTCGACGACGTTCTCCACACTTCCGGGTGATTCTCCGGACCGCAGGGCGGTCAGCAACCGCTCACAGTGGTCTCGATCACCCTCCGCTATGACCTCGACACGCCCGTCGGGCATGTTGCGGGCACTGCCCACCAACCCGAGCTCGAGCGCCCGGCTACGGGTCCACCAGCGGAAACCGACACCCTGGACGCGCCCGCGGACCCACGCCGTCAATCTGGTGTTCGTTTGTCCCTCACTCACGCTTTCATCCCTTCCGGACACTTCGACTGCACACAGTGATCGCACAAGCTCACTACCTGGGCGAATAAGGCACCGACGGTGATAGCCTCGCCGCCGAGGTCGTCCTCCCGGGTTCCCCCGCTCGGGAAAGCAGTGATCGATTAACGACCTCGCACGGCGTATCCCCAGCCTCTCCCGAGCCCCCCGAGGAGCCTGCAATGCCCCGCCCCGACGGGTCCGCATCGAGCTCGCACGTGAGCAGGATCGACACCGCCCCGCCCAAGAGCAGCAAACCGAACCGCACCGGGTACGTCGTGCTCGGGGTGGCCGGCCTGGTGGTCGCGACCGCGTTCGCCGCCGTCGCCGAGCTCGCCGGCCCGGACCCCGCCACCACCGCGGGCGGCACCGGTGGCACCGGCGGCCAGGGCACTTCGCAGGCCGGCCTGCAGACGGTGCCGAACACCCCGTCGTCGGCCGGTCCGTCGACCGTCGGCGCGCCGACGTCGAGCGAGTCGGCGACGTCCTCGACCGCGCCGAGCACGGTCGTGTCGATCAGCCCGGACGGCAAGACGACGACCACGGTGGTCACCCACGCCGACCCGCCCCCGCCGCCCCGCGACGACACGGGCAACCCGCCCCCGGTGACCTCGACGCCGCCCCCGACGACGACGAAATCGACCCCGCCGCCCACCACCACCCCGACGACGCCCACCACCACCCCGACGACGCCCACGACCGGCGGCGGCGAGAGCACCGGTGGTTCGCCGACGGCCGCTCCGACCGGCACATCGTCGACTCCGACGGGAAGCACCACGCGCGCGCAGTAAGACAGCGAACAGCGAAGGCCACCGCCGCGGCGGTGGCCTTCGGCATGTCCAGCCCAGGGGTCAGCCGTCGCGGCGGAGCCGGTGGGCGAACAGCCTCCACAGGTAGACCGTCAGCAGCGCCCCGGCGCCCGCGGCCGCGATGCGCAGCCACCTCGCCCAGCCGACCTCTTCGCCGTCGAAGGCCGTGAGGATCCAGCCGGTCACCCCGAAGGTCGCCCCGACCGCCAGCGTCAGCACGATCACCGGCGGGATGCGCTCACCGCCGAGCAGCCACGTCTTCGACCCGTCCATGCCGGTGAGGTACCCCGCCGGACGGCGTCCTAGACCTCGAAGCGGTAACCCATCCCCGGCTCGGTGAGCAGGTGGCGGGGCCGCGACGGCTCCGGCTCCAGCTTGCGCCGCAGCTGGGCCAGGTACACCCGCAGGTAGTGGGACTCCCGCTCGTACGACGGGCCCCACACCTCGTGCAGCAGCTGCTTCTGCGCCACCAGCCGGCCGCGGTTGCGGACCAGCAGCTCCAGCACGCCCCACTCCGTCTTCGTCAGGTGGACCTCGACGCCGTCGGTGCGGCGGACCTTCTTCGCGGCCAGGTCCACGCTGAACGACGACGTCTCGACGACCGCGTCCACGTCGTCCGCGCCCGTCACCGCCGAGCGGCGGACCGCCGCCCGCAGCCGGGCCAGCAGCTCGTCCATCCCGAACGGCTTCGTGACGTAGTCGTCCGCGCCCGCGTCGAGGGCCTGGACCTTGTCGGCCGAGTCGCCGCGCGCGGACAGCACGATGATCGGGACCGTCGTCCAGCCGCGCAGGCCCGCGATGACCTCGGTGCCGTCCAGGTCGGGCAGCCCGAGGTCGAGCACCACGACGTCCGGCTTGGTCTCGGCGACCGCCTTGAGCGCGGCCGTGCCGTCGTGCGCGGTGATCACCTTGTAGCCGCGGGCGTTCAGGTTGATCCGCAGCGCCCGCACGATCTGCGGCTCGTCGTCCACCACCAGCACGGTGGCGCCCGTGTCGCTCATCGCACCCCCTCTTCTTGGAACTCGACGCTGTACGCGGGCAGCGAGACCACGACTGTCAGCCCGCCGCCCGGCGTGTCCTCGGCACGGATCGTGCCGCCCATCGCCTCGGTGAACCCCTTCGCCACCGACAGCCCGAGCCCGACGCCCGGCGTCGTGTCCCGGTCGCCGCCGAGCCGCTGGAACGGCGCGAACGCCGAGTCCGCGGTCCCCTTGCGCAGCCCCTTGCCGTGGTCGACGATCCGCAGCTCCACGTGGCCGGAGTGCGCGGAAGCCCGCGCCGACACCGGCGCCCCGCCGTGGCGCAGGGCGTTGTCCAGCACGTTCGCCACCACGCGCTCCAGCAGGCCCGGATCGGCGAGCACCGCCGGGAGCCGGTCGTCGACCGCCACCCGCACCGCGTCGGAAGCGTCCACATTGGACAGGGCGTGGGCGACGATCTCGTCGTAGCCGACGGGGCGCAGGTGCGGCTTCACCGCGCCGGTGGCCAGGCGCGAGGAGTCCAGGAGGTTGTCGATCAGCCCGGCCAGCCGGTCGGCCGACAGCTCGATGGCCTCCATCAGCTCGGCGGTGTCCTCTTCGGACAGTGCGAGGTCGGGCGCGCGCAGGCTGCCGATCGACGCCTTGATCGACGTCAGCGGGGTCCGCAGGTCGTGACCGACCGCGGACAGCAGCGTCGTGCGCAGCTCGGTCGCCTCGGCCTTGCGTTCGGCGCGCGCCGCGGCGGCGGCCGTCCGCTGCTGGCGCAGCGCGAGCAGGGCCTGCCCGGCCACGGCTTCGAGCACCCGCCGGTCGGCCGCCGGCAACGCCCGCCCGCGCAGCGTCAGGTGCACGTCGGCGGTGACGGCGATGTCGACGTCGGCCTCGTCCGGGTCGGCGCACGGGTGCTCCCCCGCGGTCGCGACGCCCTGCCAGACGCCGTCCTGCTTCTCCAGCAGCGTCACCGACGTCAGCGCGAAGTTCTCGCGCACCTTCTCCAGCAGCCGCTCGATCGGGTTCGCGTGGGTCAGCACGGTCCGGGCGTACGAGGCGAGCAGCGCCGCCTCCGTCCGCGCCCGCGCCGCCTGCGTGGCCCGGCGCGCCGCCTGGTCGACGACCAGCGCGACGAGCACCGCGACCACGACCATCGCGATCAGCGTCACGAGGTTCTGCGGGGTGTGCACGGTCAGCGTGTACAGCGGTGGCGTGAAGAAGAAGTTCAGCAGCCCGGCGCCGAGCACGGCCGCGACCAGCGCCGGCCCGAGCCCGCCGACCAGCGCCACGACGACGGTCGCCAGCACGTAGGAGATGACGTCGGTGGCGAAGTCGAGCCCGGCCGGGATGAAGAACCCGACGACCGTGACCAGCACCGGCAGCACGACGCTGAGCACCCAGCCCGCGACCAGCCGCGAGAACCCCAGCGGGCTCGCGCTCAGCCGGGCCCGCAGGCGCCCGCCCGCCTCGGAGTGGGTGACCATGTGGACGTCGATCGAGCCGGACTGCCGCACGACGCCGGCGCCGATGCCCTCGTCGAACAGCCGCGCCACGCGCGAACGCCGCGAAGTGCCGATCACCAGCTGGGTCGCGTTGACGCCGCGGGCGAAGTCCAGCAGGGCGGTCGGGACGTCGTCGCCGACGACGGTGTGGAAGGTCGCGCCGACCTCTTCGGCGAGCGTCCGGCAGCGGGCGATCGCGGCCGGTCCGAGCCCGGAGAGGCCGTCGCCGCGCAGGATGTGGACGACCTGCAGCTCGGCGCCGGCGCGGGTGGCGATCCGGCTGGCGCGGCGGATGAGCGTCTCGCTCTCCTCGCCGCCGGTGATGGAGACGACGACGCGTTCGCGCGCCTCCCAGGTCTCGGTGATGCTCTGCTCGGCGCGGTAGCGCTGCAGGGCGACGTCGACCTGGTCGGCGACCCAGAGCAGGGCGAGCTCGCGCAGCGCGGTGAGGTTGCCGGGGCGGAAGTAGTTGCCGAGCGCGGCGTCGATCCGCTCGGCCGGGTAGATGTTGCCGTGGGCGAGCCGCCGCCGCAGCGCCTCCGGCGTCAGGTCGACCAGCTCGAGCTGTTCGGCGCGGCGGACGACCTCGTCCGGCACGGTCTCCTGCTGGGTGACGCCGGTGATCCGCTCGACGACGTCGTTGAGGCTCTGCAGGTGCTGGACGTTGACCGTGGACAGGACGTCGATCCCGGCTTCCAGGAGCTGCTCGACGTCCTGCCAGCGCTTGGCGTTGCGCGAACCGGGCACGTTGGTGTGCGCGAGCTCGTCGACGACGGCGACCTCCGGGGCACGCGCGAGGATGGCGTCGACGTCCATCTCGTCGAACTCGCGGCCGCGGTGGCCGGCGGGGCGCCGCGGCACGATCTCGAGGCCGTCGAGCAGCACCGCGGTCTTCTCGCGGCCGTGCGTCTCCACCAGCCCGACGACGACGTCCGTGCCGCGGTCCAGGCGCCGGCGCGCTTCGCCGAGCATGGCGAAGGTCTTGCCGACGCCCGGAGCCGCGCCGAGGTAGATCCTCAGCTCTCCCCGGCGCGGCTTCGGTGCGTTCGCGGTGGTCACGCTGTCAGTGTGCCCCTCCGGCCGCACCTTGCACGGCCAAGTTGAGCTGGAGCACATTGACGCCGGGGACGCCGATTCCCGCGCCGGAGGTGTTCGCTTCGACGAGCTGCTTCACCCGCTCCACCGGCAACCCGGTCACGCGGGCCACTCGGGCGATCTGAAGGTCGGCGTAGGCGACGCTGATCGCCGGGTCGAGGCCTGAGCCCGACGCCGTCACCGCGTCCGGCGGTACCTGACCGGGTGACACGCCTTCGCGCTGGGCGATGAGGTCGCGCCGTTCCTGGATGGTCTTCACCAGGTCCTCGTTGTACGGGCCCTTGTTGGACGCGCCGGAGGTCGACGGGTCACCGGGGCCGAGCGCGTCCTTCGAAAGCGCCGAGGGTCGGTTGTGGAACCACGGGTCGTGCGCCGGGTCGGCCGGCACGGGGTCGACGCCGATGAGCGACGACCCCACCGCCTGGCCGTTCTGCGTGACGACCGAGCCTTCGGCGTTGCCCTCCAGCCCGGGGATGCGGGCGACCGCCCACACCGCCAGGGGGTAGAGGATCCCGAGCAGGACCGTCATCACGAGCAGGACGCGCAGCCCGGCCCACGTCTGCTTGACGAGAGTGTTCACGACGTTCACCCGATTCCAGGGATGAGGCGCACGAGCAGGTCGATCAGCCAGATCCCGAGGAAGGGGCTGACGATGCCGCCGAGGCCGTAGACGAGCAGGTTGCGGCGCAGCAGGGCCGAGGCCGACGACGGCTTGTACCGCACGCCGCGCAGGGCCAGCGGGATCAGCACGACGATGATCAGCGCGTTGAAGATGACCGCGGAGAGGATCGCCGACTTCGGCGTGGCCAGGTGCATGATGTTGAGCGCGCCGAGCTGGGCGAAGATGCCGGTGAACATCGCGGGCAGGATCGCGAAGTACTTCGCGAGGTCGTTGGCGACGCTGAACGTCGTCAGCGCGCCGCGCGTGATCAGCAGCTGCTTGCCGATCTCGACGATCTCGATCAGCTTCGTCGGGTCGCTGTCGAGGTCGACCATGTTGCCGGCCTCCTTCGCGGCCGACGTGCCGGTGTTCATCGCGACGCCGACGTCGGACTGCGCGAGCGCGGGCGCGTCGTTGGTGCCGTCGCCGGTCATCGCGACGAGCCGTCCGCCTTCCTGCTCCTTCTTGATGAGCGCCATCTTGTCTTCGGGCTTGGCCTCGGCGAGGTAGTCGTCGACGCCCGCGTCCGCGGCGATGGCCTTGGCGGTGAGCGGGTTGTCGCCGGTGATCATCACCGTCTTGATGCCCATCGCGCGCAGTTCCTTGAAGCGCTCCTTCATGCCCGGCTTGACGACGTCGGACAGCCGGATCACCCCGCGCACCACGGTTTCCTCGGCGACGACCAGCGGCGTGCCACCCTGGGCGCTGATCTCGTCGACGACGCGCTCGGTCTCGTCGGGGAACTCGCCGCCGTTGTCGCGCACCCAGGCGCGGACCGCGGACGCGGCCCCCTTGCGGATCCGCCGGCTGCCGAGGTCCATGCCGCTCATCCGCGTCTGCGCGGTGAACGGGACGAACTCGCCCCGTTCGTCTTGGGACGCGTGGGCCGCGGTCAGCTCGACGACGCTGCGTCCCTCGGGGGTTTCGTCGGCCAGGCTGGCCAGGCGGGCGGCCCGCGCGAGTTCGTCCATAGTGGACGTTCCGACCGGGATCAGCTCGGTGGCCCGGCGGTTGCCGAAGGTGATGGTGCCGGTCTTGTCGAGCAGCAACGTCGAGACGTCGCCGGCGGCCTCCACCGCGCGGCCCGACGTCGCGAGGACGTTGCGCTGCACCAAGCGGTCCATGCCCGCGATGCCGATGGCGCTCAGCAGCGCGCCGATCGTCGTCGGGATCAGGCAGACCAGCAGCGCGGTCAGCACGATCACGGACTGCTCGCTGCCGGAGTAGCGGGCCATCGGCTGCAGAGCCACGACGGCGAGCAGGAAGATGATCGTCAACGTCGAGAGCAGGATGGTCAGCGCGATCTCGTTCGGCGTCTTCTGCCGCGAAGCGCCTTCCACCAACGCGATCATGCGGTCCACGAAGGACTCGCCCGGCTTGGTCGTGATCTTGACGACGACCCGGTCGCTCAGCACCGTCGTGCCGCCGGTGACGGCACTGCGGTCGCCGCCGGACTCCCGGATGACCGGGGCCGACTCGCCGGTGATGGCCGACTCGTCGACGGTCGCGATGCCCTCGACGACGTCGCCGTCGCCCGGGATCACCTGGCCCGCCTCGACGACGACCAGGTCGCCGATCTTCAGCTCGACGCCGGGCACCTGCTCTTCCGAGCCGCTCGACGTGAGGCGGCGGGCGACGGTCTCCTTCTTCGACCGCCGCAGGGATTCCGCCTGCGCCTTGCCGCGCCCTTCCGCGACAGCCTCGGCGAGGTTCGCGAAGAGCACCGTGAACCAGAGCCAGACGGCGATCAGGATGGTGAACACGCTCGGGTCGGTGACCGCGAAGACCGTGGTCAGCGCGGACCCCACCCACACCACGAACATCACCGGGTTGCCGAGCTGGTGCTTCGGGTTGAGCTTGCGGAACGCGTCCGGCAGGGACGTCCAGAGCTGGCGGGGGCTGAACACCCCGGCGCCGACCCGGCCGGCGGGTTCGGCGGGAGTCACCTGGGGTCGTTCTTCGGTGACGGTCATGCGAGTGCCTCCGCGATGGGCCCGAGCGCGAGCGCCGGGATGAAGGTGAGGGCCGCGACGAGCACCACCGTGCCGGTGAGCATGGTGGCGAACAGCGGCCCGGTGGTGGGCAGCGTGCCGGCGGTTTCGGGCACCTTGCGCTGCGCGGCCAGGGAACCGGCCAGGCAGAGCACGGCGAGGATCGGCACGAACCGGCCGATCGCCATGGCGACGCCGAACGACGACTGGAACCAGTCGCTCGTCGCGGTCAGGCCGCCGAACGCGCTGCCGTTGTTGTTGCCGGTGGACGCGTAGCCGTAGAGGATTTCGGACAGGCCGTGCGCGCCGCCGTTGCCGAGCGCGCCCGTCGTGCCCGGCAGCAGCAGCGTGATCCCGGAGCCGAGCAGCACCACGGTCGGCATCGCGAGCATGGCGATCGCAGCGGCGGTGACCTCGCGCTTGCCGAGCTTCTTGCCCAGGTACTCCGGCGTGCGCCCGACCATCAGGCCGGCCAGGAACATCGCGATGATCGCCATGACCAGGATCCCGTAGAGGCCGGTGCCGACGCCGCCGGGCGAGATCTCGCCGTAGAGCATGTTCAGCAGCGGTCCCCCGCCGCCGAGGCCCGAGAGACTGTCGTGGGCGCCGTTGATCGCGCCGGTCGAGGTCCCCGTGGTGGTGTCGGCGAAGATCGACGTCAACCCGATGCCGAACCGCTGCTCCTTGCCTTCCATGCTCGCGCCCGCGGCCAGCGCCGCCGGGTTGCTCGCGTTGGCTTCGGAGAACCAGATGATCGCCAGCGACGCGGCCCAGAGCAGGCTCATCACGCCGAGCAGGACGTACCCCTGCTTGGGCTTGCCGACCATCTTGCCGAACGCGCGGGTCAGGCTGACCGGGATCACCAGGATCAGGAACAGCTCGATGAGGTTCGTCCAGGCGGTGGGGTTCTCGAACGGGTGCGCGGAGTTGGCGTTGAGGATGCCGCCGCCGTTGGTGCCGAGCTCCTTGATCGCCTCCTGGCTCGCCGCCGGAGCCAGCGCGATGGTGCTGTGGCTGCCGTCCGGGTTCGTCACGGCAACGCCGGCCTTGAGGCTCTGCACCACGCCGAGCGCGATCAGCACGATCGCGAAGACGAACGCCATCGGCAGCAGGACGCGGACCGTGCCGCGCGTGAGGTCCACCCAGAAGTTGCCGAGCCGGTCGGTCTTCGCGCGGACGAACCCGCGGGTGACCGCGATCGCCACGGCCAGGCCGACGCCCGCCGACAGGAAGTTCTGCACGGTCAGCCCGGCCATCTGCACGAAGTGGCCCATCGTCGTCTCGGGGACGTAGGACTGCCAGTTCGTGTTGGTGACGAAGGAGACCGCGGTGTTGAACGCGACGCCCGGGCTCACCGAGCCGCGGCCCAGGTTCCACGGCAGGAGCGGCTGGAGCCGCTGCAGCAGGTAGAGCAGGACGACCGAGACGAACGAGAAGCCGAGCACGCCCGCGGCGTAGGTCGGCCAGCGCTGCTCGGAGTCCGGGTTGACGCGGAAGAGCTTGTACAGCCCTTTCTCGAGCTTCCAGTGCTTCTCGGTCGAGAAGACGCGCGCCAGGTAGTCGCCGAGCGGTTTGTAGACCGCGGCGAGGGCGGCGAGGAGGAGGCCGAGCTGGATGAGCCCGGCCGTCGTGTCGGACATCAGAATTTCTCCGGCCTGATCAAGGCGACGAACAGGTACACGAGCAGGCCGAGCGCCAGCAGCCCGCCGACGATGTTGGCCACGGTCCCGGCGCCGCTCACAGCTTCTCCAGCCCGCGCAGCGCCAGCGCGAGCACCACGAACACGCCGATCAGCAGGACGGCGTAGAGCAAGTCGGCCACAGGGCACCTCTCAAGACGGGTCACCGGGTTCGGTGACCGGACAGTTCACTGTGCGGCTGCGGGACCCCGTCCCGACCTGCGGCTGACGGCCTCTTGATGCGTTCCTGACACCCATTTACGCCGTCTTTATGGCGGGTGGCGGGCGTCACGCAAACGTTTGCCGATTAATCACTGTATGCAGTTGGTTAGTGACTCGCGACACAACGAGTGACCGAACAAGTGCGGAACGTGCAATTCGGGCAGACAAGATCTTCGGGCCGTGTTACACCTGTGTTACCGATAGTTGTATCGGCTAAGTAAATCTTTGGGAGAGGGGATCACCTATGTGCGGTATCGCCGGCTGGGTTTCCTACGACGCCGACCTCACCCGCCGCCAGGACGTGGTCGACGCCATGACGGCGACCATGTCCTGCCGCGGCCCGGACGACGAGGGCACCTGGGTCCGCAAGCACGTCGCGCTCGGCCACCGGCGGCTGGCCATCATCGACCTGCCCGGCGGCCGGCAGCCGATGTCGGTGCACACGCCGAACGGCGACGTCGCGATGGTCTACAGCGGTGAGGCCTACAACTTCACCGAGCTGAAGGAAGAGCTGACCAAGCTCGGCCACAAGTGGGAGACCGACAGCGACACCGAGGTCGTCCTGCACGGTTACCTGCAGTGGGGCGACGAGGTCGTCGACCACCTCAACGGCATGTACGCCTTCGCGATCTGGGACGAGCGCGACGACCGCCTCGTCATGATCCGCGACCGGATGGGCATCAAGCCGTTCTACTACTACCCGACCCGCGACGGCGTCCTGTTCGGCTCCGAGCCCAAGGCCATCCTGGCGAACCCGCTGGCGGGCAAGGTGGTCGACACCGACGGCCTGCGCGAGCTGATGGCGTTCACCAAGCGGCCCGGCTGGTCGCTGTGGAAGGGCATGGAGGAGGTCCAGCCGGGCACGATCGTCACCGTGTCCCGCGAGGGCGTCCGCACCCGCACGTACTGGAAGCTCGACGCGAAGCAGCACACCGACGACCAGGAGACCACGGTCGCCCGCGTCCGCGAGCTGATGACCGACATCGTGCACCGCCAGCTCGTCGCCGACGTCCCGCGCTGCGTGCTGCTGTCGGGCGGCTTGGACTCCAGCGCCGTCACCGGTCTCGCCGCGCCGCACCTCGCCGAGCAGGGCGAGCAGCTGCGGACGTTCTCCGTCGACTTCTTCGGCCAGGAGGAGAACTTCAAGCCGGACGAGATGCGCGACACCGCGGACTCGCCCTACATCCGCGACGTCGCCGACCTGGTCGGGTCGGCGCACCAGAACGTCATGCTGAACCCGGCGGAGCTGAGCGACCCGGCGGTGCGCCGCGCGGTGCTGAAGGCCCGCGACATCCCGGCCGGCCTCGGCGACATGGACACGTCGCTGTACCTGCTGTTCAAGGCGATCCGCGGCGAGTCGACGGTGGCGTTGTCGGGTGAGTCGGCCGACGAGGTGTTCGGCGGCTACCGCTGGTTCCACGACGAGAAGGCCGTTAACGCGGACACGTTCCCGTGGCTGGCGTTCCGGACGTCGATGATGGACGAGCGGGCGTCGCTGTACACGACCGAGCTGCGGCAGAAGCTGAACCTCGAGTCCTACGTCGCGGACCAGTACGCCACCGCGGTCGCCGCGGTCGACCACCTGGACGGCGAGACCGCGCTGGAGGCGCGGATGCGGACCATCTGCAACCTCCACCTGACCCGGTTCGTGCGGATGCTGCTCGACCGCAAGGACCGCGCGTCGATGGCGGTGGGCCTGGAGGTCCGCGTGCCGTTCTGCGACCACCGGCTGGTGGAGTACGTCTACAACACGCCGTGGTCGCTGAAGACGTTCGACGGCCGGGAGAAGAGCCTCCTGCGCCACGCGACGAAGCACGTCCTGCCGGAGTCGGTGGCCCAGCGGGTGAAGAGCCCGTACCCGTCGACGCAGGACCCGGGCTACGCGGCGGCGTTGCAGCAGCAGGTCAAGGAGGTCCTGGCCGAGCCGGGTCACCAGGTGTTCGGCCTGGTGGACAAGGCCTGGGCGCACCGGGTGTCCGAAGTGGACCCGGCGGCCATGGACCCGGCGGCGCGGATCGGCCTGGACCGGCTGCTCGACCTGTACCACTGGATCGAGATGTACCAGCCCACGCTCGAACTGTCTTGACCTCGAGCGCCCTTGAGGTGTGAGGCTGGGCGGCATGAAGGTGCTGCTGTTCGGCCGCAACCCGGCCACGGTCTCGAGGGTGACGACGGCGCTGTCCGCGGCGGGTCTCGCCGCGGACGGCGTCGTTTCGGAGGAAGCCGTCCTGACCCGCCTCGGCGTGGTCGACGCGCTGGTACTGGGCGCGGGGGTGGTGGGTTCCCTGCGGGAGCGCGTCACGGCCGCCGCGCTCCGGCACGGCGTCGTGTGGGTGCAGGGGCCGCACATCCTCCCGGAGCGGGACGCGCTGGAGTACGTGCGGACGGAGATCCTGCCGCGGCTGGCGGCCCGGCGCTGAGCTAGCTGTGATGTCTGGGGAGGTTGGTCAGCCGGGTGACCGGCGGCTTACCGCCGGTTGAGCTGTGGGGTCGATGGTGATTGTAGAAATGCAGCCATCCCGGTAGCGCGGCCCGCCGCAGGGTGTCCGATGGGTAGAAGCGGGCGTAGGCCCAGCCCTCGGCCAGGGTGCGGTGGAACCGCTCAATCTTCCCGTTGGTCTGCGGCCGGTAGGGCCGGGTCCGTTTCGGGGTGACACCCAGCTCGGTGCACGTGTCGCGCCAGGCATACGAGCGGTAAGCCGACCCGTTGTCCGACAGCACCCGCTCGACGCTGACGCCGCGGGCAGCGAACCAGGCCACCGCCCGGCGCAGGACAGCGGTCGCGGTGGCGGCGGTTTCGTCGGTGTGGATCTCGGCGTAGGCGACGCGGGAGTGGTCGTCGAGCACCGTGTGCACGAACGCGGTCCCGATCGTGGGGTTGCGGTAGGCGTTGCGGGGTTTGCCCGGTGTCGCGGCCCGGTTGCGGTCACCTTGAGCGCGCCCGACGTAGCGCCAGCCGCCGCCGTCGGGGATGTTGCCGAACTTGGTGACATCGACATGGATCAGCGAACCGGGATGGTCGTGTTCGTAGCGGCGCAGCGGCTCGGCCGGTGACCCGGTCGATGCGGGACAAGCGGTTGATCCGGCAGCGCACCAGCACCGCGTGCACGGTCGATGCGGGCAGGCCGAGCCGGCCGGCGATCTGGACCGGGCCGAGCCGCTTGCGCCACCGCAGCCGCACGATCGCCCGGACCAGGTGCTCGGGTGTGCGGGTCGGGCTGTGGTGCGGACGGCAGCTGCGATCAGCCATGCCGGCCACGCCTTCGGCTCGGTAGCGCTGGGCCCATTTCGCGGCGGTTTTGGCGGCGACCATGAACATCTTCGCCGCTGCGGTGCAGGTCCAGCCCTGCTCGACGATCAGTCGAGCCAACCGGAGTCGGGTGCGTGGGGTCAGGGTGGCGTTAGGGTGGGACACGAAGGCCTCCGGACAGGTGATGTGGTTCCTCGACAGCTCCGCTTCACATCCGGAGGCCTTCACCTGTCTGTACGACAGGCCGTCACCGGGTCACCTCAACTCGGGACAACGTCCCTGAACATCACAGCTAGCGCCGGACCTCCGTCAGCTTCACCGGACGCCGTTCACGACGCGAGACCTCACACGCCTCCGCGATGTAGAACGCCTCCAGCGCATCCGCCGCGACACACGGCGACGGCGCCCGGCCGGCGACGACGTCCAGGAATGCCCGCAGCTCGGTCGTGTACGCCGGGCGGAAGCGCTCCATGAACCCCGGGTACGCCGGCCCCGGCAGTGGGGGCACGCCCGGCTCCACCGACCGCAGCGGCGCCCGGTCGTCCAGGCCGACCACCACGCCCGACACCGACCCCAGGACGTCCAAGCGCACGTCGTAGCCCGCGCCGTTGTAGCGGGTCAGGGACACCGTCGCCAGCGTTCCGTCGTCCAGGGTCAGCGTCGCCGCCGCCGTGTCGACGTCGCCCGCGTCCACGAAGAAGCGCTCGCCGCGGTTGGCGCCGATCGCGTACACCTCGGCCACCTCGCGGCCGCTCACCCAGCGGATGACGTCGAAGTCGTGGACGCCGCAGTCGCGGAACAGCCCGCCCGAATGCGCCACGTACTCCGCCGGCGGGGGTGCCGGGTCGAACGTCGTCGCGCGCAGCGTGTGCAGCCAGCCCAGCTCGCCCGACGCCACCGCCGCCCGCGCCGCCGCGTAGCCCGCGTCGAACCGGCGCTGGAAGCCGATCTGGACCTGGACGTCCGACGCGCCGATGCGGTCGATCACCGCCAGGGTGCCGGGGATGTCCGCCGCGACCGGCTTTTCGCAGAACACCGGGATGCCCGCGTCGACCGCCGCGATGATCAGGCCCGGGTGCGCGTCCGTGGCGGCCGTGACGACCAGGCCGTCCAGGCCCGCGGTGAACAGCTCGTCGAGGGATGCCGTCTCGACGCCGAGCTTCGCGGCAGCCGACTGAGCACGCGCGGGGTCGACGTCGGCCACGACGACCGACTCGACCTCGTCGAACCCCTTGAGCGTCTCCGCGTGCGCGGTGCCGATCCGGCCGGTGCCCGCCAGTCCCAACCTCATCGTGGTGCTCCTCCTGTAGCCAGAACCTCGGCGGTGGTCGCCCGGACCACCAAAGACGGGTGCAGCAGGTGCCGGACCGGCTCCGTGCGCTCCCCGCGGACGCGTTCGACCAGCGCTTCGAAGGCCAGCCGGCCCATTTCGGTGCGCGGCTGGTCCACTGTGGTCAGTGAAAGGTGCCGCAGTGCCGCCAAGGACGTGTTGTCGTAGCCGACGACCGAGACGTCCTCGGGCACGCGCAACCCCGCCTCTTCGAGCGCCGAGATCGCGCCGACGGCGTTGAAGTCGTTGCCCGCCACCAAACCCGTGGGCAGGTCGGCTCGCGAGTACGTCGCCAGCAGCTCCTTCACGGACTTCTCCCCCGCCGTGTCGGTGTGCTCGCTGCGCACGATGACCGGGTCGAGCCCGTGCCGCCGCATCGCCTCCTGGAACCCGCGGCGGCGCTGGGCCGCGCCCGCCGCGCCCCCGCCGTCGAGGTGGGCGATGCGCCGGTGCCCGAGCCCGACCAAGTGGTCGACGGCCAGCGCGGACCCCGCCTCGCCGTCGTCGTTCACCGTGTCCACTGTGGACGACCGGATCGTCCGCGAGACCAGCACGACCGGGCACTGCTTGGCCGCGAGCTGGATCGACGCCGCCGGCACGACCGGGGAGAGCAGGATGATTCCCGCCGGACGGAAGGAAAGCAGGTTGTGCAGGGCGTTCCACTCGCGCGCGGGACTGCGGCCGCCGGTGTTGAGGATGAGGTCGAAGCCGGCGGCCTGCGCCGCCGCGTCCAACCCCTCGACGACGTCGGCGAAGAAGGCGTTGCGCAGGTCGTTGACCATCACGCCGAGCACCGTGGACGTCCGGCTGGCCAGCGACCGCGCCATGACGTGCGGCTGGTAGCCGAGTTCTTCCGCCGCGCGCAGGACAGCGGCGCGCCGGGCGTCGGAGACCTTCGGTGAATTCCTCATCACCAGGGAGACCAGTGCGCGGGAAACCCCCGCCCGCGCGGCGACGTCCTCCATCGTCGGACGCATGCGACACACCTCCCCTGATCACCGGAAACTCGGCCTTGACTTGCTGTGACGGACGCTACAAGATTAGAGCGCTCTAATCAATAGAGCGCTCCAACGGACCAACGGAGGCCCCTTGTGACAGCGACGATCCGCGTGGCCGCCGCCCCGATCTCCTGGGGCGTCTGCGAAGTCCCGGGCTGGGGCCGGGTGCTGGACGCCGCGACCGTGCTCGGCGAGATGGCCGCCCTCGGCGTCCAGGCGACCGAGCTGGGCCCGCCCGGATACCTCCCGCGCGACCCGGCCGAGCTGCGGGAGCTGCTCGGGAAGCACAGCCTGACGCTCGTCGGCGGCTTCCTCGCCGTCGTGCTGCACGCCGACCGGGAAAACGCGCTCAAGGAAGCCGAAGAGTCGGCCGCGCTGTTCGCCGCGTGCGGTGGTGACGTCCTCGTGCTCGCCGCCGCGACCGGGCTCGACGGTTACGACGAACGCCCGAAGCTCACCGACGCCGAATGGGCGACACTCATCGAGACCGCCGGCGAGATCCGGGACATCGCCGCCGCGCACGGCCTGCGCACCGTGCTGCACCCGCACGTCGGGACGCACGTCGAGCAGCAGGCCGAGGTCGAGCGCTTCCTCGCCGACTCCGATCTCGGCTTGTGCCTCGACACCGGGCACCTGATGATCGGCGGGACGGATCCGGTCGAGCTGGCGAAGCGGTATCCCGAACGGGTGGGGCACGTGCATCTGAAGGACGTCCGAGAAGACCTCGCGGCCGACGTCCGCGCGGGCCGGCTCGGCTACACCGACGCGGTCGGGCGGGGCATCTACACCCCGCTCGGCGAGGGGGACGTGGACGTGGCGTCGATGGTGCGCTCCGTCCAGGCGGCGGGCTACGACGGCTGGTACGTCCTCGAACAGGACACCGCCCTCGGCGACTCGAGCCCCGACGACACACCGCGCCGGGACACCGAGCGCAGCCTGGCCCACCTTTCGAAGATCATCGACTCCCTGTAATCGGTCCCAAAGGAGTGACTGTGTTCTCTTTCAAGAAACTGGCCGGAGTGGCGGCGATCGCCGCCACCGGGCTGGTGCTGTCCGCCTGCAGCGGTCCCAGCGCCGACAACTCGAGCAGCAGCTCGAGCGCCCCGTCCGCCGCCGCCCCGAGTTCGGGCGGCCCGCTGAAGATCGCCGTGGTCACGCACGGCACCTCCGGCGACGCCTTCTGGAACGTCGTCAAGAACGGCGCCGAGCAGGCGGGCAAGGACCTGAACATCGGCGTCGACTACTTCGCCGACGGCGACCCGGGCAACCAGGCCAGGCTGATCGACAACGCCGTCGCGCAGAAGGTCAGTGGCTTGGTCGTCTCGATGGCGAACCCGCAGGCCCTGCAGACGTCGATCCAGAACGCCGTGAAGGCCGGCGTCCCGGTCGTCACGATCAACTCCGGTGAGGACTCCAGCGCGGCGTTCGGCGCGATCGCGCACGTCGGGCAGAGCGAAGGCCTCGCGGGCCAGGGCGCGGGCCAGCGCCTCAAGGCGGCAGGCAAGACGAAGCTGCTGTGCGTCATCCACGAGGCCGGCAACATCGGCCAGAACCAGCGCTGTGACGGCGCGAAGCAGACCTTCGGCAACGTCACCACGCTGCAGGTCGACATCTCCAATCCGACCGACGCGCAGGCCCGCATCCGCGGCGCGCTGCAGTCCGACCCGTCGATCGACGCGGTGCTGGCGCTGAACTCGCAGGTCGCGGCCCGCGCGGTCGACGCGGCCAAGGAGGCGAGCTCGAAGGCGCAGGTCGCCACGTTCGACCTGAACGCGGACGTCGTCGCGGCCATCAAGGCCGGCACGATCCTCTTCGCCGTGGACCAGCAGCAGTACGAGCAGGGCTACCTGCCGATCGTGTTCCTCAAGCTGTACAAGGAAAACGGCAACACCATCGGCGGCGGCCACCCGGTGCAGACCGGCCCCGGCTTCGTCGACAAGACCAACATCGACACCGTGGCCCCGTACGCGCAGCGCGGCACGCGCTGATGACAGCGGCGATCCAGGCGCAACCCGACGAACGGGTGGGGAAGAAGAGCCTGACCGACCGCCTGGTCGTCCGGCCGGAGATCGGCGCGCTGCTCGGCGCCGTGCTCGTGTTCGTCTTCTTCTCCGTCGTCACCGGCCAGTTCCTCAGCCCGCTGGGCGTGGCGACCTGGCTCGACGACTCGTCCACCCTGGGCATCATGGCCGTCGTGGTCGCGCTGCTCATGGTCGGCGGCGAGTTCGACCTCTCGGCCGGCGTGATGACGGCGTCGACGTCGCTGGTCACGGCGATCCTGGCGACGCAGGCGGGGTGGAACGTCTGGCTCGCGCTGCTGGCCTCGCTCGCCTTCGCGCTCGGCGTCGGCGCGTTCAACGGCTGGCTGGTCATGAAGACCGGGCTGCCCAGCTTCATCGTCACGCTGGGGTCGTTCCTCGCCCTCCAGGGGCTCAACCTCGGCGTGACGCGCTGGGTGACCAACACCGTCCAGGTCTCGGGCATGCGCTCGACCAGCGGTTACGAGTCGGCCGGCGGGCTGTTCGCGTCCACCTTCAACATCGGCGGCACGGAGTTCCAGTCGTCGATCATCTGGTGGGTCGT
Organism: Amycolatopsis sp. NPDC114505; assembly: GCF_055633615.1. Taxonomy (NCBI): domain Bacteria; kingdom Bacillati; phylum Actinomycetota; class Actinomycetes; order Pseudonocardiales; family Pseudonocardiaceae; genus Amycolatopsis; species Amycolatopsis sp. NPDC114505. Next base: position 484,076 of record NZ_JBVKDV010000005.1, on the reverse strand, counting down.
CGTCACGGCGATCGCCGCGTGGCTGCTGGTCCGGACCCGGTTCGGCAACTGGATCTTCGCGGTCGGCGGGTCGCAGGTGTCGGCCCGCTCGGTCGGCGTACCGGTGGTGCGCACGAAGATCCTGCTGTTCATGGGCACCGCGCTCGGCGCGTGGCTGGTCGGCTCGATCAACATCCTGCGCTTCGCGAGCGTGCAGGCGAACCAGGGCATCGGGCTGGAGTTCCAGTACATCATCGCGGCGGTGATCGGCGGCTGCCTGCTCACCGGCGGGTTCGGCTCGGCGGTGGGCGCGGCGATCGGTGCGCTGATCTTCGGCATGGCGCGCCAGGGCATCGTGTTCGCGCAGTGGAACAGCGACTGGTTCATGCTGTTCCTCGGCATCATGCTGCTGGCCGCGGTCCTGGTGAACAACGCCTTCCGGCGGCGCGCGGAAAGGGTCCGTCGATGAGCCTCATCGAAGTCAAGGACATCGGAAAGACCTACGGCAGCGTCATCGCGCTGCGCGATGTGTCCACTGTGGTCAACGCGGGCGAGGTCACCTGCGTGCTCGGCGACAACGGCGCCGGGAAGTCCACGCTGATCAAGATCCTGGCCGGCGTGCACCAGCACGACCGGGGCGAGTTCCTCATCGACGGGCAGCCGGTGCGGCTAGCCTCGCCGCGTGAGGCGCTCGACCACGGCATCGCGACGGTGTACCAGGACCTCGCCGTGGTGCCGCTGATGAGCGTCTGGCGGAACTTCTTCCTCGGCTCCGAGCCGACGACCGGGTTCGGCCCGTTCAAGATGCTCGACCGGAAGAAGGGCCGCGAGACGACCAAGCAGGCGCTGTCCGACATGGGCATCGACCTGAGGGACGTCGAGCAGCCGGTCGGGACGCTCTCGGGCGGTGAACGCCAGTGCGTCGCGATCGCGCGGGCGGTGTACTTCGGCGCGAAGGTGCTGATCCTCGACGAGCCGACCGCCGCACTCGGCGTCAAGCAGGCCGGCGTGGTGCTGAAGTACGTCGCGCAGGCCCGTGACCGCGGGCTCGGCGTCGTGCTGATCACGCACAACCCGCACCACGCCTTCCCCGTCGCCGACCGGTTCCTGCTGCTCAAGCGAGGTGCGCCCCTCGGTTCGTACGAGAAGGCGGACATCGACATCAACGAGCTGACCCGGCAGATGGCGGGCGGTGCGGAACTGGAAGCCCTGGAGCACGAGCTGCGGCAGGTGGAGAAGGCGTGAGTCTCGAAGCGTTGACGATCGGCCGGGTGGGCGTCGACCTCTACCCCGAGCAGAGCGGCGTCCCCTTGGCCGAGGTCAGCACGTTCGCCAAGTCGCTCGGCGGGACCGCGACCAACGTCGCGGTCGCCGCCGCGCGGCTCGGCCGGCGCACGGCCGTGCTGACCAAGGTCGGCCCGGACGGCTTCGGCGACTACGTCCGTCAAGCCCTCGACGGCTTCGGCGTGTCCCCGGCGCACGTGGGCACGTCGCCAGATCTGCAGACGCCGGTGGTGTTCTGCGAGCTGAACCCGCCCGCGGACCCGCCGCTGCTGTTCTACCGCTCCCCCATCGCCCCCGACCTCACGCTCACCGACGACGACGTGCCCTGGGACGTCGTCGAGTCGGTGCCGCTGCTGTGGGTCACCGGCACCGGCGTCTCCGCCGAACCGGCGCGGGCGACCCAGCGGAAGATCCTCGCGACCCGGGGACGCCGCGAGCACACCGTGCTGGACCTCGACTACCGGCCGATGTTCTGGCCGTCGGTGGAGCAGGCCCGCGAAGAGATCGGCGCGATGCTCGACCACGTCACCGTCGCGGTCGGCAACCGGACCGAGGTGGAGGTCGCCGTCGGCACCGCGGACCCGGACACCGCCGCGGACCGCATGCTCGAACGCGGCCTGCGGCTGGCGGTGATCAAGAAGGGCGCCGACGGCGTGCTCGTCGCGACGCCGGAAGGACGTTCGACCGTGCCACCGCAACGCGTCGAGGTCGTCTGCGGCCTCGGTGCCGGCGACGGCTTCGGCGGCGCCCTGATCCACGGCCTGCTCTCGGGCTGGGACCCGGTGCGGATCGCCGAGTACGCGAACGCGGCGGGCGCGCTGGTCGCGTCCCGGCTGGCCTGCGCCGACGCCATGCCGACCGCCGGGGAGATCGAGGAGCTGCTGTGATCCCCACGGACGAGCAAGGAACTGGAGGCCGTGAATGAGCAAGCTGCACCGTCCACTCGGGACGCTGTCCGACGACGCCGACCCGGTCCGGCTCACCCCGGATTCGGCGGGCTGGACGTACACGGGGCTGCGGGTGCTCCGGATCGGCACCCGGCTCCCGCGCACGGTCAAGACCGGCGAGTTCGAGGCGTTCGTGCTCCCGCTGTCCGGCTCGCTCACGGTCCGCGTCGACGGCGAGGAGTTCGAGCTGGAAGGGCGTGAGTCGGTGTTCACCCGGGTCACGGACTTCGTCTACGTCCCCCGCGACGCCGAGGTCGAGCTGACTTCCGAGACCGGCGCGCAGGTGGCGCTGCCGATGGCGCGCTGCACCCGCCGTCTCTCACCGAAGTACGGCCCCGCCGAGAACGTCCCCGTCGAGGTGCGCGGCGCCGGGCAGGCCACCCGGCAGGTGACCAACTTCGGCGTGCCCGGGGTGTGGGACCACGCCGACAAGCTCAACGCGTGCGAACTGATCACGCCGGGCGGCAACTGGTCGTCGTACCCGCCGCACAAGCACGACGAAGCGAGCGAGTGCGAGGTCGTCAACGAGGAGATCTACTACTTCCGCGTCGCCGGCCGCGACGGCGTGACGCCGTCGCGCGAAGGGTTCGGCCTGCACCGGACGTACACCTTGGACGGTGACCTGGACGAGGACGTCGCCGTCCGCGACCACGACGTCTTCCTGATCCCGCGCGGCTTCCACGGTCCGTGCGTGGCCGCGCCGGGCTACCCGATGTACTACCTGAACGTCCTGGCCGGACCCGCGCCGGAGCGGTCCATGGCGTTCTGCGACGACCCCGCGCACGGCTGGGTCCGCGAGACGTGGGAAGCGCAGGAGCTGGACCCGCGCTGCCCGGTGACGAGCCACGAAGGACGTGTTCGGTGAAGCTGACGACGGCTCAGGCGCTGGTCCGCTGGATCCTCGCCCAGCGCTCGGAAACCCTGGACGGGCGCGAAGTCCCGCTCTTCCCGGGCGTCTTCGCGATCTTCGGGCACGGCAACGTCCTCGGCCTCGGCACGGCCCTGGAAGAACACCGCGGCGAGATCCCGGTCTGGCGCGGGCACACCGAACAGGGCATGGCGCTCGCCGCGGTCGGGTACGCGAAGGCCACGCACCGGCGGCAGGTCGGCGTCGTGACGTCGTCGATCGGGCCGGGCGCGCTGAACATGGTCACCGCGGCCGGGGTCGCGCACGCGAACCGGCTGCCGGTGCTGCTTCTGCCGGGCGACACGTTCACCAGCCGCGCCCCGGACCCGGTGCTGCAGCAGATCGAGCCCTTCGGCGACGCGACCGCGACGGTCAACGACGCCTTCCGCGCGGTCAGCCGCTACTTCGACCGGATCACCCGGCCCGAGCAGCTGATTTCGACGTTGCCGCAGGTCGCGCGGGTGCTCACGGACCCGGCGGACAGCGGGCCCGTCGTCCTGGCGCTGCCGCAGGACGTCCAGGCGGAGACGTACGACTTCCCGGACGAGCTGTTCGCCCCGGTGACGCACCGGCCGCTGCGGCCGCGTCCCGACCGGCGCGCGGTCACCGAGGCGGCCGGCGCTCTGCGGTCTTCGAAACGGCCGCTGCTCGTGCTCGGCGGCGGCGTCCGGTACTCCGGCGCCGGGCGGCGCGCCCTCGACTTCGCCGAGCGGCACGGGATCCCGCTGGTGGAGACGACCGCGGGCCGCACGCTGGTGGCCCACGACCACCCGCTGCACGCCGGGCCGCTGGGCGTCACCGGCTCGACGTCGGCGAACGTCCTCGCGGCCGCGGCCGACGTCGTCCTCGCGGTCGGGACACGGCTGCAGGACTTCACGACGGCGTCGTGGACGGTCTTCTCCCCCGACGTCCGCCTGGTCGCGCTGAACGCGGCCCGGTTCGACGCGGTGAAGCACGGCGCGCTGTCGGTGGTCGCCGACGCCGACGCGGGCCTGGTCGACCTGGGCGCGCAGCTGGAGAGCTGGCGGGTCGACCCGGAGTGGACCTCGCGGGCCGCGACCGAACGGGCTTCCTGGGACGCGCACGTCGACTCGCTGCGCTCGGCCGGCGCGGAACTCCCGTCGTACGCCCAGGTCGTGGGCGCGGTGAACGACCTGTCCGAGCCGGACGACTACGTCATGACAGCGTCCGGCGGGCTGCCGGGCGAGCTGATCGGCGGCTGGCGCGGGTCCGGCTCGATCTCGATGGACGTCGAGTACGGCTTCTCGTGCATGGGCTACGAACTGTGCGGCGCGTGGGGCGCGGCGATCGCGCATCCGGGCCTGGTGACGACGCTGCTGGGCGACGGTTCGTACCTGATGCTGAACTCCGAGCTGTTCTCGGCCGCGTTCGCAGGTCACCCGTTCGTCGCGGTCGTGTGCGACAACGACGGCTACGCGGTGATCGCGCGCCTCCAGGAGGGTCAGGGCGGGAAGCCGTTCAACAACTTCTACGCCGACTGCACGACTTCGCACGCTTCGCCGCCGCGAGTGGACTTCGCGCGGCACGCGGAATCGCTGGGCTGCCTGGTGTTCCCGGCGTCCGATGTGGACTCACTGCGGACGGCGTACGCCGCCGCGCGCGAGGCCGCCGTGGCCGAGCGACGGCCGGCGGTGGTCGTGGTGAAGACGCAGCCGTCGTCGTGGACCGAGGCCGGCGCGTGGTGGGAGGTCGGCGTACCCGAGCACCTCGCGGGCCGGGACGAGTACGACCGGACGAAGCCGGGCCAGGTGCGCTACCTCAAGTCGTGAGCGGCTCCCGCGCCCGGACGCGGGGCCGGAGCGTGAACCCACTCGGCTTGAGCGTCAAGGACTCGACGATCTTGAGCTCGTACGACGGATCCACCTCGAAGTCGTAGCGCTGCAACACCATTCCCAGCGCCAGCACGGCTTCGTGCAGTGCGAACTGGCGGCCGATGCAGGCGCGCTCGCCCGTCCCGAACGGCTTGTACGCCTGCGCCGGCCGCTTCCGCACCGCGGCGGGCTCGAACCGGTCCGGGTCGAACCGCTCCGGGTCCGGCCAGACCGAAGGATCGCGGTGCACCAGGGGCAGCGGCACGATCACCCAGTCCCCCTTGCGCATGCGGTACTGCCCGCCGAGCACGACGTCTTCGCGTGCTTCGCGGGAATAGCCCGGCGCGGTCGGCCAGAGCCGCATCGCCTCGTCGAGGACGCGACGCACGTAACGCAGCTTCGCGACGTCTCCGAAGGCAGGCTCGCGGTCGCCCCACACCGCGTCGACCTCGGCGCGGGCCTTCGCCAGCAGCTCGGGGTGGCGCGTCAGGTAGTACAGCGCGAACGACAGCGCGCCGGACGTCGTCTCGTGGCCCGCGACGACGAACGTGATGGCCTGGTTGCGGATGTTCACCGGATCGAGGCGCTCGCCCGTCTCCGGGTGGCCCTCGGTGAGCATCAGGCCGAGCAGGTCACGGCTCTCCTCGCCGTCCTGGCGGCGGGCTTCGATGACCTCGTCGACCAGCCCGGTCATGGTCGCGATGTCGGCCTGGTTCTGCTCGGCCGTCCCGGCGAACGCGCGCCGCACGAACGGCAGCTTGACGTTCTGCAGCTGCGCGTACCGCAGCGCGCGGATCATCGCCGTCACGAACGGGTGCGGTTCGCTGCGCTCGAACGAGCCGAACCGGTAGCCGAACCCGGCGAGGCCGATCGTCTCCAGGGTCAGGCGCGTCATGTCGGCGGCGACGTCGACCGGCCCGGACGCGGCGTCCCAGGCCGCGGTCAGTTCCCGCGCGACCTCCAGCATCATCGGGTGGTAGCGGCGCATCGCCTCGGCGGAGAACGCGGGCTGCAGGATGTCGTGCGCCAGCCGCCAGTTCGGCTCGTGGGTGTGGGCGGTGAACAGCCCGTCGCCGGCGAGCGCGCGCAGGTTCTCGATGCCCATGCCGACGTGCTTGCCGAACTTCGTCTCGTCGTTCAGCTCGGTCACGAGGTCGACGCCACCGACGAAGACGATCTCGAAGCCGAAGATCTTCCGCGTGAAGATCGGCCCCACGCGCTTACCGATGCGCAGCGTGTCCTGCAGCGGCGTGCGCGGGTTGGCGCCGATCAGGTCGCCGATCACCGGCAGGCGGCCCGGCCGGTGCGGAAGCGCGGACGTGTCCACGACGTACCCCCTATTGAACCCGTATCCAATAGGGTCACGATCCCCCGCTACTGAACCCGTGTCAAGTAAGCTCGGGGGATGCGGACGAGGCTGAGCACCGAACAGCGGCGCGAGCAGCTCCTCACGATCGGGGCCGGGTTGTTCGCGAAACGGCCGTACGACGAGGTGTGGATCGAGGAGGTCGCCGAGATCGCGCAGGTCTCCCGCGGCCTGCTGTACCACTACTTCCCGACGAAGAAGGACTTCTTCGCTTCGATCGTCCGCGCGCAACGCGACCAGCTGCTGGCGATGAGCGAGCCCGACCCGGCGCTGCCCGTGGCGGAGCAGCTGCGGGCCGGGCTCGACGTGTACCTCGAGTTCGCGCGCACGCACCCCGACGGCTACCGGATCGTGCACCGCGCGGCGAGCGGCGCCGACCGCGAGATCCAGGAGATCCGCGAGGCCGGGATGGCCGCGAACGCCGCCCGCATCCTCGACGCGGTGAGCCTGCTGACCCCGATCACCGAGGCGACGCGGCTGGCCGTCCGCGGCTGGCTCGCGTTCGTCGCGACGACGATCCTCGCGTGGCTCGACCAGCCGACGGTCACCCAGGAGGAGCTGCGCGACCTCGCCGTGCGGACGTTGTTCGCGGCGGTCGGCGTCACCCCGTGACGGCCGGCGACGCGGCTTTGTCCACCAGCTTCCGCGGCGCGCCGGAGCCGTCCGCCGGGACCGCCCAGACGGCGTTGTCCAGCCCGTAGAGGATCGTGTGGTCGTCCTGCCACAGCGCCTGGTCGTCGATGCTCTTCTGCTCCGCCAGCTCGGTTTCCTTCATCGTCTTCAGGTCCAGGACCGACAGCCGCCAGACGCCCTCGCCCGTCTTCTTCTTGAAGGCGACCCGGGTGGCGTCCGGGGACAGCGACGGGCATTCGACGTTCTCCCGGAGGGTCTTCCCGCGGTAGCGCCGGTAGTCCGCTTCGACGAGGTAGGTCTTCCCCTTGCTGCCGAGCGTGGCGTAGAAGCGGTTGCCGTCGGGGGCGAACGTGATGCCCCAGTAGTTGACGTCCGAGGCGAAGTACCGCTGGTCGCCGATGAATACCGGAAGCTCCTCGATCGTCTTGACGAGCCGCCCGGTGTCGACCTCGTACAGCCCGGCGCGTGTCGAAAAGCCGGTCTGCGCGTACGAGTCACCGGTGACGAACAGCGTCCAGTCGACGCGCTTGCCGTCCGGGGACACGCGAGCGCGGCTCGGTGTGCCCGGCAGGGACTCGGTGTGGCGGACGGCGAGGTGGTCGTCGAGGACGAGGACGTCGGTCACCGCCGGGAGCGTCCCCGGTCGCACGGCCAGGCAGACCGCGGTCTGCTTCGCCACCGCGAACCGGTCGCACTTCAGGCCACTGAGCCGGCGTTTGTCCTGCGTGACGGTGCCGATGCGACCGGTGTCGGTGTCGCGGAACAGCAGCTGACCGGGGCTCAGCGTGAGCTGGGCGGCCGGTTCGGCGTCGGCGGTGTCGTGGCGGGCGCTGACGGTGTAGACGACGGCCGCGGCGATCAGGAGGACCGTGCCGATCAGGGCGAGGACGATTTTCTTCACGGGCGCACCGGTTTCACGAGAGCGGCGGCGAGGGCGACGACGGCCAGGCAGGCCGCGGCGACGAGCACCGCGGGCCGCAGGTCCCAGAGCGTCCAGGCCAGTCCGAAGAGGACGGACGAAAGCATGCGGGCCACGGCCTGTCCGGTCTGCACGACCGCCATCCCGGTAGCCCGGAGATCACGCGGGATGAGCGGGCCGGCGGCGGCCATGAGGACGCCGTCGGTGGCCGCGTAAAACACCCCGTGCAAGCCGAGCGCGACCACCGCGAACACCAGCGCGGCGGGCCCGCAGAGCAGCACGAGGGCCAGGCACAGCGCGACGTGCCCGCCGAGGAACACCGGCCAGCGGCCGACGCGGTCGGCCAGCTTGCCCAGCGGCACGGCCAGCACCAGGTAGACACCGGCGGTGCCCAGCGGCAGCAGCGGGAAGAACGTCGCCGCGATCTCCCAGCGCCGCTGCAGGGCGAGGTAGACGAACGAGTCGCCGACCGTAACCAGGCCCAGCAGCGCCGCCCACAGCGTCACGCGCCGGAAGTCGCTCTGCTTGAGCAGACCTGCCGCCGTTCGCAGCGACACCGCGGCGCGATCGACGCTGCCCGGGTGGTCCCGGACGAACAAAGCCAGCAGCAGCACGGCGATCGCGGCGACGCAGAAGCTGGTGAAGAACACGCTGGTGTAGCTGCCGAGGCTGAGCGCGAGCACCGCCATCGCCACGAGGGGGCCGAGGAACGCGCCGACGGTGTCGAGCGCGCGGTGCACGCCGAACGACCGGCCGAGCGCGTCCGGTGTGCTGGACAGCGAGATCAGGGCGTCGCGCGGGGCGGTGCGCAGGCCCTTGCCGGTGCGGTCGGCGGCGAGGACGACGCCGATCGCCGCGACCGACGAGCCGGCCGCGACCAGCCCGAGCTTGCACACCGCGGACAAGCCGTACCCGAACCCGGCGACGGCCTTGAGCCGCCGCCACCGGTCGGCGAGGTGGCCGCCGAGCACCCGCACGAGGGCGGTGGCGCCGGCGTAGAGCCCGTCGAGCAGCCCGAACTGCAGCGGGTTCAGGCCGAGGCCGAGCACCAGGTAGAGCGGGAGGACGGCGGTGACCATCTCCGAGGAGACGTCGGTGACCAGGCTGACCATCCCGAGCGCCACGACGTTGGCGGACACGCGTTTCAGCGCGGGTTTCCGGTCGGTGCCCGCCGCCGCGTCCGAGGTACGGCTTGCCGCGATGTACATGCCATTCCCCTTAGTGGCAGGTGTAGGTCGGGCTGCTGTCCAGGACCTTGCCGTCGACGCCGATGAGCTGCGACTGGAACGACGTGTCCGTCATCGACAGCTTCAGGACGCCGAAGGTCTTGAGCAGCTTCGCGGTCGTCGGGTGCGCCGGGCTCAGGTCGTAGAGGTTGGCGCCGCCGCTGCCGCCGACGATCTCGACCGGGCCGTTCGCGTCGGCCTTGCCATTGGCGTCCTGCGGGACGAACCGCTCGTAGTCGTGGTCGTGACCGTTGAGGACCAGGTCCACCTTGTTGCCGGTCATGATGTTCCACAGCTCGATGCTGTCGGGGTTGTCGCCGTGGTCACCCGAGCTCCACCGCGGGTGGTGGTAGTAGGCGGCGACGCAGCCCTTCTTGTTGTTCGCCAGGTCCTGCTTGAGCCAGGTGATCTGGGGCGGCTCGGCGAAGTCGTCGTGCGTGGTGAAGTCGTTGGAGTCGAGGGCGATGAAGTGCCAGTTGCCCATTTCCCAGCTGTAGTACCGCTTTCCCTGGGGCTTGGCGATGGCGCCGAAGTAGTCCTCGTAGCCCGTGAACTTCGAGTAGGACTCGTGGTTGCCCGGGACGGGGTGGGTGATGTTCTTGAACTTGCCCCAGGTCTTGTCGTAGTAGTTCTTGAAGTCCGCCAGGGTCGGCTCGTCGTACTGGTTGTCCCCCATGGTGATCACGGCCGCGGGCTTCATGGCGTCGACGAGTTTCGCGGTCTTGACGTGGGCGCAGCTGGAACTGCTCGCGGTGCACTGTTCGGCGATGTCGCCGGCCGCGGCGAGGACGAAGCCGCTTCCGGTGCCCGCCTTGGTCTTCACGGTGACCGGGGTGCTCGCGGGCGAGGCGTTCCCGGCGGCGTCACGGGCCCGGACGGTGTAGGTGTAGCTGGTGTCGGGGTTGAGGCCGGTGTCGGTGTAGGACGTCGTCGAGCTGGTGGCGACGACGGTCCCGTCGCGCAGGACGTCGTAGCTGGCGACGCCGACGTTGTCCGTGGCGGCGCTCCACGTCAGGGCGGCGCCGGTCGCGGTGGTCGTGCCGGCGGTGAGGCCGGTGGGGGTGGTCGGGGCCTGGGTGTCGCCGGAGGAGTCCGTGCTGCCGAACACCTGCATCTCCCAGAAGGAGTAGCCGTAGCTCGTCGCCCGGGTGACGCCGACGAAGCGCACGTACCGGCCGTGGGCGTTCACGGTGAGGTCGTCGGTCTTGCCGTCACCGTTGTCGACGGTGGTGGCCGCGGTGAAGTTCGTGCCGTCGTCGGAGACTTCGATGCGGTACTTCTTGGCGTAGGCGGCTTCCCAGGTGAGGAGGACGCGGTGGATCGCGGCGGACTGGCCGAGGTCGATCCGCAGCCACTGCGGGTCGGCGCCCTCGACGCTGGCCCAGCGGGTGGAGGCGCTGCCGTCGACGGCCTTCGCACCGGCGTACGACGAGCTTTCGACGGTGGAGGTCGCGACGGGTTTCCCTTGCGAGAGCAGGACATCGGCCCGCGGCGTGCTGGCCGCGGCGATCGCCCCGGGCAGCAGCGCGATCGCGGCTACCACGGGCGTGAGGCGGGTGAATGTTCGTAGGCGGGTCGACGGCACGTCGCGCTCCTTCTGGGCCTGGCGGTGGCTGGCGGGCTGCGGCGTCTGGTGAACGGGAGCTGAACTGTTAAGAAACTTTCCTAACTAAAGCGAACTGTATCGGTGACCGGTTTCGACTGACAAGACGTGTCTTGTCGTTGAATCGGTCAAGAGGGTGAGTTTCACCGTGTTTTCCCAGCTCAGCAGGGTTTCCACTGAGCGGCGCACTGTGCCGTGCGGCGGGACGGGCCCCGCAGACCCCCGACCTTTCCCGGCCTTTTCCGGTTTTGTCGGTGGTCACGGGTAGCGTGGGAACCGGGGGCAGCGCCCACCACCTCGCGCGCGATTCCCTTGTTCCACAACGAAAATCTCGCCGCGCGCAGTCGCTGGAGTTCACCCGATCCAGCGATGATCATCGCTCAGATGTTCGGGTAGCTTCGGATGTATGACCTCAACCCAGCAGTTTCTTGATCTCGGCGACCGCGGCACGTCCCGCCCGGTTCGCCCCGACCGTGCTCGCCGAGGGCCCGTACCCCACGAGGTGCAGCCGCGGCTCACGCACCACGCGCGTGCCGTCCATCCGGATCCCGCCCCCGGGTTCGCGGACGCGCAGCGGCGCGAGATGGTCGATCGCCGCGCGGAAACCCGTCGCCCAGAGGATGACGTCGGCGTCGAAGCGAGAGCCGTCCGCCCAGACGACCCCGTCGGGCGTGATGCGCTCGAACATCGGCCGCCGCTCGAGGATCCCGGCGGCGCGCGCGGCCCGCACCTCCGGCGTCACGGCGAGATCGGTCACGCTCACAACGCTCTCCGGCGGCAGCCCGGCCCGCACCCGCTCGTCGACCTTCGCGACGGCGTCACGGCCCCAGTTCTCGCTGAAGGGCTCGTCGCGCCACGCGGGCGGTCGCCGGGTCACCCAGGCCGTCGCGCGGGCGAAGGGGGCGAACTCCATGAGTAGCTGAACGGCCGACGCCCCACCCCCGACCACAACGACCCGCTGTCCACGGAAGTCTTCGGGGCCGGCGTAGTCGGCCGTATGCACCTGCCGTCCGCCGAAGGTCTCCTGGCCGGGGTAGTGCGGCCAGAAGGGCCGGTCCCAGGTACCGGTAGCACTGATCACGGCCCGCGCGGCCCAGGACTCGGCCGGGCTCGAGACCACCAACCGCTCCCCCGCCCGCGTCACGGACTGGACGTCGACGGGCCTGAAAACCGGGAGGTCATAGACGCGTTCAAAGCGCGCGAAGTACTCCGAGACAACCTCGGAGGCGGGACGCGTGACGTCCGGGCTGCCGAAGGCCATGCCGGGAAGGTCATAGATGCCATGCACCTTGCCGAGAACGAGGGAGGGCCACCGATACTGCCACGCGCCCCCGGGCCGTTTCCCATGATCGAGCACAACGAACCCGGACCGGTTGGAGAACCCGGCCCGCCGCAGGTGATAGGCGGCCGACAACCCCGCCTGCCCCGCCCCGATCACCACCACGTCGGTCTCGTGATCCGCACCGCTCATGTGGGTTTCAACGGCTGACCGCCAGGGGTATTTCGCGCCCTAGATCACAGGCCGGGGAGGTTGCGGCTTCACCCGCGCGGTGCGCCTGTCCGAGCCGGCGCCCGGCCTGCCTCCCCCCGCACCGCGAACGCGACCGACCAGCCGGCATCCACCTCACCGCTACGCGATCACGGCCGGCCCCAGCCGAGCCTGACCTCACCCAGCCACCCCGAACCGAGCAAGCCTCACGCCCCCGCAACGCGATCAGCCACCCGGAGCCACTCTGCGACTGTCCGACCTCACCCGCACCGCGAACGTTACCGACCACCCAGCCAAGCCCGCGACCAGCCCGAACTCACCCGGCCACCCCAAACCGAGCCCCTCACACGGCAACGCGGTTCCGCCCAGCCTCCTTGGCGCGATACAACGCGGCGTCAGCGGAACGAAGCACGTCATCGAGTGTCAGGCCCGCGTCCGGGTAGCGGGCCACGCCGATCGAGACCGACAACCCACTGACCCGGACCGTCCCACCCCCGGTCGAGATGACCACGTTCAGCTCGCCCACCGCCACCCTCACTCGTTCGGCGATGCCGAGTACCTCCGCGCGGCCGATGCCCGGGAGCAGCACCACGAACTCCTCGCCGCCGAATCTGCCTACCGTGTCGGCCTTGCGCACCGAACCGGAGATCGCGACCGCGACCGCGGCCAGTACGTCGTCGCCGGTGAGGTGGCCGTACGTGTCGTTGATGCGCTTGAAGTGGTCCAAGTCGATCATCAGCACCGCGAACCCGCCGCTGATCGGGCCGCGTCGCTGGGTGCGGGTGTGCTCGCGGGCCGCGGAGTCGTGCCAACCCGCCGTGTTGAGCAGGCCCGTCTTCTCGTCCGTCACGGCCGCTACCTGCAGCTGCTGTTTCAGCAGCAGGTAGCGGTGCAGCAACAGCAACGGCGCCACGACGAACACCACCAGCACCGGCTGCTCGGCCAGCGCCAGCGCCGCGAGGCCGCCCAGGCACAGCGTCGCGAGCTCGAACGCGTTGTCCTCCCAGGTGCCGATCAGGTCGGCCGCCGAACGCTGGCTCGTGTAGAGGTAGATGCCCGCCGCGACCAGGCCGATGTTCACCAGCTCGAACACCGCCGCAGCCAGGCACAACGCGACCAGTCCGCGTGCTGTCTGCAATGGCGTCCCGTGCAACCCGTACACCGCGAGAACGGACGAAGCCGCGAAGCACGAGAGCATCGCCCAGGCCGTACTGGCGACGAAGCGGTGCGCCGGCCGTGTACGGACCTGACGCCATACGCGCACCCACAGGTGCGTGTAGAGCACCACAGCCAGCAGTGCCACCCAAGCCGGTGGCAGCAGGACGACGCCGGCGAGGTACCAGACCGACGTCACGTTGATATGGGTCTGCCCGCTCATCCACCGCCGCAGCCGCTCGATGCGGCGCGACATCTCCGCCTGCGCCACGCCGAGCCCGACCAGCACCGCGAACCAGACCGGCCGCACCGGCCCGCCGAACCCGGTGACCAGCGCGGCCCCGGTCGCGCCGACCGCGACCAGCTCACAACCGAGCGCGTACGTGATCCAGCGGGCCTTCGCCCCGGTCCACATCTCCCACCGCGCGGGCCAGCCCGGCCAGGCGGAAAGCGCTTCCCGGCGCACGGCGGCCTGGGCTCTCAAGAGCCGAAGCCACGGAAGTGACGGACCGGCATCGTGACGTACCCCTCGCGCGAAGTTCGGCCGACCAAGTAGCCCAGCGTAGCCGTTCCGGCGACGCGCGTCGCCAGTCCGGGCGAATTGCGGGCAACGCACCTGCCCGAAGACCCGCGGAGGGTAGATCCGCCCAGCTCAACGGCTCACGAGCGGATCATCGCGCGACACGATTCCGCGCGTGTGGACGACCGGCTGCCGGCGAAGATTCCCGCGATCGGGCCGAACGCATCGCTGTTGCCAGCCACGAGTGCGGCTCGAGTTGCACAGCGCGCAACCCACCTGCGCGCGCGTCGACCTCGCTACTTGCGCAGCGCCCGGATGATCGCCACCAGCCCGACGACCGCCGCGATCCCCAGCACCACCGGCGCCAGCCGCTTCAGCACCGACTGGCCCGCGTAGTCGAGCAAGTCGATCGCTTCCGTCTCCGGGGCCGCCGGGACGCTCCGCAGCGGCGGACGCTCGGTCGCCGGCTTCGGGTCCGTGTTGATCTCCGCCGTCGTCGGGGCCAGCTTGACCGCAGGCTTGGCCACCGGTTCCGCGGGCGCCGAAGCCGGCGCCGCCGACACAGGCGCGACCGCAGGCGCAGCCGCTGCCGCGGGCGAAGCGGACTCCGAAGCGGGCGCGGCCTCCGGCGCCGGAGCCAGCTTGCTCGACAGGCACCCCGCGAACGTGTCGAGGATCTTGCCGCCCACCTCGCTGATCAGGCCGCGGCCGAACTGGGCCGGCTTGCCCGTGATCGAGAGGTCCGTCGACACGGAACCGTGCGTTCCGCCGTCGGCCTCCGTCAGCGTCAGCGTGACCGTCGCCGCCGCCGTACCCGATCCGCGGGAGTCCTTGCCCGACGCCTTGATCGTGACCTTGCGCGCGGCTTCGTCCTTCTCCAGGAACTCGCCATTTCCCTTGTACAGCAAGGAAATCGGCCCGAGCTTGACCTTCACCGTCCCGCTGAACCTGTCCCCTTCGACCTTTGTCAGCGTGGCGCCCGGCATGCACGGGGCGACGCGCTCGGGGTCGACGACAGCCTGCCAGACCTCGCCGATCGGAGCCGGGACGGTGAATTCGTGGTCGAGCCGCACGGGCCGACCTCCTTCCTCGAGACGAGCTTGCGCACCCCACCCTAGCCGCCGCCGGAGCGGCGGCCAGGGTGACGAACGGATGCGTCAGGCTCCGGCCGCCGCCGCGATCGCCCGGCCCGTCAGGACCTGGGCGAGGTGACGGCGGTATTCGACGTCGGCGTTGCTGTCGACCGGCGGATTCGTGCCTTCCGCCGCGTGCGAGGCCGCCGCGGCGATCGAGTCGGCCGAAGCCTGGACACCGACCAGCGCCGCTTCGACGCCCGAGGCGCGCACCGGAGTCGAGCCCATGTTCGTCAGCGCGACCCGGGCCTCCTCGATGACCCCGGCCTCGGTACGGACGGTGACCGCGACCGCGACCATCGACCACGCCTGGGCGACCCGGTTGAACTTCTCGTAGTGCGCCCGCCACCCGGTGTGCTTGGGCACGCGGACCTCGACCAGCAGCTCGTCCGCGGCCAGCGCCGTGGTGAACAGGTCCTGGAAGAACTCCGCGGCCGGCACCGTCCGGCGCCCCGAAGGCCCGGCCAGCACCAGCGACGCGTCCAGCGCGAGCACCGGCGCCAGCAGGTCACCGGCCGGGTCGGCGTGGGCGATCGCGCCGCCCAGCGTGCCCCGGTGGCGGATCTGCGGGTCGGCGACCGTGTCCGTCGCCTCTTTCAGCAGGGCCGCGTGCGAAGCCACCAACGCGTCCCGCTGGACGTCGTAGTGCGTGGTCATCGCGCCGATCACCAGATCGTCGCCGTCCTCGCGCACGCCGCGCAGCTCCGCGACGCGCCCGAGGTCGACCAGCGTCGTCGGCGCGGCCAGCCGCATCCGCAGCACCGGCAGCAGGCTCTGCCCGCCCGCGATGACCTTGGCGTCCTCACCCGCCGACGCCAGCGCCTGCACCGCTTCGTCCACTGTGGACGGGCGGACGTAGTCGAAGGAAGCCGGGATCACTGCGCACCTCCGGTGGCGTCGATGGAGCCGAGACCGCCGCCGGCTTCACCGCGGCCGGGGCCGCCGGCGTCGGTGGTGCCGTGCCGCAGGGCGTGCCACACCCGCATCGGCGTCAACGGCATCTCGATGTCGTTCACCCCGTAGTGGCGCACCGCGTCGATCACCGCGTTGACCACCGCCGGGGTGGACGCGATCGTGCCCGCTTCGCCGACACCCTTGGCACCGAGCGGGTTCGTCGTCGACGGCGTCTCGGTGCGGTCGGTGGTGAACGACGGCAGGTCGGCCGCCGACGGCAGCAGGTAGTCGGCGAACGTGCCGGTGGTGAGCGTGCCGCTGTCGTCGTGTTCGGTGCCTTCGAACAGCGCCTGCGCGATGCCCTGCGCGAGCCCGCCGTGCACCTGGCCCTCGACGATCAGCGGGTTCACCGCGACGCCGACGTCGTCGACGCAGACGTACGAGCGCAGCTTGATCCGCCCGGTCTCGGTGTCCACTTCGGCGGCGCACAGGTGCGTGCCGTGCGGGTACGAGAAGTTCTCCGGGTCGAACGTCGCGTCCGAGTCGAGCGACGGTTCGACGCCGTCGGGCAGGTTGTGCGCCGCGAACACCGCGAGCGCGATGTCGCCGATGCCCGTCGACGTGTCGGTGCCCTTGACCGTGAACTTGCCGTTCGCGAACTCGAGGTCGTCCTCGGCGCATTCGAGCAGGTGCGCCGCGATCGGCTTGGCCTTCGCGACGACCTTCTCCGCGGCCTTGACGATCGCGATCCCGCCGACGACCAGCGACCGCGAGCCGTAGGTGTCCATGCCCTTGTGCGACGACTGCGTGTCGCCGTGGATGATCTCGACGTCCTCGAACGCGACGCCAAGCTGGTCGGCGACGATCTGGCTCCACGCCGTCTCGTGGCCCTGACCGTGCGCGGACGCGCCGGTGATGACCTCGACCTTGCCGGTGGGCAGCATCCGGATCGCCGCGTGCTCCCAGCCGCCGGCGCCATAGTCCAGCGAGCCGAGCACGCGTGACGGCGCGAGCCCGCACATCTCGGTGAACGTCGAGATGCCGATGCCGAGCTGGACCTTGTCACCCGACTCGCGACGCTGCGCCTGCTCGGCGCGCAGGCCGTCGTAGTCGAAGAGCTGCTTGGCCTTCGCCGTCGCGGCCTCGTAGTTGCCGGAGTCGTAGGTCAGCCCGCACACCGTGGTGAACGGGAACTCCTCGTGCTTGATCCAGTTCTTCTCGCGCAGCTCCATCGGGTCCATGCCGAGCTCGACGGCGAGCTCGTCCATGATCCGCTCGATCGCGAACGTCGCCTCCGGCCGGCCGGCGCCGCGGTAGGCGTCGGTCAGCGTCGTCGTCGTGTACACGTTCGTGCAGGCGAAGTGGTACGCCGGGATCTTGTAGATCGCGTTGAACATGAACGCGCCGAGGATCGGCACGCCGGTGCCGACGAGGCCGTTGTACGCGCCGAGGTTGGCGAGCAGCTCGACCTTGAGGCCGGTCACCTGGCCGTCGCGGGTCGAGGAGATGGTGATGTCCTGGATCTGGTCGCGGCCGTGGTGCGCGGCGAGCATCGTCTCCGACCGCGACTCGTTCCACTTGACCGGTTTGCCGAGCTTCTGCGCGACCAGCAGCGACATCATCTCTTCCGGCAGGACACCGATCTTGCCGCCGAAACCGCCGCCGACGTCGGGGGCGATCACGCGCAGCTTGTGCTCGGGGATGCCGAGCGTCAGCGCCGACATCACGCGCAGGATGTGCGGGATCTGCGTGGCCGACCACATGGTGATCTGCGTGCCGGTCGGGTCGACGACGCACGCCCGCGGCTCCATGAACGCCGGGACCAGGCGCTGCTGGCGGAAGCGGCGCTTGACGACGACCTCCGCCGAGCTGAGAGCGTCCTCGACGTTGCCACCGGTGCCGGCCTCGCCGGAGTCGAACTTCCAGACGGCACTGGTGTTGCTGCCCTGGTCCTCGTGGACCAGCGGCGCGCCGTCGGCGATCGCGGCTTCCATGTCGAGGATGACCGGGAGCTCGTCGTACTCGACGTCGATCTCCTCGAGCGCGTCGTGCGCTTCGGCGGACGACCTCGCGACGACGACCGCGACGCCCTCACCGGCGAAGTTGACCTGGTCGGCGGCGAGCACCGGACGGCGTGGCGCCTTCATGTCCGGCGTGATCGGCCACGCGCAGGGCATGCCGATCGCGCTGTCCGGGTCGAGGTCCTTCGCGGTGTAGACGGCGACGACGCCGGACGCGCCCTTCGCCGCCGACGTGTCGATCGAGACGATCTTGGCGTGCGCGAACGGGCTGCGCAGGATCGCCATGTGCAGCAGGCCCGGCAGCGTGATGTTGTCGGTCCAGCGGGTGCGGCCGGTGATCAGCCGCTCGTCTTCCTTGCGGCGCCGTGACTTCCCGACTTCCGGTTCGATCGTGGCGGTCATCAGTCACCACCCACGCCGACGTGCTTGTTCTCGGCGATCCGCTCGGCTTCGGGGCCGGCGCCGGGGCTCATGTTCTGCGCGGCGTCGCGGACCGCGCGGACGATGTTCTGGTAACCGGTGCAGCGGCAGAGGTTGCCTTCGAGGCCCTCGCGGACGGCCTGTTCGTCCGGGTCCGGGTTGTCCGCCAGCAGGTCGATCGACTGCATGATCATCCCGGGCGTGCAGAACCCGCACTGCAGGGCGTGGTTGTCGTGGAACGCTTTCTGCACCGGGTGCAACTGGCCGTCGCGGGCGAGACCCTCGATCGTCGTGACCTCGCAGCCGTCGGCCTGCACGGCCAGGACGGAGCAGGACTTCACGCTGTGCCCGTCCAGGTGGACGGTGCAGGCGCCGCAGTTGCTCGTGTCGCAGCCGACGACGGTGCCGACCTTGCCGAGTTTTTCGCGCAGGTGGTGGACCAGCAACGTGCGGGGCTCGACCTCGTCGGTGTACTTCGTCCCGTCGACAGTGACGGTAATGCGCATCAGGCCTCCAAAGCCGGTTCGGGAACGGCCTGCCCGACCGTGATCGGGCTCACAGACTCCCGAGCGTGCTACGCGACCTTCGCGCGGACAAGTCCTGATGTCACACGTTCAACTACCCGTTCCGCAGATGCGCGGTAATCCAGTATGGATCGCCGTATGTGCGGAAGTCCGGATGGGTGAACTTTTGTGGGCCACCCGGAGGAGTCAGCCGTGGATCCGCCCGGTCAGCTCGGCGAGGCGTTTTCCGCCGCCACCCCACCGCAACGCGATGATTTCCGCGGCGATCGAAACGGCCGTCTCTTCCGGGGTCCGGGCGCCCAGGTCGAGGCCGATCGGCGACGACAGCCTTTCCAGCTCCCCCTCGGTGATCCCGGCCTCGCGCAGGCGGGAGAACCGGTCGTCGTGGGTCTTGCGGGAGCCCATCGCGCCGACGTAACCGACGTTCAGGCGCAGCGCGACCTCCAGCAGCGGCACGTCGAACTTCGGGTCGTGGGTCAGCACCGCGATGGCCGTGCGCTGGTCGATGCGGCCCGCGTCGGCCTCGGCCTGCAGGTAGCGGTGCGGCCAGTCGACGACGACGTCGTGCGCGTCCGGGAAGCGGCTGCTGGTGGCGAACACGGGCCGCGCGTCGCAGACCGTGACCTGGTAGCCGAGGTAGGCGCCCATGCGCGCCATCGCGGCGGCGAAGTCGATCGCGCCGAACACGAGCAGCCGGGGCGGCGGCTCGAAGGAGTTGACGAACACCGCCATGCCCTCGCCGCGACGCTGCCCGTCCGGGCCGTAGTGCAGGGTGCCGGTGCGGCCGCTGGCCAGCAGGCCGCGCGCGTCGTCGGCGACGGCGTCGTCCATCCGCGACGACCCGAGCGAGCCCGTGGTCCGGTCCGGCCAGACGATCATGTGCTCGCCGACCAGGCCTTCCTGTTCGTGCTCGATCACGGTGACGACCGCGACGGGTTCGCCGCCGCGCACCGACGCGACGACGTCGCCGAGCTCCGGCATCGACGCGCGGTCGACGTGCTCGACGTAGATGTCGATGATCCCGCCGCAGGTCAGGCCGACCGCGAAGGCGTCGTCGTCGGTGACGCCGTAGCGCTGCAGCACGGGCTTGCGCTCGCTGACGACCTCCTGCGCGAGCTCGTAGACGGCGCCTTCGACGCAGCCACCGGACACGCTGCCGGCGACGGTGCCATCGGAGGCGACGACCATCGCGGCGCCGGGCGCGCGGGGCGCCGACGAGAAGGTCGCGACCACGGTGCCGAGCCCGACGGTTTCGCCATCGGACCAGCGGCGGAACACATCGTCCAGTACGTCACGCATCGGAAATCTCCCCGAGCAGTCGTTCCAAAGTGGCCAGGGTGTGCCCGGCCAGCAGCCGGTCGATGTGGGGCAGTGCGGCCACGATGCCCGACTGGACCGGAGCGTACCCCGCACGGCCGGCGTGCGGATTCACCCAGAATACGGCGTGCGCGAGCCGGCGCAGGTGGGCGAGCTGCTCACCGAGCAGGCCGGTGTCGCCGCGCTCCCAGCCGTCGGAGAAGACCGTGACCACAGCGCGGCGGGCCACCCCGCGCCGTCCCCAGCGCTCGAGGAACGCCTGCATCGTCTCGCCGAGCCGGGTACCGCCGGCGAAGTCCGGCACCGCCGAACCCGCCGCGAGCATCGCGCGTTCGGGGTCGCGCTGACGCAGCTGGCGCGAAACCCGGGTCAGCCGCGTGCCGAGGGTGAAGACCTCGACGGACTGGGGCGCGCTGCGCGTGAGGACGTGGGCGAACCGGAGCAGGGCGTCGGCGTAGGGGCTCATCGAACCGGAGACGTCGATGAGCAGCACCACGCGGCGAGGCCGGCTGCCCCGCCGGACGTAGGCGAGCTTCACGGGTTCACCGCCGCTGGCGAGCATGGCGCGCAGCGTGCGGGAGGGATCGAGGCGTCCGCGGTGCGAGGGGGTCTTTCGCGAGGCCGGCCGTTTCGGGGGCGCGGGCTTCAGGGTGGCCAGCAGCTCGCGGAGGTGTTCGCGTTCGGCGGTGGTGAGGGCGGCGAGGTCGCGGTGACGCAGGACCTCTTGGGTGCTGGCGGCGACTTTCAGCTGGTCGGGGCCGTCGCCACCGTTGGTGTCCGAGCCCTCGGCATCGACGAGCGGCGCGATCCGTGCCTGCTTCGGCGCGGCGGTCTTCGTGCGCTGCGGGGTGGTGGTTTCGATCGAGAACCACTGGCTGAAGGCTTCTTCGTAGCAGGGGAGGTCGTCGGGGCTGGAGCAGAGGGTGAGCCGCCCGGCCCAGTAGAGCTGGGTGGGTTCGGCGACGTCGACCTCACGGACGGCGGCCAGGTAGGCCTGCACGCGCCGCGCATCACAGGCAACCCCGGCTTCCCGCAGGGCGGCGGCGAACCCGGCGTACCCGGCAACGGGATCGGCGGCGGTGGTCATGACTCCATTGTGCGCTCGTCGGGTTCGGAGGGGGCGGTTGAGCGCTTGGCCTGGGTGCGGGGCGCCGTGGAGTGCCCCGGCCGGAGAGGCGCGGGCGTGCTGGTCAACGACGGTGCGGCCAGCTTGGGCGCTCCGGCGCGCGGCGCGGGTTGCGCCGGCGAAACGCGGCTGCGGCCAGCTTCGGAGAGGGTCGTTGAGCGCCCGACCGGGAGGGCGGCCGTGGAGCGCCCTCGGCCGTAGCGGCGCTGACCTGCCGGCGAAAGGCCGGTGCGGCCGGCTCCGGCGCAACGCGAGCTGCGCCGGCGAAACGGCGGTGCGGCCGGCACGGATACTCCGGCGCGCAGCGCGGATTGTGCCGACGGGTGCGACCGGCTGCGCGTGGCGCGGCGGCGCGTCGATTTTCGCGGCTGGGCGCGTGGTCTGGTGGTGTCGCTGTGTCCCGGCGAGGAGTCGAACCTCGGACCTCGGCGTTCGTAGCGCCGCGCTCTGTCCTGCTGAGCTACCGGGACGGGGGCGGTCTGCGCGCACGTCCCTCCCCGGACGGGCGCAGACCGCGCTCTTCGCGGCAGCCGACCCGAGGTAGCGAGGGGTGGGCGCGAAGAGCCTTCAGGAAGATTCAGCGAACGGCACGGGAGATCGTGCCGCATCGGTATCGCCGGACTTCGGTCACGATCTCCTCCTCTCGGGGTGTTGCGTTGCTGTGCTGAAAAAAGCATGCCGGAGCCCGTCGCGGCGGTCAACGCAATTAACTACAGTCCTTTGTGGACGCTCAGGCGAACAGGGCGTCGAGCTTCGCGCGGACCCGGTCGAGGTCTTCGCTGTACTTCAGGACGGCGCCGAGCGTCCGTGCCGCCGATGCCGCGTCCAGCTCGTCGCGGTGCAGTGCCTGCAGGGCACGGGCCCAGTCGAGTGACTCCGCCACTCCCGGCGGCTTCAGCAGGTCCATCTCGCGGAGCCGGTGCACCGCTTCCGCGACCTGCCGGGCCAAGCGCTCGCCGATGTCGGGGATCCGCCGGCGCAGGATGGTGACCTCGCGCGCCAGGTCCGGGTGTTCCAGCCAGTGGTAGAGGCAGCGGCGCTTGAGGGCGTCGTGCACTTCGCGGGTCCGGTTCGAGGTCAGCACCACGAGCGGCGGCTCGGCGGCGCGGACTTCGCCGTATTCGGGGATGGTCACGGCGTGCTCGTCGAGCAGCTGGAGGAGGAAGGCTTCGAACTCGTCGTCGGCGCGGTCGATCTCGTCGACCAGCAGCACGCACGGCGAGGTGATCAGGGCCTGCAACAGCGGGCGCGCGAGGAGGAAGCGCTCGGTGTAGAGCGAGCGCTCGGCGGTCTCGACGTCGACCCGCCCGTCCCCGGCGGCTTCGAGGGCCCGCAGGTGCAGGAGCTGGCGCGGGAAGTCCCATTCGTAGAGCGCCTGGGCGGCGTCGATGCCTTCGTGGCACTGGAGGCGGACGAGCGGCCGGTCGAGCGCGGCGGCCAGCGCGATGGCGAGCGAGGTCTTGCCGGTGCCGGGTTCGCCTTCGCAGAACAGCGGACGCCCCATGCGGAGGGCGAGGAACCCGGCGGTGGCGAGGCCGTCATCGGCGAGATAGCCGGTCACGTCCAGCGCGGCGGCGAGTTCTTCAGGCGAGTCGGTCACGCTGTCGATCGTAGGCGGAGCGACGGCGATGCGCGGGCCGCCGCCGGGTCCGGGTTGTTTCGGACAGACGACACGCGTGCTTGGAGGGGGCGGGCTGGTTGCTAGCTGCCGGGGAGGTCGGCGCGGTGGTCGACGTCGCGGCCGCTGCCGAGGTCGGCGCACTCGACGAGGCTGAGGTCGGGGCGGCCGGCCAGCCAGTCTCGGGCGCCGCGGTCGCCCTGGGCGGTTTGGGCGATTTCGGCCCACCAGTCGCGTCCGAAGACGACGGGGTGGCCTGGAATGCCGTCGTAGGCCGCGCGGGCGACGGTTCCGGAAGTCGCGCCGGCCGCGACCCGGGCGAGGATGTCGGCGCTCACCCACGGCAGGTCGACGAGGTGCACCAGCGCGGCGACAGGACCGGTCTCCTGGGAAAGCGCGGCGAGGCCGGCCTTGAGGGAGGCACCCATGCCGGTCTCCCAGCCCTCGGCCCGCACGGCTTGGGCCGGGTCGGGCAGGAGCGCGCTGACCTCGTCGGCGGCGGCGCCGACCACGACGCGGATGGGATCGCAGCCGGCTGCGGTCAGGGTGGCGAGGGCGCGCAGGACGAGGGGTTGGCCATCGAGTTCGGCGAGCGCTTTGGGGCCGCCGAAGCGACGCCCGGCCCCGGCGGCGAGGAGCAGGCCGGCGACGGGTGGAGTGCCGGGTTCGGGCGAGGTCATGGGCGCGCCGGCTGGTCGCGAGGTGCAAGTGCGGGCGGACATGGCGAGCTGACAGGAGCGGCGCCACGCCACGGCGGCACGGCCGCTGAAGCGGCCCGTGGCAACACCGCGGCCGGCGGCGAGACAACCCGCGATCGCGCGACGGGCGGCGGCCGCACTGCGAACTCCGGCGATGCGGTGGTCCGGCGCGGTGCGGTGGGCGGCCGTGGTGCTGGTCGTGGGGTGGTTTTTGCTTCAGCCATGGGCTCGGCCGGGGGCTCCTGCCGCCAGGTCGGCTTCTACCGCTCGGGCCGTCTCCAGCAATGGCGGTACCAGGTCTCTCTCCACTGACTCCGCCGTTGTGCGGCTTGCGTGCGTCGACAGGTTCACCGCTGCCACCACTCGGCCCGTGCGGTCGTGGATGGGGGCCGCTACTGAGCGGAGGCCTTCCTCCAGCTCCTGGTCCACCATTGCCCAGCCCTGGCCCGTCACCTTGGCCAGCTCGGTCCGGAGGCGGTCCGGGGCCGTGACCGTTCGGTCCGTGAGGCGGTCGAGCTTTGCCACCACGAAGTACGCCTCCAGCTCCGCCTCGCTCAAGCCGGCCAGGAGGACGTGACCCATCGATGTCGCGTAGGCCGGGAAGCGGGTTCCCACGTTGATACTCACCGTCATGATGCGCGAGACCGCCACCCGCGCCACGTAGACGATGTCCGTTCCCTCCAGGACCGATACCGAGCTCGACTCGTGCACTCCCGCCGACAGGTGCTCCAGGTGGGGCTGGGCCACCTCGGGCAGCGTCATGCTCGACAGGTACGCGTACCCCAGCTCCAGCACCCGGGCCGTGAGGGAGAAGTACTTGCCGTCCGTGCGGACGTAGCCGAGGTCGGTCAACGTCAGCAGGAAACGCCGGGCCGCGGCGCGGGTCAGGCCCGTCGCGCGGGCGACGTCGCTCAGGGTCAGCTCGGCCGCGTCCGCGTGGAATGCCTTGATCACCGCCAGACCGCGCTCCAGTGACTGGACGTGGTGGGCGCCGCGGTGGGCCGGCTCGCTGGCGAGCTCGACTTCGATGGGCCTCCCCGTGTCCATGCCCGGCACCTTATCCGGCGTCGGCCGGCAGGGCGCTCGGCTCGCCGAGCTCGGCCAGGGTGCGCTGGGCGATGGCGAACGCCGCGTTCGCCGCCGGGGCTCCCGCGTAGACCGCCGTGTGCAGCAGGACCTCGCCGATCTCCGCCGCCGTGAGGCCGTTGCGGATCGCCGCTCGAACGTGCATCGCCAGCTCGTTGTGCGCCTGCAGCGCGGTCAGGGCCGCCAGCGTGACGCAGCTGCGCGTCCGGCGGTCGAGACCGTCGCGGGACCAGACCGACCCCCACGCGCCTTCGGTGATGTAGTCCTGGAACGGGCGGCTGAAGTTCGTGGTGCCCGCGACGGCGCGGTCGACGTGCTCGTCGCCGAGCACCTCGCGCCGGACCTTCATGCCCTGCTCGTGACGGTCTTCGCTCATGTCTTTCGGTGTCACAGCGCCTCCAAGTGCTCGAGGATCAGCCTCGTGAATTCTTCGGGCTGTTCGTAGCTGCCCAGGTGTGCGGCGTCCGGCACGACCTCCAGCCGCGCGCCCGGGATGCCCGCCGCGATCAGGTCGGCGTGGCCCTCCGGCGGGGTGGCCGGGTCTTCGGCACCCGCGATGACCAGGGTGGGCGCGGTGATCTTCGGCAGCACGTCGAGCAGGTCCATCCGCTCGATCGCGCCGCAGCAGGCCGCGTAGCCCTCGGCCGGGACGGCGGCGATCATCGACCGGAGGTACGCGGCGCGGTCCGGATGCCGCTCGGCGTAGCCCGGCGTCAGCCAGCGGCTGACGCCGGCCGCGGCCACCGCACCGGTGCCCTTCTCGCGGACCGTGCGGGCCCGGTCAGCCCACATCTCGGGCGGGCCGAGCTTCGCGGACGTGCAGCAGAGCACCAGGCTCGCGATCCGGTCCGGCGCGTGCGCGCCGAGCCACATGCCCGTCATCGCGCCGAGCGACAGGCCGACGAGGTGCGCCTTCGCGACCCCGAGGTCTTCGAGCAGCGCAAGGAAGTCGAAACCGAGGTCTTCGAGGTCGTAGGGCGCCGGCGGCACCGGCGAGGCGCCGTGGCCGCGCGTGTCGTAGCGGACCACCCGGAAGCCGCGCTCCAGCAGCGGCACGACCTGGGGTTCCCACATCCGGAGGTCGCTGCCGAGCGAGCCGCCGAACACCACCACCGGGCCGTCTTCGGGCCCTTCGACGACCCTGTGCAGCCGGACGGCACCCACGCCGTCACCTCCGTTCGCGTTCGTCATACCCGGAAGAACACCGTCTCCCCGTCGCCCTGGAGGCGCACGTCGAAGCGGTAGCCGTCCTCGGTCTTCGCCGCGATCAGGGTGCCGCGCCGCTCCTCCGGGACCGTCGCCAGCACCGGGTCCGCAGAATTGTCCTGGTCCTCGAAGTAGATCCTCGTGACGCACCGGTTGAGCAGGCCGCGCGCGAACACCGACACGTCGATGTGGCGGGCCTGCGCGGTGCCGCCCTCGCCGGGCACCACCCCCGGGAGCAGGGTGAGGATCCCGTACGTGCCGTCGGGGGTGGTCGGGCAGCGGCCGAAGCCGCGGAAGTCGCCGGACGCCTCGCCGCGCGGGTCGTCGGGGTGGCGGAACCCGCCGTTCGGGTCGGCCTGCCACGTCTCGATCATCGCGTCCGGGACCGGGTCGCCGTTGCCGTCGCGGACGATGCCGCGGATCCAGAACGCGCCCGGGGTGCCCTCGGGCACGACGTGCGGGCCGTCGGGCCAGGGCAGCCCGATCGACAGGTACGGGCCGACGGTCTGCGACGGGGTGGGAAGCAGTGTGCTCATTCGTCTTCGTCCTCTTCCTCTTCGAACACCGACGCGTCACGCCCGCGCAGCACGATGTCGAACTGGAACCCCAGTGCCCACTCCGACTGCGTGATCTCGTGGTCGTAGCGCGAGACCATGCGCTGCCGGGCCTTCTCGTCCGGGATCGATTTGAAAATCGGGTCCTGGGAGAAGAGCGGGTCGTCCGGGAAGTACATCTGGGTGACCAGCCGCTGGGTGAACGCCGAACCGAACACCGAGAAGTGGATGTGCGCGGGGCGCCAGGCGTTGTCGTGGTTCTTCCACGGGTACGCGCCCGGCTTGATGGTGGTGAAGGTGTAGCGGCCGTCGCTGTCGGTCAGGGCGCGCCCGACGCCGTCGAAGTTCGGGTCGAGCGGCGACGGCCAGCGGTCGCCGGTGTGGCGGTAGCGGCCGCCCGCGTTCGCCTGCCAGATCTCGACGAGGGAGTCGCGCACCGGGCGGCCTTCGCCGTCGAGGAGCCGGCCGGTGACGATGATCCGCTGGCCCTGCGGCTCGCCGGCGTGCTGCCGGGTGAGGTCGTTGTCCAGCTCGCCGAGGCGGCCGGGGCCGAGCAGCGGGCCGGTGACCTCGGTCAGCATCTGCGGCAGCAGCACCAGGTCCTGCTTGGGGTGGCGCAGCGCCGTGGAGCGGTAACCGGGGAAGCCGAGCGGCGGGTGCGTGCCTTCGGGGTCTTCGCCGTAGCGGGGCAGCCTGAGTTCGGTCGGAGTAACCACGTCTTCTCTCCCTTACCGGCCTTCGAGGACGACGGCCAGGCCCTGGCCGACGCCGATGCAGATGGCGGCCAGGCCCCAGCCTCCGCCGCGGCGGTGGAGGTCGTGCGCCAGGGTGCCGAGGATGCGGCCGCCGGACGCGCCGAGCGGGTGGCCGATCGCGATCGCGCCGCCGTGGGTGTTCACGATCTCCGGGTCGAGCTTCTTCCAGTCGCGCAGGCAGGCCAGCGACTGGGCGGCGAAGGCCTCGTTGAGCTCGACCGCGGCCAGGTCGTCCCAGCCGATGCCGGCGCGCTCGAGGGCGATCTCCGCCGCGCGCACCGGGCCGATGCCGAAGACGTCCGGGTCGACGCCCGCCGCGCCGCGGCCGGCGATCCGGGCCAGCGGGGTCGCGTTCAGGCGGCTCGCGGTCGCTTCGTCGCCGAGCAGGAGCGCCGACGCGCCGTCGTTCAGCGGGGACGCGTTGCCCGCCGTGACGGTGCCGTTCTCCTTGCGGAAGACGGGCTTCAGCTTGGCCAGCTTCTCGGCGCTGGAGTCCGGGCGGATGCCTTCGTCACGGGCCAGGTCCACGCCGTCGACCGGGACGACCAGCTCGTCGTAGAAACCTTCGTCCCACGCCTTCGCGGCATTGACGTGGCTTCGGGCAGCGAAGGCGTCCTGCTCGTCGCGACCGATGCCGTAGCGCTCGGCGAGCTGTTCGGTGGACTCGCCGAGGGAGATCGTCCACTGCGAGGGCATCTCCGGGTTGACCATGCGCCAGCCGAGCGCGGTGTTGTAGAGGGTCTGGTTGCCGGCCGGGAACGCCTTCTCCGGCTTCGGCATGACCAGCGGCGAGCGGGTCATGGACTCGACACCGCCGGCGACGACCAGGGACGCGTCGCCGACCTGGATCGCGCGGCTGGCCTGGATCACCGCGTCGAGGCCGGAGCCGCAGAGGCGGTTGACGGTGCTGCCGGGGACGCTCGTGGGCCAGCCGGCCAGGAGGGCGGCCATGCGGGCGACGTTGCGGTTGTCCTCGCCCGCGCCGTTCGCGTCACCGAGCGTCACCTCGTCCACTGTGGACGGATCGAGGTCGTTGCGGGCCACCAGGGCCTTGAGCACGCCGGCGGCCAGGTCGTCCGGGCGGACGCCGGCCAGTGCGCCGCCGTACCGGCCGAACGGGGTGCGGATCGCGTCGAGGACGTAGACGTCGGTCATGCCTTCTCCAGCTCTCGCAGGAGGGTGAGCTCCTGCTCCGTCGGGGCGGGGGTGGTCTTCAGGTCTTCCGCGACCTTCAGTTTCCACCCCGTGGCGGCGATGGCCTGGTCGAGCTCCACGCCGGGGTGGAGCTCGGTGAGGACGAACTCCGAGGTCTCCGGGTCGGGACGCATCAGGCCGAGGTCGGTGACGACCAGCGTCGGGCCCCGGCCCGGGAGGCCGAGCTTCTCGCGGTCGCCCTTGCCGGAGCCGTGGCCGAACGACGTGACGAAGTCGACCTTCTCCACGAACGCGCGGGGGCTCTGGCGCAGCACGATGAACACCTCACCACACGACGCCGCGATCTCCGGGGCGCCACCCGCGCCCGGCAGCCGGACCTTCGGGTCGTGGTAGTCCGAGCCGATCACGGTCGTGTTGATGTTGCCGAACTTGTCGAGCTGGGCGGCGCCGAGGAAGCCGACGTCGATGCGGCCCGGCTGGAGCCAGTAGTTGAACACCTCCGGGACGCTGACCACCGCGTCGGCGGTGTCGGCCAGCTCGCCGTCGCCGATCGACAGCGGCAGCCTCGACGGCTTCGCGCCCAGGCAGCCGGATTCGTAGATCAGCGTGAGGTTCGGGGCGTGCGCGCGGCGGGCGAGGTTCGCCGCCTTGCTCGGGAGGCCGATGCCGACGAAGCAGGACATGCCGTCGCCGAGGGCGCGGGCCGCCGCGACGCTCATCATCTCGTCGGCGGTGTAGTCGGTGCTCATGCCGGGACCTCCGCGGGGTTGGGCATGGTGGGATGGGTCGGGCGCGGGATGGGCGCTGGGTGGGCCGCTCGGGCCCGCCGGATCGGGGACCGGCGCTGGGTCGCGCCACCGCCGGGCTGGTGAGCGGCTTGGGCCTGCCGCACCGGGGAACGGCGCGCGGTCGGGGCGCTGCCGAGCCGGTGGGCCGCTTGGGCCCGCCGGGTCGGGGAACAGCTCGGCGTCGGCGTCGCGGTGCGACCAGGCAGGGCGGGAAGCGCGCTCATGCCGTCACTCCGGTCAGCTCGTTCAGCCACTTCGTGAAGCCCTCGCGGTCGCGGCCCACCTCGTCCCATGCCTGGTACGCCGAGTTGTCACGCTCGTAGTACCCCGCCGCGTACGACGGCTTCGCGCCTCCCGGGACCTCCGCCACCGCCGTGACCACCCAAGCCGGGAGGATCACCGCTCCGGGACGGGGCTCCAGCTCGTCGACGATCTCCTCCACCGTCACCAGAGAGCGCTTCGCCGCCAGGACCGCTTCCTTCTGGACGCCGGTGATGCCCCACATCTGGACGTTGCCGGCCCGGTCGGCGCGCTGGGCGTGGACGATCGTGACGTCCGGGTTCAGTGCCGGGACCGCCGTGAGTCGCTCGCCGGTGAACGGGCACGTGATCGGCTTGATCGTGTCCGTCTGGGCCGGCAGGTCCGTGCCCGTGTAGCCGCGCAGCACCGCGAACGGCAGGCCGGACGCGCCGGCGACGTAGCGGTTCGCCATGCCCGCGTGGCTGTGCTCCTCGATCTCCAGCGGCACCGGCCAGTCGTGCTGGACGGCGTCGCGGAAGCGGTGCAGCGAGCCGACCCCCGGGTTGCCGCCCCACGAAAAGATCAGCTTGCTCGCGCAGCCCGCGCCGATCAGCTGGTCGTACACGATGTCCGGGGTCATCCGCACCAGCGTGAGACCACGACGGCCCTGCCGGATGATCTCCTGCCCGGCCGCGACCGGGATGAGGTGCGTGAAGCCTTCGAGCGCGACGGTGTCGCCGTCGTGCACCAGCCGGCCGACGGCCTCCTCCAGTGACAGCAGCTCCGCCATCCCCACTCCCTCGCATCCGTTCGCATGACGCACACTCGTTCTGCAACCGAACATAGCATGACGCCCCTGCGTCCGACCAGACGTCTTCCACCCAATGGATGACGCAGGCACGACGAAGGGGACTTTCCTCGCGTGAGCAGCGAGAAAAGTCCCCTTCGAGAGACGACGTCAGCCGATCCGCACCAGGCGGGAGCCGTGCGGCGGCACCGCGGAAGCCGTCCACGAGCCCCGGAACCGCCCGAGGTCCTTCCGCGCGACGAGGTCACGGACCGGCCCGCCGAGGTCCACCGTGATGTCCGCGGGCGTGGACCCCAGGTTGTAGACGGCCGCGTACGTCCTCCCGTCCGGCGCGCGCTTCGTCCACACCTGGTGGTCGCCGCCGGACACCTGCGTCGCGTACGTCCCCGACCGGTCGACCGCGATGACCTCGGGGTTCGTCAGGATCGACACCGCGGAAGCGTCCAGGAAGTAGATGTCTCCCCCGACGTACAACGGCGAGGACGCCATGGACCAGAACGTCATCACGCTCTGCCGTTCGACGTCGGAGATGCCGTCCTGGATGCCGGACCCCGTGTTGTTGTTGATCGGCATGGAGTCCAGGTCCGGCCGGTACTGCGGGCCGAACACGCCCTGCCAGCCGGGCAGGTCCGCCCAGCGTGCCTTCACCGAGCTGTCCCACGAGGAAACCGTCTCGCAGTAGCACTCCATGTCGGTGTCGATCCGGACGCCGTTCGCGTAGGGCGCCAGCGAGGAACCGATGGACCGCGGCACCGGCCACGCGCTCGCGGTCAGCCACATCGGCCGCCGCGAATGGTCGACAGCGGCAGACCACGCCTTGATGTCGGCGACGTTGTCCGCGGTCGTCCCGTCCACCTTGACGAAGTCGACGCCCCAGGAAGCGAAGCGGGCCACGATCGAGTCGTAGTACTTCTGCGCGCACGGGTTCGTGAAGTCGACCTTCCAGTTGCCGCCCCAGCCGTTGGACGGCGTCAACGGCCGGTACGCGATGTCCTGGGCGTGGCACGACGTCCCGGCGATCGGCGCGTTCTTGTCGTAGACCTCCTTCTCGAGCCCGGTCACGGCGTACAGACCGAGCTTCAGGCCGAGCCCGTGCACGTAGCCGACCAGCGCGGGGATGCCGGACGGGAAGCGGCCCGGATCGGGCGCCGGGATCCCGTTGACGTCGGTGTGGAACACCCACGACAGGTCCGCGTTCCAGCCCGAATCGATGTTGACGTAGGTGTAGCCCGCGGACTTGAGCTTCGACGCCATGGCCGAAGCCGCGTCGCGGATGTGCCCCTCGTTCAGCCACGAAGTGCCGTAACCCGCGCGGGTCGACGACTCGAGGCTCCAGCTGCTCCAGCCCATGAACGGCCGGACGAACGGCGTCCGCGCGTCGGCCACCGGCACCAGGAACGCCGAAAGACCCAGGACAGCGAGGAACACGGAAAGGAGGCGCTTCACTGAACACTCCTCGGTAGGGGACCTACTCCTTGAGCCCGCTCGCGGCGATTCCGCTGACGATGAACCGCTGGGCGACCAGGAACATCGCGACCAGCGGCGCGATGGTGACCAGAGCGCCGGCGAACAGCGCCGGCAGGTTGACCGACTGGGCGGTCAGGAACGTCGAAAGCGCGATCTGCGCGGTCCACGAAGACGGGTCCTGCCCGATCACCAGCGGCCACAGGAACGCGTTCCAGCTTTCGATGAACATCAGCGCCCCGAGCGAGGCGATCATGCTCCCCGAGTTCGGCAGCACGAGCCGCCGGTAGACGCCGAGGTAGCCGAGCCCGTCGAGCCGGCCCGCCTCTTCCAGCTCGACGGGGAACCGCAGGTAGAAGTTGCGGAACAGGATCACGGTGAACGCGCTGAACAGGTTCGGCGCGATGATGCCCCACTCGGTGTTGACCCCGCCCATCGAGCCGACGACGACGAACGTCGGCACGAACGTCACCGACTGCGGGATCATCAGCGTGACCAGCACGTACGTGAACACCGCGCGGCGTCCCGGGACGTTGATCCGGGCCAGTGCGTAACCCGCCATCGAGCCGAACAGCGTGCCGACCGGAGCGGTGACGATCGCGACGAGGAACGAGTTCCACAACGAATGCGCCATCGGCACCGACGCGTCGGCGAACAGGTCGCCGAAGTTGACCCACGACAGCGGGTCCGGCAGCCACGACCAGTCCGGCGAGCTGACCTGCTGACGCGTCATCAACGCGTTGCGCAGCATGATGTAGAACGGCAGCAGGAAGATCACCGAGAGCACCGACGCCAGGACGTACTTCGGTGCCTTCCGCACGCGGGGAGCGGCGAGGACGGCCATCAGTCCTTCTTCCCGAAGCCGACGAACCGGCCCTGCAGCAGGGTGATCACGACGATGAGCACGGTCAGCAGGAACGCGCCCGCCGAGCCGACGCCGTAGTTCTGGTCGCCGAGCGCGGAGTCGTACAGATAGACGAGCGGCGGCTTGACCGGCGCGGTCGCCGTGCCCGAAAGCCCGGTGCCGAACAGGTTGTAGAACTCGTCGAAGGCCTGGAACGCCGCGATCAGGATGAGCAGCAGCACCGCCACCGACGTGTTCCGCAGCTGCGGCAGGGTGATGAAACGGAAGGCCTGCCACTTGGTCGTGCCGTCCAGCTCACCGGCCTCGTACAGCGACGGCGTGATCGCCTGCAGCCCGGCCAGGAACAGGATCATGTACAGCCCGACCTGCAGCCACAGCCGCAGCGTCACCACCGCGACCCAGTACACCGGCGGGTTCGTCTCCGACAGCCACGGCACCGGGTCGGCGCCGAACAACCCGCCGATGACGTTCGCGACGCCGGACGGCAGGCCGTTGAACAGCGCCATCTTCCACACCAGCGCCGCGACGACGTAGGACACCGCGGCCGGGATGAGGAAGATCGTCCGGAAGAACGCCTTGCCGCGCTTGATGCTGTTGATCAGCACCGCGAGGCCGAGCGACGCGACGAACGTGATCGGCACGATGAACACGGTGAAGAGCGCGATCGTCGACAGCGACGTCAGGAAGGCGTCGTCGCCGAGCAGGAACGCGTAGTTGTCGAAGCCGATCCAGTGGCCGATGGTGATGGTGCCGCGCGCGTCGTTGAAGCTGAGCAGGAAGCTCCACGCGATCGCGACGTACTTGAACAGCCCCAGCCCGATCACCACCGGCCCGGTCAGCACGGCGAACGCGCCGATCGCGCGCCAGTCCCGGCGACGGCGGCGCTTCTTCGCCGCCACCGAGACGGTTGGGGCCTCCATCAAGGCGGTCATGCCAGCTGCTTGTCGACTTCGGCCTGCGCCTTCTTCGCCGCGTCGGCGAGCTCGGCGGCCGGGTCGGCCTGCCCGTTCGCGATCTTCGTCGCGGCCTGCAGGAACAGCGTCGCCGACGCCTTGTTCCACAGCCCCGAGTACGACTTGCCGTTCTGCTGCGAGATCGTCACGGCGTCCTTCGCGGGACCGCTGGAGAACTCGGTCGTCTGCGCGGCGACCGGCTTGCGGGCCGGGATGTGGAAGCCGTACTTGACGCACCAGTCCTTCTGCAGGTCGGCGTTCTTGATCCACAGCCAGTCGATGAACTTCTTGACGGCGTCGAGGTTCTGGCTCTTCGCATTCGCCAGCTGGTACCAGCCGCCGACGCGCGCGACCTGCTTGCCGGCGTCGCCGAACTTCGGCCACGCGACGACGCCGAAGTCGTCCCCGAGCGCCTTCTTGATGTCCGGCAGCGACCACAGGCCGCCCCACTGCATGGCGGTGGCGCCGTTGGCGAACGCGCCGGGGTCGGACCAGTCGGTCGGGTAGCCCTGGAGCAGGCCGCCGGTGTCGTGCAGCTGCTTGAGCCCGGCGATCGCCGCGATCGCTTCGGGCGAGGCGAACGCGACCTTCTTGCCGCTGCTGTCGAAGAAGTCGCTGCCGGACGACCAGAGCAGGAGTGTCGCGGCCTCGCCGACGCCGTCGGTGCCGACGTAGAGGCCCTTCTGCTTGCCCGTGGTGAGCTTCCGCGTCGCGTCGAGCAGCTCGGCGAACGTCTGCGGCGGCTGGACGCCCGCGGCCTGCAGCGCGGACTTGCGGAAGTACAGCATCATGACGTCGTCGATCATCTTGACGCCGTAGATCTTGCCGTCGACGGTCACGGTGTCCAGGGCGGCCGGGCGGAAGTCGGCCTTGGCCGGCGCGATGACGTCGTCGAGCGGCGCGAGCAGGCCGTTCTTGACGTTCTGGTAGCGGAAGTCGCCCAGCTCGAACAGGTCCGGCGCCTGCGCGGTGAGCATCGCCGAGTTGAGCTTGGTCTCGTAGTCGCCGGCGATCCAGCTGACGTTGATCGCGATGTCCGGGTTGGCCTTGGTGAACTCCTGCGCGTAGCGCTGGACGGCCTGCTGCGTCCCGGATTCGCCGTACGCGTGGTACCACTGCTGCAGAGTGACTTTCGCGCCTGAAGCGGCGCCCGCGTTCTTGTTCAGCGGGTCGGAGGTGCAGCCCGCGAGGGCCGCTCCCCCGGCGAAGAGGACGGAACCGACCAGGAAGCTTCGGCGATTCATGGGGCTCACAGGGACTCCTTAGACGCTTTCGGCGACGAAAAGACTTTGGATGGCGACGGCGGCCGCGCCCCGCGCCCACTCCTCGAACGGCAGCGGCCGGATCACCAGGCCGCAGCGGGCGGCGCTGCCGAACGCCTGGACCGCGAAGGTCCGGCGGATCTGGTCCTCGAACAGGTCGTAGGTGGCGACGCCTTCACCCGAGACGACGACTCGTTCCGGGCCGAACAGGTTGACCAGCGCGGCCAGGCCGAGCCCGATCGCGTGCCCCGCGCCGGCGAAGACCGCGCGCAGCGGCTCGTCACCGCCGCGGGCGCGGAGCACGGCGTCTTCCATGGTCAGCGCGGGTTCCCCGGAGACCGCGCGAGCGCGGACGAGGATCGCTTCGGTGGACGCGATCGCCTCGACGCAGCCCTGGCCACCGCAGTGGCAGGACGGGCCGTCGTCGGCGACCGGGACGTGCCCGATCTCGCCCGCGACGCCGTGCGCGCCGCGGACCAGGTCGCCGTTCACCACGAGCGCGCTGCCGATGCCCGTTCCCACCGTGACCAGCGCGAACGACGACGCTCCGACACCTTCGCCGAACCACTGCTCGGCGACGGCCAGGGCCTTGACGTCGTTCTCCAGCGTCGCCGTGAGCCCGGTGGCGTCTTCCAAAAGGGAAGCCAGCGGCACGTCCCGCCAGCCGAGGAACGGCGAGTACCGGACGACGCCGGACGCGCGGTCGACGTCGCCGGAGACCGCGACGCCCAGGCAGTAGGCGCGCTCGCGGAGGTTGCTGGTGCCGTCCGGGGTCGGGCCGGCCAGCAGTTCGCCGACGAGGTCGGCCAGCGCGCGCACGACGTGGTCGACGTCGTGGCTCTTCAGCGCGTGGTGAGCGCTGGCCCGGACGTCCGCACGCAGGTCGGTGACGACGCCGATGAGGTCGTCGCCGGTGATCTTGACGCCGACGAAGTACTCGCGGTCGGGGCGGATCGCGAGGGGGTTGGCGGGACGGCCGGCGCCGGGACCGGTCCGGCCTTCGGAGGCGAGCTCTTCGAGGTAGCCGGCTTCGATGAACGGCCGGGCCGCCTTGGTGACCGCGGCCGACGACAGGCCGGTGCGCCGGGCGACGTCGACGCGGGAGACCGGCCCTTCGGTCAGGACCGTGGTGAACACGGTCGCTGCCGCGGGACTGGTGATCGGCGCCCTTGCCGGTGCACTGCGAGGCATGGCCGGAAGGGTAGGCAGGATTAATTAACTTCGTCAAGAATTTATTTTTCGGCTGGTCATGCCTACGCTCGGGATCATGTCGCTCGTCGAACACGACCCCGCGCACCGGCTCTGGCTGCTGCGCACCCCCGAGAGCTCGTACGCCTTCCGGCTCGACGCCGACGACCGCCCACGGCACGTCCACTGGGGCCCGCCCCTGACGTTGGCCCAGGCCACGCAGGTCGCCGCGCGCCGCAACCCGGCCGACAGCAGCTTCGACGAGCCGGGCGACGAGCGGCAGGAACTCCCGGCCGAGGGCGGCGCCTTCTTCGGCGTCGCGGCCCTGGCCGTGCGGTACGAGGACGGGACGTCGGCCCTCGAGTGGCGCTACGCCGGGCACACCAGCACCGAGGACTCCCTGGTCGTGCGGCTCGAAGACCGGCACTACCCTCTCGAACTTTCGCTGCACTACCGCCTCCGCGGCGAGGTCGTCGAGCGCTGGACGTCGCTGCGCAACACCGGCGAAGCCCCGATTTCCCTGCTGCGCACGGACTCCGCGGCGTGGACGCTCCCCCGCCGCGACAGCGCGCGGCTCACCCGGACGTCCGGCGCGTGGAGCGCCGAGTACGGCGTGCTGCGCGAACCGCTGCCGGTCGGCGAAACCACGCTCACCAGCCGCCGCGGCGTGTCGAGTCACCAGGTCAGCCCCTGGGTGATGCTCGACGCGGGCGACGCGACCGAGACGTCCGGCGAAGTGTGGTCGACGGCGCTCGCCTGGAGCGGGAGCTGGCGGATCACCGTCGAGCACACCCACACCGGCCGCGTCACGTGGACCGGCGGGTTCGGCCACGAGCACGTCGGCTGGCGGCTGCTGCGCGGCGAAACGTGGGGGACGCCGGTGTTCGCCGGGCTCTACGCGGCCGACGGCTTCGGCGGTACCAGCCGGCGGTGGCACGCCTACGTGCGCCAGTTCGTCCAGCCGCACCCCCAGGAGCTGCGGCCGATCGTCTACAACTCGTGGGAGGCGACCGGCTGGGACGTCGACGAAGCCACCGAGACGTCCCTCGCGGCGGCCGCGGCGAAACTCGGCGCGGAGCTGTTCGTCATGGACGACGGCTGGTTCGGCGCCCGCACCGGCGACACCGCCGGACTCGGCGACTGGACCGCCAACGAGCAGCGCTTCCCGGCCGGCCTGCGGCCCTTGGTCGACGCCGTCCACGCGCACGGGATGAAGTTCGGGCTGTGGGTCGAGCCCGAAATGGTCAACCCGGACAGCGATCTTTACCGCGCGCACCCGGACTGGGTGCTGCACATGGCCAACCGGTCGCGTACGACGTTGCGCAACCAGCTCGTGCTGAACTTCGCGCGCCCGGATGTCGCGGACTGGGCGCACAAGTGGCTCGACCGGCTGGTCGGCGAGCACGGGATCGACTACCTCAAGTGGGACATGAACCGCGCGTTCACCGAGGCGGGCTGGCCGGCGGCGGGCGACGACGCGGGACGGCTCTGGGTCGAGCACGTGCGGGCCGTTCACGCGATCCTCGACCGGCTGCGCGCCGACCACCCCGCTCTGCGGATCCAGGGCTGCGCGGGTGGTGGCGGGCGCACCGACCTCGGGATCCTCGCCCGGACCGACGAGATCTGGGCGTCCGACAACACCGACGCCGCCGACCGGATCACCATCCAGCACGGCTACGGCCAGCTCTACCCCGCCGGCACGATGTCGGCCTGGGTCACCGACAGCCCGAACCCGACCACCGGCCGCGCGGCGCCGCTGAGCTTCCGGTTCCACGTCGCGATGGCGGGCGTGCTCGGCCTGGGCGGCGACCTGCCCCGGTGGTCTCCGGACGAACTGGACGAAGCGGCGTCGCTCGTCGTGCTGTACAAGGAGATCCGGCCGGTCGTGCAGCACGGCGCGTTGTACCGGCTGGCGGACCCGGCGACGTCGGCATTGACCGCGGTGCAGTACCTCCTCGACGACCGTGTGGTCGTGCTCTTCTGGCGGCGGCCCGCGGAGTTCGCGCGGCCGGTCACCCCGCCGCGGCTGGCCGGGCTCGATCCGTCCGCGCGGTACCGCGACCAGGACGGCGTCGTGCACGACGGCGCGGTGCTGCTGAGCCACGGCCTCGACGTCGACCTGCCCGGGAGCGGCTACGCGAGCGCGGTGGTGCGGCTGACCAGGGTCCGATTACCCACGCCGACCGGCGTCACCAGGACGGGTGAGCCGGATTGACTTTTCACCGGACGCGAGCCGAATGTGAAAGTCCTTCACTACGCTCGCCAACGGAGGCAGCATGCGCAAGCGCCTGTCCGCTCTGCTCGTCGTGCCCGCGCTCGCCATGCTCGCCTTCGCCGCTCCGGCGTCGGCCAGCGCGCGGTACCACGAATACGTCGCCCTCGGAGACTCCTGGACCGCGGACGTCTTCGTCACCTTCCCGCCCACCACCGAGTTCACCCCGCTCGACTGCGCACAGTCCACTTCGGACTATCCGCACGAGGTCGCCGGCGCGCTGGGCGTCGAGACCTTCCGGGACGCGAGCTGCGGCGGCGCGACCACGACGGACTTCACGCAGCCGCAGAAGCTGCCGCTGGGCGGGACGAACCCGCCGCAGTTCGACCGGCTCACGCCGTCGACCGACCTGGTGACCTTGGGGATCGGCGGCAACGACATCGGGCTCGCCTCCGCCGTGACGAAGTGCCTCAACCTCCTGCCCGTCAGCACCTGTAAGGCGAAGTTCACCGCGGGCGGCGTCGACCAGCTGGAAAACGCCGTCAACGCGACCGCGCCGAAGGTCGCCGCGTCGCTCCAGGCCATCAAGGACCGCTCCCCGAACGCGCGGATCCTGCTGGTCGACTACCTCGCCGGGCTGCCCGCGAGCGGGAAGGGGTGCTGGCCGGTGATCCCGGTCGCCGACGGCGACATCGCCTACCTGCAGGCGAAGTTCCTCCAGATGAACGCCATGCTCGCGCGGGTCGCCGCGGACAACGGCGCCGAGCTCGTCGACACCTACACCCCGACCGTCGGGCACGACGCGTGCCAGGCGCCCACCGTGCGCTACGCCGAGGGCCTGATCCCGATCTCCGTCAGCAACCCGCTGCTGCTCGCGTTCCCCTTCCACCCCAACGGTGCCGGGGCGGCCGCGCAGTCGGAGATCGTCCTCGACGCGGTCCAGCACGGCTGAACTGTCGGTGCCGTGAACTAGGCTGTCGGCGTGCCCAAGATCGCGGTGACCCGATGGATTCCCGACGACGCGGTGAAGGTCCTGGCCGAGGCGGGCGACGTGGTGGTGTCGCCCGCCGACCGCCCGTTGACGCCCGAAGAGCTGCACGAGTTCGTGGCCGGCGCTGCGGCCGTCGTCGGGATGCTGCACGACCGGCTCGACGGCGCGCTGGCCGAGGCCGCCGGGCCGGAGCTGAAGGTGGTCGCGAACGTCGCCGTCGGCTACGACAACGTCGACGTCCCGGCGCTGGCCGGGCGCGGCGTCGTCGTCACGAACACGCCGGGCGTGCTCACCGACGCGACCGCCGACCTCGCCTTCGGCCTGCTGCTCGCGGTCACCCGGCGGATCGGCGAGGGTGAACGGCTGCTGCGCTCGCGGACGCCCTGGTCGTTCCACCTCGGGTTCCTCCTCGGCTCGGGGCTGCAGGGCAAGACGCTCGGGATCGTCGGGTACGGCCAGATCGGCCGCGCGGTGGCTCGCCGCGCGGAGGCGTTCGGGATGTCGATCGTCCACTCGGGACGGTCGAACCAGGGTTCCGTTTCCTTCGAGGAACTCCTGGCCCGCTCGGACGTCGTCTCGCTGCACTGCCCGCTGACACCCGAGACGCGGCACCTCATCGACGCGGCCGCGTTGCGCGCCATGAAACCCAGTGCCTACCTGGTGAACACGACGCGCGGCCCGGTCGTCGACGAAGCCGCGCTCGCGGACGCCCTCGAAGCCGGGGAGATCGCGGGCGCCGCGCTGGACGTGTTCGAAAAGGAACCCGACGTCGAACCGCGGCTGCTCGGCCGGGACGACGTCGTGCTGAGCCCGCACCTCGGGTCCGCCACGGTCGAGACCCGGACCGCGATGGCCGTGCTGGCGGCCCGCAACGTCGCGGCGGTGCTCGCCGGGCGTCCCCCGCTGACGGAGGTGCAGCCGTGACCCGCGTCGTCATCGCGCCCGACAAGTTCAAGGGCAGTCTCACCGCGGTCGAGGCCGCGGCGGCGATCGGACTCGGCGTGCGAGACGCCTTGCCGGACGCCGAGATCGTCTCCTGCCCGGTCGCCGACGGCGGGGAAGGCACCCTCGACGTCCTCGAAGCGGCGGGCGCGCGAATCGTCCGGCTGACGGTCCGCGGACCGCTCGAGGAGCCGGTCAAAGCTTCTTACGCGGTGCTCGACGGCACCGCCTACGTCGAATCGGCGCGCGCGTGCGGGATCGAGTTCGTCGAGCCCAGCCCGGAAACCGCGCTGGGCGCGCACACCTGGGGCGTCGGCGAGCTGCTCGCGGACGCGCTGATCCACGGCGCTCGCCGGCTCGTCCTGACGGTCGGCGGCACGGCCAGCACCGACGGCGGCGCCGGGATGCTGGGCGCGCTCGGCGGCGGAGTGCTGGACGCGTTCGGCGCGCCGGTCGGCCTGGGCGGCGGCACGCTTTCGCGGGTGGCGTCGGCCGAACTGGGGCCGGTGCGGGAACGCCTCGACGGCGTGCGCGTCGCGGTCGCCACCGACGTCACGAACCCGTTGCTGGGCCCGTCGGGCGCGGCGGCGGTGTTCGGGCCACAGAAGGGTGCGGGGCCGGCGGAGGTGACGCTGCTCGACGAAGCCCTGGCCCGGTGGGTGCACGCGCTCCAGGTGGGTGGCGCCCCGGACGTCTCGCGGATCCCGGGCGGGGGCGCCGGTGGCGGGGTCGCCGCGGGGGCGATCGCGCTGGGTGCGACCGTCGAATCCGGGTTCGACCTCATTGCCGGGTTGACCGGCGTCGACGCGGCGCTGGAAGGCGCCGACCTCGTCATCACCGGGGAGGGTTCGCTCGACGAACAGAGCCTGAACGGCAAGGCGCCGGCCGGGATCGCGAACCGGGCGCGGCCACGAGGAGTGCCGCTGCTGGCGCTCGCCGGCCGGATCCTGCTCGACGCCGAGGGACTGGCCCGGCTCGGAGTCGTGGGGAGCAGCGCGTTGATCGACCACGCGCCGTCGGTGGAGCACGCACAAGCGAACGCGGCGGAACTGCTCCGGGTACGAGCGGCGGAACTGGTCCGCGACTGGCTGTCCCGCTGACGAACGGGCCCTCCGCGACGATGAGGAAGGCCCGTCCGCCGCGGTCAGCTCGTGTGCTGCGGCAACACGGCGAAGGCGACTCCGCCGGCTTCGTCCTCTTGGACGTCGAGCACCTTGTCGTCGAGCAACGCCGCGGCCTGCGGTTCCAGGAAGACCTTCGGGCCTTCGTCGACGCCCAGCACGCTGTCGCCCTCCGCGGGTTCGGGGGCGACGGACAGCGCCAGCTGGGCGCTTTCGCCGTCGGCGTTCTGGACCGCCAGGCGGAGTCCGGCTTCGCCCTCCCCTTGGCTGGTCAACGCGGTGATCGCCTCGGCGGCGGCTTCGGTCACGGTCAGCATCTTCGGCCTTCCCTTCGTCGCGGTCCGATGCACTCTGGTGCCCCACGCTAGGGGCGTCCGTCCGGGCGTGCAGTCTGAGCGGATCAGCCCTGCCGCGCCTCGCGGATGGCGTCCGCCACGGACCCGCCCGCGTAGTCCGCGTGCTCGCGCGGATCGGGGTCGGCGTGGCGGCGCGGGATCTCGTCGGCCTGGACCACCGGCTCGAAGTCCGCCGGGGCGTCCTCGACGGTCTCGTCGAGCTGGTCGGCCGGGGTCGCCGCGAGCGGCCGCTCCGGGACCGGCTCCGGCTCGGTGTCCGGCACCTCTTCGGCGAGGCGTTGCGCCATAGGCTCGCCTTCACGCGCTTCTCTGGGCGTGGTGCCGAAGCGGTCGGCGCCACTCCAATGCTCGGGCGGCTCGATGCCCGCTTCGAGCGGGTCCACGCGCAGCTCGTCTTCGTCCAGCGCTTCGCTGGGCTCCAGGCTTCCCGGTTCGGTCACTGGTTCTCTCCCGTCATCGCCGGTGACCTACCCGGGCCGTCGGGGGCTTCAAACCCGGGCGGTGTCACCGGGATCACATTTCTTCAACGGGTTTAACATATTCACAAGTTTGTGAACGCGGAGTAGGTTCGGGATCATGGCCACCACCAGGTGCGCACCGGGGCACCGGCTGCTCGCCACCGACCCGGAGCGGCACCACGAGCTCGGCACGCACGCCGCGTGGTACGTCGTGGCCGGCGTGGTGACCACCGGCCTGCAGGCCGCACTGTTCCTCCTGCTGCGCGACGAGCTCGGCTCCCAGGTGGCGAACCTGGTCGCGATCGCGCTGACGACGATCGGCAACACCGAGTTCCACCGCCGCGTCACCTTCGCCGGCCGGCCCAGCAACGCCGGGAAGCGGCACCTGCAGGACCTGCTGACGTTCGCGTTCTACGCCGGGTACGGCTCGGCGGTGCTGGCAATCCTCGACGCCGTCGTCGAACGGCCGACGTCGTGGGAGGAGACCGGCGCGCTGCTGCTGGCCAGCCTGGTCGGCGGGTTCGTGCGGTTCGCGGTGCTGCGCTGGTGGGTGTTCGCGCACCGTTCCGAAGCGGCCGCGGCGGCACACAGCGGCTAGCGTCTGGGCGTGGCCTCGGACGACATCAAGCCCCACTCGGGTGGCACCGAACCGGACTACCGCTTCACGCTGGCCAACGAGCGGACGTTCCTGGCCTGGCTCCGGACGGCGCTGGGGTTGCTGGCGGGCGGGGTGGCGGTCCACCAGCTGGTCCCGGCCCCGGCGGCGGCCAGCGCGGTCCTCGCCGGGCTGTGCGTGGTGTTGGCGGCGGCGTTGGCCGCGACGGCTTATCCGCGGTGGCGGCGGGTGCAGATCGCGATGCGGGCCGGGGAGCCGTTGCCGCGGAGCTGGACGATCGTGGCGTTGACGGTAGGTCTGCTGGCGTTGACCGTGGCGGCGGCGGTGTTGCTGGTGCTGTCGTGAGCGAGCCGGGCCGCCGGGGGACGGCGATAGCGCCAGCGGGTTGCGGCCGGGCCGCGGGAGCCGGGCCGGCGACCCTAGCCACAAGGCCCCAACACCACCAGCCGGCCAAGCCGCTCCGAACCGGGCAAACCGCCGCTGCCCAGCGCCCGGCGACACCCGTCCCAGCGGAACCCCGCCCGCACGCTCCGACACGGACCGCACATGCCGCTGGGCCGTCCGAACACCCTCGCCGGACCTCGCCGGATGCCGTTCGAGCCATTCGGACCAACGGTGCCCGACCCCTCGTCGTCGCCCGAATACCGCTGCTTCGCGATTATGACGACGTCAGAAGTACCGTCATCCACCTGCAGGTAATCCCGTGACCGCCCCCGATGGGGCCCAAGCCGAGCGGACCGGGCTCGCCTGGCGGCGGACCGCTCTCGCCTCCGCCGCCTGCACCGTACTTCTCCTGCACTCCGCCGCCCAGCGCCATTGGGGTGTCTCTTTGGTCCCCGTACTGCTCGCCGCCGTGACATCTGCCCTGCTAGCGGGCGTGGGCGTAGCTCGCGAACGGGCGCTGCGGACCGCTCGGCCGGCCGTCATGAGCGCCGTCCTGCCCGCGGTCGCGTCGCTCGCCGTGACCATGACTGCCGCTTCCGTGGCCGTTCTCCACTGACGAGTGAACTCGGCACATCCTGAAACCGATTAATCGCAATGTGCGGGGGCTGGTCGCGGGAACATCACGGTCGCTGCTGCTAACGGGGTATTGGTCGTTGAAATCTGGACTGATGCGGCATGAGGTGCTTACGATTACCCAGCGTCGCACGGAACGCAGGTAAGCCCGGGTCTCCCGGAGTATCTGCGACCGGAACGTCACAGAGAGTTGAGCCCCCAGCAGCGACGGTCTGGGGTCGGCCGGGGAGACGACTCATGACAGCACCGACGAGGACCACCGAGCAATCGGACAGCGGCGTTCGCGATTATCGGACCCCTGAGTCATTGCCACGGCCCAGCGGACGGCTCACCAAGGAGGACCTGGACCCGCTCGTCAAAGAAGCGGGCGAGGGCAACCCCGCCGCCATCCACCGCCTGCTCCAGATGATCGAGCCGGTCGTGGTGCGGTACTGCCGGGCGCGCATGGGGGGCCGCGACCTTTCCTACCTCTCGGCCGACGACGTCGCGCAGGAGGTCTGCCTCGCCGTCCTCAAGGCCCTTCCGGACTACCAGGACCGCGGGGGCTCCTTCCTCTACCTCGTCCACGCGATCGCGGCCAACAAGGTCGCCGACGCCTACCGGGCCGTCGCCCGTGACCGCTCCGAGCCCGTCCCCGAGCTCCCCGAGCGCCCGCTCGTCGCCGGCAACGAGCCCGAGTCCCACGCGCTGCACCTCGACCTCGGCGCCCGCCTCGGCCGGCTGCTCGCCTCCCTGCCGCGCGTGCAGCAGGAAATCCTGACCCTCCGCATCGCCGTCGGGTTCTCCGCGCAGGAGACCGCCGAAGCGCTCGGGATCTCCGCGGGGAACGTGCGCGTGACGCAGCACCGCGCGCTGACCCGGCTGCGCGGCATGATCCACGACGACGAGTTC
The DNA here is from genome assembly GCF_055633615.1 of Amycolatopsis sp. NPDC114505. NCBI lineage: Bacteria > Bacillati > Actinomycetota > Actinomycetes > Pseudonocardiales > Pseudonocardiaceae > Amycolatopsis > Amycolatopsis sp. NPDC114505. Next base: position 439,537 of record NZ_JBVKDV010000005.1, on the reverse strand, counting down.
TGAGCCACCCCAGCGGCGGGCGGGGAAACCTCTTTTACCCCCTGGAAGACGTTTCCCCGTCCGCGTCCAAACCGTAGGCGCGGCGGGCGTTGTACTCGAACACGCCCAGCCGCTCGGGGTCGGACAGCCCGCCGGTCAGCGCGATCGCCGCGTCCAGGACCAGCTCGTAGGACGCCGCCAGCTCGCAGACCGGCCAGTCCGAGCCGAACAGCAGCCGCGACGGGCCGAACACGTCCAGCACGTGGTCGACGTACCGGCGCAGGTGCGCGACCTCCCATCCCGTCCAGTGCGCCTCCGTGACCAGCCCGGACAGCTTGCACACGACGTTCTCGTGCGCGGCCAGCGCCGCGACGCCGGACGCCCACGGCTCCCACTCCCCCGCCGCGATCGGGGGCTTCGCGGCGTGGTCCAGCACCAGCCGCAGCTCCGGCCGCCGCGCCGCCAGCGACGCCGCCGCGGGCAGCTGGGAAGCGCGCACGAGCAGGTCGTACGCCAGCCCCTCGGACGCCACCGCCCGCAATCCGGCCAGCACCGCGGGACGCAGCAGCCACTCGTCGTCCGGCTCGGTTTCGACCTGGTGCCGGATCCCCACCAGCGGCCCGCTCAGTGCGGCGAGCCGGTCGGCGACGTCGGGGGCCGCGAGGTCCACCCAGCCGACGACGCCCGCGATCACCGGCTCGGACTCGGCGATCGAGAGGAACTCCGCGGTTTCCTCCGCCGACGAGACCGTCTGGACCAGCACCGTCGCGCGGACGCCGGCCGCCTTGGTGACCGCGCGCAGGTCGTCCGCCGTGTACGGGCGGCGGATCGGGTCGAGCGCCGCCCCCGCCATCCACGGGTACTCGCGCCGCGACGGGTCCCACAGGTGGTGGTGGGCGTCGATCATGAGACTCCTTCGGCGATGACGACGTCGGCGCGCAGCAGGCCCGCGTCCACCAGCTCCGTCCACAGCTCCGGCGGCACCGCGGCCCGTGCGCGTCGCGCGTTGACGCTGACCTGCGAAGGATCATGCGCGCCGACGACGACCGACGCCACCGCGGGATGCGCCATCGGCAGCGCCAGCGCGGCCTCCGGCAGCTCGACGCCGTGCCGCGCGCAGATCGCGGCGATCCGCGCGGCCCGGTCGACCAGCTCGGGCGGGGCTTCGGCGTAGTCGTAGAGCCGGCCCGGCTCGGTGGTCGCGAGGATGCCGCCGTTGAACGCGCCGCCGGCGACCACCCGGACGCCGCGGTCGAGGCACAGCGGCAGCAGCTCGTCGAGGGCCGGCTGGTCGAGCAGCGTGTAGCGCCCCGCCACGAGCACGACGTCGAGATCGGTCCGGCGGACGAACTCCGTGAGCATCGACGCCTGGTTCATCCCGGCGCCGAACCCGCCGATCACGCCCTGGTCCCGCAGCTCGCGCAACGCGGGGAAGGCGCCGCGCAGGGCTTCCTCGAAGTGGTCGTCGGGGTCGTGCACGTAGGCGATGTCGACGCGGTCGAGCCCGAGCCTCACCAAGCTGTCCTCGAAGGACCGCAGGACGCCGTCGCGGCTGAAGTCCCACCGGCGCTTGTACGCGGCCGGGACGGCGAAGCCCTGGTCGTCCATGGCGCCGGCGCCGTCCGGGTTCGGCTCCAGCACGCGGCCGACCTTCGTCGAGAGCACGTACTCGTCGCGGGGGTATGCCCGCAGCGCCGCGCCGAGGCGGGTCTCCGAGAGGCCGAGACCGTAGTGCGGCGCGGTGTCGAAGTACCGGACGCCTTCGTCCCACGCGCGGCGCACGGTCGCGGCCGCGGTCTCGTCGCTGATCGCGTGGTAGAGGTTGCCCAGCTGCGCGCAGCCGAGACCGAGCGGGGACAGGGAGAGTTCCAACGCCGTCACTCCTTCACCGGCAGTTCCCAGACCAGCCCGATGCCGGTGTCACCGCCGGAGTAGTCGTCTTCGACGGCCAGCAGCTCGGCCATCCTGGCCTGCCACGGGACGTTCGCGGGGTGGTCCCGCAACGCCGCGCGCATCGCCGCGTAGTCGTCGACTTCGACGACGTGAAAGAGGTCGAGACCGTTACGCCAGATCCGCCAGGTGCGGACGCCGGCTTCGCGCAGGGCGACGTCCAGCTCGGGCGGGATGACCGCGTGGACGGACTCGTACTCGGCCTCCTTGCCAGGCTTCAAGCGGGTATGGAGCGCCACTCTTTGAGGTGCGGGCTGGTGGGTCATCACCACTCCTTCGCCGGGACATGGCACGCTGGGGAGGAACACCGAAACATCCGAGGTCTGTTGCAGGGAGGGCGGACGCGATGCCCGTCACCGATGTCGCGATCGACAAGATCAAGGACATGATCATCTCCGGCGAGCTGGCGCCGGGCGACCGGCTGCCGAAGGAGGCCGAACTGGCCCAGCGGCTCGGTCTCTCGCGCAGCTCCCTGCGGGAGGCCGTCAAGGCGTTGTGCCTGATCAGGGTGCTCGACGTCCGGCAGGGCGACGGCACGTACGTCACCAGTCTCGAGCCGAACCTGCTGCTCGACGCCATGACGTTCGTGGTCGACTTCCACCGCGACGACACCGTGCTCGACTTCCTCGCCGTGCGGCGGATCCTCGAGCCGGCCGCGACCGCGCTGGCCGCGTTGCACATGAGCGACGACGACATCACCGAGCTGGGCACGCTGCTCGGGGAGCTGGAGGACTCGCCGACCGTCGAGGCGCTGGTCGCCAACGACCTCCAGTTCCACCGCAAGATCGCCGACGGCTCCGGCAACCCGGTGCTCTGCTCGCTGCTCGACAGCCTCTCCGGGCCGACGGCCCGCGCCCGGATCTGGCGCGGCCTCACCCAGGAGGGCGCGGTCGCGAAGACCCGGGAGCAGCACTCGGCGATCTACGAGGCGATCGCGGCGCGCGAGCCGGAGCTGGCGCGCTCGTGGGCGACCGTGCACGTCGCGGGCGTCGAGCAGTGGCTGCGCAACGCCCTGGGCACCGCGGACGACCCGACCACGCCCGACGCGGACGCCGAGCCGGCCGCGGAAGCCTCCTGACACGCTTCTTCTCCTCGCAGTGGTCGGATGATCACAGCGTGTGCGTCAGGTCTGGGGCTTTCCGCCCGCGTACCGGGCGATGATCAGCGCGACCAGGATGATGGCGCCGTAGATCGCGCCCTGCCACTCCGCCGTCACGTGCGCGTAGTTGAGCAGGCTCGACACCGACGACAGCAGCAGGACGCCGGTAAGGGCGCCGACCAGGGTGCCCTTGCCGCCGTCGAGCGAGACGCCGCCGATCACCGCCGCCGCGAACACCTGCAGGATCAGCCCGGAGCCCTGGTTCGCGCCCAGCGCGCCGACGTAACCCGTGTACGCGAGCCCGCCGATCGCCGCGAGGATGCCGGCGACGACGAACACCGCCCACGCGATCCGGTCGACGCGGACACCGGCCGCCCGCGCGGCTTCGCGGTTGCCGCCGATCGCGTACAGCGCGCGGCCGACGCGGTGGTAGCGCAGCACCCAGCCGGCGATCGCGAAAAGCACCGCCGCCAGCCACACCGACATCGGCAGCCCGGCGAACGTCGTCGTCGCCAGGTTCGTGAACGAGTCCGGCAGGTTGAACAGCGTCTTGCCCTTGGTCGACCCGACCTGGACACCGCGCAGCACGGTCAGCATCGCCAGCGTCACGATGAAGGCGTTCAGCTTCAGCTTCACGATCAGGAAGCCGTTGACGAACCCGACGAGCGCGCCGCACAGCGGGATCACCAGCAGGCCGATCGCCGCGGGCAGCTCGACGCCGAAGCCCGCCGACGCCGCCGGGATGACGACCATCGCGCCGAGCGCCGGCGCCAGGCCCATCGTGGACTCCAGCGACAGGTCGAACTTCCCGGTGATCAGCACCAGCGACTCGCCGAGCACGACCAGCGACAGCGCCGCCGACGCGGTCAGGATGCTGACGATGTTGCTCCAGCCGACGAACGTGTCGTCGACCAGGCCGCCGATGACGAACACCACGATCAGCGCGGGCAGGAGGGCGAGTTCGCGCAGCCAGCCGGCCTTGCGACGCCGGGGTGGCGCGGGCAGCTCCGTCTGGGGAGAGGTCATCACGTCGGTCACGAAAGCTCGACTCCTTCGATGTCGGCCACGAGGTCGCCGTCGGACCACCCGGCCTGGTGCTCGGCGACCACGGCCCCGGCGCGCAGCACCAGGACCCGGTCGCTCAGGCGCAGGTCGTCGAGCTCGTCGCTGACGATCAGCACCGCCTTGCCCTCGGCGCGCACCCGGTCGACGACCGCGAGCAGCGCCTCCTTCGACTTCACGTCCACGCCCGCGGTCGGGTTGATCAGCACGACCACCCGCGGGTCACCGATCAGGGCCCGGGCCAGCACGACTTTCTGCTGGTTGCCGCCGGACAGGTCCGACACGGGCTGCTCGGCGCTCGCCGCCACGATGTCGTAGTCCTTCAACGCCTGCGACGCCTTCGCGCGCCGGGCGGTGGGCGAGGCGATCCCGCCGCGGCCCATCCGGTCCAAAATGGACAGCGTGGCGTTGTCGGCGATCGAGTGCTCCAGGACCAGGCCTTCGTGGTGCCGGTCGCGCGGGACGCAGCCGATGCCCGCCCGGATCGCCGCCGGGATGTCGCCCGGCCGCAGCGGCGAGCCGTCGACGCGGACCGTGCCCGCGGACGGCGTCCGCAGGCCGTAGACCGTCTCGGCGACCTGGTGCTTCCCGCTGGCGTTGCTGCCCGCGAGCCCGACGACTTCGCCCTGGTGGAGCCGGAACGAGACGTCGCGGAAGCCGTCGCCGGAGAGCCCGTCGACTGCGAGGATCTCGGCGGCGTCGGCTTCGAGGGACTCCCGGGAAGCGGCGTCGCGGACGGACAGGCCGCCGGGTTCGCCGGTCATCGCGTCGACCAGCTCGGCCCGGCCGACCTCGGACACCGGCGCGGTCAGCACGTGCTTCGCGTCGCGCAGCACCGTGACGGCCTGGCAGACCTCGTACACCTCGTGCAGGTGGTGCGAGATGAACAGGAACGTCACCCCGCCCGCCTGCATCTGGCGCATCCGCTCGAAGAGCCGCTCGATCGCCTGGCTGTCGAGCTGCGCGGTCGGCTCGTCGAGGACGATGAACCGGGCGCCGTAGGACAGCGCGCGGGCGATCTCGACGAACTGCCGGTCCTCGACCGACAGCTCGCCGGCCGGGGTGTCGACGTCGACGTGCACGTCCCACGAGTCGAGCAGCTCGCGGGCCTTGCGCCGCAACGACTTCCAGCCGATCGAGAACCCGCCGCCCGCCTGCCGGTTGAGGAACAGGTTCTCGGCGACCGTGAGCTGCGGGACGACCATCGCGTGCTGGTACACGCAGGCGACGCGCGCCTTCCAGTCGTCCTGTTTGGACAGTGCGGGGGCCGGCTCGCCGCCGAACTCGACGTGCCCGGTGTCCGTGGCGGACAGGCCGGTGAGGATGGTGACGAGCGTCGACTTGCCGGCCCCGTTGCGCCCGACGAGCGCGTGCGACTCGCCGGGGTGGACGGTGAGGCTGACGTCGTGGAGCGCCACGGTGGGGCCGTAGCGCTTCCCGACTCCTACGGCGCTGACCACCGGGACGGCGGATTCGCCGGCGGGCAGCGCGGTCACAGGTTGTTCCCCCACAGGGCCTTGTCGTCCACGTTGGCCTTGGTGATGACGGGCGCGGGCAGCTGGTCCTCGAGGATGCCGGGGCTGATCTCGACGATCGTGCTGCCGTGGTCGGTCGGGCCCGGCTTGAACGTCTCGCCCGCCATGGCCTTCTTCAGCCAGTACAGGCCGTACTTCGCGTACGCGTCGGCCGGCTGGGACACCGTGGCGTCGAGCTCGCCGGCGCGGATCGCGGCCAGCTCCTGCGGGATGCCGTCGTTCGACACCAGCACGATGTGCTTCGGGTCGCCGACCGGGAAGAACAGGTTCTTGCGCTTGAGCGCCTGCTCGGTCGGGGCCAGGTAGACGCCGCCGGCCTGCATGTAGACGCCCTTGATGTCCGGGTTCGCGGTCAGCATGCTGTCCAGCCCGGAGGACGCCTTGTCGGCCTTCCACTCGGCCGGGATCTCCAGCACCTGGACGCCGGGGTACTTGGACTTCATGCAGTCGCGGAAGGCTTCCGAGCGGTCGCGGCCGTTGACCGAGGCGAGGTCGCCCATGATCTGCACGACCTTGCCGGACTTGACCTTCTCGCCGATCGCGTCGCAGGCCTTGGTGCCGTAGGCCTTGTTGTCGGCCCGCACGACCATGGCGACCTTGCCGCTCTCGGGCGCGACGTCGACCGCGACCACCGGGACGCCCTTGTTCTCGGCCTGCTTGAGCCCGGCGACGATGGCGGCCGAGTCCAGCGGCGTCACGACCAGGCCCTTGACGCCCTGGTTGAGGAAGGTGCCGATGTCGGTGATCAGCTTCGCCGGGTCGCTGTCGGCGTTGACCGTCGGGAGGACGTCGACGCCCTCGGACTTCGCCATCTGCGGCACGTAGTTGTTGTAGGCCTGCCAGAACGGCGAGGTCAGCAGCGGCAGCGTCGCGCCGACCTTGCCGCCGGTGTCGCCGCCGCCCGCCGCGGGGGCCGCGGCGTTGTCCTTTGTGGACCCACAGGCGGCCAGTACGAGGCCGCAGACGGCGGCCGTGGCGGCCACCTGGATCACCCTGTTACGCACCGCATCCTCCTTGATGACAGCGGAAATCAAGTCTGTTACTGCTGAACGGGACCGCGGGGGCGCAGGCCGTACATGCCACCGTCGACCGCGAGCGCGGTCCCGGTGGTTGACGCGGAAAGCGGGGAAGCGAGGTAGGCGACGGCGTTCGCGACCTCGCCGGCGGTGACCAGCCGGCCCATCGGCTGACGGGCCGCGAGGGCCGCGCGTTCGGCCGCCGGGTCGGCGGCGGCGTCGAGCAGCCGGCCCACCCAGGGGGTGTCCGCCGTACCGGGGCACACGCAGTTGACGCGGATCCCGTCGGGCAGGTGGTCGGTCGCCATGGCCAGGGTCAGCGAGAGCACCGCGCCCTTGCTGGCCGAATAGAGCGCGCGGTTGGGCAGGCCCGCCCAGGCCGCGATGGAGCAGGTGTTCACGATCGCCGCGGACGGCGAGTTCTTGAGGTGCGGCAACGCGGCGCGCGCGAGCCGGACCATGCCGACGACGTTGACGTCGAACACGCGGTGCCACTCGTCGTCGTCGTTGGCCGTGACGTCGCCCTGCGCGCCGATGCCGGCGTTGTTGACGAGGATGTCGAGGCGCCCGAAGCGTTCCACGACGGCGTCGATGGCCGAACGGACTTCCTGATCCGAACCGACATCGCACCGGAAGCCGTCGTCGTCCGGTTTCAGGTCGAGGACCGCCACCCGCGCGCCGCGCTCGGCCAGCAAGTCCGCGGTGGCCTTGCCGATGCCCGAGGCGCCTCCGGTGACGGCGGCCACCAGGCCCTCGAATTCACTCACTTGCGGTCTCCGTCCACTCGGGACCGTCCGGGAAGCGGAACCGGCGCAGCGTGGCGTCGTGCATGCGCGCGGAGAACCCGGGGACGGTCGGGGCGAGGTACCGGCCGCGTTCGACGACGGCCGGGTCGGTGAAGTGCTCGTGCAGGTGGTCGACCCACTCGATGGAGCGGTCCGCGTCGGTGCCGGACACCGCCACGAAGTCGAACATCGAGAGGTGCCGGACGAGCTCGCAGAGCCCGACGCCGCCCGCGTGCGGGCACACCGGGACGCCGAACTTGGCGGCCAGCAGCAGGATCGCCAGGTTCTCGTTGAACCCGCCGACGCGGGCGGCGTCGAGCTGCAGCACCGAAATCGCGTCGGCCTGCAGCAGCTGCTTGAAGACGACGCGGTTCTGGACGTGCTCACCGGTCGCGACGCGGATCGGCGCAAGCGCTTTCGCGATCGCCGCGTGGCCGAGGACGTCGTCCGGAGACGTCGGTTCCTCGATCCAGTACGGGTCGTACGGCGCCAGCTCGGTCATCCAGTCGACCGCGGCCTGGACGTCCCAGCGCTGGTTGGCGTCGACGGCGATCCGGACGTCGGGACCGACGGTCTCGCGGGCGAGCTTCATGCGGCGGACGTCGTCCTCGAGGTTGCCGCCGACCTTGAGCTTGATCATCTCGAAGCCGTCGGCGACGGCCTGTTCGGCGAGCCGCACGAGCTTCGCGTCGGCGTACCCGAGCCAGCCGGGTGACGTGCTGTAGGCGCGGTAGCCGTTCGCCTCCAGCTGCTTCGCGCGCTCGGCCCGGCCGGGTTCCGCGCGGCGCAGGATCTCCAGGGCCTCGGCCTCGGTGAGCGCGTCGGACAGGTACCGGAAGTCGACCAGGCTGACGAGCTCTTCGGGGGTCATGCGCGCCGCGAACTGCCAGACCGGAAGGCCGGCGCGACGCGCGGCGAGGTCCCACGCGGCGTTGACCACCGCGCCGACGGCCATGTGCGCGACGCCCTTTTCCGGGCCCAGCCAGCGGAACTGCGAGTCGCCGACGAGCGTGCGCGACAGGCCGCCGAGGGCGGCCGCGTCCTCCGGGACGTCCCGGCCGACGACGTGTGGCGCGAGCGCGCGGATCGCGGCGGCCTGGACGTCGTTGCCGCGCCCGATGGTGAACGCGAGGCCGTAGCCGTCCGGGCCGCCGTCGGTGTGGAGCACGACGTAGGCGGCGGAGTAGTCCGGGTCGGGGTTCATGGCGTCCGAGCCGTCCAGCTCCCGCGAGGTCGGGAACCGGACGTCGAGGACCTCCATGCCGATGATCTTCGCCATGGTCAGGCCTGCCTCGCGGTCTGGCGCTGCCGGCCGAGCCCGTCGATCTCCAGCTCGATCACGTCGCCGTCGCGCAGGTAGGGCTTGGGGTCGGGCTGGCCGAGCGCGACACCCTCGGGGGTGCCGGTGTTGATGAGGTCGCCCGGCCGCAGCACCATGACCTGGCTCAGGTGGTGGATGATCTCGGCCACCGAGAAGATCATGTCCTTGGTGCTCGAGTCCTGCTTCTTCTCGCCGTTGATCCACAGCCGCAGGCCCAGGTCCTGGGGGTTCGGCACCTCGCTCGCCGGGACCAGCGCCGGGCCGAGCGGGTTGAAGTTCTCGCACGACTTGCCCTTGTCCCACTGGGCGGTGCGGAACTGCAGCTCCCGCTCGGAGACGTCGTTCGAGACGACGTAGCCGGCGACGTACTCCAAAGCTTCGTCGACGCTGTCGAGGTAGCGCGCGGTCTTGCCGATGACGACGCCGAGCTCGACCTCCCAGTCGGTGCTCGTGGAGCCGCGCGGGATGAGGACGTCGTCGGACGGCCCGACCACGACGTCCGGCGCCTTCATGAAGACGACGGGCTCGGTCGGCGGCGTCGCGCCGGTCTCCTCGGCGTGGCGGCGGTAGTTCATGCCGATGCAGACGACCTTGCCGGGCTGGGCGATGGGCGAACCGGCGCGCAGCCCTTCGACGTCCGCCTCGGGCAGTTCCCCGGCGGCGAGCGCGGCGGCCGCCCGCGCGATCCCGTCCGCGGCGAGGAAGCCGCCGTCGATGTCGGCGGTCAGCCCGCCCAGCTCGTAGGTCGCGCCGTCGTCGGCACGCACGAACGGACGCTCACTTCCCGGGTCCCCGAGACGCACCAGCTGCACGGATTTTCCCTTCACCTGCCCGACCAGACATCCGATGTATATCGCAGTCTTGACCCTGGATCCAGAGCCGTCGCCCAATCGACCGGAAATTGATCGGATCAGTACCGGTTCAGTGCTCGTTTGAGCACGGGGTGTCACCGCTCACAGCCGGAATAGCGCAGGTCATCGCGTCGCTGGTCGGAGTCGGAGGCCTGAGGAGGCGGATGACCATCACGGCGGAACGTACCGCGACGAGCAGGCGGGCGCAGCTGAAGTTCGTGCTCGTCCTGGGTGGCCTGTCGGCGTTCGGGCCGCTGTCCATCGACATGTACCTGCCCGCGCTGCCGCGGATGGCGGACGACCTCCGCGCGGCCGACACGACGGTCCAGCTGACGCTCACCGCGTTCATCGCCGGCCTGGCGCTGGGCCAGCTGGTGCTCGGGCCGTTGTCCGACGCGCTGGGACGGCGTCGCCCGTTGCTGGCGGGCTTGGTGCTGTACGTCGTGGGCTCGGTGTTGTGCGCGGTGAGCCCGGACGCGTGGCTGCTGGTCGCGGCGCGCGGGGTGCAGTCCCTCGGTGCCGCGGCGGGCATCGTGATCGCGCGGGCCACGGTGCGGGACCTGTTCTCCGGGACCGCGATGACGAAGTTCTTCTCGACGCTGATGCTGGTGAGCGGGCTGGCCCCGATCCTGGCGCCGCTGATCGGCGGCCAGCTGCTGAACTGGACGTCGTGGCGCGGGGTGTTCGTCGTGCTGACGGCGTTCGGCGCGCTGCTGCTGGCCGTGGTCGTGTTCTTCTTCCCGGAGCCTTCTTCCACGCGGTCGCCGGCCCGGCTCGGCCAGGTGATGCGGACCTACGGGCGGCTGGCGCGGGACCGGTCGTTCGCGGGCTACGCGCTGGCGTCCGGGCTGCTGTTCGCGTCGATGTTCGCCTACATCTCGGGTTCGTCGTTCGCGCTGCAGGGGGTGTACGGGCTCAGCCCGCAGGCGTACAGCGTGGTGTTCGGCGTCAACGGCGTCGGCATCGTGCTGGCGGGACAGCTCAACGGGCGGCTCGTGGGGCGGGTGCCCGAGCGGGCGCTGCTGCTGTCCGGGCTGCTGCTCGGCGTTTTCGGCGGGGCCTCGGTGCTGACGTCGGTCTTGTTCCGGGCGCCGTTGGCCTTTGTGCTCGTGTCGCTGTTCCTGCTGGTGTCGAGCATCGGGCTGGTGACACCGAACGCGAGTTCGCTGGCGCTGGCTTCGCACGCGCGGTCCGCCGGGGCGGCGTCGGCGTTGCTGGGGGTGCTGCAGTTCGTGGTGGGTGCGCTGGCGACGCCGCTGGTCGGGCTGGGCGGGCCGGGGACGGCGGTGCCGATGGCCGCGACGATGGCGGGGTTCGCGCTCTTGGCGTTGGTGGCGTATCTCGCCCTGACGCGGCCCGTCACTGCCTGAGCAGGCGTTCCAGCTCTTCACCGGCGGGCTCGTGGCCGGCGTCGGCGATCCGCTGCAGCGCGAGGAGGTCCTTTCCGGCGACCGCGCGGCGGGTCAGCAGCTCGCCGGCGTGGTCGCAGCCCTCGTCCAGCAGCTCGCTCAGCTCGTCGACGTCCCCGCGGGCGTCGGCGAGGTCGGCGAGCCGGTCGAGGGCCGTCTCGTTGCCCTCGTCGGCCAGCGCGCGCAGGGTCTCGTAGTCCGCCATGCCGCTCATCCTGCAACCTTGCCCTTGGGGCAAGGTCAAGTGCGACGATGGCCGGGTGCTCACCATCGGACAGCTCGCCGGGTACGTCGGGGTGACGGCCAAGACGATCCGCGTCTACCACGCGAAGGGGCTCCTCCCCGAGCCCCCGCGCGACGCGTCCGGCTACCGCCGCTACAGCGCGGCCGACGCGGTCGAGCTGATCAAGATCCGCACGCTGGCGGAGGCGGGCGTGCCCTTGGCGCGCATCCGCGAGCTGCGGTCCGGCGGCGAGCTGCGTTCCGCGCTCCAGCGAATCGACGACGACCTGTCCGCCCGCATCGACGGCCTGCGCGCCACTCAGGAACGGCTCCGGCAGCTCGCCGACGGTCAGCTGTCCGCCTTGCCGGAGCCGGTGGTGGCGTTCTTGTCCCACTTGCGCGACCTCGGGTTCAGCGAGCGGTGGGTGACACTGCAGAACGACTTGTGGCTGCTGGTGTTCGCGACCCACCCGGAGACGGCCCGCGCGAACTTCCGTGACCAGTCGGCGATGCTGGAGGATCCGGCGTTGCTTTCCCTTGTCCTCGAGTACGACCGGGTGCACGACGTGCCTCCGGACGACCCCCGCGTCGACGCGCTCGCCGAGAAGCTCGTCTCGGCGACGCGGGCACGGTATGGGGCGGATTTGCCTGCGTACGAAGGAGGTTCGGCGATCCCGGCGTTGGTGCAGGGTGCCGTCAACGCGTCGTCGCCCGCCTGGGCGAGGCTCGACACCCTGCTCCGCGAACGTCTTAGGTGAGCGACGCCAGATCCGCCGTCATCTCAGCGGCTTGGCGTCGTTGTTGCGCCACCAAAGCCACATCGTCCGCGCTCCTCGACACGTGGCGCGGGATGCGCGCCGGACGAGACGAGCCCCGGCGAGCGCACCAAGAAACCACGCAGGTCCGTGAAGGGGCCCGAAAGTCGTCTGCCGGACGCTCACACCGTAGCGACCGAACATGCGCCGCGCTCCGCGCTCCGAGTACGCCTCGACGATTCTCGGGTGCTCGCCACTCAGCGTGGTCACGCGGTACAGCTGGCGGCCCCACGTCGGCTGCAGCTTGCCTCGCTCGTCCCGTCTCATAGTTTCGTGGTCTAGGTGAGCGACGCCAGATCCGCCGTCTTGAGCTGCTCCGCCGTCACCTTCGTCCGGCCGTCCACCAAGGCGCTCAACGCATCCCCGTCGTCCCACATGTTCACGTTCATCGCCGCCGACACCTCGCCGTCGCGCAGCCAGAACGCCGTGAACTCCCGCGAAGCCAAGTCCCCTCGGACCACCAGCTCGTCCGTCACCGGGTCCGCCAAACCCCGGTACTCGCACCCCAAGTCGTACTGGTCGGTGAAGAAGTACGGCGAAGCCAAGAACGGCTCGTTCTCCCCCAGCAGGTTCTGCGCCACGTGCGTGCCCTGCTCCTTCGCGTTCGACCAGTGCTCGACGCGGATGCGGTGGCCGTAACGCGGGTGGAAGTGGGCCGCGATGTCGCCCACCGCGTACACGTCCGGGGCCGCCGTGCGCAGGCCCGCGTCCACGCACACGCCGCCGTCGTCGGACAGCTCCAGGCCCGCCGTGTGGGCCAGCTCCACCCGGGGTGCCGCGCCGACCGCCACCAGGACCACGTCCGCCGTCAGCTCGTCGCCGCCGCTCAGCCGGACTCCGCGGACGCCGTCCGGGCCGCCGGTGATCTCCGTGACCTGCTCGCCGAGGCGCCAGTGGACGCCCTTTTCCGTGTGCAGGTCGCGGAACACGCCGCCGACCGTCTCGCCGAGGACGTTCGCCAGTGGCACCGGGACCGGGTCCACGACGGTCACGTCGGCGTTGTGCGTGCGGGCCGCCGCGGCGGCTTCGGAGCCGATCCAGCCGGCGCCGATGATCACCACGCGCTCCGCCGCCGCGAACGCCGACCGCAGCTTGAGCGCGTCGTCGAGGGTGCGCAGCGTGTACAGCCCGGGCAGGTCGCCGCCGGGTACCGGGAGCGTGCGCGGTCGCGAGCCCGTCGCCAGCACGAGGCGGTCGTAGCGGTGCTCGCCGCCCGCGTCGTCCAGCACCAGCCGCGCGCCCAGCTCGATCCGGGTCGCCGTGACACCCGCGCTGAAGCGGATGTCGTGCCCCTCGTAGTACTTCTCCTCGTGCACCCAGTCGGGTTCGTCGGTGGTGCCGAGCAGCACGCCCTTCGACAGCGGCGGCAGCTCGTACGGCCGGTGCGGGTCGGCGCCCATCAGCAGCACTTCGCCGGTGTAGCCGCGTTCGCGCAGCGCGGCCGCGGCGGACGCGCCGCCCAGGCCCGCCCCGACGATGACGATCTTGTGCGGCTCCGGCATCAGTGACCTCCCACGTCGACGAGTCCGGTGCGGACGGTACTCCCGAACGGGCTCGGCCACGACCGGGGGATACGCCGGAAATCCGCGAAGCGCAAGAGAAAACTGACGAGTAGGCAGATCGGGTGAACCGGCGTCATAGCGCCCGCACGCCTTCCTCCCACCCTCGCACGGAGCACGACCACGAGGAGAAATCGGAGGGCGGCGACCATGAGTCGGGGCGAATGGTCGGTGGGCTGCCGGGATCTGGCCGGCAGGCGCAGGGATGTGACGGTGTTCGTCAGTCAGGACAAGGTGGTGCTGGTCGCACCGCCGGGCGAGGCGGCCGTACTGGGCCCGCTGGACGTCGGACGGCTGCGCGCCGCCCTGCGTGACGCTGTCGTCGCGACGGCGGACGAGACGGCCGAACCGTGAGCCGAAGACACTGACAACTACCGTTCCTACTTTCCAGTAGGTTAGAGTCGGCCCGACTACCGAAGGGACCGGCCATGACGACCTACTTCGTGACGGGCGCGACGGGCTTCATCGGGAAACGCCTGGTCGCCCGCCTGCTGCGGCGGCCGGAGACGTCCGCGGTGCACGCACTGGTCCGCGAAACCTCCCGCGAGCGCCTGGCGACCTGGGTCCAGGGCCTGCCGGGCGCGGGCAAGCTCCACCCGGTGGTCGGCGACCTCGCCGACCCGCGCCTCGGCGTCGACCCCGCCGGGCTGCCGCACCTCGACCACGTCGTCCACCTCGGCGCGATCTACGACCTCACCGCCGGCGAGGACGCGAACCGGCGCGCCAACGTCGAGGGCACCCGGCACCTGCTCGCCTTCGCCTTGGCCGCGGAGGCGGGACTGGTGCACCACGTGTCCTCGATCGCCGTCGCGGGCGACCACGCCGGGCGGTTCACCGAGGCCGACTTCGACCTCGGCCAGCACTTCCGTTCGCCGTACCACGCGACGAAGTTCCAGGCCGAGAAGCTCGTGCGCGAGCAGTCCCTGCCCTTCCGCGTCTACCGGCCCTCGGCCGTCGTCGGCGACTCGCGCACCGGCGAGATGGACAAGGTCGACGGCCCGTACTACTTCCTCCCCGCCATCTCGCGGCTGGCGGCGCTGCCCGCGCGGCTCCCGCTCGCCGCCCCCGGCCTCGGCGCGACGAACCTGGTGCCCGTCGACTACGTCGTCGAGGCGATGGAGCACCTGATGCACCGGGACGCGCCGTCCGGGTCGACCTACCACCTGGCCGCCACGCGGCCGCAGTCGCTCAACTCCGTCTACAACGCCTTCGCGCGCGCCGCGGGCGGGCCGACGATCCGGGCCGTGCTGCCGGCGCGGCCGTCCGGCGTGGTGCGGCGCGCGGGCACCCGGCTGGCCCACGCGGCCGCGGCCGGCGTCGACCGCCTGCCCGGCGGCCGGGCCACCCGCGCCGCCGTCCTGGAGGAGCTGGGCATCCCCCTCGACGTGCTGCCGCACCTGAGCACGGACGTCGTCTTCGACACCGCGCGCACGACGACCGCGTTGTACGGCAGCGGCATCGAGCTGCCGGAGCTGCGCGACTACGCCGGGCCGCTCTACCGGTACTGGCAGGCCCACCTCGACCCCGACCGCGCGCGTCGCCGGCCCGGCCTGGCCGGGCGGACGGTGCTGATCACCGGCGCGTCGTCCGGGATCGGCCGGGCGTCGGCGCTCGCCGTGGCCCGCAAGGGCGCGAAGGTGATCCTCGTGGCCAGGCGCGCTTCGGAGCTCGAAGAGGTCCGCGACGAGATCACCGCGGCCGGCGGCGTCTCGGCGGCGTACCCCTGCGACCTCACCGACGGCGACGCCGTCGACGCGCTGGTCAAGGACGTCCTCGGCGAACACGGCGCCGTCGACATGCTGGTGAACAACGCCGGCCGGTCGATCCGGCGCTCCGTCGCGCTGTCCACCGAACGCTTTCACGACTACGAGCGCACGATGGCCATCAACTACTTCGGGCCGGTGCGGCTGATCCTCGGCTTCCTGCCGTCGATGGCCGGGCGCCGGTTCGGCCACGTCGTCAACGTGACGACGATGGGCCTGCAGACCGACACCCCGCGCTTCTCGGCCTACCTGGCGTCGAAGGCGGCACTGGAGGAGTTCGGGCTGACGGCCGGGCGCGAGACGCTCTCGGACGGCGTCACGTTCACGTCGGTGCGGATGCCCCTGGTCCGGACGCCGATGATCGCGCCGACCGGCTACCGCGGCCTCCCGTCGAGCAGCCCGGAACGCGCGGCCGCGCTGGTGGTGAAGGCACTGGACGAGCGTCCGGAGATCCTCACCCTGCCCGAAGGCCGGGCCGCCGAGCTGGCGACGCTCGCCGCGCCGAAGCTCGCCCGGTTCGCCGCGCACCTCGCCTACCGGGCGGTGCGGGAGTCCGCGCCCGAGGCGCGCGACCTGCCCCGCCGGCCCGCGCCGGCGGCCGTCGCGGCGGCGGTGACCCGCCTGTTCTGGCGCCGTCGTGCTTGATCCCCGCGAATTCCGCCGAAACCCTGGATTCACGACGACGGTACTTCTACCCTCGCGCGAGTCCCGTACATCGGTACGGGCGTGAACTGGGGAGTTCGGAATGCCGGAAATCAGCAGTACTGGGGAACGATCCGCCGTGGCCGACGAGACGGCCGCCATCGGCACCGCAAGGCACACCATCGGTTAGCACCGGCGCAGGTCCGCGGTCGTGAGTGGGAAACAGGGTTAGAACACTGTTTCCCACTCACGACCCGGCCGCGGCAGGTGCGGTTCGTGCCGGTGCCGGGCCGGGCCGCTACCATCGCTTCCCGGGTGTGATCGGGGAGCGGAAGGCGGGCAGGCGTGGACGTGGCGAGTCCGGCGCGCGTCGCCGCGCCGGAGCCCGTGCCCGCGAAACGCGCCCGGCCGCTGCTGAGGTTGGGCATCCACGCCGGCTGGGTGGTGCTGCTGGCGCTGGCCACCGAACTGCGCGTCGGCCGCTTCGGGTTCCATCCCTCCGACCAGGGCTTCATCCTCGCGCAGGCGTGGCGCGTGCTCCACGGCGAAGTCCCGCACGCCGACATCATCTCCGCCCGCCCGCTCGGGTCCGCGGTGCTGCACGTCGTCGACTTCGCCCTGCCGATGCCGCTGTTCTTCGGGTCGAGCTTCCTCTCGATGATCGAGATCATCGTCGCCACCATCGCCTTCGCCGCGCTCGTCACCCGCCGCCGGGTGCTCGACTGGGGCCCGGGCATGACCGCGATGGTCGCGGCGGCGTCGCTGATCAACCTCAACGCCTTCCCGCTGATGGCCTGGCACACCGTCGACGGCATCGCGCTCACCGCGTGCGGCGCCTGGGCGCTCGACGCCGGCCTGAGCGGAGACCGCGCGCTCGCCCGGCGCGGCGGGCTGGTGCTGCTCGGCTGCGCGGTGTTCGTCAAGCAGAGCTTCGCCCTCGCCGCGGTGATCGGCGTCCTGTGGCTGCTGCTGCACCCGGCCACCCGGGCGGGGACCCGGCGCGTGCTGCGGGTGCTCCTCGACCTCCTCGCGCTCGGCGCGCCCGGGCTCGCCTACGTGGCGTGGGTGAGCCTCGGCGGCGGGTTCCCCGAGATGGTCGACCAGCTGACCGGCGGCGTGCCCGCGTACGGCCAGCGGCTGCTCGGGCTCTGGCTGGAAGACCCCGAGGTGCTGACGCAGGCACCGTTCCGGGAGCTGACCTTCTTCGCCGCGATCGCCGTGGTGCTGCTGGCAGTCCGGCTGCCCGGCGACCGGCTCGGCGCGGCCGGGCGGGCCGCGTCCTGGGCGCTCGTGCTCGCCGGTGCGGCGGCGATCGTCTGGACGGTCGTCGACGGCCGGTTCACCGGCTCCTCGCGCTGGGCGGACGTCCTGTGGTGGATCGTCGCGGTCAGCGTGCCGGTGAACGCGGCCGTGCGGCGGAAGGTGCCGTGGGCCGGGCTGCTCGTGCTCGCCACGGGCTTCATGACCAGCCTGTCGTGGGGCAACGACACGCCGACGCTGCTCACCGGCACGCTCGCCCTGACCGCGTTGCTGCTGCTCAGCCACGTCGTCCCGGCGCGGCCGCGGCTGGCGCGGCGCTGGGTGACCGCGACGGCGGGCGTCACGGCGGTGGCGGTGTGCGGCTGGGTCGTCGTCGCGCAGCACGACCAGGCGGCCTACCTCGACCTCGGGCACGACCGGCTGACCGAGGACCTCGGCGACGTCAGCCCGGCGATGGCGGGCATCCGCACGAACCCCTCGACGCACACGTTCGTCCGGCAGATCCGCGACTGCCTGGACCGCTTCCCGGCCGGGCGGACGGCGATCCTGCCGGACAGCCCGTTCGCCTACCCCGCGTTCGGCCTGCGCAACCCGTTCCCGCTGGAGTGGCCGCTGCCGCTGGAGATCGTCGGTGACGCGCCCGAGCGGATGCTCGCGACGGCGGACCAGCTCAACCGCGAAGGCGGCTACCTGGTGCTGTTCGAGACGGATTCGATCCGGATGCTCGCGACGGGCGGCCCGGTGCCGGAGTCGATCCCGGTGGACACGCCGGTGTTCGACTACCTGGGCCTGGAGAAGGCGATCCAGAGCCGGCTCACCGGGCGCGCCGTCACCTGCGGCAGCTTCGTCGGGAAGTACGCGCCCTAGTTCCGCTCGCCCCGGACCAGCTCGAGCAGGCTCTCCGGGACGTCGTCGCCGAACAGGCTCTCGAGCAGGACGGCGTCGTCCACGGGCGTCGCGCTGCGGACGAACATGGCCTCCTCGTACGCGGCGATGGCGCCCTCGACGTCGCCCGGGTGCGCGGCGAGGGCCTGGCCCAGCTCCGCGCCGTCGAGCATGGCCAGGTTGGCGCCTTCGCCGTTCGGGGCCGTGAGGTGGGCGGCGTCGCCGACGAGGGTCACGCCCGGCACACGGGCCCACCGGAGCCCGATCGGCAACGTGTAGTGCGGGCGCAGGACCGGGTCGGTGTCGCCGTCGGTGATCAGCGCCGTGAGCTCCGGGGCCCAGCCGTCGAACTCCGCGGCGATCCGCGCGGCGGCCGCGGCGGGGTCGGTGAAGTCGATCGCGGCGAACCAGTCCAGCGGCCGGGAGAGCGCCACGTACGTGTGCACGGTGTCGCCGCTTTCCCGGTGGGCGTTGATCCCGTCGTCGGGCGAGCCGCCGTGCGCGACCATCGACCCGCGGCCGACCGCCGCCGCGGTGGCCGGGTGCTTCGCGACGGCGTCGAACAGGTAGGTCTCGACGAACGCCGTGCCCTCGTACTCCGGCGTGGCGTCGGTGAGCAGCGACCGGACCTTCGACCAGGCGCCGTCGGCCCCGACGAGCAGGCTGGTGACGACGGTGCTGCCATCGGTGAAGGTGACCTCGTGGCAGCCGTCGTCGAGCGTGCGGACGCCGCCGACCTTGTGCCCCCACCGGACGGTGCCTTCGGGGAGCGCGTCGAGCAGCAGCTGCCGCAGCTCGCCACGCTGCACCTCGGGACGGCCGCCGGTGCCGTCGTCGACCTTCTCGTACACGAGGTTCCCGTCCTGGTCGAGGATCCGCATCGCCTGGCGGCCGTCCAGGACGAGACCGCGGAACTCGTCCACCAGGCCGGCGGCTTCGACGGCGAGCTGCCCGTTGTAGTCGTGGATGTCGAGCATCCCGCCCTGCATGCGCGCCATCGGGGACGGCTCGGCCTCGTGGACCGTGACCGGGATCCCGTGGACGTGCAGCACCCGGGCCAGGGTGAGGCCGCCGAGCCCGGCGCCGATGATCGTGACGTTCATGGATGCTCCTTCGGTTCGTTTCGCGACGACCGAAGAGTGGCGCGGGTCCCTGGTGCGGGCCGCACACCGCACTGGCACCCCGCTGGCACCCGCTGTCAGTCGGCCAGCAGGTCGTCCGGGCTGCCGTTCGCCAGCGCGGCGAGGACGTCGAGGGCCGCGGCCAGCGTCTCCACCGGCGGGGCCGAAACCGCGATGCGCACGGCGTTCGGGGCGTGCCCCGGCAGCACCGCGAACGCCGCGGCCGGGGACAGGGCGATGCCGCGACGCCCCGCCGCCGCGACGAACGTCTCCGCCCGCCACCGCTCCGGCAGCTCCCACCAGCGGTGGTAGGACGCCGCGTCGCCCCGCAGTCCCGGCAGCTTCGCCTCGACCACTATCGCCCGCGTAGCTGCGTCACGGCGCTTCGCGGCTTCGACGTCGGCGAGGGTGCCCGTCACGATCCACTGCGTCGCCGCTTCGACGGCGAAGCGCGACGCGGCCCACGCGCCCGACCGCACCGACGACGCCAGCCGCGCGGTCCAGGCCGGCGGCGTCACCAGGAATCCCGTGGTCAGGCCAGGTGCGACGCGTTTGGAAAGGCTGTCGACGAACACCGTCCGCTCCGGCGCGTACGCGGCGAACGGCCGGACGTCGTCGCGCAGGAACGTGTAGATGCCGTCCTCGATCACCGGCAGGTCCAGCCGGGCGACGACGGCGGCCAGCTCTTCGCGGCGCTTCGGCGGCATCGTCGTGCCGAGCGGGTTGTGCAGGGTCGGCTGGACGTACAGCGCGCGCACCGGCCCGGCCGCGGCGAGGGCGTCCGGGACGAGGCCGTGCTCGTCGGTCTCGATCGGCACCAGCTCGACGCCGAGCCTCGACGCGACGGCCTTGACCACGGGGTAGGTGAGCGACTCGACCGCGAGCCGCTCCCCCACCGGTACGAAGGCGGCGATCGCGGCCGCGATCGCCTGCCTGCCGTTGCCGGTGAACAGGAGCGCCGCGGGGTCGGGGCGCCAGTCGCCGCGGGTGAGGAGCGTGGCCGCGGCTTCGCGGGCGGTGGGGGTGCCCGCGGCGCCGATCGGGTGCAGGGCCGCGGTCAGGACGTCGTCGCGCAGCAGGGGTTGGAGCGCTTTCGCGAGCCGCGCGCTCTGGTCGGGCAGGACGGCGAAGTTGAGCTCGAGGTCGACGCGGGCGTCCCCCGGCTCGGCCAGCGCCGGTTCGGGCGGCGGCTTCGCGGCCCGGACGAAGGTGCCGCGCCCGACCTCGCCGACGGCCAGGCCGCGCCGGACGAGCTCGCCGTAGACGCGGGCGGCGGTGGAGTTCGCGAGCCCGCGCTGCCGCGCGAAACGGCGTTGGGGCGGGAGCCGATCGCCGGGCCGGAGGCGGCCGGCCTCGATGTCGGCGGCGAGGGCGTCCGCGACGACGCGGTAGTCGTCCATGCCCACCTTCGCTTCCCGCCGGAACGCCGTCGTGGCCATGATCCCAGCCCACCGGATCGGCGCAGCTCAGGGGGTCGTGAGTGAGAAACAGGGTTAGAACACTGTTTCTCACTCACGACAAGCCGCGGCAGACCCACCGCGCCGGCCGTTCACCGCGCCCGGCGTGAGAGGCGGGCCGGGTCCAGGGCCGCGGCCAGCTCCGGGTCCGGTGAGCCCGTCACGAAGTCCGTCACCAGCCGTCCCGTCGCCGGGCCGAGCATGAGCCCCAGCATGTTGTGCCCCGATGCCAGCAGCACCCGGTCGTGCCCGGGCAGGCGCCCCACCGCCGGGAGGCCGTCCGGGGTCAGCACCCGCGCGCCGACCCACTCGTCCTGGCGGCCGGCCCAGTCCGCCGACCGGAGGTAGCCCGAGGCCGCTGCCACGATCGCCTGGATTCGGCGCGGGTGGAACGCCTCCGGGTCCGCGTCGAACTCCATCGTGCCCGCCACCCGGACCCGCTTGCCCATCGGCGTCAGCACCACCCGCGCGTCACCCAGGTGCACCACCTGCCGGGGCACCGGGTCCGCGTCGACCGAGAAGCTGTACCCCTTGCCGGGGAACAGGTCCGTCCGCACGCCCACTGCCCGGCACAGCTCCCGCGACCACACGCCGGCCGCCACCACCGTGACGTCCGCGTCGAAGTCGCCCACCGTCGTCCGGACGCGGGTGCCGCCGCCGCGCTCGCCCACCGACGTCACCCGCGCTCCCTCCACAATGGACACGCCGAGCGCGCGCAGCCGGCGGACCAGCCGGTCGACGAACAGCGACGGGTCCACCGACCACTGCTCCCGCACCAGGAACCCGGCCCGCGCCGCCGGGCCCAGCGCCGGCTCCAGCGCAGCCAGGTCACCGGCGGACAGCACCGGCTCGACCGGAGCCCCGATGTCCCGCTGCCCTTCCCACGCCGTCCGCGCCGAGGCCTCGGAAGCGAAGGCGAACACGAAACCGGACTTCACGGCGTCGCCGTCGACGCCCGCCGCTTCCAGCTCGCCGAACAGCCCGAACGTGCCGCGCGCCAGCCGGGCCAGGGTCCGGACGCCGGCGGTGTACCGGCGACGCGAGGTGTTGAGCCCGAACCGCAGGAGGAACCGCACCAGGGACGCGTCCAGCCGGGGCCGCACGTACAGCGCGCTGTCCGGCCGGGGCAGCCCCCGCAGCGCCGGGCCGATGACGCCGGGCGCGGGCAGCGGCGTCACGAGGTCCGGGCAGATCTCGCCCGCGTTCCCCCGTGACGCGCCGCCGCCGACGCGCCCGCGTTCGAGCACCGTCACCGTCGCTCCGGCCGAGGCCAGGTAGTAGGCGCTGCAGAGGCCGATGAGCCCGCCGCCGGCGATCGTCACCTTCACGCCGCACTCGATTCCGCCAGGGTCATGCCCTTGGTCTCCGGCGCCAGCCACAGCGACGACACCAGCCCGGCCACGGCGATCAGGCCGCCGACGAGCATCGCCAGGCGCGTGCTCTGCGCCAGCAGCAGCGGCGCGCCGTACGTGCCGATCGCCGCGCCGATCCGGCTGACCCCGGTCGCGAAGCCGTTCGCCGTCGCGCGGACGCCGGTCGGGAACAGCTCCGACGGGTAGATCGCCTGCAGGCACTGGCTGGAGAACGACGCGACGCCGAACACCGCGAACAGCAGGATCACCAGCCACGTCGACGGATGTCCCAGGATCCCCAGCAGGAACAACGGGATCGCGGCGATCCCGAAGCTCCACAGCAGCAGCTTCCGGCGGCCGCGGTTCACCACGAGCGCGCCCGAAAGCGAGCCGAGCACGAAGAAGATCTGGATGACGACCGCCCCGAAGTAGGACGCGTTGCCTTCGGCGAGGCCGAGCGAGTGCAGGATCGTCGGCTGGTACGTCGTGATCGCGTAGATCGGCAGCAGCTGGCACGCCCAGAAGAGGCAGACGAACACCGTGCGCTTGCGGTACGCGCCGCGGAAGATGTCGCCGTAGCGCGTCTTCGACCCC
Organism: Amycolatopsis sp. NPDC114505; assembly: GCF_055633615.1. Classification (NCBI taxonomy): domain Bacteria; kingdom Bacillati; phylum Actinomycetota; class Actinomycetes; order Pseudonocardiales; family Pseudonocardiaceae; genus Amycolatopsis; species Amycolatopsis sp. NPDC114505. The sequence goes on along the minus strand of NZ_JBVKDV010000005.1, from coordinate 416,860 downwards.
GTGTCGGCTTCGATGTCGGAGAAGTCGGCGTCCGGGCCGAGCATCTTCCGCAGCACGGCGTGCGCCTCTTCGGTCCGGCCCTTGCTCAGCAGCCAGCGCGGCGACTCCGGGGTCCCGATGCGCAACGCGAGGATCACCAGCGCCGGGATCGCGCTGCTCGCGAGCATCCAGCGCCACGCGTCGCTTCCCAGCGAGAGCATCGCCCAGCCCGCGACGTACGCGGTCGCGGCGCCGACCGACCACATCGTCACCAGCACCACCAGCAACGGCCCGCGGGACTTCTGCGGCGCGAACTCCGAGGCGATCGTGGCCGCGATGGCGAAGTCGGCGCCGATCGCGATGCCCATCAGGAAGCGCAGCGCCGTCAGCTGTCCCGGGTCGGTGGCGAAGAACTGCAGCGCCGACAGCAGGATGAACGCCGCGATGTCGGCGAGGTAGACCTTCTGCCGCCCGACGCGGTCGGTCACGTACCCGAAGATCAGGCCGCCGACGAACATCCCGACGAGCGAAGCCGAACCGAGCAGCCCGGCCGCGGAGCCGCTCAGGTGGAACGCGCCGGTCACCAAAGGCAGTGCGACGCCGATGATCGACAGGATGTAGCCGTCGCAGAACTCGCCGCCGCCGGCGTACATCGTGATGAGCCAGTGGGTCTTCGTCGGCCTGCTGTGTTCGAGGGACTGCCGCTCCGGCGAGGTTGCCTTCATGGTCCGCTCCCGGGGTTTCGGGGGTCTGGTTGGCAGGTGACGCTAGACACATCGATCGCGACGGTCATCGGACGAACCATCCGAAGTATCACCCCATCCGACGACTGGCGTTGTACGGTTCGTCCATGGCCGATCCACAACTGACGCCCGCGCTCGCCCAGGAGATCGCCGGCGAGACGAGCGCCGTGATCGGCCTGAACGTGCTCATCACCGACGTCGAGGGCGTGGTCATCGGCAGCGGCGACGCCTCGCGCGTCGGCAGCGTCCACGAAGCGTCCCTGGAGGTCCTGCGCACGCTCGAAGCCGCGGAGCACTCAGCCGAGCGGGCCCGCGCGCTCCACGGCGTGCGGCCGGGGATCACGCTGCCGATCGTCATCGACGGGACGGCGGTCGGCACGGTCGGCCTCACCGGCGCGCCCCGGCACGTCCGCCCGTTCGGCCTGGTCGTGCGGCGCCAGACGGAGATCCTGCTGCGCGAGGCGATCGGCCTCGAGTCACGCCTGCTCGGCGAGCGGGCCCGCCACGACCTGGTGCGCGACCTCGCGTTCTTCGACGCCGACGTCGTCGAGCCCGCGGCGATCGCCGCCCGCGCCGGCGAGCTCGGGCTCGACCTGCGCCTGCCGCGCGTCGCGGTGCTCGTCGAAGTGCGCGGCACGCCGGCCGCGTCACCGCTGCGGGCGATCCGCGACGCCTTCCCGCAGGACCTGGTCGCCGAGATGACCGCGAGCCGCTTCGCGGTGCTGCACCACCCGCGGCACCCGGGCGAGACAGCGCGTCGGTGCGCCCGGCTCGTCGCGGAGCTGCGCGACCGATACGGGCTGGCCGCGCACGCCGGGGCCGGCGCTCCGGCCACGGACGTGCCGGGGCTGCACGCGTCCTATGTGGACGCCGCCGCCGCGGTGCGGCTCGGCCCGCTGCGCCACCCCGCGGAGTCCGTCTTCGCCATCGAGACGCTGCGGACCGAGCAACTGCTGGAGACGACCGCGCACCAGGCCCGCGACCGGTTCGCCACCGGGCAGCTCGGCGCGCTGCGGACCGACCCGGCGTGGGACGCGCTGTCCGAGACGGTGCTCGCGTGGGTCGAGCACGGCCTGAACCTGGTGCACACCGCGGCGGCGCTGCACATCCACCGCAACACGCTCCTGCACCGGCTGGCGAAGATCGCCGATCTGACCGGGCGCCCGGTGCGCGACGCCACCGCCGCCGTCCCCCTGTACCTGGCTTGCCTGGCCGCTAGATTGGCGGTGGAGGTGTCATGACCGACAAGACCTGGGCCGAAGTCGACGACTACTTCACCGGCGCGCTGCTGGCGCCCGATCCGGTGCTCGACGACGCGCTCGCCGACTCGGCCGCCGCCGGGCTGCCGCGCATCGCCGTCGCCCCCAACCAGGGCAAGCTGCTGAACCTGCTGGCCCGCCAGGCCGGAGCCCGGTCGATCCTGGAGATCGGCACGCTCGGCGGGTACAGCACGATCTGGCTGGCCCGCGCGCTGCCGGCCGGCGGCAAGCTGGTGACCTGCGAATACGAGCCCAAGCACGCCGAAGTCGCGCGGGCCAACCTGGCGCGGGCGGGCTTCGGCGAGGACGTCGTCGACATCCGCGTCGGCGCCGCGCTCGACACGCTGCCGACGCTGACCGGCCCGTTCGACTTCATCTTCGTCGACGCCGACAAGAACAACTCCGCGAACTACGTGCGCGCGGCGCTGGAGCTTTCGCGGCCGGGCACGACGATCGTCGTCGACAACGTCGTCCGGCAGGGCCGGGTGACCGACGCGGCGAGCACCGACCCGGACGTCGTGGGCGTGCGCGAGATGTTCGCGCTCCTCGCCGCCGAGCCGCGGCTGGACGCGACCGCCGTCCAGACCGTGGGCAGCAAGGGGCACGACGGGTTCGTGCTGGCCCTGGTCCGCTGACTCAGCGCGGCGGCCGCACCACCGGCGGCGGGCCCGGGGTCGCCACCCGGGCCGGCACGCCCTGGTGCGCCGCCGCCATGAACCCGCGCCAGATGTCGGCCGGCACGACGTCGCCGGTGAGCTTCGCGCCGTTCGCGTCCTTCAGCAGCCGTTCGTCGTCGGAGCCGATCCAGACCGCGGTCGCCAGCCGCGGGGTGTAGCCGACGGCCCAGGCGTCCTGGTTGTCCGGGCTGCTGCCGTGCTCGGCCTCGCCGGTGCGCAGCGCGGCGCCGGTGCCGTCCGTCAGCGTGCCCGTGACGTCCCGGGCGATGCGGCGGCTTTCGTCGCCGTCTTCGTCGAACGCGGGGCGCGCGGTGTCGGTGTGCTCCCAGACGACCGCGCCGCTCTCGTCGCGCACCTTCGCCACCAGGTGCGGGGTGGTGCGGCGGCCGTCCGCGGCGAAGGTCGCGTAGGCGCCGGCCATGTCCATCGGCCGCAGCGGGTACCGGCCGATGGCGATGCCCGGCCCGACGAGGAAGCCGTCCTTCTCCCGCATCGTCGGGTTGCCGTCGACGGTCTCGGGGATGCCGGCCTGCCGGGCGGCGTCGCTCAGCGCGTCCGGGCCGAGCTTCTTCGCCAGCGCGATGAACGGGCCGTCGGCGTGCGCCCGCATCGCGGTGCGCGGGGTGCACTTGGGGCCGCAGACGTCCGGGTACTTGAACTTCTCGCCGAGGAACTCCTGCTCCTCGGGCGCCGGGACCGGGACGTCGGGGCCATAGCCGCGGCGCAGAGCGGCGGCGAGGGTGAACGGGTAGAACGCCGAACCGGCCGCGTGCGGGGTGCTCGCGTAGTCGCGGACGCCCTGGTCGCCGCCCTGGTAGACGCGGACGGCGCCGGTCTTCGGGTCGACGGCGACGACCGCGCCGCGGAACTCTTTCGGCTCGCCCTTCAGCCTGTCCTGCAACGCCTTCTTCGCGGCGTCCTGCATGCCGCGGTCGAGTGTGGTCTCGACGGTCATGTTGCCCTGCTGGAGCCGGCCGAGCGGGAAGCCGTCCTGTTCGAGCTCGGCGAGGACCTGCTGCTTGATGTGGAACTCGTCGTAGGTGACGCGACCCGCGCGGGTCTCCGACGGCGCCTGGATCTCACCGCCGGGGTAGGCCATCGGTTCGGCGGGCTTGACGTAACCGCGGGCGACGAGCTTGTCGTGCACGTACTGCCAGCGCCGGGCGGCGTGGGCGTCGCCGGACGCGGCCGGGTCGTGCACCGACGGCGACTGGATCATCCCGGCGAGGAAGGCGGCTTCGCTCCACGTCATCGAGTCGTCGAGCTTCTTGCCGAAGTAGGCGTTCATCGCGGCGGCGGGCCCGAACGTGCCGCGCCCGAAGGAGATGATGTTGACGTAGCTCTCGAAGATCTGTTCCTTGCTCTGTTCCTGGGTGATCTTCGTGGAGAGGACCAGCTCGGCGAACTTGCGCCCGATGGTGGCGTCGTCGTCGCCGGTGGACTTCTTGATGTACTGCTGGGTGATCCCGGACCCGCCGCCGACACCGGTGAGGAACGCGCGGCCGATGCCGGTCGGGTCGAAGCCCTGGTTGTCCCAGAAGGTCGGGTCTTCGGTGGCGATGATGGCGTCCCGCAGCTTCTCGGGCACCTGCGTGTAGGGCACGAAGGTCCGATCGCCGTCGGCCGGGATGACCTTGAACATCTCTGACCCGTCGGAGTACTTGAGCACTACGGTCTTGTCGAGCCCGGCGAGGACCTCTTGCGGGCTGCGGACGTCGAGCACGAGGTAGGCGACCCAGAAGGCGATCAGCGGGACACCGACGAGCAGCCCGAAGCTCCAGTAGCCGACCCGCCGGATCCGCCGCCACCGCCGTCGGCGCGGGGTGTCCGGCTGCTCTTCCGATTCGTCGATTTCCTCGCTCGCCAAGGTCACGAATGGATGACGGCCGACCGGGTGAGGAGGTTCTGTGGAGAACTAACGAGGTTGTTCGAATCCTGTCAAGACGGGTTCACGCGAGGAGTCGGCTTTGTCCGCCGTCACGCGGGACAGGGAACGGATGGACGCGCATCGCTCATTCGGCCCGGGTCACTGAACTCGAACAACCGCAGTCGACCACTTCGCTGCGACCAGGCGCGACGGCCCCAAACGAGCTCACGCCAGGAACCCGCGCAGAAGCGACGCCATGCCTTCACGCGGGACATGGAACGGATGGACGCGCCGCGCTCATCGCGTCCGACAAAAGCGATCACTGGACTATCGGCCCGGGTCGCCCAACTCGCAGTCGACCACTTCACCGCGGCCAGGCGCGACGGCCCCAAACGAGCTCACGCCAGGAACCCGCGCAGAAGCGACGCCATGCCTTCACGCGGGACATGGAACGGATGGACGCGCCGCGCTCATCCTCGCCGACAAAGCGATCACTGGACTATCGGCCCGGGTCGCCGAACTCGCCGTCGACCACTTCACTGCGACCAGGCGCGACGGCCCCAAGACAGGCTCACGCCAGGAACGCGCGCAGGAGTGAGGCCGTCCCCTCGATGTGCTCCGCCATCGCCTGGCGGGCCGCGGGGGCGTCGCCGGCCAGTATCGCGTCGACTATCGCCTCGTGCTGGGCGTTCGAGTGGTCGAGGTTGGGCGGGAGCAGGGGGATCCGGTCGAGCAGCTGGTTGACGCGGGAGCGGGCGTCGGCCATCGCCGTGGTCAGGGAGCCGGATGCCGTCACCTCCGCGATCGCCAGGTGCAGGCGGGAGTCCTTGCGGCGGTAGTCGTCGAGGCCCGCGCTCGCGGCCTCGGCGAGCGTGCCAGTGAGGTGCTGCCGGTCGGCCGGGCTCAGCGAGCGGGCGGCGGCCATCTCCGCGGCGCCCGTTTCGAGGACGTACCGGATGCACAGCGCGTCTTCCAGCGCGACCGGTTCGACCTTGTCTCCGGGTGACCGTTCCGACGGCCCGGGGAGGGTGTCGTTCACGAACGTGCCGCCGTAGCGCCCCCGGCGTGACTCGACGTAACCGGCGTCGGAGAGGGCCCGGATGGCTTCGCGGAGCGTGACGCGGCTGACCCCGAGACGCTCGGCGAGCTCACGCTCCGACGGCAGCCGTTCCCCCGCACCGACCACGCCGAGGCGGATGGCCTGGAGCAGCCGCTCGACGGTCTCCTCGAAGGCGTTGCCCGCGCGGACCGGCCGGAACAGCGCTTCACCGGCATTCACCACCGAGGTCGGTTCCATCCCCCGAGTTTAGGCCGCACCGCGTGGATCACCCCGGCGCGGCGCACCTTCGGAGTGGCCACGGCCGGTCGCTGTCGGTGACAATGTCGTTCGCCCGCGGAAAAACCGGTGGAAGCGGACGGCCACGGTCGGCGACGATGACACCACCGACACCGAACATCGACGCAGGGGGCGATCCGGTGCATTTTCTGATGGCCGAAGATCTGGTCCACGAGCGGGAGAACGAGCTGCGCCACGGAGTGCGCAGCCACCCTCCAGGCCGGGCGACGCCGAGCCGCAGTCCGGGAACGAGAAAACAGCAGCTGGGCTGGCGCCTGGTGGAGGTGGGCTTGAAGCTGGCGGTGGAGGACGAAGACCGGCGGACCTGACCCCGTCAGCACTCGATGACGTTCACCGCCAGCCCGCCGCGGGCGGTCTCCTTGTACTTCACGCTCATGTCCGCGCCGGTCTCGCGCATCGTCTTGATCGCCTTGTCCAGGGTCACCACGTGGCTTCCGTCGCCGCGCATCGCCATGCGGGCCGCGTGGATCGCCTTCGACGCTCCCACCGCGTTGCGCTCGATGCACGGGATCTGGACCAGGCCGCCGACCGGATCGCACGTCAGCCCGAGGTGGTGCTCCACCCCGATCTCCGCCGCGTTCTCCACCTGGGCCGGCGAGCCGCCGAGGACCTCCGTCAGGCCCGCCGCCGCCATCGCCGACGCCGAGCCGACCTCGCCCTGGCAGCCCACTTCGGCACCCGAGATCGAGCCCGTCTGCTTGAGGATCGAGCCGATCGCGCCCGCGGTGAGCAGGAACGTCACGATCCCGTCGTCGGTCGAGTGCCGGATGAAGCGCTGGTAGTAGTGCAGCACGGCCGGGATGATCCCGGCGGCGCCGTTGGTCGGCGCGGTGACCACGCGGCCGCCCGCGGCGTTCTCCTCGTTCACCGCCAGCGCGTACAGGCTGACCCAGTCCATCGCGTACAGCGGGTCGCCGACGCCGTCCTCGGCCAGCAGCTTCTCGTGCAGCGCCTTGGCCCGGCGCGGCACCTTCAGCCCGCCCGGCAGGACGCCTTCGTGGCCGCAGCCGTTGCGGACGCACTCGGCCATGACCGCCCAGATCGCGAGGAGCCCGTCCCGCACCTCCTCGCGCGAACGCCAGGACAGCTCGTTCGCCAGCATGATCTCGCTCATCGGCAGCCCGGTCGACGCGCAGTGCGCCAGCAGGTCCGCGCCCGTGCGGAACGGGTACGGCACCGGCGTCGAATCCTCGACGAACACCGCGTCCGTCTCGTACGACTCGTCGCGGACGAAGCCGCCGCCGACCGAGTAGTACGTCCGCTCGCGCAGCAGCGCGCCCGACGCGTCGAACGCGCGGAAGATCATGCCGTTCGGGTGCGCCGGCAACGACTTGCGCCGGTGCATCGTGAGGTCGTTGTCCTCGTCGAACGCGATCTCGTGCGTGCCGGCGAGCAGCAGCCGGCCGGACTCCCGGATCGCCGCGATGCGCGCCGGGACGGTGTCGGTGTCGATCTCTTCCGGACGCGAGCCCGAAAGCCCGAGCAGGACGGCTTTGTCGCTGCCGTGGCCGAAGCCGGTCGCGCCGAGGGAGCCGAACAGCTCGGCCTGGACGCGTGCCGTGCGGCCGAGATCGTCGCCGAGACCGTCCACAAAGGTCCGTGCCGCCCGCATCGGCCCGACGGTGTGGGAGCTCGACGGGCCGATGCCGATGGAAAACAGGTCGAAGACGCTGATCGCCATTGATCCGCCCCTTCCTATCGCGCCAGCAGGGAGCTGGCTTCTTGCGCGGCCGGGCCCTGGTCGGCGAGGTGCTGCAGGTTCTCCGGCAGCTCCTCCCCACGGTAGCCCTTGGTCTGCGCGTACAGCCGTCCCGCGCGGTACGACGACCGCACGAGCGGCCCCGCCATCACACCGGCGAAGCCCATGGCCTCGGCAGCCTTCGAGTGCTCGACGAACTCCTCGGGCTTGACCCAGCGATCCACCGGGTGATGCCGCGGCGACGGGCGCAGGTACTGCGTGATCGTCAGGATCTCGCACCCGGCGTCGACCAGGTCCTGCATCGCCGGCGCGACCTCGTCCGGCGTCTCGCCCATACCCAGGATCAGATTGGACTTCGTCACGAGCCCGAACTCACGCGCCTTCGTGATGACCTCGAGCGAACGCGCGTACCGGAACCCCGGGCGGATGCGCTTGAAGATCCGCGGCACCGTCTCGACGTTGTGGGCAAGGACTTCCGGACGCGAGCCGAACACCTCGGCCAGCTGCGACGGCTCGGCGTTGAAGTCCGGAATCAGCAGCTCGACGCCGGTACCCGGGTTCAAGTCGTGGATCTGCCGGACGGTCTCCGCGTACAGCCACGCGCCACCATCGGAAAGGTCATCGCGCGCGACACCGGTGACCGTCGAGTACCGCAAGCCCATGGCCTGAACGGACTCCGCGACCTTCCGCGGCTCAGTCCGGTCCAGCTCGGCCGGCTTGCCCGTGTCGATCTGACAGAAGTCACACCGACGCGTGCACTGATCGCCACCGATCAGGAACGTCGCTTCACGGTCTTCCCAGCACTCATAGATATTGGGACAGCCCGCTTCTTCGCACACCGTGTGCAGACCCTCGCGACGCACGAGACCCTTGAGCTCGGTGAACTCCGGCCCCATCCGCACCCGCGTCTTGATCCACGGCGGCTTCTTCTCGATCGGCGTCTCGCTGTTGCGGACCTCCAGCCGCAGCAGCTTCCGGCCCTCGGGCAGGGCGCTCATCGGGACAGGTCCGCGTACAACGGGTGCTTCGCGGCCAGTGCCTCGACGCGGTCGCGCAGCTTCGAACGCAGGGCGTCGTCGAAGTCGGGCTTGAGTGCCTCGGCGATGACGTCGGCGACCTCGGTGAAGTCGTCCGCCTGGAAGCCGCGGGTGGCCAGCGCCGGCGTGCCGATGCGCAGGCCCGATGTGATCATCGGCGGGCGCGGGTCGAACGGGACGGCGTTGCGGTTGACCGTGATGCCGACCTCGTGCAGCCGGTCCTCGGCCTGCTGCCCGTCCAGAGTGGACTGGACGAGGTCGACGAGCACCAGGTGGACGTCGGTGCCGCCGGTCAGCACGCGCACACCGGCGTCAGCGCAGTCCGACTGGGACAGCCGCGAAGCCAAGATGCGGGAACCTTCGAGGGTCCGCTGCTGACGCTCCTTGAACTCCTCGCTGGCGGCGATCTTCAGCGCGACGGCCTTGGCCGCGATGACGTGCTCGAGGGGCCCGCCCTGCTGGCCCGGGAACACCGCGGAATTGATCTTCTTCGCCAGCTCCTGGCGCGAGAGGATCAGCCCGCCACGCGGGCCGCCGAGGGTCTTGTGCGTGGTCGTGGTGACGATGTCGGCGTGCGGCACCGGCGACGGGTGCAGCCCGGCCGCGACCAGCCCGGCGAAGTGCGCCATGTCCACCATCAGGCGCGCGTCGACGAGGTCGGCGATGCGCCGGAACTCGGCGAAGTCGAGCTGACGCGGGTAGGCGGACCAGCCGGCGATGATCAGCTTCGGCTGGTGCTCGACCGCGAGACGCTCGATCTCGGCCAGGTCGACGATGCCGGTCTCTTTGTCGACGTGGTAGGCGACGACGTTGTAGAGCTTGCCCGAGAAGTTGATCTTCATCCCGTGCGTCAGGTGACCGCCGTGCGCCAGGTCGAGGCCCAGGATCGTGTCGCCCGGCTTGAGCACGGCGAACATCGCGGCCGCGTTGGCCTGCGCGCCCGAGTGCGGCTGGACGTTGGCGTGCTCGGCGCCGAACAGGGCCTTCGCGCGGTCGATGGCGAGCTGTTCGACGACGTCGACGTGCTCGCAGCCGCCGTAGTAGCGGCGGCCCGGGTAGCCCTCGGCGTACTTGTTGGTCAGCACCGAGCCCTGCGCCTCGAGCACGCCCACCGGGGCGAAGTTCTCCGACGCGATCATCTCCAGGGTGGACTGCTGACGGGTCAGCTCGTCGGCGACGGCCGCGGCGACCTCGGGGTCGACTTCGGACAGGTGCTGGTCGAACGTCGTCATCAGTTCTCCTGGGTGAGCGCGGCGTACGCGGCGGCGTCGAGCAGTTCCGGCACGTCCCCGGTCAGACGCACCTTCAGCAGCCAGCCTTCCGTGTACGGGTCGGAGTTGATGACCTCGGGGGTGTCCGCTGTGGTGCCGTTCACCTCGACGACCTCGCCGGACACGGGCGCGTACAGCTCGCTGACCGACTTGGTCGACTCGACCTCGCCGAACACCTCGCCCGCGGTGATCGTGGCGCCGGCCTCGGGCAGCTGGACGAACACGATGTCACCGAGCGACTCGGCGGCGAAGGCGGTGATGCCGACGGTGGCGACGCCGTCCTCGACGTTCAGCCACTCGTGTTCCTTGGTGTACTTCAGGTTCTCGGGGATGCTCATGGCTCAAAAGTCCTTACGCGCGGGAGTAGAAGGGCAGGGCGACGACCTCGACGGGCTCGATCCTGCCCCGGATGTCGACGGAGAGCTCGGTGCCGGGCTCGGCGTACGCCCGATCGACGTACGCCATGGCGATCGGGTAACCGAGCGTGGGCGACAGCGCGCCACTGGTGACCTCGCCGATCTCGACGCCATCGGCCAAGAGCTTGTAGCCGTGACGCGGGGCGCGACGCCCGGCTCCCTTGAGACCGACCCGCACGCGCGGAACGTCCTGCTTGGACCGCTCCTCCAGGGCCGCGCGACCGACGAAGTCGCCCGGCTTCTCGAACTTGACGACGCGCCCGAGCCCGGCCTCGAACGGGCTCTGGTCGAGCGTGAGTTCGTTGCCGTACAACGGCATCCCGGCTTCCAGCCGCAGCGTGTCGCGGCAGGCCAGACCGGCCGGGACCAGCCCGTGCCCCTCACCGGCCTCGGTGAGGATGCGCCAGACCGCTGGTGCCTCGTCCGCGTTGACGAACAGCTCGAAGCCGTCCTCACCGGTGTAGCCGGTGCGGGCGAGCAGGACTTCGTGGCCCTTCACGACCGCCGGGACACTCGCGTAGTACTTGAGCGCGCTCAGGTCGGCGTCGGTCACCGCGCCGAGGATCGCGACGGCGTTCGGGCCCTGGACGGCGATCAGCGCGGTCGTCTCGGACCGGTCGTCCACGACGGCGTCGAAGCCCGCGACCCGCTCGGCCAGGGCGTCCACGACGACCTTCGCGTTGCCCGCGTTCGCGACGACCAGGTAGTGCTCGTCGGCCAGCCGGTAGACGACGAGGTCGTCGAGCACGCCGCCGGAAGCGTCGCAGATCATCGTGTACCGCGCCCGGCCCGGCTTGACCCCGGTGAGGTTGCCGACCAGCGCGAAGTCCAGGACGTCGGCGGCCTGCTTGCCCGTGACGTGGATTTCGGCCATGTGCGAGAGGTCGAACAGCCCGGCCGCCTCGCGGACGGCCTTGTGCTCGGCCAGCTCGCTGGCGTAGCGGACCGGCATCGACCAGCCGGCGAAGTCGGTGAACAGCGCACCGAGTCCCTTGTGGACTCCGTGCAGGGAGGTCTCTCGTGACACGGGTTCAGCCTTCGTAAGCGTTGAGGGGCGGGCAGGAGCACACGAGGTTACGGTCACCGCGAGCGCCGTCGATGCGGCGGACCGGCGGCCAGTACTTGTTCTTGCGCGACACCCCGGCCGGGTACACGGCCAGCTCGCGGTCGTAGGGCTTGTCCCACTCCCCGACCAGCGTCTCGGCGGTGTGCGGCGCCCCGCGCAGCGGCGACTCCTCCGCGCTCCAGCGACCGGACGCCACCTCGTCGATCTCCGCGCGGATGGCGATCATCGCGGCGATGAACCGGTCGATCTCACCCAGGTCCTCGGACTCGGTCGGCTCGACCATCAGCGTCCCCGCGACCGGGAACGACATGGTCGGCGCGTGGAAGCCGTAGTCGATGAGCCGCTTCGCGACGTCGTCGACCGTCACGCCGGTCTCCTTGGTGATCTGCCGCAGGTCGAGGATGCATTCGTGCGCGACCAGGCCGTCCTGGCCCGTGTAGAGCACCGGGTAGTGCGGCGCGAGCCGCGAGGCGACGTAGTTCGCGGCCAGCACCGCGACCTTCGTGGCCGCGGTCAGGCCGGGCGCGCCCATCATCCGGACGTAGGCCCACGAGATCGGCAGGATCGAGGCCGAGCCGTACGGCGCGCCGCTGATCGGGCCGACGCCGGTCGCCGGGCCGGCCTGGTCGAGCAGCGGGTGGTTGGGCAGGAACGGCGCGAGGTGCGCGCGCACCGCGACCGGGCCGACGCCGGGGCCGCCACCGCCGTGCGGGATGCAGAAGGTCTTGTGCAGGTTCAGGTGCGAGACGTCGCCGCCGAACTCGCCCGGCTTGGCCAGGCCGAGCAGGGCGTTGAGGTTCGCGCCGTCGACGTACACCTGGCCGCCGCCGTCGTGGACGATCTTCGCGAGCTCGTCGATGTCGTGCTCGTAGACGCCGTGCGTGGACGGGTAGGTGACCATGATCGCGGCGAGGGTGTCCTTGTGCGTGTCCACCTTGGACCGCAGGTCGGCCAGGTCGACGTTGCCCTCGTCGGTGCACTTGACGACGACCACGCGCATCCCGGCGAGCACCGCGGACGCGGCGTTGGTGCCGTGCGCGGACGACGGGATCAGGCAGACGTCGCGGGCCTCGTCGCCGCGGGACCGGTGGTAGGCGCGGATCGCGAGGAGCCCGGCCAGCTCGCCCTGGCTGCCCGCGTTCGGCTGCAGCGACACCTTGTCGTAGCCGGTGACCTCGGCCAGCCAGTCCGCCAGCTGCCCCACGAGGACGTGGTAGCCCTCAGCGTCTTCGGCCGGCGCGAACGGGTGGATACCGGCGAACTCGCGCCAGCTGATCGGCTCCATCTCGGTGGTGGCGTTGAGCTTCATCGTGCAGGAGCCGAGCGGGATCATGCCGCGGTCGAGCGCGTAGTCCTGGTCTGACAGGCGACGCAGGTAGCGCAGCATCGCCGTCTCGGAGCGGTGGCTGCCGAAGACCTCGTGGCCCATGAAGCCGCTCTCGCGGGCTAGGCCGTTCGGCAGCGCGACGCCGTCACTCAGGTCCGCCTCGACGCCGAACGCGCGGAGGACCTTCTCGGCGATCGCGGGGGTGCTGACCTCGTCGAAGGCGACGCGGACGTGGTCGGCGTCGACGTGCCCGAGGTTGATCCCGGCCTCGCGCGCGGCGGCGTGGACCTCGGCGGCCTGGCCGGGGACGTGCGCGACGACGGTGTCGAAGAAGGACTCGTGCACGACCTCGACGCCGGTCTTGCGCAGGGCGTCGGCGAAGCCCGCGGCGAGGCCGTGGACGCGCTGGGCGATCCGCTTGAGGCCGTCGGGACCGTGGTAGACCGCGTACATCGCGGCCAGCACGGCCGGGAGGACCTGCGCGGTGCAGATGTTGGACGTCGCCTTCTCGCGGCGGATGTGCTGCTCACGCGTCTGCAGCGCCAGCCGGTAGGCCGGGTTGCCGTCGGCGTCGACCGAGACGCCGACCAGGCGCCCGGGCAGCGAGCGCTCGAGGCCGGCGCGGACGGACATGAACCCGGCGTGCGGGCCGCCGTAGCCGAGCGGGACGCCGAAGCGCTGCGTCGAACCCGCGGCGACGTCGGCGCCGAACTCGCCCGGCGCGGTGATCAGCGTCAGCGAAAGCAGGTCGGCGGCGACGGTGAACAGCGCGCCCGCGGCCTTCGCCGACTCGGAAATCGCGTGGTAGAAGCCGCGGCCGCGCAGCACACCGGACGCGCCGGGGTACTGGGCGACGACGCCGAAGAACTCGTCCGGCAGGCCGGTCAGCAGGTCGCGGACCTCGACCTCGATGCCGAGCGCCTCGACGCGGGTCCGCACGACGGCGATGGTCTGCGGCAGGCACTCGGCGTCCAGCACGACCTTGTTGGACTTCGACTTGGACGCGCGGCGCATCAGTGTGACGGCCTCGGCGACGGCGGTCGACTCGTCCAGCAGGGACGCGTTGGCGGTGGCCAGGCCGGTCAGGTCGGCGACCATCGTCTGGAAGTTGAGGAGCGCTTCGAGGCGGCCCTGGGAGATTTCCGGCTGGTAGGGCGTGTACGCGGTGTACCAGGCGGGGTTCTCGAGGACGTTGCGGCGGATCACGCCGGGGGTGACGGTGTCGGAGTAGCCGAGGCCGATCATCTGCGTCATCGGGCGGTTGAGCGCGGCGAGGGCGCGCAGCTCCGCGGTGGCGTCCTCTTCGGACGCGGCGGGCGGGAGCCGCAGGTCGGCGGTGGCGCGGATGGCGGTCGGCACGGCCGCACCGACGAGGGCGTCCAGGCTGCCGTAGCCGCACTCGGCCAGCATCTTCGCGCGTTCGGCCTCGGACGGGCCGATGTGGCGGGCGTCGAACTGCGTGGAGGTGATGGGAGCTCCTCGGGCCGGGCACCGGGCACAACGGTGCGCTGGGAACTCCCCCTCTGTCATGGCACCTGAGAGTTTCACTGTGCGGAGCACAGCTTTCACCTTGGGTGAGGCGCGGGTGCGCCTGCTTTCCAGAGTGGCCTCGCACGAAGCGGTAGCAGGTACCTGAGAGATTCCGGGGAGTTTGCTCCTTCGGTGCCCCACCACGTTCGTGAGGGCTCTCCCGCCTCGGCTCGACGGCCCGATCTGCAGTTGTGGCGGCTACGGTACCTGCCGCCGCCGAGGTCCGTCTACTTCATCGGGCCAACGCCACAGTGATCCTCGACCGCGCCTCGATCGGCGACCCGCCGCACCACGCTCCCGGCCAGCGCGGGCGGCCGCCGGACCCGGCCCGACGGCAGGACCAGGCGTTTCAACGGCCCGCCGAGCGGCACCGGCGGGTGGCCGGCCCCCAGCAGCACCCGCTCCACGATCTGCTCGGCCAGCCACGCCACCGAGTCGTTGAGCCGGTCGAGCGAGAGGCGGTCGCCGTCGAAGACGTCGGAGTCGTCCAGGGTCACCTCGTAGTACGCGCAGCCGGGTGGCACCCCCGACGAGACCGCGTCCTCGATCGCGCGGGCCCCGGCCAAGGCGTCCGGGAAGCCGGCTTCGAGCAGCGGCTCGCGGTAGATGCGGGCCGCCCGCTCCCGCATCCGCGGCCCGTAGCGGACCACCACCGGGAGCCGGCCGGTCAGGTCGGGCACGGCCAGGCCGTGCAGCAGCATGATCGGCGGCACCGCGTGCACCAGCCGCGGCGCGGGTTCGGCCAGCTCGCGGGCGGTGATCCGGACGCGGTCGGCCATCGCGTCCGGGAGGCCGAAGTAGCGGAAGTCGACGTTGCCGAACCCGAGGCCGTCGGCGACCAGCGACGCGAGCAGCTCGCCGTACCCCCAGATCGGCGACAGCACCACGACGGGCGGCGCGGCGACGACCGGCGACGGCGCGGGCGGGCGCGTCGCCTCCTGCTCGGGCACCTGGATGACCAGCCGCGGCGGCTCGTGCCAGTCGTGCACCTCGGCGACCCGCCAGTACAGCCCGAGCGGCCGCCACAGCTCACCGAGGACGTCGTGCTCGAGGATCCGGCGCACCTCGGCGTCGTCGTGCGGGAAGTCCCGAGGGGCCACGATGCCGACGTAGTGGTGGTAGGTGACGCGGACCTCGTCACCGCGGGTCGCGGAGCGGATCCGCATCTCCCAGTCGATCGGCGACGCGGCGATGAGGTTGGCCACCTGCGTACCGGGCGAGGAGTAGACGAGCGCCGTGGCCTGCCGGAGGAACTGCCCGGCCTGGTCGATGCCTTCACGCAGCGCTTTCGCGGCTTGGGCGACGTGCACGGGGCTGGCGAGGCTTTCGGGCAGAACGCCGGCGACGCGCAGGAGTTCGGCCTCGCCGAGCCCGGTGACCTCGGCGATCTGGGCCCAGTGATCGAAGACGGTGACCTTGGGCGCGTGCCGGTGTTCGATCCAGCTGCGCAGGGTCGACGTGGGGACGCCGATGCGTCTGGCGGCCTCGTCCAGGGAGAGGCCCCTCGCCCGGATGCCGGTCCGGACCGCTTCCGCCCACTCGTCGGCGCGCCAATGCGTCACCTCACAAAGCTAACGAAACCCGCTAGCTTTGCGCAGGGACGAATCGCCCAGCCGGGATCGACGCTGGTCACCATGACCACCACCGTGATCGCTCTCATCCTGATCGTCGGCACGCTGACCTTCGCCGCCGGTGCCTTCCTCGCCGCCGAGATCGCCACTCGCATCCTGCGACGGCGCGAGCGGCAGATCTCCGAAGAGCGCAAGACGCTCAACGCCGCCTGGAAGTACCTGCGGGAGGTGTACGGCGTGCGGAAACCGGGGGAGAAGACGCGCCGTTAGAGCGGGGTCACGTACGCGCCGGAGATGCCGCCGTCGACCAGGAACTGGGACGCCGTGATGAAGCTCGCGTCGTCGCTGGCCAGGAACGCCACCGCCGCCGCGATCTCCGATGGCTCCGCGAACCGGCCTACCGGCACGTGCACCAGCCGCCGGGCCGCGCGTTCCGGGTCCTTCGCGAACAGCTCCTTGAGCAGCGGCGTGTTCACCGGCCCCGGGCACAGCGCGTTGACGCGGATGTTCTCCCTCGCGAACTGGATGCCCAGCTCGCGGCTCATCGCGAGCACCCCGCCCTTGGACGCGGTGTAGGAGATCTGCGACGTCGCCGCGCCCATCACCGCCACGAACGACGCGGTGTTGATGATCGAGCCGCGGCCCTGGCGCTGCATGTGCGGCAGGACGGCCTTGCAGCAGTGGAACACCGACGTCAGGTTGACGCGCTGCACCCGCTCCCACGCGTCGATGCCGGTGGTCAGGATCGAGTCGTCCTCGGGCGGCGAAATCCCCGCGTTGTTGAACGCCACGTCGACCGAGCCGAACTGCTCGACCGTGCTGTGGAACAGGTTCTCGACCTGCTCGGCGTCGGTGACGTCGGTCTGGATGAACGCGCCGCCGACCTCGTCCGCGGCCGCCTTGCCCTCGGCCGGCGTCAGGTCGCCGATGACGACCTTCGCGCCTTCGCTCGCCAGACGGCGGGCCGAGGCGAGCCCGATGCCGCTCGCGCCGCCGGTGATCACCGCGACGCGGCCTTCGAAACGCTGGACCATTACTCCTCCGTGCTGAGAAAGACGTTCTTGGTTTCGGTGAACGCCGCCGCGGCGTCGGGGCCCAGCTCGCGGCCGAGGCCGGACTGCTTGAAGCCGCCGAACGGCGTCCAGTAGCGCACCGAAGAGTGCGAGTTCACCGACAGGTTGCCGGCTTCGACGCCGCGCGCCACCCGGAACGCGCGGCCGGCGTCGCGGGTCCAGATCGACCCGGACAGGCCGTACTCGGTGGCGTTGGCCATCCGGACCGCGTCGGCCTCCTCGGCGAACGGCACGACGGCGACGACCGGGCCGAACACCTCGTCCGCCGCGGCCGGGTGCCGCAGGTCGGGCGGGGTGAGGACGGTCGGCGGGAACCAGTACCCGGGTCCGGCGGGCGCGCTGCCGCGGAAGGCGACCGGCGCGTCGTCCGGCACGTAGGACGCGACCTTCTCGCGGTGCGCGGCCGAGATCAGCGGGCCCATCTCGGTCTTCTCGTCGCCGGGGTCGCCGACGACGACGCCGTGCACCGCGGGTTCGAGCAGCTCCATGAAGCGGTCGTACGCGCTCGCCTGCACCAGGATCAGCGACCGCGCGCAGCAGTCCTGGCCCGCGTTGTCGAAGACGCCGTACGGCGCGGTCGCGGCGGCCTTCTCCAGGTCGGAGTCGGCGAAGACGATGTTCGCGTTCTTGCCGCCCAGCTCGAGCGTCACGCGTTTCACCTGGGCCGAGCAACCGGCCATGATCTGCTTGCCGACCTCGGTCGAGCCGGTGAAGACGACCTTGCGCACGCCAGGGTGGTCGACGAACCGTTGCCCCACCACGGATCCCTTGCCGGGCAGGACCTGGAAGACGTCCTCCGGGATGCCCGCCTCGCGCGCCAGTTCGCCCAGCCGGATGGCGGTCAGCGGCGTCAACTCGGCGGGCTTGAGGACGACGGTGTTGCCGGCGGCGAGCGCGGGCGCGAAGCCCCAGCCCGCGATCGGCATCGGGAAGTTCCACGGCACGATCACGCCGACGACGCCCAGTGGCTCCTGGAACGTGACGTTGACGCCGCCCGGGACCGGGATCTGCTTGCCGATCAGGCGTTCCGGCGCGGCGGAGTAGTAGTTGAGGACGTCGCGGACGTTGCCCGCCTCCCACCGGGCGTTCCCGATGGTGTGCCCGGAGTTGGCGACCTCGAGCCGCGCGAGGTTCTCGATGTCGGCCTCGACGGCGTCGGCGAAGCGGCGCAGCAGCCGCGCGCGATCGCCGGGGGTGACGTCGCGCCACGCCGGGAACGCCGCCTGCGCGCGGGCGATCGCCGCGTCCGTCTCCTCGGCGCTCGTCAGCGGGACGGTCCGCACCACCTTCTCGGTGGCGGGGTTCAGGACGTCGAAGGTGCTGGTCATGCCCTCTCCTTGCTCGCGTCGACGAGGGCCGCGAAGAGCCGCACGTCGTCGCTGTCCTGCTCGGGGTGCCACTGCACGCCCAGTGCGAATTCGCCGGGAATCTCGGCGGCCTCGACCGTGCCGTCGGCGGCCCAGCCGACCGGCTCCAGGCCGGTGCCGAGCCGGTCGATCGCCTGGTGGTGGTAGCAGAGCGTCTTCGTTTCCGAGCCCAGGATCGCGGCGGCCCGGCTGCCCTCGGCGAGCGTGACCGTGCCGCGGCCGAACGTCGCGAGCGCGGGCTGGTGCTCGGTGGTGCCCGCGCTTTCGGGCAGGTGCTGGGTGAGCGTGCCGCCGAGGGCGACGCTCATCACCTGCAGGCCGCGGCACACGCCGAGGACGGGCTTGCCCGCCTTCCGCGCCGCTTCGAACAGGCCGAACTCGAACGCGTCCCGGTCCGGCCGCGTGTAGGTCGCGGGGTGCCGCTCCTGGCCGTAGCGCTCCGGCTCGACGTCGGCGCCGCCGGTCAGCACCAGGCCGTCCACAGTAGACACGAGCCGGTCGTACGCGTCGGACACCGGCGGCAGCAGCACCGGGATGCCGCCGGCCGCGACGACGCAGTCGACGTAGACCCGGTGCAGCAGCACGGCTTCGGTCTCCCAGACCAGGAACTTCGCGGGTTCCAGGTAGCTGGTGAGACCGATGACGGGCTCAGAGCCGTTCGAAGCCACGGACGAGCTCCCAGTCGGTGACGGCGGCGTTGTAGGCGTCCACCTCGATCTTCGCCGCGTTCAGGTAGTGCTCGACGACGTCTTCGCCGAACGCCTCACGCGCCAGTTCGCTGCCCGCCAGCGCGGCGGCGGCCTCGGGCAGAGTCGTCGGCACGGTGCCGCGGTCGGAGTTGTAGGCGTTGCCGCTGAACGGTTCTTCCAGCTCCAGCTCGTTTTCGATGCCGTGCAGGCCGGCGGCGATCAGCGCGGCGACGGCCAGGTACGGGTTGACGTCCCCGCCCGGCACGCGGTTTTCGACGCGCAGCGACTCGCCGTGGCCGACGACGCGCAGCGCGCAGGTCCGGTTGTCGGTGCCCCACGCGATCGCGGTCGGCGCGAAGCTGCCGGGCACGAAACGCTTGTAGGAGTTGATGTTCGGCGCGAAGAAGTACGTCAGCTCGTGCAGCCCGGCGAGCTGGCCGGCGAGGAACTGCTCCATGAGCGTCGAGAAGCCGTGCTCGTGGTCGCCGGCGAGCACCGCCCGGCCTTCGGTGGAGCGCAGGCTGATGTGGATGTGGCAGGAGTTGCCCTCGCGCTCGTTGTACTTCGCCATGAACGTGAGGCTCTTACCGTCCTGGGCCGCGATCTCCTTGGCGCCGTTCTTGTAGACGCTGTGGTTGTCGCAGGTGCTCAGGGCATCGGTGTAGCGGAAGGCGATCTCCTGCTGGCCGGGGTTGCACTCGCCCTTGGCGGACTCCGGGTAGAGCCCGGCGCCGGACATCTCGTTGCGGATGCGGCGCAGCAGCGGCTCGAGCCGCGCGGTGCCGAGCATCGAGTAGTCCACGTTGTACTGGTTGGCGGGCTTGAGACCGTGGTAGCGCTTGTCCCAGGCGGCTTCGTAGGTGTCGTCGAAGACGATGAACTCCAGCTCGGTCCCGACGTAGGCGGTGAGCCCGCGCTCGGCGAGCCGGTCGAGCTGCCGGCGCAGGATCTGGCGCGGCGACACCGACACCGGGCCACCCTGCACGCGCTCGACGTCGGCCAGCACCAGCGCGGTGCCCTCGTGCCAGGGGATCTCGCGCAGGGTCTCGAAGTCGGGACGCAGCACGAAGTCGCCGTAGCCGCTCTCCCAGGAGGAGAGCGCGTAGCCGTCGACGGTGTTCATGTCGACGTCCACGGCCAGGAGGTAGTTGCAGGCCTCGGTGGCGTGCCCGACGACCTCGTCCAGGAAGTACTCCGCCGAGCAGCGCTTGCCCTGGAGCCTGCCCTGCATGTCCGTGATCGCGACGAGCACGGTGTCGATCGTGCCCGCGTCCACCCGCGCCCGGAGCTCGTCGAGCGTGAGCATGCCTCGTCTGCGTGCCATCAGCCGCCCCAAAGGTTTGATGCGAATCCTTTGCGGGTCCTTCCTACCCGGTGACGCCGGGCGGGTCAACCGGAACAAAGGTATTTTTGTGAACCATTGATTCGGCGGGCCGCACACCCCCTCCGGCCGTGTCGTCCAGCCAGGTACGCGTGTCGTCCACCGGCGTGCGCGTGTCGTCCCTCCGGGTACGCGAGGCACGCGTCCGGAGGTACCGGACCGGCGCGCACGCGCACCTGGACGGACGACACGCGTACCCGGATGGACGACACGATGGCCCGCCCGGGTCCGGCGCGGCGGATTGCGCGGTTTGCCCGGCTGAGAAGAGTCTGTGAATTCCGCGCGAGCGGGAGGAATCCGGGGTACTCCCACGTTGAACGGGGCAGGAGAGGTGAGATCGATGACCACAGCATTCACGCAGCAGAGCACGATCGGACAGCAGCAGGCGCGGCCCCAGCTGCCCACCCTGCCCACCGGCTGGCCGATCGGTTCCTACGAGTCCTACGAGCAGGCGCAGCGCGCGGTCGACCACCTCGCGGGCACGGACTTCCCGGTCACCGACGTCACGATCGTGGGCGTGGAGCCGATGCTCGTCGAGCGCATCGCCGGCAAGATGTCCTGGGGCAAGGTCCTGGGCAGCGCGGCGACGTCCGGCGCGATGTTCGGTGTGTTCCTCGGCCTGGTGCTGAGCCTGCTGAACCCGGGCGCGGGCCTGGTCCCGATCGTGATCGGCCTGGTCGCCGGTCTCGGGTTCAACCTGCTCTTCGGCGCCCTCGGGTACGCGGCCAACCGCAACAAGCGCGGGTTCGTCTCCCAGAGCCAGCTGGTGGCGCGCCGCTACGACGTCCTGTCCCAGCCCCGCAACGCCGAGAAGGGCCGCGCTCTCCTGGCGGACCTCGCGGCCCGCAGCGCTTTCGGCCACTGACCCACCGAGATCGAAGGCCGCCCCCGGTTCTCCGGAGGCGGCCTTCGTCGCGTCAGGAGCGGCCCCGACCTCCGCTCCTGATGGCTTCTACCTGGTCGGCGTCGTCGTGGTGCTCGTCGTGGGTGACGGAGTCGGCGTCGGTGTCGCCGAAGTCGTCGGCGGCACCGTCACCTTCGGGATCGCCGCGCTGAACGGCACTCCCGCGTTCTCGCGGCAGGCCGAGCGGTACCCGTTGTAGCCGTTGTAGTTGCCCTGGTCGTCGGTGACGCCCTGCTCGATCTTCGGCCGCGGGAACCGGTTGTCCTCGCCGATCTTCTCCTTGGACCCGCTCGACCGCTCGCAGCCGTAGCGGGTCAGCGTGATCGGACGGCCCTCCTCGTCGTAGAGGTAGACCTCGGTCAGCGGCTTGCCCTCGGCGTCGAACGCGTAGACGTTCTCGATCTCGTGGTTGCCGTAGCTCAGCTGCTCGTTGCCGTACCGGTCGGACGACGACGGGTAGTACGACGGCGAGCTCGAGTACGAGTTCCGGTTCGAGATCAGGTCGACCGCGGCGCCGAACCCGCCCAGGATGCCGCCGATGACGAACGCCGAGATCGGCACGGCCACCCACAGCAGCCGCCGGTCGCGCCGCAGCCGCGGGCCCGCCCACACGGCCGCGCCGCCCGCGACGAGCAGGAACGGCAGCAGCAGGACGGCACCGCGCGAGCGCAGCATGAGCAGCAGCCCGAAGCCGATCAGCACGAAGGCGCACACGATCCACCACGCCGGCTTGAGCGAAGCGAGGTAGCTCAGCGCCTTCCCGGAGTCCTCCTGCTGACGACCCTTGTTCAGCGTCTGGCGCAGCCACGCCACCTCGGGCAGCGCCAGCACCGGCTCGATCCCGCCGCGCAGTAGCAAGAACAGGCTGATGAGGAACACGGGCAGGAAGAGCCCCGCACCGAGGAGCGCGTCCGGCTGGACGCTCACGGCGGCGGCGAACGCGAACAGCGCGAGTGCCACCGCGCAGAGCACCAGGCCCCAGAACGCGATCCGCGGCTTCGCGAGGCTCGGGGTCGCCGACGTGGCGAGCACCTGCGTCGCCCCTTCGGCCGCCGGCGGGTAGCCACCGGACGCGCGCAGCTCGGCGGCGTAGCTTTCGGGCGTGCCGAGGCGCTCGATCAGGGCCTCGACGCGGGCGCCCTCCCCCAGCTCGGCCTCCAGCTCCGCCAGATGCGGGCGGACGTCTTCGAGGATCTCTTCGATCTCGCTCGCGGGCAGGTCGGCGAGCGCGGTGCGGACCCGCGCCAGATAAACCCGCACGGCGGTCGGCTTGTCGCTCATGCTGCCTCTCCCACTGCGTCTCCCAGGAGTACGTTCATCGTCGATGCGAAGCTCTGCCAGGTCTTCCCCGACTCCGCGAGGCGGAGCCGACCCGGTTCGTTCAGGCTGTAGTACTTGCGATGCGGGCCCTCTTCGCTGGGCACCACGTACGAGGTGAGCAGGCCGGCCTTGTAGAGCCTGCGCAACGTCCCGTACACCGACGCGTCCCCCACCTCGTCCAGGCCCGCGCCCCTGAGTCTTCGCAGGACGTCGTACCCGTAGCCGTCTTCCTCGCGGAGCACCGCGAGCACGGCCAGATCCAGCACCCCTTTGAGCAGCTGACTGATCTCCACTGCACCCTCCAGTCCTACGCTTGGAAAGGTACCACGCATTGCACAGTAGTGCGGACAGCGGAGGGCCAAGTGGGCGTGTTCCCCTGCTCAGGCCCCGGTGTCCACCGGGCGCTCGAAGAAGGATTCGAGGATCACGATGGTCTGCGTGCCGGTGACGCCGTCGATCGCGAACAGCCGGCGCAGCGACGCCTGGAGCTCCTCGGTCGTCGGCGTGCGTACCTTGACCAGCAGTGACGCCGGTCCGGCGATGACGTGCGCCTCCACCACCTCGGGCAGGGCTTCGAGGGCCGCGCGCACCGGCTCGTCGCCCATCCAGGCGTTGGCCTCGACGAGGACGAACGCCGCGACCCCGCGACCGACGGCGGCCGGGTCGACGTCCACGGTGGTCCGGCGGATCACACCCTGCTCGCGAAGCTTGCGGACGCGCTCGTGGGCCGCCCCCGCGGAGAGACCGACGGCCTTGCCCAGCGCGGCGTACGCCTGCGTCGCGTCCTGCTGCAGTGCGGAGAGCAGCATGCGGTCCACGTCATCCACGGCTTGACCATATCAGGTTCGGCGATCCATGCTTGACGCAGAATCTCATTAGGGGTGACAGATGGATCTGGTCAAGACGGAGTTCGAGGTACTGGACGAGCGGTTCGCGCGCGTGAACGGCGACGAGTGGATGCAGCGCCTCCACACGGGGTGCCGCTGGACCGAGGGGCCGGCGTACTTCCCGGCCGGGCGCTACCTGGTGTTCAGCGACATCCCGAACGACCGCACGCTGCGCTGGGACGAGACGACGGGCCAGGTCGGCGTGTTCCGGCAGCCCGCGTCCTATGCGAACGGGCACACGGTCGACCGCGCCGGCCGGCTGGTCAGCTGCGAGCAGGGCCACCGCCGGGTGACCCGCACCGAGCACGACGGCTCGATCACCGTGCTGGCGTCGGAGTTCGAGGGGAAGCGGTTCAACAGCCCGAACGACGTCGTCGAGCACTCGGACGGGTCAATCTGGTTCACCGACCCGAGTTACGGCATCGACAGCGACTACGAGGGGTACCGCGCGGAGAGCGAGATCGGGGCTTGCCACGTATACCGCGTGTCCCCATCGGGTGACGTACGGATCGTCGCGGACGACTTCTCCCGCCCGAACGGCCTGGCCTTCTCGGCCGACGAGTCGCTGCTGTACATAGTGGACACCCGGCAGAAGCCCAGCCACATCCGGGTGTTCGAGGTGGGCGCCGAGGGGGAACTGACCGGCGGAGCGGTGTTCGGAACGTGCGACAACGGCGTGTTCGACGGAGTCCGGGTGGACAGCGAAGGCCAGGTCTGGGCGGCGGCACACGACGGACTGCACTGTTTCGCGGCGGACGGGACGTTGATCGGGAAGCTGCGGGTACCGGAGATCTGCTCGAACTTCACGTTCGGCGGCGCGAGGGGGAACGAACTGTTCATCACGGCTTCGAGCTCGCTGTACACGCTGAGGGTGACGGTGAACGGGGCTCGCTACCCACGTTGACGGGCGCTCGCGTGGACTTGCAGGCTGGGGCCTCGCGGGCTGATCCTGTGGCTGCGGCCTCGCGAGAATCGGCGCGGCTGGCGGCGCCGCGGGCAGGCAGCGGCCCCGCGAGGAACGGCCCAACCGGCAGCGCCTACGCCAGCACCCGCCCGTGAGCATCGGCGAGGCCGGTGGCCGCGCGGTCGGCCCGCCCTTGCTAGCCGAGTGCGTTTGTCCTCACCCGGTCCACCACCGCGTCGCGCTGCCAGGCTCGGCTTACCCGGACCAGCCAGGCCGCCTCCGTCGCCACGTCCGCGTCCGGGAGTGGGTCCGGGGTTGGCTCGGCCGGCTCGAACCTTCTCCCCTGGCGGCCTGCCTCGATCGCCGCCGCCAGGGTTACCGCCTCCACCGTTGGTGCGACCTCTGCCTCGGGGACTCCCGCCCGGCGGGCCGCCGTCTCGGCTCGGGCCGGGAGGTCCGGGTCGAAGTGGGCGCGGAGCGCCAGGTGACCGTCGCGGATCTCGATCACCCTGCGGTACAGCGCGAACTCGGCGCCGCCCGACAGCTCGCGGCCCGGGTCCAGTGCGATGCCCGGGACCGCCGCGCGCAACGCCGTCCAGAGTGGCTCGATGCGGCGGTACGCCCGGTACGCCCGCACCCGGCCGATCACCGACGACACCGCCGGCGACCACGCGCTGAGCGTCGCGCCGGCCGTCACGAAACCGATCGTCGTCGCGGCGAGCACCGATGACGGCAGGTCCTCGCGGGCGCCGATCCGGGCGCCCTCGGCGAGGCGGCGGACGTCGTCGATGTCCCAGAACGTCCACGCGAACGCCGCGGCCACGCCGACCACCAGCAGCCACAGCCCGGTGCGCAGCGGGCCCGGCTCCGCGTGCCACGCGCTGCGGGCGAACACCGTGATCAGCAGGCCGAGGCTGAACAGGCTGTACGCCAGGAAGACGAGCTTGTCGGCCAGCGCGAACGGCAGGCCCGCGTCCGAAAAGACCGTGTCGTCGCCGACGCGCCGCGGCCGGGAGAGCGTGAAGCACACCGCGAGCAGCACCATCGCCACGCCGGTGAACAGCGCGTGCGGGGCGAGCCGGGCGCCTTCGCCGCGCCACACCGACTGCGTGAACGCGACGGCGAACCCGATCGCACCCAGCTTCAGCTCGTCGCCGGCCAGGCTCAGGACCCATTCGGCCACCGGGCCCGGACCGGCGAGGGCGGCCATCGCCGGGGTCAGCACGAGGATGCCGGTGGCGATGCAGATGCCGAACCCGGCGAGGAACCACATGGTGCGCACCGGCTGGCTGCGCCGCGCCTCGACGAGCTTGTACCCGAACCCGGCGAACCCGACCAGGCACAGGTGGTAGGCCAGGGTTTCGATCACGGCGTCCGGCGGCGGGACCGGCCGAAGAGGGAGTCGAAGCGCCGCAGGCCGTCCGGGGCGTCGGGCGCGAGCTCGCGCGGCTCCTCGTGCCGGGCGACGCGCTGGGCGAGCAGGCTCGCCACGAGCTCGGCTTCGCGCTCTTCGACCTCGGTGTAGGTGGTGCGGCCGAGCACGCGCCGGACGAGCTCGGGCGAGAGGCTGGGCATGAGCTGCCGCCCGGCGGCGGCGTCGATCGCGACCCCGTCCGCGCCGCCGGCCGGGCCGGTGTGGCCGCAGAGCAGGTGGCCGACCTCGTGCAGCAGGATGTGCTGCCGGTGCAGGGCGGTGGTGGTGGTCGGGTAGAGGATGTAGTCGGCGCGTTCGGTGCTCATGAGCAGCCCGCAGGGAGCACCTTCGGGCGCGCTGACGGGCATGAGCTCGATGGGACGCCCCCGTTCGGCGGCCAGGCTCGCGACGAACGCTTCGGCATCGAAGGGCTCGGGCAGCGTGACGGCATCGGCGACCTCCCGCGCCCGCTTCCACAGCGCCCGCCCCGGTCGCCGGCGCCACGGTGTATGCGCCACGTCAGCCCTCCCTCACGCCGCGACCCCACGGCCCCAGCCGGTTCAACGCGACGAGCCTGGCGTGGATACGCGACGGGAGCAAGATCGGGCGCCCGGATTTCGAGCCGGCGAACCGGACAGCGCCATGGGGAACGAGCGCCGGCGACTCGCGAGCGACGCGCGGCCGGCAGGCGGACCGAGCGGCGCCGGACGCCGACAACCCACCGGCACCGCGCGGCCGACAGGCGGACCAGGCGTCGGACGCCGACAACCCACCGGCACCGCGCGGCCGACAGGCGGACCAGGCGTCGGACGCGCGCTTCGGCTCGACACCGGCAGCGCGTGGCAGGCAGGCCGAGCGCCGATCCGCCGCCAGTTCGATGCACCGTGGGCGGCCGAGAGCGCTCGCCCCCGCGACCAGGCGGACGCGCGGCCGATCGTCCGCGGCAGCAGTCGCCGCCGGGTTCGCGAACGGCGTCACCTCAGTCCTCCTTCTTCGGTGCGCTGCGACCGGCCTCCCTTCGGGCGATCGCGTCGATCATGTCGCTGATCGTGTCCAGTCCGTCCGCCGACAGGGTCACCGCGCGCAGGGCCAGGTCGCGGACACCCGCGTCGCGGAGGGCGCCCAGCAGGGCCAGCTCCTCCGCGATCTTCGTGCTCTGCTCGTCGTCGAAGAAGTATGCCGGGGGCACTCCGAAGAACTGGGCCAGTGCTTCCAGGTGCCGCTTCGTCGGGTTGTTGCGACGGCCCGTGCGCAGCTGCCACAGGTACGTCGTCGAAAAGCTCTCGCCCGTTGCCTCACGACAGGCCTTCGCGACCTCTTCGTTGCTGTACGGCTCCCGATCGGGCCTGCGGACCACGTGGAACAGCCGGTCGATCTTGTCGGCCAGCGTCGACTTTCCGGGCTCCTTGACCACGATGCACTCCCTCAGCTACCAGGCACATTCATCCTAGCTGAAGTGCGAACACCATTTATCAACGCGAGTTCGCCCTCGGCCGCGGCTGACAACGTGGGCACGAGAACGACGACCGGTTCATGAACGGCTCCCGCCGGATCGCCGTGCCGCACCGGTGGCACGGCAGCCCCTCCTGGCCGTACGCGTCCAGCGAACGGTCGAAGTAGCCCGACTGCCCGTTGATGTTCACGTACAGCGCGTCGAACGACGTCCCGCCCGCGCCCAGCGCCGCGTTCATCACGTCCGACGCCGCCGAAAGCAGCTCGCGGCCCTTCGCCGGCGTCAGCTTTTCGGTCGGCCGGGACCAGTGCAGGCGAGCGCGCCACAGCGCTTCGTCCGCGTAGATGTTGCCGATGCCCGAAACCAGCGTCTGGTCCAGCAGCGCCCGTTTGACCTCCGTGCGCCGCGACCGCAGCGCGCGCACCGCCGCGCCGAGGTCGAACGCCGGGTCCATCGGGTCGCGCGCGATGTGCGCGATCGTGTCCGGCAGCAGGATGTCGTCGCCGATGTCGTGGACGTCGTCGAGCGCCAGGCCGCCGAACGTCCGCTGGTCGACGAACCGCAGCTCCGGGCCGTCGTCGTCGAAGCGCAGCCGCACCCGCAGGTGCTTCTCGTCCGGCGCGCCCTCGGGCTGGACGAGCATCTGCCCGCTCATCCCGAGGTGGGCCAGCAGCGCCTCCTTGTCGGACAGCTCCAGCCACAGGTACTTGCCGCGGCGCCGCGCCGCCTCGACGCGGCTGCCGATCAGCCGCTTCGTGAAGTCCTCCGCGCCCAGCGCGTGCCGGCGGATGGCGCGCGGGTGCAGGACCTCCGCCTCGCGGATGGTCCGGCCCGCGATGTGCGCCTGGAGGCCCACGCGGACGACTTCGACCTCGGGAAGTTCGGGCATGCCCCCATTGTGCCCGGGAGGTACGACACTTTACGGCGCGGTGGGTCCGACGTCGGCCTTCGTCAGCGGCACCCGCGTCGCGCCGGAGGCGGAGTACTCGTCCGCACCGACGTCGAAAGCGCCCGAGCGGGGCTGCAGGTCGAAGTCCTTGGCCGCCGACGGGTACGAACCCACGCCCGCGTCGATCGCCGGGCTTCCCGCGGCCAGCCGGTACAGCCCGGCCGCGTCCTTCACCAGCTTCGGGTCCACGTCACGGGACGGAACACCCGCCGAGCCGCCGAAGGTGATGTTGCCTTCGTACTTCACCGTCGACCCGCCGGGCAGCGTCACGAGCGGGCCGGACGTCCCTTTCACGATGTTGTCCGCGACGACGCAGTCCTTCGGCTTGAAGTCGCCGCCGTCGCCGTCGATCACGCTCTTCGAGCCCAGCACCGTGTTGTACGCGACCGTCACCCGATCGGGTCGATCATGGAGCTTGCTCGTCGGCCCGCTGTCGGCCTCGTCACCGGACCCGAACACGATCGCGCGGTCGCCGGAGTTCGCGACGTAGTTGCCGACGATCTTGTGGTCGTTGCCGTGGAACCGGATGCCCGAGCCGAACAGCAGGTTGCCCTCGACGACGCTGCGGTTGCCGTGGCGCAGGACGATGTAGCCCTTGCTGTCCCGGATCGTGTTGTACCGCACCACGTTGTCGGACGACTTGACCGAGATCGCCTCGCTGTCGCCGTCGGCCTTCTCGAAGAGGTTGTTCTCGATCAGCGCGTTCGCGGTGTACGACTGGCGGTCGCTCAGCCCGAGCCGGATCGACTCGCCGCCGTTCGCGCCGGCGAACTGGTGGTTGAAGAAGTAGTTGTGGTGCACGTGGACGCGCTTCGCCATCGCACCGGACGGCCCGAGGATCTGCAGGAACACGCCCTGGCTGGTGCGGTTCTGGAAGACGTTGCGGTCGACCACCGTGTCGTCACCGCTGACGGTCACCCAGTTCCCGTCGCCGGTGAGCTGGAAGTCGTTGCGGGTCAGGCGGTTGTGCGACGCGCCGGCGGGGATGCTCAGTGACGCGCCGCCCCGGAACTTGAAGCCCCGCAGGACCACGTTCGAGACGCCGCCGGCGAAGGCGAACGTCTTCGAGCCGGTGATCGTGGCCTTGCCGGTGTGCTCGGCGGCGACCGTGACGGGGGCGGCCTCGGTGCCGGACCGCTTGATCGACAGTGTCGAGCCCGCCGAGTACGAGCCGTCGGCCAGGACGATCGTGTCGCCCGCGTTCGCCTTGTCCAGCGCGGACTGCAGCGCCGTCAGCGAGGTGACGCGGATCTGCGCCGCCGACGCGGACGGCCCGGGTACGACGACGAGCGCCGCCACGATCAGGGGAACCAGGAAAAGACGCATCCGCCGGACCTCTCAGTGAGTAGTTGCGCGGCGGATGATCATCACGCTACTGAGTGGCCGGCGGAGGCGTCAACGGAGGTTCCCGGTGATCAGGACTCCGGGGTGTCCTTCTTCTCGGCTTCGAGCTCGGCGGAAAGCGAACGCCAGGCCGTCTCGGCGGCCTTCTGCTCGGCTTCCTTCTTCGTCGACCCGTTGCCGTTGCCCAGCGGGCGGCCGGCGACGAGGACGGTGGCCGTGAACTCCTTGCGGTGGTCCGGACCGGTGTCTTCGACGCGGTACTCGGGCACGCCGAGACCGGCCGACGCCGTCAGCTCCTGCAGGCTGGTCTTCCAGTCGAGACCGGCGCCGCGCAACGGGGCTTCGGCGAGCAGGCCGTCGAAGAGGTGGTGCACGAGCTTGCGCGCGATCTCGATGCCGTGCGCGAGGTAGACGGCACCGATGACCGCTTCCAGGCCGTCGGCCAGGATGCTCGCCTTGTCCCGGCCGCCGGTGAGCTCTTCGCCCTTGCCCAGCAGCAGGTGTGCCCCGAGCCCGCCCTCGCCGAGCCCGCGCGCGACCCGGGCCAGCGCGTGCATGTTGACGACGCTGGCGCGGAGCTTCGCGAGCTGACCCTCGGGCAGGTCGGGGTGTGTGGTGTACAGGTGATCGGTGACGACCAGGCCGAGCACGGCGTCACCGAGGAACTCCAGCCGCTCGTTCGGCGGCAGGCCCCCGTTTTCGTACGCGTACGAACGGTGGGTCAGCGACAGCTCGAGCAGCTCGGGGTCGAGAGTGACCCCGAGCGCGTCGAGCAACGGCGCCGGATCGGCTGGTGGTCCCCCGGGCGTCTTGCCCCCCATATCGGCTACCCGATCAGGCGGGCTCGACGACCTGGCGACCGTTGTGCTGGCCGCACGACGGGCACGCGATGTGCTGGAGCTTCGGCTGCTTGCAGGCGCGGTTGGAGCAGGGCACCAGCTGCACCGGAGCCGCCTTCCACTGGCTGCGGCGGGAGCGCGTGTTGGATCGCGACATCTTCCGCTTCGGGACGGCCACGAGTAGATCTCCTTAAGACGGTCTGCTCGCGGTGCGAGCGAACTTCCTCCGCAACGAGCTGGGGCGCTCGTCAGGCTTGCTCGGCGGGACCCGGCGCAGGCTTCTCGCCCGCATTCTCGTCGAAGCGCTCGACCAGTGCGGCCCACCGAGGGTCTATCTTCTCATGCCCGTGTCCGGGCTCGAGATCGGCCCACTTGACGCCGCAGTCGATGCAGAGCCCGGCGCAGTCCTCGGTGCACAGCGGCGCCAGGGGCAGGGCGAGCACGACGGCGTCGCGCACGATGGGCTCGAGGTCGATCCGGTCGTCGACCAGCCGCGGGATCTCGTCCTCGTCGGTGGTCTCCTCGGTGGCCGAGCCCGGGTAGGCGAACAGCTCCTGGACCTCGACCTCGACCTCCTCGGTCACCGGGTCGAGGCAGCGCGCGCAGGTGCCCTTCGCGGTCGCGGTCGCGGTGCCGCTGACCAGGACGCCCTCGACGACGGACTCGAGCAGCAGGTCGAGCTTGAGCTCGGAACCGGCATCGATGGTGATGACATCGGGGACGCCGAGCGGCGTCTCCACCGGCACGCTGCGCTGGACGGCGCGGCTGAGGCCGGCGTGACGACCGAGCTCACGGGTGTCGAGCACCCAGGGGCTGCGGTCGTCGAGCTGGGGGGTCTTGTTCTCGGACATCCAGTCCAGGGTACGCACCGGGTGCCACCCCTTTTGAGCAGGCACCCGCGCGGGTGCGGCGGGCGGTGCGGGGCGGTTCTTCCGGTGACTTGAATGACTCGTTCATGTCGTCAGGCGAAGTGAACGGGTCGTTCACGTCGTCGGACGACAGTGCTCGGCAAAGTCGCCGGACCCGGTTCGCTCCGCCACCGCCGGGCGGCGTGCGCAGTTCGGGCGAGGTCCGCCGGTCAACCGACCCGCCATCGCTGGTGACCCGGCACGTTCGTGGCCACTGGGGCATCGAAAACCGCTGCACTGGGTCCGTGTCGGCACCGCATCTCGAGCCATGGCCGGGGCACGCCGACATCGCTGCCGGACTCCGCAACCCGCCCGCGACGACGCCCGCTCGCTCGCCCTCCGCGGCATCGCTTAGCCCCGACTGTGCCGTGGCCCTGTCGTCAGGCGAGGTGAACGACTCATTCACCTCATCGCGCCGGCACCGGCTGAGAGGCTCGTCACACCTGGTAGTCGTACAGCGTGGGGCGGCCGCCCGAGTTCGGGAGGTTCGCCGGGGAGCGCAGGTGGTTGCGGCCCGAGTCCACCGTTCGCAGCGTTGTCGCCAGCAGCTCCGAGAACTCCGCCAGCTTGCCGTCCACGTACGCGTCGCAGTCGGCGCGCTGGCGGTCGGCCTCCGCGTGGGCCTCGTCGACGATGCGGGCCGACTCCGCGTGGGCCGCCTGGACGACCTCCGTCTGCGCGACCAGCCGGGACTGCTCGAGACGGCCGTCCTCGATCGCGCGGTCGTAGGCGTCGCGGCCGGCCTGGATCATGCGCTCGGACTCGGCTCGCGACCGGTCGGTGAGGTTCTGGTACTCGGCCTGGCCCGCCGCCACCGTGCGGTCGGCCTGGTCGTGCGCGTCGGCGAGCATCGCTTCCGCGCGGGCGCGCGCGTCGGCCAATATGCGCTCGGCCTCGTCCGTGGCGTCGGCGATCGCGCGCTCAGCTTCGGCGTTCGCGCCGGTGACCGTCTCCCCCGCCTCCTTGCGGGCGGCGAGGATCAGGTCGTCACGCTTGTCGAGCACGTCCTGCGCGTCGTCGACCTCCGCCGGCAGTGCGTCGCGGACGTCGTCGAGGAGCTCGAGGACGTCGCCGCGGGGCACCACGCAGCTGGACGTCATCGGAACGCCGCGCGCCTCCTCGACGATGGTGACGAGCTCGTCGAGCGCCTCGAAAACCCGGTACACGGCAACTCCAATCCCCTGTCGCTGAGATCAGTCTGCCCTTGTTCGGCGCGGAACCGGTGAACGCCACCGGCGCCGGGCGTGTCCCCCTGGCCACGCCCGGCGCCCCTCCCCCTACGGCAGCCTGAAGGCCGGATCCGTGATCAGCTTCGTGAGCTGCTCCGGGGTCAGCGAAAACCCGAGACCCACGATGACCATCACCGTCGAGCCGTCGGGGCGGTAAAGAACCCCGCCGGGGTCCAGCACGCCACCGCCGGGCTGGGACACCCCGCGGCACCCGGTCCCGGTGCACGGCTGCCCGGGCGCCAGGCCCGACGGCTTGGCCTTCGGGCCGCGCACGGTCAGCTGGAACCAGCCCGCCCGCCCGGTCGCGTCGACGAACTCGGCCGACACGCTCATCTGCGCCGGCGAGATGGCATCGGCGGGCGAGGTTCCCACGCTCAGGTGCCGCAACCCGGGGAAGAGCCGCGTCACGGCGTCGGTGAGCGCCTGGCGGATCCGGGCCTGCTCGGCGAGCGACGGCGGCACGGGGCCGGCCGCCGGGGACACCGGGGCGGGCGCCGGGGCGAAGACGAACGCGGCCACGACGATGGCGATGACGGCGAGCGTGCCGCCGATCCCCGCGGTTCGGGTGCGGGCCTGCCGCGCCGCCCGGTCGGCGACCTCGTCCGGGTCGAAGCCGAGCGGCGGCTCGGCGAGGCGCACGTCCCGCAGGCGGGTCTCGAGGTCGGTCATCGCACGCTCCTCTCCGCGTCGTGCTCGAGGACGTCCCGGAGGGTCTCGAGCCCGCGCGCGGCCTGGCTCCGGACGGTTCCTTCCGAGCAGCGCAGCACTTCCGCCACCTCCGCGGCCGGCAGGTCGGCGCAGTAGCGGAGCACGACGGCGGCGCGCTGCTTCGGCGGAACTTCGGCGAGGGCGCGCAGGAGCGGGCCGGAGATCCCGGCTTCCGGCTCGGGAGCGGCCTGGTCCGGCACGACGCCGTCCCGGCGTTCGCGGTGGTGCCACGGCCGGCGCCGCTCGTCGAGCCAGCAGCGCAGCAGGACCCGCCGGGCGTAGTTGTCGACCGGCCCGCGGCGGGTGATCTTCGGCCAGACCCGGTAGAGCTTGACCAGCGCGTTCTGGACAAGGTCCTCGGCCAGGTGCCAGTCGCCGCACAGCAGGTACGCCGTGCGCCGGAGCACCAGTGCCCGCGCACGGGCGAACTCCCGGAAGTCGGCGTCGTCACCGGCCCGCATCGCGCCTCCTCGTCCTCGTTCCGGTGTACCTCACGGACGAGGGGGCGCGACGCGTTGCACGGGACTCAGGAATTCAGGTCGATCCGCTTGAAGGTGACGTAGTGGTCGGGCGTGTAGGCGAGCTCGCCGGCCTTGCCGGAGATCACGCGGTCGTTCGTGCCGACGTTGAAGAGCTTGTAGTAGCCCGACGCGCAGGCCGGGAGGACGCCCTCGCGGTTCTCGTAGGTCGTGCTGCTGGTCGCCCCGCCGCGGACGTTGTCGACCACCGCGCGGGCGGCCGCCGAAAGCTGGGAGTAGCCGATCTTCGTCAGGCCCGACAGGTCGCCGCAGGCGTGCGTCGTGCCGCCGCCGATGTCGATGACCTTGAAGGTCGCGTAGTGGTCACCGGTGTAGAAGTACTCGCCGCCCGAGCCGGTCACGATGCGGCGCGTGCCGCGGTTGCTCGAGCCGGGCGTCGGGACCGTGTACTCGTGGTAGTAGCCCGACGCGCAGGAGGGGAGGATGCCTTCCCGGTTGTCGAAGACGACGCCGTCGTTCTGCGGGTACGGGAACGGACCACCCTTCTGGATCAGGTTGTACGTCGTCGTCGCCTCGGCGGGCAGGGCCGAGAGCGTCGTGTGGGAGAACCCGGAGAGGTTCCCGCAGGCGTTCTGGGCGGCGACGGCCGGTGATGCCGGTGCAGCTGTCACCGCTTCGGCGGCGGTGACCCCCGAGAACGACACAGACAGCGTGGCCAGGAGCGCGAACAAGACCGCGACCAGGCGTGATCGGTAGTTGGTCATTTTCGGACCGTAGCCCGATCGGATGATCGTCAGAAGGCGCGCACGTGAACTCCGGCCGTGTGGAACGGAAGTCCCGACGAACGTAGGGGGCCGAACGACGGGAACCGGGCGTCCGGGTTGCGCGAAGTCCTGTTTGGAGGGACGCGGCGGAGGGTCAGCGCCCGAGCTTCGGGAACTTCTCCGTGAGGCGCTCGTAGACCACCGGCGGCACGAGGTGCTCGATGTCGCCGCCGAGCGCCGCGACCTCCTTGACCAGCGAGCTGGACACGAAGCCGTACGCCGGGTTGTTCGCCATCAGCAGCGTCTCGACGCCGGTCAGCTCGCGGTTCATCTGCGCCATCTGCAGCTCGTAGTCGAAGTCGCTGACCGAGCGCAGGCCCTTGGCGATCGCCACGATCTCGTTGTCGCGGCAGTAGTCGACCAGCAGGCCTTCCCACGAGTCGATCCGCACGTTCGGCAGCTTCGCGGTGATCTCGCGCAGCATCTCCAGGCGTTCTTCGATCTCGAAGAGGCCCTTCTTGCTCTTGTTCACCCCCACCGCGACGACGACCTCGTCGAACAGGATGCTCGCCCGCTCGATGATGTCGAAGTGCCCGTTGGTGGCCGGATCGTAGGAACCGGGACAGACCGCACGCCGCATGGCGCGGACGCTACCGTGCCGCAGGTCGCGGCGCCCGCTCTGCCGTGCGTGGCCCACGTCACGAAGGGCCGTAGTCCGCCCAGAAGACCGCCGTGTCGCCGTACTTCTTCGCGCGCGAGGGCTCGAAGCCGGCCGGCCAGTCCGGCTCGCCGTCGCGGGCCGCGCGCTCGACGACGACCAGCGCGCTCTCCCCCAGCCAGCCGCCCGCGGCCAGCGACGCCAGCACCTTGCCGAGCGCGGCCGCGTCCACGGCGTACGGCGGGTCGGCCAGCACCAGGTCGTACGGCCGGGGCGCGGGCGCCGCGACCACCGCCTCGACCTGCCCGGCGCGGACCGTGCCGCCCAGGCCCAGCGCCGCGACGTTGCCGCGCAGGACCTCGACCGCCCGCCGGTCGACTTCGACGAACAGCGCGTCCGCCGCACCGCGCGAGAGCGCTTCGAGGCCGAGGGCACCGGAGCCCGCGTAGAGGTCGAGGACGTGGGCGCCGTCCAGCTCCCCCGCCGTCTCCAGCGCGTTGAACAGGGCCTCCCGCACGCGTTCCGAGGTCGGCCGGGTGCCCTTCGGCGGCACCTTCAGCCGCCGCCCGCCCGCCGTCCCGGCCACGATCCTGGTCACCCCTTGATTGTGCGGGATGACACGCGGCACTGATGGCCGGGACATCGGTGTGCCCGCCGGAGCCAACGCGTAGAGTCGTTCTTCGCCCTCGGAGGCGATCCAGAGCTGTCAAGGAGCCATGCGTGTCGGAACCTCGGGTCAGACGGGCCGAGATCGCCATCGAACAAGCCCACGTCGATCGCGTGTACACCCGTCTGGACGAACTGCGTGCCCAAGCCGAGGCGATGCGCACCAAGGGCTACGAGATCGGCCAGGGCGCGCAGCGCGAGGCGATCTTCGAGCAGGCGTCGATGCTGTTCGAGCGCGACATGATGGTCTACCACGCCAATCAGACGCTGCAGACGCTCGACGCCGAGTACGAGGGCCTCGTCTTCGGCCGGCTCGACCACGTCGACGACGACGAACGCACCTACGTCGGCAGGCTCGGCATCCGCGACGCGGAGTTCGACAACCTCGTCACGGACTGGCGCGCGCCCGCCGCGGCGGCGTTCTACCAGGCCACCGCCGAAGAGCCGATGGGCGTCGTGCGGCGGCGCGTGATCCGCTGCTCCGGCCAGAACGTCCTGGACGTCGACGACGACGTCCTCATCGCCGACGCCGTGCCCGAGGACATGCAGATCGTCGGCGAAGGCGCGCTGATGGCCGCGCTGGGGCGCTCGCGCGGCGAGAAGATGCGCGACATCGTCGCGACCATCCAGAAGGAGCAGGACGAGGTCATCCGGGCGCCGTGGCGCGGCGTCACCGAGATCACCGGCGGCCCGGGCACCGGCAAGACCGCGGTCGCCCTGCACCGCGCGGCCTACCTGCTCTACCGCTACCGCCGTCAGCTGGGCGGGGCCGGCGTGCTCGTGATCGGACCTTCGGGCGTGTTCACCAGCTACATCTCGCGCGTCCTCCCCTCGATGGGGGAGACGAACGTCGAGCTGCGCGCGCTCGGCGAGGTCCTCGACGGCCTGGAGGCGACGCGGCAGGACGCGGCGCCGCTGGCCGCGATCAAGGGGTCGCTGCGGATGCGGAAGATCCTGCTGCGGACCCTGCGGGACACCCCGCCGGGAGCGCCGGAGGAGATGCGGATCGTCTACCGCGGCGAGGTGCTGAAGCTGACCGCGCGCGACCTGGAGAAGGTGCGCCGCAAGGCCCACACGCAGGGCGCGCCGCCGAACCGGTCGCGGATCCGGGCGGCCGAGATGCTGCTGGACGCGCTCGCGGCGAAGGCCGAGGAGTACGCGAAGGCCGACGGCAAGCCGTTCGAGCGGGCCGAGCTGATCACCGACCTGGGCGAGCGGATCGACTTCCACCGGTTCCTGGTGGTGTGGTGGCCGGAGCTGTACCCGGCGCAGATCCTGAAGTGGCTGGGCGAGGAGAAGCGGCTGGCGTCGGTGGCCAGGGGCGTCCTGAACCGGACCGAGATCTCGCTGCTGGCCGCGGACTTCGCGGACCGGTCGCGCGGCTGGTCGATCGCGGACGTGGCGCTGCTCGACGAGCTGCGCGTGCTGGTCGGGACCCCGCCGAAGCGCAAGCGCCGTCAGGTGATCGAGGTGGAGCCGCAGCGGTCGGGCGGTGCCCCGACCCGGCCCGAGCACTACGACGAGTACTCGCACGTCGTCGTCGACGAGTCGCAGGACCTTTCGCCGATGCAGTGGCGGATGGTCGGCCGGCGCGGCAAGTACGCGAGCTGGACGGTCGTCGGCGACCCGGTGCAGAGCTCGTGGCCGGACCCGGCGGAGGCGGCCCAGGCGCGCGACCAGGCGTTCGGGGTGAAGACGGCGCGGCGGCGGTTCACGCTGCGTACGAACTACCGGAACTCGGCGGAGATCTTCGACCTGGCGGCGAAGGTCGTGGCCGGGCACGCGGAGTCGGGCGAGCTGCCGATCGCGGTGCGCAAGACGGGCGTGGAGCCGGAGGTCCGTCCGGTCGAGGCGTCGGGCCTCGCGTCGGCGACGCAGGCGGCGGTCAAGGAGCTGCTGGGCGCGGTCGAGGGCACGGTCGGCGTCATCACGGCGATGGACCGGGTGCCGGAGGTCGAGGGCTGGGTGTCGGGGCAGGCGGACGAGCGGCTGAAGGTCGTCGGCAGCCTGGACTCGAAGGGCCTGGAGTACGACGCGGTGGTGCTCGTGGAGCCGAACGAGCTGATCACCGAGTCGACGACCGGGCGGCGCGTGCTCTACGTGGCGCTGACCCGGGCGACGCAGCAGCTGATCGTGCTGGCCTCGAACCCGGACTGGATCCCGGCGGGCTGACGAAGACACGCAGAAGGGCTCCTTCGAGGGGCGGGAGGCAGGTTCCCGTGCCCTTGAAGGAGCCCTTCAGACCCCCGGTGAAGAAACGTCTCTCGGACCGAACGCGTCCGAGGGCATGTCTACTGGACAAAAGTTGTTCGGTGTCCGCGCGCCCGCACCGAACAACAACGCCGGACAACTCGTTATGGGCACGGCGGCGCGTAGCCGATGCCCGGGAGGTTCGCCGACCACTCCGCCGGAGTGATCCGGGGCGCCGCGTCGGCGCAGATCCGGGCGGCCGCCCGGTCGGGGTCGGTCTCGGCGAACCGGACCGTGCCGTCGGCGACCGTCCCGGCCAGCGTATGGCCGTCCGGGGCGTACTGCACGGCGTAGACCCGGTCGTCCTCCTCGGGCAGCACCGCGTACGGCTCGCGACGCGCGACGTCCCAGAGCCGGACCGTGCGGTCGTAGCTGCCGGAGGCCAGCACGCGGCCGTCGCCGCTGAAGGACACCGACATGACGATGTCGGCGTGCCCGGAGAGGATCGCCGAGCCGTGCGCCGCGGCGGGGTCGCCGACGTCCCACAAGCGGATCATCCGGTCGGCGCCGGCGGTCGCCAGCGTGCGGCCGTCGGGGCTGAACGCGACCGAGAAGATCGTGTCGGTGTGCCCTTCGAGCTTCGAGAGCGGCCGGGGCGTGCGAGGCTTCGAGACGTCCCACAGCCGCGCGGTGTGGTCCCAGCCCGCGGTCGCCAGCGTCCGGCCGTCCGGGCTGAAGGCGAGCGTGTGGACGTCGTCGTCGTGCCCCTCCAGCCGGGCGATCTCCACCGGGTGCAGGCGGTCGGCGAGGTCCCAGAGCCGGGCCGTGTGGCCGTCGCCCGCGGTGGCGAGCACCTTGCCGTCGGGGCTGAACGCGACCGCGTCGATGTCGTCGTGCGGCCGGGAGAACACCACCGGCGGCCCGGGGTGGGCGGGGTCGGTGATGTCCCGCAGCGTCATCGTGTGGTCCCAGCTGCCGGTGGCCAGCGTCCGGCCGTCCGGGCTGATCGCGACGCCGCAGGCAGCGTCGTCGAAGCCGCCGATGGTGGCGACGGTCCGGGGCGCGGCCGGGTCGGCGAGGTCGTGCAGCCGGACCGTCTTGTCGTAGCCGCCGGTGGCGAGCAGCCCGCGGCCGAACGCGGCGTGGCACGCCTGCGCCGTGTGGGTCGGGATCGCCGGGCCGGGCAGGTCCCAGAGCCGGGCGGTCTGGTCGTCGCTGGCCGTGGCGAGGGTGCGGCCGTCGCGGGAGAACACCGCGGAGCCGACCGCGCCGGTGTGCCCGGGCATCGACGCCAGCTCGCGCGGCTGCCGCGGGTCGGCGACGTCCCACAGCCGCGCGGTGCGGTCGAACCCGGTCGTGGCCAGGGCGCGGCCGCCGGGGGCGAACGCGACCGACCGCACGATCGCCTTGTGCGCGCCGAGCGACGACAGCTGCCGAGGCATCGCAGGGTCGGTGACGTCCCACAGGCGCGCGGTCTCGTCGGCGCTCGCCGTGGCGAGGGTGCGCCCATCAGGGCTGAAGGCGACCGAGTGGACGACGCCGGTGTGCCCGGTCGCGACACCGAGCTGACGCCGCGCGGCGACGTCCCAGACGCGCGCGGTCTTGTCGGCCGACGCGGACGCGAGCAGCCGGCCGTCGGGGCTGAAGGCGAGGTTGTTGACGTACGACGTGTGCCCGGTCAGCTCGCCGGCTTGCCGCAGGTGGGCCAGGTCGGTGGTGTCGTAGAGCCGGAGCGTCCCGGCGACGTCGCCGGTCGCCAGCAGCGGTGCCACCGGGCTGAACGCGACCGCGTACGCCTTGCCCTCGTGCTGTTCGACGACCACCCCGGGGCCCGGCCGCGCCGGGTCGCCGACGTCCCAGACCCGGACGGTGCCGTCGAACCCCGCGGTGGCGACGCTCCGGCCGTCCGCGCTGAAGGCGACGTTGTTGACGTTGCCGGTGTGCCCGGTGAGGACGCCCAGCGGCGCCGGGTGGTGCGGGTCGTGGACGTCCCACAGGCGCGCGGTGCCGTCCCAGCTCGCCGTGGCGAGGACCTGCCCGTCCGGCCGGAGGGCGACGGTGTTGACCCGGCCGGTGTGCCCGGTGACGCGGGTCGAGTACGGCGTCGCGAACATGCCGAGCACGCTGCTGCGCGCCTCGGCGCTCGGGTCGAGGCGGTACGCGGCGAGCGCGAGCTGCGCGGCCAGCGCGGGGTTGGTGGCACGCATGGCCAGCGCCTGACCGGCGACCTTCTGGGCGAGCGCGCTGTTGCGCTGACCGGTGGCCGTGTTCTCGGCGCGCACGGCGTACACCGTGGCCGCGACGGCGAAGACCAGCAGCACGGCGAGCAGCGCGACGAGCTGCCGCAGCCGCCGCGTGCGCCGGCGGTCGCGCTCCTGCTCGGCGTGCTCGACGGCGAGGCTCGCGTCGAGGAACCGGCGTTCCCGCCGGGAAAGCGCGGTGTCCTGGCGCGCGGCCCACTCCCGCGCGATGGCCAGCCGGGTGCCGCGGTAGAGCCAGCCGGGGTCCTCCTCGACCGACTCCCA
The DNA here is from genome assembly GCF_055633615.1 of Amycolatopsis sp. NPDC114505. Classification (NCBI taxonomy): domain Bacteria; kingdom Bacillati; phylum Actinomycetota; class Actinomycetes; order Pseudonocardiales; family Pseudonocardiaceae; genus Amycolatopsis; species Amycolatopsis sp. NPDC114505. Next base: position 376,410 of record NZ_JBVKDV010000005.1, on the reverse strand, counting down.
CGCGTCGGTCGCCTCGGTGAGCTGCCGGTGCACGCGCAGGCCCTCGCGGTCCTGGGTGAGCCACTCGCGCAGGCGTGGCCAGCCGCGGATGAGGGCTTCGTGGGTGATCTCGATGCCGGTGTCGTCGAGGGTCACCAGCCGCGCCGCGGCCAGCTCGCCGAGCACGACGGCGGTGTCGTCGTCTTCGGTGTCGAGCTCGGCCCGGCTGATCCGGCGCTTGGTGTCCTCGGTGCCTTCGCCGAGCGCGGTCATCCGGAGGAAGATCTGCCGCGCCAGCCGCTGCTGACGCGCCGAGAGCGTCGCGAAGGTGCCTTCCGACGTCTGCGCGACCGACCGCTCGATGCCGCCGGTGGACTCGTACCCGGTCAGGGTGAGCGTGGTGCCGCGCCGCCGCCGCCACGTTTCGAGGAGCGCGTGCGAGAGCAGCGGCAGCACGCCGGGCCGGCCGGTGGCGTCCGCGACGAGCCGGGAGACCAAGGCCGTCTCGACGCGGTACCCGGCGTCGACCGCGGGCCGGGAGATGGCCTGCCGGAGCTCCTCGGTGGTCATCGGGCCGACGAGCACCTGGGCGTCCTGCATGGCTTCGGCGAGGTCCGCGTGCCGCGCGCAGTGGGTGTAGAAGTCGGTGCGGATGCCGAGGACGACCCGGGTCCGGCTGCCGGGCTCGGTCGTCGCCGTGACGAGCGCGGCGAGGAACCGCGCTCGCTCCTGGTCGTCCTGGCACAGCGTGAAGACCTCTTCGAACTGGTCCACGACCACGACGACGTCGGTGTCTTCGGCTTCGGCCAGCTGCCGGGCGGCGAGCCCGAGGTTGCGCGGGTGCGCGGCGAAGTCGTCGAGCAGCGCGCCCGGCGCGAGGCCGAGCGCGGCGGCGAACTTGACGGCGCACTCCTGCAGCGGCCGGGCGCCCGGGGTGAGCAGCACGACCGGGTCCTTGACCGACGGCAGCAGGCCGGCGCGCAGCAGTGACGACTTCCCCGAACCGGATGCGCCGAGGACAGCGAGAAAACGCTGTCTCGAAAGCCGGGAGACGAGCTTTTCGACCAGCCGTTCCCGGCCGAAGAATCGGCTCGCGTCCGCCGGGCCGAATGCGCCCAGCCCGATGTACGGCGGCTTCTCCCCGGTTTCCGGCTCGGGTGGTGCACCATCACCGTCGCGGGCGACGGCGTGCCAGCGTTCTTCCCATTCGCCGGGAACCCCGCCGCAGGCCCGGACGTAGGCCAAAGTGACGGCCAGGCTGGGGAGTTTCCGTCCGCCGGCGGCGTCCGAAAGCGTCCCGGCCGAGTAGTGCGCGCGCCGGCCGAGCTCGCGGTAGGTCGGATTCCCGGCGCTCTCCCGCAAACGCCGGAGATCGGCGGCGAATTCGGTCAGCGGGTCGTCGCCGGGATCCAAGGGTCGCTCCGGACGCGGCACCCCGTCCTCCCTTTATCCGCCGGTTTCCGACAACCGTATCGGGTATCGCGACGCGTCAGGGTTCGTTCGGCGAAACCAGCCGGTGGTGGACGGCCGCGGCGTCGACACCCAGTTCGGCGAGCAGGTCGGCGGCCGGATCGGGCGGGGTCACCTTCAGCAGTTCCCGCAGCAGTTCGGCGGGCTCCCGTGGTTTCGCCCGGTTGGCGACGGCGCGGGCGTTCGACGTCAGCGCGCCCGGGGACAGCCGCCCGCGCTTCACCGGGACCGCCGCCGGCCGCAGCCCTTCCACCTCGATGCCGAGCGCCGCCAAAGCCGCGCGGTCGAGGCGGTCGAGGGCCGCGCGGGCCTCCTCGACGGTCTTGCCGAGGGCCCGGGCGCTGTCCGGGTCGTGGAGGAGGCCGAGCAGCAGGTGCTCGGTGCCGAGGCGCCGGTCGCCGCGGCGGCGGGACTCCTCCAACGCGGCCGTCACCACGACGGCGAACGGGCTCTTGGCGATCAGCCGGTCGAGCACCACGGCCTCACTTCCCGTACTTCGCGTGCACGGACTGGCGGGCGACGCCGAGCGCGTCCCCGATCTGCTCCCACGACCAGCCGCGCTCCCTCGCGTGCGCGACGGCGGCCGCCTCGACCTGCTCGGCGAGCCGGTGCAGCGCGCCGACCGCCCGCAGCGCGACCGCGGGGTCGGTTTCCGAGATCCGCCCGGAAAGCTCTTCCGCTTCCATGGTGCGTCAGTCTAGCCTGACAGCTCATCCGTCAGTTCAAACTGACAGTGAGGAGGACGTCATGGACGTCGCGGTGATCGGAGCGGGCCCGGTCGGCCTGATGCTGGCGGCGGAGCTGCGGCTCGGCGGGGCCGAGGTGGTGGTGCTGGAGCGGCGGGCGACGCCGGACGAGCGGCCACGGGCGAACGGACTCGTCGGCCGGATCGTCGAGCAGCTCGACCACCGGGGCCTGCTGGACCGCTTCCGGGCCGAAGCCGGGTTCGCCGGACCGCTCCCCGGCTTCCCGTTCGGCCCGGTGCCGCTGAACACGCCCCTGCCCGGGCTGATGCTGCAGCAGCCGCGGATGGAGGCCCTGCTGACCGAGCGCGCACTCGAGCTCGGCGCCGAAATCCGGCGGGGTCACGAGCTGCTGGACCTCGGCACCGTCCGCGGCCCGGACGGCGAATATCCCCTGGAGGCGAAGTACGTCGTCGGCTGCGACGGCGCGCACAGCCGCGTCCGCGAGCTGGCCGGCATCGGGTTCCCCGGCACCACCGGCGACGAGCTGATGCGCCTCGGGCACTTCCGGGCGGACCTGCCCCTCTTCACCTCGGAGCTGAAGCGGGGCTGGAACCGCCGGCCCGGCGGCCGGGTGCTGGTGACGTCGCTGACGCCGGGCGTCCTGATCGCCGGCGTCCGGGAGGTGGCGCCGGAGCCGGCCGGGGAGCCGACGCTCGACGAGTTCCGCGACGCCGTGCGGCGCGTGCTCGGCACCGATCTCCGGCTGGGCGAACCGCTCTGGCTGTCGCGGACGGTCAGCTCCGCCCGGCTCGCCGAGCGATACCGCGCCGGGCGGGTGCTGCTGGCCGGCGACGCGGCGCACGTCTTCCCGGCGGGCGGCTCCTCGCTGAACGTCGGGCTGCTGGACGCGGTCAACCTCGGCTGGAAGCTCGCTGCCGTCGTGCGCGGTTCCGCGGACGAAAGCCTGCTCGACAGCTACCACGCGGAACGGCACCCGGTCGCCGCGCGGACGTTGACCCACACCCGCGTCCAGGCCGTGCTCGACCGCCTGACCGGCGAGGACGGCGACGCGCTGCGGACCCTGTTCGGCGAGCTGGCGGCGCTTCCCCCGGCGACGCGGCACTTGGCCGGGCTGCTGCGGGACGCCGACGAGCTGCCGTACGTCCCCGACCTGCCGCTGACCGTCGGCGGCCGCGCCACCCGCGTGGCCGAGGTCATGCGCGCGGCGCGGCCGGTGCTGTTCGACTTCGCCGATCGCGCCGACCTGCGGGAAGCCGCCGGCCCGGACGTGAAGATCGTCACGGCGGAGTGCCCGGAAGCCCCGGCCGACGCGCTTTTCGCACGCCCGGACGGCGTCGTGGCGTGGCAAGGCGGCGATCCGGCGGCGTTGCGGGAAGCAATGACGGCACCGGGGCGTTGACCCCGGTTGTGAGCTCACTGCCTGACGTGCCGCTGTCCGTGCTCGACCTGTCCCCCGTGTCCGAGGGGAACAGTGTCGGCGAGACGCTGCGAAACACCTTGGACCTCGCCCGCGCCGCGGAACGGCTGGGCTACCACCGCTACTGGCTGGCCGAGCACCACAACATGCCCGGCATCGCCAGCTCCGCCACCGTCGTGCTGATCGGGCACGTCGCCGACGCGACCGAGCGCATCCGCGTCGGCTCGGGCGGGATCATGCTGCCCAACCACGCGCCGCTGGTGGTCGCCGAGCAGTTCGGCACCCTGGAGGCGTTCCACCCGGGCCGCATCGACCTCGGCATCGGCCGTGCGCCGGGCACCGACCAGCGGACGGCGCTGGCGCTGCGCGGCCCCGGCGGGCTGTCCGCGGAGAACTTCCCGGAGCACCTGCAGGAGCTGATCGGCTACTTCACCCACTCCGAGGCACGCGGCGTCAACGCCGTGGTCGCCGAGGGCAACCAGCCGCCGGTGTGGCTGCTGGGCTCGAGCGGCTTCAGCGCCCAGCTGGCCGGACGGCTGGGGCTGCCGTTCTCCTTCGCGCACCACTTCGCGGCCGAGAACACGATCCCGGCCGTGCAGCTCTACCGCGAGAACTTCCGACCCGGCGTGCTCGACGAGCCGTACGTGATGCTCGGGGTCTCCGTGGTCGCCGCCGAGACCGACGACCGCGCGCAGTTCCTGGCCGGGCCGTCCGGGCTGACGTTCCTGAGCCTGCGCCGCGGCCGCCCGATCGCGCTGCCGACGCCGGAGGAGGCCGCGGAATACCCGTACACCGAGATGGACCGCGCGTTCCTCGCCGAGCGGTTCGGCTCGAGCATCGTCGGCTCGCCCGAAACGGTCCACAAGGGACTCGAGCAGCTCCTGGCCGACACGGGCGCGGACGAGCTGATGGTCACGACGATGGTCCACGGCCACGCGGACCGCGTCCGCTCCTACGAGCTGCTGGCCGGTCTCAAGTCCTGATCCCCCTGGACGGAGGGCACCGCCGGGCCTACTCTCCCCCTGGCGTGTCCTCCGTTCGGCGGTGTTCCCTCCCCGCGCGAATGGATAGCGGTGCACCCACTCCCGCATCCGGTACGGGATTTTCTTTTCCTTCTCTGACAACAAGATCAGGTCCGTTTGTCAACGACGGACAAGAAATGCGCGGTTACCAGCCCGTGACCGCGTGATCCTGCTCAAGTTCTTGTCTCCCAACAAGGCCGTGGTTAACGTACCGACCAGTAGGAACCGGCACGGTGTCCCCCGAGACCGTGAATGGCCGACAATTGTTACCCCGTTCGGACCATTTCCCCTTGCTCGACTCGGGTGTATTCGACGTGCCGTCGAAACCGCTGGGGAGGCACACGAATGGCCGAACGGACGACGACGCCGTCGTTCCCCGGGGCCGCCGCACTGCGGCAGACCGGACGGCTTTACGGGCTCGGGCTGGACGTCGTCCGGCTGACGTTCCGCCGCCCGTTCCAGGTGCGTGAGCTGATCCAGCAGTTCTGGTTCATCGCGAGCGTCTCGATCCTGCCGACGGCGCTGGTCTCCATCCCGTTCGGCGCGGTGATCGCGCTGCACATCGGGTCGCTGACCACGCAGATCGGCGCACAGTCGTTCACCGGCGCGGCCAGCGTGCTCGCGATCATCCAGCAGGCCGCCCCGATCGTGACGGCGCTGCTCATCGCCGGGGCCGGCGGCAGCGCCATGTGCGCCGATCTCGGCTCGCGCACCATCCGCGAAGAGATCGACGCCATGGAAGTCCTCGGCGTCTCGCCCGTCCAGCGGCTGATCGTGCCGCGGGTGCTCGCCGCCATGGGTGTCGCGGTCTTCCTCAACGGCATGGTGAGCGTCGTCGGCGTGCTCGGCGGCTACTTCTTCAACGTGATCATGCAGCACGGGACGCCGGGCGCGTACCTGGCCAGCTTCTCGGCCCTGGCGCAGCTGCCCGACCTGTGGATCAGCGAGATCAAGGCGGTCATCTTCGGCTTCGTCGCCGGCGTGGTCGCCGCCTACCGGGGGCTCAACCCCAAGGGCGGCCCGAAGGGCGTCGGCGACGCCGTCAACCAGTCGGTGGTCATCACGTTCCTGCTGCTGTTCGTGCTGAACCTGGTGCTCACCACCGTCTACCTGCAACTCGTGCCGCCCAAGGGGAGCTGATCGTGACGACCACGGAAGTCCCCAAGACCGCGCGGGTGCGCGAAGCCGTCGACCGCCGGTTCGGCTTCCTCGACACCCTCGGCGACCAGATCCTCTTCTTCTTGCGCGCGATCGCCTGGATCCCGCGGGCGATCCACCGGTACCTGCGCGAGATCGTCCGCCTGCTGGCCGAGGTCAGCTTCGGCAGCGGCGCGCTCGCCGTCATCGGCGGCACGATCGGCGTGATGATCGGGATGACCGTCGCCACCGGCACGGTCGTCGGCCTGCAGGGCTACTCCGCGCTCAACCAGGTCGGGACGTCGGCGTTCGCCGGGTTCGTCTCCGCCTACTTCAACACCCGCGAGATCGCTCCGCTGGTGAGCGGGCTCGCCCTCTCCGCCACCGTCGGCTGCGGGTTCACCGCGCAGCTCGGGGCGATGCGGATCTCCGAGGAGATCGACGCCCTGGAAGTCATGGGCATCCCCAGCGTCCCGTACCTGGTGACGACCCGGGTGATCGCCGGCTTCCTCGCCGTCATCCCGCTCTACGCGATCGGGCTGCTGTCGAGCTACCTCGCCTCCCGGCAGGTCACCGTCTGGTTCTTCGGCCAGTCCGCGGGGACCTACGACCACTACTTCCTGCTGTTCCTCCCACCCGGCGACGTCCTGTGGTCGTTCGGGAAGGTGCTCGTGTTCAGCGTCGTCGTGGTGCTGGCCCACTGCTACTACGGCTTCCGCGCGAGCGGCGGCCCGGCCGGCGTCGGCGTGGCGGTCGGCCGCGCGGTGCGCACCGCGATCGTCGCGATCAGCGTCCTCGACTTCTTCCTCTCCCTGGCGATCTGGGGCGCGACGACCACCGTGCAGGTGGCCGGATGAGACGGGAGACCCGCCACAAGGCCGGGATCCGCACCGCGGGCGTGCTGTTCCTGGTGGTGATGGGCGTGCTCGTGACGCTCTCCATCAAGGTGTACGACAAGGACTTCGTCAGCACGGTCCCGGTGACGCTCAAGGCGAGCCGCATCGGCAACCAGCTTTCCCCGGGCGGGCAGGTCAAGGCCCGCGGGGTGCTCGTCGGCGAGATCCGCGAGGTCCGGGCGACGCCGCAGGGCGCCGAGATAGCGCTTGCCCTGGAGCCGGGCAAAGTGGACATGTTGCCGCGCAACGTGTCCGCGCTGCTGGTACCCAAGACGCTGTTCGGCGAACGGTACGTCCAGCTGTCCATCCCGGACGGTGCCCGTGCCCCGCACTTGGCCGCGGGTGACACGATCGAACAGGACCGCTCGGCCAACGCGATCGAGCTGGAACGCGTCTTCGACAACCTGCTGCCGCTGCTCAAGGCCGTCCAGCCGCAGAAGCTCGCGACGACGCTGACCGCGGTGTCGACGGCGCTGCAGGGCCGCGGCGAACAGCTCGGGCAGACGATCGGCACCGCCGCGGACTACCTGAAGGACTTCAACCCGGAGCTCCCGCAGCTGACGTCGGACCTCCACGACCTGGCCACCGTCTCGAACCTCTACGGCGACATCGCCCCCGACCTGCTCGACGCGCTCACCTCTTCGGCGGTCACGCTCAACACTGTCAAGGAGAAGCAGGACGACCTCGCCGGGGTCTACCAGCAGGTGACGTCGTCCTCCCAGGAGGTCACGAACTTCCTGCAGAACAACCGTGACAACCTGATCGCGCTGGCCGCCGACAGCCGCGCGCCGCTCGAGGTCGCCGCGAAGTACTCCCCCAGCTTCGCCTGCACCATCAGTTCGCTCAGCGCCCTCGAGGGATCCATGGACAAGGTCCTCGGCGTCACCCGGAAGGAGCCCGGCCTGCACGCCGAGGTCTCGGTGACCGCCGACAGCGGCAAGTACCTGCCCGGCCGGGACGACCCGCGCTTCACCGGCGGCGGCGAGCCGCGCTGCTACCCCTCCGGCGTCGCCCCGACCACCGGCGTCGCCGCCGCGGCCCCGGGCAGCGCCGGGCACCCGCTGCTCACCGGCGGCGAGGGCGACCTCGGCGTCGCGAACTCCCCGCAGGAGGAGCAGCTGCTGGCCACGCTGGTCGCGCCGTCGATCGGCGTGCCCGCCGGGCAGGTCCCGGAGTGGAGCAGCGTGCTCGTCGGGCCGCTCTACCGCGGCACGGAGGTGAAGCTCAAATGAGGAACATCGCCTCCCCGCTCATCAAGAGCCTGATCTTCATCGTCATCACCGTCCTGGCGACGACGCTGCTGGCCGTGTCCATCACGAACTCCGGCGTCGGCGCGGGCGAGCACTACACGGCGAAGTTCCTCGACGCGACTTCGCTCAACGCCGGCGACGACGTGCGCATCTCCGGCGTCCGCGTCGGCCAGGTCGAAACGCTGGAGATCAGCGACCACAACCGCGCGCTCGTCGGGTTCTCCCTCGACCAGGGCCGCCGGCTGCCCGCCGACGTCCACGCGGTCATCAAGTACCGCAACATGGTCGGGCAGCGCTACATCGCCCTCGAACGCGGCACCACCGGCACCCGCGACCAGCTGCCCGAGGGCGGCGAGATCCCGCTGGACCGCACGACTCCCGCCCTGGACCTCACCGACCTGTTCAACGGCTTCAAGCCGCTGTTCCAGGCACTGTCGCCGAACGACGTCAACGAGCTCTCCGGCGAGATCGTCCAGGTGCTGCAGGGCGAAGGCGGCACCGTCGAAAGCCTGCTGGCCCACACCGGTTCGCTGACCACCACCCTCGCCGGGCGCGACAAGGTGATCGGCGAGGTGATCGGGAACCTCAACTCGGTGCTCAAGACCGTCAACGGCAAGGGTGACGCGCTCGCGAACCTGGTGTCCACGCTGCGGCAGCTGGTGTCCGGGTTGGCCGGCGACCGCGCCGCGATCGGCGACGCCATCAGCGGGATCGGGGACCTGACGCAGTCGACGGCCGGCCTGTTCGAGCAGGCGCGCCCGCCGCTGAAGGAGAGCATCGCCGACCTGCAGGAGGTCGCCGGCACGCTGGTGCAGAAACAGTCCGATGTGGACAGCTTCCTGACGAACCTCCCGGTGAAGTTCACCGAAATCGGCCGCGTCGCCTCCTACGGCACGTGGATGAACTTCTTCCTCTGCCGCGCCACGCTGCAGACCACACCCCCGCGCGGTGTGTACATCCCGACGGCGAGGTGCGACTCGTGAAGTCCTTCAAGGAGCGCAACCCGATCGCCCTCGGCGTCGTCGGCAGCGTCGCGCTGGCCGCGCTGCTGACCGTCACGCTCAACTACGACAACCTGCCGATCGTCGGCGGCGGCACCACCTACGAGGCCGAGTTCTCCGAGGCCGCCGGCCTGCAGGCGGACGACGAGGTGCGGATCGCCGGCATCAAGGTCGGCGAGGTCCGCGACGTCGCGCTGGCCGACGACCACGTCCTGGTGTCCTTCCGGGTCAAGAACGCGTGGATCGGCGACCGCACGACGGCCGACATCAAGATCAAGACGTTGCTGGGCCGCAAGTACCTCGCGCTGAACCCGACCGGCGACGGCGTGCAGAACCCGGACCAGGCGATCCCGCGCACCCGGACGGTCACGCCCTACGACGTCACCGACGCGTTCAACGGCCTGGCCGACACGGTCGGCGCGATCGACACCAAGCAGCTCGCGGACAGCTTCACCACGCTGTCCGACACCTTCCGCAACTCCCCCGAGCACGTCCGCAGCGCGCTCGACGGCCTGTCCCAGCTGTCCAAGACGGTCTCCAGCCGCGACGGCGAGATCGCCGAGCTGCTGGCCAACGCGCGGAAGCTGACCACGACGCTGGCGAACTCCAACGAGGACTTCGAGAAGCTGATCGACGACGGCAACCTGCTGCTGACCGAGCTGAACCGCCGCCGCGACGCGATCCACGACCTGCTCACCGGCTCGGCGCGGCTGGCCGACCAGCTGCGCGGCCTGGTCGCGGAGAACTCCGACCCGCTCAAGAAGGCGCTGCAGTCGCTGAGCCAGGTGACCGACCTGCTGAAGCGGCAGAACGACAACCTCACCAAGGGCCTGCAGCTGGCCGGGCCGTACTTCCGCGTGGTCACCAACACCACCGGCAACGGCCGCTGGATCGACGCCTACCTCTGCGGCCTGGTGCCGGAGAACCACAACCCCTGCACCACGCCGGGAGGCACCAGGTGAGCGCGCTGACCACCACCCGCGCCGGGGTGCTGACCACCCGGTTCGTCGCCGCCGCGATCCTGCTCGCGCTGGTCGTGACGGCCGCGCTGTGGTGGGTGTTCTCGGGCACCGGCCAGCACCACGTCACGGCGTTCTTCACCCGCGCGGTCGGCGTCTACTCCGGCTCCGACGTCCGCGTGCTCGGCGTCCGCATCGGCCAGGTCGACGCCGTCACCCCGCGTGGCGAGCAGGTGCAGGTGGACATGAGCATCGACGGCTCGGTCGGCATCGCCGAGGACACCACCGTGCTGGTGATCGCCCCCAGCGTCGTCGCCGACCGGTACGTCCAGTTCGCCAAGCCGGCGCGCGGCGGGCCGCGGCTGCCGAACGGCGCGTCGATCCCGGCGCGGCGGACCGCCACCCCGGTGGAGCTCGACCAGCTCTACGCCAGCCTCGACACGCTGTCGAAGGCACTCGGCCCGAACGGCGCGAACTCCCAGGGCGCGCTGTCGGACCTGCTCAAGACCGGCGCGCAGAACCTGCGGGGCAACGGGCAGGCGTTCAACGACAGCGTCCGCAACTTCGCCCAGCTGGCCCGGACGCTGGCCGGCAACTCCGGCGACCTGTTCGGCACGGTCGACGAGCTGCAGCGGTTCACGACCATGCTCGCCACCAACGACCAGCAGGTCAGCGGGGTCAACCAGCAGCTGTCGCAGATCTCCGGCACGCTGGCCGCGAACAGCGGCGAGCTGGCCCACGCCCTCGACAGCCTCGGCCAGGCGCTCGGCGACGTCCAAGCGTTCATCCGGGACAACCGCGGCGCCATCAAGTCCAATGTGGACAACCTGGTGACGACGACGCGAACGCTCGTCGAACAGCGCCAGTCACTGGCCGAGACGCTCGACGGCGTCCCGCTGGCCGTGACGAACGTCCTCAACGCGATCGACCCGGCGACCGGGCAGCTGCTGGGCCGCGACAACGCCCTCGAGTACTACCCGCCGATGCCGCTGCCGGCCACCGGCGACGTCTACACGAACGGGGGCGGGCGATGAAACGGGTCCTGACCGCCGTGACCATCGGGTGCCTGGCCCTCGCGGGCTGCTCGCCCGGTGAGTTCAAGGGCGTCTACGACCTGCCGCTGCCGGGCGGCGCCGACCTCGGCGACCACCCGTACGCGGTGACCGCGCAGTTCACCGACGTCCTCGACCTCGTGCCGCAGGCCGCCGTGAAGGTCGGCGATGTGCCGGTGGGGCGGGTGCGGCAGGTCCGGCTGGGCGGCGACGGCTGGACGGCCGAAGCCGTGCTGGACGTCAACGGCGACGTCGTGCTGCCGGCCGGGGCCGTCGCGCGGCTGCGCCAGTCCAGCCTGCTGGGCGAGAAGTTCGTCGAGCTGGCCGCACCCGACGGCGCGGCGCCGGCCGCGGGCGGCGCGCGGCTGGTGAACGGCGCGGTGATCACCCTGGACCGCACCAACCGCAACCCCGAGTTCGAAGAGATCTTCGGTGCCCTTTCGCTGCTGCTCAACGGCGGCGGGATCGGCCAGCTGCAGACCATCAACCGCGAGCTGTCGAAGGTGATGGACGGCAACGAGGCGCAGATCCGCTCGTTCCTGGGCGGGGTGAACACCCTGATGACGGACCTGGACGCGCACCGCTCGGACATCACCGAAGCGCTGGACGGGCTGAACCGGCTGTCCTCGACGCTCGCGAATCGCCACGAACAGGTCTCCGGCGCGCTGACCGACCTGACGCCCGGCCTGCAGACGCTCACCGACCAGCGCACCCAGCTCGTCTCGATGCTGCAGGCGCTGGACCGGCTTTCCACGGTGGCCACCGACGTCGTCGACCGCAGCCGCGACGACATGGTGGCCGACCTGCGGGCGCTCGCGCCGATCCTGGACCAGCTGGCCGACGCCGGAGCCGACCTGCCGAAGTCGCTGCAGATGCTGCCGACGTTCCCGTTCCCCGACTCGGTGCTCCCGGCGATCAAGGGCGACTACATCAACGCCTACGCGTCGATGATCCCGGCGCCCGGCGTGCCGCTGCCGGCGCCCGGCGAGGGCGTGCCGCCGGACCTGCCGCAGCTCCCGCTCCCCTCGGGAGGCCAGTGATGCTGACGCGCAGAGTGCGGGTCCAGGTGGTGCTGTTCGTCGTGATCGCGCTGGCGACGACGGCGTTCGTCGGCGCGAACTACGCCGGGCTCGGCCGGCTCTTCGGTTCGGGCAGCTACACGGTGAAGCTGGAGCTGGCCGAGGGCGGCGGGCTGTTCACCAACGGCGAGGTGACCTACCGCGGGGTCGCCGTCGGCCGGGTCGGCGAGCTGCGGCTCACCGTCACCGGGACCGAGGCCGACCTGCTGATCGACGACGGCGCCCCGCCCATCCCGGAGGACTCCCGCGCGGTGGTGGCGAACCGGTCGGCCGTCGGCGAGCAGTACGTCGACCTGCAGCCGCGCACCGGCGACGCGCCCTACCTCACGGCGGGCTCGGTCATCCGGCGCGAGTCGACGACGCTGCCGCTGCCGGTCAACAGCCTGCTGACGGACCTGGACTCGTTCACCGCGTCGGTGCCGACCCAGGACCTGCGCACGGTGGTCGACGAGCTCGACGACGCCCTGCGCGGCGCCGGCCCGGACCTGCAGACGCTGATGGACTCGGCGACGACGTTCACGCACGAGGCGAGCGCGAACCTGCCCCAGACGTCGAAGCTGATCAACGACGGGGCGACGGTGCTGCGGACGCAGGTCGACTCGTCGGCGGAGTGGCGCTCGTTCAGCAGCAACGCCCGGGTGTTCGCCCAGCAGCTGGCCAAGTCCGACGGAGACCTCCGGCGGCTGATCGCGACCGCGCCGCCCGCGGCGACGGAGCTGTCTTCGCTGCTGAAGGAGAACGACCCGGGGCTGCCGATCCTGCTGGCCAACCTGCTGACGACGGCCCGGGTGTTCGGCACCCGCACCGCGGCGGAGGAGACGCTGTTCGCGAACCTGCCTCGCGCGGTCGCCGGCGTGGGGTCGGCGTTGAACCCCCAGGGCGACGCGCTGCGGATGGGGCTGGTGCTGAACTTCGACAACCCACCGCCGTGCAGCCAGGGCTACGAGGGAACGCAGCACCGGCCGAGCAACGACCTCTCGCCGTTGCCGCTGAACACGGACGCGGCCTGCACGCTGCCGTACGGGAACGAGAGTTCGGTGCGCGGCGTGCAGAACGCGCCGCACCCACCGGTCCCGGAGCCGGCGCTGCCGGGCGGCCTGACCGGACTCGACGGGCAGGCGACGTCGACGAGCCTCGAGGAGATGCTGTGGCTGCGCTGAAGCAGGGCGCTGTGGTGGTTTTCGCGGCCGCCGCGATCTTCGCGGGCTGGTCGGGCTACTCGTGGTACGCGGCATCGCACGACGCGTCCCTGACGTACGGGGTGGCGCGCGACGAGGCTCTGTCGAGCGGGCGGACGCTGGTGGCGGAGCTGAACACCCTCGACTACCACGACGTGAACGGCGGTCTGGGTCGTTGGCTGTCGGCGTCGACGGGTCCTCTGCACGACCAGCTGGCCCGCACGGACTCGAAGACGAAGGAAGCCCTGACGGCGAACGCGACGGTGGCGACGGGCCGGGTCCTGGACGCGGCCCTGAGCGAGCTGGACGAGCACGCGGGCACGGCGAAGATGCTGGCTTCGGTGGAGATCACGATGGCAAAGCAGGGAACGGCCCCGGCGGTGAAGCGCAACCGTTTCGCGGCGGCGCTGTCACGGACACCGGACGGCTGGAAGCTCAGCGCGCTGGACCAGCTGCCGGTGGGTGCCCGATGAACCGCGCGCGGACGGTCGCCGAGGCTGGGGTGGCTCCGGCCGAGGTGGAGGCTGGGGAGGCTCCGGTCGAGGTGGAGGCCGGGGAGGCTCCGGCGCAGGTGGGTGCCGAGGTGGGCTCGGCCGCGAACTGGGCCGAGGACGGCTCGGCTGCGACCGGGCCCGAGGGCGGCTCGCCCGCAAGCGAGGCCGAGCAGGCCGCGCCCGCCGACGAGCGGGACGGGTCGTTGCGGGGCTCGAGCGACTCGGCTGAACTCTTACCGGGCAGCATCGGGGGCATCCGGCCCGGCTCTGCCGGGGCCGGCGAACCCGGCAGCCGGGCGACCGAGCAAGACCCGGCTGCTGCCGAGACCGGTGCCGTCGCCGAAACCGATCGGGCCGCCGAAGCCGGGGCCGCTGAGGCGTCGGTCGAGGCCGAAGCCGCGTCCGCTGAAGCCGAGCCGCTCGAAGCCACCGGCAGCGACCCGGCCGAAGGCCAGCCCGAACCCGCCACCAGCGAGCCAGCCGAAGCCGAGGCCGGAGCCGAAGCCGGGGCCGGGGCCGGAGCCGAAGGCGAACCCGCAGCTCAACCCGCCCGGCCCCGCCCCGCCTGGCTTCGCCTGCCCGCACTCCTCCTCGCCGCCGCCCTCGTGCTGGCCGGTGCCGGGGTCTGGTTCACCCTCGAAGCCCACTCCGCCTCGAGCAACCCCGCCGCCGACAACCTCGCGCTCACCGATGTCGGCCAGACCTCCGAGGTCACCTCTTCCGTCACCCTCGCGATGAACCGGATCTTCTCCTATTCCTACGACAAGACCGACGTCACCGAAAAGGCCGCCGCCGCCGTGCTGCGCGGGTCCGCCAAGGATTCCTACGACAAGCTCTTCGCCCAAGTGCGGCAGAAGGCTCCCGAGCAGAAACTCGTGCTCACTTCGCGCGTTTCCGCCATCGCCGTGCAAGAACTCCAGAATGGTCACGCGCGGTTACTCGTCTTTCTCGATCAATCAGCCGTCCGGGCTGACAACAATGCGACCGACAGCGCCGCCGCGCAGCTTTCCGTGACCGCGGAACGCGCCGGCGACGGCTGGGTCGTCACCGAGCTCGAACCCCGCTGAACAACGAACACTTCACCGTTTCCGGGAGCACCCGGAACGGACGGGAAACGCACAAGGAGGACAACCATGTCCGTGGCAACGCAGCTGAGGAGAATGGCCGTGCTCACCTCGACGGCGGCCGTCGTGCTGACCGGGGTCGTCGTGACCCCGGCCTCGGCCGACGTCATCCCGATCCCCGTGTCCTACAAGGTCACCGGCAGCACCACGGTGAAGAAGACCGGCAGCGCCATGGCGCTCGGCCCCGGCTCGCTCAAGGGCAACCTGCTCATCGACGACCAGACCGGCTCGGTCGGGCTCAGCGCGGACCTCGCGCTGCCGCCGTCGCAGGCCGACATCTCCCTGCTCTCGGGCATCTTCCGCATCAAGGCCAAGGTCAAGGTGACCCCGCTCGGCCCGGCCACCGGCACGATCGCCGACGGCAACCTCGTCACCAAGGCCAAGGCCAACATGGAGATCTACGACATCTGGGCCGGCCCGATCATCCCGATCATCCCCCTGCCGACCGTCCCGGGCAGCTGCAAGACGAAGACCCCGCTCGACCTCACGCTGTCCGCGCAGGACATCGACATCACCGCGCCGGCCATCCGGGTCACCGGCACCTACACGATCCCCGAGTTCAACAACTGCTTCATCGCCGACATCGCCCTCGGCGCCCTGATTTCGGGTCCGGGCAACACCATTTCGCTCGACCTGGCCAGCGACGCCACCCTGAAGTGACCGACGCGGGTGGCGGGCGCAGTGCCCGCCACCCGCGCGGCGTCAGCAAGGAGCGGACGGATCTTCCTTCAGCGCGAAGCTGTCGTTGTCGCCGGCCGAGACGGCGAACACCGGGCCGCACCAAGGGAAGTACGTCTCACCGACGAGGTTCGAGCCCCAGGTCACCACCGAACCGTCGGCCTTGAGAGCGACGTTGTGGTTGAACCCGGCGTCGATGCCCACGACGTCCGAAAGCGCTTCCGGCGGCACCTCGGTCTGGTGGAAGTTGTCGCGGCCCCAGGCGTAGACCTGGCCGTCCTTCAGCGCCAGGCTGTGGAAGAACCCGGCGGACACCGCCGTGACCCCCGAAGAAAGCCCGGCCGGCACCGTCGTCTGCCCGTAGGTGTTGCTGCCCCAGGCCAGCACGCCACCGTTCTTGAGGACCAGGTTGTGGTCGCCCCCGGCGGAGATCGCGGTGACCCCCGACTGCGCGGTCGCCGGCACGTCGGTCCGCGACCCCCAGCTCACCACCAGCCCGCCCTGCTTCAGCGCCAGGCTGTGCATGTTGGACGCCGAGATCGCGACGACCCCGCTGGACACCGACGCCGGCAGGGTCGTCTGGCCGTACCAGTTGTTGCCCCAGGCCAGGACTTTGCCGTTCTTGAGGGCCAGCTCGTGCCCCCAGCCCGACGCGATCTGGCTGACCCCGGACGTCGCCGCGGCCGGGATCTGGTTGGCGCCCCAGTTGTTCGCGCCCCACGCGAGGACCGCGCCGTCCTTCAGCGCCAGCGCGGTCGTGCTCCCCGCCGACACCGCGGTGACCCCGGTCAGCGCGTCCGGCGGCGGGATGGTGACGTCGTAGTCCGGCTTGCCCCAGGCGATCACGCCGCCGACGGTGGCCGCGGACGCCGGCTGGGGGAACACCGAGACGGCCATCGCGGCCGTCACCGCGAATGCGGCGCCCTTCAGTGATACCCGTCCACAACGGGAAGTACCCGGCACGGTAGCCTCATTTCTCCGGTTTTGTTATCCGGGATTGCTTCGGCAAGATCACAAATGGTAGACCGGTGCGCACGGCACTTCGCCGCGCCGGCCGTTCTTTGTCAAAATCCGCCAAATCCGGTGTTGCACCTACGCCGTCGCGCACAAGAAATCGAGACGGTCCGAGGCCGCCTCACCCGCGACGGTGCGAAGTCTTGTTCCTTACTGAACTGGCGAGTAGCCTCGATTCCGGCAGATGGACCTCCACCTCGCACGCCGATGAAATCGCGACCCGCCGCCCGGGGCAATGGGGACGGTGAACGCGATGGGGGCTCACGGCGGCGAGCAATCGATCAGCCAAAGCCGAGACTGAACTGAATCAAAGGAGATGACAGGTATGTCCCGACTCAGCAGGCTGTCCGCCGGTTTCGCCACCACCGCGACCGCCATCGGCGCCATCGCGGTGCTGACCGCGGGCACCGCGGCCGCCGCCACCACCACCTACACCGCCGGGGGCACGGCGGGCGTCACCTACAACTGCACCTTCCCCGGCATCTCGCCGCAGCCGGTCGCGATCACCGCGCACCTGGACGCGCCGGACGTCGTCCCGGCGAGCACCACCGTCACCCCGGCCAACGTCGGCGGCAGCGCCACGATCAGCTCGACGGTCCACTCGCTGCTGACCGCGGTCGGCTACGACGGCATCCGGGGCAAGGCGACGGTGCCGGTCACGGCGTCGGCGGGCACGCTGTCGCAGCCGTCGGCTTCCGGGCTGGACATCCCGGAAGTGATCTACCCGACCGGCGGGCCGATCACGGTGGTCATCTCGCAGGACGCGGGGTCCAGCATCCCGGACTGGACCGCGCCGGCCTCCGCGGGCAGCGCCACCCTGTCGCTGACGAGCGGGCTGTCGGCGAACCTGGAGTTCCACAAGAAGTCCACCGGCGCCTGGGCGCCGTGGACGATGAACTGCACCCTCAAGGTGACGAGCCCGGCGCAGAACACCTCGTTCAGCCCGAGCATCACCGTTTCCTGACCGGGTTTCCCGGTGCGGGCCGGTTTTCCCGGCCCGCACCGGGACGTCCTGTCCGTTCCGAACACACCCAGGGACCCTGATGCCACGTCGAGCCCGGCCTCGCACCCTCACCGTTTCCGCGCTGGCGGCCGTCGGCTTGCTCTCCGCGGTGAACGGCGCGCTGACCGGGGTCGGTTCGGCCGCTCCCGCGCCCGCGGTCCCGCCGGACACGGAGGCCACGGCGTCGGTTTCGGTGACCTGCCCGTTCGCCGACCCGCTCGGCGCGCGCAAGCTCACGGCCGAGACGGCGGCGACGCTGCCCTCGCAGGCGAAGACCGGGACGTCGGCCACGATCGGCGGGTTCTCGGCGAAGCTCACGCTCCCCCGCGACGTCGCGCTGTCCTTCCTGCCGGAAGGTGCCACCGCCGGGTCGCTGCGCGGCAGCGTGCACGTCGACCTGGCCGTGCACCAGGACGACCGCGCGGACAAGGTGCCGGTCGACCTGACCGTCCCGGCCACCCCGCTGCCGGACACCGGTGACCTCACGCTGACGGCCACCGGCACCGTGCCGGAGATCGCCTTGAACACCGTCGGGGCCGTCACGTTCGACGTCGCCGCGCCGACGCTGGCCCTCGAAGCCGTGCCGCCACCGGACACCGCGGCCGCGCAGCCGGCGCCGCAGATCGCGTGCACCCTCGACCCCGACCAGCCGACCGTCCTGGGCAAGATCATGGTCCTGCCGAAGGTGGTGCCGGACGCGAAGCAGGAACAGCAGGCCGCGGCCGCCGACGCTCCCGGCCCCGGCGATCCGCCGACCGAAGACGAGTTCGCGGTACCGCTGAGCCTGGTCACGATCATGACGAAGTCGACGGTCCGGAAGCTCGGCGCGACCGTCACCGCCGATCCCGCGTTCCTGTTCAACGGCCTGTTCATCCTCAACCTGGTGGACGGCACCTCGCGCGTCACCGGCTCGACGACGTTCAACCCGGCCACGACCACGTTCCTCGGCTTCGGGTTCGTCCCGGTGACCGCGACGGTCGAGTTCCTGCCGGTCGACTACCGGAACAGCAAGATCATCGAGGTCGCCGGCAAGATCACCGACCAGCCCGACGGCACGCACCTGGAGACGACGCTGCAGGTGATGGCCAGGCTGAGCAACGCGAAGGTCAACGGCGTCCCGCTCGACCTCGGCCCCGACTGCGTCACCCGGGAGACGGTGACCCTCACGCTGAGCGGCCCGTACGAAGCCTTCGGCGTCGGGCACATCCGGACCGACGAGAACACGGGGTTCAAGCTCCCCGAGTTCGTCGGCTGCGGCGACGGCGGCCAGGACCTGAGCCCGCTGCTCTCCGGGATGAGCTCGGGCGAGGGCAACCAGGCCTTCGTCGACACGTACAACCTGATCGTCTGCACCGACCCGGACTCCACCCAGTGCCCGCCCGGGTCCGACGGACCGCCCCCGGAGACCCCGGCGGCGAAGAAGGCGGTCAAGCACTCGAACTGAGGGGGACGCATGAGGATCGGACCGGCCGTCGCCGCGGCGCTGCTCGTCACGGGCTTGGCAGTGGGCACGGCGCACGCCACGACCACGACGACCACCGGCACGCTGACCCACACGTGCACGTTCCCCGGGATCTCCCCGCCGTCGACCACGCTGACCGCCCAGCTGGCGGTCACCGACCCGCACCCCGGGCAGCCGTTCACGGTTTCCCCCTCGGCGCAGCACGTCTTCCCGATCGGCCTGACGGCGCTGCTGCGCGCGGCCGGCTACGACGCGGTGCGGGGGACCTTCGCCGTACCGTTCGCGGTGAAGAACGCGAGCCCGGCGGCCGGAACGATCAGCGGCGGCTTCCCGGAGACGCCCCTCGGCACGGGCGCGACCACGCTGCCGGTGACCGGTTCACCCCAGACGTTCACGGCGGGCGCGTCGGGCTCGGTCGGGTTCACGGTCGGCGTGAGCTTCACCGAAGGCCTCGAGGTCCACAAGGCGTCCACCGGCGCGTGGACGCTCTGGTCGCTGACGTGCACGCTGCGGGTCACCAACCCGGTGCAGGACCGGGCTTTCCAGCCGGATGTCCCGATCACCTGAGCGGGCTTCGGCACCCGAACCTAATTGGACGTCCACTGTGGACGTGAAACCCCGGTGCGCGGCGACGGCAGCAGCTCGCTCACCGGGTACCGCAGCGGCAACGGCGCCGCGCCCGCGCGCAACGCCAGCTCCATCTCGAAGCGCGCCGCCGGGTCGCGGAGCTTCTCGCCGAACGTCGCCTGGAGCTGTCTCATGCGGTAGCGGACCGTCTGGGGGTGGACGCCCAGGCGCTCCGCGATCTCCACCACGTTGCCCTGGCTGTCGAGCCAGGCCCGCAGCGTCTCCAGCAGCCGCTCCTGCTGCTTGCCCGTCATGTCCGCCAGCGGGGCGAACAGGCGGTGCCGCAGCGTGCCGACCAGGCCCGTGTCCGAGTTGACCAGCAGCGTCGCCAGGTGCTCCTCCGCGCGCAGCACCGGGCGGGGCACCAGGACCCCGCGCTCGGCCAGGTGGAGGGCGTTGCGGGCCCAGCGCAGGGAGTCCGCCACCGACGCGAGCGGGACGCACGGGCCGATCGAGAGCCGGCAGTCCGGCAGGGCCACCTGCAGTGTCGCCAGCCGGGCACCGCCGAGCTCGCCCGGGACCACCAGCTTCGGGTCGGGGGTGTCGAGCTCGGCCAGGATGTCCGCGTCGAGCCCGGCGTGGCGGCGGGCCGGGGCGACGCCGTCGGCCGGGCAGACCGCCACCGGCGTCGCGTCGGTGGGCACCGGCCAGCCGATCAGCTGGGCCAGCTCGGCGATCGCCTTGGGGGACGCGGGCGGCGTCTCCAGGATCAGGTGCAGCAGCTTGCGGCGCCACGTGTCGAGCGCTCCCGCCGTGCGCGCCTTCGCCTCCAGGTAGCCGTCGAGCGCGACGGAGGCGAGCTCGTCCATGAACGCCAGCATCGCGTCGGCCAGCTGGGACATCACCGCCGACGAAAGCCCGCTTCGCCGCCCCACGCGCATGATGCGCCGCCACGACACGCGCGCGCCGACGCGGTACGCCGACTGCAGCGTGTCGAGGCTGCGGCCTTCGCGCATTTCGTTCTGCCCCAAGCGGTGGTGCACCTCGTGGGACTGCTCTTTGGACACCGTCGGGTCGGCGATCTGCGCGACGAACAACGTGATCGCGTACTCGACGCCGGCGCGGATCGACTTGCCGTACGGCCCGTCGAGCGGGCGGGCGTAGGCGGGGATGGTCGCGCGGATCTCGTCGACGATCTCGGCCGCGAGGCTGGCCAGCTCGGGACGCAGGATGTCGGCGAGCTTGCGGGGTAGTGCGGCGGGCGGCGGCGCAGCGTGATCGAGTCCGCGCTCCACCGACATCGCAGCTCCTTCGCTCCGCCCCGCGACCCCGGCACGCGAGCACCGGGCACCCAGCCTGGTGCGGGGTGACACCGGACACATCGAAAAAGTAGTCCCGAACGTGTCACACCTTCGAAGGGAAACCGATTTCTTGTCATCTTCGTGACAAGTTCACGGGGCCGGGCTGCGATTCGCTGACAAGTACCCCGCCGACTGCTCACGATTGTACGTACGAACGGGCGAACCCCGAAGCCGTCTCGCACGCCGCGCCGAACGCTTGTATCGTGTGGTTGATACAAGCGAGGAGGTCCGGATATGCCGTGGGACAACGTGCTGGCGGTCGCGCTCTTCGGCGGGCTGATCGGCCTGGCGATCCTGATCGTGCTCTGGCCGGGCGAGAAGCACGGAAAGCGCCTTCTCGAACGCTGGGGCGTCCCGGACCCGGACGCCGGCGAGGTGGCGCTCGCCGTCCGGTACCTGAAGCGGCGCCGGCTCTGGTACCCGTGGCT
The DNA here is from genome assembly GCF_055633615.1 of Amycolatopsis sp. NPDC114505. Classification (NCBI taxonomy): domain Bacteria; kingdom Bacillati; phylum Actinomycetota; class Actinomycetes; order Pseudonocardiales; family Pseudonocardiaceae; genus Amycolatopsis; species Amycolatopsis sp. NPDC114505. The sequence goes on along the minus strand of NZ_JBVKDV010000005.1, from coordinate 355,132 downwards.
CTACCTGGCGATCCCGCCCGTGCTCGGCGACACCGGGCCGGGCACGATCATCACGACGCTGCTGGTCGGCGGCCTGATCGCGGAGCTGTTCGCCCAGCGGCCGTCGCGCACTCCGCGTCGCGAGGCCGTCCTGGCCCCGCGGACGCTGGCCGACGTCGTCCCCGTCTGGGCGCTGGTGCTCAGCGTGCTGGCGTCGGCGGGCGCGATCGTGCGCCTGGTCTGGACCGCGCAGTGGACGCTGCTGGCGGCCGCGGCGGGCACCACGGTGGTCTGCTGGGGGATCACGGCGCTGGCGGTGCGCCGGCCGGCGGTCAGCGAGCCGCGGGTCGACCTGGCCCTGCGCCGCCGCAGCGGGCGCGTCGCGATCGGGCTGGGCATCGCCGGCTGCGCGGCGATCGGCTGGCCGGGCGGGGACCTCGGGTCGCTGCTGGCGGTCGTCGCCGGGCTGGCCGCGTTCCTGGCGGTGACCGCCCCGGTGAAACGGCAGCCGGCCCGGACGTGAAGATCGTCGTCGACACCGAAAACGGCCTGGCGCCCTGGCGGCAGGTGCACGACCAGATCGTCCGCGCGGTGACGGCGGGGGCGCTCCCGGACGGGACGCGCCTGCCGCCGATCCGCCAGCTGGCCCGTGACTTGGGACTGGCGTCCGGAACGGTGGCCCGCGCGTACCGCGAACTGGAGACGGCGGGCTGGGTGGTGACGGCCCGCGCGCGCGGCACGGTGGTCACGGTTCCCAAGGACCGCCCGGACCCGACGGCCCTGCTCCTCACCGCGGCGATCGAGTACGCGTCACGGGCACGCGACCTCGGCGCGGACGTCGAGGCGGCGGCGACCGCGCTCCGGGCCGCCTACGAAACCGGTTAGCCGGGAGCGAGCAGGCGGCCGATCGCGGCCAGGACCGGCTCCAGCACCTCGACCTCGCGCGAAGTCCCCACGCACTCCGTGATCCCCGCGCCCACGACCTCGTACGTCGTGAGGGCGTCGAGCGCGCTCACCAGCTGCGGAATGGTCCAGCCGGCCGGCTCCGGGTAGTTGAGGCCCGCGAACTCCGCCGGATCCAGCACGTCCAGGTCCACGTGGACGTACAGCTTCTCCACGCCCACCAGTGCATCCACCGACGTGACCGCCAGCCCCCGCGCGACCGCCGCCCGCTCCTCCGGGTCGAACACCCGCGTCCCGAGCAGGGCCACCTGGCCCGGCGTCAGAGCCGGGTCCGCCGCGAACTCCAGGTCGCCCTCGCCGAACAGCGACCGCAGCACCATCCCGTGGAACGCGCCCGAGGGCGAGGTCGAAGCCGTGTTCAGGTCGGCGTGCGCGTCGAACCACGCGACGCCCAGGCCCGGGCCGTACCGGAACCGCGCGACGCCGATCGGGACCAGCTCGACCCCGCAGTCGCCGCCGATCGTCAGGACCGGGCCGCCCGGGGCCTCCAGTGCCGCCAGCTGGGCCGCGCGGTTCGGGCCCGTCAGCTCCGCACGGGACGCGATCCCGCGGTCCACTTCGGACACTTCCCGCGTCTGCCGGACGTGGTGGACGGGCCGGCCGAGCACGTGCCCGGCCAGCTCCGCGAGCGCCAGGCAGCCGTCCGGCAGCTCCGCCGCCCGCGGTCCCACCGCGCCCTGGCGCTGCGGGACCGCGTTGACCAGCGTCACTCCAGCACCAGCAGGAGGTCACCGCCCTCGACCTGCTGGACGGAGTTGATCGCCAGCCGGCCGACCTTGCCCCCGGCGGACGCGGTGATCGACGCCTCCATCTTCATCGCCTCGATCGTCGCGACCGTCGCGCCGGCCTCGACCGTGTCGCCTTCCGAAACCTGCAGCGTGACGACGCCGGCGAACGGCGCCGCGACCTGCTTCGGGTTGCCCTTCTCCGCCTTCTCGGTCGCCGGGATGTCCGAGGCGATCGAGCGGTCGCGGATCTGGATGGGCCGCAGCTGGCCGTTGAGCGTCGACATCACCGTGCGGACGCCGCGTTCGTCGGCCTCGCCGATCGCCTCCAGCTCGATGAGCAGCCGCACGCCCGGCTCGAGGTCGACCGCGTACTCCTCCCCCGGCCGCAGCCCGTAGAAGAAGTCCTTGCTGGGCAGCACGGACGTGTCGCCGTAGGCCTCGCGGTGCGTCTCGAACTCCTTGGTGGGAGCCGGGAACAGCAGCCGGTTGAGCGTCCGGCGCGGGTGCTCGGCCAGCGCCGAACGGTCCTCTTCGGACAGTTCCGCCACCGGCTTGGCCGCCGCCCGGCCTTCGAGGGCCTTGGTGCGGAACGGCTCCGGCCAGCCACCGGGCGGGTCGCCGAGCTCGCCGCGCAGGAAGCCGATCACCGAGTCGGGGATGTCGAACTTGTTCGGCTCCGCCTCGAAGTCGGCCGGCGAGACGCCCGCGCCGACCAGGTGCAGCGCGAGGTCGCCGACGACCTTCGACGACGGCGTCACCTTCACCAGGTGCCCGAGGATCTTGTCGGCCGCGGCGTACATCGCCTCGATGTCCTCGAACCGGTCGCCCAGACCCAGCGCGATGGCCTGCGTGCGCAGGTTGGACAGCTGCCCGCCGGGGATCTCGTGGTGGTAGACGCGCCCGGTCGGCGAGGCCAGCCCGGCCTCGAACGGCGCGTAGATCTTGCGCACGCTCTCCCAGTACGGCTCCAGCTCGCCGATCGCGTCCAGGCTCAGCCCGGTGGTGCGGTCGGAGTGGTCGGTGGCCGCCACGATCGACGACAGCGACGGCTGCGACGTCGTGCCCGCCATCGACGACACCGCGCCGTCGACGGCGTCCGCGCCCGCGTTGATCCCCGCGAGGTAGGTGGCCAGCTGGCCGCCCGCGGTGTCGTGGGTGTGGATGTGCACCGGCAGGTCGAACTCCTTGCGCAGCGCGGTGACCAGCTTGGTCGCCGCGGGCGCGCGCAGCAGCCCGGCCATGTCCTTGATCGCCAGGACGTGCGCGCCGGCGCCGACGATCTGCTCGGCCAGCTTGAGGTAGTAGTCGAGCGTGTAGAGCTTCTCGCCCGGGTCCGACAGGTCCGAGGTGTAGCAGAGCGCCACCTCGGCGACCGCGGACCCGGTCTCGCGCACGGCTTCGATGGCCGGGCGCATCTGCTCGACGTCGTTGAGCGCGTCGAAGATCCGGAAGATGTCGATGCCGGTCTTCGTGGCTTCCTGGACGAAGGCGTGGGTCACCTCGGTCGGGTACGGCGTGTACCCGACGGTGTTGCGCCCGCGCAGCAGCATCTGGAGGCAGATGTTCGGCACGGCTTCGCGCAGCGCGGCGAGGCGCTCCCACGGGTCCTCGGCGAGGAACCGCAGCGCGACGTCGTAGGTCGCGCCGCCCCAGCACTCCAGCGACAGCAGCTGCGGCAGGGTGTTCGCGACGACCGGCGCGACCGCGAGGAGGTCCTTCGTGCGGACGCGGGTGGCGAGCAGCGACTGGTGCGCGTCGCGGAACGTCGTGTCCGTGACGCCGATGTGCGGCGACTTCCGCAGCCACTCCGCGAACCCGACCGGGCCGAGCTCGACGAGCTTCTGCTTCGAGCCGTCGGCCGGCTGGGCGTCCTTCGGGAGCTTCGGCAGCTTCAGCGTGGCGTCCGGGGTCTTCGGGCGCTCGCCGTGCGGCTTGTTGACCGTCTGGTCGGCGAGGTAGGTCAGCAGCCGCGTGCCGCGGTCGGCGGACTGCCGCGCGGTGAGCAGCTGCGGGCGCTCCTCGATGAACGACGTCGTGACGCGCCCGGCGCGGAAGTCCTCGTCGTCGAGGACCGCCTGCAGGAACGGGATGTTCGTGGCGACGCCGCGGATCCGGAACTCGGCGACGGCCCGGCGCGCGCGGCCGACGGCGGTCTTGAAGTCGCGGCCGCGACAGGTGAGCTTCACCAGCAGCGAGTCGAAGTGGGCGCTGATCTCGGTGCCGGAGAAGGCAGTGCCGCCGTCGAGCCGGATGCCGGAGCCGCCCGGCGAGCGGTAGGCGGAGATCATCCCGGTGTCCGGGCGGAAGCCGTTGGCCGGGTCTTCGGTGGTGATGCGGCACTGCAGGGCGAAGCCGCGCAGGTAGATCTTGTCCTGGCTCAAGCCGAGGTCGTCCAGGGTCTCGCCGGAGGCGATCCGCAGCTGCGACTGCACGAGGTCGACGTCGGTGACCTCTTCGGTGACCGTGTGCTCGACCTGGATGCGCGGGTTCATCTCGATGAAGACGTGCTTGCCCTGCTTGTCGAGCAGGAACTCGACGGTGCCGGCGTTGCGGTAGCCGATCTGCTTCGCGAACTTGACGGCGTCCGCGCAGATCCGGTCGCGCAGCTCGGGGTCGAGGTTCGGCGCCGGGGCGAGCTCGACGACCTTCTGGTGGCGCCGCTGCACGGAGCAGTCGCGCTCGAAGAGGTGGATGACGTTGCCCGCGCCGTCGGCGAGGATCTGCACCTCGATGTGCCGCGGCTCGACGACGGCCTTCTCGAGGAAGACGGTCGGGTCGCCGAAGGCGGACTCGGCCTCGCGCGCGGCGGCCTCGATGGACTCGCGCAGCTGGGCGGGATCCTGGACCCGGCGCATCCCGCGTCCGCCACCACCGGCGACGGCCTTGACGAAGACGGGGAAGCCCAGCTCGTCGGCGGCCGCGACCAGCGCGTCGACGTCACTGGAGGGCTCGGACGACCCGAGCACCGGCACGCCGGCCTCCCGCGCGGCCTTGACCGCGCGGGCCTTGTTGCCGGTGAGCTCGAGGATGTCGGCGCTCGGCCCGACGAAGGTGATGCCCGCTTCTTCACACGCGCGCGCGAGGTCGGGGTTCTCGGAGAGGAAGCCGTAGCCGGGGTAGACGGCATCGGCCCCCGCCTTCTTCGCGGCGGCGACGATCTCGTCGACCGAGAGGTAGGCCCGCACGGGGTGACCGGGCTCGCCGATCTCGTACGCCTCATCGGCCTTCAGCCGGTGCAGCGAGTTGCGGTCCTCGTGCGGAAACACGGCGACGGTCCCCGCGCCCAGTTCGTAGCCGGCGCGGAACGCTCGGATCGCGATCTCCCCGCGGTTGGCCACCAGCACCTTGCGGAACATGCCCGGTCCTTCCCGGTTGGATCGGTAAGTCAACGCACGTTACCCGGTTCTTCCCGCTCTGCGGGAGCGGTGTCCCGGGTGATGGACGTCATGCGGACCAGGGGATTCGCCCGGTCCGCGGCTGGGCAGCTTGTCAGGATCCCGGCGCGGCGTAAAGCAGCCGGTTCGCCGTGCCGTCCGGGACGCCCTTGAGCGCGTCCGGCGTCGCCGCCTGAACAAGCGCTTGGTCCACCTGGTCGGGCGCCGCTTCCGGGTGCTGGGCGCGGTAGAGCGCCGCCGCTCCCGCCGCGAAGGCCGCCGCCATCGACGTGCCCGATTCCGGGCCCGCGCCCGTGCCGCCCGCGGTCGGTGACGGGACCGCCACCCCCGGCGCGTACAGGTCGACGTCCTCGCCGAAGTTCGACGCCTTGTCCGGGTGGTCCTGGGCGTCCGTCGCGCCGACGGTCAGCGCTTCGGTCACCCGGCCCGGGGAGAACCCGCTCGCGTCGGCCGTCTCGCTGCCCGCCGGGACCGCGACCGGGACCACCGCCGCCAGCCGCTTGACCGCCGCGTCGAGCCCGTCGTTCGGGACGCCGCCGATGCCCAGCACCGCGACGGCCGGCTGCTGGGCGTTCTGCGCGACCCAGTCGATGCCCGCGATGATCTGGTCGGTCGCGCCGCCGCCGTCCTTGTCGAGCACCCGCACCGGCACGATCTGCGCGCCCTTCGCGACGCCGTACGCCTTGCCCGCGGCGATCCCGGCGAGGCGCGTGCCGTGGCCGTTGGTGTCGGACGTGTCGGAGCCGCCGTTCAGGAAGTCCCGCCCGGGCGCGACACGGCCCTCGAAGTCCGGGTGCTTCGCGTCGACGCCGCTGTCGATCACGTAGATGGTGACGCCCGAGGCGTCGCTCGCGTAGTGGTAGGCGTGGTCGAGCCCGGCGCGCTGGTCGATCCGGTCGAGCCCCCAGCTGGGCGGATCCGGCTGCACCCCACCGGCGGCGACCGCCGGCGTCTGTCCGGCGAACACGATGGCCACGGCGGCGAGCAGCATCCTCATGATCGTCGTGGTACCCCGGCGGTGCCCGGGCGACAACTCAGGACTGTCGCTCGATCGGCTGATTCCGCAGCTTGACGCCCCAGACGACGGCGAGCACCAGCAGCCCGGCGAGCCCCACCCCGGCGAGGATTTCGCCCGCGAGAGTCAGCGAAGTGTTTTCGCGGAGGGTCGAATACGTGGGACCCAGCACGCCCGCCAGCCCCGCGCTCCCGGCGCCCAGCACCGCACACGCGACCACCGGCGGGCGCAGGGCCGCCACGGTGACCACCAGCACGAGGACCAGGAGCGGGCCGAGGGTGAAGTAGGCCGTGGCCCGGCCGGCTTCGCTCGGATCGAGGTAGTCCAGCTCGGACAGCTGGGCGATCCACCCGGCCGAGACCACCCCGGCGAGGGCGATCGCCACCCACGGCTGCCAGCCCCGCACCCAGCCGGCGCCGAAGGCGAGGCCCGGACTGCGGTGCAGCGCCACGAGCGCGAGCACGGCCGCGACCACCACGGCGGCGTGGGCGATCAGTTCGAAGACGAAACCCGCGTTGAGGCCGGTCTCCGAATCGCCCGACCCGAGGGTGATCCCTTCGCCGATGAAGCGCAGCAGCCCGAAGAGCGCCGCGAAGCCGGCGCCCACCAAGATGGCCGGGCCGGTTCGCTGCCTGGTTCGCGGCGCCAGGGCCAGGACGCCGCCGACCAGCGCGCAGACCGCGACCAAGACGACGTAGAACGGCATCCCGGGCCGGTACTGGCCGAGGGTGTACTCGTCGTAGCGGTAGTTCAGGCCGAGCCCGAGCAGGGCGAAGACGACCCCGGCGATCGCCGTGACACCGGCGGTGCCGGCCACCGGATCCGCCGCGGGCGCGGGTTCGGGCTCGACGGGTCCGGCCGGTCGCGGCTCCTCGGCGACCGGCTCTGGCTCTGGCGTGGCGGCCACTGCAGCTCGCGGCTCCGGCTCTTCGGCAACCGGCTCCGGCTTGACCTCCGCCACGGCGACCGGCTCCGGCTCGACCACCGGCTCAGGTGCGGCGGCCACCACCGCTCGCGGCCCCGGCTCCTCGGCGCCCGACTCCGGCTCGACCTCCGCCACGGCGCCCGACTCCGGCTCGACCTCTGCCGCAGCAACCGGCTCTAGCTCGACCTCCGCCGCAGCAACCGGCTCCGGCTCCGGCCCGACCTCCGCAACCGGCTCCGGCTCCGTCTCGATCTCCACCGCCACCACGACGTCCCCGGTCGGCCCGGTCACCATGACCTTCCCGCGTCGCGTTCCGGTCTCCCCCGCCGTCACCGACAGCTCCGCACCGCCCGCGACCTCGACCACCCGGATCCACGCGTGCGATGCCTCGAACCGCACCTCCCGCGCCACCGGCGGCCCCACCACCCGCAGCGCCGCCGACGCATGCGAACCAGCGACCGCCGACAACCGCACCGACGGCACGTCCACCCGCACCACCGCGAACCCCAAAGCGTCCGAGGCCGCCGCCGCGACGTGCTGGATGTCGGTAGCCGCCATGGACTTCAGCGCTTCGAACGCTCCCATCGCCACCGGCAGGTTGTCGCTCGCCAGACGTCTGCGCAGCTCCGCCACCGCGCCCAGGCGCGTGAACGGGTTCTCCGCCCCGATCGCGCCCGCCAGGTCGGCCGGGATCGGGGACGGCTTGATCCGGCGGCGTCTGCTCTTCGCCAGGTACAGCTCGCCCTGCATCTCGATGTCGCGGCTCGGGGTCTGCTTCGGGTTGCGCTCGCGGACGCGGTCGAACAGGTACTCGTACAGCTCCCCCAGCGCGATCCAGCCGTCCTCGTCGCGGTCGGCCTCGCCCGTGCGCAGGCCCTCCACCAGCGCCGACGTGAACACCGACGGCTGTGCGGGCTGTCCCTCGGCCAGCCGTGCGCCCTCGAAGGCGTACTCGATCGAGTTCGACGCCGTGATGACCGCGCGGCCGCGGCCGCCGCGGAAGCTGTCGAGCACGTTCGCGTCGCCCGACGCGCGCACCGCCACGCCCTGCCCGAACGCGCCGCCGTAACAACAGTCCAGCAGCAGGACGACGCTGCGCGAGCGGCTCTGCCGCAGGCACTGCTGCACGAACTGCGCGGGCACGGCCGTCGACCGGAGCCGGTCGGGCCGGGTGTTGCGCGCGGCGAAGTACAGCCCGCCCGAGTCGTCCTTCAAGCCGTGGCAGGAAAAGTGCATCAGCAAGACATCATCAGGCCGGCCCTCGGCGCACAGGTCCTCGATCTCGGCCTGCACGACGTGCGCGGTCTCGTTGCGGACCACCCGGACCTCGAAGTCGCTGATCGCCCGGTCGGACAGCACCTCCACGAGGGCGTCCGCGTCCGCCGCGGGGGACCCCAGCTGCTGCAGCCCCGCGTTGTCGTACTCGCCGTTGGCGACGATCAGCGCCCGCCTCCGCCCGGCCATACCGGTAGGAAACGCCCACGAACCCACTACGGCAATCAGCCGAACGGGCACACCTGTCCGGTTCAGGCCCGGAAAATCGTTTCCTGCCCTTTCAGGCAGACCACCGCGTCGAACGCCGATGCGACGTCGACCGACACGGTCATGTGCGCGTGCCGGATGCCCGACGCGGCCGGGCGCGCGACCACGCACGGCGCCCGAGAAGCCAGCGCCGCCTCGACACTACCTTCCGCCGGAGCGTCGAGAGGCTGCTCGAACATCCGGAAACCGAGCCGCTCGCCCTCGTCGGGGACGAGCCCGGTCGTCGTCCCCGAGACCGCGGTCAAAGCGAGCGCGAAGTACTTGTCCCCCAGCTCCGCGGCCAGGTGGGTGCCCGCCGACGGCGCCGTCATGCCCGGCATCGGCGAGAACGGCACGCGCTGGAGGTGTCCGTTGTGGAGCATCAGGACGATCTTCTCGCCCGGAAACCGCCGGCGCAGCAGCCGGACGGTGGCCGCCATGTACGTGTCCCGCGACGAACTCTGCGGCTCCGGCGCCTGCCCGGCCATCAGCGCGGCCAGCTCACGCAGGTACAGGTCGATCCGCAACGCGCCCTCGGCGTCGTGCGCGGCTTCGGGTGCCAGCGACTCGACGTGTCCTTTGAGGACGGTCAGCGCCGTGGTGGCCGCGTCCCGCGCCTCGACGCTCATCTCCTTGTACCGTCCGGGCGCGACCGCACTGCTCACCGACGCGTACGGCTCACAGGCCGCCATCGCCGTGTCCACAAGGGACACATTGGCGGGATCCACCCGCGACAGGACTTCGCGGACCGCCTTCAGCGACGGCACGGGCGAACCGGCGGAGCTCGGCAGGTCCAAGCCGGCAAACCGGACGCCGCGGCCACGCAGCCAGGTCAGCATCGAGTGCACTTCGGCCGAGTCGCCCAGGCCGAAGGTGAAGCCGTCCCGCGCGATGTCGGCCACCTCACCCGGGCCGCCGGACAGCCACGCGTCGACGAGCCGCCCTTCGGGGTACCCACCCTCGAAGCCGAGGACGGTGAACCCGCACTCGGTGACGAGGTGCCGCAGGAGCTGGTCGCGCAGCACGCCGAACTCGCGGATGTGATGGTTGTTCTCGCCGATGGCGACGACTTCGGCGGCGCCGATCAGCTCGGCGATCTCGGTGACGGCGACGGTTCCTGGCATACTGGGCACACTAACGCAACAGGAGTAGCAGTTGGCAACCGAGATTTCCGGGACCAAGCGCCCGGGCGGCCGCACCGAGCGGACCCGCCTCGCCGCGCTGAACGCCACCCTCGAGCTGCTCGGCGAACGCGGGTACGCCGAGCTGACCGTCGAGGCGGTCGCCGAGCGCTCCGGCGTGCACAAGACGACGTTGTACCGCCGGTGGGAGTCCGCCGAAGGCCTGGTCGCGGCGGCCCTGCTGATGGGGACCGAGCAGGAGTGGACGCCCCCGGACACCGGGTCCCTGGAAGGCGACCTGCGTGGGATCAACCTCGAGCTGGTCCACTACTTCACCTCGCCCGGCGAGCGCGAGCTGCCGACGGCGTCGATCTCGGCCGCCTTCCTCTCGACCCGCGCGGCCGACGCCCTGCAGGAGTTCTACGTCGACCGCCACGCGCGCTCGGCCGTGGTGGTCGACCGGGCCGTCGAACGCGGCGAGGTCCCGGCGGGCACCGACGCGGTCGAGGTCGTCCGGGTCGCGTGCGGACCGATCTTCTACCGCCTGTTCGTCTCCCGCGAAGGCGTGACACCGCAGGACGCCGGAGTCGCGGCCGCGGCGGCGGCAGCGGCCGCGAAAGCCGGGGTGTTCACGACAGCCGAAGCCGGAACCGCGTCTCCTCCAGCGTGACCCGGCCCTCGTCGATCGTCTCCGTCTGGGTGGCGCCGTCGTCCACCCAGCCCTGCCGGACGTAGAAGGCCTTCGCGCGTTCGTTCGTCGACAGCACCCACAGCACGGCACTGTCGCCGGACAGTCCTTCGACGACCCGGTCGTGCAGCGCCCGGCCGAGGCCGCGGCCCCAGAACCGCGGCAGCAGGTACAGCGCGTAGAGCTGCGCGTCCCCGAACGCGGCGAACCCCGCGATGACGCCGTCCTCCTCGGCGACCAGCACCCGGCCGGCGCCCTCGCCGATCTGCCGTGCCCACGACGCCGCGCGCGGCTCGACCGTAAGGCGCGCGAGGAAGTCCTCCGGGATGAGGCCCGCGTAAGCCGCCTGCCACGACGCCACGTGGACCTCGCCGATCCCCTGTGCGTCGGCCACCGTCGCGTCACGAATGCTCAACTCTTCTCCAGGTACTCCGCGCGGTCGACGTCGACGACGTCGGCGACCATCTGCGCCAGGCCGCGGTACTTCTTCAGGTCCGGGTCCTTCTCGACGATCTCCTGCGCGCTGATCCGCGACGCGGCGATCACGTCCTCGTCCCGCAGCAGCGACAGCAGCTTGAGCGTCGAGCGCTTGCCGGATTGCGCGGCGCCGAGGATGTCGCCCTCGCGGCGCAGCTCCAGGTCCAGCTGCGACAGCTCGAAGCCGTCGGTCGTCGACTCGACCGCGGCCAGCCGCTCGCGCGTCGCGGTGCCGTCGAGAGCCTCGGTGACCAGCAGGCAGACGCCCGGCACGCTGCCCCGGCCGACGCGGCCGCGCAGCTGGTGCAGCTGGCTGACGCCGAACCGGTCGGCGTCCATGATCACCATCGCGGTCGCGTTCGGGACGTTGACGCCGACCTCGATCACCGTGGTCGCCACGAGGACGTCTAGCTTCGCCGCCGAGAACGCGCGCATCACGGCGTCCTTCTCGTCGGGCGGCATCCGGCCGTGCAGCACACCGATCTTGAGCCCCTGAAGCGCGCCATGCTCCAGTTCCGGCGCGACTTCGAGGACCGCGAGCGGCGGCCGCTTGTCGCTCTTGTCCGACGGCGGCTCGTCTCCGATCCGCGGGCACACGACGTACCCCTGGTGCCCCTTGCCGACCTCTTCGCGGACGCGCTGCCAGATCCGGTCGAACCAGGCCGGTTTCTCCGCCACCGGCACCACGGTGGTCTTGATCGGCGACCGCCCGACCGGCATCTCGCGCAGCGCGGAGACCTCGAGGTCGCCGTACACGGTCATCGCGACGGTGCGCGGGATCGGCGTCGCGGTCATGACGAGGACGTGCGGGCTGGTGTCGCCGGCGCCGCGGGTGCGCAGCGCGTCCCGCTGCTCGACGCCGAAGCGGTGCTGCTCGTCGACGACGGCGAGGCCGAGGTCGGCGAACTCGACGTGGTCCTGGATCAGCGCGTGCGTGCCGACGACGATGCCCGCTTCGCCGCTGACGATCTCCAGCAACGCCTTCTTGCGGTCCTTCGCGCCCATCGACCCGGTGAGCAGCGTCACGCGGGTGGCGTTCTCCGCCGCGCCCAGCTCGCCGGCCTGGCCGAGGTCGCCGAGCATCTCCCGCAGCGACCGCGCGTGCTGGGCGGCGAGGACCTCGGTCGGGGCCAGCATCGCGGTCTGCCGCCCGTTGTCGACGACCTGCAGCATCGCCCGCAGCGCGACGATCGTCTTGCCGGAGCCGACCTCGCCCTGCAGCAGCCGGTTCATCGGGTGCTCGGAGGCGAGGTCCGCGGCGATCTCGTCGCCGATCGCCCGCTGGCCCGCGGTCAGGTCGAACGGCAGCCGCTTGTCGAAGGCGTCCATCAGGCCGCCGCTGACGTGCGGGTTCGCCTTCGCCGGTCGCGAGATGGCCGAGTGGCGCCGCTGCGCGAAGATCAGCTGGACGGCCATGGCCTCGTCCCACTTCAGCCGCTTCTTCGACGCCTCCAGGTGCGCCCAGTTGGCCGGGCGGTGGATGCCGTGCAGCGCCGTGTCGAGGTCGGACAGCTTGTGCAGCCGCCGCAGCTCGGCCGGCATCGGGTCGTCGTCGACCTCGAGGACGTCGAGGACCTGGCGCACGCACTTGGCGATCGACCACGTCGGCATGCCCTGCGCCGCCGGGTAGACCGGGATGATCGCGGCGAGGAAGTCGTCCATCGCCGCGGCTTCGTTCTCGGCGTCGAACAGCTCGTACTCGGGGTTGGTCAGCTGCAGGGTGTCGCGAAAGGCGGACACCTTGCCGGCGAACAGGCCGGTCTTGCCGGGGACGAGGTCCTTCTCGCGCCAGGCCTGGTTGAAGAAGGCGCAGGTGAGCCGGCGTTTCCCGTCGGTGATCACCATGTCGAGGATGGTCCCGTTGCGGGACTTCATCCGCCGCTTGCTCACCTTTTCCACGCGCGCCAGCACCGTGGCGTGCTCGCCGAGCTCGAGGCCGGCGATGTCGGTGAGCTCGCCGCGCTCGGCGTAGCGGCGCGGGTAGTGGCGCAGCAGGTCGCTGACCGTCTCGATGTCCAACGCCGTGGCGAGCGCCTTCGCCGTCTTGGCGCCCAGGAGCAGCGGCAGCTTGTCGCGCAGTCCGGCCATCGGCTATTCGACTCCCATCAGCAGCACGGCTTCCGCCTGGCCGCTGGCGTAGCTGGTCAGCTCCACCTCCGGGTGCTCGACCCGCAGCTGCTCCGCGAGCTCCTCGACGACCCCGGGCGGGGCGGCGGCCCCGCTCAGCACCGTCACCAGCTCGCCGCCGAGCGCCAGCATCCGGTTGAGCACGTTCATCGCGGCCGCGACCAGGTTCGTCTCCGACGCCGGTGCCGGCTCGATCAGCACCACCTCGTCGTCGACCAGGCCGACCACGTCGCCGGACTGGGCCCGGCCCACCCAGGTTAGCGACTCCTCGCGCGCGATCCGCAGTTCGCCACGCCTGGTCGCGGCGGCCGCTTCGGCCATCGCGACGACGTCGTCGTTGGTGCGGCGCCCGGCGTCGTGCACGGCGAGAGCGGCCAGGACCTGCACCGGCGAGACGCACGGGATGACCACGACGTCCCGGTCGCCCGCCATCGCGTGCCCGGCCGCGGTGTCGACCGCCGCGGTGAGCGCGACGCTGCCCGGCAGCACCGTGACGTGCCGCCCCGCGGCCTCGTTGAGCAGGCCGATCACGTCCTCGATGCTGGGGGTTTCGCCCTCACCCACGGCCAGCACCGGGATGCTCTCGGCGCGCAGCAGCTCGGCCAGCTCGCCACCGTGCACGACGGCGACGACCGTGCGGTCGATCCCGCCGCCCGGCTCGATCGGCGTGGGCGTGAGCAGGGGTTCGACGCGGATCTTGCGCGGGCGGCCCAGGGCGAGCCCGGCTTCGATGGCGGCGCCGATGTCGGCGCAGTGGACGTGCACGGCGTGGCTGCCCGAGCCGTCGCCGGCCACGGTGACGCTGTCGCCGAGGCCGCTCAGCTCCTTGCGCAGGGTCGGCAGGCTCAGCTCGTCGACGCCGTCGAGGAGGTACATGACCTCCCAGGCGTAGGCCTCGGCCTGCGGGATCGCGTGCACCTCGAGGGGGTGCTCCTGCTGCAGCGGGACGCCGGTGAGCACGCCGACCAGTGCGTCGAGCACGGCGACGAGCCCGCGGGCGCCCGCGTCGACGACCCCGGCCCTGGCCAGCGCGGGCAGCTGCAGGGGCGTCTTCTCGAGAGCGTGCGCGGCTTCCTTCGCGGCCTTCTGCGCGACTTCGCCGAGCGAGACCGTGTCGCCGCGCACAGCGAGGGCGACGGCGTGCAGGACGGTGAGGATGGTCCCGGCGACCGGGCGGCTGACCGCGCCGGTGGCGACCTCGTCGGCGTGCCCGAGCGCCTGGGCCAGCCACTCGCCGTCGAGCTCCCCCCGGGCGCTGTCGGCCAGCCCGCGCACGACCTGGGAGAGGATCACGCCGGAGTTGCCCTTGGCCGAAGCGACGGCACCGCGCGCGAGGATCTTCAGCGCTTCGGCGGCGTCTTCCGGTTGCGCGGCTTCGAGTTCCTTCGCCGCGCCGGTCATCGTGAAGAGCATGTTGGAGCCGGTGTCGGAGTCCGCGACGGGGTAGACGTTGATCTCGTCGATGGCCGGCCGCAGGCTCGCGAGACTGCGCACGCAGCCCGTCGCCCAGGCCGACACCGCAGCCACGTCCAGCACCCGCACCCCGTAACCTCCTACCCGGTCCCGGGGCAGCGTATCGACCCGGTGCTCGGGGCCGGGAACGCAGTAGTTACTATGGTCGAGTTGCCCAGTGCATCTGGGCTCATTTCTATGACCCAGATCCAAAGGAGTTCGACGTGGCTGCCGTGTGCGACGTCTGTGGCAAGGGACCCGGCTTCGGCAAGTCGGTCTCGCACTCCCACCGGCGTACCAACCGCCGGTGGAACCCGAACATCCAGACCGTCCACGCCAAGGTGGGTATTTCCCAGCGCAAGCGCCTGAACGTGTGCACCTCGTGCATCAAGGCGGGCAAGGTCGTTCGCGGCTGAGGCGAGAAGAGTTCGAAAATGGCGGGTGCTCTCCGGAGCACCCGCCATTTTTTTCGCTTACTTCAGGAAGTCCAGCAGGAGCGGCTTCAGCGTCTCCGGGTACTGCAGCACGCCGTGGTCCTGCCCCTCCAGCGTCTCGTGGCGGGCTCCCGGAACCGCCTCGGCCGCCACGCGGGCACCCGCCTGAAGCTCCTCGGGGCTCGCGCCGCCCCCGATGACCAGCGTCGGGACCGCGATCTTCGCCAGGTGGTCCAAGCGGGGGTGGGCGCCCGGGCCGCAGATCGTCAGGTCGTACGGCAGCGTGTGCGCCAGGCCCGTGAACCAGCCCCACACCGGCGCCTGCTTCATCCCCTCGACCATCTCCTCGGGGGTGCCCGCGACCATCAGGAACGTCTTCACCGCGCCGTCGCGGTCACCCGCGGCCAGCTGGGCCCGCACCTGCCCCAGGACGTCACCCCGCGCCTGTTCGGGAGTCGCGTACGGCGGCTCGTACGCCACGAGCTTGTCGATCGGGAGACCGGCCGCCGCCGCTTCCAGGGCCAGCACCGCGCCCGAGGAGTGCCCGAACACCGACGCCGAACCACCCGCGTGGGCGATCAGCGCCGCGATGTCCTCGATCTCCCGCTCGAACGCGTACGAAGCGGCGTCCCCGGAGTCACCGCGGCCGCGCCGGTCGTAGGCGATCGTCGTGTAGTCCCCGGCCAGCACTTCGGCCAGGCCGGCGACGGTCGTCCGGTCGTTGAACGCGCCGCCGACCAGGATCACCGGCGCGCCCGATCCGCGCTGGTCGAAAGCGATGGTCGTGCCGTCGGCCGACGTGACGTTCATGGTGTCCTCCAAGGTTCCGTTTCCCCCTGGTCGGAGCCGTCACCCCGATCCGGACACCGAACTTACGGAAGTTTCCAGTCGACCGGCGCCGCGCCCTGCTGCTCCAGCAGCTGGTTGGCGCGGCTGAACGGCTTCGACCCGAAGAAACCGTTGTGGGCCGAGAGCGGGCTCGGGTGCGCGGACTCGATGCACGGCACCTCGCCCAGCATCGGGCGCAGGTTGCGGGCGTTGCGGCCCCACAAGATCGCCACCATCGGCTCCGACCGGGCCGCGAGGGCCTTGATCGCCTGCTCGGTGACCTCTTCCCAACCCTTGCCCTGGTGCGAGTTCGACTTGCCCGGCTGCACCGTCAACGCCCTGTTCAGCAACAGGACACCCTGGTCGGCCCACGGCGTCAGGTCGCCGTTGGACGGCAGCGGGTGGCCGAGGTCCTCGGCGTACTCCTTGTAGATGTTGACCAGGCTCTTCGGGATCGGCCGGACGTCCGGCGCCACCGAGAAGCTCAGGCCCACCGCGTGCCCGGGCGTCGGGTACGGGTCCTGCCCGACGATCAGCACGCGCACGTCGTGGAACGGCTGCTTGAACGCCCTCAGCACGTGTTCACCCGCCGGCAGGTACGTGCGGCCCGCGGCGATCTCCGCGCGGAGGAACTCCCCCATCGCGGACACCTGCGGCGCCACCGGTTCGAGGGCCTCAGCCCAGCCTGCCTCGACGATGTCCTGCAGCGGTCGTGCGGTCACGGCGCGCAAGCCTACCGGGCGTGGCCGGCATCACCCGAGCGGGTCGAGCCGCCGCAGTTCGACGCGGAACCGCTTCCCGCGCTCCACGTAGGAATCGACCACCATGGCGATGTTTTCCGCGCTGAACGACTTGTTCTCCCGTGTCTTCGCCGGCACGCCCAGCGCGATCTCCCCGGTCTTCACGTGCGAGCCGTACGACAGCACCGCGCCCGCGCCGACCATGCCGCCGTCGTCGATCACCGAGCCGTTGAGCACCACCGAGCCGGACGCGATCAGGCAGCCGGTGCCGATCGTCGCGCCCTCGACGTGCACGGCGTGCCCGATCGCCGACGACGGCCCGAGGATCGTCGGATGCCGCTCGGTGCAGTGCAGGACGCAGCCGTCCTGGACGTTCGACCGCTCGCCGATCTCGATGTAGCCGTGGTCGCCACGCAGGACGGTCTGCGGCCACACCGACGCGAAAGCACCGATCCGGACGTCGCCGATCACCGTGGCGTCGGGGTGGACGTAGGCGTCCGGGTGGATCGTCGGTTCGATCGAGCCGAGTGCGTAGATCGGCATGCCGCCTCCGGGGTGACTGCGGTTTCACGTGTTCTGCGATTGGATCACGGCATCGCCGCGAACCGGAACGCCAGTACCGGGAGCACGGGTCTCGTGCTCCTCCTCATCGTGCTGACCTGGGTGCTCAGCCTCCCGACGGTGTCGCCCGCCCTCGCGAACGGCCTGGCCGCGACCCCGCCGATGGGCTGGAACAGCTGGAACCAGGTCCGCTGCTATGACCTCACCGAGGACGTCGTCAAAAAGGCGGCCGACGCACTGGCCGACACCGGCCTGCGCGACGCCGGCTACCGCTACGTCGTGGTCGACGACTGCTGGCAGGCCCCGAAGCGCGCCGACGACGGCTCGCTGCAGGCCGATCCGACACGCTTCCCGCACGGCATCGCCGACCTCGCCGACTACGTCCACTCCCGCGGCCTGCTGTTCGGCATCTACGCCGTCCCCGGCAGCCGCACGTGCGCGATGGCCAACGACGCCTACCCCGCCACCGGCATCGGCTCGCTCGGCCACGAACGCCAGGACGCCGAGACGTTCGACCGCTGGGGCGTCGACTACCTCAAGTACGACTGGTGCAACGCCGACACCGTCGACGGCCTCGGTCGCAAGGCGGCGTTCGAGAAGATGCGCGACGAGCTCGCGGCGCTGCCCCGCCCGATCGTCTACGCGATCTCCGAATACGGCGTCTCCAGCCCCTGGACCTGGGCGCGGCCGGTGGCCAACCTGTGGCGGACCACCTACGACCTCACCGCGACCTGGGACTCCGTCCTCGCGACGATCGACCAGCAGGCCACCGTCGCGACCCACAGCGGCGGCCCGGGCGGCTGGAACGACCCGGACATGCTGCAGGTCGGCAACGGCACCCTCACCGCGGACGAAGCCCGCGCGCACTTCAGCGTCTGGGCCGTGCTGAACGCGCCGCTGTTCGCCGGGACGGACCCGGCGAAGCTGAGCGACAGCGACCTGGCGACGCTGGGCAACACCGAAGCGATCGCCGTCGACCAGGACTTCGCGGGCGGCCAAGGGCGGCAGCTCGCCGCGGGCCCCGGCTACCAGGTGTGGGGGAAACCGCTGACCGGCGGCGGGTTCGCGGTGGTGCTGCTCAACACCGGCACCACCACCGCGACCGTCTCCGCGGCGATCCCGGGGTCGTGGACCGTCCGGGATCTCTGGGCCCACCGAGAAACCGGCCCAGCCGTCGGCGCCATTGCGGCGTCCCTGCGCCCGCACGCGGCGGCCTTGCTCAAGCTCACACCGAGGTGAGGTCCTTGCCGTAGCAACGGCTTTCCGGCTCGTCCTTGTAGACGCCGAAGTTCGGGATCTCGGCGTACCCGGAGGACGTGTAGAGCGCGATCGCCTCGGGCTGCTTGGTGCCGGTCTCCAGCACCGCGCGCTTGCGGCCGCACAGCGCCGCCGTGCGTTCCAGCTCGGACAGGATCATCCGCGCGAACCCGCGGCCGCGGGCGGAGTCGGCGACGTACATCCGCTTGAACTCGGCGTCGCCGTCCTGGAAGTCCGGCGCCGGGCCGTCGTGGGCGCGCCAGGCACCGCAGGCGACCGCTTCCTCGCCCTGGTAGCCGACCAGGAAGACGCCCTGCGGGGGATCGAAGTCCGCCGGGCTCATCGGGGTGGCGTCTTCGTCGCCGTAGCGCTCGACGTACACCTGCTGCACCGCGGCCATGAGCTTGACCGCGTCGGGATGGTCGTAGGGGACCGGAACGATTCTCACGCTTTCCGAGCCTAGATCAGCGCCAGTGAGTCCATCCGGCTTCTCGCGAAAACGGTTTCCCGTCCACGGTGATCCCGGAGTCCGCCATCGTCACGACGCCGATGGTGCGCCAGCCTTCGGGCAGTTCGGCGAACGGCGGGAAGGTCGCGACGAGAGCGTGATCCTCACCACCGGTCAGCACCCAGTCCAGGGGGTCGGCGCCGAGCGCGGCGCCGACTTCGGTGAGCCGCGCGGGGATGTCGAGGTCGGCGGTCCGGACGTCGAGGCCGACTCCGGAGGCCTCGCCGATGTGGGCGAGGTCGGCCAGGAGCCCGTCGGAGACGTCGATCATCGCCGTCGCTCCCGCGAGAGCGGCGCGCGGACCGGCGTCGTACGGCGGTTCCGGGCAGCGCTGCGCGTTGACCACGCCGACCGGCGACCGGAACCCGCGTCCGAGCACGGCCAGGCCGGCCGCGGCCCAGCCGAGCTTCCCGCAGACCGCGACGACATCGCCGGGCCGGGCGCCCGAGCGCGTCACGGGCTCGCGGTCGCCGAGGTCGCCGAGCGCGGTGACGCTGATCACGAGCTGGTCGGCGCGGACCATGTCGCCGCCGGAGACGCCGATGCCGGCGCGTTCGGCCTCGGCCCACATGCCGTCGGCGAGCGCGGTGACCAGGTCGCGCGGGGTGTCGGGCGGGCAGGCGAGGCCGACCAGGACGGTGGTCGGGGTGGCGCCCATGGCGGCGATGTCGGCCAGGTTGACCGCGACGGCCTTGCGCCCGACGTACTCGGGCGGCGACCAGTCGAGCCGGAAGTGGACGCCCTGGACGAGCACGTCGGTGCTGGCGACCACGCGGCCGTCGGGGGCCGCGAGGACGGCGGCGTCGTCGCCGGGGCCGAGCAGCGTGCCCGGCGGCTGGCGGCGCCCTTCGGTGACCGCGCGGATGAGCGCGAACTCGCCGGTCTCGGCGACCGTTGCGTCGTTCGGTGACACCGGTCACCTCTGCTTTCTCTACCGGGACAAAGATCGATCACCGATAGTCGGATGCCCTATGTTTTTCGGTGAGCTGGCTATACGTTCCTACCTGAGCTGACCGATCCCGACGAAAGGGCGCGCCGTGGTCCACGCATACATCCTCATCCAGACCGAGGTCGGCAAGGCGGCCGCGGTGGCGGCCGAGATCTCCAGCATCGCGGGCGTCACCAGTTCGGAGGATGTCACCGGACCGTACGACGTGATCGTCCGCGCGGCCGCCGACAGTGTCGACCAGCTGGGCCAGCTCGTGGTCGCCAAGGTCCAGAACGTGGAAGGCATCACCCGGACGCTGACCTGCCCGGTCGTGCATCTCTGAGCAGTGGTGTAGTGGTGCGGTGCCAGACTCCGACACCGGTGCCCCACCCAGGGTGGTGCTCGTCACCGCGGCCGCGCTCGCCGTCGCCCTGGCGGTCGCCGTCGCCGTCTTCGCGCTGACCCAGCGCTCCGCGGACTCCACCGATTCCGGGCCGCTTCCGCTGGTCTCCGTGCCGGCGCCCTTCGCCTCGGCCCCGGGCTGCACGACGCTGATGAGCGCGGTGCCCTCCGAACTGACGTCCAACGGCAAGACGCTGAAGGTGCGCGCGCTGGCCGACCCGGCCCCGCCGGCCACGGTGGCCTGGGGCTCGGACGACCCGCTGGTGCTGCGCTGCGGCTTGGACCGTCCCCCGGAGCTGACGCCGACGGCGGCGCTGCGGCTGGTGAACAAGGTGCAGTGGCTGCAGGTGTCCGGCGACGGCGCGTCGACGTGGTACGTCGTGGACCGCGACGTCTACGCGGCGTTGACGGTGCCGGACAGCGCCGGGACGGGCCCGCTGCAGCAGATCTCGGACACCGTGGCGGCGAAGCTGCCGGCGACGCCGCTGCGCTTCGGCTAGCGCAGGCCCGTACCGCGGGCGATGGCCGTCTCGATGAGCGTGGTCAGCAGCGTCGAGTAGTCCACGCCGGTGACCTCCCACATCTTCGGGTAGGCGGACTTCGTCGTGAAGCCGGGCATGGTGTTGACCTCGTTGATGGTCAGCTCACCGTCGGCGCCGACGAAGAAGTCGACGCGGGCGAGGCCCTGGCAGTCGAGCGCCTGGAAGGCCTTGACGGCCATGGCGCGGAGCTTCTCGGTGAGGGCGTCGTCGAGCTTGGCCGGGATGTCCAGCTCGGCGTCGTCGCCGAGGTACTTGGTTTCGAAGTCGTACCAAGCGTTTTCGTCCTCGGACAGGACGCGGATCTCGGCGGGCAGCGAGGCTTCGACGCGCCCGTCCGGGAACTCGAGGACCCCGCACTCGACCTCCCGCCCGACGACGGCGGCTTCGACGAGGACCTTGGGATCGGTGGCCCGCGCGAGCTCGATGGCGGCGTCGAGGTCATCCCACGACGTCACCCGGCTGATACCGACGGAAGACCCGGCGCGCGAGGGCTTGACGAAGACGGGCAGGCCGAGCTTGGCCTGAGCCTCGTCGTCCAAAGTGGACTCACTGCGCTTGAGCGCGGCGAAGGTCCCGACCGGAAGTCCTTCGGCGGCAAGGAGTTTCTTCGCGGTTTCCTTGTCCATGGCGGCCGCGCTGGCAAGAACGCCGGGGCCGACGTACGGGATGCCGGCGAGCTCGAGGAGGCCCTGGATGGTGCCGTCCTCACCGAAGGCGCCGTGCAGCACGGGGAAGACGACGTCGACCTGAGAGAGGAGCTCGCTTTCCCGCCCGGCTTCGACGGCGACGAGGCCCTGACTGGAGGGATCACCGGCGAGAACGAGCCCCTTGCCGTCATCGACGGAGGGGAGTTCGCGGCCGCGGATGGCGAGCTGGGCGGAGTCCCCGGTACCGAGCACCCAGCGCCCCGCGCGCGTGATGCCGACGGGGACCGCTTCGAACCGCTCCGGATCGAGGTTCCCCAGGACGCTGCCGGCGGAAAGGCAGGAGATGGTGTGCTCGCTGCTGCGCCCACCGAACACGACCGCGACCCGGATCTTCTCGCTCATGGTGAGCCACCGTACCCGGTGACCTCGGCGAACAGCCGAGCCCCGTGCGCCGGGCGGCGTGAAGTGAGCGGTGAACGCAACCGGTGAGGACACTGCGACGCCGAGCAAACACTCAGGCACAAATCATCACACGCAAACTACCGCCACCACGTTGAGCACTCGGGCGACGATGGTTCTATCGCGACTCGCCACGAATGCATTGACTACAGTACCGGCAACCCATCGTGAGCTATCGAACACTGAGAGGTCCGTTGATGCGTGACGACATGCCGTCACCACCCGAGGTACAGGAGATCGACCAGGAATCGGACGAGCTGACAGAGGAGCAAAAAGAGCTGCTGCTCCGCTGGCGGTGGGCGATTTGCGGAACTCTCGCGTCCCCCTTCCTCATCACCGGACTTTGGTTCCTGGTTGCCGCGATCGGAGCAGAAATGCTGCCGGTCGGCGCCATTGGAACTATGTGCCTAATCGGAGGAGGCGCCACTTGCCTCGGATACTCGCTGGAAAATCGCAGCACGCGCATTACACTGCAAAGCGAGCTGGACAGGAACCGCATCCGCCGCGCTGAAATTCTCGCCGGGCGGGCGAAACGAACCAGCGCACCACATTCGAGATACAAGGAACACCTGCCATCATTGGCAGATCGATACAAAATCCGAGCTCAAGCCTACAGGCGCGGCTATGTAGCCCTGCAACTTCTCATCATCGTCGGATCCTTGTCGGCCTCGTCGTTGACCGCTCTCGCCGGCACAGCAGAGACCCGGTCGATATCGATCGCAGTTTCCCTTGTTGTTGGGATCGCAGCGAGCTGCTCCCTCACTTTTCGATTGCGAGAGCGCGCCGAGATGTTCCAGAGAACAGCGAGCGATATCGAACAGCAGTATCGCGCAGCCGAGTTTCAGATCGGGGTTTATGCGTCGATCCCCAATGAAGCAGACCGTTTTCGGACCCTGGTAGAACGCGTCGAGGCGTTGAGAGTGAGCCAAGCGGCAAAGGAGCAGAGCCTCGAGCAGCCGCCTGACATACATCAGTCGCCTTCTTCAGGTATCGGAGGCACCTGAACGGATGTGCGTGCTGGAGGAGCTGTGGACAACCGCGAACCTCACCGCAGCAGCGACACCAGCGTCGGCAACGCCGCCACCAAAGCCTCCCGCGAACACCCCGCGTACCCGATCGCCACGCCATGAGCCGAAGGCGAACCGGCGAAGTGCCGCGCCAGCCCATCCAACCGAATCCCCCGCCGTTCGGCCGCCGCAAGAACCGAAACCTCCACCGAAGCCGACGAAAACGGCACCACCAGGTGCGCCCCCGCGTCATCCCCGCGGACCGGCACCCCGGCCGATGCCAACGCTCCCGCCAGCAACGTCCGCCGCTCGGCCATCTCCCGACGCAGTTTCCGCAGGTGACGGCCCAGATCTCCGTTCCGCGCGAACTCGTACAACACCCGCTGCCCCGCCGGCGACGGCCGCGTCCCCGTCAGATCTCGATACGCCAGCACCGCCGACGTGATCGCCTCCGGCGCCACCATCCACCCGGCCCCCAGCGTCGGCGTCAGGATCTTCGACGTCGTCCCCAGGTGCGCCACCACGTCCGGTGCCAGCGACGCCAGCATCGGCAACGGCGCCACGTCGAAGCGCAGCTCGCCGTCGTAGTCGTCCTCGATGACCAGCATCGACGACGCCCGCGCCCGCTCGACCAGGGATACCCGCCGTGCCGCGCTCAGGCGGCTGCCCATCGGGTACTGGTGCGCCGGCGAGCAGTACACCGCCCTCGCACCCGGGGGGATCGCGTCCGGCCGCAGCCCCTCGTCGTCCACCGGCACGCCCACCACCCGCATGCCCGCCCGCAGGAACGCCTGCACCGCGCGCTGGTACCCGGGCTCCTCGACGGCGACGACGTCCCCGCGTTCGAGCACCGCCGCGGCCAGCTCCACCACCGCCGCCGTCGTGCCGCCCGTCGCCAGCACCGAGCCGGCGGCCAGGCCGCGGTGGCGCAGCAGGTGCTCCGACACCGCCGCGCGGTACTCCGGCAGCCCGGCGCGGTGCGCGCGGACCAGCGGGTCCGGGTCGGCCGCCGCACGCCAGGCGCGGCGCCACGCCGAGCGGTCCAGGCCGTCGGCCCACGGCGTGCCGGGGCCCAGGTCGAGCAGCGACGGCACCTCGGTCTCGGGTGCCGGGACAGCGGGCGCCGGGACCTCCGACGCCGAAAACGACGGCGGCGTCGTCACGTACGTGCCGGAGCCGTGCCGCCCCGCGATCCACCCCTCGGCGTGCAGCTGCTCGTACGCCGCCGACGTCACCGTGCGGCTGACGCCGAGACGTCCCGCCAATGCCCGCGTCGACGGCAGCCGGTCGCCGCCCCGCAGGTGGCCTGAAGCGGCCGCTTCGCGCAACGCGTCCGCGAGCTGGACAGCCAGGGGCGTCACGGCCGAGCGGTCGAGGCTGACCGGGAGCGCGGTGTCGGCGTGAGTCACGGGACCTCCTCGAGTGGACTTCCCAAGTGTACGAGAAGTGGCCGTTTTCCGATGCCACTGTGCTGGGAGACGCTGGTCGCATGCTGTCCACCACGCCCCGCACCACGCTCGGCCGCAAGAAGCACCGGGCCGTGACCGACCGCTCCGCGCTCCACGCCGTCCTGGACGAGGGCCTGATCTGCCACCTCGGCATCGTCCGCGACGGCGCGCCCCTCGTCCTCCCGACCGGCTACGGCCGCGACGGCGACACGCTCTACCTGCACGGCTCCACCGGCGCGTCGAGCCTCCGCACGGCGTCGCAGGACCTCGACGTCTGCGTCACCGTGACGCTCCTCGACGGCGTCGTCTACTCGCGGTCGGTGAACAACCACTCGATGAACTACCGCAGCGCGGTCATCTTCGGGAAGGCCGAAGCGGTCACCGACCCCGAAGCGAAGATGCACGGCCTGAAGGTGCTGACCGACCACCTCGCGCCCGGCTCGTGGGAGCACGCGCGCGAGGTCAACGCGAAGGAGTTCGCGGCGGTGAGCGTCCTGGCGCTCGACCTCGCCGAGGCGTCGGTGAAGGTGCGCGCCGAGGGCCCGGACGACGAGCCGGAGGACCTCGACGCCGACGCCGCGTGGGCCGGCGTCCTCCCGGTCCGGACCGTCTTCGGCGCGCCCGAGCCGTCGGACGACCTCTCCCCCGGCTGGACGACGCCGCCGCACGTCACCGGGCGAGCGGCAACCTGACCGTGAACTCCGTGCGGCCCGGCTCCGAGGTCACCGAGACCGTGCCGCCGTGCGCCGTCACCAGGGACTGGACCACGGACAACCCGAGCCCGGTGCCGCCGTTGCCGCGGGTGCGCGAGTCGTCGACGCGGAAGAACCGGTCGAAGATCCGCTCCTGATCGGCGGCGGCGATGCCCGGCCCGGCGTCGGCCACCCGCACGACCGCGTCGGACTCCGAGGACTCCACCGAGACGTGCACCGCGGTCCCGGGCGGGGTGTGGATGGCCGCGTTGGCCAGCAGGTTGTCGAGCACCTGCCGCAACCGCAGCGGATCCGCGGAGACGAAAGCCGCCGAAAACGACGAAGTCAGCGGGTGGTCGGGCCGCCCGGCGGCGAAGGCGTCCGCCGCGTCCCCGGCCAGCTCGGCGAGGTCGACGCGCTCCGGCCGCAACGGCGTCTCGGCCGCGCGCGCGTCGAGCCTGGCGAGCAGCAGGAGATCGTCGACGAGGACGCTCATCCGGGCCGTCTCGGACCGGATCTTCGCCAGGTGTGCCTCCCGCTCCGCCGGCTCGTTCGCCGCCGCGTAGCGGAAAAGGTCGGCGTAGCCCCGGATCGACGTCAGCGGCGTCCGCAGCTCGTGCGACGCGTCCGCGACGAACCGGCGCAGCCGCTCGTTCGCCTCGGTCTTCGCCGCCAAGGACGTGTCGATGTGCGCGAGCATCACGTTGAACGCCGTCCGCAGCTCGTCGACTTCGGCGCCGCCACCGGTGCCGGCCGAGCGGGCCGGCAGGGCGGGGTTCGCGGTGAGGTCGTGGGACGCGATGTCGTGCGCGGTCCCGGCCATGTCCGCCAGCGGGCGCAGGCCGCGGCTCAGCACCAGCCGCCCGACGACCACCAGCACGGCCAGCGCGAACGCGAACGCGCCGACCTCCACCCAGATCAGCTGCTGGACCGTGCCGTCGAGGTCCTTCTGCGGGGCGGCCGACAGCAGCACCGAACCGTTGTCGACCGGGCACGCGCGCACCCGGTACGGGCCGTCGTCGTACAGGTAGATGTTGCGCGTGACGTCGCCGCCGACCGCGTCGGCCGCGATCTTCGCCAGCTGCTCGGCGTCGCCGGGCAGCTGGCCGCCGGGCTGGGGCGTCGCGACGCCGTCACGCACCTTGTACAGCGCCGAGTACCACGAGTACACCGACTGCGGCGAGCCGTGCGTTTCCCGCAGCTGCGGCAGCTGCGTGTTCTGGCTCTTGGTCAGCTGGTCGTCGAGCCGCCGGTCGAGGTAGCCGTGCATGATCCCGACCGTCGTGACGCCGACGGCGGCGAACACGACCAGCGCGAGCGCGCCGAGACCCAGCGTGATCCGGGTACCCAGCCGCGTCCGCTGCCAGGCCGCGTACCACCGGCGGAAGAAGCGCGTCACCGGTTGACCCGGCGCACGACGTACCCGACGCCGCGCACGGTGTGGATCAGCGGTTCGCCGTCGCCCGCGTCGACCTTGCGCCGCAGGTGGGAGATGACGAGTTCGACCACATTGGACCGGCCGCCGAAGTCGTACTCCCAGACGTGGTCGAGGATCTGCGCCTTCGTCAGCACCGCCGGCGAGCGGCGCATGAGGTAGCGCAGCAGCTCGTACTCGGTCGGCGTCAGCTCGGCCGGCCGGTCACCGCGCCGGACCTCGCGGGTGTCCTCGTCCAGCGTCAGGTCGCCGACCTGCAGCACGGCACCGCGCGTCACGGTCTGGTGCGCGAGGCCGGTGCTGCGCCGCAGCACCGCCCGCAGCCGCGCCATCAGCTCCTCGACGGAAAACGGTTTCACGAGGTAGTCGTCACCCCCGCGGGTGAGCCCGGCGATCCGGTCGGCCGTCGCGTCCTTGGCCGTGAGGAACACCACGGGCACCGTGCTGCCGTTCTCCCGGAGGCGGTCGAGCACGGTGAAGCCGTCCAGGTCGGGCAGCATCAGGTCGAGCACGACGATGTCCGGCCCGAAGTCCGCGGCCTGGCTCAGCGCGGCCCGGCCGGACCCGGCCGTGACCGCGTGCCAGCCCTCGTACCGGGCGACGGTCGCGACGAGGTCGGCGATGTGCGGCTCGTCGTCGACGACGAGCAGGCGCACGGGTTCGGAGGGCTGCACCACCCCATCTTCTCCCGGCGCCCCGGCGAGCGGCGACCCGTGACGCGGGCCGACAGGAATCCGACAGCCCGTACCCAGACTCGCCACAGGCTGCGTGGCGAAGCTGAGCGTCGTGAACCGAACCCGAGGGGAATCCGTGTGACCAGCATGACGCAGACCGCCGAGGCCACGCGCCCGGCGATCCGCCCCCGGATCGCCGCGAAATCCGGCCTCTTCCTCTTCCTGGGCGCCAACGTGGGCGCCGTCACGGTGCTCTTCGCCGAGGCCGGGCTCTCCCAGAACGTGCTGATCAGCATCGGCAGGCTCGCCGGGATGTACGGCGCGCTGGCAATGGCCGTCCAGCTGCTGCTCATCGCGCGGCTGCCCTGGCTGGACCGGCGGATCGGGATGGACCGGCTCACGACGTGGCACCGCTGGACCGGCTTCACGATCCTGTGGACGCTGCTGGCGCACCTCGTGTTCATCGCGTTCGGGTACGCGGAGGTCTCGGACAAGGGCGTCGTCGACGAGCTGGTCGAAATGGCCAACACGCTCGAGGGGATCCTGCGGGCGCTGGTCGCGTTCGCCGTCATCCTCATCGTGGGCGCGGCTTCGGCGAAGTTCGCGCGCAAGCGGCTCGCGTACGAGACGTGGCACTTCATCCACCTCTACACCTACGCCGCGATCGTGCTGGCGTTCACGCACCAGATCGCGCTTGGAACGTCGTTCGCGAGCGCCCCGACGGCCAAGGCCTACTGGTGGTCGATGTGGCTGGGCGCCGGCGCCGCCGTGCTCGCCGGGCGCGTCGTGCTCCCGCTGTGGCGGAACCTGCGCCACCAGCTGCGCGTCACCGCGGTGGTTTCCGAGGCCCCAGACGTGGTTTCGGTCTACATGACGGGCAAGAACCTCGACAAGATGCCGGCGCGGGCGGGCCAGTTCTTCCTGTGGCGGTTCCTCACGAAGGACCGCTGGTACCAGGCCAACCCGTTCTCGCTGTCCGCCGCGCCCGACGGCCGCACGCTGCGCCTGACCGCGAAGGCGCTCGGCGACTCCAGCGCGTCGCTGCGCAGCCTGCGGATCGGGACGCGCGTGTTCGCCGAAGGTCCGTACGGCGCGTTCACGACGATCCACCAGCAGCGGCCCAACGCGCTGCTGGTGGCGGGCGGCGTCGGCATCACGCCGATCCGGGCGCTGCTGGAGGACATCGACGGTCACGTCGTCGTCCTCTACCGGGTGCGCACCCAGGCCGACGCGGTGCTGCTGCCCGAGCTCAACGGGCTCGCCAAGGCCCGCGGCGCGGTGGTGAGCGTCCTCGCCGGATCGGACCAGGCGGTCGGCCCGCGCGGGGCGATGCTCGGCCCGGCGAACCTGCACATGATGGTGCCGGACGTGCACGAACGGGACGTGTTCGTCTGCGGCCCGCCGGGAATGACATCGGCCGTGCTGCGCAGCCTGCGCGAGCTGAAGGTGCCCAAGGCCCAGGTCCACGCCGAACGCTTCAGCCTCGCGGCCTAAAGGGGGATGGTGCAGTGAAGAGGACCATTTTCGTCGTCGCGCTGTCGATCGCGGGCTTCATCGCGGTCTGGCGGTTCGAGCCGGGACCGGTGCACAACACCGCCGTCGCGGCACCACCGCCGAGCGTCGCCGCACCGTCCACCGCGCCCGCTCCGCCGGCCTCGACGGGCGCCACTCCGTCCACTCCGGACAGTGCGAACGCGACAGTCACGACCCAGGGCACGCCGGAGTCGAGCAGCTACGGGACCGTCCAGGTCGAGGTGACGTTCACCGGCTCACGGATGGTGGCGGTCACCCTGCTGCAGGCCCCGGACGACGGCCGCGCGCTCACCGCGTTGCCGCGTCTGCAGGAAGAAGCCATGAAGGCCCAGAACGCCGACATCGACACGATCACCGGGGCGACCGAGACGAGCGAGTCGTACAAGACGTCGCTCCAGGCAGCCATCGACGCTCGGGGCAACAGATGACCACGCGCGTCGAACAGGTGATGGGCCTGCCGATCTCTCTCGATCTGAGGGACGAAGGGGACTTCGCCGAGATCGTCGACGAGGTCTTCGCGTGGTTCCGCGACGTCGACGCGAAGTTCAGCCCGTTCAAAGAGGACAGTGAGGTCAGCCGGTACGACCGCGGTGAGCTCACGGCGGCCGAGCTGACCGACGACCTGCTGGAGGTCCTGGAGCTCTGCGCGTACTACGAGCAGCTCTCCGGCGGCGCGTTCCGCGCGCGGCTGCCGGGACGCGGCCTCGACCCGTGCGCGGTGGTCAAGGGCTGGGCCGTGCAGCGCGCCGCCGACATGCTCAAGGCCGAGGGCGCGACGACGTTCTGCCTCAACGCCGGCGGCGACGTCGTCACGGCCGGCGAACCGGAACCGGGACGGCCGTGGCGGGTCGGCGTGCGCCACCCCGAACAGCCCCTGGCCGTGTGCGCGGTACTGGAGTCGCGCAACGGCGCCATCGCGACGTCGGCGGCCTACGAGCGCGGCTCGCACATCGTCGACGGCCGGTCGGGGACGCCGGCGACGGGGCTGATGAGCGTCACCGTCATGGCCCGCGACCTGGTCACCGCCGACGCGCTGGCCACCGCGGCCTTCGCGATGGGCGCCGAGGGCATCGCCTGGGCGGCCGACCGGCCCGACTGCGAGATCCTCATCGTCGACGACAGCCGCCGCGTGCACCGGACGGCGGGCCTGGCGCTGGCTTCCTGAAATCGGTTCGCCCTCGCGCGGGTACTCGGCCAGACTCGGGGCCACCCGCCTGCCGAGGAGTGCCATGCCTTCGTCCGTCCTGCACGTGTCCGTCGACTGCGCCGACCCCTACAAGCTGTGCCAGTTCTGGAGCGAGGTCACCGGCAAGCCGATCCCCGACGAGGACCAGCCCGGGGACGACGAGTGCGGCATCGGTCTCGAAGGCGGCATCGACCTGCTGTTCCTGCGCGTCCCGGAACCGAAGACCGTGAAGAACCGCCTGCACGTGTGCCTGCAGCCGGACGTCCCGCGCGACGAAGAGGTCGAGCGGATCCTGGGCTTGGGCGCGACACTGGTGAACGACCTCCGCAAGCCGGACGGCCGGGGCTGGGCGGTGCTCGCCGACCCCGAGGGCAACGAGTTCTGCGTCCTGCGCAGCGCCGCCGAGCGGGCCACGACGCCGTGACGGACTCGTTCGCCGTCAACAAGGCCAACTGGGACGAACGCGCGGTGCTGCACGCGGCGTCGCCGGACTACAGCTTCGCGGCCCTCGCGGCGGACCCGGCGTACCTGAGCGGGGTCGTGCGGTTCGACCGGCCGCGCCTGGGCGACGTCGCCGGGCTGCGGGCGGTCCACCTGCAGTGCCACATCGGGACGGACACGATTTCGCTGTCCCGCCTGGGCGCTTCGATGACGGGCCTGGACTTCTCCGGCGAGGCCATCGCGGCGGCGCGACGGCTCGCGACGGCCACGGGCGCTTCGGTCGACTTCCACGAGGCCAACGTCTACGACGCCGTCGACGTGCTCGGCGCCGGGCGGTTCGACCTGGTCTACACCGGGATCGGCGCGCTGTGCTGGCTGCCTTCGGTCGCACGCTGGGCGGCGGTCGTCGCCGGCCTGCTTCGGCCGGGCGGGCGGCTGTTCATCCGCGAGGGCCACCCGATGCTGTGGGCGCTCGACGAGACGGCGGACCCGGCGTGGCCGCGGTACCCGTACTTCGAGCACGCCGAACCGCTGGTGTTCGACGAGCCCGAGACGTACGTCAAGGTGGAACGGAAGCTGGAGAACAGCATCAGCCACTCGTGGAACCACTCGCTGGGCGAGATCATCACGGCGCTGCTGGACAACGGCCTGGCGCTGACCGCGTTCACCGAGCACGACAGCGTCCCGTGGAACGCGATCCCCGGGCAGATGACGCGCGACGAGGCCGTGGACGAGTGGCGGATGACGGACACACCGTCCCGCGTCGCGGCGAGCTACACGCTCCAGGCGGTCAAGGGCGGCTGAATAGGGTGACGGCATGGCACGTCCCTTGATCGCGGTCGCCACGCTCGGCGGCACCATCTCGATGGCCCCCGTCTCCGGCGAGGGCGGCGCCGTCCCCCGCTTCGGCGCCGCGGAACTGCTCGGGGGCCTCGGCGACCTGCCGATGGACGTCCTCGCCGAGACCCTCGCCGGGATCGGCAGCGCGTCGATGGACTTCGCGACGTTGCTGCGGTGCCGCGACTGGGGGCTGGCTCAGGACGCCGATGGGTTCGTCGTCGTGCAGGGCACGGACACCCTGGAAGAGACCGCTTTCTTCCTGGAGCTGTGCTGGCCGTCGGAGGTCCCGGTGGTGGTCACCGGGGCGATGCGCAACGCGGGCCTGCTCAGCCCGGACGGCCCGGCGAACCTGCGGAACGCGCTGACCGTGGCGGCCGATCCGCGCAGCCGCGGGCGGGGCGTGCTGGTGACGCTGAACGACGACGTCCACGCGGCGCGCTGGGTGCGGAAGGCGCATTCGAGCCACCTGGAGGCGTTTTCGTCGGCGCCGGCGGGTCCGCTCGGCATGGTCGTCGAGCGGGCCGTGCACTGGTTCCACCCGTCGCCGCCGCGGCTGCCTACCCTGGCCGGCCGGGACTTCGCCGGGCTGGTGCCGGTGGTGGAATCCGGTCTGGACGACTCGGGCGCGGTGCTCTCGTACGCGGCTTCGCAGCCGGGAGTCCGCGGGATCGTGCTGGCGGCGACGGGTGCGGGTCACGTGTCGTCCGGCACGGCCGACGCGGTGGCGCGGCTGGTGCCGTCGTTGCCGGTGGTCGTCGCTTCGCGGACCGGGGCGGGCCCGACGCTGCGGTCGACGTACGGCTTCCACGGTTCGGAGTCGAGCCTGATCAAGCTGGGCGCGACGATGGCCGGCTGGCTGGACGCCCGCAAGTCCCGGATCCTGCTGCACACGCTGCTGGCCGGTGGCGCGGACCGCGAAACGATCGAGCGCGAGTTCCGGGCCCGCGGCGACCTGGACTGAGTGGTTCAGTCCAGGACCGGGCCGCCCAGCGGGTCGAGGTGGTACGAGCGCATCTCGCGCTCGGCGTCGCGGTAGACGTGGATCGAGATCGCCGGGTCCGGGCCGTCGTTGCGCACCTCGTGCACGTACCCCGGGCCGAACACCCGCGACTGCCCCGCCGAGAGCGCGTGCAGCTCGGTGACCGCGCGGCCGCCCGGCGCCCGGCGGGCCACCGCCTCCGTCAGGTGGCCGCTGACCAGCGTGAACGCACCGCTGGCGAACGCGTGGTCGTGCAGGTCGGTGCGCTGGCCGGGCAGCCAGCTCATCAGCCAGACCTCCTGCTGCGCGTCCTTGTGGACGAGCGTCGCGAAGCGCTCGTCGGGGTCGTAGCGCAGCAGGTGCTTCCAGCGGTCACGGTCGGCGGCGACCTCCAGCGCGACGCGCACCGGGTGGCGCAGCGCGGGGTTCTCGGGACGCAGCAGGGTGTTGTCGGGAACGGCGAACATGAGGGTCCTCACGGAAGAGAAAGGGGTGTCGAACTGGGCCGGGGCGGGGTTCACCGACAACAGCGACACGCGCACATGACAGCGCTGAGGTACGAAGTACCCCGCGGCTCGGTCATGTCGTGCGCGAACATGCGACCAGAGTCGCAGGCCGCCCGGACCCGGTCAAGACGTCTCAGCAACCGGGAAGAACGTCGCCGTCCTCAGGACCACTCGTGCTTCTGCGAGCGGCCCAGCAGCTCCGCGCCGGCCTGCCGCGGGTCGACGCCTTCGTGACAGACGCGGTGCATCGCGTCGGTGATCGGCATGTCGACACCGACGCTCATGGCCAGCGCCCGGATCGACGAGCACGACATGACGCCCTCGGCGACCTGCCCGCCGCCCGCCGCCTGCGCCTGTTCGAGGGTCTCGCCGCGGCCGAGGCGTTCGCCGAACGTCCGGTTGCGCGAAAGCGGCGACGAGCAGGTCGCGACCAGGTCGCCGACGCCGGCGAGCCCGGCGAACGTCAGCGGGTCGGCGCCCAGCTTCGCGCCGAGACGGGCCATCTCGGCCAGGCCGCGGGTGATGAGCGTGGCCATCGTGTTGGTGCCGAGGCCGAGGCCCGCGGCCATCCCGGTGCTGAGCGCGATGACGTTCTTGCAGGCGCCGCCGAGCTCGCAGCCGACGACGTCGGTGTTGGTGTACGGCCGGAAGTAGGAGTTGGCACAGGCCCGCTGGATCGCGACGGCGCGTTCGTGGTCGGCGCAGGCGAGCACCGCCGCGGCCGGCTGCCCGGCGGCGATCTCCTTGGAGAGGTTGGGCCCGGTGACGACGACGACGTCGCCGGCGTCGATTCCGACGATCTCGCCGATGACCTCGCTCATCCGCTTGAGCGTGCCGAGCTCGACGCCCTTGGCGAGGCTGACGAGGATCGCGTCGGGCGGCAGCAGCGGGCGCCACGACGTGAGGTTCTCCCGCAGGCTCTGGCTGGGGACGCCCAGGACGACGGCCTGGGCTTGCGCCAGTGCCTTTTCGGGATCGCTGGTGGCGGTGATGTTCTCCGGCAGGCCGACGCCGGGCAGGTAGCCGCTGTTGACGTGCCGCTCGCGGATGTCTTCGGCGACCTGCTCGCGGCGCGCCCACATCGTGACGTCGCGGCCGGCGTCACCGAGCACCTTCGCGAAGGCGGTGCCCCAGGAACCGGCCCCGAGCACGGTGACCCGCTGGACGTCGGCGCGCATCAGACGGGATCCCCCGGCTTCGCCGACGGCGGTTCTTCGTGGCGGATCTCGCCGAGCAGGCGGGTGACCTCGTCCATCATGACCTTGGTGACCTCCCGCAGCTTCGACGCGCTGCGCGTGTTGCCGCCGCGGTAGGCGGAGAGGTCGAGCGGGTCGCCCACGCTGTGGGTGATGGTCTTGCGCGGGAACGGCGTGAACTTCTTGGTGTAGCCGTTGAAGATCTGGTTGGTGCCCCAGCGCGCGATGGGGATCACGGGGACGTCGTTCTGGATCGCGAGCCGCGCGGCGCCGGTGAAGGACTCCTTCGGCCAGCCGGCCGGGTCCTTGGTGATGGTGCCTTCGGGGTAGATCACGACGATCTTGCCCTCTTGCAGGGCCTGGTGCGCGGCCTTGAGACTGTCCCCGGCGGCGGCCGACCCGCGCGAGACGGGGATCTGCCCGGAGCCGACGAAGACCTTCCCGAAGATCGGGGTCCGGGTCAGGCTCTCCTTGCCGAGAAACCGCGGCACCCGCTTCGCCCGGTGCACGAACACGGCGTCGACGACGGGATCGAGGTGCGAGATGTGGTTCAGCACGAGCAGCGCGGGCCCCTGCCGCGGAACCTTCTCATCCCCGACGTAGACCCGCCGCGCAATGCCGGTAACCGGGTAGAACACAGCGGCGGCCAACCCCACCCAGAAGCCGCCCTTCTCACGCCGGGCCACGATCTTCCTCCTCCACGCGTCACGTCCGCCCCAGATCCTGCCGCGCCGGGGTGAGGCCAGTCCAGGGAGGGTGCCTTCGCCGAGGTCGAAGCGGTGATCCGGCGGGTGGTCGGGATGGTGTGAAGGAGTCGTTCGTGAGGTGAACAGATCGTTCACGACGTCGGTCTGCGGGGGCCGGGGCGGTTCGTGGCGGCGGCATACCGCCGGTGTGGGGACGCGCGTCGACCTCGCCGAGCAGGCCGCCGCGCCTCGACCGGGTCTCGACCGAGCCGCGCCGGCGCCGCAGATCCGCGCCGATGTCCCTGCTGAGCGCCACGGCCCCGACACGGGCTCGCCTCACGACGCCCACCAGACGGGCCCGCCCCACGCCCGCCGCCCGCCGACCCAGGTCCAAGCGCACCCAGGTCTGCGCCCACGCAGGTCCGCGCCCACCAAGGTCCGCCGCTGACCGCCGGAGCCCCGCCCCGGCCCCACAACGCAAGCCCACCCTCCCTGGGGGCCACCCCGTCTCGAACGTACCGCCGCCCACCGACAAGACCCCTCCCGAAAGCGCTCCCACCCCCGACTTGTCCACAACACCCGTCGCCTGTGGACAACCTGCCCCTCCGGCCGACACCCACCCGGCGTTTCGGGTAAAGATGGATGGGTGGACGTGGACCTGGTCGTGCCGATGAAACACCCCCGCGACGGCAAGTCGCGGCTGCGTGGCGCCGTCGAGGCCGAGCGGCACCCCGGCCTCGTGCTCGCCCTCGCCGCCGACACCCTCGCCGCCGTGACGTCGGGGGCGCACGTGCGGCGTGTCCTGCTCGTCGCCGCCGATCCCGGGGCCGTCGCCGAGCTCGCCGAGCTCGGGGTCGAGATCGTCGCCGAACCCGCCGAAAAGACCCTCAACGCCGCCTTCCGCTACGGCGCGGAGCTCCTCCGGAAGGACGACCCGCAAGCGATCGTCGGCGCCCTCCAAGCCGACCTCCCCGCCCTGCGCGCGGGCGACCTCGCCGACGCCCTCGCCGAAGCGGCGGGAAAACGCGCCTTCGTCGCCGATCGCCAGGGCACCGGCACCACCCTGCTGCTGTCGGCCCCCGGCGCCCCCCTCGACCCGCACTTCGGCCTGGGCTCGGCGCGAAAACACGCCGACTCCGGGGCCGTTCCGCTGAAAAACCCGCTCCCGAGCCTGCGCAGCGACGTCGACACCCCGGAAGACCTCGCCCACGTGCGGGCGCTGGGTGTCGGGAAACACACCGCGGAGCTGTTCATCTGACCTTCACCGCGCCCTGCGCAATTCGGCCGGGCTTAGTGAAGAATGGGGGCCGTGAGCACAGACGACGGCGGAACACCCGCACCGCGGAGGCGACGGAACCCGGCGGACGGATCTTCGGAGGCGGCGAAGAAGACCACCACCGCCCGGGCGAACGCGGCCAAACCGGCCGTCGCCAAGAAGGTCCCGTCGAAGTCGACCGCGCGTGACACCGCCGCCCGTGCCAACGCCGGGAAGCCGAGAACCCGCAAGAGCACCGCCGCCGCGGCCACGCCCCGGCGCCGCGCCAGCGAGCGCCCCGGCGAGGAGTTCCGCGCCGGCCCGTCGGCGCCGCCCGCGGTCACCACGGCCCCGACCGCCACCGAGACGCTCCCGGACGACCGGTACTTCAACCGCGAGCTCTCGTGGCAGGACTTCAACGCCCGCGTGCTCGCGCTGGCCGAGGACGAGTCGCAGCCGCTGCTCGAACGGACGAAGTTCCTCGCCATCTTCGCGTCCAATCTGGACGAGTTCTACATGGTCCGCGTCGCCGGCCTGAAGCGCCGCGACGAGACCGGCCTCCTCGTGCGCAGCGCGGACGGGCTCACCCCGCGCGAGCAGCTCGACTACATCGCCAAGCGCAACCAGGACCTGGTCGAGCGGCAGACCGGCGCGTTCGAGAAGCACCTGCGCCCGCAGCTGGCCGAGCACGACATCCACATCGTCGGCTGGGCCGACCTCTCCGGCGCCGACCAGCTCCGGCTGTCCAGCTACTTCTCCGAGCAGATCTTCCCGGTGCTGACGCCGCTGGCCGTCGACCCGGCGCACCCGTTCCCGTACATTTCGGGCCTTTCGCTCAACCTCGCGGTCACGGTCCGCGACCCGGAGGGCGGCACCGAGCGCTTCGCCCGGGTGAAGGTGCCGAGCAACGTGGCGCGCCTGATGCGCGTCGAGACCGAGCGGACCAGCCGGACGGCGACGTTCCTGCCCCTCGAAGAGCTCATCGCGGCGCACCTCGGCGAGCTGTTCACCGGCATGGACGTCACCGAGCACCACGTCTTCCGCGTCACCCGCAACGCCGACTTCGAGGTCGACGAAGACCGCGACGAAGACCTCCTGCAGGCCCTCGAGCGCGAGCTGGCGCAGCGCCGGTTCGGCCCGCCGGTGCGCCTCGAGGTCGCGCAGGACATGAGCGAGCACATGCTCGAGCTGCTGCTGCGCGAGCTGGACGTCGACCCGGCGGACGTCGTCGAGGTCCCCGGCCTGCTCGACCTGACCTGCCTGCACCAGCTGTCCAGTGTGGACCGCAAGGAGCTGAAGGACCGGCCGTTCGTGCCGGCGACGCACCCGGCGTTCGGCGAGCGCGAGACGCCGAAGAGCGTCTTCGCGACGCTGCGCGAGGGCGACGTCCTGGTGCACCACCCGTACGACTCGTTCTCGACGAGCGTCCAGCGCTTCATCGAGCAGGCGGCGGCCGACTCGAAGGTCCTCGCGATCAAGCAGACGCTGTACCGGACGTCGGGCGACTCCCCGATCGTCGACGCGCTGATCGACGCGGCGGAGGCGGGCAAGCAGGTCGTCGCGCTGGTCGAGATCAAGGCGCGCTTCGACGAGCAGGCGAACATCACCTGGGCGCGCACGCTGGAGCGCGCCGGCGTCCACGTCGTGTACGGCCTGGTCGGGCTGAAGACGCACTGCAAGGTGTCGATGATCGTGCGCCAGGAGGGCTCGACCATCCGCCGCTACTGCCACATCGGCACCGGCAACTACAACCCGAAGACCGCGCGGCTCTACGAGGACATCGGCCTGTTCACCGCCGACCCGAGCATCGGCGCCGACGTCACCGACCTGTTCAACGTGCTGACCGGCTACTCGCGGCAGGACACCTACCGGACGATCCTCACGTCGCCGCACGGCATCCGCCGGGGCATCGTGCGCGCGATCGGCGAGGAGATCGAGCTGGCGCGGGCCGGGCAGCACGCCGGCATCCGGATCAAGTGCAACTCGCTGGTCGACGAGCAGATCATCGACGCGCTCTACCACGCGTCGCAGGCCGGGGTGCCGGTCGAGATCGTGGTGCGCGGGATCTGCACGCTGAAGCCCGGCGTCGAAGGGCTTTCCGAGAACATCCACGTCCGGTCGATCCTGGGCCGGTTCCTGGAGCACTCGCGGATCTTCAACTTCCGCGCCGGCGGCACGCACTGGATCGGCAGCGCGGACATGATGCACCGCAACCTGGACCGGCGGATCGAGGCGCTGGTGCGCGTCAAGGACCCCAAGCTCACCGCGCAGCTCGACAACATCTTCGACTCGGCGCTCGACCCGGCGACGCGCTGCTGGGTGCTGACCGCGAGCGGCGAGTGGTCGCCGTTCCCGGCCGACGGCTCACGGGTGCGCGACCACCAGCTGGAGCTGGCGAAGCTGCACGGGGCCGCCGGATGACCCAGGAGGTACGGGCGGCCGGCGCGGTGCTGTGGCGCGGCGCCGGCAAGGCGACCGAGGTCGCCCTGGTGCACCGCCCGCGGTACGACGACTGGTCGTTGCCCAAGGGAAAGCTCGACCCGGGCGAGACGACCGCCGAGGCAGCTGTCCGGGAAGTGAAGGAAGAGACCGGGTTCGACGCGGTCCTGGGCCGGTACCTGGCCCGGACGGCGTACCCGGTGCCCGCGCGCAACGGCTCCGGCACGGTCCCCAAGACGGTCGACTACTTCAGCGCCGAAGCGGTGTCCGGCGGATTCACCGTGAACGACGAGGTCGACGAGCTGCGCTGGCTCGACCCGACGGCGGCGGAGAAGCTGCTGACGCGGCCGGAGGACGTGCGGGTGCTGCGCGCTTTCTGCGAGGTACCGGTGGGCCTGACGACGCTGGTGCTGGTGCGCCACGCGAAGGCGGGCAAGCGCGACGAGTGGAACGGCGACGACGACCTCCGGCCGTTGTCGGAGGCGGGGTTGCGGCAGGCGTCGGCGTTGCGGCGGGTGCTGGCGCTGTACGGACCGGACCGGGTGCTGTCGGCGCCGCGGCTGAGGTGCGTGCAGACGGTCCACGGGATCGCCGACGACACGGGCATCGAGGTGCGCCACGAGCCGCTGCTGTCGGAAGAGGGCTATTGGCCGGACCCGGTACTGGGCGTAGCGCGGCTGCTGGCGGTCGCGGGCGACGGCGGAACCCCGGTGGTGTGCAGCCAGGGCGGCGTGATCCCGGACCTGATCAGCGCACTGGCCGACCGCGACGGCGTAGAACTCCCAGCCGCCCGCGGCGGCGTGGTCCCGAGCAAGAAGGGCTCGTTCTGGGTGCTGTCGTTCCGCGCACCGACGGCCGAGGAGGGCCCAGTCCTCCTGGCGGCCGACTACCACCCGAGCGCCCTGCCGACCCCCTCCCCGACCCGCTCCTGAGCCGGCTGGATCGCGCTGCCATCGCGAGACAGCGGCGTGACAGTCGATCTTGGTGTACTGGATCCGGGTCCCGCTGGGCTGCGCCGGGCTAGGGGTACGGCGCATCCCGGGACGGGGACCCGTCTGTCGGCACCGTCGCCAGCAGGG
This sequence comes from Amycolatopsis sp. NPDC114505, assembly GCF_055633615.1. Taxonomy (NCBI): domain Bacteria; kingdom Bacillati; phylum Actinomycetota; class Actinomycetes; order Pseudonocardiales; family Pseudonocardiaceae; genus Amycolatopsis; species Amycolatopsis sp. NPDC114505. The sequence continues at coordinate 316,039 of NZ_JBVKDV010000005.1, read as the reverse complement.
CTCGGATCTCCGGGATGCGGGGGTCGCCGAGGCGCTGGCAGACGGTCAGCGCCTCGGCCCAATGCGCCCGCGCCTCCGCACCACGGCCGGTGCGGAGCTTCAGGCGGCCCAGCGTGATGCGGACGTCGATCGTGCCGTAGTCGGCGTTCAGCTCCTTCAGCTCGGCGAGCGCTTCCAGGCCCGCCTTCTCCGCTTCGTCCTGCCGCCCGGCTCCTTCGAGCGCTTCGGCGACGTTCCCCAGCGCCAGCGCCGCGTGGTAGCGGTCGCCCAGGTCGGCGAACGCCTGGTGTGCGGACTGTGCCGCTTCGGCGGCGTTGTCGTAGTTGCGCAGGCCGATGCGGCTGGCGCTGACGTTGAGGAGCGCGTGCGGCACGAACGTCCGCTGGCCGTGGTCGCGCGCGAGACGAACCGCCTGCAGGGCGTAGCGCTCGGCCTCCGCATACTCCGCGCGGACGTAGTACGCGCCGGAGAGATTCGAGAGGATCGCCACCGCCAATGCGGTGCCGTCGCCCGCCTCGGACGCCGCGCGTGCCTCCTCCAAAGCTTCGAGCGCCTTGTCGGGCTGGAGGGTGCGCAGGTAGGCCGAGCCGAGGTTGTTGGCGCTGTACTGCAGGCCAGTGTTGTCGCCCGCGTCGCGCGTGGCGGCGACGGCCGATCGGGCGGTCGTGATCCAGTCGTCGCGGTCGTGGCGTTCGGCGAAGAACCCGCGCAGCAGCCACGCGAGCTTCCAGGCGTGGGCGGTGAAGCCGTTCTCCGCCGCGACGCCGACCAGCGCGGTCAGGGCCACGCGTTCGGTCGTGTACCAGGCGATCGTCTGCTCGTGCTGGGTGAACCGGACGGCGGGCACCGGCGCGGGGCCGAGCGTGATGTCGTCGGTGAGCAGGTCGGGGCGGACGAGCTTGGTCGCTTCGGCGACACTCGCGAGGTACCAGTCGAGAAGCCGGCGCCGCGCGGCCGCGCGCTCGGCCGCCGTCGTCTCGGTTTCGACGAGCTCGGCGGCGTAGACGCGCAGCAGGTCGTGGAACTGGTAGCGGTCGGTGCTGGGCTGGTTGAGCAGGTGCGTGGCGGCGAGCTGGTCAGCGAGCTCGCGGGCCTCGCGCAGGTCCGCCCCGGCCAGCGCGGCGGCCGAGGACAGGCTGAAGCCGTGGCCGGGGTGCAGGCCCAGCAGCCGGAAGAACCGCGCGGCGGCCGGGCGCAACGCCTTGTACGACCACGAGAACGCGGCTCGCAGGTCGGTGCCGGCGTCCTGCGGGTCGCGCAGGGTGTCGAGCCGCAGGCGCTGGTCGCGCAGCTCTTCGACGATCCCCGCGAGCGAGACGCCGGAAAACCGCGACGCGCGTTCCCCGGCCAGCGCGAGCGCGAGCGGGAGCCGTCCGCAGAGCTGGACGAGTTCGGCGACGGCGTCGGGTTCGGCGGCGAGGCGCTGCGGCCCGACGCTCCCGGCGAGCAGCGCCGTGGCGTCCTGGTCGTCGAAGGAGCGCAAGGCGATCCGGCGGGCGCCGTCGCGCGCGACGACCCCGCGCAGCTGGTTGCGGCTGGTCACGACGACGAGATTGCCGGGGCCGGGCAGGAGCGGACGGACCTGGTCGGCGTCGCGCGCGTTGTCGAGCAGCATGAGCGTGCGGCTGCCGGCCAGCCGGCTGCGCAGGAGCGCCGAGCGTTCCTCCACTGTGGAAGGCAGCGTTTCGGGTGGCTCGCCGAGGGCGCGGAGGAAGCCGGCCAGTGCGGCGTCCGGCGTGACGGGCGTGCCCACGGAGTGGCCGCGCAGGTCGAGGAACAGCTGGCCACCGGGGAAGCGGTCGCGGACGCGGTGCGACCAGTGCACGGCCAGCGACGTCTTCCCGATGCCCGCGGTCCCTTCGATGACGACGATGCCGGACGCGCCGCCGGGCGGGAGCCGGTCGAGTTCGGCGAGCTCGGGGCCGCGGCCGGTGAACCCGGCGACGTCGAAGGGCAGCTGCCGCGGCACGGTGTGACCGGCGGGTCCGGTGTCGGCGGTGAGCAGTTCGGCGTGCAGGCGGCGCAGGTCCTCCCCCGGCTCGACGCCGAGCTCGTCGGCCAGCAACGAGCGAAGCCCGGCGTAGCGGGCCAGCGCCTCGGCGCGGCGGCCGGACCGGGCGAGGACGCGCACCAGCCGTTCCCACAACGATTCCCGCAGCGGGTGCTGGGCGACGAGGTCGGTGAGCTCGGCGACGAGCCGGGCATCGGGGACGAGCCCGGCGTCGAGGTCGATGCGTTGTTCGACGGCGAAGAGGTACCGCTCGGTCAGCAGCGGCCCCCATTCCGCGGCCAGCGCGGGCGACCCGACGCCTTCGAGCGGCGCGCCACCCCAGGCGGCGAGCGCGGCGGTGAGCAGGGCGCGGCGGCGGGTGGGTTCCGACGCGGCGGCGGCCTGGTCGAGGGTGCGGAGGAAGCGCAGGGCGTCCACCCGGGACGGGTCGACGACCAGCCGGTACCCGTCCGGTTCGGTGACGACGGTTTCTTCGCCGCACAGCCGGCGCAGGCGCATGACGTAGGTCTGCAGGCTGCCGCGGATGTGCGCGGGCGGCTCCTCGCCCCAGACGCCGCGCGCGAGCGCGTCGATCGACACCAGGCGACCCGCGGACAAGGCCAGCGTCGCGAGCAGCGCACGCTGCCGGGAACTGGTCAGCACGACCGGCGAGCCGCCGACGAGCACCTGGAACGGGCCGAGCAGCCGGATGTCGATGGTGGTCGCCCCCAGGTTTCGCGCACGCCGCCGGGCACCGCCGGACGCGGACCCCGAGGAGGGCAGCGTGGCATCACTCGGCCGGGCGCTCAAGCAACTTTGCGAAATTGGGCGGAACCGGTCCCGGGGTGGCAGAGTGGTCCGAGCGGGTGGTGCACGGGTCCCGTTCGGACGACGGATCTTGGCAGTGGGTAACGGGGCTGGGGCCCGCACAGTCGGTTCACGTACTTGGACGGTCGGCTCGCGCGCTTCCGGGCGCTCAGGCCCACTCCGCAGGTACGCGAGCCGACCTTCGGGGCACACGAACCAACTTCGCCGTACGCGAGCCGACTCCTCGGGTACGCGAGCCGACCATCCGGGTACGTGAGCCGACTTCCGCCGCACGTGAGCTGGCGTCCGCCGCGCGAGCCGACTTGCTGGCCTGGCCCGGCTCCTGAGTACCGCGGCTCCCGCTCGTCCGCCGGACCGCTTCTTCCCCACCGGCGCCGGAAACGCGGCAGGGCCCCGCGCGACGCGCGGGGCCCTGGCCGGAAAAGTCACTCGCCCAGCGGGGGTAACCCCCCGGGGGATCCCCGAATTTCACGTTACCGCAGGGGTCCGACAGTTTCGGGCGGTCAGCTCTTCTTCGCCGCCGTGGTACGCCGGGCAGGCGCCTTGGCGGCCGTCGTCTTCCGGGCCGTCGTCGTCTTCGCAGCCGTCGCAGTCGTCGCCTTCGCCGCCGTCGCCCTACGCGCCGTCGGGGCCTTCGCCGGCTTGGCTGCCGTCGACTTCGCGGCCGTCGACCTGGTCGCCGTCGCCTTCGGCGCCGCTGCCTTCGGGGCCGCCTTCGCGCGGGTCGTGGTCGTCTTCGGGGCCGCCTTCGTCGCCGTCGCCCTCGTTGTCGTCGCGGGCTTGGCCGCCGCCGCGCGGGTTCGTGTTGCCGTCGCGCGCGCCGCGGCCGGCTTTGCCGCCGCCGCGCGGGGTGTGGTCGCCCGCGTTGTCGTCGATGCCCGCGTGCCCGCGGCCGCGCGCTTCACCGGTGCCGCCTTGGCCAGCTTCTTCGCGCCGGAAATGACGTCCTTGAAGGTGGTCCCGGCGCGGAACGCCGGCACGTTGGTCTTCTTGACCCGCACGGCCTCACCGGTGCGCGGGTTCCGGGCCGTCCGCGCCGCGCGGGCGCGCTTTTCGAACACCCCGAAGCCGGTGATGTTGACCTTTTCGCCCTTGTTGACCGTCCGGATGATGATGTCGACCAGACCGTCGACCGCCTCGGAAGCGGCCTTCTTGTCGCCCAGGCGCTCCGTCAGCGCCTCGATCAGCTGGGCCTTGTTGGCCATACCAGTCCTCCAAGAAGGAAGTACTCGTCCACGGCCGCGACGGGCCGACTAGCGACACGGTATTACCAACACAGCGCAAATTCCAGACGGGACGCGGAATCCTTCCCTTGCCGGGGGACGGGTTCCGCCTCGCGAAGCGCCCCCTGAGAGGCCTTCGGAGATCCGTCTGGCGAAAGCGAACGGAGGCGGGATCCCTTGGTGACAAAGGGATCCCGCCTCCGTGTGGAACTAGCTCGTGGCGACCGGCGTGGTCGTCGGCTTCCAGGACGGGCGGGCCGCCTCGTAGCCGTCGATCTCACCGGCATGGCGCAACGTCAGAGCGATGTCGTCGAGGCCTTCGAGCAGCCGCCAGCGGACGTAGTCGTCGATCTGGAAGGGCGCGGTGAAGTCCTTGGCGCGCACGGTCTTGGTCTCGAGGTCGACCGTGACCTCGGTGCCGGGCTCGTTTTCGAGCAGCTTCCAGAGCAGCTCGACGTCGTGCTGCTCGCACTGCGCGGCCACCAGGCCGCCCTTGCCGGAGTTGCCGCGGAAGATGTCGGCGAACCGGGCGGAGATGACGGCCCGGAAGCCGTAGTCCATCAGCGCCCAGACGGCGTGCTCGCGGGACGAACCGGTACCGAAGTCCGGGCCCGCGACCAGCACGCTGCCGCTCTTGAACGGCTCGGAGTTGAGGATGAACTCCTGGTCACCGCGCCAGGCGGCGAACAGGCCGTCCTCGAAACCGGTCCGGGTCACCCGCTTGAGGTAGACCGCCGGGATGATCTGGTCGGTGTCCACGTTGGACCGGCGCAGCGGGACGCCGACGCCGGTGTGCTGGGTGAACGGTTCCATGGCTGTAGCTCCTCGGGTGGGTCAGCGGGCGGCGGTCTGCAGGTCTTCCGGGGACGACAGCGTGCCCCGGACGGCCGTGGCGGCGGCCACGAGCGGCGAGACCAGGTGCGTCCGGCCGCCCTTGCCCTGCCGGCCCTCGAAGTTGCGGTTCGACGTCGACGCGCTGCGCTCGCCCGGCTTCAGCTGGTCCGGGTTCATGCCCAGGCACATCGAGCAGCCGGCCTGGCGCCACTCGGCGCCCGCGGCGGTGAAGACCTCGTCGAGGCCCTCCTCCTCGGCGGCCTTGCGGACGCGCATGGAGCCGGGAACCACCAGCATGCGGACCGAGTCCGCCACCTTCCGCCCACGCAGCACCTCGGCCGCGGCCCGCAGGTCCTCGATCCGGCCGTTGGTGCAGGAGCCGAGGAAGACGGTGTCGACCGAGATCTCCCGCAGCGGCGTCCCGGGCTTCAGGTCCATATAGGACAGGGCCTTTTCAGCGGCGATGCGATCGTTCTCGTCCGGGATCTGCTCCGGGTCGGGCACGTCGGCGCCCAGCGGGAGGCCCTGGCCGGGGTTGGTGCCCCAGGTCACGAACGGCGTCAGCGCGCTCGCGTCGAGGTGCACCTCGGCGTCGAACTCGGCGCCGTCGTCGGTGCGCAGCTGCCGCCAGTTCTCGAGCGCCGCGTCCCAGTCCGCGCCGCTCGGCGCGTGCGGACGGCCCTTCAGGTACGCGAAGGTCGTCTCGTCCGGGGCGATCATCCCGGCGCGGGCGCCGGCCTCGATCGACATGTTGCAGACGGTCATCCGGGCTTCCATCGACAGGGCCTCGATGGCCTTGCCGCGGTACTCCAGGATGTAGCCCTGGCCGCCGCCGGTGCCGATCTTGGCGATCACCGCGAGGATGATGTCCTTCGCCGTGACGCCGGGCCGCAGCTCGCCGTCGACCGTGATGGCCATCGTCTTGAACGGACGCAGCGGCAGCGTCTGGGTCGCCATGACGTGCTCGACCTCGGACGTGCCGATGCCGAACGCGATGCCGCCGAACGCGCCGTGCGTGGAGGTGTGGCTGTCGCCGCAGACCACGGTCATCCCGGGCTGGGTCAGGCCGAGCTGCGGGCCGATGACGTGCACGATGCCCTGCTCGGCGTCGCCCATCGGGTGCAGCCGGACGCCGAACTCCTTGCAGTTGCGGCGAAGGGTGTCGACCTGGGTGCGCGAGACCGGATCGGCGATGGGGAGCTCGATGTCGACGGTCGGGACGTTGTGGTCCTCGGTCGCGATGGTGAGGTCGGGGCGGCGCAGCGGCCGCCCGGCCAGGCGGAGGCCGTCGAAGGCCTGCGGGCTGGTCACTTCGTGCAGCAGGTGGAGATCGATGTAGAGGAGGTCCGGTTCGGCGCCTTCGCCGCGGCGCACGAGGTGGCTTTCCCACACCTTCTCCGCCAGTGTGCGGGCCTTGCCGGTCGGGCTGGTCATCTCCGGCTCCTTCCACGGTGCGTTGTGGTGGTGGAACTCGGGCGCACACCTGCGGAACTGGTGCGAGCCGCGAAGGGAGGGCGCAGCTCGAGTTCGGGGTTTCCCAGATACTGGACTTCCCAAAGTGCGGGACGCTAGTATCGGGTCGTGGGACAGCATAGCGGTATCGGAGTACTGGACAAAGCAGTGGCCGTTCTGCAGGCGGTCGCGGACGACCCCTGCGGCCTGGCGGAACTGTGCACGCGGACGGGCCTGCCCCGGGCCACCGCGCACCGGCTCGCGGTCGGCCTCGAGGTGCACCGGCTGCTGCGCCGCGGTCCCGACGGCCGCTGGCGTCCCGGTACGGCGCTGGCCGAACTGGCCGGCGGTTCGACGGACCCGCTGCTCGACGCGGCGGGCGTGGTCCTGCCGAAACTGCGGGACGTCACAGGCGAAAGCGTGCAGCTCTACCGCCGCGACGGCGTGCAGCGCGTGTGCGTCGCGACGGCGGAGCCGCCGAGTGGCCTGCGCGACACCGTCCCGGTGGGCTCGCGGCTGCCGATGACGGCCGGTTCGGGCGCGAAGGTGCTGGCAGCGTGGGCGGATCCGCACACGCAGCGCACGATCCTGGCGGACGCGGTCTTCGGCGAGCGGACGCTGCTGGAGGTGCGTCGCCGCGGCTGGGCGCAGAGCGTGGCCGAACGCGAGCCGGGTGTGGCGAGCATTTCGGCGCCGGTCCGCGATTCGGCGGGCACGGTCGTGGCGGCGGTGTCGGTGTCGGGCCCGATCGAGCGCATCGGCCGCAAGCCGGGCGCGCGCTGGGCGGCGGACCTCCTCGCGGCGGCGGACGCGTTGCAGGAACGACTCTAGAACCGCGCCGGCGGTTAAGCCTGACCGGTTTCGAAGCGCGCCACCTTGCCGTCGCGAACGGTGAACGTCCAGCGCGTCCGCATCGCGCCCCAAGTCGAGTTCGAGTAGTTCGCGATGAACTTCCGACCGTCGTCCTCGGCGGTTTCCACCTCGAGCCGGCCCTGGCTGGAGAAGATCTCCTTCTCCGTCCACGCCGCGAGGTCGCGGTCGGTGCCGTCGTCGGACATCGTCGCGTCGGGGGTGAGCGCGGCCTGGAACGCTGTGCGGTCGCCCGCGTTCAGTGCGTCGATGAACGCGCGCACCGCCGGGTCGCCGATCGAATCCGTCATGGGGTCATGGTGCACCGTTCGGGGGAACCTCGCGAAAGCCGCGTATTCGGTGACGGCGGTCACGTCTCCTTCAGGACAGCACCACGGAGGGGGAACGACCATGCTGAACAGAAGGGCACTGGCGATGCTGCGGGCCGTCGGGGCCGGACGGGCCGAGCTGACCTGCAGCTGCGAGCCGGACCTGCGGGTCGACGGGTTGCCGTGCTGCGACCAGGCGACGGCGCACGAGCTGGCGCGGGCCGGGCTGATCCGGCCGGCGCGGGGGCCGGTGGTGGCCGTCGGGCAGTGGACGCGGGCGGAGCTGACCGACGACGGCAGGACGGCACTGGGCGGGACGCTCGCCGCGGCCTGAGGCAACCGTCAGAATGCCTCGCGCGTGTACTCGCAAAGCGTGAGGGGAAGCGATGAAGATCGTCACGGGACTGCTCGGCGCCTGCCTGCTGCTGGCCGCGTGTTCGGAGCCGCAGCCGCCCGCGCCGACCGTGACGGTGACGGCCCCGCCGACGACCGCCCCGTCGCCGGCGGTCGACCCGGCGACGCTCGACTGGCTGAACGGCTTCTGCTCCGCCATCCGCGCCTACCGGACGCGCACCGGCGAGGAGGCGGTGCCGGGGACGTCCCAGCCGCACTCGGTCGCGGAAGCGCAGAAGGCCTTGAGCGAAGCACTCGGCGGCATCGCGGACCGCGCCGGCGAGGTGGTCGACCGTCTGAAGGCGCTCCCGCCGGCCCCGGTACCGCTGGCCGAGACGGTCCGAAAGGCATTCGCCGGCAAGTACGCAACGGCCCGCGACCGCGCCCGCGACGCGAAGACGACCCTGGACCAGGCGAAGCCGGGCGACGCGGCTTCGCAGGATCCGGCGATGCAGGCGTTGCAGCAGGCCCAGCGGGACGTCGACGGCACGTACGACCCGCTGGCGCCGTTGGCGGAGTCGACGGACCTGCTCACCGCGGCGGCTAGCGCACCGGGTTGCAAGGCCTGAGAGACCTGGTCAGCGCCGCACCAGCGGAGCCTGCAACGGCAGCGAACGCGACGAGTCACCCACCTGAACCGTGAACCCGCCCTTAACCAGCCGCCACGCATGATCCCCCACATCCCAAGTCGAAAAGTCGCGCGCGTCCAAGTCGATCGTCACCCGGCGGGACTGGCCCGGTGCCAGCTCCACCCGAGAAAACCCCTTCAACTGCCGCGGCGGCTCGCCCGCGGCTGCCGGGAAGCCCACGTACAGCTGTGCCACCTCGGCTCCCGCCCTCTTCCCCGTGTTCCGGACTGTGAACGTCGCCGTCGCTCCGCTGCCCGTGTTGTGCACCGACAGCCCCGCGAAGGCGAACGTCGTGTACGACAGCCCGTGCCCGAACGGGAACAACGGCGTCTTGCCCTGCGCGTCGAACCAGCGGTAGCCGACCTGCAGGCCCTCCGAATACGTCGCCACCCCGTTCACGCCCGGGAACTGCGCCGCCGTGTTCGCCGGGGTGTCCGCGTCCGCCGCCGGGAACGTGATCGGGAGCTTCGCCGAGGGGTTGGCGTCGCCGAACAGCACGCCCGCCACCGCCGCGCCGTCCTGCTGGCCCGGGTACCACGCCTGCAGGATCGACGGCACCGACGACGCCCACGGCATCAGCACCGGCCCGCCGCTCTTCACCACCACGACCGTGTGCGGGTTCGCCGCGGCGACCGCCGCCACCAGGGCGTCCTGGTTGCCGTCCAAGGCCAGGCTCGGCCGGTCCTTGCCCTCGGCCTCGTTGTCGCCGACCATCACGATCGCGACGTCGGAACCGGCCGCCAGGGCAGCGGCCCGGGCCGGGTCACTGCCGTCGTCCAGCGTCACCGCGGCGCCCGGAACCCGCTGCCGGAGCCCCGGCAACGGGTCCACTGTGGACGTCGGGATGACGGCGGAGCTGCCCCCGCCGCCGGTCTTGGCCTTGGTCGCGAACGGCCCGATCAGCGCGATCGACTTCACCGTCCGGTCGTCGAGCGGGAGCTGGGCGTGCTCGTTGCGCAGCAGCACCATGCCGCGTTCGGCGAAGTCCTTCGCGGCGGCGTCGTGCTGGGCGGTCGGCAGCGGCGTGAGCGTCGGCGGGTGGTCGAACTGCCCGAACGCGAACATCGTGCGGAACCGCGGCAGCAGCAGCTCGCCGACGCGCTGTTCGCTCACCTGCCCGGCCAGCACCGCCTGCTTCATCTTCTCGCCGTACCAGGTGCCGTCGATCATCTCGAGGTTCATGCCCGCGTTCGCCGAGCCCACGGTGCTGTGCGCGGCGCCCCAGTCCGACTGGACGAACCCCTTGAACCCCCAGTCGTCGCGCAGCTTGTCCTGCAGCAGTGCCGGGTTCTCGCACGTGAACACGCCGTTGATCTTCGGGTAGGCGCACATCACCGAGCCCGCGTGGCCTTCGGTGACCGCCTGCTCGAAGTGCGGCAGGTACAGCTCGTTGAGGGTGCGCTCGTCGATGTGTTCGTCGATGCTCTGGCGCTGGGTCTCCTGGTTGTTCGCCGCGTAGTGCTTGACCTCGGCGATCGTGCCGTTCTCCTGGATGCCGCGGATGTCGGCGGCGCCCATGTCCCCGACCAGCACCGGGTCCTCGCCCATCCCCTCGAACGTCCGGCCGTTGCGCGGGACGCGGGCGATGTTGATGTCGGGGCCTTCGGACACGTTGTGCGCGAGCGCGCGGGTCTCGTCGCCGATCAGGCGGCCGTAGCGGCGCGCGAGGCCGGTGTCGAACGTCGACGCGAGCGCCATCGTGGCGGGCAGCGCGGTCGCCGGCTTCTGCGGTTTGTCGTCGGCCGGGCCCATGCCGGCCGGGCCGTTGGCGATCCGGAAGCCGGGCACGCCGAGCCGCGGGATCGGCGGCACGAACCGCTGGTGCTCGGCGTCGGGCTGCAGGTGCAGCTGGGAGATCTTCTCGTCGAGGGTCATCGCGGCGACGAGCTCCGCGGCGCGGCGGTCGGGCGACTGGCGGGCGTCGCGCCAGGGCTGCGCGGCCGCGGCGGCGGTCACGGGGGCCGCGAGCGAAAGTCCCAGTACCGCGGCAAGAACGAGCCGGCCGTTGCGCATCGAGTCTCCCTCGTCACCGAACGGGATCAACGGCGGACAAGCTAACGCATACGTGAGCAGTAAACATAGACTCGATAGTCGTTCACGTACTTGAATATTTCGCGGGCTCAACCGTTTTCGCGGCTCAAGCGTGGAGAAGGTACGCGGCAGAGGGGACGGATCATGCCGAAGAAAGCACTGATCGGACTAACGAGGGTCGGGCGGCACCCCGCCCGCCGAGCCGGCGAGCCCACCGCGGACGGCTCACCGAGCTGACCCTCCACAAAGGACACCCCGGGAAGGTGCGGGTCCCCAGGCCCGCCGTCCCGGGGCCGCCCACCCCCAGAGGGCGGATTCCGGCCCGGCGGTTCACACCGCCGGGCCGGTCTACACGGGCCGGCCTCAGCGAGCCGCGGCCAGCCGCAACGCCCGGTAGACGAACTGCTGGTCGCCCAGCCGGTGCCGCAGGTCCCGCTCCAGCCCCGCGATCGGGTAGAGGTTCTGCGGCGCCCGCGAGTCCTTGTACTCCACCGACGCGAACCGCCCCAGCACCGACTGCGTCAGGTTCGCCAGCTCGGCCACCTCCGCCCGGCCGAGGTGGGGCGCCGCCTCGACCCGCACCACCCCCGACCACGGGGGCCCGCCCACCGACGGCAGCCGCAGGTACCACGAATGCCGGACCCACGTCGTGCCCATCAGGAACACCGGGGTGCGCTGGTGCGGGGTCAGCCGGCCGACCATCGCGTTGAGGTCGCCCGGCAGGTACGTCGTCTGGTGGCTCTTGATGAACCCGACCGCCCGGGACAGGTGCGTGCGGCCGCTCAACGGCCCGTCCACCACGAGCAGGTCGCTGCCGACGTGGCCCCGGATCGCCTCCCGCGCCGCGGCCGCCGTGTCCAGCTCCGTCTCGGCCAGTCGCTCCTGCAGCAACGACGACAGCACGACCGCCAGCGGTTTGTCGTCCTTGGCGGTCGTCGAGAAGGCCTCGTACAGCCCCGCCGAAGTCGAGATGCCGGCCGCCTCGGAGGCCACCGTGAACACCCCGCGCCGGACATCCGACGCGACGACGTGCGCCCGGCCCGAACAGCAGCACACCACCCCCGCCGCGTACGACGCGCACAAGCCGATGGACGCCGAGTTCATCCCGGCCGGGTCGTCGATCCAGACGCGGGCGTCGATCCGGCGGACGCCGTCGACGAACAGGATGGCCTCGGGCGGCGAAACCGGTGACGGGTCGATGGGCGCCCACTCCTCCATGGGCACCTCGACCTCGAGCTCGACCTCGGCTCCGGACCGCGCCAGCTCCTCGGCCTCCATCGAGCTGCCGTAACCCGGGTCCCACGAGTCGACGCTGAAGTTCATCCCGGCCACGGCGGTCATGCGCCCTCCCTGCTGATGTGCGAGCCGGTGCCGTCGCGGGTGACCAGGAACCGCACCGGCACGCGCTCGGCGAGCGCCGGCACGTGCGTGATCACCCCGACCATCCGGGAGCCGGTGGCCGACAGGTTCTCCAATGTGGACGCCACGACGTCGAGGGTGGCCTCGTCCAGGGTCCCGAACCCCTCGTCGAGGAAGATCGACTCGAGCTTGGTCGCGCCCTCGGCGGCCATGGCGCCCAGCTGCGAAGACAGGGCGAGGGCCAGCGAGAGCGACGCCTGGAACGTCTCCCCGCCGGACAGCGTCTTCACCGGCCGGCGGGCGTCGGCCTCGTTGTGGTCCACCACCAGGAAGTCGCCCTTGTCGTGGGTCAGCTCGAACTGGCCGCCGGACAGCTCCAGCAGCGACGCGGACGCCTCGGCGACGAGCGTGTCGAGCGCCCCGGCGATCAGCCAGCGCGGGAACTTGTCCGAGCGCAGGAGATCCGCGAGCAGCCGCGCGACCTGGGACTCCGACTCGGCCGCCGCGATGTCGCCGTGCAGGCCCGCCACGTGCGCCACGCGCCGCTTCAGCTCCGTGTGGTCGCCCTCGGCCCGCGCCCGCGCGGCGGCGACGGCCACGGGGACGCGGTCGCGCACCGGCCCCTCGGGCAGTTCGACCCCGAGCGCGGTGACGTCGTCGGCGACCGCGCGTTCGGCCACTCGCAACGCTTCGGCGGCTTCGCCCTCGGCGGCCGTCACGACGGTCAGCCGTTCGCGGCGTTCCTTCGCCTGCCCGGCCGCCCAGTCCGTCAAGGCGGCCCACGCGTCCAGCAGGCTCTCGCCGTCGATCGGCGGGGCACCGAGGCCGACCAATGGGTCGCGCGCCCGGGACAGCCGCTGACGCTCGGCCTCGACCTGGTCGGCGATCCGCGCCTGGGCTTCGGCGGCTTGTTTCGCGGCCGCGCGCGCGGTCCTGAGGTCCGCGTCGGCCGTCTTCGCGGCCAGTTCGAGTCCGGCCACCTGCGCGAGCTGCTCGGTGACGACCTCGGCGGCGGGCGCGCCGGCCAGGGTCTCGGCCAGTTCGCCGTGGCGGCGCCGGGTGTTCGCCCACTCGGTGCTCGCCGACTGCTCGGCGAGCGCCGCCTCCGAAGCCCGCTTCCGCCGCTGTTCGGCGTTCCGCTCGGCGGAGGCGAGGTCGTCCGCCGCGACGACGGCTTCCTTGCCCGCGGCTTCGGCGGCCGCCTCGAGCGCGGCCAGCGCCGTGCGCCGTTCTTCCAGCGCGGCCGCCGCCCAGGCGGTCAGCCGCTGCCAGCCCGCCGGGACGTCGTCGCCGTCGATCGCCGGCGCGCCCAGTTCCACCAGGGGATCCCGGGCCGCCCGCAGTGCTTCCCGGGCTGCCGCGAACGACTTCTCCACGACGTCGGCCTCGTGCCGCGCCGCCACGCGGTCGGCACGGGCCGCCGCCAGTTCCTTGTCGGCGGCGTGCGCGGCTTCGGCGACGCGGGTGCGTCCCTCGATCGTCGTCGACAGCCACTCGCCGCGTTCGCGCACGGCCGCGACGAGGTCCGCGTAGTCCTGCTCGGAGAAAGAGGCCTCGACCGGGCGCCGCAGCACCGGCGACTCCGGCGGACCGTCAACGTCGGCGAGCACCACGCGCAGCTCTTCCGCCTGCGCGGCCGCGGACACGGCCGAGTCGGCGTCGCGGTCCGCGGCCCGTTCCAGCTTGCGCAGCGCGGACTCGGCGGCGGCGCGGCCGGATTCCGCCCGCTCGAGACGTTCTTTCGCCTCGGCCAGGTGGGCGTGCCCGCCCGCGTCCGGCAGCGCGGAGACCTCTTGCTCGCACACCGGGCACGCGTGGCCGACGGCGAGCCCGGCCCGCAGCACCAGTGCCTGCCCGGTGCGTTCGGCATCGGTCAGCGCGGTCTTCGCCGCGACCAGCTCCGCATCGGCGCTCGCGAAGGAACTACGCGCCGCTTCGAGCTCCTTCCGGCGGGCGACCTGCTCGGGCGCGGCCTTCCGTTGCGCCTCGCACAACGCGTAGAGCGTGCGGGCGTCGGAACGGGCCGACGCCAGCGGAGCGACGTCCGGCTGGGCGCCCAGCGCCTCGCGCGCTCCGGCATCGGCGGCCTCGGCCTCGCGCAGGCGCGCGTCGGCGGCCTCGGTGCGTTTCGCCACCCGCGCCGAATCCGCCGCCAGGTCCCCGAGGTTCGCGGGCGGACGCAGCCCGGCCAGGCGGTCGCGGACCTGCCGGGCTCGCGCGGCTTCGGCGGCGGCGTCCTCGGCGGCGCGGGCTGTCGTGTCCCTGTTCTTCCTGGCCGCTTCGACGACGGACACCGCTTCGGCCACCGCGGCGGTCGCCACCTCTTTCTCCTGCGACGCCGTCTTCGCGGCCTCTTCCAGGCGAGGGAGGGCCTTCTCGGCCTCGGCGAGCTCGGTGCGGGCGGCGCGGATCCGTTCCAGCTCGGCGCGAGCGGGAGCGGCGGCGAGCGCGGCGCGGGCGGCCTCGTCCGCCGTCTCGGCCGTCTCCAGTCCCGTCCGGGCCGTCGTGGCCGCGTCCGCCGCCGTGCGGCGCCGGGATTCGAGGGCTTCGACGCCGTCCGGACGTTCCAGCGTTTCGAGGACACCCAGCTCCCGCGTCACGGTCGCGACCAGCCGCTGGGCTTCGTCGTGGGCGCGGGTGGCGTCGGACAACCCCGGCAGCGCCGCACTCACCCGCGCGTCGAGGTCCGCGAGCGCCGTCATCCGCGCGGAAAGCCCTTCGACGGCTTCCTCGGTCGCGTCGGCGTAGCTGCCGAGTTGTTCGGCGAGGACGGCGGCGCGCTGCTTCTGCTGCTCCGCCGTGACGCCGGCGCGACGGCCGATCCGCTCGTAGACCTCCAGGCCCAGCAGCTTGATGAGGATCTTCTGCCGGTCGGCGGCCTTGGCGTGCAGGAACTCCGCGAAGTCGCCCTGGGGCAGCGCCACGCAAGTGCAGAAGTGCTTGAAGGTCAACCCGAGCAGGCGTTCGACGGCCGGGGTGACCTCGGAGTCCGCGGCGACCGGGTCGGCGTCGTCCTCCGGGCCGCCGAGCGCGGTGGGGTCGGCGAGCCGTTCCAGGCGGACGTTCTTCACGCTGACCGTGGGTTTCTTCCCGCCGCTGCGCCGGACTTCCCGCACGACGTGGTAGCGCGTGCCGCCGGCGTCGAAGACCAGCCGCACGGTGGCCCGGTTCGCCGTCGGGGCGAGCGCGGGCGCGACGAGCCCTTCGTGGTCCCAGCGCGCGACGGACCCGTAGAGGGCGAAGGTGAGCGCGTCGATCACGGTGCTCTTGCCGGCGCCGGTCGGCCCGACGAGCGCGAAGTAGTCCGTGTCCTCGAAGCTGACTTCGGTCTTGTCGCGGAACGACGCGAACCCGGTCATCTCCAGCAGCACAGGCCGCATGTCACACCTCGCTCGTCTCTTCGTCGTGCAGCCGCGCGAAGAGCGACTGGACCCGCTTGTCCTCGACAGAGCGTTCTTCGCAGTAGGACGCGAACAGCTCGCCCGGCGAACGGTCCGCGATCGCGCGGTCGCCGTCCGCCGTCGTCACCGGGGCGGCGAACTCGGGGTCGATGCGGATTTCCAGGGCGTTCGGCAGGGCTTCCTGGATCTCCTCGCGCAGCCCGGCCCTGGTCGCTTCGCGGATGTAGACGCGGAGGTAGTCCTCGCCGAACTCCTCGGCGCGGCCGATCAGCTCGGCGACCGTGCCGTGGACGGTCCGCAGCCGGCGTCCCGAGGTCATCGGGAGTTCCGTGATCTTCGCCGGGGTCGTCGGTGTCACCTCGACGGCCAGTACCACGCTCTTGTTGTCCTGCTCGCCGAAGTCCACGGCGAACGGCGAGCCGCTGTAGTGCACCGGGCAGGCGGCGGGCAGCGACTGGCGCCGGTGCAGGTGGCCGAGGGCGACGTAGTGCGGGTCGGCGCCGAACGCCGTCGCGGGCACGTGGTACTCGAAGATGGACTGCGCCGCGCGCTCGCCGCCGCCCATCGTCCCGCCGGTCACCGTCAGGTGCGCCATGACGAGGTTCACCGCGCCGGCGGAGAACCCGGACTTGAGGTGCTCCAGGATGTCGCGCACGCGCTGGTCGTACTCGCCGACGTTGTCCGCCGGGGTCCCGGCGAGCAGCTCGGCCGCGCGAACCGCGTAGCGCTGGGAAAGGAAGGGCAGCACGGCTACGTTGACGCGCTCGCCGGTCGAGCGGGCGTCGAACGACACGACCCCGCCGTCCGCGACCGGCCGCGGGTTGCCGGTGAGGTGGATGCCCGCTTTGCGCAGCAGTGGCCGGTACGCCTCGAACGTCGCCGCGTGGTCGTGGTTCCCGGCGATCGCGATGACCTCGGCGCCGGTGTCGCGCAACGCCATCAGCGCCTGGACCACGAGCTCCTGCGCGGCGGCCGACGGTGCCGACGTCTCGTAGAGGTCACCCGCGACGAGGATCGCGTCGAACGCCTCGTCGCGCGCGATCCGGACGATCTCGCCGAGCACGGCCCGCTGCTCGTCCAGGCGGTTGCGGCCCTTGAGCGTCTTGCCGACGTGCCAGTCGGAGGTGTGCAGGAACTTCACACTTCGTCCTTCCGTTCAGGTAGCGGGCAGTGGCTCAGAACGGCGGCGGGTCGTCGCCGAACGGGTCGCTGCCGCCCGTCGGCAGACCGGCGAAGGGATCGGACTTCTTCGACGCCACCGTCGCCGTCGGGACCTTCCCGGCCTCGGAAAGCCGCGTGGCCCAGGCCGGGAACGGGAAGCCGACGGCGATCGGCACCGGGATCTCCGGCTGGCTCACGAACATCGTGCCGGGCGTGGCCAGCGTCGCGCGGACCCGCTGGCTGGTGGGGAGGAAGCCGTATTCGGGGCGCGACGCCTCCGCGGCGTCGAGGCGCCCGACGATCCGCACCGAGCTGTTGCTGACGATGCGGCGCTCGACCTCGCTGGCCGTCTGCTGCGCGCCGATCAGGATGACGCCGAGGGAACGCCCGCGCTCGGCGATGTCCAGCAGCACCTCCTTGATGGGGCTGCTGCCTTCGCGCGGCGCGTACTTGTTCAGCTCGTCCAGCATGGTGAACAGGAGACCGCCCGGGCCGGCGGCTTCCTTGCGCGCGGTCTCCGCGGCGAGCGTGACACCGACGACGAACCGCTGCGCGCGCTCGACGAGGTTGTGGATGTCCACCACGGTCACCTGCTGGTTTTCCGTGGACAGCTGACGGGCGGGGTGATCGGTGAGGTCGCCGCGGATCAGGCCGTTGAGCGCGCGCTGGCTGGACCGCAGGCGGCGGATGAAGGCGTTGACCGTGCCGGCGCCGGTGACCGCGCCCGCCCAGCTCGCGCGGGTTTCCTCGTCGGTGACGCGCTCGCAGATGACGTCGACGAGCTCGGCGTAGGTGCGGCACAGGACGCCGTCGACCTTGGCCGCGCCGTCCTTCCCGGCCGGCTCGCTGTCCAGCCGCAACCGGTTCGCGACCTGGTGGATGACCATCGTGTACTGGTTGCGCTCATCCTCGGCGTCCGCGAAGACGTAGGGCAGCAGGTCCTTGGCGCAGAACTCCGCGATGGTCCACCAGAACGCCCCGACCCCGGACGTGCGCCCGGTGACGTAAGGCTTCCCCGTGGTGTCCGACGGCGTCGGCGGCGCGAAGAACCCGGTCGAGGCGAAGGGCTCCGCGGGCAGGCCGAGCTTGGCGTACTCGGCCTTGAGCTTCTCGTCGAGGTGGATGTTCGGGGTGTCGAGGAACAGCAGGTCCTCGCCCTTGACCGAGAACACCAGGGCCTTGGCGTTGTGGGCGTTCGGCAGGGCGCCGCCGCGGAAGATCGAGTGCAGCAGGAACAACGCGAACGACGTCTTGGTGGCGACGCCGGAGACGCCGCTGATGCTGACGTGCGCGCCGCGCGTGCCGTCGAGGAAGTCCATGTTGAGGAAGACGGGTTCGCCGTCGCGCCCCAGCCCGACCGCCACTTGGCGGGTCATGTTGTCGAAGTACAGCGCCTGCGCGCGATCCTCCCCCACGGCCCGCTGCACGACGGCCCCCGGCCGCGGCGGCACGTAGCACTCGGGCTCGACGCGGGTGGTCGCGATCTCGGCGATCTCCTGCACCTGCGCGGGCAGGACACCGTCGGAGATCAGGAAGACGTCGCTGCCGAAGCTGGCGCCCTCGTGCCGCGCGCTCACCTGCGTCACGACCCCGAAGGACGTGACTTCGCCCAGGCCGGGGAGTTCCCGCCGGGTGACGACGACGTCGTCGAGCTGCAGGTAGGCCTCGGGATCGATGGCCACGTGGAACTGCAGCGGCGTCGAATCCTCGGTGCCGGCCACCCGGCCGACCACGGTGGTGAGCGTCTCCTGGTCCACGGTTCTCCCTGTCGCACCCGGGGCTTTCTCCGGCCGCAGACTAGCTCGCCGGACCGACAGTCCCGCGGCCAACACGGCGTTCCGGCCGTGGCGTACCGGAGTCGTCACCAGCGGTCCGGCTGGGCCGAACGAGTGAGTTCACCCTACGGGGAAGATCCTTTTCGCCTCACCGTGTTCGTGCGCGGCCGCCACCGGTTGCGCCGCAACGGACCTCGCCGCACCCCGGAGAGGTCGCTCGGGGCGGGCGGGGCGTTACTGCGTTGGCCCCACGGCGAAGTGGCTCCGCGGGGCCTTCCCGGGCGCCTCGCCGGGCCTCGCGACGGGGCCGCCGCGGGGCCTGGGAACCCCCGCCGCTGCGCGGGATCGGGGTCGAAGTGGCCCCGGCCACACGCCTGGGGGCTCCGGCCCGGCGTGTCGCGGAAAAAAGTCTCCCGAGGGCCTCTGGTCCTATATGGACGACCACTGTGGACGGCCCGGATATAGGGTTTTGCCTGCTCAGGGCCATGGTCGACGTCCGGCTTCCATTCCGGTTCATCTCTCACGAAGGCTCTTCGAGAGGCGGAACCAGCGCCCTCGCAAGGAAATATTTCGACTTCCGGTTGGATTTTGTGCGGTATTGGTAATACCGTGTGCAGTGTCGGCCGAGATGGGCCGTGACTAGTTCCACTATGGAGGACTGGAATGACGAACAAGGCCCAGCTGATCGAGGCGCTGTCGGAGCGTCTGGGCGACAAGAAGGTGGCTTCGCAGGCCGTTGACGGTCTGGTGGACATCATCATCCGGACGGTCAACAAGGGCGAGAAGGTCAACATCACCGGCTTCGGCGTGTTCGAGAAGCGCGCCCGCGCCGCTCGCACCGCCCGGAACCCGCGCACCGGCGAAGCCGTGCGCGTGAAGAAGACCAACGTGCCCGCGTTCCGCGCCGGGACCACCTTCAAGGACGTCATCTCCGGCTCCAAGAAGCTGGCCAAGGCTGCCCCGGTCAAGCGCGCCACCGCGGCGTCGACGACCACTCGCGCGGCCGTCGCCAAGGCTTCCGCCCCGGCCAAGACCACCAGCACGCGGGCCACTTCGACCCGTGCGGCCGCCGCCAAGCCGGCCACCGCTCGCGCCACGGCCACGCGGACCCGCGCCGCCGCCGCGAAGCCGGCCGCCAAGGCCACCGCCACCAAGGCGGCCCCGAAGACCGCGGCCAAGGCTCCCGCCAAGGCGACCGCGGCCAAGGCCACCACCGCGAAGGCCACCACCACGCGGGCGAAGGCCGCCGCCAAGCCGGCTGCCGCCAAGACCGCCGCCGCGAAGAAGCCGGCCGCCGCCAAGGCCCCGGCCAAGCGCACCTCGGCTGCCAAGAAGAAGTAGTTACACCAGCTTCTCTCCGAAGGGCCCCGCACCGGCTGGTGCGGGGCCCTTCAGCGTTCCCGGGGCGGCGCGGGGAACGGCGTTCAACGGCGGATGGCGTTGCCGGGCCACGAGAACGCCGGAACCGGTCCCGGAGCCGGCCGTACGGACCACCGGGCCGGGTGGGCTGAGACCGCGTGTTCACGAATTGACGCGTCGAAGAAACGATCCCGGCCCCCGCGGTTGCGCTCGTGCTCCGGTGGGTAGCCCGTGAGTGCGGAATTGCCCGAAAACCCTCGCGAGGAGTTGTGATGGCGAACGAGAAGCAGGAAGACCCCGACGCGGAGCTCGCCCACTCGCGGCAGCTCATCGACGAGGCCAAGGAGGCCGCGGCGAAAGCGGATCTCGCGGACCCCGCCGAAGGGGAAGAGCCGGACTCGACGCCGTCCGGAACCTAGGCCAGGAAACGGAAACGCTGCGGCGGTACGTCCTATCAGGACTGCGGAATCGCGGGAAGTTCCCGGGGGAAATTGCCGTACCGATCCCCGGGTGGATACACTCCACCCAAGAACGTCGGTCATTGTGCAACTTGTCACACGTCACGTTCCCCGGACGCACATCCAGCTTGAGGAGCATTCCCGTGGCCCAGAAAGTCCTCGTCGAGATCCTGGACGACATCGACGGCTCCACCGCCGCCCAGACCGTTCAGTTCGGCCTCGACGGTGTCACCTACGAAATCGACCTTTCGGACGCCAACGCCTCCGCCCTGCGCGACGAGCTCGCCCGCTTCATCGCGGCCGGCCGGCGCATCGGAGGCCGCAAGGTCCGCGTCGCAACGGGCCAGTCGACCACGACGAGCACCACCGACCGCGAGCGCAACCAGCAGATCCGAGCATGGGCGAACGCGAACGGCTACGAGGTCTCCGAGCGCGGCCGCCTGTCGTCCGAGGTGATCTCGGCGTTCGAGCAGGCCCAGGTGGCCGAGGCGGAAGCCCCGGCAGCCCCGCGCAAGCGCGC
Source organism: Amycolatopsis sp. NPDC114505 (assembly GCF_055633615.1). Lineage (NCBI taxonomy): Bacteria > Bacillati > Actinomycetota > Actinomycetes > Pseudonocardiales > Pseudonocardiaceae > Amycolatopsis > Amycolatopsis sp. NPDC114505. The sequence goes on along the minus strand of NZ_JBVKDV010000005.1, from coordinate 295,448 downwards.
CCCGCGCAAGAAGGTCGCCGCCGCCCGGAAGTGACGCCGGTGTCCGGCAGAGCGCTTGGCAAGGCCCGTCGGCGGCGAGGACAACGGTTCCCGCCGCCGACGAAGGCCGTTTCCGCTTGGTGATGCGGGTGTCTGTCCCGCGCACTGTGCACCACCGGGGCGCCGGGTCGCTCCGAAGGCCGAACCGGTTTACTCACCTGCGGCACTCCTGAACTCCTGATCGGCTGCGGCTTGCGCGCAGCACATCCCGGCGGCCATCGGGCTCGCCGATGAACCTCCCCCCTGAGTGGGGGTGCGATGCCGTCGCGATCCCACGCACCGCCTTGGTCATCCCGTCCCGGCACTCGTCCACGCCGCAGCCGCCATCCCCGACCCGCGTCGGCTCCTTGAGCCGCTTGCGATGCCGTCGCGGTTGCGCGCACCGCCCAGGCCATCCCGCTCCCCGCAGCCGCAGCCACCATCCCCGCCCCACGTCGGCTCGCCGAGCCACTCGCCGCCGGCGCCCTCGCGCACACCGCCCAGGCCGTCCCGTTCCCAGCAGCCCGGCCACCATCCCCGCCCACGTCGGCTCGCCGAGCCACTCGCCGCCGGCGCCCTCGCGCACACTGCCTAGACCATCCCGTTTCCCGGCACTCGCCCAGGCCGCGGCCGCGATCCCCGAGCCACGTCGGCTCGCTGAGCCACTTGCCCGTCGCCGGCCCAGGCCATCCCGTTCCCGGCAGCCGCAGCCGCCATCCCGAGCCACGTCGCCTAGCTGAGCCACTTGCCGCCGTCGCCATCCCGTTCCCCAGCAGCCGCCATCCCCGATCCGCGCCAGCTCACCGAGCCAGGAACGCCGAAGGGCCCCGCACCACCAGGTGCGGGGCCCTTCGGAGAGAAGCGGTTGCTACTACTTCTTCTTCGCAGCCGAGGTGCGCTTGGCCGGGGCCTTGGCGGCCGCCGGCTTCTTCGCTGCCGCGGTGCGGGTTGCGGCCGGCTTGGCCGCCGCGGCCGCCGCCGGCTTGGCCGCGGCCTTCGCGCGGGTCGTGGTCGCCTTGGCGGCGGTGGCCTTGGCAGCGGCCGGCTTGGCCGCCGCCGTCTTCGGGGCCGCCTTCGTCGCCGTCGCCTTGGCGGCCGGCTTCGCGGCGGCCGCGCGGGTGCGGGTCGTGGTCGCGCGCGTGGCGGCCGGCTTCGCGGCGGTGGCCCGCGTGGTGCGGGTCGTCGTCGCCTTGGCCGGAGCCGCGGCGGCGGCCTTCGTCGCGGTCGCACGGGTCGCCGTGGCGGTGGCGCGCTTGACCGGGGCGATCTTCGCCAGCTTCTTCGAACCGGAGATGACGTCCTTGAACGTCGTGCCGGCGCGGAAGGCGGGAACGTTGGTCTTCTTGACCTTCACGGCCTCACCGGTGCGCGGGTTGCGCGCGGTGCGAGCGGCGCGAGCGCGCTTCTCGAACACACCGAAGCCGGTGATGTTGACCTTTTCGCCCTTGTTGACCGTCCGGATGATGATGTCCACCAGACCGTCAACGGCCTGCGCAGCCACCTTCTTGTCGTCGCCCAGACGCTCCGAAAGCGCCTCGATCAGCTGGGCCTTGTTCGTCATTCCAGTCCTCCATAGTGGAACTTGTCAGGCCCATCGCGGCCGACGTCACACAGAGTATTACCAGGAGGGCCGAAATTCCAAACAGGGGTGGTCGAGAACTCCGTTGTGTCGCCGAAGAAGTCTCGTCCGGCCGAGCCCGCTCCTTCGGCGCACGAACGGAGGGAGCGGCCGCTGACCTGCGAATTCATCGCGATGACGAGTCATGTCCATATAGGACAAGGCCGTCCAGTCGCTCAACTGTTCGACCTGAAATCGTGAGAAAACCCAAGCGGGTCAACGAGTAGCGCGGGGTGCGGACGCGGCCGCACCCCGCGCCGGGGCTCAGGAGAACGTGACCGGGATGAAGACGTCGGCCGTGCGGTCGTCGGCCGACAGGTGGTCGCGGCGGGACACGATCGCACACGTCACCGCGGCGTCGCCACAGTCGAGTCCGCTGTTCGCCCGGGCGAACCGGATCCGCGTGGTGAAAGTGCCGCCGGCGGAGATCGTCGCGGTGCCGCCGGGCAGGTTCGTCACCCACGCCGACGGGCTGACGCCGGCGCCACCCTGGCCGTCGCCGCCCGCACAGGGGCTCGGCTTCGCGCCGTATGAGTAGTCCTCGGGCACCACGCACAACGCGACGTAGTAGCCGTTCGCCGCAGCCACCGAACCCGAGCGCGGCACATGATGGTGGCTCGTGGCCGGGGCCGCGCTGTTCGGCTGTCTCGTCTCGCCTCCCGCGCTGGCCGCCGGCCCGGCGGTGACCCTTGCCGTCGTTGGCCGCCGGGGCGAACTCGGTGCCCTTGACGGTGCGCACGTCGTCCTTGGCCGGGCCGACGCGGACGCGGACGCCAGATCCCTCTCAAGGACGACGGCAGCTGGGAGCTGAGGGTCACCGTCAAGGCCGAGTACACCTCCGCCGGCACGACCTGCAGCGCGAAGACGCAGCCGTTCAGCGTGTACGTGTTCGGCTGGGACACCCCGGACGTCACGTGGGACAGCACGACGCCGCTGAAGTTCACCGGCCTCGGCGACCCCGACCCCGGCACCTCCTCGACCGGCTTGGCGTGGGGCATCAAGCAGAGCTGGCGCGCCTACATCGCCCGGTTCGGCGGCACGATCGCCGCGGACCAGGGCGCCACCCTCGACGAGGCCGCGCCGAACACCGCGCCATTCCCGTACCGCTGGCCAGCCGGGACGGCGACCTGGGACGGGCAAAAGGGCAGCGTCGCTTTCGGTGGCCGGGTCGTGTTCACCCTCGAACCGCACATGATCTGGCAGTTCAGCCTCGCCAACCCGAGGATCACCCTGGCCGGCGACGGCACAGGCAAGCTCAGCGCGACCATCGGGTACCAGTTCTACGGCACCAAGACTGCGCCCGAGCAGGTCCGTCTGCCGTCCGAAGTGGATTTCGCGGACCTGGCGGTCAAGTCGGTGGCAAGGACGACGTCGTGGTCGAGCGCGCCTCGGCCAAGCTGACGGAGGCGGGCGCGGGCGCGTTCGCCGGCTTCTACCCGGCCGGCACCGATCTCGACGCCGGCAAGCTCGTCTTCCCCGCCCCCCGGCGGCACGGACCCCGGCACACCGCCGACGTCCACCACTACCCCGGCACCATCGCGCAGGGAAACCTGCTGTGGGGCTTCAAGAAGAGCTTCCGTTCGTACGTCGGCGGCGGGCCGGGAACACGATCACGGCGTCCGGCGGCGCGGAGGTCACGACCGTCGACGAGGTCGCGGGCAAGGCGATCCCGACCGGCGCCTACCGGTTCGCGCTCGGCAGCGGGACGCCCACCTCGGACACGGAGTTCACCGCGGCGTTCACCGGCAAGGTCGTCTTCGGCTACCCGGCGCAGTGCGCGACGCTGCCCGGAGCGGGCGGTCCGACCCCCGGCGGTCAGGCGGGCACCGGCTCGGGCGGTGACCTGGTCCCGGACGTCGCGTTCCGGCCGTCGAATCTGGCGAGCACCGGGGTGTCCTTGACGGGCGTCTACTGGGGTGCCGCGCTCCTGGCCGCCGGCGGCGGCCTCGTCCTGCTGACCCGGCGGCGAGCCCTGCGCCGGTGATCCTCCGGCCGGGGCGGCGGCCTCCCCGCCACCCCGGTGTCCGGATAGGACACTCCGCTCGCGGCGAATACCGGTTCGACGGCCTGGCCGACAATTCTCCGGCCTGGCTTCAGCGTGGCTTGCCGTATTCGATACTGGCGCGGAGATATCTCCGCAAACCGGCCGGTATGGATATACTCCGCGGAAGAGCACCGCATTCGTGTGCTCGGTGACCGCCGCCACTCAACTGGTATATACCGTTTCAAGGAGCAGGAATGGCCCAGAAGGTCCTCGTCGAGATGCTCGACGACATCGACGGTACCCCCGCCACCCACACCGTCCCGTTCACCCTCGACGGGGTCATGTACGAAATCGACCTCTCCGACGAAAACGCGGCCGCCCTGCGTGATGAGCTCGCCCGCTACATCGCCGCCGCCCGCCGCACCGGTGGCCGCAAGGTCCGCGTCGCGACCGGCCAGTCGACGACGACCAGCACGAGTGACCGCGAGCGCAACCAGCAGATCCGCGCCTGGGCGAACGCGAACGGCTACGAGGTCTCCGAGCGCGGCCGCCTCTCCTCCGAGGTGATCGCCGCTTACGAATCGGCTCAGGCGGCGGAGGCGGCGGCTCCCGCGGCAGCTCCGCGCAAGCGCGCCCCGCGCAAGAAGGTCGCCGCCGCCAAGAAGTAAGAATGGCGACGGCAGATCACTGGGGAGAAGATCACCGCGGTCATTCGGTCGATCCGTCGGCGGCGAAGACAGTTCACCTTCGTCGCCGGCGGCCACGATCGCCCGGCGACCCGACTGCGGGCTTGCGCACCAAAAAGCCCGCCTGACCTGGGTCAGACGGGCTCGCAGTGGTAACTGCTGGTACCCCCGATGGGATTCGAACCCACGCTACCGGCGTGAGAGGCCGGCGTCCTAGGCCGCTAGACGACGGGGGCTTAGGATCTTTCCCTGGTTTCCCAGGGGCTTTTCTGTTTTTCTTGCTGGAGAGAACTTACCAGAGGCGATTTCTCGCCCCGCAGGGGGGTCACTCTCCGCAGCTGGGGTACCAGGACTCGAACCTAGACTAACTGGACCAGAACCAGTCGTGCTGCCAATTACACCATACCCCAGTGAGGTACCACCGACCCGATCAGGCCCGGCCGGTTCAGCACCGCACGAGAAGAAATACTAGAGCACGCTGTTCCGGACGGTGAACGCGGGGGTGCCACTTCCCCGCTGGGCGGGGACACCGATCGTCGCGTACTCCGAAACCAGCAGCTCAGGCAGCTCGGTCAGGGCCGACACCCGGTGGACGCCCTCGGGCGCGCGCTCGCCGATGTCGTCGCGGTCGAGCCAGACCGCGCCCAGGCCCGCGTCGCGGGCGCCGATCGCGTCCGTGTCCAGTTTGTCGCCGACGTGGACGGTCTGGGCGGGCGCGCAGCCCAGGCCGAGGCAGACCGTGTGGAACATCACCGGATCGGGTTTCGCCACCCCGAGCTCGCCGGCGATGGCGACGTGGTCGAAGAACGGCGCCAGCCCGAGGTCGGCGATTTTCTTCCGCTGGTGGACACCCGAAGCATTGGTCACGGCGGCCAGCATCAGGCCGGCGGCGCGCAGCCACTCCAGACAGTCGAGGACGTCGCCGAACAGCTGCCACGAGTGGTCGAGCAGCTCTCTTCGGCGCCGTTCGAACGAGCTCACCTGCTCGTCGTCGGCGAGGATGCCGATCTCCGCGAGGAAGCAGTCGGTGCGCCGCTGGTGCATCGTCGCGTAGTCGATTTCGCCGGCGACGACGAGGGCGACGTGCTCCTCGGTGATCAGGTCCCACAACGGCCACAGGTCGCCCCGGCCGGTGAGGATGTGGAGGCTGCGGCGGATCGCGGCGGTGCAGTCGATCAGGGTGTCGTCGATGTCCAGGCACACCAGCCGGAGTTCCGGCGGCGCCCAGGGCTCGGGCGCCGCCTCGACGGGGGCGGTTCGCGACGGGGTCCGGGGTGCCAGGGCGAAATCCACCCAGTGAGGCTAGGGCAACCGCAGCGTTCGCGACGCTGCCAAAGAGGTGATTGCCGGTCGCCCGTTCCGGCGCACCGGCTCTACTCCCAGTTGGCGAACCGTCTTCTTTCGGTTATCCGACCAACGCGCGGCGAAGACGTCCAAGTGAGACATCACGGCCGAGCAGTTCCATCGACTCGTACAGCGGCGGGGAAACGGTCCGCCCGGTCACGGCGACGCGAACCGGCGCGAAAGCCTTGCGGGGCTTGAGACCCAGACCGTCCACAAGGGCGTCCTTGAGCGCCTGCTCGATCGCTTCGGTCTCCCAGGACGGCAACGCCTCGAGCGCCGCGACCGCCGCGGTGAGCACCGGCTGCGCGGCTTCGCCGAGGTTCTTCGCCGCCGCGTCCTCCTCGGGCGCGAACGCGTCTTCCGCAACGAAGAGGAAACGCACCATCGCCGGCGCGTCCGAAAGCACCGTGACGCGTTCCTGAACCAGCGGCGCGATCGCGTTCAACCGGGCCAGCTGTTCCTCGCTCGGCGATTCCGGAAGGACACCCGCGGTGACCAAATAGGGCGTGACGCGCTTCACGAACTCGGCTGCGGGCAGCGCCCGCACGTGGGTGCCGTTGATCGCTTCGGCCTTCTTGACGTCGAAGCGCGCAGGGTTGGCGCTGACCTTGGTGACGTCGAAGGCGGCGATCATCTCCTCGACGCTGAAGACGTCGCGGTCGTCGGCGATCGACCAGCCGAGCAGGGCCAGGTAGTTGAGCAGGCCCTCGCGGATGAAGCCGCGGTCGCGGTAGTTGAAGAGGTTCGACGAAGGGTCGCGTTTGGACAGTTTCTTGTTGCCCTCGCCCATGACGTACGGCAAATGGCCGAACCGCGGCGTGAACTCGGCGACGCCGACGCGCTGCAACGCCTCGTAGAGCGCGATCTGCCGGGGCGTCGAGGGCAGCAGGTCCTCGCCGCGCAGGACGTGCGTGATCTTCATCAGCGCGTCGTCGACCGGGTTGGTCAGCGTGTACAGCGGCTCGCCGTTGGCGCGCACCAGCACCGGGTCCGGGATCGTGCCCGCCGGGAAGCTGATGTCGCCGCGGACCAGGTCGGTCCACGCGAGGTCCTTGGCGGGCATGCGCAGGCGGAGCACCGGCGCGCGGCCCTCGGCGCGGTACGCGGCGCGCTGCTCGTCGGTGAGGTCGCGGTCGAAGTTGTCGTAGCCCAGCTTCGGGTCCAGGCCGGCCGCCTTGCGCCGCGCCTCGACCTCCTCGTTGGTGGAGAACGCCTCGTACAGCTCCCCCGCTTCCAGCAGCTTCGCGGCGACGTCGGCGTAGATCGCGCGGCGCTCGCTCTGGCGGTACGGCCCGTACTCGCCGCCGGCCTCGGGGCCCTCGTCCCAGTTGATGCCGAGCCAGCGCAGGGCGTCGAGCAGCTGCTCGTAGGACTCCTGCGAGTCGCGGGCGGCGTCGGTGTCTTCGATCCGGAAGACCAGTTGCCCCTGGTTGTGCCGGGCGAAGGCCCAGTTGAACAGCGCCGTGCGGATCAGCCCGACGTGCGGGGTGCCGGTCGGCGAAGGACAGAAGCGCGCGCGTACCACCGATGTCTCACTCATAGCCCGATCAGCGTATCCGTCGCCACATCGCTTGACGCCGGGGACCGGCCGGGTGCATCCTCAGTTTATTCAACAAGCGATGAATAGATGGGGAGATGGTGGAGATGACCGAGCGCACGGGCTGCGTCGTCATCGGTGGCGGGCCGGCCGGGATGGTCACGGGACTCCTGCTGGCACGGGCCGGCGTCGAGGTGACGGTGCTGGAGAAGCACGCGGACTTCCTGCGCGACTTCCGCGGGGACACGGTCCACCCGTCCACGCTCACGCTGCTCGACGAGCTGGGCCTCGGCGAGAAGTTCCACGCGCTGCCGCACAGCGAGCTGACCGCGGCGGGCTTCCCGGAGGAGGACGGCACGCTGATGAAGCTGGCCGACTTCACCCGGCTGAAGGTCCCCCACCCGTACATCGCGATGGTGCCGCAGTGGGACTTCCTCGACCTGCTCGCCGAGAGCGCGCGCAAGGAGCCGACGTTCGTCCAGCGCATGGAGACCGAGTGCACCGGCCTGGTCCGCGAGCACGGCCGCGTCGCCGGCGTCACCTACCGCACGACGGCGGGCGAGACCGGCGAGATCCGCGCCGACCTGGTGATCGCCGCCGACGGACGCTGGTCGCTCGCTCGCCGTGAGGCCGGCCTCGTGCCGCGCGAGTACGACTGCCCGTTCGACGTCTGGTGGTTCCGGCTCTCGCGCGGCGACGGCGAAACCGGCAACATGCTGCTGCCGAAGATGCGCGACCGCCGCTTCGCGGTGCCGCTCCCCCGCCCGGACTTCTACCAGGTCGCCTACCTCGCGCCGAAGGGCGAGGACCTGCGCAAGCAGGGCATCGAGGCGTTCCGGGAGAACGTGACGCACGTCTGCCCCGAGTTCCACGACCGCGTGCACGAACTGAAGACGATGGACGACGTCAAGTTCCTCGACGTGCGGCTCAACCTGCTGCGCAAGTGGCACGTCGACGGGCTGCTGTGCCTCGGCGACGCGGCGCACGCGATGTCGCCGATCGGCGGCGTCGGCATCAACCTGGCGGTGCAGGACGCGGTCGCGGCGGCGACGCTGCTGGCCGAGCCGCTGCGGCGCGGCCGCCCATCGCAGGCCGACCTGGCGAAGGTGCGTTCGCGGCGGCTCGCCCCGACGCTGATGGTGCAAGGGCTGCAACGGCTGATGCACCGGACCGTCGTGCGCGGGGTGATGAGCGGCAAGCGCAACGGCCCGCCGATGCCGATGATCAAGGCGTTCGCGCGGTTCCCGCGGCTGTCGTACTTCCCGGCCCGGCTCCTCGGCCTCGGGCTGCGGCCGGAGCACGCTCCGGCGTACGCCCGGCGGCCGATGGAGCCGGCACAGCGCTGATTCGAAAAGCGGGAACTAGATGTTCTCGACGGGGTTGGTCAGGGTGCCGATGCCTTCGATGGTGATCGAGACGCTCTGACCGCCCTCGATCGGGCCGACGCCCTCCGGGGTGCCGGTCAGGATGATGTCGCCCGGCAGCAGCGTCATGACGCCGGAGACGAACTCGACCAGCTCGGGGATCTTGTGGACGAGGTCGGACGTGCGGCCGTCCTGCTTGAGCTCGCCGTCCACCGAAGCCTTGAGCGACAGGTCGGACGCGTCGATCGACGTGTCGATCCACGGCCCGAGCGGGCAGAACGTGTCGAAGCCCTTCGCGCGGCCCCACTGGCCGTCGGCCTTCTGGAGGTCGCGCGCGCTGACGTCGTTCGCGATCGTGTAGCCGAGGATCGCGCTCGCAGCGCGGGCGGCGGGCACGTTCTTCACCGGCTGCCCGATGACGATGGCCAGCTCGCCCTCGAAGTCGACGCGGCCGACGTTCGACGGACGGCGGATCGCCGCGTTCGGGCCGATGACCGTGGTGGACGGCTTGAGGAACAGCATCGGGGCGCCGGGCACCTCGTTGCCGAACTCGGCCGCGTGCTTGGCGTAGTTGCGGCCGACGGCGATCACCTTGGACGGCAGGATCGGCGCGAGCAGCCGGACGTCGGCCAGCGGCCACCGCTTGCCGGTGAAGTTGGGCTGGCCGAACGGGTGCTCGGCGATTTCCAGGACCTGGGCGTCGTCACCGTCCCCTTCGACCGAAGCGAACGCGACTCCACCGGGATGAGCAATACGGGCTAGGCGCACGTCGTCAGTCTACGTGCGCTGTGCTCGTGACCGGGGCCACGGTGGTGCTCTTGTGCACCAGCGCGTCGCACAGGGCCAGCCAGCTCGCCTCGACGATGTTGCCGTGCACCCCGACCGTGGTCCACTCGCGCTCGCCGTCGGTGCTCTCGACCAGCACGCGCGTCACCGCGTCGGTGCCCGGGTGGCCCTGGAGGATGCGGACCTTGTAGTCGGCGAGCTCCACACTGTCCAACCAGGACAGGTGCGGGGAGAGCGCCTTCCGCAGCGCCGCGTCGAGCGCGTGCACCGGGCCGATGCCCTCGGCGGTGGCGATGACGCGCCGGCCGCCGACGTGCACCTTGACCGTCGCCTCGGAGACGACCTCGGCGTCGGCGCGGTGGTCGAGCACGACGCGGTAGGACTCGAGCTCGAACGGCGCCTCGACGGGTTCGTCGGCTTCCTGGCGCAGCAGGAGCTCGAGGGAGGCGTCGGCGGCCTCGAAGGACCACCCCTCCGATTCGAGGCGCTTGACCTTCGTGATGGCGCTCGTCAGCGCCTCGGGCCGGCCGGCAAGGTCGACCCCGAGCTCACGTCCCTTGAGCTCGAGGCTGGCCCTGCCGGCCATCTCGGTGACCAGTACCCGCATGTCATTGCCGACGGAAGACGGATCGATGTGGTTGTACAGCAACGGATCCACCTTGATCGCGCTCGCGTGCAGTCCCGCCTTGTGAGCGAAAGCCGACGCCCCTACGTAGGCCTGGTGGGTGTAGGGGGCGAGGTTGGCGATTTCGGCAAGGGCATGGGAGACCCGGGTGAGCTCGGCGGTACCTCCGGTCGGGAGGACCTCCATCCCGAGCTTGGTCACCAGGTTTCCCGTCACGGCGAAGAGGTCGGCGTTGCCGGCCCGCTCCCCGTAACCGTTGGCGGTGCACTGGACGTGCGTCACGCCGGCCTGCACCGCGGCGACGGAGTTCGCCACGGCGCAGGAAGTGTCGTCCTGACAGTGGATCCCGAGGCGGAATCCCGTCTTTTCCTTGATGGTCTTGACCGTTTCGGCGAGGCCGAGCGGCAGCTGCCCGCCGTTGGTGTCGCAGAGCACGAGGACGTCGGCACCCGCGTGCGCGGCGGCATCGAGGACCTTGAGCGAGGTTTCGGGCGAATGCGCGTAGCCGTCGAAGAAGTGCTCGGCGTCGAGGAAGACCCGCCGGCCTTCCTTCGTCAGGAATTCGACGGTGTCCCGGACCATGGCACAGGCTTCGTCGACGTCGACCCGGAGAGCGCGTTCGATGTGCCGCAGATCGGACTTCGCGACGAGGGTGATGACGGGTGCTTCGCTGTCGAGCAGCGCGCGGACCTGCGGATCGGCTTCGGCGGTGGTGCCGGCCTTGCGCGTGGCCCCGAAGGCGACGAGGGCCGCGTGCTTCAGCGTCAGCTCCCCCTTCGCGGCGCGGGCGAAGAACTCCGTGTCCTTGGGGAGCGCCCCCGGCCAGCCACCTTCGATGAACCCGACGCCGAGCTCGTCCAGCAGCCGCGCGACGGCCAGCTTGTCCTGGACGGAGTAGGAGACGCCCTCGCGCTGCGCACCGTCGCGCAGGGTCGTGTCGTAGAGGTGGAAGGCGTCGCCGAGCGGGGTATCGGCGGGCTCCTGGCGGGTCACGGTGGTCTCCTAATGCAGCGTCTCGAGGCGTTTCGGGCAACAAAAAAACCTCCCGCAAGGGTGCGAGAGGTTGCGCGCCGGGAGCTCTTGTGGAGCTATCGTCCGGCGCGCTCAACGATAATGATCGCGAAGCTGGTCACGGTCGCATCATGCCACAGGGTTTCGCCGGAAGTCCACAAGCTGGGTCAAGCTCCCACCATCCGGGATCGGCCCCGGACGCGAAGCCCCGCCCTCCCTGGGGGCAGGCCCTGGGTCCAGTCTATCGGCGGCCACCGACCGAACCGGCCGGAAAGCCGCTCGGCGGCCGGCTTGTCCACATCACGGTGGCGCTGTGGAAACCGAGGCGCTGTGGCGCTGCGGAAACCGGTGGCGCCGTGGAAACGGTGGAGCCGTGAACGCAGGACGCCCGGCTCGGGCACCGACGCCCTGCACCAGCGGGCCGTTCGCGCACCAACCGCGTACGAACGGACCGTTCGCACGGAAGCTCAAGGGTGATCCCCGCGACCGTAGCCGCCAACGCCCTTCGCAGGCGGGTTGGCTACGCGGTCGTGGCGCCACGGCCCCACACACGTCACGAACGGACCGTTCGCACCACCGCCTGCGCGCGAATGGACCGCTCGCACCACGACGAACAGACTGCTCGCCACACCGTCCGCGCGAACGGACCGTTCGCAGCAAGACCCGCACCCCTGGCCCGTCAGCACCGCGAGCACACGAAAGGACCACCAGCGCACCGCTGTCGTGCGAAAGGACCACACACGGAAACACGAAAAACCCCGCACCACCAGGGTGCGGGGCCTTTCGCAAGCGGAAAGCGGTCTCAGCCGGCCGTGCGCACGTTGGAAGAAACCAAAGCCGCCAGCCGGTCACCGATCGCCGTCGTCGCGCCCGGCGACGCCTGGTCCCGCGTGGCCAGGTCGAACGCCACCGAGGCCTCGATCCGCCGCGCCGATTCCTTCTGGCCCAGGTGGTCCAGCAGCAGGGCCACCGACAGGACCGCCGCCGTCGGGTCGGCGAGGCCCTGGCCCGCGATGTCCGGCGCCGAACCGTGGACCGGCTCGAACATGCTCGGGTTGCGGCGGGTCATGTCCAGGTTGCCGCTCGCCGCGAGGCCGATGCCGCCCGTGACCGCCGCCGCGAGGTCGGTGATGATGTCGCCGAACAGGTTGTCCGTCACGATCACGTCGAACCGGGACGGATCGGTCACCAGGTGGATGGTCGCCGCGTCCACGTGGGAGTACGCGACCGTCACGTCCGGGTGCTCCAGCGAGACCTCTTCGACGATCCGCGACCACAGCGAGCCGGCGAACGACAGCACGTTGGTCTTGTGCACCAGCGTCAGGTGCTTGCGCGGGCGGAGCTCGGCGCGGTTGAACGCGTCCGCGACGACGCGGCGGACGCCGAACGCCGTGTTGACGCTGACCTCCGTCGCGATCTCGTGCTCGGTGTCCTTGCGGATCAGGCCACCCGTGCCCGCGTACGGGCCTTCGGTGCCTTCGCGCACGACGACCATGTCGACGTCACCGGCGTCGGCCAGCGGTCCCCGGACACCCGGGTACAGCCGCGCCGGGCGCAGGTTGACGTGGTGGTCCATTTCGAACCGCAGGCGCAGCAGCAGGCCGCGCTCGAGGATGCCGCTCGGCACCGTCGGGTCGCCGACCGCGCCCAGCAGGATCGCGTCGTGCTGACGCAGTTCGCCGAGCACCGACTCCGGAAGCAGCTCACCGGTCGAGTGCCAGCGAGCGGCGCCGAGGTCGTAGTTCGTGATCTCCGCCGTCGGTAACACTTCGCCGAGCACCTTCAGCGCCTCGGAGACCACCTCGGGCCCGATCCCGTCTCCTGGGATCACCGCGAGCCGCATCCACACACCTCCGTCGACGAGGCCACCGGATGCACCGATGGCCCACCGCAACAAAACGCCAGCAGCCGGAAGGTTACCGGCCGTAGACAAACGGCCGTAGCCGCACCACCCTTATGCCGCATCCTCCCGCAGGGTGAGACACCCGATCGGGTGAACAAGGACGGGGCGCCCCCGGCGGAATCCCGCCGGAGACGCCCCTGTTCCTGCACAGATCGATCTTTCTTCGAACTAGCGCTGACCGGCCCCGATCGGCTGACGGTCATTGCCCGGCCGGGCACCCTGGGCGGCGTCCACCTTGACCACGTTCGCCCGGTTGCCCGCGGCGTTGTGGTGCTCGATGGCGAGCAGCCCGAGCGCGTTGTCGGCCGCAGCCGAGGCCGCGTTCCGGTTGACGACCAGCGCCGTTCCCGGCTTCGCGACGTAGCCCAGCGCGGCGTCGCCGCCACCCTGCACCGAATAGCCCGGCGCGAGCGCGTCGAACGAAAGCGGCGTGCCGACGTAGTCGATCAGCCCGTTCGTCGTGCCCGGTGCGACGTAGAAACCGCTCACACCCACCGTGTACGAGATGCGGTGGCTGTCGGCGTTCGCGTCGATGCCCAGCGCCGCCAGGGAAACCGGCAGCGTCAGCACGTTCGTGTCGAACACGTTCGTGTCGACGTCGCCGAGCTGGCCGTTGACGGCCTGGACGTCCACCTGCGGGAAGCCCGGGGTCAGCGCGACCGTGACGGCCAGCAGCACGTCCGTGGACGTCGCCTTGGTCACGTAGGTCTCGAAGTCCGGCGTCCCGTCCCCGGTGGTGTCGATGTCGACGAACGGCGAGGTGTTGCTGCCGATGTTCGCCCAGTCGCCCCAGGTGGACAGACCGAACGCGAGGATCGCGTTCTCCGGCTCACCCTGTTCCTTCGCCAGCGGCGCGGTGGAAGCCGCCCCGATGTAGCGGAGGTCGCCGCCCTTGGCCGTCTTGTTCACCGTGCAGTCGGTGACGACGTCCGCGTCGCACTCGGGCAGCTGCGGGGATTCCGCCTGCAGCTCGAGCACGCTGATCAGCGAGCGGTACCGCTGCGCGCCGGAGCCCTGGTCGACGCCCTTGCCGCTCAGGTTCAGCACGGCCTGGGTGGCGTCGGCGCCGAACTTCACCGACTGCGGCGTCGAAATCGTCGACACCGGCTTGGGCGCGGCGTAGACCGAAACCCGCAGCGGCACCTTGGCCCCGCTGGTCGGCGTGAAGGCGACGCGGCCGGAGGCGTCGGCGACGAACTGCCGGGCCAGACCGGCCTGGGTGGCCTGCATGGTCGGGTCCATGACCTTGCGCAGCGCCTTCGGGTCGGTGATCTTCAGCGTCACCTTGACCTTGGCGGTGCCGCGCGGGGTCAGCTTCACCGACTGCTTGTCCACTGTGTACTCGACACCCGGCAGCGCGTTGACCGCCTGGTAGGCCACGGTGTACTCGGCGGGCGTGACACCCTTGTTGACCAGCTTGATCGTCTTCGACAGCGTCACCGGCCCGGGGGCCTCGACCGTGCCGAAGCTGACGCTGACCGCGCCCGGGTCGTCCTGGACGTAGGCGAGCACCTGGTTGTCCAGCGCCGCCTTGGCGTCGATCCGGCCGCTGCCGACGCGCTGCGGCGCGTAGGTGTGGCCGGCGCCGTCGCCGACGTCGTGGCCGGCGGTGTCGATGACCGACGCCTTGACCTCCTCGACCGACCAGTCCGGGTGGGACTGGCGGACCAGTGCGGTGATGCCCGCGGTGTGCGGGGCGGCCATCGACGTGCCCGAGAGCACGGTCCGGCCGTTGCCGCTGCCGCGGAACGCCGAGGTGATCGTGTCACCCGGCGCGGCGACGTCCGGCTTGAGAGCCGGGCCGCGGGTGCCGCGCGAGGTGAACGAGCTCGGGGTGTCCACGATGGTCTTGTCGTAGGTCTGGACCGAGGCGCGCCCGGTGCCGTAGAGCCGGATCTGCAGCGTGCCCGCGGTCAGCGCCGCGCGCAGCGTCTTCGTCGCGGAGCCGGTGAACTGGAACATCGGGACCGCCGCGTTGCCCGCGATGCCCGCGCTGAAGTGCTCCAAAGTGGAGGACAGCAGCGCGCCCTTCGCCCCGGCCGCCTGGGCGTTGTTCGCCCGGGCCGCCGAACCACAGGCGCGGGTCGAGTCGTTGTCGTCCCACTCCAGCCAGACGAACTTGCCGGCGGCCTTCGCCTTGTCCTCGGCGGAGTACGGCGCGCAGCCCGCGTTGTTCGCCGCCGACAACGCGACGACGGGTGCGGTCAGGTTGAGCGTGTCGTAGCCGGCGTAGTTCTGGCTGTACTGCCCGGTCTTCTGGCCCTTCGCCGCGGTCGGCGCGGTGGCCTCGGCGGCGTCGCGCAGGATGCCCGCGTCCCGCGTGCTGGCCACGGTGAGCGCTTCGGGGGTGTTGCCCGGCGAGCCGGCGATGTCGTTGATGTCGCCGCCGTTGCCCGCGGAGATCACCGGCAGCACGTTGTTCGCGGCGAGCTTGCGCACGAACAGCGAGTCCGGGTCGTCCGGCGCGCCGAAGTCGGAGCCCAGCGACAGGTTGACGATGTCGAGGTGGTCGGTGAAGTCGCCGTCGCCGTCCGGGTCGAGCGCCCAGTCGAGCGCCTGCGAGGTGACGTTCGTCGAGCCCGCGCAGCCGAACACCTTGATGGCGTAGAGGAGCGACTTCGGCGCCGTGCCCGGGCCGATCTGCATCGCGTCGACCTTCTTGGCGTCCAGCTTCTTGTAGTCGCCCTTGAAGGTCTTGCCGTCGGCGGTGACGCCGAAGCCGCCGATGGTGCCGGCGACGTGCGTGCCGTGCTCACCGCAGGCCAGCGGGTTCGGGTCCGGCTTCGGGGTGGTCTTGCCCGCCGTCGCGGCGTCGTAGTCGTCGCCGACGAGGTCGGTGCCGCCGACGACCTTGGCGCTCGGGAAGAGCGGGGTCGGCTTGGTGCTGTCGACGCTCTTGTAGGCGGCCGGCGTGCCGGGGCCGCCGAAGTCGGCGTGGGTGTAGTCGATGCCGTCGTCGATGACGCCGACGCGGACGTTGTCACCGAACTTGCCGGTCTGCTGCCACGCGGCGAGCGTGTTGGTCAGCTGCTCGGCGCTGGCGTTGGTACGGGTCTTCGGCACGACCGTGCGGACCGCGACGACGTCCGCGCGCTTGGCGACCTCGCGCAGCTTCGCGGCGTCGGCCGTGACGACCACGCCGGGGACGGCGTTGGCGGTCTGGGTGACGACCTGCGGCTGGGCGTTGACCGAACGCAGCTGGCCGAGAACCGAGTTCACGGCGGCGGCGGTGTCGTCCTTGGCGACCCGGGCGGCGCGCTTGGCGGCTTCCTTGCCCTGGGGTTGCGCGGCGGTGAACGCGTCCACGGCGGGCTTCTTGGCCAGCTCGACGAACGCGGTGACGCGGCCCTGCGCGGCGGCCAGCCGCGGCGCGACCTTGCCCTGCAGCTTGGCGTCGTCGATCTTCGCCGGCGCCACTCCGTCGGCCAGAGGAGCGTCGGCGGCGCTCGCGACCGGCGCCCCGAGCGCGGCCGCCAGCACGACGGCGAAGAACGCCGTCGTGACGCGAGCGGGTAAGCGGGATCTGCTCATGAGTCGGCCCCTTACTCGAGGTCTGGACCCGAACCTGCCTGCCGCTCCTAGCACCCCCGACGGTGAAGCCACGGCGACCGCGCCGTGCCCTCGACGGCGCGTGGTTCGACCTCGCGGAGAGAACCTAATGCCCCAAAACACCTACTTACGTAGGCAAAGGACTCCGTTATCCAGATGTGATTGCGCGCAAAGGCCCCCTCGCCGCGAACGACGAGGGGGCCTTTGCGGGTGTTTCGCGTCAGTTGAAGTCGACGGCGCGGATCGTGTGCGCACCGACCGAAGCGCCGATCGGCTCCAGCAGGTGGGCGTCGATGTGGCGGTCGACGCGCAGCAGCATCACCGCGTCGGAGCCGTCGGTCGTCTGGCTGATCTGCGCGGCCTCGATGTTGATGCCGGCCTCGCCGAGCAGCGTCCCGACGCGGCCCATCACCCCCGGGCGGTCGCCGTACTCGACCAGCAGGACCGTGCCCTCGGCGCGCAGGTCGAACCCGCGGCCGTTGACCTCGACCAGCTTCTCGACCTCGTCCTTGCCGGTGACCGAACCGGACACGGTCAGCACCGCGCCGTCGGCGTGCACCGCGCGCACCGTGACCAGGCTGCGGAACTTCGGGCTCTCCGACTCGGTCTCCAGCTCGACCTGCACGCCCAGCTTCTCCGCCAGCTGCGGCGCGTTGACGAACGTGACCTGGTCCTCGACCACGCCGGTGAACACCCCGCGCAGCGCCGCGAGCTGCAGCACCCCGGTGTCCTCACTGGAGATCTCGCCCTTGACCTGCACGGTCACCGATGCCGGCGCCGTCGGGTTCAGGGCGGTGAGCAGCTGGCCGAGCTTCTGCGTCAGCGACAGGTACGGGCGGACGTGCTCGCCCACCGCGCCGCCGCCGGAGACGTTCACCGCGTCCGGCACGAAGTCGCCGCGCAGCGCCAGCAGCGTGGACTTCGCGACGTCGGTGCCCGCGCGGTCCTGCGCCTCGGCCGTCGACGCGCCCAGGTGCGGCGTCACGACGACGTTCGGCAGCTCGAACAGCGGGCTGGCCGTGGTCGGCTCGGTGACGAAGACGTCGATGCCGGCACCGCCGACGTGACCCGAGCGCAGCGCGTCGGCCAGGTCCTCTTCGACGATGAGCCCGCCGCGGGCGGCGTTCACGATGATGACGCCCGGCTTGGTCTTCTTCAGCGCCTCGGCGTCGATGAGGCCCTTGGTCTCCGGCGTCTTCGGCAGGTGGATGGAGATGGCGTCGGCGCGCGACAGGAGCTCGTCGAGGGTGACGAGCTCGATGCCGAGCTGGCCCGCGCGCGCGGCCGAGACGTAGGGGTCGTAGGCGATGATGTGCGTGTCGAACGCGGCGAGGCGCTGGGCGAACAGCTGGCCGATCTTGCCGAGGCCGACCACGCCGATGGTCTTGCCCTGCAGTTCCACACCGGAGAACGAGCTGCGCTTCCACTCGCCGGCGCGCAGGCTCTGGCTGGCGGCCGGGACGCGGCGCGCGACCGAAAGCAGCAGCGCGACGGCGTGCTCGGCGGCGGAGACGATGTTCGACGTCGGCGCGTTGACGACCAGGACGCCGCGCTCGGTGGCGGCGGGCACCTCGACGTTGTCCAGGCCGACGCCGGCGCGGGCGACGACCTTCAGCTGCGTCGTGGCGGCGAAGACTTCGGCGTCGACCTTCGTGGCGGAGCGCACCAGCAGCGCGTCGGCGCTCTTCACCGCCTCGAGCAGCGCGGAGCGGTCCGTCCCGTCGACGTGCCGGACCTCGACCTCGTCACCGAAAACACTCAGCACGGAGGGGGCGAGCTTCTCCGCGATGAGGACGACGGGTTTGCTGGGCTTGCTCACGATGCGGCTCCCACTATCTGGTCATTTCCAGGACGCTTTGTGTCGACAGACGGACTCAGCACGTCGTTGTGCCCCGGTCGAGGCGGAGTTTAACCCGCTGGGCCGCCCCCTGGCTTCCCATGGTGTTAACTCACTCGTAATCCCTCGAAAACAAGTGCCAGGAGGCGCTGCATGCCCTCCGGGCCGGGCAGGTGCCCGCCCGCCCAGGATGCCGCGTGCAGCAAGAGAAGAAGCTCGTGCGTGGTGACGTCCTTGCGTAGTGCGCCTTCTTTTTTCGCGCGTTCCACCAGGTGGGAACCGGCCTCCCGCATCGCGTGACACGACGCGTACAAACGGGACGATTCGTCACTGAGGGCGTCGGCGGTGAGCTCCACCAGGCCGCGGAACGTGCCGGTGGCGACGCCGAGCCCGGTCAGCCAGGTCTGCAGCGCGGCCAGCGGCTCGGGGTGGGTGAGCAGTTCGCGCGCCCGGTCGGCCTGCGCGTCGAACCGGGCGCGCAGCAGCGTCTCGAGCAGGGCCTCCCGGGTCGGGAAGTGCCGGTAGAGCGTGCCGATGCCGACCCCGGCGCGGCGCGCGATGTCTTCCAGCGACGCCTCGACGCCGTGCTCGGCGAAGGCACGCTGGGCCTCTTCGAGGAGGCGCTCGTAGTTGCGGCGGGCGTCCGCGCGCATCGGCTTGACTTCGGTCATCGCCCTTCCGACCCTACCGGGTAGCCAATCGGAGGCTACCTCCGTATATTAACCGGAGGCAGCCTCACATTACTGGAGGGAACGAGGATGACCCTGGTCGAAGACACGCGTGCCCGGCTCGGCGCCATCGGCGCCTGGCTGCCGAGCGCGCCCCTGCAACCAGCCCCGGACGTCGAGCGCGCGGCCACCCGCCGGGTCGCCGAAGCCGGCTACCGCTCGGTGTGGAGCGGCGAAGGACCCGGCACCCGCGAGGTGTTCGCCCACTTCGGCGACCTGCTCGCTTCGGTGCCGGACGTCGTGCTCGGCACCGGTATCGCGAACACCTGGCTGCGGCGCGGGGTGACCACCGAAAAGGGCGGCGCCACCCTCGCCCAGGCCCACCCGGGACGGTTCGTGCTCGGCATCGGCATCGGGCACGCGTTCCAGGCCACGAAGCTCGGCGAGGAGTACCGGCCGATCGACCGGATGCGCGCGTATCTGTCCGAAATGGACGCGGCGGCGACGGAGAACCCTTCTCCAGTGGCGTTTCCGCGCGTGCTGGCCGCCGTCGGACCGCAGATGCTGGAGCTGTCGCGCGATCTCGCCGACGGCGCGCACCCCTTCGCCCAGCCTGTGTCGCACACGCCGTACGCCCGCGGCATCCTGGGGCTGGACAAGCTGCTGATCCCGCAGCAGACCGTGCTGCTCGGCGGTCGCGAGGACGCCAGGGAGAGCGTGCGGCGGCGGGTGGCGCAGTCGCGCGAATACTCCGTCACGGTCTACCTCGCGGGCTGGAAACGGCTCGGCTACACCGATGCCGACATCGCGGGCCCCAGCGACCGGTTCGTCGACGACCTCGTCCTGTGGGGTGACGTTTCGACCATCGCGAAGCGACTGGACGAGCTCCTCGACGCGGGCGCGGACCACGTGCTGCTGACCCCGTCCGCGGCGACCTTCGAGTCCACTGTGGACCTGTTGCTGGAGCTGGCCCCGGAGGTCGTCCGATGAGCGTCGGGATCTGGCGGTTCTTCGACGGCGACCCGATTTCCGCGGTGCGCGAGACGGCCGCGGAGATCGAGGAGCTGGGTTTCGACGCGATCTGGTTCGGCGAATACGCCGGGCGGGAGGCGTTCACGCAGGCGGCGTTGCTCCTCGCGGCGACGTCGAAGCTGACGATCGCCACCGGCGTCGCGCGCTTCGACCAGCGTTCCCCGCTCGCGGCGGAAGGCGCCGTCCGCGCGTTGGGCGAGGCCTACCCGGGCCGGTTCATCGCCGGTCTGGGCGGGCACCGGCCGGGCGCGCGGCCGCTGACGGCGTTGCGCGAATACCTCGACGGGATGGACTCGGCCGAGCTGCCGGGACTCCCCCAGCCCGGCCCGCGGCCGCGCCGGGTGCTCGCGGCGCTGGGCCCGAAGCTGCTGGACCTGGCGGCCGAACGCGCCGACGGCGCCCACCCGTACTTCGTCCCGCCGGAACACACCGCGATGGCCCGCGAGCGGCTCGGGCCGGGCAAGTACCTGGCGGTCGAGCAGGCGGTTCTCCTGGACGCTTCCCCGTCGGCCGCGCGGGAGCACGTCGACCCGTACGTCCGGCAGGCGCGGCACCACCGGGAGAACCTGCGCCGCCTCGGCTTCACGGAGGAGGACCTGGCCGACGGCGGCAGCGCCCGCCTGGTCGACGCGATCGTCGCGACCGGCGAGCAGGCGGCGGCGAACCGCATCCAGGCCCACCTCGACGCGGGCGCCGACCACGTCTGCGTCCAGGTCCTGGCCCGGACCCCGGACTCCTACCGTCGCCTGGCGGACGTGCTCCGAGGGGCATCACTCGTGTCCTGACGGGCATCACCTGTGACTGGAGGGGCATCACGTCCGATGCCCGCGCAATCACGCGTGATGCCCCTCCAGTCACGCGTGATGCCCGTGCAATCACGCGCGATGCCCCTTCGATCACGCCGGAGTAGGGTGGCGGGACGCGGTGAGGGCCGCGTCCCGTCCGCGGAAAGGGCCGAGCCCACCCCCGCAGCACCGCACCACCAGCTCCGCACCTTCTTTCCTGCCCGGTGCCGGCGGACCACGGGCGTCGAGGGAAGGAGGCACCATGGGCACGTTGCCCGCCAAACCCAGCCTGGACCAGCTCCGCAAGCGCGCGAAGGACCTCGCACGCGCCGAAGGCGTCAAACTCTCCGAAGCGCAGTTCCGGATCGCCCGCGACCACGGCTTCCCGAGCTGGCCGAAACTCCAGGCGTACGTCCGGCGCGTCACGGACCACGGCGAAAACCTGCAGCACCCGTACCACCAGGACGTCCACTACTACGCCGAACGCGCGCTCGGCCTGCTCGCCTCGGCCGAGGACGAAACGCCCGGCGCGCGAAAGCCCTTCGAGCGCTGGGAACAACCGCTCACCCGGGACGGCGCACTCGTGGTCGTCGCCCGCGAACACGGTTTCGTTTCCTGGCGCACCCTCCGCGACCACGTCAAGTCCCTTGTGGACAGTGGGGAGCCGTTCGCGCGGGCGTACCGCGCGGTCGAAGCACGGGATCCCGAAGCCCTCAAAACGCTCCTCGACGAGTTCCCCGGCCTGGTCACCGCCCGCGGCACCAACGGCAACGACCTGCTCGGCATGGCCGGCGCCACCTGCGACGAGCGGCTCAGCAAGATCCTGCTCGACCACGGTGCCGACCCGGCCCGCGGCAACGTCCACGGCTGGACGCCACTGCACCAGGCCGCCTACAGCAACCTCCCGCTCCTGCTCGACCTGCTGCTCGACGCGGGCGCCCCGGTCGATGTCTCCGCCCGCGGTGACGGCGGCACTCCCCTGGTCGTCGCGCTGTTCTGGGGCCACCGCGAGGCCGCGGAGAAGCTGGCGCCCCACAGCCGGGCGCCCGGCAACCTGCGCGTCGCGGCCGGGCTCGGCGACGCGGACCTCCTCGACGAGCTCCTGCGACCGGGGCACCCCGCGGCCGGCGCGCACCGCGGCTTTTACCGCCCGCACAGCGGTTTCCCGGCCTGGCACCCGGCGGACGACCCCGCCGAGGCCAAGAACGAAGCACTGGCCTGGGCCGCCCGCAACGACCGCGTCGACGCACTCCGCACGCTCGTCGAGCGGGGCGCCGACGTCGACGCGGACGTCTACCGCGGCACCGCCCTCGCGTGGGCGGCGGCCACCGGCCGGATCGCCGCGATCCGGACGGTGCTCGACCTCGGCGCGGACGTGAACCGGAAGGGCACCTTCGGAGGCCCGAACCACGGCGAAGGCGTCACGGCGCTGCACCTCGCCGCGCAGTCCGGGCACCTGGACGCGATCCGCGTCCTCGTCGGGCACGGCGCCGACCTCGGCGCCCGGGACGGGATCTTCACCAGCACCCCGGAGACGTGGGCCGACGTGTGCGAGCAGCCGGCCGCCCGGGATCTCATCCGCTCCCTGTAGACAACCGGAGTCTGCAGTCCGTATCGTCGGAGACGGACTACAGACTCCGTTTTGCCACTGGGAGGATTCATGACCACACCCCGCGACGTGTTCGCCGCCCTGTCCGACGGCATCGGCGACGGACGGTTCGGCGAGCTTTCCGCGCTCTACGCCGAAGACACCGTCGTCGAACACCCCCAAGCCGTGCCGCGGCCGACGCGGCTCACCGGCCGCGCGGCCGTGCACGAGCGGTTCGCCGGCCCGCTCGCGACGGCGGTCCGGCTCAAGCCCAAGAACGTGGTCGTCCACGAGACGACGGATCCCGAGGTGATCGTCGCCGAATACGACTACGACGCCGAGTCGGTCGAAACCGGCCGGACGACCACGGCCGCCAACATCCAGGTCCTGCGCGTGCGCGACGGCCTGATCGTCCATTCCCGCGACTACCACGACTTCCTGCGGCTCGCGGCGCTCCACGACGGCGTCGACCTGCTGGCCAAGGCCTACGAGCAGGCACCGCCACGGGTTCTTTCACCGGTCACGCCGGAGACCTCGGGCACGGTGTTCGAGCGGCTCGTGCACGGCGTCGCCGGCGGGCGCTGGGACGAGCTGCCGGAGCTGTACGCCGAGGAAACCCACGTGACGCACCCGTTCCTGCCGGGCTCGAGCGTGGTCCGCACGCGCGACGAGCTGCGAGAGCACTTCGCGGCGGGCAAGGCGTTGAACCCCGGCTTCTCGGTGACGGACCTGGTCACCTACCAGGGCACCGACCCGGAGGTCCTCATCGGCGAGTTCGCCTACCAGGGCGAGTACGGCGGCAAGCCGGTGCGGATCGCCAACATCTTCTCGATGCGCGTGCGCGACGGCCTGGTCGTCGAATCCCGCGACTACGGCGACCACCTCGCCATCGCGGGCGAGCTGGGGAAGATCCCCGAGCTGGCGGCGAAGCTCTAGGCCTGCGCGAGGTCTTCGGGCAGGTCGAACTCGCCGTCGCGGACGCCCTTGAGGAACGCGTCCCACTCGGACGGGGTGAAGACGAGGACCACGCCGCCGGGGTCGGTCGACTTCCGCATCGCGGTGTAGGTGACGCCGTCGGTGTGCGGGATGTGCGCGTATTCGACGACCTCGTCGAGCGTGACGCCCGCCGGCTCGGCCCGGACCCATTCCGCCTTCGACAGGTCCAGCTCGTGCCGGATGTGCGCCTTGTCATCGCTCATGTGAATAGCGTAACCAAGCGCCGGAAGCACTGAAGGGGACGCCCCGAGCGGGCGTCCCCTTCAGCGTCCAACCAAAAAAGATCAGGCGGTCTCGGTGATCGGCCGGTCCACCCACGACATCAGGTCGCGCAGCTTCTTGCCGGTCGCCTCGATCGGGTGCTGGTTGCCCTGCTCCTCGAGCTTGGTGAAGTTCGGCCGGCCGGCCTCGTCCTCGGCGACCCACTCACGCGCGAACGTGCCGTCCTGGATCTCGCCGAGGATCTTCTTCATCTCTTCCTTGACCGCCGGCGAGATGACGCGCGGGCCGCGGGTCAGATCGCCGTACTCGGCGGTGTCGGAGATCGAGTAGCGCTGGCGCGCGATGCCGCCCTCGTACATGAGGTCGACGATCAGCTTCAGCTCGTGCAGCACCTCGAAGTAGGCGATCTCCGGGGCGTAACCGGCCTCGGTGAGCACCTCGAACCCGGTCTGCACCAGCGCGGACGCGCCACCGCAGAGCACGGCCTGCTCGCCGAAGAGGTCGGTCTCGGTCTCCTCGGTGAACGTCGTCTTGATGACGCCGGCGCGGGCACCACCGATGGCGGCCGCGTAGGAGAGGGCGAGCGCCTGCGCGTTGCCGGTGGCGTCCTGCTCGACCGCGATGAGCGCCGGGACGCCCTTGCCGTCGACGAACTGGCGGCGCACGAGGTGACCCGGGCCCTTCGGGGCGACCATCGCGACGTCGACGTTGGCCGGCGGCTTGATCAGGTCGTAGCGGATGTTGAAGCCGTGCCCGAAGAAGATCGCGTCGCCGTCCTTGAGGTTCGGCGCGATGTCCTGCTCGTAGATGAAGCGCTGCTTCGTGTCCGGAGCCAGGATCATGATCAGGTCGGCTTCGGCCGACGCCTCGGCCGGGGTGAGCACGCGCAGGCCCTGCTCCTCGGCCTTCGCCCGCGACTTGGACCCCTCGGGCAGGCCGATGCGGACGTCGACGCCGGAGTCGCGCAGGCTCAGCGAGTGGGCGTGGCCCTGGCTGCCGTAGCCGATCACGGCGACCTTGCGCCCCTGGATGATCGAGAGGTCGGCGTCGTCGTCGTAGAAGATTTCCACTGCCATGGGGGTTACTGCTTCCTTTCCTGACTGACTTGCTTCTAGCGCGGGGAGGTGGCGGTGATCGAACGGGCGCCTCGGCCCACCGCGACCATGCCGGACTGCACCAGCTCGCGGATGCCATAGGGCTCCAGCATCCGCAGCAGCGCACCGATCTTGTCGGACGTCCCGGTGGCCTCGACGGTGAGCGCCTCGGGAGAGACGTCCACCACCTTGGCGCGGAAGAGCTGGACGGTTTCGAGGACCTGGCTGCGCACGGTGTTGTCGGCGCGGACCTTGACCAGCAGCAGTTCACGCTGCACGGCGGTCGACTGCTCCAGCTCGACGATCTTGATCACGTTGACCAGCTTGTTGAGCTGCTTCGTCACCTGTTCGAGCGGTAGCTCTTCCACGGCGACCACGATCGTCATGCGGGACACCTCGGGGTTTTCCGTGGGCCCGACGGCGAGGGACTCGATGTTGAAACCGCGGCGGGAGAACAGGCCCGAGACGCGCGCGAGCACACCCGGCTTGTTTTCGACCAGCACACTCAGCGTGTGGACGCTCATCTCAGCGCTCACCTTCCAGGGCGGCTTCCGCGGCGGCCTCGGTCGTCTCCACCGAAACCTCGTCGTCGTCGAACAGCGGCCGGATGCCCCGGACCGCCATGATCTCGTCGTTGCCGGTGCCGGCCGCGACCATCGGCCACACCTGGGCATCCTTCCCCACGACGAAGTCGATCACGACGGGGCGGTCGTTGATCTCCATCGCGCGGCGGATGGTGGCGTCGACGTCTTCCTTCGTCTCGCAGCGCAGGCCCGCACAACCCAGGGCCTCGGCGAGCAGCACGAAGTCCGGGATGCGGTGCTTGTGCGTGCCGAGGTCGGTGTTGGAGTACCGCTCCGAGTAGAAGAGGTTCTGCCACTGCCGGACCATGCCCAGGTTGCCGTTGTTGATGACGGCGACCTTGATCGGCGCGCCCTCGATGGCGCAGGTGGCCAGCTCCTGGTTGGTCATCTGGAAGCAGCCGTCGCCGTCGATCGCCCACACCGGGGTGCCGGGGACGCCGAACTGCGCGCCCATCGCCGCGGGCACCGCGTAGCCCATGGTGCCGAGGCCGCCGGAGTTGATCCAGGTGCGCGGGTTCTCGTACTTGACGAACTGCGCGGCCCACATCTGGTGCTGGCCGACACCGGCGGCGTACACCGCGTCCGGGCCGACGAGCTGCCCGATCCGCTCGATGACGTACTGCGGCGACAGCGAACCGTCGTCCGGCCACTCGTAGCCGGCCGGGTAGTCGTCGCGCCAGCCGTTGGCCTGGGTCCACCAGTCGGTGAGGTCGGGCTTGCCGCCGTGCTCGAACTCGGTCTGCACGGCGGTGATCAGCTCGCCGATGATCTCCTTGCAGTCGCCCACGATCGGGACGTCCGCCTTGCGGTTCTTGGAGATCTCGGCCGGGTCGATGTCGGCGTGCACGATCGCGGCGTCCGGCGCGAACGACGACAGCTGGCCGGTGACGCGGTCGTCGAACCGGGCGCCGAGCGCGACCAGCAGGTCGGCGCGCTGCATGGCGGCGACGGCGGCGACCGTGCCGTGCATGCCCGGCATGCCGAGGTGCTGCGGGTGCGAGTCGGGGAACGCGCCGCGCGCCATCAGCGTGGTGACGACCGGGATGCCGGTCAGCTCGGCGAGCTGCTTCAGCTGCTCGTGCGCCTCCGCCTTGATCACGCCGCCACCGACGTAGAGCACCGGGCGACGCGACTTCGCGATGAGCTTCGCGGCTTCGCGGACCTGCTTGCCGTGCGGGCGCAGCGTGGGGCGGTAGCCCGGCAGCCGCAGCTCGGTCGGCCAGGAGAACGAGGTCATCTCCTGCAGCACGTCCTTGGGGATGTCCACCAAGACCGGGCCCGGCCGGCCCGTGGACGCCAGGTGGAACGCCTCGGCGATCGTCCGCGGGATCTCCGCCGGGTCGGTCACGAGGAAGTTGTGCTTGGTGATCGGCATGGTGATGCCGCAGATGTCGGCTTCCTGGAACGCGTCGGTGCCGATCAGCGCCCGGGACTGCTGCCCGGTGATGGCCACGACCGGGACGGAGTCCATGTTCGCGTCGGCCAGCGGGGTGACGAGGTTGGTCGCGCCCGGGCCCGAGGTCGCCATGCAGACGCCGACCTTGCCGGTGGCCTGCGCGTAGCCGGTGGCCGCGTGCCCCGCGCCCTGCTCGTGGCGGACCAGGATGTGGCGGACCTTCGTCGAGTCCAGCAGCGGGTCGTAGGCGGGCAGGATGGTGCCGCCCGGAATGCCGAAGACCACCTCGGCGCCGACCGCCTCGAGGGAGCGCACGAGGGACTGCGCGCCGGTGACGCGCACCGGGGTTCCCGCCGGTGGCGCCGGCTTCGGACGTGCTCCGGGCGTTCCGGGCGTCGGCCCGGGTTTCGCGTCGCTGCGCGACGTGGCACTGGTCATCGGTTCTGCCTCGTGGGTCTCGGTGTCACTCGTTCGGGTCTTTTTTTGGGCTCGCTTGGTGCGGTGGGGCGGGGAATCTCTTCCCGTGGGCAACAAAAAACCCTCGCCGACCGTAAGGTCGCACGAGGGTTCGCGCGTCGACGCAGCGGAAAGTCTTCCCTAAGCGTCGACGCGCTTGGGAAGTACGAGGCCGGTCAGCGGTGTCACGACGCTGACGCTAGTCCGAAGGTCTCTCAGGTGTCAACTCTGCGGGATGACGTGTCCGCATCGTGGACACCGGCGCGGCGCATGTCACTCGCATCCGACCCGGTTCCGGGCTGGTCCGCGCCGCGGTGCACCATTTCGGGGTGGCCGAAAAAGAGCAGGACGAAGGCCGGAAGGCCGTCTTCCGGATCCCCCGCACGTCGTTCATGGCGATCGCGCTCCTGACGCTCTGCGTGACGCCGATCGCGCTCGGCGAAATCCCGTACCTGCAGTGGCTCTACATCTTCCCGATCGCGCTCGCGGTGTTCGTGGTCCGGACCCGCACGATCGCGACCCGCACGGGGCTGGCGACGCGCACGATGTTCGGCCACCGCGACGTCCCGTGGTCGGCGCTCAAGGGACTGGCGATCACCAAGAAGTCCCGCGTGCAGGCGGTGCTCGAGGACGACACGAAGGTGCCGCTGCCGACCGTTCGGACCCGGCACCTGCCGGTGCTTTCGCTGGTCAGCGAGGGTCTCGTCGCCGACCCGAGCGGCTTGCTGGACACCGAGGACGTCAAGCCGGCCAAGCCCGAGACGTCGCCCAGCGAGTAACCCTCGGGAACCCGTGGGCTAAATTGGTAGGACCAGTTTCGCCGGAGCGTCCCCGACCTCCGCCTGGCCCACCATTCCGACCTGGGAGTTCGCCGTGCCGCCTCTCCGTTCCCGGACCACCACCCACGGCCGCAACGCGGCGGGCGCGCGCTCGCTCTGGCGCGCCACCGGCATGACCGACAGCGACTTCGGCAAGCCGATCGTGGCGATCGCCAACTCCTACACGCAGTTCGTGCCCGGCCACGTGCACCTCAAGGACCTCGGCGAGATCGTCGCCGGCGCGGTCAAGGAAGCCGGCGGCGTCGCGCGCGAGTTCCACACGATCGCCGTCGACGACGGCATCGCCATGGGCCACTCCGGCATGCTCTACTCGCTGCCCTCGCGCGAGATCATCGCCGACTCGGTCGAGTACATGGTCAACGCGCACCAGGCCGACGCGCTCGTCTGCATCTCCAACTGCGACAAGATCACCCCGGGCATGCTCAACGCCGCGATGCGGCTCAACATCCCGGTCGTGTTCGTCTCCGGCGGCCCGATGGAGGCCGGCAAGGCCGTTGTCGTCGGCGGGGTCGCGCAGGCGCCGACCGACCTGATCACGGCGATCGCGGCGTCGGCCAGCCCCGACGTCGACGAGGACGGGCTCGACATCGTCGAGCGCTCGGCTTGCCCGACCTGCGGCTCATGCTCCGGCATGTTCACCGCGAACTCGATGAACTGCCTCACCGAGGCGCTGGGGCTCTCCCTGCCGGGCAACGGTTCCACGCTGGCGACGCACGCCGCGCGCCGCGCGCTGTTCGAGGAGGCCGGGCGCACGGTCGTCGAGCTGTGCAAGCGCTGGTACGAGCAGGACGACGAGTCCGCGCTGCCGCGCTCGATCGCCACGCGCGAGGCGTTCGAGAACGCGATGGCCCTCGACATGGCGATGGGCGGCTCGACGAACACCGTGCTGCACATCCTCGCCGCCGCCCAGGAGGGCGAGGTCGACTTCACGATCGCCGACATCGACGCGATCGGCCGCCGCGTGCCGTGCCTGTCGAAGGTGGCGCCGAACTCCGACTACCACATGGAGGACGTCCACCGGGCGGGCGGAATCCCGGCGATCCTCGGCGAGCTGTACCGCGGCGGCCTGCTGAACACCGACGTCCGGTCGGTGCACTCCCCGGACATCGAGTCGTGGCTCGGTTCGTGGGACATCCGGGCTTCCTCGCCTTCCGCTGTTGCTCTGGAGCTCTTCCACGCGGCACCGGGCGGAGTCCGCACGACCCAGGCGTTCTCGACTTCCAATCGGTGGTCGTCACTGGACACCGACGCGGCCGGGGGTTGCATCCGCGACGTCGAGCACGCGTACACGAAGGACGGCGGCCTGGCGATCCTGCGCGGCAACCTCGCCGAGAACGGAGCGGTGATCAAGGCCGCGGGCATCGACGAGGACCTGTGGCACTTCGAGGGCCCGGCGCGGGTGCTGGAGAGCCAGGAGGAGGCGGTGTCGGCGATCCTCAAGAAGGAGATCCAGCCCGGCGAGGTCCTGGTGATCCGCTACGAGGGCCCGGCGGGAGGCCCGGGCATGCAGGAGATGCTGCACCCGACGGCATTCCTCAAGGGGTCCGGCCTCGGCAAGAAGTGCGCCCTGATCACGGACGGCCGGTTTTCGGGCGGATCATCGGGCATTTCGGTGGGCCACATCTCCCCGGAGGCGGCGGCAGGCGGTCTGATCGCCCTGGTGGAGAACGGCGACCGGATCCTGTTGGACATCCACGAGCGCCGCTTGGAGCTGCTGGTGGACCCGGAGGTGCTGGCCGAGCGCCGCTCGAAGATGGAGGCATCCGAGCGGCCTTGGCAGCCGAAGGACCGCCAGCGCCCGGTGACGGCGGCCTTGCGCGCGTACGCCCGGATGGCGACGTCCGCGGACACGGGCGCGGTCCGCGACGTGAACAAGTAGGTCTCGCTTGAGCCGGGACCGCGGGTTCCGGCTCAAGCCGGGCAGTAAGTCTCGGTTCGAGCCGGGCAGCAAGTCCCGCTTCGAGCCGGAACCGTGAGTTCCGGCTCAAGCCGGGCAGCGGGTTCCGGTTCGAGTTGGGGCAGCAAGCCCCGGCTTGATTCGGGACCGTGAGTTCCGGCTTGAGCCGGGGCAGCAAGTCCCCGCCTCGAGTTGGGGCAGCGTGTTCCGGCCAAGCCGCGGCAGTAAGTCTCGGCTCGAACCGGGGCGGCGTGTTCCGGCTCGAGCCGCGGCAGCAGGTTTCGGCTCGGGCCGCGGCAGCAAGTCTCGACACGAGCCGGGCAGTAAGTCTCGGCGCAAGCCGCGAAGGCCGTCCCGCTTCCGGGGCGGCCTTTCGGCGTCCGGACCCCTCGGGCCATGAGGGGGACCCCCGGTTTCAACGTTACCGGCGAGCACCGACACTTCCGCCCCCGCGAAGCCGAGTTGTCCACAGCCCCGCCCCGCGAAGCGAGTTTGTCCACAGCCCTCGCCACCACAACCGCTACCGCGTCAAAACAATGACCACCACGGCAGCCGCGGCCGCCAGCAACAACGACACCAGCGCCAACGGCAACGGCCGCTTCCGCCAAGGCGTGTTCCGCTCCAGCGAAATCGGCCCGGACCCGGTGAACAGCAGGCTCAGCGCCGAAGCCGCCACCAGCAGTTCGAACTCGAACCCCTGCCCCTGTCCCTCGAAGAACCCGCCGTGGAACTTCGCGTAAACGGCGTTCGCCGCCACCCCCAGCAGTCCCGCCGCGGCCAGCGGCGTGAACAGCCCGACGATCACCAGTACGCCGCCGCCGAGCTCGGTGATGCCGGTGATCCACGACAGCAGCGTCGTCTGCTTGTGGTACCCGAACGTCTCCAGCGCCCGCGCGAACCCGCCGATGCCCGGCCCGCCGAACAGGCCGAACAGGTGCTGCAGGCCGTGCGCGCCCATGGTCGCGCCGAGCGCCACCCGCAGGATCAGCAGGCCGAGGCCCAGCCCGCCCTGGCGGGGGGTGTCGTCGGGCCCGTCGTCCTGGACGTCCGAAAGGAGGCTGGTGGGCTGCTGCGAAAAGTCGTCTCCACTGCTCACGCGCGAAGAGTAGGGGATGCGGGCTGACCTGGCGAGAGACCGCGCCGCGCGTCAGTACTCCCCGTGCACCAGGTTGTCCGGCAGCTCGCCGCCGGCGTACCGCGCGATCTCGGCCGCGGCGACGGCGTACGACCGGCCCCGCACCCCGCGCACGGCCCCGCCGACGTGCGGGGTGAGCAGCAGCCCCGGCACCGTCCAGAGCGGGTGCCCGGGCGGCGGCGGTTCGGGATCGGTGACGTCGAGCGCGGCGCGCAGCCGGCCCGTGGCCAGTTCGGCGACCAGGGCGTCGGTGTCCACGACGGCGCCGCGGGCGACGTTGACCAGCACCGCGCCGTCTCGCATCTCGGCGAGGAACTCCGCGTCGACCATCCCCCGCGTCCGCGAGGTCAGCGGCACCATCAGCACGACGACGTCGTGCAGGCCGAGCAGCGCGGGCAGCTCCCGCACGCCGTGCACGCCGTCCCGCGCGGTCATCCCGACCATGGTGCAGCGCGCGTCGAACGGCTCGAGCCGCCGCCGCAGGTGCTGCCCCAGGTCACCGGCGCCGATGACGAGCACGCGCTTGCCCTGCAGCGTGTCGGTGCTTTGCCGCTCCCACCGGCCTTCGCGCTGCGCCGCGCCGAAGACGTCCAGCTTCCGGTACATCGACAGCAGCGCCGCGACGACCCACTCGGCACTGCTCCCGCCGTGCGCGCCCCGGCAGGTGGAGAGCAGGACCCCGTCGGGCACCTTGCCCACCCAGTCTTCGGCGCCGGCGGAAAGCAGCTGGATCAGCCTCAGGTTCGGCAGCGCGCGCCACAGCTCCTCGCCCGGCGGATGCTTGCCGGGGATGAGCACCGCGGCTTTCGCGGCCTCGGGCGGCACCTGCTCGCCCCACTGGTGGCGGACGGGCAGGACCCGCGGCACCTCGGCGAGCACGGTCAGGCCCTCGTCGTCGGGCACCAGCACGGTCAGCGTCATGATCCTCACCGTAATCGAGGAGTACTCACCCATGGTTCACGCACCGGCCCTTAGGCTGGGCGATCATGCGCACCCGCTACCGCTCGACCCTGCTGGCGATCCTGGCCTGCGGCGTCCTGCTGCCCGCCGGGTGCGCGCGGTTCGACGACACCGCGGCCGGCCAGACCTTCAGCCCCGCGCCCGTGCCCAGCCCCGAGTCGCCGCCCGAGGTCCAGGGCCCCGGCGCGGACTCCGGCGGTGACGGCCGGCAGGCGCGGCCCGGCCAGTCGGCCACGCCCGTGCCGCCGCCGCAGGGCTGCAAGGACTTCGACCCGTCGGTGATCGCGACCTGCCTGGACACCGTCGCCGCGGTGGCCGGCCTGCCTGGTGACGGCTCGACGCCGAGCGCGCTGGCCGGCGAGCGCAAGAGCGGCCGCGTGCTGCTGGCGACGGCGGGCAAGGACGCCACGGACTTCGCGAAGCTCGACGTCGAGGCGGCTGGGGACGGCGGCCTGACGGGCCTCGCGCTTTCGCCGTCGTACGTCGAAGACCAGCTCGTGTTCGCCTACGTGACGACAGCGACGGACAACCGCGTCGTGCGCTTCGCCAAGGGGCAGGCGGCGAAGCCGGTGCTCACCGGCATCCCCAAGGGCTCGACCGGCAACCGCGGCACGATCAGCGCCGACAACCGGGGCGCGCTGCTCGTCGCCACCGGCGACGCGGGCAACCCGAACGCCGCCGCCGACCCGAACTCCCTCGCCGGGAAGGTGCTGCGGATCGACACGTCCGGCAAGGCCGCGGCGGGCAACCCGCAGGGCTCGCTGACCGTGGCGGCCGGGCTGCACGCGCCGGGCGGGCTGTGCGCCTCCGCCGACGGCGGCCGCGTGTGGGTCACCGACCGGCTGGCCGACAAGGACGCTATCTACCGGGTCCAGGCCGGGCAGCCGATGACGACGCCGGCGTGGACGTGGCCGGACAAGCCGGGGGTCGCGGGCTGCGCCGACTTCGTCGACGCGAACGGCTCGGTCTCGGTCGGGATGTCGCTGGCCGGAAACCTGCAGAACCTTCCGGTGACCGCGGAAGGCGCGATCAGCGGCAAGCCGACGGTGAGCCTCGACGGGAAGACCGGCAAGCCGCCGGAGACGTTCGGGCGGCTCGCCGGGATGAGCATGATCAACCCGCAGCTCGCGGTGGCGGGCACGGTCAACAAGGACGGCGGCACACCGGTTTCGAGCGACGACCGCGTCGTGCTGATCACGCCGGCGACGTCCGGCGGCGGCAACGGCAAGGACTGACCTCGGCGACATTGCCCGCGCTAACCTCGCGACGTGACCGACCCTTTCCAGTTCCACGAGAGATCCCGTTCGGAGAACGACCCGAACTATCGCGCACCGGCCGAAGCGGTCGATTCCTGGCTCGAGCTCGCCCGGGCGGTCGAAGTCGAATTGACCCGAATGGGATTCGCCGCCTCGGTTCTCCGCGAAGCCGATTTCCATCCTTATCCCACCGGCGCGCACATCAGGGTGCACGAGTCCCATCCGTTCGGCGTGGAGATCAGCTGGCGGGCCCCGGTCACGGAAACGGAAAACTACCGCGCGGCACTGCGGGCCCAGGATGCGAGCAGCCCGCTGCTCAGGTACGTTCTCGACGCGCGGAAGGTGGTCGCCGAGGCCTTGCTGGACGTTCTGGCGAAAGCCGGGTTCCGGACGCGGATCGACCACGAGGGAAGCACTTCCCACCTCCACCGCGTTCTCGAAGCGCCTCGGACCCCCGTCGACTGACCTACGTCAGCGGCTTCAGCTCCACCCGCCGTCCCTCGGCCGACGACGTCAGCCCGGCCTCCGCGAGCTGCAACCCGCGGGCGGCCGAGAAGAAGTCGTAGCGGTGCTGCCGCCCGGCGACGACGTCCCGGACGAACTCCTCCCACTGCGCCTTGAAGCCGTTGTCGAACTCGGCGTTGTCCGGTACCTCCTGCCACTGGTCACGGAAGGGCTCAGTGGCCGGCAGGTCCGGGTTCCACACGGGCTTCGGCGTCGCCGAGCGGTGCTGGACGCGGCAGCGTCGCAGGCCGGCGACGGCGCTGCCCTCGGTGCCGTCGACCTGGAACTCGACGAGCTCGTCGCGGAACACCCGCGTCGACCACGACGAATTGATCTGCGCGATGGCCCCCGACTCGAGCTCGAAGATGCCGTACGCGGCGTCGTCGGCCGTCGCCGCGTACGCCTCGCCGTGTTCGTCCCAGCGGCGCGGGATGTGCGTTGTCGCTTTCGCGGTCACGGCCTCAACGCGGCCGAAGAGGTTCTCCAGCACGTAGTTCCAGTGGCAGAACATGTCGAGCACGATCCCGCCGCCGTCCTCGGCGCGGTAGTTCCAGCTCGGCCGCTGTGCCTCCTGCCAGTCGCCCTCGAAGACCCAGTAGCCGAACTCGCCGCGCACCGACAGGATCCGGCCGAAGAACCCGCCGTCGACCAGCCGCCGCAGCTTCCGCAGCCCGGGCAGGAACAGCTTGTCGTGGACGACGCCGTGACAAATCCCGGCGTCCCGCGCGAGCCCGGCCAGCTCCAGCGCCGCCGGCAGCGTGTCGGCCAGCGGCTTCTCGGCGTAGACGTGCTTGCCCGCAGCGATCGCCGCCCGCACCGACGGTTCGCGCGCCGACGTCAGCTGCGCGTCGAAGTAGATCCGGACGTCGTCCAGCGCCGAATCGACGTCGGTCGTCCACGCGGTCAGGCCGTGCCGATCGGCGAGTTCCTTCAGCTTCGCCGCGTTGCGCCCGGCGAGGATCGGTTCGAGCTGCACGCGGGTGCCGTCGGGCAGCTCGACCCCGCCCTGCTCGCGGATGGCCAGCACCGACCGGAGCAGGTGCTGCCGGTAGCCCATCCGGCCCGTGACGCCGTTGAGCAGCACTCCGATGGCGGTCTGGTTCATCGCTGACGGCCTTCCTGATCGAGGGCTTCCTCGCCGTACGGCGAGGTGACACCCGGGATGTCGTATTCCGCGCGACGCCCGCACATGCCGTAGCCGTCGGGGTTCGACGGCGTCGCGACCCGGACGCCCGACTGGTCGAGATGGCTCCCGTCGCCGTCGGCGAGTGCCTTGAGGTGCGCGCCGGTCAGTTCGGCGGCCTTGAGCGCCCCGGCCTGCCAGCGCGGTACCCAGTCTCCGATTTTCGGCGACACCAGCGCGACGGCCGCCCGGTGAAAAGTCCGCAACGGCTCCGGATCGCCGTCCAGCAGCGCTTCGCGCAGCGGCAGGTAACCGCGAATCGCCAGGTCGCGACGCCTTTTGGCGGCCTCGTCGGTTTTCGGCAACGCGGCGGCCTCGGCGTAGGTCTCCGCGTCCGCGAGAACGTCTGGTGGAAAAGTGAACACGGCGTCGCCCGCCTCGGGCAGGCCGCTGTTCTGCATGAGGACGGTGACGCGCAGGCCGCCGCCCTGCACCATCCGGTGGACGGTCCCCGGCGCGAACCACGCGATCACGCCGGCTTCGAGCGGCGTTTCGGCGTACCCGCCGGGGCTCAACGTCTGGACGGCGCCTCGTCCGGCCGTGACGACATAGGCCTCGGTGCAAGCGAGGTGCAGGTGTGGGCTGCCGCCGCACACGCCATCCTCGGCTTCCCAGTCGTAGGCCCGCAAGTGCGATACGCCGATGCCACCCGGTAGCGGGAATTCGTTCATGACCATCCGTGCCCGTCGAGGTATTCGGTCACCTGATCGCAGTCCCACGCGCCGTCCGCGACAACGACCCGGTAGCGGTACGTGAAGCTTTCTCCCGGCGGGAGGACGAATTCTTCGAAGAACGCCCACGAGAACGCCACCATGGGCGTCTCCTTGCTTCGGACGAACCAGTGCGACTCGTGGATCGCGTCGTCGTTTTCCGGCGAGTGCGCGAAGACGAGCGTCGAATGCGCGTCGACGTCGTCGTGCTCGCCGACGAAGGCCAGCCACGGCGCCTGCGCGCCCATCATGTCGTCGCCGCCGAGACCACCGGGCCCGAAGACGCGGCCACCGCTGAAGTCACGCGGGCCCCGCCAGTGCAGCCCGGTGTACCCGGCCTGCTCGCGGCCGGCGGTGGTCGGGCTGCCGAACACAAGCGGCGTGTCCCGGACGTTGGTCAGTTCGATGCCCCAGTCGATCGCCCAGGCGCCTTCGCCGGGTTCGACGGAGTGGACGACGATGTCCCGCCGCTCGCGCGCCCACTCGTCGCCGCGGTGAGCCACCCAGGTGAGCCGTTCGGTGAAGGTCAGCCGGTCGCCGCCGACGGTGAAGCCGGCGAACCCGTCGTGGCGCATCGAGCCGATGCGGTCGGGCAGGTCCTGGTACCAGCGGCCGGGGACGTAGGTGTGGCCGCCCCAGAAGTTCTGGCCGGACAGGTGGCTCGACGTCATCTGCAGGCCTTTGTGCCACCGGTGGTCGGCGGGCCGGTACCCGCTGACGCGCCGGCCGCGCAGCGTGCGCAGCGGGTGGGTGTAGGGCTTGCGCGACTCGTAGGCGACGGGGTCGGGCTTGTACACATAGGACATGAGCGGGACCCCGCCGGCGTCGACGGTCACGCGGTCACCGTGCCGGTGCGTGACGGTGATCGCGGCGCTCATCCCGCACTCACCCCGGCCATTCCCAGGTAGAAGGGATCCCCTGGCCCGATCTCACCGCGGCGCACGACCTGCCCGGTGAAGGCGGCCTTGTAGAGAGCGGCGACGAACTCCAGCACCCGCCGCCCGTCCGCGCCACTGCACGGTGGTCGCTTTCCGGCCCGGAAGGCCTCCAGCACGGGCTTGAAGGCGGCGGCGTGCGAACTGCCGACGTCCTCGGCCGGTGTCGTCACTATTCCGGCGACGTCCGGCGCGGGGGTGTACCGCCAGTTTTCGGCAACGTGACCGTAGAGGTGCGTGAGCTCGACGGTGGCCCGCTCACAGTCGATCCGGATCCGGCTCACCTCATCGGGTGAAAGGACACTGTTGACGACGGTGGCGAGCGCCCCGGACCCGAACCGGACGAGCGCGGTGGAGACGTCCTCGGTCTCGACGTCGTGCACGAGCCGCGCGGTCATCGCCTGGACTTCGGCCCACTCGCCGTCCCCGTCCCCGTCCCCGTCGCCATCGTCGTCGTCGACGAGCAGGTGGAGCAGCAAATCCATCTGGTGGATGCCATGGCCCATGGCGGGTCCACCACCTTCGGTCGCCCAACGCCCACGCCACGGGACGGCGTAGTAAGCGGCATCGCGGTACCAGGTGGTCTGACAATGCGCGACGAGCGGACGCCCGAGTTCCCCTTTCGCGAGCAGTTCCCGAAAGTGGGCAACGGCGGAGCCGGACCGCTGCTGGTAGACGAAGGAGACGTACGGCCCACCGTCAACTTCGACGGAGGTCATCTCGTCGTATTCGGCAAGCGAACGACAAGGCGGCTTCTCGCACCAGACCCAGGCTCCGCTCGCGAGGACCTCTTTGGTCTGTTCGACGTGCAGCCCGGGCGGAGTGCAGATCGAGACGAGGTCAGGTCCCTGCTCGGCGAGCAGTGAGCCGAGGTCCGGGTAGGGCTTGGCGTGCTCGGTGGTCGAACAGAAGGCAAGAGCCCGACCCTCATCGACATCGGCGGCGGCCACGAGATCGACATCGTCGCGGTGGGCTCGATAGGCGGCACGGTGGCTGTCGGCAATGGCCCCAGTCCCGACGACGGCGACCCGCAGCTTTCCCTGAGCCAACCCGGACTCCCTCCACATCAGCTTCGCCCCCGCGGAACGTCGACATGTCCTCCGCGGACGCCCGCCTCAGTCCCCCGCGCGCCTCCCTCGGGCAGCTCCTTCGCCGCCGCATTTCGATCGCCGCACGGACCCCCGGCGACGTCACCGGCACCTCCCACCGTTCGCCCGCTCCCTCTGGCGGCTCGCCCCTCGACCGTGTCAGAAAGCGCTTTCTCACGCAACGGCCGCCAAGAATGTCAACGTTGTCACCAGAGGCCATGGACCGGAACGGACGACTCAGCCCGCCCCAGCCGACCACGAAATGCGCCAACGACCGACGACTCCCCGACAGTGCGGCCGCCGCCGCACAAACCCCGGCGGTGCCCCGCGATCACCTCAACGGGCGCAGGTTGCCGGAAACCGGTCAGCGGCTCTTGCTACGAGGCTCACGCTTCCGCGGCTGCCGGCTCTCGGCCCGCGCCGCTCGCATGTCCAAGAAAGCGGCTACACCCGACACGAGCGCGGCCAGGAACCCGAGGAACCGGCCGAAGCCGGGGCCGATGGCGATGCCGGCGGCCTCGAAGATGCCACGCTGGTCCTCGTCGAACTCCCAGTCCAGCGTGAACCAGCCGATCACCATCAGCAGCAACGACGCCAACGCGACCGCCAGCCACAGGTGCGGCAGGCCGCTGACGCGCGCTTTCCGGATTCGCCCGAAGAAGACCACGACCAGCCCGGCCAGCAGCAAGGGCAGCGGCGGGCACCACGCGAAGAAGGTCGAGTGCCACGCGTCGCGGACGACGTCGCTGTGGTCCAACTGCGAGAGGATGTCTTCGATGTCCGGTTTGTTGGTGCTGAGTGTGGTCCACGGCAGGAACATCGAGCCCAGCGCGAGCAGCCCGGCCGCCAGGCCGAGCCACTCGCGCCAGGTGACGCTCTTGACGGAAAACGGCTGTGTCATGAAACGGTCAGGAACCGACGCGCTCGATGATCAGCTCGCGGACCCGCTTGGCGTCCGCTTGTCCCTTGGTCGCCTTCATGACCGCGCCGACGATCGCCCCCGCCGCGGCCACCTTGCCGCCGCGGATCTTGTCCGCGACGTCCGGCTGTCCCGCCAGGGCCTCGTCGATCGCCGCGAGCAGCGCCGAGTCGTCCGAGACGACCTTCAGCCCGCGCTTTTCGACGACCTCGCGCGGCTCGCCCTCACCGGCGAGCACGCCCTGGACGACCTCCTTGGCCAGCTTGTTCGTCAGCTCGCCGGACGAAACCAGCCCGATGACCTCGGCCACCTGCTTCGGCGTGATCGGCAGGTCAGCCAGCTCGACCTCGCGGGCGTTCGCCTCCTGCGCCAGCGTGTTGACCCACCATCCGCGGGCCTCGTCCGGCGACGCGCCGGCCTCGACCGTGGCCGCCACAAGGTCGACAGCGCCGACGTTCAGCAGGTCACGCAGGGCTTCGTCGGAAAGCGACCACTCCTGCTGGATCCGCTTCCGCCGTTCCGACGGCATCTCGGGAAGCGTGCCGCGCAGTTCCTCGACCCACTCGCGCGACGGCGCGATCGGGACCAGGTCGGGCTCCGGGAAGTACCGGTAGTCCTCGGCGGTCTCCTTGGTCCGGCCGGGCGACGTGGAGCCGTCGGCCTCCTGGAAGTGCCGGGTCTCCTGCTTGATCGAGCCGCCGCCGGCGAGGATCGCCGCCTGCCGGGTCATCTCGTACCGCACCGCGCGCTCGACGCTGCGCAGCGAGTTGACGTTTTTCGTCTCCGTGCGGGTGCCGAACTCGGTCGCGTCCTTCGCCATCAGCGAGACGTTCGCGTCACAGCGCAGCGAGCCCTGGTCCATGCGGACGTCCGACACGTCGAGCGCGCGCAGCAGGTCACGCAACGCGGACACGTACGCCCGCGCGACCTCGGGGGCCCGCTCGCCGGTGCCCTCGATCGTCTTCGTGACGATTTCGATCAACGGCACGCCGGCGCGGTTGTAGTCGAGCAGCGAGTGCTCGGCACCGTGGATCCGGCCGGTGGCGCCACCGACGTGCAGCGACTTGCCGGTGTCCTCCTCCATGTGCGCGCGCTCGATCTCCACGCGCACGACCTCGCCGTCGTCGAGCGTGACGTCGAGGTAGCCGTTGAAGGCGATCGGCTCGTCGTACTGCGACGTCTGGAAGTTCTTCGGCATGTCCGGGTAGAAGTAGTTCTTCCGCGCGAACCGGCACCACTCGGCGATCTCGCAGTTCAGCGCGAGGCCGATCCGGATCGCGCCCTCGACGGCCTTGCCGTTGAGAGCCGGCAGCGCACCCGGCATGCCGAGGCAGGTCGGGCACACCTTCGTGTTCGGCTCGCCGCCGAACTCGTTCGCGCAGCCGCAGAACATCTTCGTGTTCGTGTTCAGCTCGACGTGCACCTCGAGCCCCAGCACGGGGTCGAACCGCTCGATGACGTCGGCGTAGTCCATCAACTCGGCCACGGCAGTCACTTCGTTCCTCCCAGCTCCGGGACCTTGTGGATGAGCGCCCCGCCGGCGGCGGCGTCGCGCGCGGCCTCGTAGGCGGCGCCGACCCGGTAGAGCCGGTCGTCGGCCAGCGCCGGGGCCATGATCTGCAGGCCGACCGGCAGGCCGTCCTCGTCGGACAGCCCGCTCGGCACGCTCATCGCGGCGTTGCCGGCCAGGTTCGACGGGATCGTGCACAGGTCGGCGAGGTACATCGCCATCGGGTCGTCCACGCGCTCGCCGATCTTGAACGCCGTGGTCGGCGTCGTGGGCGAAACGAGGACATCGACCTTTTCGAAGGCCGCCGCGAAGTCACGCGTGATCAGCGTGCGCACCTTCTGCGCCGAGCCGTAGTAGGCGTCGTAGTAGCCGGACGACAACGCGTAGGTGCCCAGCATGATCCGCCGCTTGACCTCGGCGCCGAAGCCCTTCTCGCGGGTGAGCGACATGACCTCTTCGGCGCTGTGCGTGCCGTCGTCGGCGACGCGCAGGCCGTAGCGCATGGCGTCGAACCGGGCGAGGTTCGACGAGCACTCGCTCGGCGCGATCAGGTAGTACGCGGGCAGCGCGTAGACGAAGTTCGGACACGACACTTCGACGACCTCGGCACCGAGCGCACGCAGCTGCTCGACCGCGGCCTGGAACGACCGCTCGACGCCCGGCTGGTAGCCGTCGCCGCCGAACTCCTTCACGACGCCGACCTTGACGCCCTTGAGGTCACCCGTCATGCCCTGCCGGGCGGCGGCGACCACCGGCGGCACCGGCGCGTCGATGGAGGTCGAGTCCAGCGGGTCGTGCCCGGCGATGACCTCGTGCAGCAGGGCGGCGTCGAGCACCGTCCGCGCGCAGGGCCCGGCCTGGTCGAGCGACGACGAAAAAGCGACGAGGCCGTACCGCGACACCCCGCCGTAGGTCGGCTTCACCCCGACGGTGCCGGTGACGGACCCGGGCTGCCGGATCGACCCACCGGTGTCGGTGCCGATGGCGATGGCGGCTTCGAAGGCCGCGATCGACGCCGACGAGCCGCCGCCCGACCCGCCCGGGATGCGGGCGTGGTCCCACGGGTTGTGCGTCGGGCCGTACGCCGAGTTCTCGGTCGACGAGCCCATGGCGAACTCGTCCATGTTCGTCTTGCCGAGAATCACGACGCCGGCCTCGCGCAGCTTGCGCGTCACGGTCGCGTCGTACGGCGGGATCCAGCCTTCGAGCGTTTTCGAACCACAGGTGGTCGGGATGCCCTCGGTGGTGAGGACGTCCTTCAGCGCGAGCGGCACGCCGGCCAGTGCCGACGCGGGCGCGTTGCCCCCGGCGATGCCCTCGTCGACGGCCTTGGCCGCGGCCAGCGCGCCCTCGGTGTCGACGTGCAGGAACGCGTGGATGTGGTCGTCGACCTCGGCGATCCGGTCCAGGTGGGCCTGCGTGACCTCGACCGCGGACACCTCGCGCGCGTGGATCTTCTCCGCCAGTTCCGCGGCGGTCAGCTTGATGAGCTCGGTCACTGCTCTTCCCCCAGAATCCGCGGCACCCGGAAACGCCCGTCCTCGGCGGCCGGCGCACCGGACAGCGCCTGCTGCTGCGTGAGCCCGGGGACGACGACGTCCTGCCGGAAGACGTTCGTCAGCGGCACGGCGTGCGACGTCGGCGGCACATCGGCGGCGGCGACCTCGCTCACCTTGGCCACCGAGTCCAGGATCTGGTCGAGCTGGCCGGCGAAGACGTCGAGCTCGTCGTCGGTCACGGCCAGCCTGGCCAGCTTCGCGAGGTGCGCGACCTCGTCTCGGGAAATGTTGGGCACGCGGGTGACTCCCGGGTTGTGCTGTGCGGGTTGTCTCGGAAGCTGCAAGTCTATGGTGACGACGTCGGCGGACTCGACTGGGTTACGCCCGGCGCAGGCCGGGTGCCGTCCGGCGACGCTGGCATCCCGCCCGGCGGACAGTGGGTCCCGCGGGCCGGGTGGGTCTGTCACAATCGGCGACCGGCATCAAGCGTCCCACGGCAAGGCTGGGACGCCAGAGGCGAGAGGGGCGCGTGGTGTCGTTCCTGATCCGGGTCCTCCTTCCGGACAGCCCGGGGACCCTCGGCGCGGTCGCCACGGCGCTCGGCACGGTAGGCGCCGACATACTCAGCGTTGACGTCGTCGAGCGCGGTACCGGCGTGGCGGTGGACGACCTGGTGGTCGAGCTCCCGTCCGGCAGGCTGCCCGACGCGCTCATCACGGCGGCGGAGAGTGTCGAAGGCGTCGAAGTGGACGCGGTCCGCCCCTACGCGGGCGTGCTGGACACGCATCGCGAGCTCGAACTCGTCGAAGAAATCGCCGCGCAGCCGAAGTCCGGCCTCGACATCCTGGCCGAAGGCGTGCCCCGCATCGTGCGGGCCGGCTGGGCGATGATCGTCGAACACTCCGAGACCGGCGCCCTCCGGCTGGCGTCGTCGAGCGCCGCCCCGGAAACTCCGATCACCGATCTGCCCTGGCTGCCGCTCGAGCGCGCGACGGTGCTCGACGGCGAAGAAGCCTGGATCCCGGAGACGTGGCAGGAGCTGGGCACCGAGCTAGCGGCGACGCCGCTGGGCAAACCGGGCAAGGCGCTGCTCGTCGCCCGCCCGGGCGGCCCGGCTTTCCGAGCGGCCGAGGTCGCCCGGCTCGCCCACCTCGCGGGGATCGTCGCGGTCGTCCTCGACGGCTAGCCCGCGCGTTGCCGAAAGGGGACGAGGTCGCGTCCCCTTTCGCCGAACGCCAGGTCAGACGTCGATTTCGTAGGCGATCAAGCTGATGCCCGGGAACGGTCGCCAGTCCCGTTCGGCCAGCCGCGCGAACCCGAGACGCTCGTAGAGCCGGTGCGCGGCATGCATCCGGTCGAGGCTGCTCAGCACCACCTTCGGGACGCCCATCGCCCGCGCACGGTCGAGCACGGCCCGCGTCAACGCCTCGCCGACACCACGACCACGTGCCGACGGCGCCACCGCGAGCATCCTGAACTCCAACTCCCCGGGACGCGAGATCTCGGCGTACGGCGACCCGGGCCGCACGACGGTCACGCTGCCGAGCACCTCCCCCGTCGCATCGACGGCGACGAGCACGTCCGCCAGCCTGGCCCGGCTCGCGACGTCACGCAGCTTCGCGTCGTACCCGACGTCGTCGGCCAAGTGACCATCGACGTCGTAGGCCTGAACCGTGACCTCGCCCGCCGCGGCGTACTCCTCGGGCCGCGGTGGCCGGATCTCGACATCACCCATCCGACTCCCCGGCCTCGTCTTCGGCTGTCTCCTCTGAGGCGGTCTCCTCGCCTGTCGGCAGCGCGACCTCTTGCGCCGCCTCGGCCCCCCGCTCCAGCAGGACCCGGAAGCCGGCTTCGTCGAGCACCGGCA
Source organism: Amycolatopsis sp. NPDC114505 (assembly GCF_055633615.1). Classification (NCBI taxonomy): domain Bacteria; kingdom Bacillati; phylum Actinomycetota; class Actinomycetes; order Pseudonocardiales; family Pseudonocardiaceae; genus Amycolatopsis; species Amycolatopsis sp. NPDC114505. The sequence continues at coordinate 252,063 of NZ_JBVKDV010000005.1, read as the reverse complement.
CCTTGAGCTGCACGGCCTTGTCGTATTTCGAACCAGGCGAATCCCCTACGACGACGAACGAGGTCTTCTTCGAGACCGACCCGGCGGCCTTGCCGCCGCGGGCCATGATGACCTCCTTGGCCTCGTCGCGGGAGAACCCGTCGAGCGAGCCCGTCACCACGATCGACAGGCCCTCGAGGTTGCGCGGGATCGACTCGTCGCGCTCCTCCTCCATCCGCACCCCGGCGCGTCGCCACTTTTCGACGATCTCGCGATGCCAGCCGACCTCGAACCACTCCTGCGTCGCGTGCGCGATGGTCGGGCCGACGCCGTCGACGTCCGCGAGTTCCTCTTCGGTGGCCTGCTCGATCCGCTCGACCGAGCCGAACTCGCGGGCCAGCGCCTGCGCCGCGGTCGGCCCGACGTGCCGGATCGACAAAGCGACCAGCACCTTCCACAAGGGTCGATCTTTGGCCACGTCGAGGTTCGCGAGCAGCTTTCGCGCGTTCGCCGACAGCTCGCCGGCTTTCGTGCGGAACAGCTCGACCTCGGCAAGGCTGTCCTCGTTCAGGTCGAAAACGTCACCCTCGTCGGCGACGACCCGCGCGTCGAGCAGCGCGACCGCGGCCTCGTACCCGAGGACCTCGATGTCGAAGGCGCCGCGCCCGGCCAGGTGGAAGAGCCGCTCCCGCAGCTGCGCGGGACAGAACCGCGTGTTCGGACAGCGGATGTCCTTGTCGCCTTCCTTCTGGTAGGCGAGCTCAGTACCGCATTCCGGGCAGTGGGTGGGCATGACGAACTCGCGCTCGTCGCCCGTGCGCGCGTCCACGACCGGCCCCAGCACCTCGGGGATGACGTCGCCGGCCTTGCGGATGACGATCCGGTCACCGATCAGCACGCCCTTGCGCTTCACTTCCTCCTGGTTGTGGAGGGTGGCGCGCGCGACGGTCGACCCCGCGACCGTGACCGGCTCGGTGACCGCGAACGGGGTCACCCGCCCGGTCCGCCCGACGCCGACCTGGATGTCCAGCAGCGTGGTGATCGCTTCTTCCGGCGCGTACTTGTAGGCGATCGCCCACCGCGGCGCGCGCGACGTCGTACCCAGCCGACGCTGCAGCGCGACCTCGTCGACCTTGATGACGACGCCGTCGATCTCGTGCTCGGCGTCGTGCCGGTGCTCTCCCCAGTACGTGATGTGGTCGGTGAGCTCCTCGGCCGTGGTCAGGACCTTGCTGTGCGGCGACACCGGCAGCCCCCACGCGGCCAGCGCGTCGTACGCCTCCGACTGACGCTGCGGTTCGAAGCCCTGGCGCTTGCCGAGGCCGTGGCAGATCAGCCGCAACCGGCGTTCGCGGGTGATCTTCGGGTCCTTCTGCCGCAATGAACCGGCCGCGGTGTTGCGCGGGTTCGCGTAGGGAGGCTTGCCCGCCTCGACCATCTTCGCGTTCAGCTCGAGGAAGTCCTCGACGCGGAAGTAGACCTCGCCGCGCACCTCGACCAGGGCAGGCACCGGGAACTGCTCGGTGGCGGTGAGCGTCTCGGGCACCTGGTCCAGCGTGCGCATGTTCAGCGTGACGTCTTCGCCGGTCCGCCCGTCACCGCGAGTGAGCGCACGGGTGAGGTGGCCGTTTTCGTACAAGAGGTTGATGGCCAGGCCGTCGATCTTCAGCTCGGCGAGGAACTCGGTGCGCCCGACCTCCTTCTCGACGCGCTCCACCCAGGCCAGGAACTCGTCCCGGTCGAACACGTTGTCCAGGCTGAGCATGCGTTCGAGGTGGTCGTGCGCGGTGAACTCGGTCGAGAACGTGCCGCCGACGCGCTGGGTCGGCGACTCCGGCGTGACCAGCGCCGGGTGCGCATCCTCGATCCCCTGAAGCTCGCCGAGCAGCTCGTCGAACTGCCCGTCGGAGATGATCGGCGAATCCAGGACGTAGTAGCGGAACTGGTGGTTACGCAGTTCCTCCGCGAGGGCGGCGTGCCGCTCGCGGACCTCGGCCGGGACGTCGGTGACGTCCTCGGCGGCCACTGGGGCGTCAACCGCCGCGACCTGGTCCTGGGGAAGTTCGGTGCTGCTCACGGGCAGTAACTCTAGTCGGCAGGACCGACATTTTCGGCGGTGCCGTCGCCCAGTCCGCGGACCAGTTCACGGAACTCCAGAAGGGTGATCGCGCCGGCCGGTTCGACCGCCGCGGTCTCCACGCGCCGTAGCCGCTCGGCGGCGAGCCGTTCACCCAATGTGGCGTCGAGCGGCAGGAACGTCATGGTCTGACGGGCGGCCTCGTCGAGGTCACCGAAGCCGGGGTGGAAGACGGCGACGTCGACCACGTGCTCGTCTTCGTCGACCTGGGCGACGACCCGGACGTCGGCCAGCGCGATCCGGTGCTCGCCGAGGTTGACGGTGACCTCCGTCGGATCGGGCACGGGCGGGACGGAGTCGTGGTACTCCCAGATCGCGTCGTCCGGAGGTGCGGCGGCCCGCCACGCGTCGGTGAACGGCCGCAGCTCCGGGTCCTCCTGACCGGTCACGACCAGGGCGTAGATCGACCGACGACCACGTTCGAGCGAAAAGTGCAGCCGCGGGTGCAGTGCCTCGACCAGCTGACAGAGTTCGTGCTCGACCCGGTGCGGTTCACCCTCGCCGAGCGCCGCGCTGACCATCGGGAGCAGGTCGTACCAGCCGTGCCAGAACGCCTCCCCGGCGGCCGCCGGGTCCTCCGGCACGTGTTGCTCGGGCCACGCGGTGCGCGGGTCGGGCGGATCGGCGACGGTGCTCTTGCGGCGGAACAGGCGCATGGTTACGGGTGGTCCTCGTTCGGTCGGCTACCCCGCCACGCTACTGGCCGGGCGGAGTGGACGTCGGCGAGTTGCCGGATTCCGTCACCAGCCTTCAGGGGGCTCCACGAAGGCCTTGCCGAGATCACGCGTCAGAGAGAGGACGCGACGCATCCAATCGGGCGTGGCACCGGCGAGGCCACAGGCGGGCGTCGGCACCGCGCGTTCGGCGAGGACGCTCCGGTTGAAGCCGAGCCGGTCGGCCAGCCGGAACGCCGGCTCGCCGACGTCTTTCAAGGTCAACGGAGACGCGGGCTCCGTTGTCGGGACAGCGCCCATGAACAGCGTCGCCCCGCCGTCCCAGACTTCGCCGATCTCATCGAGGAACGCGGCGGATGCGCCGTCGAGCGCGGCGAGGTCGAAAGCCAGGGCGTCGGCACCGGCTTCGCGCAGCAGGCTGAGCGGCGGCTTCGCGGCGCAGCAGTGCAGGATCACCGGCCGGCCGGTGATCGCCTTCGCGCCGTCGATCACCGTCGAGAGCAGGTCACGTGCCTCGGGCTCCGGCACGGCAGCAACGTTCCCGTAACCGGACGGCGTCGACAGGCCACCGGCCAGTACCGCGGGCAACGACGGCTCGTCGAACTGGACGACCACGGGCGCCCCGGTCCTGGCCTGGACCTCCGCGACGTGCCCGGCGAGGCCGTCCAGCAGGGAGGACGTGAAGTCCCGCAAGGCACCGTGGTCGGTGAGGACCCGATGGCCTCGGGGCAGCTCGATCCCGGCACCCAGCGTCCACGGGCCGGCCAGTTGGACCTTGAAGACCGGTGGGGTGGCTCCGGCCTTCTCCCGCGCCTCCTGAAGGGCGTCGAGATCCCACCGCAGCAGGTCGACGGCTCGTCGGTGCTCGTGCCCCGGCCGCGCCGCGACGCGGTAGCCGCTCGGGACGACCTCGACGGCCAGGTCGACCAGCAGCGCGGCGGTCCGACCGAGCATGTCGGCACCGACGCCGCGGGCCGGCAACTCCGGCAGGTGTGGGAAGTCCGGCAGCTCGCCGAACACGATCGCCGCCGCTTCCGCGGGGTCCGTGCCCGGCATCGATCCGATCGCCGTCGCGGCACCGCTGGGCCAAACTCGCTCACTCACGACCACCGATTCTGGTCGACCACCCGCCGGTGACGCCGACCGGGCTGCCGCACCAGGCCGCCCGGAGACAGACATACGCCGCATTTGCCGTTACCGGCACCGCGGCGGGGTCCGCGCGGATAGGCTCACCCGCCATGACGAGTTCGCCACCGCAACCGGGCTGGTATCCCGACGCGCGGGACCCCCGTCTGCACCGTTGGTGGGACGGCCAGGCCTGGACCGCCAACACCAGGCCCGCCCAGCAGACACCACCAACGAGCGACTCCGAGCGGATCGAGCTGGACATCGAGCGGGCCCACGACCCGGCTCGTGTCCAAGACCAGGTCAATCGCGCGACGCGCGGCCGAGGCGCCGCACGCGCCGGCGGTGGGACGCTGTTCACCGAGCCGGTCCTGGTGGTCAACCAGCGCGCGAAGCTGATCGAGATGGCCAACGAGTTCGGCGTCTTCGACCAGCACGGCAATCGGATCGGCGGAGTCGTCCAGGTCGGGCAAAGCACGTTGAAGAAGGCGATCCGCCTCCTGACCAACTACGACCAGTTCCTGACCCACAAGTTCGAGGTCCGGGACGCCAACCACAGCACCGTGCTCAAGGTGACCCGGCCCGCCAAGGTCTTCAAGTCGCGGTTCCTCGTCACGCGGGCCGACGAGACCCCGATCGGCGAGATCGTCCAGGAGAACGTCTTCGGGAAGATCCGCTTCGGCTTCGTCGTCGACGGCCACACGGTGGGCGGGATCTTCGCCGAGAACTGGCGTGCCTGGAACTTCTCGATCCGCGACCACACCGACACCGAGGTCGCCCGGGTGACCAAGACGTGGGGCGGCTTCCTCAAGGCCGCCTTCACGACCGCCGACAACTACGTCGTCGAGGTCCCCCACCCGCTGCCCGATCCGCTCGCCAGCATGGTGGTCGCCGCGGCGCTCACGATCGACACCGCCCTGAAACAGGACACCAACTGAGCGAGTGACCGGCGTCTCAGCTGCTCCAGGTGGACAGCGCGCCCGGCACGGCTCAGGGTGATTGAAGGCCGGGACACCGCAGTCTCGCCGGGCCGGAGGTCACCGTGGAACCGTTGCCGGAAAGCGTCGACAGGAACTGGACCGAGCCCGGGATCTACGAGGTCTCGGCCGGTGTCTATCGGATCCCGTTGCCCCTGCCCAACGATGCTCTGCGCGCGGTCAACGTCTACGCGGTCACCGATGGTGAGAAGCTGGTCTTGGTCGACTCCGGCTGGGCGTTGACCGTGGCGCGGCAACAGCTCGCCGACGCGCTCAGCGGAATCGGCGCGGAGCTCGCCGATGTCAGCGAGTTCCTCGTGACCCACGTGCACCGCGACCACTATTCGCAGGCTGTCGTCCTTCGTCGAGAATTCGGCTCGAAGATCGCTCTGGGACAGGACGAAGAGCCATCGCTGAAGGCTTCCGGCAACCCTGACCGGCTGCCGATGGAAGCTCAGATCGACCTGCTGTTCCAGGCCGGCGCCCGCGAAGTCGTCGAAGCCCTGGCCCGCGATTTCGGCACGGACCGGCGGCACACGGAAGCCGATCTTTGGGAAGCGCCCGATGAGTGGCTGACTCCGGGACGACGTTCGATCCTGCCCGGCCGCGCGTTCGACGTCATCGCCACGCCCGGCCACACGGCCGGCCATGTCGTGTTCGTCGACGACACCGCCGACCTGCTGTTCTCCGGCGATCACGTGCTGCCGCACATCACACCTTCGATCGGATTCCAGCCCGTGCCGGCCGAGTTGCCGCTCAACGACTTCATCGACTCACTGCGCCTGGTGCGCGCGATGCCCGACCGCCGCATGCTTCCCGCGCACGGTCCCGTCTCCGAAAGCGTGCACACGCGGGTCGACGAACTGCTGGAACACCATCGGCAACGCCTCGAGACGATCGGCTCCCAGATAGCGGCCGGCGCGAGCACCGCATTCGAGGCCGCGCACCGGATCGGCTGGACCCGCCGCAACCGCAAGCTGTCCGAAATGGACTCGTTCAACCAGACGCTCGCAGTCCTGGAGACTGCGGCACACCTCGACCTGCTGGTATCCCAGGGCAAACTGACCGCCCAGGCCGTCGATGGCGTCCGCCACTACACGACACCCTGAGCGGCACCTCAGCCAGCACCGCGGGTAGCCACGCTGTCGCAGTTACGGCGCTCGACCAGGCGTCCTGCATACTGGGTGAAATGGATGTCATCAGACGTGCCAGAGCGACGGACATCGAGGCGCTCGTGCGCCTGTTCGGCGCACCGGGCGAGCCGCTGGCAGCCGCACTTCGCGAACTCATGACCACCCCGTACGTCACCTTGGTCGTCGCTGAGGACGACAACGGCGTCGCTGGTACCGCGCAACTGACGGTGCTGCGAGGTCTCGCCTGGGAAGGCGCGACTCGCGGATTGCTCGAAGGCATCCGAGCCGCTCGGCGCGGAGTGACCAGCGCACTTCTAACCTGGGGTATCGACGAAGCCCGTCGACGAGGCTGTAGCCGTCTTCACCTCGATTCCGGTCTCGCGCGCGCCGACCTGCGAGACTTCTACGCGCGCTTCGGGTTCGAGCAGAGCTATCAAGGGTTCACCCGAGTTCTGTGATACTGGCGCCGTGAGCGACTACACCATCCGCAGGGCACGGCGCGAGGACATCGGTGCGATAGTGCGCATGCTGGCGGACGACCAGCTCGGTGCGGCTCGCGACGATCCGCATGACCTCGAGCCCTACCTGCACGCTTTCGAGCAAATCGACACGGATCCGAACCAGCTTCTGGTCGTCGTGACCTCCGCCGATGAACTGGTCGGAACCTTGCAGCTAACGATCATCCCCGGTCTCGCCCGGCGCGGTGCTCTTCGCGGCCAGGTCGAGGCTGTCCGGATCCATGCCGACCATCGCGGCTCCGGGCTCGGCGCCGACCTCATGCGCTGGGCGATCGACGAGTCGAGACGACGCGGATGCGCGCTCGTGCAGCTCACGTCGGATGTCTCGAGGACCGATGCACACCGGTTCTACGAGCGACTGGGCTTTGTCCCAAGCCACACCGGGTTCAAGCTCAAGCTCTGAGCGTCGAAGGCGTTGGCACATAAAGTTTCTCATCCGTCCATATAGGACCTAAGATCGATCGATCCTCCTCCCGAAATCAGGGACGCGCACGCCCGCACACGCGAACCATTCCGAATCAATTCGAGAACGTCAAGCCGCGAAGGGCGCGAACGGACCGTTCGCTCCCTTTTACCACCCATTCTTCTGAATCTCGGTGACATTTCCCGCGAGTCCTCGTACCGTCGGACTCATGTCACCTTCCCAGCCGCTCCGCAAACTCACCCCTCCCACTGACTCCTCGAACATCTACGACAAGCTCCCGTTCGTGCTGACAACGGTCCGCGCTGACCCGGATGTGTTGCAACGCATGAAAGACGAACAGGTCGTCGACCTGATCCGCGTCACCGATGCCGAGATCTCCAAGCTGCAAGCCCTGCAGCTACGGGCGATCTCGGACCTCAGCGTGCGCCGGAGACGGGCGCCCGGCACCGCTTCCGAAGTAGCGTTGGCCTTGTCCATCACGGAACACCGGGCCGGTGCCATGGTCTCGGCGGCGAACGCGCTGATCGCCCGGCTTCCCCGCATGCTCAACCTCATGGACGACGGCCGGCTCGACCTCTACCGCGCCATGAAAGTCACGGATGCGACGGCATGGCTGTCCAGAGACCACGTACTCCTCGTCGACGCGACGCTCGAGGATCGCGTCCCCGGACGCAATGCCACTCAGGTCCGCCGGGCCGCGGCCTACGCAGCCGCGAAAGCGGATCCGGAGGGAGCGGCGCAGCGCACCGAACGAAGTCTGGTCGAACGACGGCTGGCTCTGCACCACCAGGACACCGGCGTGACCAGTCTTTCGATCAACAACGCGCCCACGGAAAAGGCGACTGCGGCGTACGCACGTATCGACCGAGCAGCTCGAGCATTGAAGACTCCTGAGGAGTCTCGAACACTGGACCAGCTCCGAGCGGACGTCGCCATGGATCTGCTGCTCAGCGGAACAAGTGGCGCGAGCGAGCGCACCGAAGTGTTCCTACACGTCGACCTGGCCACGTACCTCGGCGTGAACGACTTCCCGGCGGCCCTGGCTGGACGCGGCCCCATCGCGGCATCAGTGGCCCGTCGCATCATCAGCGGCTCCGACACAACGCTCCGACGAGTCCTCACCGATCCGCGTACCGGCCAAGCGATCGAGCTGTCGCCGACGCGGTACCCGCTGGATCCGGCGCACGACGAGTTCATCCGGGTCCGGGACCGTGAGTGCCGGCAGCCCGGATGCACACGCCCCGCGCAGAACTGCGCAATCGAACCGACCCGTGCGCAAGGCGAGGCCAAGGAAACCGCGGATCAGCCGATCACGTACTGCCCTCGACACCGCAGGCTGAAGAGCCAGCCCGGCTGGGACTACGAAGTCACGTCTGATGGCACGGTGAACGTCGCGACACCCGCCGGCCGGACTCACTCGACGAAACCGCCGTCAATGCACTCCGGCCGACGAGCGCACCGAAGCCGCAAGAAGCCACGGCTATGACCGACGGTCAGCGCGTGCCCGAGATCTTCGCGCTGCCCAGAACGATGTCGCCGCCCTCGGCATCCGGCCGGTAGAGCACGACGACCTGGCCCGGGGCGACGCCGCGCAGCGGCTCGCGCAGATGCACCGTCATGGTGTCGGAATCCACGTCGGCGACCGCGTCGGCGATGCCTCCATGGGCCCTGACCTGCACCACGCATTCGGTCGGTTCGGTCAGCGGCTCACCGCTGGGCCAGACCGCGCGGTCGGCCTCGATCGTCTTGATCCCGAGCTCCGCCGCGGAACCGACCTTGACGGAGCCGGAAACCGGTTCGAGCGACAGGACATATCGAGGACGGCCGTCAGGCGCCGGGGCCTCGATGCCGAGCCCCTTGCGCTGTCCAACGGTGAATCCGTGCACCCCGGTGTGCCGGCCGAGCACTGCGCCGGTCTCCGCGTCCACAAGTTCGCCGGGACGCTGGCCCAGCCGGTTCTCCAAGAACTTCTTGGTGTCACCGTCCGGGATGAAGCAGATGTCGTGACTGTCCGGCTTGTTGGCGACAGACAGACCGCGCCGCTCCGCCTCGGCACGCACATCGGTCTTCCACGAGTCGCCCAGAGGGAACATGGCATGGCTGAGCTGCTCGGCAGTTAGGGAGGCGAGCACGTAGGACTGGTCCTTGCCACTGTCAGCACTGCGACGCAGCTCAGGCACGCCGTCCACCACGCAGAGGCGCGCGTAGTGGCCCGTCGCGACCGCGTCGAAGCCGAGCGCCATCGCCTTCTCGAGGAGAGCTTCGAACTTGATCTTCTCGTTACAGGTGACACACGGGTTCGGCGTGCGTCCGGCGGCGTATTCGCCGACGAAGGTCTCAACAACCTCTTCGGTGAAGCGCTCTGCGAAATCCCAAATATAGAAGGGAATCCCGAGGATGTCGGCGGCGCGCCGGGCGTCGTGTGAGTCTTCGATCGTGCAACACCCGCGTGACCCGGTCCGCAAGGTGCCGGGTTTGGCCGACAGCGCCAGGTGCACGCCGACGACGTCATGCCCGGCATCGACCGCACGCGCGGCAGCCACCGCCGAGTCCACTCCTCCGCTCATAGCGGCCAAAACCCGCATTGCCTTACACCTCTTGCTTCTGGTTCTGCTTGCGCATTCCGGCCAGGCCGGCCTGCCGGGCGCGCGTGACGACTCCGCCGATCTCGGCGGCGACCGCCTCGACGTCCGCGGCAGTGGATGTGTGACCGAGGGAGAAACGGAGAGAACCCCGAGCCGCCGCAGGGTCGGCACCCATGGCGAGCAGCACGTGGCTCGGCTGCGCAACGCCTGCCGTGCACGCGGACCCCGTCGAGCATTCGATGCCCTTGGCGTCGAGCAGCATCAACAGGCTGTCGCCGGCGCAACCGGGAAATGTGAAATGAGCGTGGCTGGGCAGCCGCTCGCCGTCTTCCCCGTTGAGGATGGCGTCGGGTACTTCGCGCTGGATAACTTCGACAAGTCCGTCGCGGAGTTCCTCGACGCGCTTCGCGTAATCGGCTCGGGTCGCGACGCTTGCCCGGACCGCAGCCGCGAAACCGACTATTGCCGGGACGTCGAGTGTGCCGGAGCGAACGCTGCGTTCCTGGCCTCCACCGTGCAGAAGGGGTACGCACGTCACGTCGCGGCCGAGCAGGAGGGCGCCCACGCCGAAGGGGCCACCGAGCTTGTGCCCGGTCATGGTGAGTGCGGCGGCACCGCTGGCCGCGAAGTCGACCGGGACAGCGCCGACGGCCTGTACCGCGTCGGTGTGGAGCGGGATGTCGAACTCGGCACAGACCGCGGCCAGTTCGGCGATCGGATTGATCGTCCCGACCTCGTTGTTGGCCCACATCACCGTCACCAGCGCCACGGTTTCGGGATCCGAGGCGATGGCGGCACGAAGGGTATCGGGTGAGACGCGGCCCTGGCTGTCGACTTCCAGCAGCGTGATCGCGGCGCCGCAGTGGGATTCGAGCCATTCGACCGTGTCGAGGACGGCGTGATGCTCCGCGGCTCCGACCAGGATGCGGCGACGCTGCTCCTGCTCGTCGTGGCGGGCCCAGAAGATGCCCTTGAGCGCGAGGTTGTCGCTCTCGGTGCCGCCGCCGGTAAAGATCACCTCGGAGGGGCGGGCGCCCAGGGCATCGGCGATGGTTTCGCGGGCTTCCTCGACCATTCGCCGAGCTCGGCGGCCCGAAGAGTGCAGTGCGGAGGCGTTGCCCACGTTGGACAGCGCCTCGGTCATCGCCGCTACGGCTTCGGGCAACATCGGAGTAGTCGCCGCGTGGTCGAGATAGGTCATCGCTCCATCAGGGTAGTCCGCTCCACCGCGTGACGAAGTCCACCCTGGGCCTCGAAGTGGCCTGTCACACCTTCGACGGCCAACGTCCGGTCAGCCGGACCCCCAGCAGAGCGAGGGTCACCAAGGCCACCGTGAGCAGGGCCATCGCCGGTGAAGGATCGAGCACCGAGCCCACCACGCCGAACAGAACGCCGCCCAGGCCGATGAGCAGCGCGGAACCCACCCAGTCGGCAAGCTGCACCGCCGAGGTGTTGAAGCCGCGCTCACCCTCAGGTGAATAGCGGAGCAGGAGGACGGAGATCGCAGGCATCGCGATCCCCATGCCGGCGCCGCCGACCGCACAGGCAATGAACGCCGTCCAGGCGGGGAACCAGGGCTGGGAGACGAGGCCGAAGCAAACCAAACCAGCCGCGACCAGCCAGAACCCTGTGCGGAGCGATGCCTCCCTTGACCAGTTGAGGAACCGGCCTTGCGCCGCCGAGGCCGCTGACCAGCCCAACGCCGTGATGGTCAACGGCAGGCCGGCAAGGGCCGGGCTGTAGCCGTGGACCGCGCTCATCGTCAGGGGCAGATACGCCTCCATCCCGGCGTACGCGCCGGCGATCAGGGCGCGGGAGGCGACGACCGTCGGTAGGCCGGGGCGGGATGACAGCGTTCCGGTCGGGAGCAGCGTCCGGAGGGCATAGCCCAGCGCGACGAGCCCGGCCGCGCCGTAGACGAGGGCCAGGAGCGACTGGTGCTGGGCTGCCCACGTCAGCGCTGCGACGCCGAGGGCCGCGACGATCGCTTGGACCACGCCCGCGCGGCGCCCGCTGGCGGATGGCGAGTGCGCAGGGAGGCGGCGCACTACCACCACCAGCATCGTCACACCGATGGCCACCAGCGGAACGAGACCGAGAAAGACCCAGCGCCAGCCGATGCTGACCGTCACCACACCGGCCACGGACGGCCCGATCACGGCCGGCAGGACCCAGGCCGCGGCATTCGCCGCGTAGATCACCGGGCGTTCCTGGTCGGTGAACGTCAACGCGATCAGGAGCGAGACCGAAACCAGGAGCAGCCCCGAGCCGAAGCCCTGCAGCGCGCGGCCGAGGAGGAACGTAGGCATCCCGCTCGCCGTCCCCGCGACCACCAGGCCCACCGCGAACAACGCCGGGCCCGCCAGCAGGGCCGGCGCCGGGCCGCGGCGGTCGCCGATCCGGCCTGACAGCACCGTCGCGACCACGCTCGAAATGAGGAAGGTCGTGAACGGCCACGAGTACAGCGACAACCCGTGGAGGTCGGCGACCAGGGTCGGCATCGCCGTTGCGACGCCCATGTTCTCGAACGCGACCAAGGTGACCACGAGCAGCAGCGCGATCGTGGTCAGGCGGTGCTCCGCGGTCCAGAGCACGCTGCGGCGACGGGGTACGGAGTCGAGCGTCGATGCCATGATCAGCAGCGTGCAACCTCCAGTCCGCTGGAGGTCAAGCCGGTTCAGGCCGTGCGGTGTGCCACCGGCTCCAACCGCAGGTCGCGGGCCAGTGCGGCGGCCTCGCCGCGGGAGCTCACGTCCAGCTTGTCGAGGATGTTGCGGACGTGGAACTTCACCGTGTGCTCGCTGAGCTGCAGCTGTTCGGCGATTTGCCGGTTGCGCAGGCCCTGCGAGATTCCCGTCAGGACCTCGACCTCGCGCGGGTTGAGCCGGTCGAGCGGACGCAGCTCCGGCGGTTCAGCGACGCCGAGTGGGAGGACCGCGGTGACCGTCGTGCCCCAGCCCGGCACCGCGTCGACCTCCCAGTGGCCGCCGAGCGCGGTGAGCCGCTCGGTCAGGCCGCGGGCCGGGATCGCGTCGGCGACCTCGGGGCTGTCGTCGCGGACCGTGATCCGCAGCACCGGGCCGTCGAGCCGCCACGACGCCCGCAGGCGCGTGGTCGCCGGACGGTCCAAAGCCGCCAGCACCAGCCCGCGGGTCATCGTCCGCGCCGTGTGGGCGATGTCCTGCGGAAGCGACGCGTCGCTAGCCGGGTCGACCAGGTCGACGTCGACCTCGGTGTGGCGGACCAGGTCGGCGAGCTGAGTCCTGAGCAAGGCGAAGGCCGTGCCCGCTCGCTCCTCGGAAAGGGCCTGGTCGCGGTCGATCACACCCTTCAGATCGAGCAGCGCGTCGGTCGCCAAGTCGACCGCCGTGCGGCGGGCGACGGCGTCGGAGAGACGTCCCGAGCGCAGCACCGCCAGAAGCGTGGTCAAGGTCGCCGCATGGGTCTGGCCGAGGTCCGTGATCGCCTGGGCCCGTGCGGTGGCCGCCGCGAGGTTGCTGGCCAGGACGTCCGGGCCCGGGTCGGCCGCGCGTTGGCCCGCGTCGGTGCTGAGGATGTGCCACAGCTGCGCGGCCAGCTCCAGCTCGGCCGTCGGCAGCTCGGTGTCCTCGGGCACGATGGCGAGCACAGCCCCCTGGCCGACCGCCGGCATCGACGAAAGCAGGACGAGACGGCGCTCGACGCCGCCCAGCACGCCGTCGACCACCAGGGCCTTGCCCGGCTCGCTGCGGTCGACCAGCCGTTGCAGCTCGACGCTCGTCACGGCGTCGGCGATCGCCTGGTCACCGACGACCTTGAGCGGGCTGCGCGGACAGTCACCGGTCTGCATGGCCACCGCGCGATGCGGGATCAGCTTCCCCAGCTCGGTCGAGAACTGGAGCAGCAGGTGGGTCCGCGGCGCCGACAGCAGCCGTTCGACGACGGCGAGCACGTGTCGCGGATCCGACCAGGAAGCGTCCATGCGACCCAAGGTAGGCGCGTCCGCGCTGCGACGGCCTGCTCGTCCGGCTAGTGAACACTGCTCGTCCGAGTGGTTCGGCGGAATAGCCGGGCGGGTTGACTCCTTGGGGAGGACATTCGAAGTCACAAATCCGAGGAGCGCGAGAACACCATGCGAGCGATCACCTTCTCCGCCTACGGCGGGCCGGACGTCCTGCAGCTGTCCGAGGTGCCGGTGCCCGAGCCCGGCCCGGGGCAGGTACGGCTGGCCATCCGGGCCGCCGGGATCAACCCGATCGACTGGAAGATCCGCAACGGCTACATGCAGCAGAATTTCCAGGTCTCCTTCCCGCACACTCCCGGTGTCGAAGTGGCCGGTGTCGTCGACGCCGTCGGCGAGGGCGCGGAATTCGCCGTCGGGGACGAGGTGTTCGGCTGGTCCGAGACCGGCGCGTACGCCGAGTACGCGCTGGCGAAAACGCTTGCGCCGAAGCCTGCCGGCATTTCGTGGGCGGACGCGGCGGCGTTGCCGGTCGCCGGCGAGACGGCGCTTCGCGTCCTCGGGCTGCTCGAGGTCCGCGAAGGCGAGACGCTGCTGGTCCACGGAGCTAGCGGCACGGTCGGGCGGTTCGCCGCGCAGGTGGCCGTCGCCAAGGGACTGACCGTCATCGGCACCGCCGGCAGCCGGAACCTCGATGACCTGAAGTCGCTGGGCGTCGTGCCCGTGCTCTACGGCGACGGCTGGGCGGACCGGGTTCGTGAGGCCGCGCCCGCGCCGGTGGACGCCGTGTTCGACACGACCGGACACGGGGTGCTGCCCGGGTCGGTCGAGCTGCGGGGCACGAAAGACCGGATCGTCACCATCGCCGACGGTGCCGCTTTCGAGCTCGGCATTCCGTTCTCGAGCGGAGGCGAGCAGTCGCGTGAGGTCCTGACCGGCATCGCGAGCTGGGTGACCGACCACGGGGTCCGCATCGCCCAGGGCAAGAGCTATCCGCTCGCGGAAGCCGCCGCCGCACAGGTCGAGAGCGAAGACGGGCATCCCGGCGGAAAGCTCACGCTCGCTGTCAGCTGAACGAGCCGGCGTCTCCGTCCGGCCGACGAAGGCCAGGGCCGAACCGCCCGAGTACGGCGAACGGGCCTGTCATCGGATCACGACGACAGGCCCGCGCTCACAAGACCGCGAACGCCTCACAACCCGGGCCTGTCGCCGGATCGCGGCGACAGGGCCCGGATCACTTCGCGGGAGGCGAAGCCAGGGGGACCGGCTGGGGACGCGGGGTCCGGCGCCGCTGCTGGGCCGGGATCTTCACCGTCCCCAGCGCCGAATGCACCGACGCCTCGGCGAGCGCCGCCAGTTCACGACGGTTCTCCGCGCGCCCAGGGGCGATCTCCGGGCAGATGTGGATCTCGAGCACCAGCCCGCGCAGCGCCGCGACCCGACGCAGGGACGCGATCAGCGACTCCGGGCCGATGAACGCCGGGCGGCTCGTCTCGCGGCCGTCCGCGAGGCGGTACCTCAGCGCGAGCGGGCGGACCGGGACGCCGCCGTCGATGGCCGCCTGAAACGTCGCCGTCGTGAAGCGGCCGGACGCCAGGCCGCACCACGTGGTTCCTTCGGGGGTCACGCTCACCAGCGAGCCCGTCCGCAGCGCGTCGGCCAGCGACGCCATCGTGGCCGGCAGCGTCGTCAGCCGCTCGCGGTCGAGGAAGATGCTGCCGCCGCGGCGGACCAGGCCGCCCAGTACCGGCCAGCCCGCGATCTCCTTCTTGGCCAGCGCGCGCATCGGCCGCAACGCGTTGATCGCGACGATGTCCAGCCACGAGATGTGGTTGTTGACCACCAGCGCGCCACGGCCGGCGGGCGCGGTCAGGAAGTCCTCGCCGCCGTGAACGTCAAGCCGGACGCCGAACGCCCGCAGCACGCCGCGGAAGATCAGCCGGATCCGGCGCTCGCGCCCCCACGACACCAGCAACAGGGGCGCCGACAGCAGCGCCGAAAGAACGACGAAGATCGCCGCGGTGAAGCGCAGCACGCGCCGCGGGAAACCGACCACCGGCTCGCCGTCGGTCAGACATCCGTCGCCGCACGGCGAGGCCGGCATCCAGGCGTGCCTCATACCTGGACTCCGAGGAAGAACTTCAGGTACCGCTCGTCGACGTTGTGCAGGTCCAGCACGACGAAGAAGTCCGCGACGCCGAAGTCGGCGTCGAGCGCGGGCGGTCCGTAGGTCTTGGCGCCGAGCCGGACGTAGCCCTTGATCAGCGGCGGCAGGATGGAACGCGCGGGACGTTCGATCCCCGACGCGTCCCACGGGATCAGCGGCGAGACGCGCGTGGCCTCGTTCGAGTAGTGCTTGGTGCGCAGGACGTCCCAGACGCCGGCGGCGAACGAACCGCCGTCCACCAGCGGGACCGACGCGCAGCCGGCGAGGTAGCGGTGGCCGGAGAGCAGCATGTACCGGGCGATGCCGGCCCAGACCAGGCTGACGACGGCGCCGCTGCGATGGTCCGGGTGCACGCACGACCGGCCGGTTTCGACCAGGGACGGACGAAGAGCGTCGAGCGCGCTCAGGTCGAACTCGCTGTCGGCGTAGAGCTTCCCGGCCTGCACGGCGCGGTCCGGCGGCAGCATCCGATAGGTGCCGACGATCTCGCCCGTGTTGTCGTCGCGGACCACGAGGTGGTCGCAGAACTCGTCGAACTCGTCGGCGTCGAGGCCGGCGATCGGCGAGTGCAGCCGCGCGCCCATCTCTTCGGCGAAAACTCGGTGACGCAGCTTCTGCGCGGCGACCACTTCTTCGTTCGCGTGGGCGACGAGAAGGGAGTACCGGGGAGCGTCCGAGGGAAGGTCGGCACCCGCCTGATCAGTGCTGACGAGGAGCTGTGACGTCGTCATGGTCAAGGTTTACCCGCGCGGAGGAAACCGCGGAGAGTGCCATCCGATGACCGATTAGTGCACGTTCAGTTAATGGCGGGTTCTCAGGCTTCTCTCAGGTCCCGGAAACGCGCGAAGGGCCTTCCGGGGTGGTCCCGGAAGGCCCTTCGGAGCGATCGATCAGCCCTTGCGCTTCTCGACCGCTTCGGTCAGCTGCGGCGCGACGTTGAACAGGTCGCCGACGATGCCGAAGTCGGCGATCTCGAAGATCGGCGCCTCCGCGTCCTTGTTGACGGCGATGATCGTCTTCGACGTCTGCATGCCGGCCCGGTGCTGGATCGCGCCGGAGATGCCGAGCGCGATGTACAGCTGCGGCGACACGGTCTTGCCGGTCTGGCCCACCTGGAACTGCGCCGGGTAGTAGCCGGAGTCGACGGCGGCACGCGACGCGCCGACAGCCGCACCGAGCGAGTCGGCCAGCTTCTCGACGACGTCGAACTTCTCCGCCGAGCCGACACCACGGCCACCCGAGACCACGATCGAGGCCTCGGTCAGTTCGGGGCGGTCACCGCCGGTCACCGGCTCGACGCCGGTGATCTTGGTCGACTTCGCCGCGTCGGTGGCGGGGAGCTCGACGGCCTCCTCGGCCGCCGCACCCTCGGCCGGCTCGGCCTCGACCGCACCCGGGCGGATGGAGACGATCGGCGCGCCCTTCGCGGACTTCGACTTCACCGAGAACGCGCCACCGAAGATGGACTGGTCGATGACGCCGTCGCCGTTGACGCCCACGGCGTCGTAGATCAGGCCGGAGCCCAGGCGCACGGCCAGGCGGGCGGCGACCTCCTTGCCCTCACCGCTGGCGGTGACGAGCACGGCGGCCGGGGACGCCTGCTGCGCCAGCGCGGCGAGCACGTCCACCTTCGGCGTGACCAGGTAGTTCGCGGCGTCGTCACCTTCGGCGACATACACCTTGGCGGCACCGTGGGACGCAAGCGCCTGCTTCGCCTTGGCGGCGGTCCCGGTCGGGCCGACGACGACGGCCGACGGCTCACCGAGCGCGCGGGCCGCGGTCAGCAGCTCGAGTGTGACCTTCTTGACCTCACCGTCGACGTGGTCGACGAGGACGAGTACTTCAGCCATGTTCTTGATTCCTCCTCGAAGAGCCGTTGTCAGATGAGCTTCTGGCCGACCAGGTACTCGGCGACCTTGGTACCGCCGTCACCCTCGTCCTCGACCTTCTCGCCGGCGGTGCGCGGCGGCTTCGGCGAGGATTCGGTCACGGTGGACCACGCGTTGCCGAGGCCGACCTCACCCGCGTCGACACCCAGGTCGGCGATGGTGAACGTCTCGACCGGCTTCTTCTTCGCGGCCATGATGCCCTTGAAGGACGGGTAGCGCGGCTCGTTGATCTTCTCGCCGACGCTCACCACCGCGGGCAGGGTCGCCTCGAGGCGGGTGAGACCGTCCTCCGTCTCGCGGACGGCCTTGATGGTCGTGCCCTCGACCGTGACCTCACGGGCGTAGGTGACCTGCGGCAGGCCGAGGAGCTCGGCGAGGATCGCGGGGATGGCGCCACCGCGGCCGTCGGAGGACTCGTTGCCGGCGATGATCAGGTCGTAGCCTTCGACCTTCGCGATCGCGGCGGCGAGCACCTTGGCGGTGGCGATCGCGTCGGAGCCGTGCAGCGCCTCGTCGGAGACGTGGATGGCCTTGTCGGCGCCCATGGACAGCGCCTTGCGGATGGCGTCGGTCGCACGGTCGGGGCCCACCGAGATCACGGTGACCTCGCCCTCGCCGGCTTCCTTGATCTTAAGCGCCTCTTCGACGGCCTTCTCGTTGATCTCATCGAGCACGGCGTCGGCGGATTCGCGGTCAAGGGTGTGGTCGGACCCGTTGAGCTTGCGCTCCGAGTAGGTGTCCGGTACCTGCTTGACCAGGACGACGATGTTGGTCATGGGTCTTCTTCGACCTCCCGGTTGTGGCCCGCGGACGCACCACGGGTCAGTGCTCTACTGGCCGGTAGATTAGGGCCAATCGGCGCTCAGGACCCGCCGAGGTGACGCCATTCACCTGGATGCGCAACCTAATGGGACCATCGTCCCGGTAGTCGACCGGTTACCCCACCCGAACTGCCGTTCGTCCGATCGGACCAACCACGGCCTACTCGCAGTGGGTGTAAGGCATTAACCTCCCCCACCATGCCCTCGCGCATCGCCGTCATCACCGACTCGAGCTCCTGCCTGCCCGACGTCGTCGCCTCCCGCTGGGCCATCGGAGTCGTCCAGATCCAGCTGAACCTGGGTGGTCACTTCGACGACGAAAACCGCTTCGACCGCGGCGAGGTGATCGACGCCATGAGAGAGGGGCACGTGATCACCACTTCGCCCCCGGATCCGGGGGCGTTCTTCTGGACCTACCAGGAAGCGGCCGCCTCCGGCGCGACCGCGATCGTCAGCATCCACATCTCCGGCCGCATGTCCGACACCGTCCGCGCGGCCCGGGAGGCCGCCCAGCAGGTCCGCATCCCGGTGCACATCCTCGACAGCCGCACGACCGGGATGAGCCTGGGCTTCGCCGCGGTGTCGGCGGCCCGCGCGGCCGCGGCGGGCGCGGACGCCGACCGGGTCATCGAGGCCGCCGAACGCCGGTGCTTCACCAGCACCGAGTTCATCTACGTCGACACGCTGGAGTACCTCCGCCGAGGCGGGCGGATCGGCGCCGCCCAGGCGATGGTCGGCACCGCGTTTTCGATCAAACCGCTGCTCACAGTCAAGGACGGCGAGGTCGCGCCGCTGGCCCGCGTCCCCGGCACGCGGCGGGCGCTGGCCAAGATGGTCGATCTCGCGGTCAAGAAGTCCGGTGGCTTCCGCGCCGACATCGCCGTCACCCGGTTCGGCGCGAGCGACCACGAACTCGAGATCGGCCGGCAGATCGAACGCCGGGTGCCGGCGATGGCCGAGAGCATGGTCGTCGAAGCGAGCACGGTCATCGGCGCGCACCTCGGCCCGGGCGCGCTCGGCATCACGGTGTCACCGGTGTACTGACCCGGCGACCCGGAATCACCAGCAGCACGAGCGGCACCAGCACGGTGAGCCCCGTCAGCGCGATGATGAGCACCTGGTCGATCGTCTCGAAATGCGAAACGTGCCCGAGGTGGTACACGAAGTGCGGAACGCTGTAGAGCAGCGCCGCCACCGAAGCCAGCCGGGCCGCGGCTGTGGTGCCGATCACGGCGGCGCCGATCAGCGTCGCCGCGAGCGCCAGGTTGAGCCCGCCGAAGTCGCGCAGCAGGTGCTCGTTGAAGGGGCCGTCCATCGAAACCCAGCCCGTGCGGACGCCGGGAAAGTCCTGGTAGAAGCCGGTTGGTGTGATCAGTGGCCACAGTCCGATCGGGACCTCGATCAGGCCGAAGAGGACGAGCAGAACGCGGGTGATTGTCCGTTGCATGACCACGGAACGAGACGGCCGGGCCGGACGTGACACCCGCTAGGGTCGCGGAGGTGACCACCCCAGCCACCCGGGCCGAGGCGCTGCACCTGACCGGCGAACGGACCGTCCCCGGCATCGCCGAGGAGAACTACTGGTTCCGCCGCCACGAGGCCGCCTACCTCGCCCTGCTCCCCCACTGCGCGAACGCGACAGTGCTCGAAGCCGGCTGCGGCGAGGGCTACGGCGCGAGCCTCCTCGCGACCACGGCCCGCCGGGTGCTCGCGCTCGACTACGACGTGCCGACGACCGAGCACGTCACTCGCCGCTACCCCGAGGTCGCCGTCGCGCGGGCGAACCTGGCGTTCCTGCCGGTGCGCGACGGTGCTGTCGACGTCGTGGCCAATTTTCAGGTCATCGAGCACCTGTGGGATCAGGCCGGGTTCCTCGCCGAGTGCCGGCGGGTGTTGTCGCCGGGCGGCAAACTGCTGGTCACGACGCCGAACCGGCTGACATTCACCCCGGACAGCGACACGCCGCTGAACCCGTTCCACACCCGGGAGCTGGCGCCGGCCGAGCTCGAGGGACTGCTCGTCGACGCCGGTTTCGACGTCGAAGCGCTCCACGGCCTGCACCACGGCGAGGCCGTCCGCACGCTCGACGAGCGCTACGGCGGGTCGATCATCGACGCCCAGCTCGACGTGGTCATGGGCTCGCTGCCCGGCCAGGCCGTCTGGCCGCAGGCGCTGCTCGCCGACGTCGCCGCGATCGAGGCCACCGGCTTCGACGTCCACGGCGACGACCTCGACGCCAGTCTCGACCTGGTCGCCGTGGCGGTGCGCCGATGAACGAAGGCACCTTTTGCCTCGTCGTGCACAGCCACCTGCCGTGGCTGCCGCACCACGGGAGCTGGCCGGTCGGCGAGGAATGGCTCTACCAGGCGTGGGCGCATTCGTACCTGCCGATGGTCGACCTGCTCGAGCGATTGACCGCCGAAGGCCGACGAGACGTGCTGACGCTGGGTGTCACGCCGGTGCTCGCCGCGCAGCTCGACGACCCGTACAGCATCCGCGCGTTCCACGACTGGCTCGGCCATTGGCAGCTGCGGGCCCAGCACGCGTCGACGTTGTGGCGGGGCGACCCGGTCCTGCGCGAGCTGGCGGCGGCCGAACACCGGACCGCGGTCCGCGCGGCCGAGGAGCTGGGCACCCGCTGGCGCCACGGCTTCTCCCCCATCCTTCGTTCGCTGGTCGACAACTCGACGATCGAGCTGCTCGGCGGTCCTTTGGCCCACCCGTTCCAGCCGCTGCTGGACCCGCGGGTGCGCGAGTTCGCGCTGAACGCCGGCCTGGACGACACGGCGTTGCGGATCGGGTCGCGGCCCGAAGGGATTTGGGCGCCGGAGTGCGGCTACGCGCCTGGTATGGAAAAGGACTACGCGGCCGCCGGCGTGCGGCGCTTCATGGTCGACGGGCCGTCGCTGCGCGGCGACACCTGGGCCGCGCGACCGGTCGGCGACAGCGACGTGGTCGCTTTCGGACGAGACCTCGAGGTCACCTACCGCGTGTGGTCGCCGAAGGCCGGCTACCCCGGTCACGCCGCGTACCGCGACTTCCACACCTGGGCGCACGAGGTCGGACTCAAGGCGTCGCGCGTCACCGGGAAGACGGTCGAACCGCCGGACAAGGCGCCGTACGACCCGTCGCTGGCCGCGGACGTGCTGGGGCTGCACGTCAAGGATTTCGTCGACACCGTGGTCACGCGGCTGCGTTCGCTGAAAAAGCAACACGGACGCGAGGCGCTCGTGGTCGCCGCGTACGACACGGAGCTGTTCGGGCACTGGTGGCACGAAGGGCCGGCCTGGCTGGAGGGCGTGCTGCGCGCGCTGCCCGAGGCGGGCGTCCGCGTGACGACGCTGAAGGGCGCGCTCGACGCCGGGCTCGTCGGGGAGCCGATCGCGCTGCCCGCGTCGTCGTGGGGGTCGGGCAAGGACTGGCGCGTCTGGGACGGCGAGCAGGTCAAGGACATGGTCGACGCCAACACGGCGCTGCAGGAGCGGCTCCTCTCGCTCGTTGCCGGTTTGCCGACCACGGCGCGGGACACCGTCGCCGACCAGGCCGTGGCCGAGGCGATGCTGGCGCTGGAGAGCGACTGGGCGTTCATGGTCACCAAGGACTCCGCCGCGGACTACGCACGCCGCCGCGCGGCGGTGCACACCGAGCGCTTCGACGCCTTGGCCGGATCGCTGCGACGCGGCGACCGCGCACGGGCCGAGGAGCTGGCGGCCGCCTACCGCGCCGACGACGGACCGTTCGGGCACCTCGACGCCCGGGCGCTGAAGCACGACTGAAAGGGACTCCATGGGGATCCACGAAATTCCGGTCAAGACGCTCGACGGGCAGGACAGCTCGCTGGCCTCGCTCGCGGGCAAGGCGCTGCTCGTGGTCAACGTCGCGTCGAAGTGCGGCCTGACCCCGCAGTACTCCGGCCTCGAGCGGCTGCAGGAGCGGTTCGGCGGTCAGGGCTTCTCCGTCGTCGGTTTTCCGTGCAACCAGTTCGCGGGGCAGGAGCCGGGCAGCGCGGAGGAGATCCAGACGTTCTGCTCGACGACCTACGGCGTCACCTTCCCGCTGTTCGAGAAGATCGACGTCAACGGCGACGACCGGCACCCGTTGTACACGGAGCTGACCAAGACGGCCGACGCCGACGGTGGCGCCGGCGACGTCCAGTGGAACTTCGAGAAGTTCCTGGTCGGTGCCGACGGCGAGGTCCTGGCGCGGTTCCGGCCGCGGACCGAGCCGGAGGACGACGCGGTCGTCAAGGCCATCGAGGCTGCGCTTCCGGCGTGACGAAGGCGGGGGACGGCTGTCCCCCGCCTCCCCCGGAATTCACCGGATCGACTGACCGCTGCGGCCATCCGGGTATCACGGAAACCGATCCGGAAATGATTCCCATGAGCCTTTGGCTCGAATCAGGGGTGATCAGCCTGCCCTTTTCCCATCCGCACGCCGAATACTTCTGTGGACGCCATTCCGGCGCCATCGTGCGGAGAAGAGATCATGGGATGAGTACCTCCAGACGACGGGCCACGCTGGCCGCGCTCCCTGTGGCACTCGGGCTGCTGCTGGCCGGACCCGCGGTGGGCACCGCGTCGGCCGCGCCGTCGTCCGACGCCGGCCAGGCCCGCCACTGCATCCTGTGCGTGGACCACCACCATCACCACCACGGGCACATCCACCTGCTGGGTCTGCACCTCGGACTCTGGCTGTAGATCCCGGTCGCGCCGGGGCGGAGTGCGGCCGCCCCGGCACGGCGCCGTTCAGAGGCCCAACTGCTCGCGTCCGACCGCGTTGAGGTCGTCGATCGTGGCGCGGCCGGTCCAGTTCACTTCGTAGTCTTCGGGTGCGAAATCGCCCGGGCTCGCGCCGGCCAGGAATGCGCGTCCGCATTTTTCGGCATAGGCGGCGTTCTTCGCGCAATGCGGGCTCGCCGGGATGTACATGACGTTTCCCCAGCGCTCCGGATTGGTTCCGTCGGCGACCGCGTGGACGACGTCGCCGTGCCACCAGACCGTGTCGCCCGGTTCGATCGCGGGGATCGAGGTCAGGGCGGGCAACAGGTCGTCGTGGTACTTGTCGCTCACCGGCAGGGCCTGGCCGTTGGCGGCGCCGCAGAGGTCGTCGTCGGGGATGTCGTCCTGCAGCGCTCGGAGCAGCACGTACGCCATCGCCGACGGAATCGGCACCACGTGCAGCACGCCGTCGCCCTGGTGCATTTCC
The DNA here is from genome assembly GCF_055633615.1 of Amycolatopsis sp. NPDC114505. Classification (NCBI taxonomy): domain Bacteria; kingdom Bacillati; phylum Actinomycetota; class Actinomycetes; order Pseudonocardiales; family Pseudonocardiaceae; genus Amycolatopsis; species Amycolatopsis sp. NPDC114505. The sequence continues at coordinate 228,489 of NZ_JBVKDV010000005.1, read as the reverse complement.
GACAACGCCGTCCAGCCCTGGAAGGTGCGGAAGGCCGAGCACATGACCGTCGAGGGGTACTCATCGACTTCGGTGCGGTAAGCGCCGTCCCACGGGTCGTACTGGTGCCAGTTTCCGGCGAAGACGTGACGGAAGACCTGCTGGTAGGCGGGCAGCAGCCAGCGTTCGACCGAGCCCGAGTCGGTGTGGGCGGACAGGCCGAGCGATGCCGAGCCGGGCGGGCGCCGGCGGATGCGGTCGGGGTAGGCCGTGTCGCGATCGGGGTCGAACCACACGCGGCCCTCGGACTCGTGCCGCCAGAAGGAGTTGAGGAACCGCCGGACGGCGACCATGTGCTCGTGCTGCCGGGCCTGGATCTGCGGCTTCGACCAGTAGACCGGGTAGATCTGCGGCTGGCTCGACGCGAGGCCGGCGAAGACGTCGTCGGCCAGACCCTGGTAGGTCCCGGCGAAGTCGTTGTCGGCGAGGTACGCGGCCAGTTCGGCGTCCCAGGCTTCGGCCGTTTCGCGCGCGAAGGTGCCCTTGACGACGGCACAGCCACGGCGTCGGACGGCGTCGAGCGTGCGCTGCGGCACGGTCCCGTCGGCGATGTCGCGGTAGCGGACCACGGGGAAGGCGTCCGGGTCGGCGGCGACGGCATCGACCTCCCGCCGCATCGCGTCGCGCACCTCGGCGAACACACCGGCGACGTCGCCGATCCGGGCGCGCAGCTCGTGCTTGGTCCGCGAGATGGCCTCGGACATGTTCGTGGGCAGCTCTGTGGTCGTCATCGGTCTCCTTGATCTTTGGTTAGGACTCCTTACTAGAATGTCCCGGCTACGGTAACCCCTGTCCGTCTCCCGCCACAAGAGGTGCGATGTCCGACCCCGACCGGCCGCTTCCGCGCCTGGCGATGCTGCGGGCCATGACCGACCGCGCGGTGCTCGACCACGTCTTCGTCCACGGCCGGACCACGCGCGCCGAGCTCGCCTCGACCACCGGGATCTCGAAGCCGACGATTTCCGAGTCGGTCCGGCGGCTGGAGATGGCCGGCGCGCTGCGGGCCACCGGCACCGATCAGACCGGCCGCCGCGGCCGGATCGCCACGTTCTACGAGCTGGCCGCCGACGCCGGTCGCGTCGTCGCCGCCGAGGTCAACCAGCAGGGCGTCCGCACGATCACGACCGACCTCACCGGGACGGTCCTGGCCACCGAGCGGCACCTGCCCAGCGACCGGCCGGTGACGGCCGCGGTCCGGGACGCCGTCGCAGCCGCGAGCGGAGTGGGCTCGGGTCCGGTGCGGGCGATCGCGATCTCGGTGGCCAACCCGGTCGACCCGGTCACGCACGAGGTCGTCGCGCTGCCGGGGTCACCTTTTCCCGAGGGGGCGCTGCGGGCCGAGGAGATCGGGCGTGACGTTCTGCTCGACAACGACGTCAACTTCTCCGCACTCGCCGAACGACGGGAGGGCGCCGGGCGGGAGGCGAAGAGCTTTGCGTACGTCTACGTCGGCGCCGGGCTCGGTGTCAGTCTCTACGTCGGCGATCAGCTCGTGCGGGGCTCGCACGGACTGGCGGGCGAGATCGGGTACCTGGACAGTTCGGGGTCGACGCTCGCGTCGGCGCTCGCCGACCAGGGTTTCGGCAGGTCCGACGCGCCCTCTCTGGACGTCGACGCGATCTTGACCACGCTCGACCAGGCCGCCGTCGACGCCGTGGCCGCCGAACGGCTACGGCTGCTCGGCGCGACGCTCGGACGAGCCGTCGCCGCGATCTGCACGATCGTCGATCCGGACCTGGTGCTGCTGGGCGGCCCGGCGGGGAGCCGCCCCGGGCTCGTGGCCGAAATCCGGCGAACGGTCCGCGCGGCGGCGCCGGGACCGGTCCGGGTGGAGACGGGGGCGGTGACGGACTCGGCGGCCCTGCGCGGCGCGTTGTTGTCGGCGCTCGACCACGGGCGGGACGGCCTGGTCAAGACCGTCGCCGAAAGCTGACCACGGAACCGTCCAGGGCGAGATCGTCGCCCTGGACGGTTGTCGGGAATCGACCAGGGCAGCTCAGGCCGAGCCGGCGTCGATCACCGCTCGGACGCACTTCGCGACCACCCCCGGGTCGGCCTTGACCACTCGGCGGTCGTACGTCAGCAGGCCGTTGACCTCGTTCTCGACATCCGTCGTCTGGGTGTAGATCGCGCCGGACAGGCCCCGCTCGACGACCACTCGCTCCAGCGCGGCGCTCACCTCCGCGTAGCGCTCGGTCAGCCGCTCCCGCGTGGACGTCATTTCGTACGCGTTCGGCGGGCCCGGCCAGCGGTGGTCGTCCAGCACCAGACCGAGGCCGCCGTACTCGCCGTCGACGATCGCCCGGCCATCGGTGACCGTCGGCGTGCCCGGGCCCACGTACGTGTGGTCGTCGTAGATGTCGCCCGCGCCCGTGTCCGGGCGGGAGAAGCAGCAGTTGACGCCGCTGTTCGCGATCACCAGCCGGGTCGGGTCGAGGGCTTTGACCAGTTCCGCGACACGGGCCGTGTCGAACTCGCCCCAGCCCTCGTTGAACGGCACCCAGCCGACGATCGAGGGGACGGCCCGCAGCTGTGTGATCATTGTGATCAATTCCGCTTCGAACCGCTCGCGCGCCCGCGGGACCGGGTCCGGGGCGATGCCGGGCGGGCCGTCGAACGACACCGTCAGCGACGGCATGTCCTGCCAGACGACCAGGCCCAGCGTGTCGGCCCAGAAGTACCAGCGCGCCGGCTCGACCTTGACGTGTTTGCGGACGAGGTTGAAGCCCAGCTCCTTCGTCTTCTCGAGGTCAAAGCGCAGGGCGTCGTCGGTGGGCGCGGTCGAGATGCCGTCCGGCCAGTAGCCCTGGTCGAGCGGGCCGTGAAGGAACGTGGGCCGGTCGTTGAGCGCGATCCGCGGACGGCCTTCGGAATCCGGGAGCAGGCTGATCGTCCGGAGACCGGCGTAGCTGCCGACTTCGTCCAGAACCGCGCCATGCTTGTCGAGCAGGCGGACGCGCACCGAGTAGAGGTGTGGGTCGTCGGGTGTCCAGAGGCGTGGTTCGGGAACGTCCACACGGACCGACGTCCCCGCCGAGCCTGAGCCGCGCGCTACTTCGCCGTCCGTGGTCGAAACGACGACCACGACTTCGGCACCTCCGGTGACCTGCGGGAACACCGTCACGCCGGTGAGGTCTGGAGTCAGGTCCAGGCGTTCGACGCGGGTCTCGGGCACCGGCTCGAGCCACACCGTCTGCCAGATTCCGGACGACGCCGTGTAGCAGATGCCGCCCGGCGCGTTGCGCTGCTTGCCGACCGGGAAGGGCTCGATGTCGGTGCGGTCCTCGGCCCGCACGGTCAGCTCCTGCGGCCCCGACGCGCGCAGGACATCGGTGATGTCCGCGCTGAACGCCGTGTAGCCGCCTTCGTGCGTCGCGACGAGCTGGTTGTTGACCCAGACCTTCGCCGTCTGGTCGACCGCGCCGAAGTGCAGCAGGACCCGCTGGCCGTGCCAGTCGGGCGGGATCTCGACCAGGCGCCGGTACCAGAGGACCTCGTCGCGCCGGCCGATTCCGGACAACGCCGACTCCGGCGGGAACGGGACCAGGATCCGCTCGGCGTACCCGGACGGCCGCGGTTCGTCCGGCGACGACGGCCAGCCCGCGTACTCCCAGACGCCGTTGAGGTTCAGCCAGCGGGGCCGGGTCAGCTGGGGTCGTGGGTACTCGGGCAGGGCGTTGTCCGGGCCGACCTCTCCGGTCCACGGGGTGGACAGTGGCGGGTCGAGCCGGCGCCAGGCGGTGTCCTCTGGTGATGTCATCCCGGCCGATGGTGGCAGAGATCGCCGGGCTCGCCAGTGAGTCGGACCACATTCGGCGACGGATCTGGCCGGTCGGCTGGCACGGGCGCCGCCAAGCCCTTCCGACTCGCGAGTAACCTCTGCGCATGCGTGTGCTGATGCTGTCCTGGGAGTACCCGCCAGTGGCCATCGGTGGCCTGGCGCGGCACGTGCACGCACTCGCCTGCCACCTGGCCGGCCAGGGGCACGAGGTCGTCGTCCTCTGCCGGCACGCCGCGGGCACCGACGCCGGGACGCACCCGCGGACCGACCGCGTCGTCGAGGGTGTGCGGATCATCCGGGTCGCCGAGGACCCGATGCACGTGACGTTCGAACGCGACCTCGTCGCCTGGACGCTGGCAATGGGGCACGCCATGATCCGCGCGGCGCAGGATCTGCTGCGGAGCTGGCAGCCGGACGTCGTGCACGCGCACGACTGGCTGGTCGCGCATCCGGCCATCGCGATCGCCGAGGCCGCGCGGGTGCCGCTGGTCGGCACGATCCACGCGACCGAGGCCGGGCGGCACTCCGGCTGGCTGTCGCACCCGCTGAACCAGCAGGTTCACTCGGTGGAGTGGTGGCTGGCGAACCGCGCCGACGCGCTCATCACCTGCTCGCAGGCCATGCGCCGCGAGGTCGCGCACCTCTTCGAGGTCGAGGCCGACGATGTCACGGTGATCCACAACGGCATCGAGGAACGCGGCTGGCAGGTGCCGGCGAAGGAGATCGCCCGCGCTCGCGAGGTCTACAGTCCGGCCGGGGCGCCGCTGTTGCTGTATTTCGGACGGCTCGAGTGGGAGAAGGGCGTCCAGGACCTGCTGGCCGCGCTCCCCCGCATCCGGCGCCGCCACCCTGGCACGCGGGTGGTCGTCGCCGGAAAAGGACGACACTTCGACGAGCTGGTCGAGCAGTCGCGGAAGCTGCGGGTGCGGCGCGCGGTCGACTTCGTCGGGCACTTGTCGGACCGTGACCTGCGGGCGGCGCTGGCCGCGGCCGACGCCGTGGTGCTGCCCAGCCGGTACGAGCCGTTCGGGATCGTCGCGCTGGAGGCCGCGGCCGCGAAGGCGCCGCTGGTGGCGTCGACGGCCGGCGGGCTCGGCGAGGTCGTGGTGCACGGCGAGACCGGGCTCGCGTTCAGCCCCGGCGATGTCGCGGAACTGGCCAACGCGGTGACGGCGGTGCTCGACGACGCGCCGGCAGCGGCGAAGCGGGCGAAGGCCGCGCAGTCGCGGTTGGCCGCGGACTTCGACTGGGGCCGGATCGCCGAGGCGACCGCCGCGGTCTACAAGCGGACCAAGCCGGGCGAGCCGGTCGAGCTGCCGCGGCCGAAGATCGCCACCGGCAACGCGTTCGAGCCGGTCGCGGCCGGGCTGCCGGAACTGTAGGTAGTGGTCGCGATGCCGACAAGACGTCGAATGCGCGACGCCGCGGCCGGCCTTCGGAGCGCCTGAGGTCGCCGACGTGCGAGCCGAACTGTAGGTAGCGGCCCGCTCAGAAGCGGCAGGGCCGGAAGCAGTCGGTGTGCGCCGACGTCGGCGCGGGCAACGTCACCGTGGCGCCGAACGAGAACGACAACACGACGAAGACGGCGGCGACGACAGATCTCAACCTGCTGGTCATGGGTGCTCCTCGGAGGATCGGCGCAGGCTCGCGCCTCGCAGCGAGCATCCGCGCCGGCCCCCGGGTAAACAATCAGCGGAACACTAGGGGCCGGTACCCATTCGCCTTGCGTGACCGGTCAGCGGGTCCCGGTCAGGAGGCGCACCCGGACCTGCTCCCGCAGCGGTCCGTGCGGCGACAACGCCGACCGGACGCGCTCGGTGAACGCCGGCCGCGCCTCGGCCGCCGGCAGCTGCGCCGGGCTCATGGCCGAAAACACGCCACCGACGATCTCCTCGACGCTCAGCGGCGCGTAGTACGCGACGACCTGGGAATCGACCGCGTACCCCGCCGCCGAGAGGGCGTCCGCGTAGCGCGACTGGCTCGTCTCGTCCGTGCCGCACGTCCGGTGCAGCGGTGTCCCCAGATACGACGAGACCACCTCGCGCAGCGCCGTCGACCACGCCGCGTCCTGCAGCCACAGCGGCTCGCCGTTGGTCACCACCGCGACACCGCCACCTTCGCGCAGCAGCGGGCGCGCCGCCGCGAACAGCGTCGCGTGGTCCATCCAGTGCAACGCCTGCGCGACCGTCACCGCGCCCAGCCGGCCCGGGCCGAGAGCCGGTCTCAGCGCGCCGACGTCGGAGTCCGCGCCCAGGAGCCAGCTCACGTTCGGCGGCGAACCCGCCCGGCGGGCCTGGTCGAGCATCGCCGGTTCCGGGTCCATGCCCAGCAGCGCGCCCACCCGGGGCGCCAGGACCCGGGTGAGCTGGCCGGTGCCGCAGCCGAGGTCGAGCACGACGTCGTCGCGCGTCAGCGTGAACGCCGCCGTCAGCGCCTCCCTCACCGCGGGCGGGTAGCCGCGGCGGAACCGCTGGTAGAACTCGCTCACTTCGCCGCCGAACGCCGGTGCCGTCATGTGCCCGAGCATGCCCACGACGACGCCCGGCCAGGGACGATTACGCGTGAAGCGGACTCAGAAGACCTGCAGCAGGAGGCCGTGCTCGGACTCCGGGCGCGCGCCGAAGATCCGACGGTCCGAGGACTCGATCGGCACGTCGTTGATGCTCGCCTCCCGGCGGCGCATCAGGCCTTCGTCGCTGAACTCCCACAGCTCGTTGCCGTAGCTGCGGAACCACTGGCCGTCGGCGGTGCGGGACTCGTACTGGAACCGGACGCCGATGCGGTTGCCGCGGAAGCCCCACAGCTCCTTGCGCAGCGCGTACTCCAGCTCGCGCTCCCACTTCGCCGTCAGGAACCTGACGATCTCCGCTCGCCCCACGACGTGCCGGTCGCGATTGCGCCACACGGAATCCTCGGTGTAGGCCAGCGAGACCCGCTCCGGGTCGCGCGTGTTCCACGCGTCCTCGGCGGCCTGGACCTTCTGGCGGGCGGTGTCCTCGTCGAACGGCGGGAACGGCGGGCGCGGGGTCATGTGAGCTCCTTAGCCATACGGAGAACGCGCGTTCTCCAGTCTCCCCGCTAGACTAGAGAACGCTCATTCTCCGCACCAGAGGCAGGTGACATGACTCCCACGGAGGCGACCGACCGGCTCCTGGAAGCCGCCGAGGAGCTCTTCTACGCCCACGGCGTCCAGGCGGTCGGGATGGACGCCGTCCGCGCGCGCTCGGGCGTCTCGCTCAAACGGCTCTACCAGTCCTTCCCGGCGAAGAACGACCTGGTCGAGGCCTATCTCCGGCGCCGCGACGAGCGCTGGCGGAGGTCGTTGCGCGAATTCGTCCACGCCCGAGGCGACGACCCGCTGGCCGTCTTCGGCTGGCTGGCGAACTGGTTCGCCGAACCCGGGTTCCGCGGCTGCGCGTTCATCAACTCCTTCGGCGAGTTCGGCGAACCGGCGCCGGGCATCGCCGCCGCGATCCGGCTGCACAAGGACGAAGTCCGCACGTACCTGCGTGGTCTCGTTCCGGACCAGAAGCTCGCCGACCAGCTGTTCTCGCTGGTCGAAGGCGCGACCGTGCTCGCCGCGATCACCGGTGACCCGGGCGAGGCGAGCACGGCCCGCGAAGCCGCGAAGGTGCTGCTGACGGCTCAGGGGTAGAGCGTCAGCCCCGGGTCGAGCGCGATCTCCGTCAACTGCGCGAGGCTCAGCGGCGGCGACGGCATGTCGGGATCGCCACCCCGCTTCGCGTCCCCGGCCACGTTCTCCGCATCGAGGATGATGCCGGTGCCGTCGGGTTTGGTGACGTCCGATCGGTACATCGTCGGGCCGCCGGGCTGGAGCACCGTGGACTCGAGGATCGTTTCGCCGTGCGGCCCGGTCCGGCGCTGGCACGACCCCTCCGCACGCTCGGGCGGGGGCATGCACTCGGTGCTGGGCGTCGCGACGCCGCCGATCCGGGTGACGATCGCCATGACGTTGCCCTTGAGCTCCCCCTTCGCCGTCGTGGCCGACGACATGAAGTAGTCCTCGCCGCCGCTGCACGCCCCTTCGAAGGGAACCGGCGCCGAAAACACGTGGAAGAACTCCAGCGGACCGTGCGCGACCCCCTTCGGGTAGACGCCGTGTTCGTGGGGACCGAGCGTCGAGCCGGCGGCCAGCCGCTGTTCGACGGCGGCGGTCAGCACCGCCGTGAGCCGGCTCGACGCGGCCGCCGACGTCTCCGGGATCGGTGCGCCGGTCTGCGGCGGGCCGGGCCGGACGGCGCAGGGATCGTCCGTCGGCGCCGTGCTCGCCGCCGGCGGCGCGAGTACCGGCGCGGGCTCCCCGGGCACGAACGCCACCGCCACCCCGGCCGCGATCGCCGTCACCCCCGCGCCCGCGGCGGTCCACGGGTTCTCCACGCGGCGCACCCGCGCCCGGCGGCGTTCGCGGTCCAGCACCGCCTCGACGTCCACTGTGGACGGTGGCACGACGCCGATCGCCGCGTCGAACTGGTCCTTGCTCACAACGCCTCCTTCAGCTCTGGCTCGCGGCGACGAGCGCGCGCAGCGAGTCGAGCCCGCGCGCGGTCTGGCTCTTCACGGTTCCGGGTGAACAGTCGAGGACCTCGGCGGTCTCCTCGACGGACAGGTCGCAGTAGTACCGCAGCACCACCGCGGCCCGGCGCCGCGGCGGCAGCGCGTCGAGCAGTTCCAGCAGGCCGAGCCGCTCGACGACGTCGTCGGTCGGCAGCACCGCCGGCTCCGGCAGCGTGTCCGCCGGTTCCTCGCGCCGCCACGACCTGGCCTTCTCGTCCAGCCACGTCCGCACCAGGATGCGGCGCACGTACGCGTCGAGATGCTCGACGTGCCGGGCCCGCGTCCAGTGCCGGTACAGCTTGCCGATGCTGATCGACACCAGGTCGTCGGCGAGGTGCCAGTCCCGGCACAGCAGAAAGGCCGTGCGGCGCATGACCTCCATCCGCGCCGTCACGTAGTCGCGGTACCCCGCTTCTTCGGACCGTTTCACCGATTCCTCCTCGTCGCCCCCACACCCTGTCGAACGGGGTGCACGACCTCCGGGGTTGCTCCGAGATCGAAATCCGGGCAACCCGCGGGCGCGCCGGGGCCGTTCCACGAGCCGAGGGACCCCGACAGTGAGGAACCATCCCATGAGGAAATCGATCACCGCGCTCGTCGCGGTGGCTCTGGCCGCGGGCGGCCTGACCGCACCCGGCGCTGCAGCCGCCCCGACCGGCGGCCCACCCGGCACACCGACGAAGATCACGCTGGTCACCGGCGACCAGGTGTTGGCCGGAGGCGCGGACGTCCGCGTGCTGCCGGCCCGCCGCGACCGGCCGGTGCCGTTCCGGCAGTACGTCCGCCACGGCGACCGGTACGTCCTGCCCGGCGACGCCGCCGAACTGGTCCGCGCCGGACGGCTCGACGAGCAGCTGTTCAACGTCACCGGCCTGCTGCGCCAGGGCTACGACGACGCGCACACCCCACACGTGCCCCTGCTGGTCCGCCAGGCCGGGCCGGCGCTCGCCGCGCGGACCGGCGTCGCCGCCAAGGCCGCCGCTCTCGGCTACACCGCGCTCGACGAGCCGAAGTCCGGCGCGACGGCGTTCTGGAACCGGCTCACCACCGAACCCGCCACGCTCGCGGCGGGCGGCGCGAAGGTGTGGCTGAACGCGAAGGTGCGCGCGAGCCTCGACCAGAGCGTGCCGCAGATCGGCGCGCCCACGGCGTGGCAGGCGGGCCTGACCGGCCGCGGCGTGCCCGTCGCGGTGCTCGACACCGGGATCGCCACCGCCCACCCGGATCTGGCCGGCCACGTTTCGCTGAGCAAGGACTTCACCGGCAAGGGCACCGTCGAGGACGGCGACGGGCACGGCACCCACGTCGCTTCGACGATCGCGGGCTCCGGCGCCGCTTCCGCCGGCAAGTACAAGGGCGTCGCACCCGACGCGTCGCTCGCCGTCGGCAAGGTCCTCGACGACACCGGCGAAGGCACGCTGGACATGGTCCTGACCGGCATGCAGTGGGCGGCGGCCGACGCGCACGCCCGCGTCGTGAACATGAGCCTCGGCGGCGGTCCGTCCGACGGGACCGACCCGGTCTCCGAAGCCGTGAACACCCTGTCCCGGCAGTACGGCACGCTCTTCGTCGTCGCCGCGGGCAACTTCGGCGCGGACGAATCCGTGTCGAGCCCGGCCGCGGCGGACGCGGCACTCGCCGTGGCCAGTGTGTCCAAAAAGGACGTCCTCAGCCCGTTCTCCAGCCGGGGCCCGCGGATCGGCGACGGCGCCGCGAAGCCGGACGTCGCGGCACCCGGCGAGTCGATCACCGCGGCCTGGCCCGGTGGCGGCTACCAGGCGCTGAGCGGGACGTCGATGGCGACGCCGCACGTTGCGGGCTCCGCCGCGATCCTCGCCCAGCAGCACCCGGACTGGACCGCGGACCGCCTCAAAGCGGCTCTCACCAGCACCGCGACGCAGGTCGACGCCGGACCGGCCGCGGTCGGCACCGGCCGCGTCGACGTCGCCCACGCGACGACCTCGGCGGTCACCGCCACCGGCAGCGCGTCGGCGTACCTGCCGTGGCCGAACCACGGGACGACCAAAAAAGCCACCGTCACCTGGTACAACTCCGGCGCCACGCCGGTCACGCTGACGCTCGGGGCAGCGGTCGAGGGAGTGAGCTTTCCGCCGAGCGTCACCGTTCCCGCCGAGGGCAGCACGCCCGTCGAGCTGACCTTCACCGCGCAGGACGGCCACCCGGGCACCCGCTCCGGCATCCTGACCGCGAGCGGCGACGGCGTCACCACGCGGACCGCGCTGTCGATGCGGCAGGAAGACGAGACCTACGACCTGACCGTCGGCCTCGTCGACCGCGACGGCAAGCCGTGGGCGCCGACGGGCTACCCGCCGGTGTCGATCTTCGACCTGGACACCGGCGCGCTCACCCAGGGCGAACCGGGCACTTTCCGGCTGCCGCGCGGCCGTTACGTCGTCAACGGCGTCATCGAGACGCCGCGGCCGGGGCAGGAACCGTCGTACAGCTTCCTCAGTCACCCCGAGCTGGTCCTGGACCACGCCGTCACGCAGACCTTGGACGCGCGGGACGGCAAGCCGGTGTCGCTGGAGCCGGACAACCCGGCGGCGCACGGTGGCATGCAGAGCGTCGAGCGGCTGAGCCGGATCACGAGCTGCTCGTGCGTCTTCGCCGACGGTTTCGACCTCGACCCGCGCTTCCAGGAGGCGTTCGCCGCGACGGTCCCGGGTACGTCCTCGGCGACCTTTGCCTTCAGCCAGGAACGCCGCGCCACCGAGCCGGACCTGGAGCTGACCGCGGACGACGGGCAGCCGTTCGCCGTCCGGGGCATGTGGCTGGAGTCGGCCGCGCCGGCCGGAACCAGCACGCTCCCGGTCGTGTTCGGTGGCGGGGGCACGCCCGAGGACCTGGCCGGGATCGACGCGCGCGGCAAGCTCGTGGTCGTCCGGCTGCCGCTCGGCATCCGGATCGACGAGGCGTACCAGCGGCTGGTGAACGTCGAGAACGCCGGCGCGAAACTCGGCGTCGTCGCGCTCGACGGCGGCCCGGCCGGGACCACGGTCCTCGGCGGCGAGCTGCCCACGCTGCACCTGCCGGTGGTGTGGAGTGGGCTGAGCGTCACCGGGCAGCGGTTCACGGAGCTGGCGAAGACGGGCCGGGGGTCGGCCACCGTGGTCAGCCGTCCGTCGCCGCGATTCCGCTACGAACTCGCGGACGGCGTCGAAAAGCAGGTGACGACTCCGCGCGTGCAGCGGCCGAAGACCCGCGACCTCGCCGAGGTGCGCACCGCCTACCACGACAACGCACCCGGCCAGGTCCGGTACGTTGCCGGGCACGAGTTCTTCGGCCGGCTGGTCGGGTACGGCTACACCGAACCCGTTGCCGCGCAACAGGAACGCCTCGAGTACTACTCCCCCGGCAAGTGGGACTCGGTGTGGACGGCAGGCTACCGCGGCGAACTGACCGAGCAGCTCGACCTCGCCGCGGGCAAGAAGTACCAGCTCAGCTGGAACAAAGCGGTGGCCGGGCCGTCGCTGCGCGGGCTGACCGTGACGCACTCGGGTGAGCAGCCGCGGCCGTGGGCGTGGCGCAAGGACGGCGTCTTCGACCTGTGGCTGCCGCTGTTCGGCGATGCCGCCGGCCGCTCGCGCCGGCCCGAATCCGGTGCCGGGGACACGGGTTCGGTGGCCCTGACGAGGGACGGCGTCGCGATTCCCGTGGAGCCGACCGGGGAACCGACGCTCGCGACGATCCCGGTGCCGGACGCCGACGGCGCGTACCGGCTCACCGCCGAGGCGCACCGGCACACCGACTGGTGGCCACTGTGGACGGACGTCTCCGCGGAGTGGGGATTCCGCTCCTCGGCGGCCGCGGACGGCCAGGCGCTGCCCCTGCTGACGGCTCGGTTCGCGCCGGCGGTCGACCTGCGCAACAGCGCGCCGGCGAACCGCGTCTTCACGTTTCCGGCGTTCGTGGAGCGGCAAGGCGGTGGTAGCGGGACGAAGCTGACCGTCGAGACGTCCACGGATGACGGACGCAGCTGGCAGCCCGCGCCGGTGCTCCGGACCGGGGACCACTGGACGGTCGCCGTGCGGAACCCGGCGGGCGGGTTCGTCTCCCTGCGGGCGAGCGCGGCCGACAACGCCGGGAACACCGTGCGGCAGACGGTGATCCGGGCGTACGCGGTGGGCTGAAATCGAACCGGTCCGGCGACGGGGAGCCACCGTCGCCGGACCGGTCCGGACCCACACCATCCCAAACGGTGTGGAATCCGCCCGCCCCTCGTCAGGTAGGGGCGGGCGGGGCCCCTGCTACCGGGCGTCTGTGAGGTACCGCGCGTAGGCACCCGTCGTGAGGAAGCTCGGCAGCTTCTCGCCCAGCGCGGTTTCCGTGAAGATCTCGTACGCGTCGTCGAGGCGGTTGCCGGTCCCGAGCTCGGCGCGCACCGACGCGAGTTCGTCGTCCAGGAACTCGACGGCCAGCTCGCGGGTCAGCGCCGTGCCGTCCTCGAGCTTCGTGCCGTTGCGGATCCACTGCCAGACCTGGCAGCGCGCGATCTCCGCCGTGGCCGCGTCCTCCATCAGGTTGTGGATCGCCGCCGCGCCCGTGCCGCGCAGCCACGCGTCGACGTAGCGCAGCGCGACGTTGATGTTCGCGCGCACGCCCGCTTCGGTGACCTCGCCGCCGGCGCTGGCCACGTCGAGCAGGTCCTCGGCGGTGACGTGGACGTCGTCGCGCAGCTTGCCGAGCTGGTTGGGCCAGCCGCCGAGCACGTCGTCGAAGACCTCGCGGCAGATCGGGACCAGGCCCGGGTGCGCGACCCAGGAGCCGTCGAAACCGTCGCCGGCCTCGCGTTCCTTGTCGGCGCGGACCTTCTCGGCCGCGGTCGCGTTGACCTCCGGGTCCTTGCTCGGGATGAACGCGGCCATGCCGCCGATGGCGTGCGCGCCGCGCTTGTGGCAGGTGCTCACCAGCAGCTCGGTGTAGGCGCGCATGAACGGCACGGTCATCGTGACCTGCGCGCGGTCCGGCAGCACGAAGTCGGCGCCGTGCGCGGCGAAGTTCTTGATCATGCTGAAGATGTAGTCCCAGCGGCCGGCGTTCAGCCCGGCCGCGTGCTCACGCAGCTCGTAGAGGATCTCGTCCATCTCGAACGCGGCGGTGATCGTCTCGATCAGCACCGTCGCCCGGATCGTGCCGCGCGGGATGCCGAGCTCGCGCTGCGCCAGCAGGAAGACGTCGTTCCACAGCCGCGCTTCGAGGTGGTTCTCCAGCTTCGGCAGGTAGAAGTACGGGCCGACGCCGCGCGCGACCAGCTGGCGGGCGTTGTGGAAGAAGAACAGCCCGAAATCGACCAGGCTCGCCGAGACCGGACGGCCGTCGATGCGGATGTGCTTCTCCACCAGGTGCCAGCCGCGGGGGCGCGCGACGATCGTCGCGGGTTCGTCGCCGATCGTGTACTGCTTGCCGGCTTCGGTGGTGAAGTCGATGTTGCGGCGGATGGCGTCGAAGAGGTTGACCTGGCCGTCGACGACGTTGTGCCACGTCGGCGACGTCGCGTCCTCGAAGTCCGCCAGCCAGACCTTCGCGCCGGAGTTCAGCGCGTTGACCGTCATCTTGCGGTCGGTCGGGCCGGTGATCTCGACGCGGCGGTCCTCCAGGCCCGGCGCGGTCGGGGCGACCTGCCACGAGTGGTCCTCGCGCACCCGGCGCGTCTCCGGCAGGAAGCCGAGCGGCTTCTCGCCGGACTGCAGTTCTTCGCGCCGCACGCGGCGGGCGTCGAGCAGCTCGCGACGGCGGCCGGCGAACGTGTTGTCCAGCTTGGCCAGGAAGTCGAGTGCCGCCGGGGTCAGGATCTCCGCGAACCGGCCGTCGACCTCGCCGGTGACCTCGATGCGGTAGTTCAGCCGATCAACCATGGGGTGCCTCCGCGAGCAGAGCTGTGCAGGGAAGGAAAGAAGGGGAGGGACGCGGCCTGACGACGGAGGGGGGTCGCCGTCAGGCCGCGGCCGGGATCAGTGGAACTGGGCTTCTTCGGTGGAGCCCTTGAGCGCGGTGGTCGAGCTCTCCGGGTTCAGCGCCGTCGCGACGTTGTCGAAGTAGCCGGTGCCGACCTCGCGCTGGTGCTTGGTCGCGGTGTAGCCGCGGCTCTCCGAAGCGAACTCGCGCTCCTGCAGGTCGACGTAGGCGGTCATGCCCTCGCGGGCGTAACCGTGCGCCAGGTCGAACATCGAGTAGTTGAGCGCGTGGAAGCCGGCCAGCGTGATGAACTGGAACTTGTAGCCCATGTGGCCGAGCTCGCGCTGGAACTTCGCGATCGTCGCGTCGTCCAGGTGCTTCTTCCAGTTGAACGACGGCGAGCAGTTGTAGGCCAGCATCTGGTCCGGGAACTTCGCCTTGATCGCCTCGGCGTACTTGCGCGCCACCTCGAGGTCCGGCTCCGAGGTCTCCATCCAGAGCAGGTCGGCGTACTGGGCGTAGGCCAGGCCGCGCTCGATGCACGGCTGGATGCCGTTGGTGACCTCGTAGAAGCCCTCGGCGGTGCGGCCGCCGGTGAGGAACTGCTGGTCACGCTCGTCGACGTCGCTGGTCAGCAGCGTCGCGGCCTGCGCGTCGGTGCGGGCGACGATCAGCGACGGCACGTTCAGCACGTCCGCGGCGAGGCGGGCGGCGTTCAGCGTGCGCTCGTGCTGCTTGGTCGGGATGAGGACCTTGCCGCCGAGGTGACCACACTTCTTCTCCGACGCGAGCTGGTCTTCCCAGTGCACACCCGCGGCGCCGGCCGCGATCATGCCCTTCATCAGCTCGAACGCGTTGAGCGGGCCACCGAAGCCGGCCTCGGCGTCGGCGACGATCGGGGCGTACCAGTCGATGTCGGTGTTGCCCTCGGCCCAGTTGATCTGGTCGGCGCGGCCCAGCGCGTTGTTGATGCGGCGGACCACGGCCGGCACGGAGTTGGCCGGGTAGAGGCTCTGGTCCGGGTAGGTCTGGCCGGACAGGTTGGCGTCGGCCGCGACCTGCCAGCCCGACAGGTAGATGGCCTGCAGACCCGCGCGGACCTGCTGGACGGCCTGGTTGCCGGTCAGGGCGCCGAGCGCGTGGACGTAGTCCTCGGTGTGCAGCAGGTCCCACAGCTTCTCGGCGCCGCGGCGGGCCAGGGTGTGCTCTTCGACGACGCTGCCGCGCAGCTTGACGACGTCCTCAGCCGAGTAGGAGCGCTGCACGCCCGCCCAGCGGGAGTCGTTCGCCCACTGCGCCGCCAGCTCCGCGGCCGCCTGCTTGGCCTGTTCCGTCATCGGATCTCCCGGTGTTGCGAAGTTTGCGATTGCTCGCCTTGCCTGATCCGACCCTCGCACGGCTGGGAAAATCCGGTCCAGTTGTCCAAGTTGCCAATTTGTGCGAAGGGTACGTACGCTCTTTGCAAAGGTTGCGAATAGCCGTTTCGCAACCACACCGAAAATCCGCGTTCTTGACCGTTCACGTAACCGTTCAGGACCGGAAACCTTCCGGAGAGATGGGCTCGAATGGAGAAGACTTTCGCCGGAGCGAGGTTGCGCCATCTGCGGGAAAGCCGGGCGATGAGCCAGGCCGACCTCGCTCGTGTGCTGGAGATCTCACCCAGCTACCTCAACCAGATCGAGCACAACTCGCGTCCGCTGACGGTCCCGGTGCTGCTGCGGATCACGCAGGCGTTCGGGGTGGACACCGAGTTCTTCGCGAACAACGACACGTCCCGGCTGGTCGCCGACGTCAAGGAAGCCCTGCTCGACGAGGTCCTCGGCGTCGACGTCACGACCAGCGAGCTCAACGAGCTGGCGTCGAACCTGCCGGCGATCGCCCAGGCGCTGGTCAAGCTGCACCGCAGCTACCGCAACGCCGTCGAGAGCACCGCCGCGCTCACCACGGAAAACGGCCTGGGCCTGCACGGCAGCGCGGCGGCGCCGCTGCCGCACGAGGAGGTCCGCGACTTCTTCTACGAGCGCGAGAACTACGTCGCCGAGCTGGACGAGCGCGCCGAGAAGATGGCGGCCGACATCCCGCTGCAGCGCGGCCAGGTGCTCGGCGCCCTGAAGGAACGGCTTTGGCAGCGCTACGGCGTCGAAGTGACCAACAACGGGATCGACGAATCCGCCGGTGAGCAGCACCGCTACGAGCCGGTGACGCGGGTGCTGCGGCTGGCGCCCAGCCTGCGGGTCGGGCAGCAGGCGTTTCGCATGGCTTCGCAGATCGCGCTGCTCGAGTACGACGACCTGATCACCGAGCTGGCCGACTCGTGGGCGTTTTCCGGACCGGCCGCGCGCTCACTGGCGCGCGTCGGCCTGGCGAACTACTTCGCGGGGGCGCTGATCCTCCCCTATGGACCGTTCCTGGCCGCGGCCGAACGGTTCCGCTACGACATCGAGCGGCTGTGCGACCACTACGGCGTCGGCTTCGAGACCGTGTGCCACCGGCTGTCCACTTTGCAACGTCCGAAGCAGCGCGGGGTGCCGTTCTCGTTCGTGCGGGTCGACCGCGCCGGGAACATGTCGAA
Organism: Amycolatopsis sp. NPDC114505; assembly: GCF_055633615.1. Taxonomy (NCBI): domain Bacteria; kingdom Bacillati; phylum Actinomycetota; class Actinomycetes; order Pseudonocardiales; family Pseudonocardiaceae; genus Amycolatopsis; species Amycolatopsis sp. NPDC114505. Next base: position 211,606 of record NZ_JBVKDV010000005.1, on the reverse strand, counting down.
GCGGCAGTCCGCGGCGGGCTTCCACTTCTCCCGGGTGGGCGGCGCCTGTCCCTTGTGGAACATCTACGAGGCGTTCACCCAGCCGGGGAAGATCCTCACCCAGATCGCGACCCTCCCGGACGGGAAGAGCTACTTCTGGATCGCGCGGACGGTGTCGCGTAACATCGGCGGGTACGGCAGCCCCGGGAAGACGTTCACGGTCGGGGTGGGCTGCGAACTGCGCCACGCGGGCCGGCTCGTCTATTCGACGGGTCTCGACCTCGACGAGCCGGCCGCGGCGACGCCCATCGGGATGGGCTGCAAAGTCTGCGAACGGCCGGCCTGCTCGCAGCGCGCGTTCCCGACGATCGGCAAGCAGCTCACCGTGGACGAGAACACCAGCACCTTCGTCCCCTACCCGGCGGTGCCGAAGGGCTGATCATCCCCTCATCCGATGACGTGCGTGGTCCACTTCGACTCGTCCGGGCCGAGCAGCGTGACGCGGTCGAGCAGGGCCTGGCTCTCGATGCCCGCGGCCGCCGGGTGGTCGATCGCGACGCACGCCTTGAGCCCGTTCTTCGTCTTGCAGACCGGCTTGCCGAGACCGTCGGCCCGGCCGCCGGGCGGGGAGACCGTGATCGTCGCGAGCGCGCCGTTCGACGAGTACTGCAGCACCGCCCGCCACGGGACGCCGTCGGTGTCGGGACGGCGCCACAAGGCGATGTCGGCGACGCGGAACGTCTCCGGCAGGCTGGTGACGTGCAGCGGCAGCGGCACCGGCCGGTTCGCGAACGTCACTTCCCCGGCGACGCGCAGCAGGACCTGCTGCAGATCGGGCAGCGCCAGGTAGTAGGCGTTCAGCTCGGCCCAGCGGCCGTCCGCGGTCGGCCAGCGCAGGTAGCTGTTGCCCTGGTTGAGCGGATCCCCGGCGTCGGCCGTGACCCAGTAGCCGTCGCGGTCGCCGACCCGGACCGGGACGCGCACCGCCCGCCCGCCCATGTCGTGCCTGCGGTCCAGCGCGGGCTCCTGGTCGTACACCGCGAGCCAGATCATCGGCGCCAGCTCGCCACGCCCGATGGCCAACGCGTAGTCGCCGTGGGCGCCGACGCCGTACTCGATGCCCTTGATCGGCTCCGGCAGCCAGCCGAAGCTCGCCTTCGCCGCCAACGGGTCGTCAGTGGGCGCCGGGGCGACGGGCGCGGGCTTGGGCAGGACTGCCGCCGGCGCGGGTGGTGGCGTGGGCCGGAACACGGCGGCCGCCGTCACGCCCCCGGCCGCCACGACGGCGGCGCACCCCAGGACGAGGGCCGTGGTCCGCGCGCGACGACGACGTCCGCCGAGCCGGCGCGCGCGGTCGACGTCGATCCGGGGCGGCGGCGCGGGCGCGTCGGCCAGGTCCTTCAGCATCGTGGACAGCTCGGTGTCGGTCATGCCCGTCCCTCCCAAATCGGCTCGCGCAGCAGCTCGCGCAGCGTGTCGACGGCCTTCGCGGTCTGGCTCTTGACGGTGCCTTCGGAACACCCGAGGGCTCGGGCGGAGTCGGCGACGGATTGGTCGCAGAAGTAGCGAAGGACGACCGTCGCCCGCTGGCGTGCGGGCAGCCGGTCCAGCGCGGCCCGCAGGTCGAGCGCCGAATCGACGTCCGCGCCGGGCGGCGGTGCCGGATCGTGGTCGGCCTCGCGCAAATCCACTCGCCGCCACCACGACGTCCGCTGCTCGGCCAGGTACGCGTTGACCAGCGTGCGGCGCGCGTAGCCGTCGAGGTTGTCCGCCTTCGCGGCCCGCGACCAGTTGGCGTAGAGCCGGGTGATCGCCGTCTGGACCAGGTCGTCGGCCCGGTGCCAGTCGCCGCAGAGCAGGTACGCGACCTTGCGCAGCCAGCCCGACCGTGCCGTCACGTACTCGGTGAAGTCGTTCACCGGCGCCCCCTGTCCTGTTCGTCACCCCTTTGATGCGCGCGGAGGGCCGGACGGTTGCCCGGGACGCGCGAGTCGTAGATTCATCGGGGTGCACGACATCGACACGGTGACCGCGGCGACCATCGAAAAGGCCGCCCAGCGGCTGGCCGGGGTGGTGACCCGCACGCCGCTGGAGCCGAGCGCGCGGTTGTCGTCCCGGGTGGACGCCCAGGTCTGGGTGAAGCGCGAAGACCTGCAGACCGTCCGGTCGTACAAGATCCGCGGCGCCTACAACTTCATCGTCCAGCTGGACGATGCCACGCGTGCGCTCGGCGTCGTCTGCGCCAGCGCCGGCAACCACGCCCAGGGCGTCGCGTACGCGTGCCGCCGGCTCGGCGCGAACGGCCGCGTGTACGTCCCGGGCACCACGCCGCGGCAGAAGCGCGAACGCATCGCGACGTTCGGCGGTGCGCACATCGAGGTCATCGTCGTCGGTGAAACGTACGAAGACGCCTTCGCCGCGGCCAACGAGGACGCCCAGCGCACCGGCGCGACGCTCGTGCCGGCGTTCGACGACGTCCGCACCGTCGCCGGCCAGGGCACGGTCGCGTTGGAGGTCATCGAGCAGCTCGGCTTCGTGCCGGACGTCGTGGTCGTCCCGGTCGGCGGCGGCGGGCTGCTCGCCGGCGTCGGCAGCTGGCTGCGGGAGCGGCACCCGGACGTCCGGGTCGTCGGCGTCGAACCCGCGGGCGCGGCGTGCATGGCGGCCGCTTTGGCGGCGGGACAGCCGGTGCGGCTGCCCGAGCTCGACTCGTTCGTCGACGGCGCCGCCGTGCGCGAGGCCGGCGCGGTCACGTATCCGCTGATCCGCGAGAGCGGCGCCGAGCTGACCGCGGTCGCCGAGGGCGCGATCTGCACCGAGATGCTGGCGATGTACCAGTCCGACGGCATCATCGCCGAGCCGGCGGGTGCGCTCGCCGCGGCGTCGCTCGGCTCCGTGGTCCAGGTGGAGCCGGGGCAGACCGTCGTCGTCGTGGTCTCCGGCGGCAACAACGACGTCAGCCGCTACAGCGAGATCCTCGAACGCTCGCTGATGCACGAAGGGCTGAAGCACTACTTCCTCGTCGGGTTCCCGCAGGAGCCGGGCGCGCTGCGGCGGTTCCTCGAGCAGGTACTCGGGCCCGAGGACGACATCACCCGCTTCGAGTACGTCAAGCGCACCAACCGCGAGATGGGCCCCGCGCTGGTCGGCATCGAGATCGCGCGCTCGTCCGACCTCCCGGGACTGCTCGCGCGGATGGACGCGAGCCCGCTACAGGTGGAGCGGATCGAGCCGGGCAGCCCCCTCTTCCACTTCCTGCTCTGACGCCTGTGGTGGACTAGGCGGATGGTGAAGGTCGACGGAGTCCGCAGTGTCGAGGCGTTGCGCGAAAAGGTCCACGAGGGTGCGGAGCCCGAATACCTGCTGTTCTACGGGCACACGCCCACGAAGTCCGGGCGGGTGACGTCGAGCTGCCTGAGCCAGTGGTGGGTCGACCCGTTCGAGGTCGACGGCGTCGTCTACCCGACCGCCGAGCACTACATGATGGCCGGCAAGGCTGCGCTGTTCGGTGACCACGAAAAGGCCGCGCTGATCCGCGAGACGCCGGACGCGAAGACGGCGAAGGTCCTCGGTCGCGAGGTCGCCGAGTTCGACGCGGCCGTCTGGGAGCGGCACCGGTTCGACATCGTCGTCGACGGCAACCTGGCCAAGTTCGGGGCGCACCGCGACCTGCGCCGGTTCCTGCTCGGGACCGGCGAGGCCGTGATCGTCGAGGCGTCGAAGAAGGACCTCGTGTGGGGCACGGGCCTCGCGCGCGAAGAGAAGAACGCGACCAAGCCGGACTACTGGCGCGGGCTGAACCTGCTCGGTTTCGCCCTGATGGAGGTTCGCGAGCAGCTGCGGGCCCGCGTCTGAGTCAGGGCTTCGGGGTCGGCGCCCCGGGGCACGACTTCGACGTGGTCTGACCCGTGTCGAAGAAAGTGACGGCGGCGTCGGCGCACGGCAGTGAGGACAGCGAGCCGTGGGCGTCGTCCTCGACGGTCAAGAGCGCGCCGCCGATCTTCTGCCGCATCCGGAGCGCCCAGCCGATGGGCGTGACCGGCTCGTAGGCGTGGCCGACGAGCTGCAACGGGCTCTTGCCCTGGGAGAACGACCACGGCCGCGCGTCCAGCGGCCAGCCGACGCAGAGCTGTTCGTAGAAGCCGTAGCCGCCCGCGACCGGCAGTCGCTTCATCCGGTCGAGGCGGTGCTGCCAGACGGTCTCGAAGTCACGGGGGCTCGGCGACTCGTTGCAGAGCAGGGCCGTCTGCTGGAAGTGGTTGAACGCCTGCGGCTCGCCGTCCCAGCCGAGTCCCGTGGTCCTCTTTTCGACGACGGGCGTGCCGCCGTCTCGGAGGGCAACGAGCTGCTCGGCGAGGCCGACCCACTCGCGGCGCGGGTTGGCGAGCATGCCGTTCACGGTCGCGCCGAACTTCGCCCGCAGGTCGAGGAGGGCGTTCGCGACGACGGGCTCGGTAGCCCCGAAGTGGTAGACGGCGTCGTATCGAGCGATCCAGGACGCGAACTCGTGGAAGGTGTTCTCAACGGCGGTCGCTTGGTCGTCGTCCATTTCGGTGACATTCAGGTCCGGCGCGATGACGGAGTCGAGCAGCATCTTGTCGACGTGGTCGTCGAAGAGCGACCGGTACTGCGCGCCGAGCGCGGTGCCCCAGGAGACGCCGTAGTAGCCGATCTTGTCCTCGCCGAGTGCCTGCCGGATCCGGTCCAGGTCGCGAGCGATGGTCGGCGTGGTCAGGTTGCGGACGAAGCCGGGGTGCGCGGCGACGCACTCACGGTTCGCGGCGGCTGCGCGCTCGACGGCTTCGCGGGTCTTCTCCTTGTCGGGGACGCCGGGGTCGGGCTCCGGGAAGTCGACCGCGCACGGCAGGTCGGCGCTGTAGCCGACGCCCCGCGGATCGAAGCCGACGAGGTCGTGGTGGACGCCGATGCCACCGGCGTGACTGCCGGCGATGCTGCGCGGCATGGCCAAGCCGGACTGACCGGGGCCGCCGGGATTCAGCAGGACAGTGCCCGTCTTCGCGCCGGTGGCCTTGATCCGGCTGACGGCGATGTCGATTTTCGGACCACTGGAGTCGGCATAGTCGAGTGGGACCGGGACGAGGGCGCACTCGCTGCGCTGGTCGCCGGAGTCCCAGCCTTTCGCGACCGCGGCGCAGAGCTGCCAGGAGACGCCCTCCGCGGCGGCCACCGCGGGGACAGCTGGGACGAGCGCCGCGGCGGCGAGCAGCGGGACGGCGAACCGGGTGATCGACATGGGCCCAGGCTGCCGGGCGAGTGTTCGCCGGAGATCGGCCGATCAGCCGACGATCACCGCCGAACGGCCAGGACGACAGTCACCTTCGGACCACCGCGGCGAACCTGGCCTGATCGCCGTCGGCGGCTGTCGTCGAAGATTGACCACGGCCGGCCGAGTCCAGCCGGCCACGGCCGGGTCAGCCGACCCGTGGGCCGACTTCCGACCATCACCACGCCCAGCCCAGCTCGAGCCGTCGTCAGCTTTCGGTCGTTGCCGAATCCCAGGCACCGAGACCGACGAACATTGTCTGATGCAGACCGCGCACGTGCTTCCTTGTCACCCGCGCCGCCGCGTCCGGGTCGCCCGCTGCCAATGCCTTCACCAGTCGCGCGTGGTCGCGGTTCGACTCACGCAGCTTCGCCATCGGGTACGGCAGGTAAAACCGGTACAGCTCGGCCAGCACCGTCTCGTACTGCGCGACCGCCGCGGCCGGGACGGGCGCCGCCACCATTCGGTGGAACTCGGCGTCGAGCTCGTGGAACTCCGCCCAGCCCGTCGCCGTGTCCATGCGAGCGACCAATGTCCGCAAGCGCGGTAGGTCCGGCGAACGCTTCGCCACCAACTGGACCAAGCCCGACTCCAGGACCAGGCGGTGGTCGATCAGGTCACGGACCTCCGCCGCCGACTCGCGGTAGGCACCGACCTCGCGGACTCGCTCCGCTGGCGGATCCGCGGCCACGAGCGTTCCGCCGCTTCGGCCGCGGCGACGCTCGATCAGGCCGTCACCGACCAAGGACTCCAGAGCCCTCCGCACGGTGATCTCCGCGACCCCGAGCGCTCGCGCGATGTCGGTGTTCGCCGGCAAACGCTCCCCCGGCTTCAGCAGACCCAGCTCCACGGCGAGCGCGATGCGGGCGCGGACGGTGTCCAGTGCGGACAGCCGCCGGATGCCGGTCAGCGCCGGCGCGCTCAGGTCTGCCGTCGCCATGAACCGACCGTACCGCACAAACTGCTCATCTTGAGCACTCTTGTTTAAGTGTTCAAGATGGACTATTTTTCGTCCATGCCGCGACCACTGCCGATCGCCCTCGTGCAAGCACCGCCCCGGCCCGTCGGCGACGCCGGGTTCGCGGGCGAGGTCGAGGCCGTCCTCGGCCGATTCCCGGACACGCGCCTGGCCGCCTTCCCCGAGCTGCACCTCTGCGGCGTCGACGGCGAAGGCGACGAACGCACCGAACAGCTCCGGGCCGCCGCCCAGCCCCTGCGCGGACCCAGGACCAAAGAGCTCGGCGAACTAGCCGGTGACCTGGGGATCTGGCTCGCGCCCGGCACCGTTTGCGAAGAAGGCGACCACGGCGAGCTGTTCAACACCGCCCTGGTCTTTTCCCCGCGAGGCGAGCTGGCCGGCTGGTACCGCAAGGTCTTCCCCTGGCGACCGCACGAGCCCTACGACCCCGGCGACCGGTTCGTCGTCGCCGATCTGGCCGACGCCGGCCGCGTCGGGTTCTCCATCTGCTACGACGCCTGGTTCCCCGAAGTCGCCCGGCACCTCGCCTGGATGGGTGCCGAACTCGTCCTCAATCCCGTCCAGACCACGACGCCCGACCGTGCCCAGGAGCTCGTGCTGGCCCGGGCGAACGCCATCGTCAACCAGGTCTTCGTCGCCAGCGTGAACACGGCCGGGCCGTTCGGGATGGGCGACAGCCTGCTCGTCGGCCCCGAAGGCGACGTGCTCAGCGCGTTGCCGGGAACCGGCCAAGACGTCCTCGCCCACACGATCGACCTCGACGAGGTGGCGCGCGTTCGTCGCGTGGGCACCGCGGGCACCAACCGCATGTGGGCGCAGTTCACCCCCACCGACGCACCCCTCGACCTGCCGCTCTACCAGGGCCGCATCGACCCGGACCGCTGGCGTCCACGAGAAGGAGACGACCGATGACCTCCACGGCCGCGGCCCCGGCCGCCCTGCAGCGCCGGCTCGGCCTGCCCGGCGTCGTCCTGTTCGGGCTCGCTTACATGGCTCCGCTGATCGTGCTCGGCACCTTCGGCATCGTCGCGACGACGACCGACGGCACCGTGCCCTCCGCGTACCTGCTCGCCTTGGTCGCGATGCTGTTCACCGCGGCGAGCTACGGGAAGATGGCCGCCACCCACCCCGTCGCCGGCTCGGCCTACACCTATGTCCGGAAAGCGGTCGACGCGCGCGCCGGGTTCCTCGTCGGCTGGGCCGTGCTGCTCGACTACTTCTTCCTGCCGATGGTCATCTGGCTGATCGGCGGCGCCTACCTCTCGGCCGAGTTCCCGTCCGTGCCCAATTGGATCTGGTTGATCACTTTCATCGCGGTGACCACGATCCTCAACGTGCTCGGCATCAAGATCGCCGAGAAGGCGAACTTCGTCCTCATGGCGTTCCAGATCCTGGTGATCGGCTTCTTCGTCGTTCTTTCGGTCAAGCAGGTGCTGCACGTCGGCGACGCGCTGGCGAGCACCCAGCCGTTCTTCCACGCGGGCAGCACGCTGGGGACGATCTCCGGCGGCGCCGCGCTCGCGACGTACTCCTTCCTCGGTTTCGACGCCGTGACGACGTTGACCGAGGAGACGACCGAGCCGCGCCGGACGATCCCCCGCGCCATCCTGCTGACCGCGCTGATCGGCGGCGGCATCTTCATCGTGCTCGCCTACTTCACCCAGCTCGCGCACCCGGGCAGCGCGTTCACCGACGAGTCGTCCGCCGCGTTCGAAATCGCGACGACGATCGGCGGGAACCTGTTCGCGTCGTTCTTCCTCGCCGGTCTCGTCGTGGCGCAGTTCGCGTCGGGGATCGCCGCGCAGGCGAGCGCGTCGCGGCTGATGTTCGCCATGGGACGTGACGGCGTCCTGCCGCGCGTTTTCGGCAAACTGCAGCCGCGGTTCGCGACGCCCGTGTTCGGCATCGTCCTGACCGGGCTCGTCGGGCTGGTCGCGCTGACTCTGGACGTCAGCACGTCGACGTCGTTCATCAACTTCGGGGCGTTCACGGCGTTCACGTTCGTCAACGTCAGCGTCCTGGCGACGTGGCTGCGCGACCGAGCCGGAAAACGCGTGTTGACCTGGGTGGTCTTCCCGGTGATCGGCGCCGTGGTCGATTTGTGGCTGCTGGTCAACCTGGACGGAATCGCACTGATCTTCGGGCTGGTCTGGCTGGCGATCGGCATCGTCGTCCTGGCCGCGATCACGCGCGGCTTCCGGCGGCCGCCTCCGGAGATGACGTTCGAGGAGTAGGTCAGCCGCCCGGGCAGTCCGTGCCGCCGCCGCTGCGCTCGACGCAGTGGCGCGGCTCCGGCGGGGGCGGTGGCACGTGGCGGACGTGGTCGACCCAATTCATCCCGGCGACCGCGACGGCCAGGACCAGGCAGACCCCGAAGAACCACGTCCACCCGCGACGCCGCCCGAGAGCGGCGACGATCACGCCCACCAGCGGTAGCCCGGCGCCGAGCCAGGCCGCCCAGGTCAGGTAGCCGCGGGCGCCGTCGCCGACTTCGCCGAACACCGGGACGCTCGCCAGGAAGCCCTGCAGCACCAGAAGCGGGACGACGAGCAGCAAGCCCGCGGCGCACAGCGCCAGCACGACCGAGGACCACGCGGTCCGGAGTTCCCCCACGCCGCCAGTATGTCCGGCCTGGAGACGAAAGACCTGAGTAGATCTACTGCTCGAGGGTCTTCTGCAGCGCCTTGTTCGCCTTCCGAGCCATGTCGGCGACGGCTTCACGGCGGGCCGCGTCGGCCGCGTAATCCTCTTCGCGGTTACGCACCACGCGAGCCGGCGCGCCGACCGCGATCGAGTAGTCCGGGATGTCACCACGGACGACCGCGTGCGCGCCCAGCACCGACCCGCGGCCGATGCGGGTGCCCTTCAGGACGCTGACCTTCGTGCCGAGCCACGTGTCCGGCCCGATGCGCACCGGCGACTTCACGATGCCCTGGTCCTTGATCGGCACGTGGATGTCGGCGATGACGTGGTCGAAGTCGCAGATGTACACCCAGTCGGCGACCAGCGTGGCCGCGCCGAGCTCGATGTCGAGGTAGCAGTTGATGACGTTCTGGCGGCCGAACACGGACTTGTCGCCGATCCGCAGCGAACCCTCGTGGCAGCGGATCGCGTTGCCGTCGCCGATGTGCACCCAGCGGCCGATCTCGAGGCGCCCGTAGCCCGGCCGGCAGTGGATCTCGACGTCCTTCCCGAGGAAGAGCATCCCGCGCAGGATGATGTGCGGGTTCGCGACCCGGAACTTGAGCAGCCGGTAGTACCGGACGAGGTACCAGGGCGTGTACGCGCGGTTGCGCAGCACCCAGCGCAGTGAGTCGGCGGTCAGGAACTTCGCCTGTCGCGGGTCGCGCCGCGCGCGCCGCCAGGCCCGCACCCGCGACAGCGCGGGCGCACCCCACATCGACGTCATGCCCGTGACCGTAACCTGTGTGCGGGACGGGTTCACAGGCAAGGGGAGCGTGGATGGGCACGAAGCTGATCATCGACACCGACCCGGGCGTCGACGACGCGCTGGCGATCGCGCTGGCGGCGCTGTCCCCGGACGTCGACCTGCTGGGCGTGACGTCGGTTTTCGGCAACGTGCCGCTCGACCGCACGACCTCGAACGCGCGCCGGCTGCTGGAGCTGTTCGGACGCTCCGACGTGCCGGTGGCCGCCGGGGCCGCCCGACCGCTGGTCTATTCGAAGCCACGTGACGCGAAAGAGGTCCACGGCGGCGACGGCCTGTCGGGCCATTCCGCCACGCTGCCCGAGGCGAGCCGTCCCCTCGACGAGCGCGACGCCGTCCACCTGATGCTGGATCTGCTCGAAGCCTCCGACGAGCCGGTGACCATCGCGCCGATCGGGCCGCTGACGAACATCGCCGCGCTGCTGGCGGCCCACCCGGGCGCGGCGGCGAAGATCGGGCGGCTCGTGATCATGGGCGGCGGGGTGACGTTCGGCAACAGCACCACCGCCGCCGAGTTCAATATCTGGAGCGACCCCGAAGCGGCCCGCCGCGTGCTGGTCGAGGAGGACGTCCCGGTCGTGCTCGTGCCGCTCGACCTCACCCACCGTTGCGCGGTCGACGCCGACTGGCTGGCGAAGCTCGCGGCGTCGGGGCCGATCGGCGCCACCCTCGAAGGCCTCACCTCCACCTACCGGCAGCACTACACGCGCGTGTTCGGCGAGGACCGGATGGTCATGCACGACGCCGTCGCGGTCGCGGAGGCGATTTCGCCCGGAATCCTCCACACCGAGACCTACCGCGTCGACGTCGACTGCGGGCTGGGCCCGGCGCGCGGGCAGACCCTGGTCGATCGGCGACGACTCGGCGAAGACGATCCGCAGTTCAGTCCCGGCCGTCCGATCGAGGTCGCGATGGACACCGACCTCGACGGCCTGCGCGGTTTCGTCCTCGACCGGTTGACCGGAGCCGCGCGGTGAGCGACGAGCCCGAGGTCGTGCCGGTGGAGGAGCCCGAAGCCGCACCGGTGGAGAAGGACGGGCCTCGCCGCCGGAAGGCTGCCATCGTGGTGGCCGCGGTGGTCGTGGTCACCGCCGCGCTCGTGGTCGGCGTCCAGTTCGCGCCGAAGCAGCAGGAGACGACGAACGCCGCCGCGACGGTCACGCAGTCGACGTCCGTCCCGAAATCGACCACGCCCCCGCAGACGTCGGCGCCGCCGAAGGTGCCCGAAGCGAGCGAGTTCGACGCCTGGGCGTCCAAGACCAGCCAGTGGCTCGACGTCCCGTTGCGCGCGATGGTCGGCTACGCGAAGGCGACGACGAAAATCGGCAAGGACATCCCGGGCTGCCACCTGTCGTGGGTGACGCTGGCCGCGGTCGGAAAGGTGACCACGGACCACGGCCGCGCCCAGGGCGGGCAGATCGGCACCACCGGCGTGCTCGACAAGCCGCTGGCCACGATCGAAGTGCGCGACTTCTACAACAAGGTCGTCTCGACGGCGAACGCCGTCGGGCCGATGCAGGTCTCCCCCGCGATCTGGGCGAAGTACCAGGCGAGCTACGCCGGCGGGAAGCCCGATGTCCAGAACATCGACGACGCCGCGCTGACCACCGGCCGGGCGCTGTGCGACGGCGGCACCGACCTGTCCCAGGGCCAGCCGTGGTGGGACTCGGTCGCGAAGCTGCAGTCGGCGCCACTGTTCCTGCACCGGACGCTGGCCACGGTCAACGTCTACGGCACGGTCGGCCAGGGCTCCGCGGCGCCGAACCCGGCGGTGCTGAGCGCGGTGAACTTCGCCATCGACAAGATCGGCCTCCCCTACATCTGGGGCGGCAACGGCACCGGCGGGAACGACCCGGGCTTCGACTGCTCCGGCCTGACGACGGCGGCGTACGGGAGTGCCGGCCTCAAGCTCATGCGCACGGCCGACACGCAGTTCCGGAGCGTCCCGCACGTGACCGATCCGCAGCTCGGCGACCTGATCTTCTACGGCGAACCGGCGACGAAGATCCACCACGTCGGGCTTTACATCGGCAACCAGCAGATGATCGACGCGCCGCAGACCGGCCAGGCCGTGCAGGTGCACTCCTACCGCAGGGACGGCGACGACTACGCCGGCGCCGGTCGCCCGACGGCCTGAAAACGAGTTCGAAGGCGATGTCGAGAACGCGCGATCGGCTGCGTCCCCGGGTCGGACGTGGCCAAGATGGGCCGCACCCGAACCGAGGAGAACGACGATGGCCAAGTACCTGCTGCTGAAGCACTACCGAGGCGCCCCGGCTTCCGTCAACGACGCGCCCATGGACCAGTGGACGCCGGAGGAGATCTCGGCCCACATCCAGTACATGCAGGACTTCGGGACCCGGCTCGAGGAGACCGGCGAGTTCGTCGAGCACCAGGCGCTCACCCCCGAAGGGACGTTCGTCCGGTTCGACGGTGAGGGCCGCCCGCCGGTCACCGACGGCCCGTTCGCCGAGACGAAGGACCTCATCGCCGGCTGGACGGTCATCGACGTCGACAGCTACGAGCGCGCCTTAGAGCTGGCTGCGGAGCTGTCGGCCGCCCCGGGCGCGGGTGGCAAGCCGGTGTGCGAGTGGCTCGAGGTGCGTCCGTTCTGGGGCGCGACACAGACCATCACGGAGTGACTCACGTCACAATCAGACCTGGTCGAGAAACCTCCCACAGCTCCGTCCCCGGCGCGAAGACACCGCCGATCGACGAGGAGACCGCCATGCACCAGAACGCCATCGACGAAGTCCTGAACCGTCCGTACAGCCGAGAGCTGCTGGCCCGCGACCTGACCCGGCTGGCCTACACCGCCCTCGACGGCACGCCCCGCGTGATCCCGATCGGGTTCACCTGGAACGGCTCGCAGATCGTCCTGTGCACGTCGACGAACGCGCCGAAGCTGCCGGCGCTGCGCCGGAACCCGGCGGTCGCCCTGACGATCGACACCGAGGTGCACCCGCCGAAGATGCTGCTGATCCGCGGCACGGTCGAGCTGGACGTCGTCGACGGCATCCCGGACGAGTACCTGCAGTTCAACGGCACCTACGAGATGACGCCGGAGCAGCGGGTGGAGTGGGAGGAGGGCGTGCGGTCGCTTTACGACGGCATGGTCCGGATCGTGGTCACGCCGACGTGGGCCAAGCTGATCGACTTCGAGACGACGCTGCCGTCGGCCGTCGAAGAGCTCATCCGCCGGCGCGACGAGCGCCAGCCCGCCTGAGGGGAAACCATGGGGACCTTTCCACGGCTCGAGCACATCGGCGTCGTCGTCGAGGACCTCGACGCCGCCAAGGCGTTCTTCGCCGAGCTCGGGCTCCGGCCGGAGGGTGACATGACGGTCGAGGGCCGTGTGGTCGACCTCATCAACGGGCTCGACGGGGTCCGCTCGGACGTCGCGATGATGCGGACCCCGGACGGCGCCGGCTGCCTCGAACTGATCCGGTACCGGACGCCGTCGGGCCCGGCGGCCGACCCGGGTCCGCCCGCGAACACGCCCGGCATCCGGCACATCCTGTTCGAGGTGGCGGACATCGACGACGTCGTCGGCCGCCTGCGGAACCACGGCGCCGAGCTCGTCGGGGAGGTCGCGCAGTACGAAGACAGCTTCCGGCTCTGCTACCTGCGCGGTCCCGCGGGGATCATCGTCGAGCTGGCCGAAAAGATCGGGTGAAAGTGGACGAGGCCCTGCTCCGGAGCCTGACGCCGCACGTGCTCGGGATCGTCGTCCGCCGCGGCGCCGACTTCGCGTCGGCGGAGGACGCCGTGCAGGACGCGCTGGTCGAGGCCCTCCGCGTCTGGCCGGCCGAACCGCCGCGCGACCCGAAGGGCTGGCTGATCACGGTCGCCTGGCGCAAGTTCCTCGACACCGCCCGGTCGGACACCGCGCGCCGACGGCGTGAAGACGTCGTCGATGTCGAACCGGAGCCCGGCCCGGCGGCCGACTCGGACGACACGCTCCAGCTGTACTTCCTGTGCGCGCACCCGTCGCTGACGCCGTCTTCGGCGGTCGCGCTCACCCTGCGTGCGGTCGGCGGGTTGACCACGCGCCAGATCGCGCAGGCCTATCTGGTCCCCGAAGCGACCATGGCGCAGCGCATCAGCCGGGCCAAGCGCACGGTCGGGCAGGTGCGGTTCGAGCAGCCCGGCGACGTCGCGACCGTGCTGCGCGTCCTCTACCTGGTCTTCAACGAGGGCTACTCCGGTGACGTCGACCTGGCCGCCGAGGCGATCCGGCTGACCCGGCAGCTCGCGTCGGCGATCGACCACCCCGAGGTCGCGGGGCTGCTGGCGCTGATGCTGCTCCACCACGCCCGGCGCGCCGGGCGGACCGCGTCCGACGGCAGCCTGGTGCCGCTCGCCGAACAGGATCGCGGCCGATGGGACACCGCAGCGATCGCCGAGGGCGTCGGGATCCTGCAGACGGCGCTCGCCCGCGACCGGCTGGGCGAGTTCCAGGCCCAGGCGGCCATCGCGGCCCTGCACGCCGACGCGCCGACCGCCGAGGAGACGGACTGGGTGCAGATCGTCGAGTGGTACGACGAGCTCGCGCGGCTGACCGACAGCCCGGTGGTCCGGCTCAACCGCGCGGTGGCGGTGGGCGAGGCGGACGGGCCGCGCGCGGGGCTGGCGGCCCTCGCGGAGCTGGACGACACGCTGCCCCGCCACACGGCGGTGGCGGCCTACCTCCACGAGCGCGACGGCGATCTGACAACGGCGGCGCGGCTGTACGCCGAAGCGGGCGCGAAGGCGGCCAATCTCGCGGAGCGCACTCATCTGACCAAGCAGGCTGCCCGGCTCAACACGCGGCTGCGGGGCTGAGGGGATGCCCGCGTTGGGGCTGGGGTCGCGGCCGTCGGGTCACCAGCGAGCTCGCCACGCTCCTGATCGGCTCGACGACCGCCGACGTGGCCGACCCCCAGTTCTCCGGACCGGCCAGCAGCTTCGCCCGCCCCCTCAGCCGAGGTGGTCGTTCGCCCCGCTGACCCAGCCGATGTAGCGCTCGGCCGACCTGCGGACCGCGCCCTTCGCGTCGCCCTGGATCTTGCCGCCCAAGAGTCCATACAGATTGTCGAACTCGTACGGCTCCAGCCTGTCCACGATCCTCTGCACCAGGCCGGCCGACAGTGGGATCTTGTTGGGGTAGCTGCGCATGAAGGTCACCCAGCCCGCCGCCGGCACCGGCAGCATCGTGTCGCCGACCAGCAGAGCTCCACCCGTCTCGTTCTCCACGTGGGCCACCGCGGCGCCCGGGAAGTGGCCGCCTGCCTCGACGAGCGTCACGCCCGGCAGGATCCGCTCCGTGCCGGACCACTCCCTGATCACCGGGTCCTCGCGCTGCACCCACTGGCGGTCGGCCGCGTGCACCAGCACCGGGACGCCGCCGAGCCGGTGGCTCCAGCTGACCTGGGAGCCGTACATGTGCGGGTGACTCGCGACGATCACCGTGGCGCCGCCGAGGTCTTCGAGCTTGGTCGCGAGCGCCTCGTCCAGGTGGTTCGGCGGGTCCCACAACAGGTTGCCCTCGGGGGTGCGGACCAGGTGCGTCCACTGGCCGATGCCGAACGGCGGTTCGCGGTTGAACCGGTGCAGCCCCGGTTCCAGCTCCTCGTGCACCACGTCGTGGCCGCCGGCCGAGAGCTTGTCGAGCGTTGTCCACACCTGCCCGGAGGCGGGCACCCACTGGCGGTCGTCGGCGCAGATGGCGCAGGTGCCGGCCGGGGGTTGTTCGGTGTCGGGGTGTTCGACCCCGCAGGTTCCGCAGATCCAGATCGTCATGACGCCAGTCTTGAAGCTCCAGCAAGGTCGAGGTCAAGCCCGATCCGGGAGTGCTGCGACAATCCCGCCATGGACTCGGGGACGACCACGCAGCTGATCACCGTGGGATCGACGCTCGGCGGCGTCGTGCTCACGCTGCTGACCACCACGCTCGTGGAGGCACGCAAGCTGAAGGCGACCCGGCGCGCCGAGGCGCAGAAGCGCGCGGCCGATCACGCCAACTGGCTGCGCGACGAACGGGTCAAGGCCTACGCGGGCCTGTCGAACGCGGGCGAAGAGGCCTTCCAGCTGATCCGGTCGGAATTCGTCAAGCTGCAGGACAACCGCGACGAAATCGAGGCCCGGTGGCGCGAACGGCGCAACGAGCTGCGCAAGGCGCACAACCAGGTCGCGCTGTTCGGCACCGAAGAACCACGCCGGCGCGGCAAGGAGCTGTGGAAGGTGGCCCGCAACGGGGTGAACGCCATCCTCGCCGAACTGGACTCCGGCGAGACCACGGTGCGGCGCGCCAGTCTCGACCACGTGCTGACCGGCATCAGCGAAGCCGGCGACCGGTTCCTCGAAGCGTGTCGCGTCGATGTCCAGGGCACGGCGCCGGACCTCTAAGCCGGGCCCGCGAGGCCGATCAGGTTGCCCTCGGGGTCGGTGAAGTGGGCGACGACCAGGTCCCGCCCCGGCGCGCGAGCCGGGCCCAGCCGGCGCGTTCCGCCGAGACGTTCGGCCTCGGCCAACGCTGCCGCGACGTCCGGGACGCCCACGTAGAACACCACGTGACTCTGGTGTCCCGCGCCGCCGCCGACGCCACCCGGGATCGTCTCCGTTTCGACGAAGCCGTAGTTGCCCGCTTCCGACACCTGGTCCGACACGGGGCCCGACGTGTCGTACTCCCAGCCGAACAGCTCGCCGTAGTAGCCGCGCAGTCCCGCGGGGTCGGTGCCGATGATCTCGAAGTGCACGACCGGATTGCCCATGGCAGCCACCGTACGCCGCTGTAGTTGTTAAAAACAACCTTGGACTTGTAGATTGAAACCATGCCGACGAGCCGCAGCTACGGGGACGCCTGCACCATCGCCCGCGCACTGGACGTCGTCGGGGAACGCTGGGCGCTGCTCGTCGTGCGCGAGCTGCTGCTCGGGCCGCAGCGCTTCTCCGACGTCCGCCGCGCGCTGCCGGGCGCCAGCTCGAACCTGGTCACCGACCGGCTCCGCGAGCTGGAAGGCCACGGCGTGGTGACCCGCCGACAGCTGCCGCCCCCAGCGGCGTCGACGGTCTACGAGCTGACCGAGTGGGGTCGCGAGCTGGAGCCGATCGTCCTGGCGCTGGGCGCGTGGGGCGGCCGGCTCTCCCTGCCCCCGGCGGCGCACCTCGGCACCACGTCCGTGCTGCTCTTCCTCCGCGGCTTCGCCCGTCCGCGCTCGAGCGCCCGCTACCGCGTCGAACTGGACGCCCGCGTGTGGACGGTCCGCACCGAGCCGGGCCGGCTGACGGTCGAGCCGGGCGAACCCACCGACCCGGACGCGACGATCCGGACCGATCCGCCGACGTTGAACGCGCTGCTCGAAGTACCGTCCGACCTGGACGCGGCGATCCGCGACGGCCGTGTGGTCGTCGAAGGGGACAAGAAGGCCGTCCGGCGGCTGCTGCGCGAAACGCTCAGCGCGTGAGCGCCCCTTCCCGTACCCGCAGCGACGGCGCCAGGAACACGATCGCGAAAGTGACCACGACCGCCGACGACAACGCCCAGTGCAGCCCGACCCTCGTCGCCAGCGCGCCCACCAGCACCGGCTCCACCAGGAACCCCAGGTACCCGCACGCGGCGACGGCGGCCACCGCGCGACCCGGCGCGTCCGCCTGCTTGCGGCTCGCCGCGCTCCACGCGATCGGCACGATTCCGGCCACGCCGAGGCCGACCACCGCGAAGCCGAACACCACCGCGACCGGCCATGGCACCAAAAGGACCACGGCGAAACCGAGCACCGCGATCGTGGTCGCCACGCGGACGAACCGCACCGCGCCCGCGCGGGCCACCACGCGGTCGGCGACCAGGCGGACCGCGATCATCGTCCCGGAGAACGCGAAGTAGCCCAGTGACGTGAGCGCGGGCGTCGCGCCGGTGGCGTCCGCGAGGTACACCGCGCTCCAGCTGTTGACCGCGCCCTCCGCGACGAACCCGCAGAACGCGATCACCCCGAGCGGCACCAGCGCCCGGCTCGGCCACGCGAACGCCGCGTCACCCTGACCGCGGTCGGCCCCGGAGAGGAACAGCGCGCGACCCCACAGTGCCAGCGCGAGCAGCGCCGCGCCCGCGAGCGGGAAGTGCACCGAGACCGGGACGTGCAGGGCCTCCATCAGCGCGTCGACGCCGGAACCCGCGAGTCCGCCGATGTTCCAGAACGCGTGGAAGCCGGCGAAGATCGGGCGCCCGTAGCCCTCCTCGACGCGGGCCGCGTGGGCGTTCATCGCGACGTCGAGCAGGCTGTTGCCCACGCCGAGCACGACGAGCGCGGCGACGAACACCGGCGCGGACCACGCGAACGCCACCAGCGGCAGCCCGCCGCACAGGATCACCGCGCCGAGGGTCACGGCCGCGCGGCTGCCGATCCGGGTGAGCAGCGCCCCCGCCCCCACCAGCGCGACCACCGAACCCAGGGCGAGGCCGAAGAGCCCCATCGCCAGCCGGCCGGTGGTCAGTCCCAGCTGCTCCTGGACCGCCGGCACCCGCGCCAGCCAGGTCGCGAACGCGGCGCCGCACACGGCGAAGACGACGGAAACTCCCAGGCGAGCGCGTTTCAGTTCCCCGGTCACTTCGGCGATTATCCTGACCACCATGGCCGGCTGGGACGACGCCGGCCGGATCGCGCGCGGGCTGCCCGAGGTCGTCGAGGACAGCTCCCGCGGGCATCTGGCCTGGCAGATCGGTAAGAAGGGGTTCGCCTGGGAGCGCCCGCTGCGCAAGGGCGACGTCGAGGCGCTCGGCGCGCGGGCGCCCGCCGGGCCGGTGCTCTGCGCCTACGTGCCGGACGTCGGGGTCAAGGACGCGCTGATCGCCGACGACCCGGCCGTCTTCTTCACCACCCCGCACTTCCGCGGCTTCCCCGCGATCCTCGTCGAGCTGGACCGGATCGACCTGCCGACGCTCGAAGAAGTGCTGGTCGAGGCCTGGTTGTGCCGGGCGCCGAAACGGCTGGCGAAAACGTGGCTGGAAAATCGGCAAACCATGTAGAGACCGCGGGCCGGACTCCGTCCTTTCCCGTGAACGCGCCGCCGGGGCGCGACGAGAGGAGCCGATCATGGCGAAGTACATGCTGCTGATGAGCTACAGCGGGGGCACCGACTGCGACCTGCCGATGGGCGAATGGCCGCCGGAGGACATCCGCGCGCACATCGACTTCCAGCACGCGCTCGACGCCGAGCTGCGGGACAAGGGCGAGCTCGTCGACGCGCAGGGCCTGGCCGGGCCCGACCTGGCGAAAACGGTGGTCTCCGACGGCCGGACCAGCCCCGTGGTCACCGACGGACCATTTCCGGAGGGCAAGGAGCTGCTGGCCGGCTACTGGGTCGTCGACGTCGAGAGCGAGGAGCGCGCGCTGGAGATCGCGGCGAAGGCGTCGGCCGCGCCCGGGCCCGGCGGGGTGCCGATCCGGCAGCCGATCGAGGTCCGCCAGGTGATGAGCGCGCCCGCCTGATGGCCGGCGTCGAGGTCGAGGACCTGCTGCGGACGCTCGCGCCGCAGGTCCTCGGCGTCGTCGCGCGGCGCTTCCGCGACTTCGGTGCCGCGGAGGACGCCGTGCAGGAGGCGCTGCTCGCGGCCGCGCGGCACTGGCCGTCCGACGGGCTGCCGGACAACCCGCGCGCGTGGCTGCTCCAGGCCGCCGTCAACCGGATGACCGACCAGCTCCGCAGCGACCAGGCCCGTCGCCGCCGGGAGGACGCGGCGGCGCTCGAACCGCCGTCGCCGGATGTCCCGGATCGCGACGACACCCTCGTCCTGCTGTTCCTGTGCTGCCACCCGGCGCTGACTCCGGCGTCGGCGATCGCGTTGACGCTGCGCGCGGTCGGCGGCCTGACCACGGCCGAGATCGCCGGCGCGTTCCTGGTCCCCGAAGCGACCATGGCCCAGCGGATCAGCCGGGCCAAGGCGCGGATCAAGGCGTCGGAGGTGCCGTTCCGGCTGCCGGAGGACGGCGAGCGCGAAGCGCGGCTGCGGTCGGTCTTGCACGTGCTCTACCTGGTGTTCAACGAGGGCTACACGAGCAGCGCGGGCAGCCGCCTGCACCGCACCGAGCTCTCCGGCGAGGCGATCCGGCTGACCCGGCTGCTGCACGCGACGTTGCCGAAAGACGGCGAAGTCACCGGTCTGCTGGCGTTGATGCTGCTCACGGACGCGCGGCGCCCCGCGCGGACCGGGCCGTCCGGCGAACTGGTGCCGCTGGCCGAGCAGGACCGGGCGAAGTGGGACCGCGCGCAGATCCGGGAGGGCGTCGCGCTGGTCACGGAGGCGCTCGCGCTCGGCGACGCCGGCGAGTACCGGCTGCAAGCCGCGATCGCCGCCGCGCACGACATCGCGCCGCGCGTCGAAGACACCGACTGGGACCGGATCCTGGGGACCTACCGGCTGCTGGAGCGGCTGAGCGACAACCCGGTGGTCACGCTCAACCGCGCGATCGCGACGGCGATGGTCCACGGGCCCGACGCCGGGCTCGCGCTGCTGGAGACCGTCGAGCTGAGCGGGCACCGGCCCGACGCCGTCCGCGCGCACCTGCTGGAACTGGCCGGGGACGTCGACGGCGCCGTCCGGCACTACGACGCCGCGGCCGCGCGGACCACCAACACCCCGGAACAGCGCTATCTCCTGACGCGCGCCGCGCGGCTGCGGAAATCGGGCCGGAGCAGCTGAAAACCCTCCCGCGGACGCCTCGGTTCCCACTACGGTGGCCGGGTGAAGTCCCTGAGCCACGATCGGCTGGCCGAGGCGCTCATCGCCGAGGCGGAAGAGTTCGGGATGGCGATCGAGGGCGCTGCCCCGGACGTCCGCGTCCCGACCTGTCCCGAATGGACCCTGCGCGACCTGACCTGCCACGTCGGGCTGGCCTACCACAAGTCCGCCGCGATCGTCGAAAGCCGGCCAACCGGGTACGTGCCGTTCGACTCGGTCGAGGTCGGCGATCCGCCGGGCTTCGACGCCCTCGGCGGCTGGCTGGTCGAGGGGGCGGAGCGGCTGGTTGAAGCCGTGGCCGATGTCGGACCAGAGACGCCGACGTCGACCTGGACCCCCGATCGCCGCGCCGGGTTCTGGACGCGGCGGCTCACCCACGAGACCGTCGTCCACCGCGCGGACGCGGCGTTCGCGACCGGCGCGCCGTACGAAGTCGACGGCGACCTCGCCGCGGACGGGATCTCCGAGGGCCTCGACCTCGTGTCCGTCTTCTCGCGGCTGGAGCACCCGGCGATGGACCGGACCGCGCTGCGGGGCACCGGCGAGACTCTGCTGTTCCGGTCGACCGAACCCGACGTCCGCTGGCTCGCGCGACGGACGCCGTCGAGCGTCGAGGTGAGTCTCGAAGCCGCCGAGGCCGACGTCGTCGTCGAAGGTCGCGCCATCGACCTGCTCCTGGCCCTGACCGGCCGGATCGCCGAGGACGACCCGCGGTTGACGATTTCGGGCGACGCGAAGCTGTTCGGGCATTGGCGGGAGAACACGACCTGGTGATCCGCTCGCTCGGCTAGAATTCGGCGTTCCTTCCGCATCTGCGGACCCGAGGAGGCCGGATGCTGCTCCGTGTGCTCGCCCTTTCCGCCGCGTTGCTGGCGGGGACCGTCGCGCCGGCCGGCGCGTCGACCCGGACGGTGACGGTCGACGGCGCGGTCGCCACTCCGGCGTCGTACACCGCTTCGCAGCTGAAGACCTTCGGCGGCGATCTGGCCAAGCTCGTCGCCGCGGCGACGCCGGTGCTGCCGCCCGGGAAGAACACCGCGCTGCGCGTCACGGTGACCGTCACCGGACCGGCCCATCGGGCGGTGACGTTCGCCCTCGCGGATCTGGACCCGGCGTTCGGGAACCACCCCGCTGTCCTGACGACGGACCACGGGATCGACCTGGTCGTCCCCGGCGACGGGGACCGCAGCCGGAGTGTCGGCGAGGTCCGGCGGGTTCATGTCGCCGTTTCCGCCGCGACCGCTGCCGAGCGCGCCGTGCGGATCACGACCGGCCGCCGGTCCGTGACGCTGCCGCCAGCGCTGCTGGCCCACCTGCCGTCTCGCACCGTGACGGCGTCCTTCGCCTCGGGCACTGGCCAGCAGACGCACACCGAGACCGGGCCGTCGCTCGCGCTCGTGCTGCTGATCGCCGGCGTGGTCCCGCGATCGGACACGGCGGTGGTCGCCGTCGGCGAGGACGGCTATGGCGCCGCCGTCACGCTCGCCGAAGAACGCACCGGCGGCCGTCCGCTCCTGCTGTCCACGGCGGAGGACGGCGTTCCGCTCACGCTGCCGCGGCTCGTCCCGCTCGGCGACGTCAAGGGTGGCCGCTACGTTTCCGAGGTGACCGCGCTCGACGTGCGCTGACGTCAGGATCCTTACGTAAGCAGCTTGCGTAAGGTTCCTGTCATGAGTCAACCCCTGACCGGCGACCGCCCCGGTTACCTGATCAAACGCGCCCAGCAGGCGCTGCACCAGGCTTGCACCGATCGTCTGCGGCCACTGGAGCTGTCGATGTCGCAGTACGCCGTGCTGCGCGCGCTCGACGACCACCCCGGCGCGTCGTCGGCCGAGCTCGCGCGGATCACGTTCGTCACCCGGCAGTCCCTGCGGGACGTCCTCAGCGGACTGCGGTCGGCGGGACTGGTCACCGTGGCCGAGCAGGCGAGCACCGGTCGGGCGCGACCGGTCGCCCTGACGACGTCCGGCCGCGCGAAGCTGCGCGCCGCCGAGGAGCTGGTCACGCAGGTCGAGGAAGAGATGCTCGGCGACCTGTCGGCCGACCAGCGGCGCCATCTGGCCGGTCTGCTGCGCACCTGCGTCGAGAACCTGACTTGACGAACGTCGTATAGTCGGTTCCGACCAATAGGGAGCGACTAGTGCCACCACGCAAGATCCGCAACACCCTCGCACTGGCCCTGCTCGGCCTGCTGCTGGAACGCGCGATGCACCCGTACGAAATGGCGTCCACGTTGCGCGAGCGCTTCAAGGACACGAGCTTCAAGATCAACCCCGGCTCGCTCTACGACACCGTGGAGTCGCTGGCGAAGCACCGCTGGATCGAGCCCGTCGAGACCGTCCGGGACGGCAACCGGCCGGAGCGGACCGTCTACGCGCACACCGAACTCGGCCGTCAGGAGTTCGTCGCGTGGCTCGACGAACTGGTCCGCGAGCCGGTCGCGGAGTATCCGAAGTTCGTCGCGGCGGTGAGCTACCTCGGCGCGCTCGGCCCGGAGCGCGCCGCCGACGCGCTGGAGGAACGCGCCCGCCACCTCGCCGACCGCATCGACGGCGCGAACACCGCCCTCGACGAGACCGTCGGCAAGGGCGCGCCGCGGCTGTTCATGATCGAGGTCGAGTTCGTCCGGCACGCGTGGCAGGCCGAGCTCGACTGGGCCCGCGCCACCGCCGCCGAGATCCGCGCCGGCTCCCTGCCCTGGCCCGACCACTCCTGAGGGGGAACTCGTGCTCGAAACCGATGTGCTCGTCGCCGGCGCCGGTCCCGCCGGCTTGTTCCTGGCCGCGGAGCTCGCGCTGGCGGGTGTCCGCACCACGATCGTCGAACGCCATCCCTCGCGGCCGCCGTACTGCCGCGGCTTCAACCTCAACTCGCGCTCGCTGGACCTGCTGGCCCGTCGCGGGCTGGCCGAGGGCCTGGTCGCCGAAGGCCATCGGGTGCCGCACGCGCCGGTCACGGGTCTGCCCGGCCCGCTGCTGCTCGCCGACGCCGCGACCGATCACCCGTTTTCGCTGGGGATCCCGCAGACCCGCGTCGAGGAGGTCCTGGAGGGGTGGGCCGCCGACCTCGGCGTCGAAATCCTGCGGGGCCACGAGCTGCGTTCGTTCACGCAGTCTCCGGAAAGCGTTTCCAGCATTGTCCACAACGGACAGTTCGGCCGCACGATCTCCGCGCGCTACCTGGTGGGGTGCGACGGCGGGCGCAGCGAGGTGCGCAAGCAGGCCGGGATCGGCTTCCCGGGCGTCGACGCGCGCTGGTACGCACTGCTCGGCGACGTCGAATGCGAGCTGCCGTACGGGGTTTCGACCGGGCCGGACGGGCGCACGGTGTTCGTCATCCCGCGGCCGGGGTACGTCCGGATCGTGGTGCGCGAGGACGACCCGCCGGCCGAAAAGCACGCGCCGGTGACGCTCGAACGGCTGCAGGCAGAGGTGGACGCGGCCCTCGGCCGGCACGTCGAGCTGCGTTCACCGCGCTGGCTGACGCGTTTCGGCGACGCGGCACGCCTCGCGACACACTATCGCGAGGGCCGGGTGCTACTGGCGGGCGACGCGGCGCACATCCACCCACCGGCCGGGGCGATCGGGGTGAACGTGGCGCTGGACGACGCGTTCAACCTGGGCTGGAAGCTCGCGGCGACGGTGCACGGGACGGCCCCGGAAGGACTGCTGGACACCTACCACATCGAGCGGCACGCGGCGGGCGCGCGGATTCTGGCGAACACGCGGGCGCAGGTGGCACTGGAGGAAGCCGGCGACGCGCCGTGGGCCGACCTGATGCGCCGGGTTGCCTCGCACCCGGCGGGGAATCGGGCGCTGGCCGAGATCATCACGGGGTTGGACGCTTGTTACGAGCCGGGCGGGCATCCGTGGTTGGGGCGGTTGGCGCCGGATGTGCCGTTGGTTGTCTCTTCGGCTGAGACGCACCTGGCCGCGTTGCTGCACTCGGGGCGTCCGGTTTTGGTGGATCTGACGGGGGCTTTTGCCGGATGGTCGTCGGTGGTTGAGGTGGTCTTCGCGATGGCTCCGTCCATTTCGGACATTGATGCGGTGTTGCTTCGGCCGGATGGGCATGTGGCTTGGGTCGGTACGCCGGGCTCGGGCGACGAGGGGCTGGCGGAGGCGGTGCATCGGTGGATCGGTGATGCGGCCTCCGCTCTTTCGGCGGCTTCCGGGGGTCTGTTGGTCGGCGGTGAGTGATCGGGCCGGATCCGCGCCGTCCGTGTCGCGACCTTCGCGGAACCGGGTGTCGGCGCCCGTCGGTTGGGAACGCAATGCCGATTTGGGGTTGAGCGCACCAGAATCGGCATTGGCGCATGGTCGCCGGGGTTCCGGCCCACGGGCTGAACCGAGCCTCGATGACGCTGACCGGCGGAACTGCGGCAATGTTGGCAGGACTTGCGAAAGCAGCGGCCGGGCGGCCTGCGGTAGCTGGGCGTGGGCGAGACCAAGGTCAGATACAACCCACCGATGGGAACGCGCCGCACTCGCAGCAGCCCCCGCCCTTCCCTGGGGGGCGTCCCCGAGTCCAGTCTATCGGTGAGGTAGGTCAAATTCGCCGGGATCGCTCGGTGGGCACCGAGTTGTCCACATCCGGGCCACCCTGTGGACAGGTCAGCGTGGGCGGTCCAGGACCGCCCGCTGCTCGACCCGTCCGTCGAGCGTGAAACGGCTGTGCGGCGTGAATCCCAGCTTCTCCACCACCCGCGCCGATGCCTTGTTCGCCGGCTCGTACACCGCCATCAGACGGTCTGCGAACCCGGCGGAAAACACGTGGTCGCGGACCGCCGTTGTTGCTTCGGTTGCGTAGCCGCGGCCCCAGGATGAGGGGGCTATCCACCAGCCCATCTCGACCGCCGGGGATCCCACGCCGGACTCGATGGGGCTGCGGTGGACCAACGACACCACTCCGTCGAACGAGCCCGGGGCCGCCGATATCGCGAACCAGCCGAAGTCGTACGTCGCCCAGTGGGCGAGTGTTGCCTGGTGCTTGGCCAGTGTGTACTCGTGCGTCCACGGCTTGCCCGTTCCGACGTACCGGACCGTCTCCGGGATCTGCGCCATCGCGAACAACCCGTCGAAGTACTCCTCGGCCCACGCGTGGAGCGTGAGCCTTTCCGTGGTGATCAGCACCACCGGAACTCTAGGCCGCCCGTTACCCGCGGTCACCCAGGTAGCCCGTTCGGCCTATGGTTCGGACCACGTTAATGGTCTATACCAATTATGTCCGGAAATCCCCGCCGCCGCGCTCGTCGTCGTGGAGGTTCCACCATGCGTCTTCGTTCCCTGCTGGCCGGGCTGGCCGGCTTGGCTCTCGTGAGCACCGGGCTCGGCTCCCCCGCCGAAGCCGCCGCCGGGTCGCCGATTCCCGTCGGACCCTATGTCGACATGGGGGCCTGGCCCACCCCGAGCCTTTCGGCGATGTCCGCCGCCAGTGGCGTCAAGGGCTTCACGCTCGCCTTCGTCAACTCCTACGGCTGCAAGGCCAGCTGGTTCGGCGCCTACGACCCGCGCACGGCCTGGCAGAAGGACGAGATCACCAAGATCCGCAACGCCGGCGGCGACGTCAAGATCTCCTTCGGCGGCGCGTCCGGCATCGAGCTGGCCCAGGCGTGCAGCACGTCCGCGCAGGTCGCGGCCGAGTACGACGCCGTCGTCAAGGCCTATGGCCTCAAGTACGCCGACTTCGACATCGAGGGCGCGGCCGTCGCGGACCCGACGTCGATCACCCGCCGCTCTCAAGCCCTGAAGACGCTTCAGACCAACAACCCGGGCCTGAAGATCTCGCTGACGCTGCCGGCGCTGCCGACCGGCCTCGACGCCAACGGGCTCAACGTCGTCAAGGCCGCCAAGAACGCCGGCGTCACCCTCGACCTGGTCAACATCATGGCCATGGACTACTACCAGGGTGCCGGCGACCAGGGCGCGAAAGCGATTTCCGCGGCCAAGGCGACGCAGGCGCAGCTCAAGTCGCTCTACGGGCTGAGCGACGCGGGGGCGTGGAAGAAGGTCGGCGTGACCCCGATGATCGGCGTCAACGACTCGCAGAACGAGATCTTCTACCAGAAGGACGCGAAGGCGCTCGTGGCCTTCGCGAAGACCGTCCACCTGGGCATGCTGTCGTTCTGGGAGGCCGGCCGCGACGCCAACGCGTGCACCGGCGCGCTCTACAAGTGCACCAACGTGCCGCAGTCGAAGTACGAGTTCGCGAAGATCTTCGCGGGCTACACCGGCTGAATCGACGCTGAGCCACCACCGGGCGGGGTGCGTCCCGCAGACCCCGCCCGGTGGTGGCCCCTCGAGGGGTAACGCGACACGCGGGCGGTCCGACTGGGGAACCATGCCGACCGCGATTCCCGACTCGCCCGAAGCCGAGCCCGACCGGGTACGGCCTCCCTTGACCCGGATCATCGCCGCCGCACTGGCGGCCGGATTCGTCGCGGCAGGCGCCACGTACGTCTTCAAGACGTCGTCGGACTTCGGGAAGCAAGTCTCCGTCTTCGTCGCCTGCGCCGGCCTGATCCTCGCGGTCGGGAGCCTCGCCCTCACCATGAGGTCGACGCTCAACGCCGAGGAGAGCCACGCGCGGGCGGTGAACTCCGAGCGCGAGCGGCTGCGACAGCTCGCGAACTTCGACGGGGGCACCTCTGCCGCCACCGCCCCCCAGGAAGTCCGGTTCACCAAGCTGCTCATCGAGTACTACGCGCACGGTCTGGTCGAAGCGCGCAGCAGCTCCGCCGACAGCCGGCGATCGTCCTGGCTCGGCATGTCGGTCATCGTGATCGGCGTCGTCCTGGCCGTGGTGTCGGGGGCGAGCGACGCGCTCGGGAACGGAGTGCAGATCTCGCTGATCGTGAGTGCGGCCGGAGTCGTCACGAACGCGGTGGGCGTCCTGTTCCACCGCCAGGCCACCAAGGCGCTGGCGCACATGGAGAAGCAGACCTCCAGCCTGCAGCAGGACATGTGGGCGGACCGAGGACGGCGGGACGCCATCGGCTTGGTCGATCGTGTGTCCGACCAAGATCTGCGGGACAAGCTGCTCGTCGACGTCGCGCTGGGGCTCGCGAACTCCGGTTCCGGACCGGTCGCCCACTGAACCGGGTCACCACCGGGCGGCGTCCGCGAGCAGTGCGTCCCGCACCGCCGCGGGCCCCGCCCGGCAGGGTTCCGCACGACTCACCACGAACAACGTGTTGATCGGTGGCTCCTCCGGCTCGAGCAAGGCAACCAGCGAGCCGGACGCCAGCTCGGCCGCGCACAGGTACTTCGGCAGCACGCTCACGCCGAACCCGGCCAGCACGCACGTCAGAACGCCTCGCAGGTCCGGCACGACGACGGCGGGTCCGGTGGGCGGCCGCACCCCCAGCACCGAACGCCAATAACGCCTAATGATCGGCAGGTCTTCGGCGTAGGCCACCAGCGGCGCCGTCCGGGGGTCGCCGGTGAAGCCGCGCGGGCCGACCAGGACGAACTCCTCGTCCGTCAGCGGTGTCGCCGCGAGGCCGCGGCCGCGCGGGCGGATCGTGGAGACCACCAGGTCGAACCGGCGCTGCGAGAGACCCGCCAGCAGGTCGTCGGCCAGGCCGAACGTCACCCGCAGCTTCAGCCCCGAAGCGACCAGACCCGCCAACGCCGGCAGGACACGAGCCGTTGTCAGCTCGGCCGGCCCGGCCAGGTGCACCGGCTCGGCGAACGGGTCGATCTCGCCCACGGTCAGCGACGACAGCGCGTCGACGTGCGGGGCCACCCGGGCGGCCAGTTCGTCGGCCGCCGGGGTCGGGGTGACGCCGCGGGCGCGCCGGACGAACAACTGCCGTCCGAGCTGCTCTTCGAGGGCTCTGACCTGGGCGGTCACCGTCGGCTGGGACAACCCCAGCGACGGCGCCGCGCCGGTCAGCGATCCCGCCCGGTGTACGGCCAGGAACGTCCTCAGCAGGTCGAGGTCCAGGTCAGTCCTCGACCAGCTCGATCGAGTCCACGACGTTCGGGTAGAACGCGACGTGGTCCTTGATCGCCGCGACCGCGTCGTACGGCTTCTCGTACGTCCAGATCGCGTTTTCCGCCTTCACGTCACCGACGTTCAGGCTGTAGTAGCTGCTGTCGCCCTTGTACGGGCAGTACGTCTCGTGGTCGGTCCGCTCCAGCACGCTGAAGTCGACGTCCGCCCGCGGGATGTACTGCGCCGCCGGGTAGTTCGACTCCTGCAGCGTCAGCGCGTTGCGGCTGTCGGCCACGACGCGCCCGCCCGCCTTGACCACCACGCGCGCCTTGGTCGGCTCGACGGTGATCGGGTGGTCCGGGCCCGGGACCAGCACCTTCTTCTCCGGCATGTCAGCTCCTCGAAAAAAGTCGTGTAGGAGGAGCAGCACCCGGGACCCGGCGGTTATTCCGGTGGATCAGGGCAGGTAGTACATCGGGTTCGGCAGCTTGGTCGGGTGCAGCGCGTAGCCGCCCTCGAGGTCGCTGAACTGGTCGCCGACGTTGAGCACGATCTTCGCGCCGGTCGCCTCGATGTGCGCCCGCGTACCCGACTTGTACTGGACGGTGGTGCAGGTCAGCCCGCACGGCAGGTAGTCCGGCGCGGTCACCTTCGGCTTGAAGAACGCGCCGGCCGGGGCCGGGTAGCCCTCGTT
Organism: Amycolatopsis sp. NPDC114505; assembly: GCF_055633615.1. Classification (NCBI taxonomy): domain Bacteria; kingdom Bacillati; phylum Actinomycetota; class Actinomycetes; order Pseudonocardiales; family Pseudonocardiaceae; genus Amycolatopsis; species Amycolatopsis sp. NPDC114505. The sequence goes on along the minus strand of NZ_JBVKDV010000005.1, from coordinate 182,567 downwards.
GGCCAGGTTCTTCAGCGACTGCGGGCCCTGCAGCTCGTTGCGGCCGGTCAGGAAGTACAGCTTGACGCCGTGCTGCACGGCCCAGTTGGCCAGCTCCAGCACCGGCTTGTTCGAGACGAACGTGCCGTTGTCGATGGCCTGCTGCTGCTTGACCGGGTCGAAGCCGAAGTCGTTGTCGGCCTCCCAGCCGTAGGTGACCTCGGCGGTGTCGTCGACGTCCAGCACGATCGCCGGGTTCTTGACGCGGCCCAGCTGCTGCTGCAGGTAGCGCTTCGCGTCCGTGACCACGCGGTTGGTGTCCTTCACGAACCGGCTCGTGTCGGAGTAGTGGTGCTTGCCGGCAGCGTCGAGGTAGTCGCCGTAGTAGGCCTTGACGTCCAGCTTGACCTGGCCGATGTTGGCCGGCTCCTTCGAGCGGGCGGCGGTCGCGTCGTCCGAGCCGGCCAGCGCGGTGGCCCCCGAGGCGACGGTGGCGCCGATGGCCGCGGCGGCGGCGAGCTTGACGAGACCTGACCATTTTCCGGACACGGCGACCCTCCAGTGAAGACTTGACGACTCGGGGAACCTACGTCACGTTCACCCGGAGTTCCACCCCTCGAAAGTTTCCGTTCACCTTTCGGCGCGTCATCTTTCGGCGCGGCAGAGGAAAGCCACCGGAGACCGCCCGATCCGCGTGAGCACGACGGACGCCTCCGCGGCGCCACGGGGTTTCAGCCGCCGCCGCAAGGCATCCGGGTCGACGTCGAGGCCGCGGACCAGGATCTCCAGCCGGCCGACGTCGTGTCGCTTGAGGACGGATTTGAGCGCTTTCTCGGTGTACGGCCCGTGCTCCAGGACGCGGAAGGCCCGCACGCCCGGCGGCGGGGTGTCACCGGTCAGGTACGCGATGCGTTCGTCCAGCTGCCACAGCCCGTGCCGCGCCGCGTAGTGGCGGACCAGCCCGGCCCGGACGACGGCGCCGTCCGGGTCGACGATCCACTCTCCCGGCTCGCGCGTGGGCAGTTCGTCCGGTTCGGCGTCGGTGACCGTCCACTGTGTCCCGTCCGAGCGCAGCACGGTCGCTCGCCGGGTGACGCCGGTGCCCAGGCCGCGCCAGAGGCAGGCCTCGCGGACCTGGCCGTCGAGCGACACCAGCTCGACCTCTTCGGCCCACGGGGTGATCGCGAAGTCGAGGCCCGGCGCGCACTTCACGGACAGCGCGCGCCCCGGGTACGCCGCGACCAGCTCGTCCAGCGGCGGCGTGAAGTCCGCGGGTTTCCACGCCCGGCGGCCGGCGGAGTCACGGCGAGCCGGATCGGCGACGACGACTCCGGCGCGGCTGACCGGGCGCAGCGCGTCGGCGCGGGCGAGCCCGAACGAGACACCCGCGGCGATTCCGTTGTGCCGTGCCATTTCCAGCCGCACCGGGTCCACATCGGACCCGAGCGCCCGCCGCGCAACCCGGGCGATCTCGACCAGGTCCGCGCCCACGGAACACGTGACGTCGTGGACGTCGAGCCCCGCCAGGCGCGAAGCCCGGTGCCGGGCGACCGGCGACGCGCTCGCCTGCTGGAGCGCGTCCGAGGTGAACAGCCAGTCCACACCGGACAGTTTGCCGACGGCTTTCCGGCGCAGCAGTACGGTTTCGAGCACCGAAGCCGCATGCTCCTCGCCCACCAGGCGACGAACAGCGGCGACGGCGGCGATGTGGTCGGTCAGCGGCAGCGCCGACACATCGGCGAGCGCCGCCGTCCCCGCGCCGGAGCGCAGGTAGGCGACGTCGTCGACCGTGAACGCGAAGGACACTCAGGACGGCCGTTTGGTCCCGGTGATCATCACGTTGTAGAACAGCTCGCGCGGCAGGATCTTCGACAGCAGCTTCTTGTCCACAGCGGACAGCCGCAGCCACAGCTTGTAGGCGAACAGCCGCCAGCGGACGGTCAGCTTCTCCTGCGGCACCGCGGCCTCGAACGTCCGGATCGGCCAGCCGGCGAGCGCCGCCGCGAACTCCTCGGTGACCGCGTGGACGTCCTGCGCGCCGGCCCCGCGGGCCCACGACTCCAGCTCCGACGGGTCGAAGGTGTGGATGTCGACGACGGCTTCCAGCGCGGCCGCGCGGGAGGACTCGTCGAGCTCCTCCTGCGGACGGCGCCAGCCGCTCAGCGCGGGCAGCTTCGTCACGCGGGTGGTCAGGAACCAGGTGAACTGGCCGAGCTTGCGGGCGTAGAAGTCGCCGACCTTGGTCGGCTCGCCGGCGAAGACGAACCGGCCGCCCGGCTTGAGCACGCGCAGCACCTCGCGGAACGCCGCCTGGACGTCCGGGATGTGGTGCAGCACCGCGTGCCCGACGACGAGGTCGAACGTGTTGTCCTCGTACGGGATGCGCTCGGCGTCGGCGACCCGGCCGTCGACGTCGAGGCCGAGCTTCTCGGCGTTGCGCAGCGCGACCTGGACCATGCCGGGCGAAAGGTCGGTGACCGAGCCCTTCTTGGCTACGCCGCCCTGCATGAGGTTCAGCAGGAAGAAGCCGGTGCCGCTGCCCAGCTCCATCGCGTGCTGGTAGGGCTGGCCGTCGTCGCCCGCGACGGCGTTGAACACGTCGGTGGCGTAGGAGATGCAGCGCTCGTCGTACGAGATCGACCACTTCTCGTCGTAGGTGCCGGCTTCCCAGTCGTGGTACAGCACGTTCGCCAGCTTGGGGTCGGCGTAGGCCGCCTGGACCTCTTCCGCGGTGGCGTGCGGGTTCGGGGCCGGGTCGTTCACGTCGGTCAAGGCGTCATTTCCCTTCGAAAGTGGCCTTGCCGGGCCCGTTTTCGATGAACGACTTCATGCCGTTCTTCTGGTCTTCGGTCGCCCAGAGCGCGGCGAACAGGTGCGATTCGAGCTTGAGGCCGTTCGCGAGGTCGGTGTCGAGGCCGCCGTCGATGGCCGCCTTCGCCGCGCGCAGCGCGACGGCCGGGCCGTTCGCGAACTGCGCCGCCCACTTGTGCGCGGCCGCGTAGACGTCGTCGGGGGCGACGACCTCGTCGACGATCCCCAGCTCCAGGGCTTCCTGGGCCTTGACGAACCGTCCGGTGTAGACGATGTCCTTGGTCTTGCTCGGGCCGATCAGGCGAGCCAGGCGCTGGGTGCCGCCCGCGCCGGGGATGACGCCGAGCTGGATCTCGGGCTGGCCGACCTTGACGTTGTCGCCCGCGACGCGGCGGTCCGCGGTCAGCGCGAGCTCGAGGCCACCGCCGAGGGCGTACCCGGTGATGGCCGCGACAACCGGCTTGGGGATGTTCGCGATGGCCGCGAGGGTGCCGGTGAGGTTCGCGCCGAACTTGGCGATCTCGGGGTAGGTGCGGCTGGCCATCTCCTTGATGTCCGCGCCGCCGGCGAAGGTCTTCTCGCCGCCGTAGAGGATCACCGCGCGGACGTCGTCGCGCTCGGTGGCCTCCTTCGCCAGCTCGGCGAGTTCGGCGGTGACCTGGGCGTTCAGGGCGTTGACCGGCGGCCGGTCGAGCCGGATCGTGCCGACCCCGTCCTTGACCTCCAGGGTTACGAACTCTCCCACGCCCATCCTCCTCGTTGACGAAGTGCCAGCAGGCTACCCGCCGGTAAGCGACAGCTTAGCGACGGCGGGCGAAGAAGCGATCCCCGGAACGCTCGAGCACGAGGTCCTGGTCGAACGTCTTCGAGAGGTTTTCGCTGGTGATGACGTCGTCGACGAGCCCGGACACCACCGCGCGGCCGTCGCGCAGGAGGAGCGCGTGGGTGAACCCCGGCGGGATCTCCTCGACGTGGTGGGTGACCAGCACGAGCGCCGGCGCGTCCGGGTCGAAGGCCAGCGCGGAGAGCCGCGCGACGAGGTCCTCGCGGCCGCCGAGGTCCAGCCCGGCCGCCGGCTCGTCGAGCAGCAGCATCTCCGGGTCGGTCATCAGCGAGCGGGCGATCAGCGCGCGCTTGCGCTCGCCCTCGGACAGCGTGCCGAAGGTGCGCTCGGCGAGGTTGCCGATACCCATCGCTTCCAGCAGCTCGGTCGCGCGGGCGGTGTCGAGGGTGTCGTACTCCTCACGCCAGCGGCCGAGCACCGCGTAGCCGGCGCTGACCACGACGTCCTTGACCAGCTCGTCGCCCGGCACGCGCTGGGCGATGGCCGCCGAGGTGAAGCCGATGCGCGGGCGCAGGTCGAAGATGTTGACCCGGCCGATCCGCTCGCCGAGGAGGTCGACCTCGCCGGTGGTCGGGTGGAGCTCGGCCGCGGCGAGGCGCAGCAGGGTGGTCTTGCCCGCGCCGTTCGGGCCGAGCACCACCCAGCGCTCGTCCAGTTCCACGGACCAGTCGAGGCCGGCGAGGAGGTCGTTCGTCCCTCGGCGGACGCCGACACCGGCCATCCGGACCACGAGATCGTCAAGTTCGCTGGGCTGGATCGGCTCGCTCACGAAGCCCATTCTGTCTGCCGACGCGCGCGCGTGCGCACCCGCCCGGGCGAGAAGGCGAACCGGCTGGTCGGAGGGTGTCCACGACGTGGAACAACGCACGCCGGAAGTGCCGTTGCCCACTCTCTTGTGGCAGGATCGCGGGCATGTCAGCCGACGTGCACGCCGCCCCGGTCACCCGGGGTTCGTTCTGGCGCCGTCGTGCGATCGACCTGCTCCTCGTCGCTTCGGCCGGGTGTACGCGGGCGCGGCTCCGCTGATCCCCCGCGTCCTCACGGGCGGGTGCGGTGCCGCGCTGGTTCGCGTCCCGATCACCTTCGCGCCCGAGGAGCACCCGCGTTGACCACTTCCCTCACCCGCCCCGCCGCCGAGATCCACCCGCAGCTGACCGATCCGCTGCTGCCCGAGCTGCTGCACCCGTCGCGGCTGCTGTGGACCCCGCGTGAGCTGGCGGACCTGACCGCCACCGTGACCACCGAGCTGACCACGAGCGTCCAGGACATCCTGCGGTTCGACGAGGATGGCCGCTGGTGGGCCCGGCTGGCCCTGACCGACGGCGTCGAGCTGTGGCTGCTGTCGTGGCTGCCCGGCCAGCAGACGAAGCCGCACGACCACGGCGGCGCGTCCGGCTCGTTCACCGTCCTGCAGGGCGAGCTGGGCGAGGAGTACCGCTACCCCGGCGGCCCGATCCGGCGCCGCACGCACGTCGCCGGCGACGGCATCGGCTTCGGTGCCGGCCGCGCGCACCAGGTCACCGGGATCGGGGACGCGCCCGCGGCGAGCGTCCACGCGTATTCGCCGCCGCTGGTGCCGACGCGGGAGTACGCGACGCTCGCCGACGTCCCGGCCGAGATCCCGCCGCTGCCGGTTATCGTCGGACGATGAGCGCCATCGACTCGTTCCTGGAGAAGGCCCGGTCCGGACTGGACCGGGTCGGCCCCGCCCGCGCCCACGAGCTGCAGGAGGCGGGCGCGCTGCTCGTCGACATCCGTCCTCATCTGAACCGGCAGGCCGAGGGCGAGATCCCGGGCTCGGTGGTCGTCGAGCGGATCCACCTGGAGTGGCGGCTCGCGCCGGACAGCGAGTGGAAGCTGCCGTCGGTGACCGCGGACACGACGGTTGTCGTGCTGTGCAACGAGGGTTACTCGTCGAGCCTGGCGGCGGCGGACCTGCAGCGACTGGGGCTGCCGCGGGCGACGGACCTCGAAGGCGGCTTCCGCGCCTGGGCCGCCGCCGGCCTCCCGGTGGAGACCGGCGGCAGCCCCGCGGTGCCCTAGGCGAGGGCGGGCGCGACCTTCTCGGTGAACAGGTCGATGCCGGAACGGTCGTACGCGGCTTCCGGGAAGTTGAAGATCGCGTAGGACATGCCCAGCTCACCCAGCTCGGCGAGCTTCTCGGTGACCTGCTCGGGCGTGCCGGTGGTGGGGCTGTTCGCGAAGACGCCGTGCCACCGGTCCGCCGCGTCCGCCGGCGCGTACTTGTGGAGGTGGGACTTGAGCCAGGCCAGCTTGTCCTGGACGTCCTTCTCCGTCTCGCCGATGACCACGTTGTGGTTGACCGAGCGGACGATCGCGTCGAAGTCGGTACCGACGTCCTTGCAGTGCTGCGCGAGGATCTCCGACTTGCGGGTGAACGTCTCGGGGTCGCCGGCGAAGTTCGTGTACTTCGCGTACTTGGCGGCGATCTTGAGTGTCTTCTTCTCACCGCCGCCGGCGATCCAGAGCGGGATGCCACCGTCCTGCGGCGGCAGCGGACGCAGGATCGCGCCGTCGGTCTGGTAGTGCTTGCCGTCCAATGTGGACGTCCCGGTGGTCCAGAGGTCGCGCATGATCTGCACGCCCTCGTCGAGCTGGCCCAGGCGCTCACCGGCACTGGGGAAGCCGTAGCCGTAGGCCCGCCACTCGTGCTCGTACCAGCCGGCACCGATGCCCATCTCGACGCGGCCGCCGGAGATCGTGTCGGCGGTGGCGGCGACCTTGGCGAGGTAGGCCGGGTTCCGGTACCCCATGCAGGTGCACATCTGCCCGAGCCGCACGGTGTCGGTCGCGGCGGCGAACGCCGAGATCAGCGACCAGGCCTCGTGCGTGGCCTCCTCGGTCGGCACGGGCACGGTGTGGAAGTGGTCGTAGACCCAGATCGATTCGAAGGGCCCGGCCTCCGCGTGTTTCGCGAGGCCGAGCATGGTCTTCCAGTGGTCCGCGGGATCGATGCCGGCGAGGTCGAGCCGCCACCCCTGCGGGACGAAAATTCCGAAGCGCATGCGTTCAACTTAACGCCGCCCGCACCCTGGTGCGCAGCGATTTCGAGGTGGAGTGACTCCAGGTCAGGCCAGCACCACGCGCGCCAGTTCGGCGGGGGTTGCCAGCAGCCCGTGCTTCGGGAGCACCCGGACCGTGTACCCGATCGATCCCGGCCTCGGCAGCTTCAGCCGGGCCGCGAACGCGCCGATGCCGTCGCCGCTCATCGGGACCGTCACCGCCTCGCGCAGCTCGTCGTCGTCTCCGACCTGGCCGACCACCGCCTGGATGTCCACTTCGGACGGGTCGAGGCCGGCCAGGTCGATGCGAGCCCGGATCGTCACCTCCGTGCCGACGACCAGGGGCTCGGTCGCCTCCACCAGCAGCTCCGAGTCGAAGATCCGCAGCCGCGGCCACGACACCTCCAGCTTGGTGCGGTAGTCCGCCAGTGACAGCGCGCCGCGGTAGCCGTCGCCCGTTGCCGCCGCGACCATGCGGGATGCCGGGAGGTAGCCGTTGTCGACGTACTCGCGGACCATCCGGGACGCCTGGACGCGCGGGCCGAGCGTCTCCAGCGTGTGCCACACCATCGACAGCCAGCCGGTGGGCACGCCGTCGGCGGACCGGTCGTAGAACAGCGGCGAGATCTGCTGGCCGAGCAGCTCGTACAGCGCCGCGGCCTCGAGGTCGTCGCGGCGCAGGGGGTCGGTGACGCCGTCCGCGGTCGGGATCGCCCAGCCGTTGCTGCCGTCGTAGCACTCCTCCCACCAGCCGTCGCGGATCGACAGGTTCAGCCCGCCGTTGAGCGCGGACTTCATGCCCGACGTCCCGCACGCTTCGAGGGGCCGCACCGGGTTGTTCAGCCAGACGTCGCAGCCGCGGTAGAGGTAGCGGGCCATCGACATGTCGTAGTCCGGCAGGAAGACGATCCGGTGGCGCACGTCCGCGCCGTCGACGAACCGGACGATCTGCTGGATCAGCTGCTTGCCGTTCTCGTCGGCCGGGTGCGACTTCCCGGCGACGACGACCTGGATCGGCCGGTCGTCGTCGAGCAGCAGCGTGCGCAGCCGCTCGGGGTCGCGCAGCATCAGCGTCAGCCGCTTGTACGTCGGGACGCGGCGGGCGAACCCGACGGTCAGCACGTCCGGGTCGAACACGGAGTCCACCCAGCCCAGCTCCAGCGGGGACGCGCCGCGCTGCAGCCACGCCGCGCGCACCCGGCGCCGCACCTCGAACACGAGCTTCTCGCGCAGCTCGCGCCGCAGCCCCCACAGCTGGGCGTCCGAGACGCCGTCGCGCAGCGGGCCCTCACCGACGTCGAGGCCCCATTCGCGGCCGAGCAGCGTGCTCAGCTCGCGCGCGACCCACGTCGGGCCGTGGACGCCGTTGGTCACCGACGAGATCGGCACCTCGTCGTGGTCGAACCCGGGCCACAGCCGCGAGAACATCTTGCGCGTGACACGCCCGTGCAGCTGGGAGACGCCGTTCGCGCGCTGCGCCAGCCGCAGGCCCATGTGCGCCATGTTGAACAGGCCGGGGTTGTCCTCGGCGCCGAGCGCGAGCACGCGTCTCGGGTCGATGTCCGGCACCAGCCTGCCGTCGTTGAAGTAGCGCTGCACCAGGTCCACCGGGAACCGGTCGATCCCGGCGCTGACCGGGGTGTGCGTGGTGAACAGCGTCCCGGCGCGGACCGCGGGCATGGCCTCGTCGAACGCGAGGCCGTCGGCCTGCACGATCTCGCGGGCGCGTTCGAGGCCGAGGAAGCCCGCGTGTCCCTCGTTCGTGTGAAACACCATCGGCTGCGGGTGGCCGGTCAGCTCGCAGTACTTCCGGACCGCGCGGAACCCGCCGATGCCGGCCAGGATCTCCTGCCGCAACCGGTGGTCGGCGTCGCCGCCGTAGAGCCGGTCGGTGACGCCGCGCAGGTCGTCGTCGTTGGCCTCGGTGTCGGTGTCGAGCAGCAGCAGCGGCACCCGCCCGACGCGGGCCTGCCAGATCTGCGCGCACAGCTCGCGCCCGCCCGGCATCGCGACACCGATCAGCACCGGGCGTCCCCCGGCGGTCAGCAGCTCGAGGGGGAACGCGTTGGGGTCGATCACCGGGTAGTGCTCGACCTGCCAGCCGTCGAGCGACAGCGACTGCCGGAAGTAGCCGTTGCGGTAGAGCAGCCCGACGCCGATCATCGGCACGCCCAGGTCGGACGCGGCCTTGAGGTGGTCGCCGGCCAGCACGCCGAGGCCGCCGGAGTAGTTCGGCAGCGCTTCGGTGACGCCGAACTCCATGGAGAAGTAGGCGACCGCCGGCGGCAGCTCGGCGTCTTCGCGCCGCTGGTACCAGCGCGGCTCGGACAGGTAGTTCTCCAGGTCCGCGGCCGCGTCCCGGGCGCGGGCGAGGAAGTCGTCGTCGACGGCGAGCTCGTCGAGGCGCGACGGCGGCAGCGCGGTGAGCATCCGCAGCGGGTCGCGCACGGCGTTGAACAGCTCCGCGTCCATCGACGCGAACAGGTCGCGCGTCGGCGGGTGCCACGTCCAGCGCAGGTTGGTGGCCAGCGCGCCGAGGCCGGACAGGGACTCCGGGAGGCTGGCGCGAACGGTGAACCGGCGGACTGCACGCATGGGAAGCGACGATATCGGGCCGAGGGCGACGATGCGCAGGGAGTAGTTCGGGGATAACGCGCACACGCCCCGTAAGCGCTGGGTAGGGTCCTGCCCGTCGGGTACGCGCAGGTCGGGAGTGGAGCACGTGAAGATGACCCCAGGGGGAGGACGGCGCGCGCTGGTGGCGTTGCTGGCCGTCGCGGCGGTGGCCGTGAGCGGGTGCAACGACAAGGGCGGCGCGAGCGGGGACCCGAGCAAGGACACCGGCGCCGGGTCCGTCGCCGGGCTGCCGGTGACGCACTTCGAGAGCGGCCTCAAGCCCGACGCGCCCACGCCGACCATCGACGTCAAGAACGCCGACGGCGGCGAGGACGACAAGCTCGCCACCGCCGCGATCGACGACGTCCAGACGTACTGGAACGAGCGGCTGCCCGCCGACTTCGGGGAGCAGTTCCAGCCGGTGAAGTCGCTGCTGTCCTACGACTCGCAGACCGACACCGAGAAGACCGGCTGCGGCAGCGTCAAGAAGCTCGTGAACGCCTTCTACTGCTCGGTCGACGACTCGGTGGCGTGGGACCGCGGCGTGCTGCTGCCGATGCTGCGCCAGCGGTTCGGGCCGATGTCCGTGGTCGTCGTGCTCGCGCACGAGTTCGGTCACGCCGTCCAGTACCGGCTCGGCGACAAGGCCAACATGACCAAGAGCACCCCGACCGTCGTGAAGGAGCAGCAGGCCGACTGCTTCGCCGGCGGCTACTTCCGCTGGGTCGCCGAGAACAAGAGCAAGTACTACCAGGTGTCGACGTCCGAAGGCCTCAACCAGGTGATGGCGGCGATGTTCCTGATCCGCGACCAGGCGGGCACCAGCGGCGCCGACCGCGGCGCGCACGGCACGGCGTTCGACCGCACCTTCGCGTTCCAGACCGGGTTCGAGAAGGGCCCCAAGGAGTGCGCGGCGATGAACACCGAGAACGTCAAGGCCCGGCTCACCGAGCGCCCGTTCGACGCGGGCGACAAGGGCAAGGGCGACGCCAAGTTCACCGAACAGGCCGTCGAGCTGCTGAAGAAGAGCCTCGACGAGGCGTTCAAGGGCGCCGGGGTGGCCGCGCCGGAGATCGCCGACGGCGGCAGCTGCCAGACCACGCCGCCCGCGTCGTACTGCCCCGACAACAACACGGTCGCCATCGACCTCGCGAAGCTGGCGGAGCTGGCCCAGCCGATCGACCGCGACGCCGAGATGAAGGGCGAAGACCCGGGCGGCATGGGTGACTTCGCCGCGTTCTCCGAGGTCGCGTCGCGGTACGCGCTGGGCATCCAGAAGGGTGTCGGCGCGTCGATCGACAACGCCAACGCGGGGCTGCGGACGGCGTGCCTGGTGGGCGCGTGGGCCGCGTTCACGAACCGGCCCGGGGACCTCCGGCTCTCGGCGGGCGACCTCGACGAAGCCATCGCGGACCTGCTGCAGCCGGAAAGCCTGATCTCCGCGGACGTCAACGGGAAGCGCCCGGACAGCGGCTTCGACCGCGTCGAGTCGCTGCGCCGGGGATACCTCGAAGGCTCGTCGGTCTGCTCGAAGCAGTACGCCTGAGTTCAGGGAAAAGGCCCTCCACCGCGCGGTGGAGGGCCTTTTTCGTGCGGTCTAGAAGAGGGCGCTCGCCAGGTCGCGGCGGGCCTTCATGACGCGGTCGTCGGCCGGGTCGAACAGCTCGAACAGCGCCACCAGGTGCTCGCGGACCCGGTTGCGGTCGTCGCCCGCGGTGCGGCGGACCGTGTCGATCAGGCGCTTGAAGCCCGCCTCCACGTTGTTCTCCGCGATCTCCAGGTCGGCCGCGTCGAGCTGGGCCGACAGGTCGGACGGGTCCGCGTCGGCCTTCGCGCGCGCCTCCGGGTCGGCGGCTTCGGCGCGGGCGGTGAACTTGACCTGGGCCAGGGCGTTCTTCGCCAGCTCGTTCGCCGGTTCGACGTCGAGGATGCGCTCGTACGCGGCCTGCGCGCCCTCGAAGTCGCCACGCTCGAAGGCCTCCTCGGCCTCGGTGAAGCGCGGGTCCTCGGGCTCCTCGACCGGGCCTTCACCGTTGGCCTCGGCCTCGCGGATCCCGGGGAGCTTGTCGCGCAGGGCGTCGAGCAGCGCGTTGATCCACTTGCGGATCTCGGGCTCGGGCAGCGCGCCGGAGAAGGCGTCGACCGGCTGGCCGCCGCCGATGGCGACGATCGTCGGGATGGACTGCGCGCCGAACAGCTGCGCGATGCGCGGGTTCGCGTCGACGTCGACCTTCGCCACGACCCAGGCGCCGCCGGACTCGGCGGCCATCCGCTCCAGCACCGGGGACAGCTGCTTGCACGGGCCGCACCACTCGGCCCACAGGTCGACGATCACCAGCTGGTGCAGGGATCGCTCGACGACCTCGGTCTGGAAGGTGGCCTCGGTGACATCGATCACGGCCTCGGACGAACCCGGGGCGGGCGGCGGCGGGGCGTCGCCACCGGCCGGGCCGGCGGACGGGGCCGGCTGCCTCTGCGCCGTTTCGGCGCGGGCCTTGAGCGCGGACAGGTCGACCGCGCCGGAAAGGGCGGCGGACAAGGCCGCTGACTTCGCTGCAGATCCGCGTGGTTGGCTCACGCCTCCATCCTGGCACGCGCGCCGGAGGAGTTTCACGGGGTGCCCGGCCGGTCCGCTTGGCAGGACGGCGCCGCTGGGGCAGGCTCGGCCGGGTGCACATCCGGCGTGACGTGAAGGTGGGCCTGTCCATCGCGGCCGCCGTCCTCTGGATCGGCGCCGTGACGCTGCTCATCGTGCACGAGCCGGACCCGGGCGCCGCGTCACCCGGCGAGCTGCGCGACCGGCTCGCGGCGGCCCTGTCCGGGCACGACGCCGACGCGTTCGCCGGCCTGCTCGACTACCCGGGTTCCGGCGGCGGCGACTTCGCGAAGGACTACGTCACGGTGCTGGCCGACCACGGCGTCCACGACGTGCGCGTGGAGCTGGGGCCGGACGCGGCAGCGCCGTCTCGCGCCACGGTCACGGGCGCGCTCGGCGACGGCAGGCCGTTCAGCTACCCGCTGACGGTGAGCACGGAAGACGGCCGCTGGACGGTCGCCTTCACCCCGCCACTTCCGTGATCAGGATTCGCGCAGGTGCGCTTCGATGCGGTCCACCTTGGCCTCGAGCTGGTCTTCGAAGCCGGGGCGGATGTCGGCCTTCAGGACCAGGCCGACGCGGGCCGAGCCCTCCCCCGCCGCCTCGACCGCGCGCTTGACGACGTCCATGACTTCGTCCCACTCGCCCTCGATGTTGGTGAACATCGCGTTGGTCGAGTTGGGCAGCCCCGACTCGCGGACGACCTTGACGGCGCGGGCGACGGCCTCGCTCACCCCGCCGTCGGGCTCCCCGCCGGACGGGCTCACGCTGAACGCGACGATCATGTCGGAAGTCCCTTCTTCGGTGTTCTTTCCGCCGGTCGGGCGACACCCGCCGGTACCCGCTGGTAACTTCGCGTGTCATGAACCGTCCGCTGCCGTTCGACCCGATCGCCCGCGCGGCGCAGCTGTGGGAGGCCCGGATCGGGCCCTCCGGCACCATGGCCGCGGTCACCGGGGTGATGCGGGTCCAGCAGATCATCCAGTCCGCGGTGGACGGCGCGCTCAAGCCGCACGGCCTGACCTTCGCCCGGTACGAAGCACTGGTGCTGCTCACCTTCGCCCGCAGCGCCAGCCTGCCGATGCGGGTGATGGGCGAACGGCTCCAGCTGCACCCCACCAGTGTCACCAACATAGTCGACCGGCTGGAGAAGGACGGGCTCGTGAAGCGCGTCCCGCACCCGACCGACCGCCGCACGACACTCGTCGAGATCACCGACGAAGGCCGCAAGCGCCGCGAGTCCGCGACCGTCGCCGTCAACGACATCGGCTTCGGGCTGACCGGGCTCACCGACCGGCAGACCGAGCAGCTCACGGACCTGCTGACGAAGGTGCGCCGCGCGGCCGGCGACTTCACGGAATAGCCGCCGGACGAGAAAGGGCCCGCACCTGCCGGTGCGGGCCCTTCTCACGTACTGGGATCAGACGGCCACGGCCTCCGGGGCCTCGACCTGGAACAGGCCGACGCCGCCGTGGGACAGCCGCTGCGGGCCGTCGAGCTTGCCGTTGCGCAGCGCCCACTTCTCGAACAGCCACGTGAACAGCGGCGGGATGCTCGCGAGCAGGGCGAGGACCAGCGTCTTCGGGCGCCAGCCGAGGGGCTTCGCCACGGACAGGGAGACGACCACGTAGAGGACGAAGATCACGCCGTGCACCATGCCGATGACGGGCACGCCGCCCTCACCGGAGGAGTGGACGACGTACTTGAGGAACATCCCGACAAGCAGTGCCGCCCAGGAAAGGGCTTCGGCAACCGCGGCCACGCGGAAAACTAGAGCGGCCTTGTTGGACACTTCTTCCTCCTGTGGGGTCTCACCACGTTTTGGTACTGACACAACAAACGCCCGACGCACCGTCCAAGGCGGACTGCCTGTGGACGTCAACGGCGCTGTCGGACGTGCTGATACCCAGTGTGAGGCGTGACGGCCCTCACGGGAACACCGGGGCCCGTGACCCTCCTCACGACCGTGGTCCGATGTGGTCTGGACCACGGCCGTGAGGGTCGGTGACTACCCCGCGCAGGGCGAAGGCGGGGCCGACGACGGTGATGTCGCCCACGTCGCCTTCGCCGCGTCCGCGGTGAGACCGAAGTCGAGCGTCGTGCCACGCTTCAGCTGGTCCACGTTGACGTACACGCGGTCACTGGGATTCGAGCCGACCTTGAGGCCCGAGACGTACTGCAGCTTCGAGCCGTCCGCGCCCGGCGCCTTGATCGTGACGTCGCGCCCGTTCTCCAGGTGCAGCACCGACTTCTCGAACCGCGGCGCGTTCAGCACGAAGTTCCCAGTCCCTGGGACGGCGGGATACATCCCCAGCGCGCTGAAGACGTACCAGGCCGACATCGTGCCGAGGTCGTCGTTCCCGGTGACGCCGTTGGGAGCGTTGGTGAACAGCGTGTGCGCCGCCCGCACGACCGTCGACGTCTTCGCAGGCTGCCCGGTGAGCGCGTACATCCACGGCGAGTGCAGGTCCGGCTCGTTGTTCGGGTTGTAGCGGAACTGGTCGTAGTAGTCGTACGGGCCGACGACCCAGTTCTCGCGGACCGCCGTCGCCGGGTTCTTCACCAGTTCGTCGTAGGCGAAGAAGTCGTCGAGGCGCTTCCCGGTCGCCGCCGCGCCGCCCATCCGCTGCTCCAGGCCGGGGATGTCCTGCTGGACCAGCCACTGGTACTGCCACGCGGTGCCCTCGTGGAAGCCGTCCTGGCTCTGCGGGCTGTACGGTCCGGACGCGGGCGTGAACCAGTCCCCGCCGGCGACCTTCGGCCGGAAGAAGCCGGTGAAGCCGCGGTCGGTCTGCGTTTCGTCCCACAGCGTCCGGTAGGTCCGGCCCTTCGCGGCCAGCGCGGCCGCGTCGTCCTTCTTGCCGAGTGCCGCGGCCATGACCGACAGCGAACAGTCACCGAGCGCGTACTCCAGCGTCGCCGAAGCGCCGTGGTTCGGATCGGTGTCCTGACCCTTCTTCGGGAAGTTCGGGTCGTACTGGACGAAGCCGTCGGCCTGGTAGCTCGCGTTGCCGGAGCGACCCTGGAACGGCGACGACGCGGGCGGGATCTGCGTCGAGTTCTGCAGCAACGCCTGGTAGGCGCGCATCTCGTTGCCCGACAGCGCACCGAACCGCCAAAGGTCCACGAGGAACGGCGTGACCGGGTCACCCGTCATCGTGTTCGTCTCCTGGCTCGCGTACGCCCACCGCGGCAGCCAGCCGCCCTGGTCGTGGATGGCGAGGATGCTCTTGGCGACGTCCTTCGCGCGGTCCGGCCGCAGCAGCGCCAGGAGCTGGTTCTGCGTGCGATAGGTGTCCCACAGCGAGAAGAAGTCGTAGTAGGTCCAGCCGATCGCGCGGTGGATCTTCTTGTCGAAGCCGTAGTAGCGGCCGTCGGCGTCGTTCGCGGTCAGCGGCTGCAGCAGCGCGTGGTAGAGCGAGGTGTAGAACACCGTGCGGTCGTCGGTCGAGCCGCCCTTGATGTCCACGGTGGACAGCTCACGGCGCCAGGTGCGCTGCGCGTCGGCCTTCGCCGCATCGAACGACCGGATGTGCTCCGACGCCAGGTTGACCCGCGCGCCCTGCGCGTCCACCTGCGAGATCGCCGTGGTCGCGGTGACCTGGCTCTGGCCGCCGAACGTCAGCCACGCGCCGCGTAGTCCGGCGCCGCCTTCGGATGAGCGGCTGCCCGGCGTGCCGCCGGTCGGCGACCACGTGCCCGAGGACTTGAAGGGCTTGTCGAACTTCGTCGTGAAGTACGTCGTGTAGGCCTTGCCACCGCAGAAGGCCTGCGACTCCACGGTTCCTTCGACAGTCCGGTCGTCGACGACGCGGATGCTGCTGCCCGTCACCGGCTCCTTGTCGTTGGCCTGCCCGACGTTGACGAAGACGTTGGCGTCACCGGGTTTGGTGAAGGTGTACCGCTCGACACCGGCGCGCGTGGCCGCGGTCGTCTCGACGTCGACGCCGCCGTAGCTGGTCAGGTGGACCTTGTAGTAGCCGGGCTTGCCGACCTCGCCGTCGTGGGTGAACGGCGCCGCGTACTGCTTCTGGTCGAAGGTGGCGGGTTTGGTCGTGTCGAACGCCTTGCTGGGCCCGATCTCCCCGGTCGTCGGCAGGGTCGAGACGAGGCCGCCCTGCTCCCAGCAGCCCGCGCCGGAGAGGAAGAAGTGCCCGAACCCGCGGATGGCCGTGTCGGTGTAGCGGTAGCCGGCGTAGTGCGAGGTGATGGGGCTGACCTGCGTCATCCCGAACGGCGCCGACGCGCCGGGGAACGTGTTGCCCTCGTCCTGCGTGCCGATGAACGTGTTGACGGCGTCGAGGGCGTCCCCACCGGAAGCTTCCGCCACGACAGGACTCACCCCCGTCGCCACCACGGCGAGCGTCAACGCGCCCGCCAGGACCTTGCTCTTCACCGATCTTCCTCCTGCCAACGATGTCATCCCCGAGGACACCTTCGGCAACGCCCGACGAACCGGTCAAGAGGGCGGTGAATACCTGTCTCGTTCCGGACAGTGGTCAGCCGGCGAGCGCGAAGGCCGCCACCCGCACCGTCCCCGCGGCCCCGGTTCGCCGCGCTTCGACCACCAGCTCGGTCAGTGCGGCGCTCGCGGTGACGGTGACCTCGTGCCGGCCCACCTCGACGGTGGCCACCGCTTCCCCGTCCACCAGCACCCGGGCCTCGCCCGAGGTGTCCGCCACGACGTCCAGGACGACCAGGACTTCGCCGGGCCGGGTGAGCAGCCGGACCAGCGGCGTCCACTCGGCGGAATCCGTACCGGGCCACTCCTGCGGCCGCGCGGGCTGGAACGCCGTGACCGGCGCCGGGGCGCGGGCGGCGGCGAACGTCGTGGTGCGGCGCGTGCTTTCGAGCACGCGAAGACGCCGCTGGATCTCCCGCAGCACCGAAACCAGCGTGTCCGGCTGGTTGACGCGGCTCACGAAGGCGCCAGCAGGGGTGCGACGGTCAGCACGACCTCTTCCTGCCCGGCGTCGTCGCCGGGGGTCACCGCCAAGCCGAGCAGCCGGACGGTCACGTCGAGCTGGTCGCCGGCGAAGAACGGGTCGTCGACGACCACCCGCACGTCGTCGCCGACCGAGTACGAGCCGACGACGGGATCGAGGTCGGCGCGCACGGTCAGCTCGGGCAGCGCGACCGGCCGCCGCCGGGCGGCGAGCTCGCCGGCGACGTGCGCGGTCAGCATCGCCGCGTCCGCCGTGTCCACCGGAGCAGCGGCCGCTTCCAGCAACGGCCAGCCGGCATCGTGCGCGGCGGGATCGGCCCGCACGACCACCCCGCCGGCCCCGGTCCCCAGCACGCGCGTGGCCATGTTCGCCGCGTCGCTCGGCCAGACGAAGTCCACCAGGTTCGCGCCGTACTCCCAGACGTAGGCGTCCGCCCCGGCCGCGGACCCCAGCCGGGGGTAGCCGAGGTTCAGCAGGCGTTCGGGGACCCCACCGGCGTCGTAGCGGACGTCGAAGGCGAAGTCGAGCCCGTCGTCGGTGTTGGCCAGGTCGCGCAGGACCTCACCAGCCACCTTGAGATCGGCGGGCGCGTAGCTCAGGGCGCGGGTCACGCCGGAGGTCGCGGGGCCGGTAACCCGCACGGCCAGGTCACCGTCCACGTGGGACTGCACGAGACCGACCAGCTGCCGGGCGACGCCGAGCTGGTCACCGACGAGGGGAACGGTCGCCGTGAGGTCCGCGGGGTTGAGCACGAGCCGGTGGTCGAAGTAGGACAGGAAGTCGGCGGCCCCGAGCTCCAGCACCCCGCCGGCGGCGCTGTAGCGGCTGGTCCAGACGATGCCACCCCAGAGGAGGTCGCCGTCCCGGTCGACGTAGACGGCGCAACGCCCGGGCTCGGCGAGCACGCGGGGTTCGCGGATGCGGATTTCGGGGTCGTCGACGCGGAGCCGGCCGCGGAACGAGCCGGCGTCGTTGAGCTTCTTGTCGAAGGAGACCCCGGAAAGGGGGAGCTCGTCGAGGATGGTGCCGGTCCGGAGATCGGCGATGAGGTAGGTGTAGGTCGCGCCCATCCGGTTCGCCTAGTCGAAGATCGTCGAGTTCGGGAAGGACAGCCCGTCCAGGGAGAGCCAGCTGGGATACGTGAACGGCGACGCGGTGGACGAGTTCAGGAGCACCTTGCCGTCGATGGCCACCTCCACTCGATAAGCGGCACCGCCTCCCATGGCGATGAGCACCGCCTGCGCCGCGGGCACGCTGACCGGAGTAGCAGGGCCGGGCAGGGGCAGCGCGGCGATCTGGATCGGCGTGCCCGAGACGTTGTCCGGCCGCTTGATCATGCCCCGCAAGTGCACCCACCCGTCCTCACCGACCAGGTAGCCCGGTGGGTGGTAGGCCACCGGGCCGGCGGTGTAGGGCGCCCAGCCGAGGGTCAGCTGCAGCGGCTGCCACTGGTTACGGGGCTGCTTGAACCGTTGCCAGCCACCCGCGCGGAAGACCTGCAGCTCACCGGAGTCCAGCCGGTAGGCGAACTGGCCCGGGCTCGCCTGCGCCGCCGTCGGCAGCTCGGCGGCCGTCCGGACCGGCAGGATGCCCCCGGCGGCAGCCGTGAACTTGCGAAGATCGGTGACCGCGGGCTGCTGCCCCGGCTTGACCGAGATCTGAGCCAGTTTCAAGGAGATCGGCCCGGGTTTGGGCGGCACCGGGGTCGTCAGCGGCTGGCCAACGTAGAGCTTCACCGCGAAGCCGTCGTCGACAACCTCGGCCACCACCAGGTCGAACCGCCCGAGCGACGCGTGCGCGGCCGGGAGCGGCATTGTCTGCACGGCCTCGAGGGTGACCACGTACGGTCCGGCAGCCGGGTCGTCGGGATCCGTGACCACCGCCTGGAACGGCTGCACGGTCACCGAGTTCGTGCTCGCCGTCACCTGGCCCGGGTCCGCCCCCGCCGGGCGCACCCCCGGCCGCACGCGCACCGCGTCCAGGGCGTCGCCCGAGCCTTCGCCCTGGAGGAACACGGCGTTGGCGAGCCGCGCTTCGCTCGCCTGGACGCCGTCCACCCAGACCGGTTTCCGTTCGACCATGGTCTTCCGTCCCCCTCTAGATCCAGGCGTCGTGCCAGCTCGCGGTGAGCGTGGCGGACGCGGTTTCGTCGAACGCGCCGAAGGTGACCGTGGTGGCCCCCGGTTTCAGCCCGAACCAGCGTGATCCGGGGACCAGGGCGGCCCGGCGGGACGCCTGGTTGTAGATCACCGTCCGGGCCGCGGTGTCCACGCTCAGCTCGTCCCCTTCGACCAGGGAAAGCGAAAACTCGAGCCGGTCCCCCGTGGCGGTGTTCCGGAGCACCGGCCGCACGCAGGGGCCGGTGATCGTCCACAGTGGCCACGCCGTGGCCGTGCCCTGGTTGGCCAGTACGAGCCGGCCGTCCGAGGGATCGCCGAACCGGACCGGGAACCGCACGGGGAAGGCGATGCCGGGCCCCGGCCGCGGGAGCCCGCACGTCAGCCGGTGCTGGTCGCCGTAGCGGAGCGGGTCCGGGGCGGTGACCTGCACCGACCAGTCGAAGCTCACCGGCGTCGTGTCCACGATCTTGATCGCCGACGACAGCCGCACCCGG
This sequence comes from Amycolatopsis sp. NPDC114505, assembly GCF_055633615.1. Taxonomy (NCBI): domain Bacteria; kingdom Bacillati; phylum Actinomycetota; class Actinomycetes; order Pseudonocardiales; family Pseudonocardiaceae; genus Amycolatopsis; species Amycolatopsis sp. NPDC114505. The sequence continues at coordinate 163,138 of NZ_JBVKDV010000005.1, read as the reverse complement.
GCGCTCCGGCGTACCGTGCGCTCGGCTACCACGAGCGGTGTCAACCGGGTGCCGTCCGCGAGCAGGGCGGCCATGCGGTCCTTGGCCCGCTCTCGGGCCGAGCCGTCCGGCGCGATCGCCGTCCCCTCCAAGGTGATCACGCGGGCCGACCGGAACGACGGCGCGTCGAAACTGCCGTCGCGCTGCGGGCGGTCGGACAGCTCCAGCCGCACCCCCGGGCCGCCGGACCAGCCGTCCTCTTTGGTCACCCACCACTCGACGCCGTCGGGGTCGATCGTGTTTCCCGCCCAGCCGTCCACTTCGTACACCGGCAGGACCAGGGTCACCGCTTCGCCGCCCATGCCACCTCCCTGGCCGCGATGCGCCCGATCTCGTACTCCGACTGCCCGGCCCGCGGGTGCACGTTCACCGTGACCGCACCCGCCGCCGCGGCGGGCACCGCGCGGGCCAGCGGGCCGGTCACCGTGGCCGCGAGGGTCGTGCGCAGGGCGGCGAGCGCGGGCGCGATGGTCGCCGACTTCGGCAGCGGCACCAGCTTCGTCATCGCCTCGGCCACCCGGTCGCGAGTGGAGTCGATGCCTGTGGTGAGCCCGGCGCCGATGTCGGTGCCGATCTGCGCCATCACCCGCGACGGCGAGCTGATCCCGAGCGCCTTCCGGATCGGGCCGGGGATCTTGTCGATCACGGAGTTCTGCAGCGTCGAAACGATGCTGCCCGCCATGTCGCGGATGCCGTTGAGGAAACCCTCGATCACCGACTTGCCCGCGTCGTAGAGCGTCCGGCCCAGGTTGCCGAGCGCCTTGACGATCCGGCCCGGCAGCTCCTTCACGAACCCGACGATGCCGGACAGCGCGCCGCTCACCGCCGTCTTCGCCTGGTCGAACGCGCCCTTGACGATGCCGGCCACCTTGCCGACGCCCTTGACCGTGCCGACCACGGTGTTCACCGCGCCGGTGACGACCGTCTTCACGGCGTTCCACACGGTTTCGGCCACCTTGCGGGCCGCGCCGAAGTAGGTGCTCACGTAGTCGCGGACCAGTTTGGCCGCGACTTGGACCACTTTGGACACCGCAGGCCAGACCGCGTTGATGATCTCGCGGACCTTGCCCATCGCGGCGGTCACGACCGACCGCACCGCGGCGAAGGCCGCGTTGACGATGTTCCGGAACGTCGTACTTCGCTGGTAGGCGAGGATGAGCGCCCCGACGAGCAGGGTGATGATCGTGACGACGAACCCGATCGGGTTGGCCCGGAACGCGTCGCCGAGCCCTTTCACGGCGGCCTTGAAGATCACGGTGATGGCCGTCGCGGCCTTCTGGATGTTCGAGAACGTGAACGTCGACTTGGCGAAGTCGAGCACGGCCTTCGCGCCCTGCACCGCCCCCTGGCGCACGGCGTTGAAGCCCTGGATCAGGTTCGTCTTCATGGCGGTCGCGAGGTCCCGAACCATGCCGGGCACGCCGGCGACCATCTGCTTCAGGTCGCGGCCGAGCTTCGTCGCCTCCGTCGCGCTGTCGCGCAGGCCGGTCCGGACGTCCCGGATGGACGCCGGCAGCTGCTTGACCGCGGCGCTCGTCTCCTTGAGCTGCTTGGCGCTGTCCCGGATCGCGACCGACGTGGTCTTGACCGCGTCCGTGTAGCCGACGACGTCGGTGACGGCCTGGGTGACCGCCGGGTGCGTCGCCTTGAAGCTCGTCGTCATCTCGGCGAGCTCTTTGTCGACACGCTCGGCGAACTTCGTGGATATCTTGTTCGCGGCGCCGGCGACGGCGTCGGTGATCGACTTCTGGATGCCGGCCACCAAGGCGTTCGTCTGCGCCTGCGCGCCCGTGACGGCGGAAGCGGGTTCGGGCATCAGTCACCTCCTCGTGCGGGCGCGCCGAAGAACGCGGCGATCTCGGCCGGGGTGGCCGCGGGGTCCGGCTCCGGTTCGACGCCGGGCCGCGGCACCGGCCGCGGGCGCGGCGGCGGCTCGGCCTGCTCGCCGGAGTTGGCCGTGACGAACAGCCAGTTGCCGACCGCCAGCTCGTCGACGGCGCCGGCGAGCAGGTGCTCGGTCAGGCCCCACTCGGCCGCGTCCCCGTGCAGCGCGCGCACCAACGCGGACTCCCGGGGCAGGTGGCGGATGAGCACCCGCAGCCGCCGCGGCGAAAGCCGGCCGCGGTAGTAGTCGAGCAGGTCGACCCGGTAGAACCGGAGCAGGTCGGCTTCGACGGCCTCGCCGTGCTCGCTCAGGAGCGCGTCGAGGCCGAGGATTCCCCCAGCGCCATACCGGTGTCGCGACCGTAGGCCTCCAGCAGTGCCTGGACGTCCTGGACGCTGAGCGAGTGGTCGTCCAGCCGCTTGAACTGCTCGTCGCCGAGCAGGACCTGCAGCAGACCGTCCAAATCGGACGGATCGAGCGCCGCCAGCCTGCTCACCGCGTCCCTCGGCAGCTCGGTCGGCAGGCTGAAGGTGTCGCCGTCGAGCTCGAACTCCCAGCGCTCCCCCAGCGCTTCCAGGCGCTGCGCCCGGGCGGCGTTGACGTCGTACTTCGCCATGTGGTGCGTTCCCCCGTCACTCGGACGTCCCGGCGGCCGCGGCGGCCGCCTCGCTGATGGACCACTGCGCCAGCGGCTCCGACGCGCTGTTGATCGGCGTCATCGCCGTGAACGTCACGCCCAGCTTGATCGCCGACGTCCGCGTGATCGCGGTTTCGTCGGTTTCGGTGACCACCCCGCGCGGGATGTAGAACCGGTTCTTCACCGCGCCGTCGGAGAATTCGATGCCGAGCGCGCGCTCTTCCACCTTCGGCGCGGCGGCGATGTTGTACACACCGCCCGACGGCGGGGGCGAACTGAAGAAGAACTGCAGCGTGTCGCTGTTGATCTGCAGCAGCGAGAACTTCACCGAGAAGTCGCGATCGCTGAAGACGTACCGGATCGCGGCGACCGACTGCCACGTGTCCACCGGGTCGAGCTTGTCCTTCTTGACGAACTTGACCCCGTCCGCGGTCGTGTAGCCGAGGTCGGTCCACGGCGACGCCCACTCACCGGTGAAGTTCATCGGGGTGTGCGCCGGGGCCACGTAGACGGCTCCGGTTCCGGCCACCCGGATTTCGCTGGCGTTCAGTCCTGGCATGAGCAGCCCTCCCACTGCGCCGCCGGCCGGTCAGGCCGGTCTGGATACGACTTGCGCGACGAACCGGTACCGCATGACGTACCGGTTCGCGTCGGAATGCCTCCGGTCGAGCACGAAGCACGGCCCCTGGAGCTCGGTCGTGTCGGGGAACACCGTGCCGCCGGAAACGCCCAGGAGCGGCAGCACACCCCGCACGGCCAGCGCGACAGCGTGCGCGGCGGTCTTGTCCGGACCGTAGGAGTCCAGCCGCACTTCCGCGTTGTCGAGCCGGTCGTCGTCGAGGTAGACGCCGCCGAGCCGGGTGAGCACGACAGCGCGCTGGGTGCCGTCGAAACCCGGCGGGACCGACGATCCCACCGGGATGCCGGACAGCTCGGGCCGGGCGCGGAGGAACTCCGCGACGGCCTGCTCGACGTCCGGGAACACCAACGGTTCCGGCGAAACCGGCACGCGCGACCCCACCTCCCCACTCCCCTTGGGCCGGATCAACGTAACGCAGAGATCATCGCGAGTAAGGGGCCGAACGGGGGATGACACTGGCCGGATCCGGCCATTCCGCCGGCATGGGAACGGCCCCCTCCCGTGCGGGAGGGGGCCGTCGTCTTCGTGGGTTATGCGCCGATACCGATGGCGAACACGTGCAGTGCGCCGCCGCTGACGTTCGACGGCAACGTCACGCTCGCCACCGTCTTGCCCGCGTCGAGGGTGATCGGGTTGGTGCCGAACACCATCGTGCGGATCTGCTGCGGGTCGCTGCCCGCGGCGTTGCGGTACGGCGTGGACAGCACGATCCGGTTGCCGAACGCCGGCTGCGCGCCGCCGCCACCGAGGGTCCAGTCGGAGAACCCGATGGTCGCGGTGGACGTGCTGCCGTCGGTGTAGGTGATCGTCAGCGTGCCGGACGCATTGCCGTTGGACGCCGAACCGAGGAACGCCAGCCGTCCGGAACCCGTGACGTTCACCTTCTGGCCGCCTGCGACCACGTTGTCCGGGTCTCCGGCCGGGAACGACGGCCAGGTGAACTTGATGCCGTCACTGGTCACCGTGCCGCCCGGGGTGGCGCCGGCCGCGGCCAGCGCGTTCGCCGAGTAGCTCCAGCCGCCGCCGTCGAAGTTGGCCGCCGACGAGTCGGAGTCCGGCGAGATGCCCGCGTTGTCGACCGTGGCGAGCCAGCTGTTCGGCTGGGCCACGAGCACGGTCAGCACCGCCTGCGTCGAAGCCACACCCGGCGCGGAGAACGTCACCGGGATGCGGCGGGCGCCGTCGGCCAGTCCGGCCGGGACGGTCACCGTCACCTCGGCGTTGGCCTTGCCGCCCGCCGGGACGGCGATGCTGCCCGACGCCGGGGTCAGCGTGATCCCGTCGACGCTCGCCGCGCTGTAGGTCCAGGTCCGGGCGGTGCCGGAGAGGTCCTGGACGCCCACCGAAGCCTGGGACGTCGACCCCGCGGGTGTCACCGCGCGGGCCGGGTCCACAAAGGACAGGCTCGGCTTCTCCTGCTCGCGGAACGACGGCGGCGCGTCGGCCGCCGCGCTGCCCCACGCTGTCGCGGTGGCGGAGCGGGTGTAGTCGAGCGTGCCGCCGCTGGAGATCAGCGCCTCCGGCAGCCACGCCTTCGAAGCCGCGCCGCCGTTGACCTTCAGGCTGCCCACGTAGTCGCCGGTGCCCGGCGCGTTGATGGTGATCTTCTTGCCCGAGCCGGTGGTGAGCACGGCGTGCTCGAAGCGCGGCGTGACGAGCAGCGTCTCGGCGCGGCCCGGGATCTCCGGGTAGACACCGAGCGCCGACCAGACGTACCAGGCCGACATCTGGCCGAGGTCGTCGTTGCCGATCAGGCCTTCGGGACGCGGGTTGTACAGCTCGTCCATCGAGCGGTGCACGATCGACTGGGTCTTGGCCGGCGCGCCCGCGTAGGAGTAGACGTACGGCGCGTTGGAGTTCGGCTCGTTGCCCATGAAGGCGTACGGCTCCTGCGTGCCCGCGTTCAGCTGGGTGAAGAAGGTGTCCAGCCGCGACTGGGTCGCGGTGTTCCCGCCGAACGCCGTCACGACGCCGCCGAGGTCGTAGGGCACCATCCACTCGTACTGCGCGCCGTTGCCCTCGACCCAGCCCTGCGAGCTGGCGGGGTCGTAGGTGCCGGCGAACGAGCCGTCCGCGTTGCGCGGCTGCAGGTGACCGGTGCCCGGGTTGTAGAGGTTCTGCCAGTTCTGCGCGCGCTTCATGAACGTCGTGTACGTCGCGCTGTCGCCGAGGCGCTTCGCGAACTCGGCGATGGAGAAGTCGGCGCTGGTGTATTCCAGGGTGTCCGCGCCGGCGCCCGGCACGTAGCCGAGCTTCTGGTAGTCGTCGAGGCCCGGCCGCTCGGTGTAGCCCTGCGTCGGCTGGGTGGCGCCCTTGATCATGAGAAGCAACGCCTTCTGGGCGTCGAAGTCACGCGCGCCGAACGCGTACGCGCTGGACACGATGATGTGGTACGGGTCGCCGTTCATGACGCCGGTGTAGTCGTTGGCCACCGTCCAGCGGTCCCACGACCCGCCCTGCTCGGCGTAGGCCATCATCGACCGGACGATGTCCGAGGTCTCCTTCGGGTCGATCGTCGCCAGGAGGGGGACCTCCGAGCGGTAGATGTCCCAGCCGGAGAAGTTCGTGTACATCGCGTGGCCCTTGTCGGCCTTGTGGATCCGCCCGTCGAAGCCCGGGTACTGACCGTCCACATCGGAGAAGACGTTCGGCTGGATCAGCGAGTGGTACAGCGAGGTGTAGAACGTCGTCATGTCGGCGTCCGAGCCGCCGGTGACGGCGATCTTGCCGAGCTGGTCGTTCCACGCCTTGCGCGCGCTGGCGGCCACGGTGTCGAACGACTTCTTGGTGTTCTCGGCCTTGAGGTTGGCCTTCGCGCCGTCCACGGACACAAAGGACAGTCCGACCTGGACGTTCACCTGCGCGCCGTTGAGGTTCGCGAAGGTGACGTACCCGCCGCTGCCCGGACCGGACACGGTGGTGTCCTGCGTCTTGGCCTTGGCCGGGCGTGCGATGGAAGCGTTCACGCCGTTGGGCTGCGCGACCTTCGCCTTCGCGCCCCCGGTTTCGGCGGACTTGCCCGGCGTCACGGCGCCGTTCTTCCACGTGCCGATCGACTCGAACGGCGTGTCGAACTTGGCCGAGAAGTAGACGCGGTAGCTGTTCTTCGCGCCGCAGAACCGGCCGCTCGTGGCCCAGCCGCTGATGGTGTCCTTGCCGATGGTGATCGACGCGTCGTCGGTGCCGTTGACCGAGCCGGACGTGTTCACCAGCAGCGTCGAGGACGCGCCGGCCGGGTAGGACACCCGCGCGGAGCCGGTGCGCTGGGTCGCGGCCAGCTCGACCTTCGCTCCACTGTCGAGGGTGACGTCGTAGGCGCCCGCGGTCGCGTGTTCGTTGGCGTGCGAGAACTTCGACGTGTAGTGCGACGGGTCGGTGGCCGGCGAAGTCGTCACTTCACCGACATAAGGGATGAACGGGATGTCCTGATAGGTCGAACAGCCCGCGCCCGAAAGGTGCGTGAGGCTGAACCCGGTCAGGGCGTCGTCGTCGTAGAAGTACCCGCCGGGCTGGGACTTCACCGTGTCGGGACTCCACTGGACCATGCCGAACGGCGCCACCGCGCCCGGGAACGTGTTGCCGGCACCGCCCCCGGTGCCGTGGTCGGCGCCGCCGGGGCGGGTGCCGACGAAGGGGTTGACCCACTTCGCGAAATCGGTGCTCTGAGCTGCCGCGGCGGGGACAGCGGGAGCCACCGCTGCCGTCACCGCCAGTGTCAAAAAGGTCAAACCGGCTCTTAAGCGCAATCGCGCCATGGCCATCGCCTTTCACCTCGTCAGCGCGACCGGAAACGGTGTCATGACAACCTTGTCGCGCAGTCGGTCGAACCGGGCCACCTTGGGCAGCGGCTCACCAGACAGTCAAGGGTCCCGTCAAGACCTGTCCACTTCGGGACAGCATGATCAGCCGTCTGACCTACGACGTCGGTAGCCGAATCGGCACAATCCGCGCGCAGACCGTTGACAAGCCACGGGCGGGTGGCGTTCAATCCCGGTCACTATGACAACGTTGTCTCCTCCCGGCCGGGACCGCGACGGCGCACCGCGCACCGCGAGCAGGCGGGCCACCATGAGCGATGTGGCCCGGCTGGCCGGCGTGAGCATCAAGACCGTCTCGCGCGTGGTCAACGACGAACCGGCGGTGCACCCGGACACCGCCGAGCGGGTCATGGCGGCCATCGAGCAGCTGGGGTTCCGGCGCAACCTGGGCGCGCGCAACCTGCGCCGCGGGTCGACGACCGGGACCATCGGGCTGATCGTCGAGGACGTCGGCAACCCCTTCTACTCCGAGCTGAACCGCGCGGTCGAGCGCATCGCGACGTCGTTCGGGCGCCAGGTGCTCACCGGCTCGTCCGAGGAGAACTCCGACCGCGAGCGCGAGCTCGTCCTCGAGTTCTGCGCGCGGCGGGTGGACGGCATCCTCGTCGTCCCGGCCGGCCTGCAGCACGGCTATCTCGTGCCGGAGATGCGCGCGGGCACGCCGGTGGTGTTCATCGACCGCCCGGCGGGCGACATCGTCGCCGACACGGTGCTGGTCGACAACCTCGGCGGCACCATCGAAGCCGTCACCCACCTGGCGAAGCACGGCCACCGGCGGATCGCGTTCCTCGGCGACAGCCCGGACATCTTCACCGCGGCCGAGCGCCTGCGCGGGTTCCGCGAAGGCTGTGTCCGCAACGGGATCTCCTACGACGAGTCCCTGGTCTCCATGCGGACGCCGACCCAGGACTACATCGGCGACGCCGTGAAGCGCCTGCTGCACGGCCCGGACGCGGCCACCGCGGTGATCGCGGGCAACAACCGGGTCGCCGTGCACGTGCTGCGCGCGCTGGCCCACGCCGAGCAGCGCCCGGCGATGGTCGGCTTCGACGACTTCGAGCTGGCGGATCTGCTCGACCCGCCGGTCACCGTCGTCGCGCACGACGTGAGCGCGCTCGGCCACGCCGCGGCCGAGCTGCTCTTCGCCCGTGTCCAAGGAGATCAGTCCCCGCCCAGAAAGGTCGTCCTGCCTGTGCATCTCGTCGCCCGCGGCTCCGGTGAGGTCGCCCCGTGACCCTCGAACCCATCCGGCTCCCCGCCAACCAGCCGCCGCAGTTCTACCGCGGCGGCGACGCCATCGCGGCACTGCGCGGAGCGTCGCCGGAAAAGAAGTTCGGCCCGGAGGACTGGGTCGCCTCGGTGAGCACCATGTTCGGCCAGGACACCAACGGACTGACCCGGCTCCCCGGCGGCGACTGGCTGCGCGACGCCGTCGTCGCGAACCCGGCCGGCTGGCTCGGCGCCAAGCACGTCGAGGCGCTCGGGACGTCGACCGGGCTGCTGGTCAAGCTGCTCGACGCGGGCCAGCGGCTGCCCGTCCACTTCCACCCCGACGACGCCTTCGCGAAGCAGCACTTCGACTCGCACTTCGGCAAGACCGAGGCGTGGATCGTGGTCGGCACCTACGGCGACGACCCGCGCGTCTACCCCGGCTTCAAGGAGACGCTGTCCAAGGCGACGGTGTCCGAGTGGACGCGCGAGCAGGACGTGCCGTCGATGCTGGGCGCGCTGAACAGCGTCCCGGTGACCGCCGGCGACACCGTCTACATCCCGGCCGGGCTGCCGCACGCGATCGGCGAGGGCGTGTTCGTCGTCGAGCTGCAGCAGCCGACGGACTTCTCGCTCACCATCGAGTGGCGTGACTTTCTCGCGTCGCCGGAGAAGGGCCACCTCGGAATCGGGTTCGACACCGCCATCGAGGCGCTCGACACTTCCGGCTGGGACGCCGGGCGGCTGGACACGATCATCAAGCGCACCGCGGGCGACAGCGCGTCCACCGTCGACCTGCTGGCCGGCGGATCGGAGCGGTTCTTCCGAGCCGAGCAACTGCGTACGGACAAGACGACAACGTTGTCATTGGACCCGTCGTTCGCGGTGCTCGTCGTCCTCGACGGGGAAGGCACCCTGCGCACCGAGCACGGCGGCGAGCACGCGCTGACGAAGGGCGACACCTACGTCGTGCCGTTCGACGCCGGCCAGACCGAGCTGTCGGGCACGGCGACGGTGATCCGCTGCCGGCCGCCGGCACCGGAGGAGAGGCACGGATGAGCGAAATCCTGCTGGAAGCGGTCGACCTGACGAAGCACTACGGGTCGGTCGAAGCCTTGCGCGGGGCGGCTTTCCAGGCTCGCGCCGGCGAAGTGACGGCGTTGATCGGCGACAACGGCGCCGGCAAGTCCACTTTGGTCAAGTGCCTCTCGGGCGCGGAACAGCCGACGTCGGGAACGATCCTCCTCGACGGCAAGGAAGCGCACTTCGACTCGCCGACCACGGCGCGGCGGCTGGGCATCGAGACCGTCTACCAGGACCTGGCCGTCGCTCCCGAGCTGGATCCGGCGGCGAACCTGTTCCTGGGCCGCGAAATCCACCGCAAGGGCATCCTCGGCAAGCTCGGCATGATCGACAAGGCCGAGATGCGGCGCCAGGCCGTCGAGGAGTTCCAGCGCCTCGGCGTGACGCTGCAGAGCACCGACGTCCCGATCGGCTCGCTGTCCGGCGGGCAGCGGCAGAGCGTCGCGGTCGCGCGTTCGGTCGTGTGGGCGTCGAAGGTCGTGTTCATGGACGAGCCGACCGCCGCGCTCGGGGTCGTGCAGCGCGAGCGCGTGCTCGACGTCATCAAGAAGGTGCGCGACAAGGGCATCGCCGTCGTGCTGATCAGCCACAACATGCCCGAGGTGCTGTCGGTCGCCGACCGCGTCGAGGTGCTGCGGCTCGGCAAGCGCGTCGCCCGGTTCACCGGGCCGGACACGAAGCTCGAGGACCTCGTCGCCGCGATGACCGGGGCACTCGTGCAGGAGGAGGCCGCGTGAGCGCACCCACCCAGGACATCCAGGAAACACCCGAAGCGGGTTTCGGCAAGCGGCCGCTGGGCAAGCGCCTGGTGGAGGCCAACACGTTCTGGATCGGGCTGGTCCTGCTGGCCTTGGTCGTGCTCTTCAGCGTGATCGCGCCGGACACGTTCCCGACGCTGTTCACCTTCCAGACGCTGTTCATCGAGTCCTCGGTCCTGCTCATCCTTTCCGTCGGCATGACGTTCGTGATCATCACCTCGGGCATCGACCTCTCGGTCGGCTCGGTGCTGATCCTCTCGGGGATGGTCGGCGGCAAGACGATGGAAGCGCTGTCCGGTGGCGACGCGTCCGACGCGGGCTGGGGCGTCATCGTCGTCGGCCTCGTCGTCGCCGTGGTCACCGGCACGATCTGGGGCCTGATCAACGGCGCGCTGGTCGCGCTGGCCAAGCTCCCGCCGCTGATCGTCACGCTCGGCACCATGGGGGCTTCCCTGGCCACCGCCTACCTGCTCAACGGCGGTTCGGACCTGCGCACGGTGCCGGCCGAGCTCACGAAGACGCTGGGCTACGGCACCTCCTTCGGCGTGGTGCCGAACCTGGTGATCGTGGCGATCGTGATCACCGTCATCGGGGCCTGGCTGCTGCGGACGACGAAGTTCGGCCGCTACACCTTCGCGGTGGGCTCCAACGCCGAGGGCGCGCGGCGAGTCGGCATCGGCGTCACCGCCCACCTGCTGAAGGTGTACACGCTGACGGGTCTCCTGGCCGGGATCGCCGGGTTCCTCTCGCTGGCCTACTACAACTCGACCACCATCTCCGGGCACACCACCGACAACCTCAACGCCATCGCCGCGGTCGTGATGGGCGGGACCAGCCTGTTCGGCGGCGTCGGCACGATCCTGGGCACGGTGATCGGGGTGTTCATCCCCGCGGTGCTGCGCAAGGGCTTCAACATCATCCACGTCCAGGACTTCTGGCAGATGTTCATCGTCAGCTGGGTCCTGATCGCCGCGGTCTGGTTCGACCAGCGGCGCCGCAGCCGCCGCAACTCCCGCTGAGTTCCCCCGAGTACAAAGCTGAGTTCCCCCGAGTACAAAGAGGTGCTTATGAAGCTCACCAAGACTTTCGTGGCCGTCGGCGCGCTGGCCTCGGCCGCCGCGCTGCTCACCGCGTGCGGGTCCGGCACGGTCGGGCAGACCGGGTCGGGTGACGCCGCCCAGCCGGTCGGCGGCAAGAAGCTGGCGCTGATCCCGGGTGTGCAGGCCGAGCCGTTCTACATCTCGCTGCAGTGCGGCGCGCAGGCCGAGGCGAAGAAGCTCGGCTACGAGCTGACCACGCAGGCGCCGCAGAAGTTCGACGCGCCGCTGCAGACCCAGCTGGTCAACGCCCTCGGCTCGAACCCGCCGGCGGCGCTGCTCATCGCCCCGACCGACGACACGGCGATGCTCGCGCCGATCCAGCAGGTCAAGGCGCGCGGCACGAAGATCGTCGAGGTCGACACCTCGCTGAAGGACACGAGCGTGGCCGCGTCGTCGGTCTCCTCCGACAACGCCGCGGGCGGCAAGCTCGCGGCGCAGACGATGGCCAAGCTCGCGAACGGCAAGAGCGGCTCGGTGCTGGTGCTCGACACGATCGCCGGCACCTCCACCACGGCGGCCCGCGTGAAGGGCTTCGAGGACGAGCTGAAGAACACCCCGGCCCTGAAGTCGATCGGCGTGCAGTTCACCCAGAACGAGCCCGAGCAGGCCGCGGCCAAGGTGACGGCGGCGCTGTCGTCGACCCCGGACCTGATCGGCGTCTTCGCGACCAACCTCAACACCGGTGAGGGTGCGGCGACCGGCCTGCGCAACGCGGGCAAGGTCGGCGCGGTCAACCTGATCGGCTTCGACGCCAGCCCGTCCGAGGTCGAAGGCCTCAAGAACGGCCAGTACCAGGCGTTGATCGCCCAGGACCCGGCCTCGATCGGCACCCAGGGCGTCCAGCAGGCCGTGGCGGCCATCGAGGGCAAGCCGGTGACGCGGAACCTGACCGCGGAGCTGCACTCGATCACCAAGGCGGACATGGACGCCAACTCGCAGTACTTCTACAAGCAGTCCTGCTGACCCCCTGATCGGCGGCGGGGCCGTGCCGCGACCCGGCACGGCTCCGCCGCTTTCACGTTCTGTCCGTCAGCTTCCCCGGTGATGCTTGTCAATCCGCTCACCAGGCGATTTCACGAACGCCGATCGCTCACTGCCGGTCACCGCGGCCCAGGCACCGTTCACCGCACAGCCGGTTCCCTTCCCCGAGTGTTCCACGTCACACTCATCTGCACATGCATCGGCACATGCATGATCGCGGGGAGGGTGCGATGAACTACGAGCGGCCGGCGGAACATCGGACGATCCTCGCCGTGGACGTCGAGGGCTACGGCGACCAGCGCAGGACGACGCCACACCGCCTGGCGTTGCGCAAAGGGCTGTACCGCGCGCTGTTCCGGGCCTTCGAGGACGCCGGCCTCCCGTGGCTGAACTGCCGGAGAGAGGACTGCGGGGACGGCGTCTTCGTCCTCGCCCCGGCGGAGATCCCCAAAGGGCCCTTCGTCGAGTACCTGCCCAACGCGCTCGCCGTGGCGCTGCACCGCCACAACCTGACCCACCACGCCGAGGCCCGGATCCGGCTGCGCATGGCCCTGCACGCGGGCGAGGTCGCCTACGACGACTTCGGCGTCACGGCGCCGGCGATCAACCAGACGTTCCGGCTGCTGGAGGCCCCACCGCTGAAGGAGGCGCTCAAGTCCTCGCGCGGGGTGCTGGCGCTGATCACGTCGGGCTGGTTCTTCGACGAGGTCGTCCGGCACAGCGAGGCGCTCGACCCGGCGACGTTCCGGCCGGTGCCGGTGGCGGTCAAGGAGACCCGCACGACCGGCTGGATCTCGCTGCCGGACCGGCCGTACCCGGCGAACGCCCTCCTGCGCGGCCGCGGCACGGCGCTCGACGACTACCGGACCTGGCGCCGTCACCGCCGCCACGCCCAGGTGCTGGCCGACCGTGACGGGCCCGCGTAGCCGTAGGATCTGGTCCCCTGGACACCGCCGCCGAGGGGAGGCCCGATGACCGTGCACCTGCGTCCGGCCTCCCGTGCCGACCCGCTGCCGGTGCTCGCCGCCGCCCGCCGGATCACCGACGACCTGCGCGACGGCCTGTCCGGCACCCGCGCCCGCCGCGCCGCCCACAGCCTGCGGCGGCTCTTCGGCTTCCCCGGGCTCGGCCTCACCGACCTGTCCGGCTCGCTGCTCTGGTCGGGGCGGCCGGGGCCGGACGCGGTCGTCGCGACGGTGCTCGACGGCGTCCTCCACACCGAGGAACCCGGCTCAGCACCCGACGTCCTCGTGCTGCCGCTGCACGTCCGCGACGAACTGGCCGGGGCGCTGCTGGTCGTCGGCGACGTCCGGGACGCCGTCGCCGGCCAGGCCGCCGACCTCGTCGTCCAAGCCCTCGAGCGCGGCCGGCTCGAGGCGTCGGCGGAACAGGCGGCACAGGCCGAACTGCGGGCGCTGCGGGCCGAGATGTCCCCGCACTTCGTCTACAACGCGCTGACCGTCATCGCGTCGCTGGTGCGCTCGGACCCCGACCGCGCCCGCGACCTGATGCTGGACTTCGCCGACTACACGCGCTACAGCCTCGCGCGCCACGGCGAGTACACGGTGGTCGCCGAGGAGTTCCGCGCGATCGAGACGTACCTGGCGCTGCAGCGGGCGGTGCTCGGCGAGCGGCTGCGCGTCCAGGTGCGGGTCGCGCCGGAGATCCTCGCCGTCGCGGTGCCCTACCTCGTGCTGGAGCCGCTGGTGGAGAACGCGATCCGGCACGGCATCGAGCCCCGGTCGGGCACCGGGCTGGTCCAGGTGCACGGCCAGGCGGAAGGGAACGACTGCGTGATCTTCGTCGAGGACGACGGGGTCGGCATGGACCCGAAGCGCGCGGCGGACATCCTGGCGGGGCGCACCGGCGAGGACGACCCCGCCGGTCTCGGACTGGCCAATGTGGACAGACGACTGCGCGACGTCTACGGCGCCTGGTACGGGCTGACCGTCGAAACCGAGGTCGGCGCGGGCACCCGGGTGGTCGTCCGGGTGCCGCGGTTCCAGCCGGGGGTGCTGCCGTGACCGGGCTCCGCGTGCTCGCCGTCGACGATCTGCCGCCGGCCCTGGACGAGTTGTGCCGCATGCTGCGCGAAGCGCCCGAAGTCGGCGAAGTCGTGGGTGCGGCCGACGCGCTGAAGGCGTTGAGGCTGCTTCAGGCCGACAGGTTCGACGCGGTGTTCCTCGACATCTCGATGCCGGGCCTCGACGGGCTCGAGCTGGCCGGGCTGCTGGCGAAGCTGAGCGAGCCGCCGGTGATCGTGTTCGTCACGGCCCACGACGGCCACGCGGTGACGGCGTACGGCATCGGCGCCGTCGATTACCTGCTGAAACCGGTCCGCGCGGAACGGCTTTCCGCGGCGCTGGCGAAGGTGACGCGCATGGCGACGCCGTCATCGCGCTCGACCCCGGACGCGATGGCGGCACTCCCGGTCGAGTCCGGCGGCCGCACGAGGTACGTCCGCCGCGACGACGTGCTGTTCGTGGAGGCCCACGGCGACTACGTCCGGCTGCACTCGCGCTCCGGCGTCCACCTGGTGCGGATGCCGATCTCCCGGCTCGAGGAGTACTGGGAGGGAACGGGGTTCAGCCGGGTGCACCGCGGGTTCCTGCTGTCCGTCGGGGCGGTGCTGGAGCTGCGGAGCGACTCGGCGGGCGGCCTGCTGGCGCACACCGAGGCGGGAGACGTCCCGGTCAGCCGCCGCCACGCGCGCGACCTGCGGGACAGGTTGCTCGAAGCCGCCCAGCGCGGCCAGCTCGGGCCGGGCCAGCGATGAGCGCCCGCGCCGAAGGCAGCCACTCCGCGGCGGGCCCGCGATGAGCGCCCAGCCCGAAGCCACCCACCGCCAGGCAGGCCCGCGATGAGCAAGATCCGCCGGGTCGCCGTCACCAGCCCGCAGACCCGTCTCGCCCACGCCCGCCGCCGCTCGCGGCACCGCTGGCGGCAGACCCGCCTCCCCGTCGGCGACACCCAGCGCGCCACCGCCCTCTACCGCGCTCAGCGCCGCCGGGGCGTCCCCGCGCTCGTCCTCATGTTCGCCCTCCTCCTCGGCCTGCCCGGCCTCTTCGCGATCTTCCCGGGCCTGGACACCCTGCGCCTGCTCGGAATCCCGGTGTCCTGGCTGATGATCGCGGTCCTCCCCTACCCGGCGATGGCCCTGCTGGCCCGCTGGCAGCTGCGCCGCGCCGAGCGCCTCGAGGACGACGGCTAGTGGGCGTCGCACTCGCCGTCGCGCCGGTCGTGCTCGTGACGCTGCTCATCGGCGTCCGCGGGGTCGCCGCCATGCGCACGACGTCGGACTTCCTCGTCGCCTCCCGGCGGATCTCGCCGCTGGTGAACTCGGCCGCCGTCTCGGGCGAATACCTGTCCGCGGCCTCATTTCTGGGCGTCGCCGGGCTCGTCGTCAAGGACGGCATCGGGGCGCTCTGGTACCCGGTCGGCTTCACCGCCGGCTACATCGCGATGCTCGTGCTGGTCGCCGCGCCGATGCGGCGCTCGGGCGCGCTGACCGTCCCCGACTTCGCCGAAGCCCGGCTCAACTCCCCCGCGCTGCGCCGCCTGGCCGCGGTCGTCGTCCTGGTGATCGGCACCATCTACGTCGTCCCGCAGTTCCGCACCGCCGGGCTGGTGCTCACCGCGGTCGGCGGCACGCCGTACTGGGTCGGCGTGGTGCTGGCCGGCGCCGCGGTCAGCGTCACCCTCGCGCTGGGCGGGATGCGCGCGGCGACGTACGTGCAGGCGTTCCAGTTCGTGCTGAAGCTGCTGCTGTTCCTGATCCCGGCGATCTGGCTGGTGCTGCAGGCCGGCGCGGTCAACCGGACCGACGCGCTGAACCCCGTCGAGTTCACCCACTTCGCCCGCGAGACACCGGTGAAGTTCGAGGTCGACGTCACCATGGAGATCCGCGAGCCGACCGCCGTGCGGCGCAACGGCGTCGCGGAAACCCTGCTCCCTGGCGAATTCACCGCACACAGCCAGGACGAGGTCGTGTTCGGCGAAGGCACGGCGGTCCCCGCGGTGCGCGGCGGCGCCCCGCTCGGCGGGCACGACTGGCAGCGCCCGCTGCTCGACCTCGGCGACCAGGGCTACCCACTGCTCGGGACGTGGGCGGTGCTCATCGCGACGATGCTCGGCACGATGGGCCTGCCGCACGTGCTCATGCGCTTCCACACCAGCCCCGACGGCCGCGCCGCGCGCCGCACCGCCGCGATCACCGTGGCCCTGCTGGGGATCTTCTACCTCTTCCCCGGCGTCTACGGCGTTCTCGGCCGCGTCCTCGTGCCGGGGCTCTACCTCTCCGGCGCCACGGACACCGTGGTCGTCGCGCTGCCGTACCAAGTGGACAGTGGCTGGGCCGGCGGCCTCTTCACGGCGTTGCTGACCGCGGGCGCCTTCGCGGCTTTCCTGGCGACGTCGCTCGGGCTGCTTCTGGTGATGTCCGGCGCGATCGCGCACGACCTCGTCCCCGGCGGGCTGCGCCGGCTGCGGATCGCCGTGTTCGGCGTCGCCGGCGTGATGGTGCTGCTGGCGCTGCGTTCGGCCGAGCTCGACGCCGGGGTGCTCGTCACGTGGGGCTTCACCGTGGCCGCGTCGACGTTCTGCCCGCTGCTCGTGCTCGGCATCTGGTGGCCGCGGCTGACCGCGGCCGGCGGGATCGCCGGCGTGCTGACCGGCCTCGTCGCGTCGTCCGGCTCGATCCTGTACGCCCTCGCCGGGCCGCCGCTGCGCGGCTGGGTGGCGATCTTGGTGCAGCAACCGGCACCCTGGTCGGTACCGCTGGCGTTCGGCGTAATGGCGTTGGTCTCCCTGAGGGGCAGGCCACCCACCTGGTCGACGGCCGCGATGCTGCGCCTGCATCTGGACGAACCCCGTTCGGCCGGACCGCGCGACCGTTCGTCAACCGTTCGTCGTCTCGCCCGGCTGTTGAACCGCTGAATCTTCACACGAGACTCACAACTCCCTACGGTGTCGCAGGTCACTTTCCGCAACGTCGCAGGGAGCAGCGATGAGCACGACCGACACTGGCGGCGGGCCCCCGGACACGTCAGAAACCATCTGGGAACGCGCGCACGAAAGTACCGAGTTCCGTGAGCTGCGCAGCCGCCTGCGCCGGTTCGTCTTCCCGATGACGGCGGTGTTCCTCGTCTGGTACCTGCTGTACGTGCTCCTCGCGGACTACGCGCACGGCTTCATGAGCACGAAGGTCTTCGGCAACATCAACGTCGGCCTGATCTTCGGCCTGCTCCAGTTCGTCTCGACGTTCGTCATCACCGGCCTCTACGTCCGGTACGCGAACCGGAAGCTCGACCCGGTCGCGGAGAAGATCCGCGAGGACATCGAAGGCGACGCCCAGAAGGAGCAGGCATGACGAACATCGCCGCGGGAGTGGAAGGCAGCAACCCGCTCCTCAACATCCTGATCTTCGCCGCGTTCGTGGTCATCACGCTGGTGATCGTGTTCCGGGCCAGCCGCAACACCAAGACCGCGTCCGACTACTACGCGGCCGGCCGCGCCTTCACCGGTCCCCAGAACGGCATCGCGATCTCGGGTGACTACCTGTCGGCGGCGTCGTTCCTCGGCATCGCCGGCGCGATCGCCATCAACGGCTACGACGGCTTCCTCTACTCCATCGGCTTCCTGGTCGCGTGGCTCGTCGCGCTGCTGCTGGTCGCGGAACTGCTGCGCAACACCGGCAAGTTCACGATGGGCGACGTGCTGGCGTTCCGGATGAAGCAGCGCCCGGTGCGGGCCGCGGCCGCGACGTCGACGCTGATCGTGTCCTTCTTCTACCTGCTGGCCCAGATGGCCGGTGCCGGCGGTCTCGTCGCGCTGCTGCTCGGCGTCGAAGGCGGTGGCGCGCAGGCCATCGTGATCGCCGTGGTCGGCATCATCATGATCGCCTACGTCCTCATCGGCGGCATGAAGGGCACCACCTGGGTGCAGATCATCAAGGCCGCGCTGCTGATCGTCGGCGCGCTCGTGATCACGCTGTGGGTGCTGGGCAAGTACAACTTCAACTTCTCCAGCCTGCTGCAGGCCGCCGTCGACAAGGCGGGCAAGGCCGGGGAGACGCTGCTCGGCCCGGGCAAGCAGTACGGCGCCACCGGAACGTCCAAGCTGGACTTCTTCTCCCTCGGCATCGCGCTGGTGCTGGGCACGGCCGGTCTTCCGCACGTCCTGATGCGCTTCTACACGGTGCCGACCGCCCGCGACGCGCGTCGCTCGGTGGTCTGGGCGATCGTGCTGATCGGCGTGTTCTACCTGTTCACGCTGGTGCTCGGCTACGGCGCCGGTGCGCTGGTCGGGCCGGACACGATCAAGAAGGCACCCGGCGGGGTCAACTCCGCGGCGCCGCTGCTCGCGCTCGAACTGGGCGGGCCGGTGCTGCTGGGCCTGATCTCCGCGGTCGCGTTCGCCACGATCCTCGCGGTGGTCGCCGGCCTGACGATCACGGCGTCCGCGTCCTTCGCGCACGACGTCTACGCGAACGTCATCAAGCGGGGCAAGACGTCGCCGAACTCGGAGGTCAAGGTCGCCCGGATCACCGCGGTGGTGATCGGCGCGCTCGCGATCGGCGGCGGCATCCTGGCCAACGGGCAGAACGTCGCGTTCCTCGTGGCACTCGCGTTCGCGGTGGCGGCGTCGGCGAACCTGCCGACGATCCTCTACTCGCTGTTCTGGAAGCGCTTCAACACCCAGGGCGCGCTGTGGTCGATCTACGGCGGACTGGCCATCACGATCGTGCTGATCGTGTTCTCGCCGGCGGTGTCCGGCAAGAGCACGTCGATGATCAAGACCGCGGACTTCGCCTGGTTCCCGCTGAGCAACCCGGGCCTGGTCTCGATCCCGGCCGCGTTCATCCTGGGCTGGCTGGGCACGATCCTGTCCAAGGAGCACGACGAGAAGAAGTACGCCGAGATGGAGGTCCGCTCCCTGACCGGTGCGGGCGCCGAGAAGGCCGTCGCGCACTAACCCCCCGAAGACACCGAAGGCCGTCGTGAGTAATCCTCGCGGCGGCCTTCGGCCATTCCACGGTCAGTAAGGCAGCTTCCCCTCGGCGACGCTCGCGAGAGTCGCTTCGAGGTGCTTGCGGGCGTACTGCCAGAGCCCGCCGCCGAGCGAGATCCGCGCCACGCCCAGTTCGGCGAGACCGTCCAGGCCCGGGCTGCCCGGCCACGCGGGCGCGTTGACGGCGCCGCCGGCCCCCTGCACGAACGCCGCGAGCACCTCGGGCGTGCGCAGGTGGATCGGGTAGACGCAGTCGGCGCCCGCCTCGAAGTAGGCCTTCGCCCGGGCGATGCCGTCGGCCAGGTGGTCCTTCGGATCGACGCCGCGGAACGAGTCGACGCGGGCGTTGATCACCAGGCCGTCACCCGCCGCCTCACGCAGGGCGGCGATCCGCTCCGCCTGCTCGGCGACCGGCCGCACGTCGCCGGTGGCGTGGTCGGTGTCCTCGAAGTTGCAGCCGACGGCGCCGGCGTCGAGCAGCCGTCCCGCCAGCTCGGCACCGGACAGGCCGTAGCCCGACTCGGCGTCGACGGTCACCGGGATGCGCACGGCGGTCGCGATGCGTTTGGCCGCCGCGAACATCTCGTCGGCCGGGGCTTTCTCGCCGTCGGGGAAGCCGAGCACGGACGCCACGGCGACCGAGCTGGTCGCCACGACCGGGAACCCGGCGGCCTCGACGAGCCTCGCGGTGTCGGCGTCCCACGCGTTCGGCAGCACCAGCGGCTTGCCGGGAACGTGCAGCGCCTTGAGCCCGGCGGCGCTCACGCGTCGCGCTTCGGGAGCGGGCTGTGGGAGGTGACGGCCATGCGGTTCCAGCTGTTGATCGCGATGATCTCCCACGCGATCGCGCGGTACTGGTCTTCGGTGAGCACCTTCGTCGCCTGCTCGTAGACGTCGTCGGGCACGCTCTGGGTCGCCGAGAGCTTGGTCATCGCCTCGGTGAGGACGAGGGCGGCCTCTTCCTCTTCGGTGAACAGGTCGGTCTCGCGCCAGCCTGCGAGTACGAACAGCCGGCGGGCGGACTCACCCAGCTCGAGGGCGTCACGGCTGTGCATGTCGAGGCAGTACGCGCAGCCGTTGAGCTGGGAGGCCCGCATCTTCACCAGTTCGAGGAGCTTCGGGTCGACGCCCGCGTTCGCGGCGGCCTTCTCGACCTCGGCCTGCAGGTTCGCCATCGCCTGGTAGATCTCGGGCGCGCGCCCGAGTCCGATTCGCTTCGTCATGCCATCCACGCTAGTCCGAACTGGTCCACGGGTATGGTCCAGTCACATGACGGATTCGTGGTCCAGTTCCGGGCTCGACGTCCACCTCGGCTGGGACCCTTCGACCGGCCGCGGCGGCCTCGCGGACGCGATCCGCGCGGCCATCCGCGAGGGCCGCTGGCAGGCGGACGCGGCGGTGCCGTCGACCCGTTCCCTGGCCCACGACCTGGGTATCGCCCGCGGCACGGTCACGCGGGTGTACGCCGACCTGGCCGCCGAGGGGTACCTGCGCACGGCCCAGGGCGCGCCGACCCGCGTGGCGACGGCGGGCTCGCTGCCCCAGTCCGCGCCGCGGCCGGCGCCCCGCGAGCCGGCGCCGCGCTGGGACCTGCGGCCTGGACGCCCGGACCTGACGGCGTTCCCCCGCCAGGCGTGGATCACCGCGACCCGCCGTGCCCTGCTGCGGACCCCGGCGTCGGCGTTCGGCTACGAGTCGGAGCTGGGCGCGCCCGAACTGCGGGACACCCTGGCCGGCTACCTCGCCCGCGCCCGCGGCGTGGTCGCGGACCCGGAGCGGATCGTGGTGTGCCACGGGTATTCGCACGCCATCGCCGTCGTGTCCCGGACCCTTTCCTCGCTCGGCGTCGGCGAAATGGCGTTCGAGAACCCTTCGTTGGACATGTACCGCTCGATCGCGGCGGCGCAGGGCCAGCGGATCGTCGGCGTCCCGGTGGACGAGCACGGCCTCGACGTGTCCGCTTTGGACAGTCCGGCGGTGGTCGTGACGGCGGCGCACCAGTACCCCACCGGCGTCACGCTGGCGCCGCACCGCCGCGCCGAGCTGGCCCGCTCGGGGGCGTTCGTGCTGGAGGACGACTACGACGGCGAGTTCCGCTTCGACCGCCAGCAGGTCGGGGCGCTGCAGGCGCTGGCACCGGAGCGCGTGATCTACGCGGGGACGGCGAGCAAGACCCTCGCGCCGGCCCTGCGGCTGGCGTGGCTGGTGCTGCCGCGGACGCTGGTGGAGCCGGTCCGCGCGGCGATGGCCGGCAGCGGCTCCCGGCCGGCGACGCTGAAACAGCTGGCGCTGGCCGAGCTGATCGACTCGGGCGCGTACGACCAGCACATCCGCCGCAGCCGGGCGGAGTACCGTTCCCGCCGCGCGCGTCTCATGGCTGCCCTCCCGGATTCGGTCCGCCCCCAAGGCATCGCGGCGGGCCTGCACTTGCTCCTGATGCTCCCGCCCGACGGCCCGTCCGAGGCGACGGCCATGGCGGCCTGCAGCCGCCGCGCACTCGGCTTAGAGGGCCTGACGGACTACTGGATGACCCCCAACGGCCCCGGCGGCCTGATAGTCGGCTACGCGGCAACCCCAAAACACGCCTTCGCCGGCGCAACCCAGACCCTGATAGAAGCCCTCTGGGAAATCACGTCCTAACCCGCCCCAGACCCACCCAATAACGTGTGATGCCCCTCCAATCACGCGTGATGCCTTCCCAGACACACGTGATGCCCCCTCAATCACGCGAGATGCCCGGAGCGGGCCACCCCCGAACCGGGAGTGGCCCGCCTTCACCGTCAGAACCAGCAGTCAGGCCGGACGCGGAGCAGTTCCGTCCGCAGCGCGGGCGTCCCGTCGACCGGCGCCGGGTCGTCCGCGGTCGGCACGATCCCGCCCGCGGCCACTCGATCCAGAGTCTTCAGCCCCTGTGCCCCGACCGTGCCGAACACCGTGTAGTTCGGCCGCAGCGCGGAATCGCCGTACACGACGAAGAACTGCGAGCCGTTCGTGTCCGGCCCCGCGTTGGCCATCGCCAGCAACCCGCGCGCGTAGACCTTGCGCGCGCCGGTCGGGTCGGTCGGCGACGGCGGCAGGTCCACCGGCAGCTCGTCCTTGTACTTGTAGCCCGGCCCGCCCTCGCCGGTCGCGCTCGGGTCGCCGCACTGCAGGACCTTCAACGTCGGGTAGGACGTCAGCCGGTGGCACACCGTGTGGTCGTAGAACCGGTGGTTCGCCAGGTGCAGGAAGCTCTGCACGGTGCACGGCGCCTTCGCGCGGTCGAGCCGCAGCGGCAGCGCGCCCTGGCTGGTCGGGACGGCGACGTCGACCTTGCCGTGGCTCGGCGTGTGCCGAGGGTCGGGCGGCAGCGGCACCGGCCGCGAAGCCGGTTCGTCGGGGGTTTCGGTGTACTGGCAAGGCCCGTGCGTCGTCTTCGGCGGCGGCGCGTCGGCCGCGGTGGCGACGCCGTTGCCGGCCACGAACAACGCGCCGACCGTCAGCGCCGTGACGAGTGTCTTCTTCATCCTGCACGCCCTCCCAGTGATCGCCCGGTTCCGGAGCGCCCCGCAGTCTAGGGCCCGGCACCGACAACAAGAACCGGCGAAAGTCGCTCGCGTCACGCGGTCGGGTGAACCTCGACGCCGGAACCCCCGAAACTGTCGGACCCCCGGCGCACGATGGTCATCACGCGGCAAACCCGCCGCACCCGAGGGGAGAGCGTCATGACATTCCGGCGAAGACCCGTTGCCGTGGCACGGTTTCTGCTCACGCGGCTCGCGTCGGCGGTCCGGGCCGCGCTACTCCCGCAGGTCCGCGATCAGCTCATCCGCGGCGGCGAACGGATCGATCTCCCGTGCGACGACGCGCTCAGCCACCCCGGCCAGCCGTCCCCCGCCCCGCAGGTCCGCGAGCTCGGCCCGCAATCGGCGCACGGCGATGGCCTCGACCTCGTCGCGGGCTCGCGCCACCCGGCGCCGGGCCAGCTCGTCGTGCTCCACCAGCCAGGCGTGGTGCGCGGCCAGCGCCGCCACGACTTCGTCGATGCCCTCGCCCTTCGCCGCGACCGTCCGCACGATCGGCTGGCGCCAGCTCGCGCCCCGGATCTCCCGGCGCGCCAGCGAGATCATCTGCTTGAGGTCGTGCACCGTCGCGTCCGCGCCCTCGCGGTCGGCCTTGTTCACGACGAAGACGTCGGCGATCTCCAGCACCCCGGCCTTCGCGGCCTGGATGCCGTCGCCCATGCCCGGCGCGAGCAGCACCACCGTGGTGTCGGCCAGCTTCACGACGTCCACTTCGGACTGTCCGACGCCGACCGTCTCGATCAGCACCACGTCGAAGCCGGCGGCGTCGAGCACGCGCACCGCCTGCGGGGTCGCCCACGACAGCCCGCCGAGGTGCCCGCGCGTGGCCATCGAACGGATGAACACGCCGGGATCGGTGGCGTGCTCGGTCATCCGGATCCGGTCGCCGAGCAGCGCCCCGCCCGAAAACGGCGAAGACGGGTCGATCGCGAGCACCCCGACCCGCTTGCCCGCCGCGCGCAACGCGGTGAGCAGGGCCGACGTCGAAGTCGACTTGCCGACACCCGGTGGTCCGGTGAGCCCGACGACCCTGGCCCGCCCGGTGTGCGGGGTCAGCGCCCGGGCGATCTCGGCGACGCGGGGATGGGCGTCCTCGACGAGCGACAGCAGCCGCGCGACGGCACGGGGCTGCCCGTCCCGCGCGCGGCCGACCAGGTCGTCGAGGTCGAGTGCACCGGCCACTTACGCCGACGGCACCCGCAGCAGGAGGGCATCGCCCTGGCCGCCGCCACCGCACAGCGCGGCCGCGCCGAGCCCGCCACCGCGGCGGCGCAGCTCGTGGATCAGGTGCACGGCCAGCCGGGCCCCGGAGGCGCCGATCGGGTGGCCGAGCGCGATGGCCCCGCCGTTGACGTTGACCTTCTCCGGGTCGAGGCCGAGCTTCTCGGTCGAGACGAGCCCGACCGCGGCGAAGGCCTCGTTGATCTCGACGAGGTCGAGCGCGTCGGCGCCGAGGTTCGCCTTCGCCAGCGCGGCGAGGATCGCGTTCGACGGCTGCTCGTGCAGGCTGGCGTCCGGCCCGGCGACGACGCCGTGCGCACCGATCTCGGCGATCGCCGTGAGACCGAGCTCCTCGGCCTTCGCCTTGCTGGCCACGACGACCGCGGCGGCGCCGTCGGAGATCTGCGAGGCCGAGCCCGCGGTGATGGTGCCGTCGGAGGCGAAGGCGGGGCGCAGCTTGGCGAGGCCTTCGGCGGTGGTGTCGGCGCGGACGCCTTCGTCGGTGTCGAAGACCACCGGGTCGCCCTTGCGCTGCGGGATGGAGACCGGCGCGATCTCGTCGGCGAACCAGCCGTTCTTGATCGCCTCGGCCGCGCGCTGGTGCGAGCGGGCGGAGAACGCGTCCTGCTGCTCGCGGGTGAGGCCGTAGCGAGAGTTGTACTTCTCCGTCGAGGAGCCCATGGCCACCTGGTCGAAGGCGCAGAAGAGGCCGTCGTAGGCCATGTGGTCGACGAGCGTGGTGTCGCCGTACTTGAAGCCGGAGCGGGACTTGGGCAGCAGGTGCGGCGCCTGGGTCATCGACTCCTGGCCGCCGGCGACGACGATGTCGAACTCGCCGGCGCGGATCAGCTGGTCGGCGAGCGCGATGGCGTCGAGGCCCGAAAGGCAGACCTTGTTGATCGTCAGGGCGGGCACGCTCATCGGGATGCCCGCGGCGACCGCGGCCTGGCGGGCCGGGATCTGGCCGGCGCCGGCCGTCAGCACCTGGCCCATGATCGTGTACTGCACCGCGTCCGGCGAGACCCCGGCGCGTTCGAGGGCCGCCTTGATCGCGACCCCGCCCAGCTGTGCCCCCGTGAAGTCCTTGAGGGATCCGAGCAGGCGCCCGATCGGTGTACGGGCGGCACCCAGGATCACGGAACCGGACACGGCGTCCTCCAAGCTTCGGCGCATGGGCAGTTTTTCCGACCATACCCGGAGGGCGGGCTTCTTGATGGAGCCAGTGTGAGGCGGGGCACGCGACGATTCTGGGAGAACGCCGGGCGGGCGCCCCCTATCCTGCCCCCATGGATGACGCCCTGCGGCCGTTCGTGACGGCCATCGACCACGTCGGCATCGCGGTCCCGGACCTGGACGCGGCCATCGAGTTCCACCGCACGCACTTCGGCCTGGAAGTGGCGCACGAGGAGGTGAACGAGGAGCAGGGAGTGCGGGAGGCGATGCTGCGCGCGCCCGGTACGGCGGGCACGGAGACGCAGATCCAGCTGCTCGCCCCGCTGCGCGACGACTCGGCGATCGGCAAGTTCCTGGCCAGGAGCGGCCCGGGGTTGCAGCAGCTGGCGTACCGCGTGTCCGATGTGGACGCGGCGTCGGCGGCACTGCGCGAGCAGGGCCTGCGCCTGCTGTACGACGCGGCCAAGCGCGGCACGTCGAACAGCCGGGTGAACTTCATCCACCCGAAGGACGCGGGCGGCGTCCTGGTGGAGCTGGTCGAGCCGGCCAAGGACGGCGCCGCGCACTGAGCACCACCGACCCGTTCCGGCGTAACGACTTCCGCGCGCCGGAGCCGCACGTCCGTGCCAAGAAAGGGGCTAAGCCGGCGAGGTCTTCGACACGAGGGCGTCGGCGATGAACGTCAGTTCGCCGTCGAACTCGGCGGGCAGGTCGTCGTCCGAGTGGCGGGCCGTGGCGTGCCGGTGGCTGACCGCGCGGGCCAGCAGGCCCGACGCGCGGTCGATGTCGGCCGCCGGGACGCCGCCGCCCGTCGCCGCCAGGATCACCGCGCGGACCTGGCGCACGAGCACCTGGAAGCGCTCGTGGAGGGCGTCGCGGACGACGTGGTGGGTGTCGGCCTCGCGCCACAGCAGGTGCGAGAGCCCGAGCGACCGGCTGAAGCGGTGGTCGAGCTCGCGGACGAGCCGGCGCAGGCTGCCCACGAGGTCGCCGGGGACGACGACCACGGCCGGCTCGATGCGCTCGTCGGGCAGCCGCTCGACGAGCGCGGTGAGCAGGTCCGCCTTGTGCCGGAAGTAGTAGTGCACCAGCCCCTTCGGCACCCCGGCCCGCTCGGCGATGCGAGAGGTCGGGGTGGCGTCGAAGCCGGACTCGGCGAAGAGCGCCTCGGCGGCGCGGAGAATGCGCTCCTTCGCCGAATCCTCGGTCATGCGGGTGCCTCCTGGTCGCTCAGTGCTGGCCTGCCGTGCGGTGCGCGGCGCTCGCGACCGGCATCGCTGCCGCGCCGGCGATGACCGTCAGCACCCCGGCGATCCAGGACGTCCAGGACGCGCCGTTGAACTCGGTGTACCCCATCACCCACGGCGCGATGAAGAGCAGCACGCCGAGTGCGATCTGGATGCCCTCGCCGTAGACCATGCCGGGCATGGCCAGGGAGACCAGTCCGTCGAGTGCGATCAAGGCGCCCAGGACGACCATCGTCCACATCGCGGTCGTGTCCATGCTCAGCCAAAGGGGTGAAAGAGCGGCGACGACCCCGATGACGACCTCGGCCCAATCGTGGGGCCGGGTCCATGCGCGCGTAGAGACTTCACTCATTCGTGCTCACCTCCGTCGGTGAAACTGCTGGTCGGGTGGGTGTTCCCACGGCCGATGATCCGCTTGACTGGCCAGCCGGTCAAGACTGGTCGGTCACAGTTCGACGTGTAATCGTGCTGTCCGTCTCGTACAGTTGTGTGCGCGAGTTACCGGCGAGTAATTTCTGCCGCCAACGCCGTTGACCCCCATCTCCGCGGAGGAACCGATGACGCAGCTCGGCGAGATCCAGCAAGCCATCCTGAACGGCGAGTCCGCCGCGGTCGGCTCCCTGCCCGTGCCCGAGAGCTACCGCGGGGTGACCGTGCGGGCCGACGAGGTCGACATGTTCGAGGGCCTCGAGAGCCGGGACAAGGACCCGCGCAAGTCGCTGCACCTCGACGACGTCCCCGTGCCCGAGCTGGGCCCGGGCGAGGCGCTGGTCGCCGTGATGGCGAGCGCCATCAACTACAACACCGTGTGGACGTCGATCTTCGAACCGATCCCCACGTTCAAGTTCCTGAAGAAGTACGGGAAGCTCTCGCCGCTGGCCAAGCGGCACGATCTGCCCTACCACGTCGTCGGGTCCGACCTGTCCGGCGTCGTGCTGCGCACCGGTGTCGGCGTGCACAACTGGAAGCCGGGCGACGAGGTGGTCGCGCACTGCCTGAACGTCGAGCTCGAGAGCCCGGACGGGCACAACGACACGATGCTCGACACCGAGCAGCGGATCTGGGGCTTCGAGACGAACTTCGGCGGCCTCGCCGAGATCGCGCTGGTCAAGGCCAACCAGCTGATGCCGAAGCCGGACCACCTGACCTGGGAGGAGGCCGCCTCCCCCGGGCTGGTCAACTCCACCGCCTACCGTCAGCTGGTCTCGCGCAACGGCGCGGACATGAAGCAGGGCGACGTCGTCCTGATCTGGGGCGCCTCGGGCGGCCTCGGCTCCTACGCGACGCAGTACGCGCTGAACGGCGGCGCCATCCCGGTGTGCGTCGTCTCCAGCCCGGAGAAGGCGGCGATCTGCCGCAAGCTCGGCGCCGAGCTGATCATCGACCGCAGCGCCGAGGCCTACCGGTTCTGGAAGAGCGAAACCGAACAGGACCCGAAGGAGTGGCAGCGCTTCGGTGCGAAGATCCGCGAGCTGACCGGCGGCGACGACCCGGACATCGTGTTCGAGCACCCGGGCCGGGAGACGTTCGGCGCGTCCGTCTACGCCGCGCGCAAGGGCGGGACGATCGTCACGTGCGCGTCGACCTCCGGGTACATGCACCAGTACGACAACCGCTACCTGTGGATGAACCTGAAGCGGATCATCGGCTCCCACTTCGCGAACTACCGCGAGTCCTGGGAGGCGAACCGGCTGATCTCGAAGGGCCTGATCCACCCGACGCTGTCGAAGACGTACCCGCTCGAAGAGACCGGGCAGGCCGCGCTGGACGTCCACCGCAACGCCCACCAAGGCAAGGTCGGCGTGCTCGCGCTCGCCCCGCAGGAAGGCCTCGGCGTCCGCGACGAGGAGAAGCGCGCGAAGCACATCGAGGGGATCAACGCGTTCCGCGGCGCCTGATGCACGGCGCCTGATCGACAGCGCACGATCGACGGCGCCTGATCCACGACGCCGGGGGCGGTTCCCGCTCCCGGCGTCGGAATCCACCGGGATGGGCCCGGATCCGGCAAGATCCCTTCGCCGCATCACAGGGCACGTTCGGCGCACCGCACGGGTGCTCACCCTTCCGTGACCCGGCTGCGACTACGGTAGGCGCATGAGCCTTGGCGATGAACGGGAGCTTGTGCCGCTGGGAGCCGGCTTCGACGTGGCGAAGCGCGGGTACAGCCGAGCGCAGGTCGACGAGCACCTCGAGCGGCTGGACGGCGACCTCAAGATGCTCACCGCCGACCGGGACGCGGCCATCGCGCAGTCCGGCGACCTGGCGCGGCAGCTGGAGATCGCGCGCGGGGAGATCGCGGACCTGCGCGGGCAGGTCGACCGGCTCGCCCAGCCGCCGACGAGCGTCGAAGGCCTCTCCGAACGTCTTCAGCGGATGCTGCGCCTCGCGCAGGACGAATCCGCCGACACGCGCGCCCGCGCCGAAGCCGAGGCCGGGCACATCCGCGCCAAGGCCGAGACGGACGCGAGCGCCATGCGTGCCCGCTACGAGCAGCTGCTCACCGAGCTCGACCTGCGGCGCAAGGAGATGGAGGCGGAGCACCGCAAGGTGCTCGAGGACGCCCGCGCGCAGGCCAAGGAGATCACCGACAAGGCCGAGGCCGAGCGTACGAAGCTCGACACCGAGTCGTCGGACCGTCGCACGAAGGTCGAAGAAGACTTCGAGATCGCGATGGCCGCGCGCCGCACCGAGGCGATGCGCGTGCTGGCCGAGCAGGAGGCGGCGAGCAAGGCCGAGGCCGCGCGCCGCGTCCAGGAAGCGACGCAGGACGCCGCCGACATCCGCGCGAAGATCCTCGACGAGGAGACGACCGCCAAGGCCGAGATCGACCGCCGGCAGCGGGAGTCGGTCGCGGACGCGAACAAGCGCCGTCAGGACTCGATCAACGAGGCGAACGCCCGGCTCGCGGAGGCCGCCGACGAGGCGCGGCGCCGCGTGACGACGGCGACCGAGGAGTCGAACCGGCGGATCACCCAGGCCAACGAGCGCGTCGACAGCCTGCGCAAGGTGCGCGGCGGGCTGGCCGAGCAGGTCCGCGCCGCGCGCGCGGTGCTGGCCGAGGCCCACACCGTCCTCGGCGACGACGTCAAGGTGCCCGCGGACGTCACCGCGGACCTGAAGGCCGAAGACCTGAAGGCGGACGCCGACACCGGGAAGACGACGCCGGTGGGTGACGTCGAGGAGACCATCCGGATCAAGGCGTCCGACGTCCCGAAGCCGCAGCAGGCCCCCAAGGCGACCCCGAAGCCGGCTCCGAAACCCACTCCGCGGCCAAGCGGAGCGCGGAAAGCGACTGGCGAGTAACCTTCCACCCGACACGGCGCGGACGAGCCGGCACGCTCGGCTATCGTCCCTGCTCACGCGGGATCACGTGGAGGTTTTGCGCATGGGTGCGGCATATCGGACCGTGGTGGTGGGCACGGACGGCTCGGAGTCCTCGTTCGCCGCGGTGGACCGCGCGGCGGCGGTGGCCGGCGACGCGGGCGCCACGCTCGTCATCGCGTGTGCGTTCTACCCGGCCAGCAAGACCGACGTCGACAAGGCCCAGGACGTCCTCGGCGACGAGGCGTACCAGGTCGTCGGGTCGGCGCCGGCCGAGGACACGCTGCAGTCGGCGCGCGACCGCGCGGTGCGCGCCGGGGCCGAGAAGATCGACACGCTCGCGGTGAAGGGCGACCCCGTCGACTCGCTGCGCAAGGTCGTGCACGAACGCGAGGCCGACCTGCTGGTGGTCGGCAACCGCGGGCTGAACACGATCGCCGGCCGGATCCTGGGCTCGGTGCCGTCGGAGGTGGCGCGCAAGTCCGGCGTGGACGTGCTGATCGTCCACACGACCTGAGCTCGTGACCGATTCGAGCGAAGAGCTCCAGCAGCGGCTCGAACGCGTCCTGCTCGGCGGCAGGCGGAAGTACACGCGGCTCGAAGTGGCCGAAAAAGCCGGCGTGCCCGAAGAGCGGTCACGCCGGCTTTGGCGCGCGCTGGGGTTCGCGACGGTGCCCGACGACGAGGTCGTCTTCACCGACGCGGACGTCGAGGCGATGCGGACGGCGGACCAGCTGGTCCAGTCGGGGCTGATCGACCCGAGCATCGAGGTGTCGGTGACGCGCGCGCTCGGCCAGCACCTGTCGCGGTTGGCCGAGTGGCAGGTCGACATGCTCTGGCAGCTGATCAAGGAGCAGCCGGAGCTGGGACGCAGCGAGCGTCAGGTGGCCCGGCTGGTCGACCGGCTGCTGCCGGAGCTCGAGCGGGTGCAGAACTTCGTCTGGCGCCGGCACCTGGCGGCGTACGCCGGCCGGGCGTTCGCGGCGCCGGACGAGAGCCTGGAGGCGCGCACCCAGGTGGTCGGGTTCGTCGACATGGTCGGCTACACGCGCCTGACGCGCCAGATCGACGAGGAAGAGCTCAGCCGGGTCCTCGACGCGTTCGAGCTGCTGGCGACGGAGACGATCGCCGAGCACCACGGCCGCGTGGTGAAGATGATCGGCGACGAGGTCCTGTTCGTGGCGGACGCGGCGGTCGACGCGGCGGAGATCGCCCTGGCACTGACGGAGCGCACATCGGCGGACGAGAGCCTGCCGGCGGTCCGCGCGGGCATGGCGTCGGGCCGGATCCTGTCGCGCTTCGGCGACGTGTACGGCTCGGTGGTCAACCTGGCGGCCCGCCTGACCTCGGTGGCCCGCCCGGGCACGATCCTGGTGGACCGCGAGCTGGCTTCGGAGCTTGCGGAGGAGAAGGCATACGAACTGCGGCAGCGCAGGCCGGTGACGGTCCGGGGCTACAACCGCCTCCGCCCGGCGGCGCTGAGGCGGGCGAGCGAGGCACCGAGCGGGATGTTCGCGAGCTCTCAGCAGCTGGCGGCGGAGATGCTGGGCCTCACCGAGCCGGAAGAACCACGCCGGCGCCGCCGTCGAGGCCGCTGACCGCGCCCCCGCCACTCCCAGGGGGCGTCCCCTGGCCCATTCTATCGGCGGCGACTCGCAGAACCCGCGGCAAAGCCGTTTGCCGGCCCGGCTGTCCACAAGTGGTCGCTCCTGTGGACAACCGGTTCAGGCGTCGAAGTCGACCGTGATCGTCTCCGAGACCGGGTACGACTGGCACGTCAGCACGAAGCCCGCGTCGACCTCCGCCTTCTCCAGCGCGAAGTTCCGCCGGAGATCGACCTTCCCCTCCGTCACCCGGGCCCGGCACGTGCCGCACACGCCGCCCTTGCAGGCGAACGGCAGGTCCGGCCGGAACTTCTGGGCCCCGTCCAGCACCGACGACGACCGCGGCAACGTCATCGTCGACGAACGGCCGTCCAGGACCACCGAAACCTCCGAGGACTCCCCCGCCACCGCCGGGTCCAGGTGGGCGACCGGGTCCGGTGGGGTGTCCACGTAGAACAGCTCCTGGTGGACCCGCGAAGCCGGGACGTCCAGGGAAGCCAGCAGCTCCTGCGCGCCCGTCACCATCTCGAACGGGCCGCACAGCCACCAATGGTCCACGGAGTACACCGGGATCAGCGAGGAAAACAGCGAACGCAGCTTCGGGACGTCCAGGCGGCCCGTGAACAGCTCCGCCTCGCGCGGCTCGCGCGACAGCACGTGGATCAGCTCCAGGCGGGACGGCGCGCGGTCCTTCAGGTCCGCCAGCTCGTCCGCGAACATCACCGTGTCCGTGCGGCGGTTTCCGTAGAGCACCGTCGCCGTCGCGTCCGGGGTCGCCAGCAGCGACGACACGATCGACAGCACCGGCGTGATGCCCGAACCCGCCGCGATCAGGACGTGGTGGCCGCCCGCCGCCAGATCCGGGGTGAACGACCCGGTCGGCGTGGCCACTTCGATCGTGTCGCCCGCGCGGACCTCGTTCACCAGCCACGACGAGAACAGGCCGTCCGGGACCAGGCGGACGCCCACCCGGGGTGCCGTACCCGCCGCCGCGCAGATCGAGTACGACCGGCGCTCGTCGCGGCCCTCGATCGAACGCCGCAGGGTCAGCGACTGGCCCGGTTTGAAGTCGTACTCCGTCGCAAGAGAATCCGGCACGTCGAACGTCACCGCGACCGCGTCGTCGCACAGACGCGCGATACCCGCGACCTTCAAGGGGTGAAAAGCCACCTCAGATCTCCTTGACGTGCTCGAACGGCTCGGCGCACGACCGGCAGCGCCGCAGCGCCTTGCAGGCCGTCGCGCCGAAGCGGGACTGCTCTTCGGTGTCCGAAGACCCGCACAGCGGGCACACGACCCGCGAGACCGGCGCCGACAACGTCAGCGGGATCGGGCCCGTCCGCCGCGGGGCCGCGCCCGGCGGGGCGATCCCAGCCGACGCCAGCTTCCGACGCCCCGCAGCCGAAATCCAGTCCGACGTCCACGCCGGAGACAGCTGCGTCCGGATCTCGACGTCGGCGAAGCCCGCCGACACCAGCGCGTGTTCCAAGTCGTCGCGCATCGTGTCCATCGCCGGGCAGCCCGTGTACGTCGGCGTGATCGCGACGACGACGCGTCCTTCCGACTCGGACACCGAGCGCAGCACGCCCAGGTCCGCCAGCGTCAGCATCGGCAGCTCGGGGTCGGTGACCGTGGCCGCGACGGCCTCGGCGGTCACCATTGCGCGCCCGGCATCGCCCGGGCCACGCTCTGCAGCTCCGCCAGCAGGAACCCCATCTGCTCGGTGTGGACGCCGTCGCGGCCCGTCCGTCCGGACACGCCGGCGAGCTCGCCCGAAGACGGCCGCACCAACGTTGCCGCCGAAAGGGCCTGGTCCAGCACCGCATCGAACTCCGGCCGCAGCGAGGCGGCATCGACGAGTTCCCAGGCATGCGTGCGGAACAGCTCCCCCACGTACGGCCAGACGGCGTCGAGTCCCTCCTGCATCCGCTCGTGCGACAGCTCGGTCCCGTCGCCGAGGCGGACCAGCCACTGCGCCGCGTAGTCGCGGTGGTAGGTCACCTCCTTGACGCCCTTGTCCGCGATCGCGGCCAGCACCGGGTCCACCGACGTCACCAGTCGCTGCAGCAAAGCCAGCCGCCACGTCGAAAACACGAACAGCCGCGCGATCAGGTGCCCGAAGTGGCCGCCGCCCAGCTCCGCGAGCCGGACGTTGCGGAACTCGTTTTCCACGCGGTCGAAGGCGAACGAGTCCTCCGTGCGCGACGAGCCGTCGGCCTTGCCGGCGCGCGCCAGCAGCAGCCGCGCCTGGCCGAGCAGGTCGAGGCCGATGTTCGCGATCGCGACCTCGTCCTCCAGCTCGGGCGCGTTGGTGCACCACTCCTGGAGCCGGTGGGAGAAGATCAGCGCGTCGTCGCCCAGCATCAGGCAGTACGCCGCGAGCTGAGCACCGTCCACACCGGACGGAACCGAGGTGTCCACACCGGACAGCGGGTCCTCGAAGCCGGTGCCGAACGCCCAGCGGGCGTCGTTCTCCTCGGTCAGCGACTCGTAGACGTTGTCGAAACTCATATGTGCGGCACCTCCTCGG
This sequence comes from Amycolatopsis sp. NPDC114505, assembly GCF_055633615.1. Classification (NCBI taxonomy): domain Bacteria; kingdom Bacillati; phylum Actinomycetota; class Actinomycetes; order Pseudonocardiales; family Pseudonocardiaceae; genus Amycolatopsis; species Amycolatopsis sp. NPDC114505. Next base: position 129,321 of record NZ_JBVKDV010000005.1, on the reverse strand, counting down.
GGATGTCGTAGAACGTCGGGTGCCGGTACACCTTGTCGCCGCTCGGCGCGAAGAACGGGTCCTTCTCGTCCGGCGACGACGCCGTGATGTCCGACGCGCGCACGACCCAGATCGACACGCCTTCGTTGCGCCGCGTGTAGAGGTCACGCGCGTGGTGCAGCGCCATCTCGTCGTCGGCCGCGTGCAGCGAGCCGACGTGCACGTGGTTCAGCCCGCGCTTGCCCCGGACGAACACCTCGTACAACGGCCAGTCGTGCTTCATCGCGAACCCTTCTTCTCGGCGTGCGCCACCGCGGCTTCCCGGACCCACGCGCCGTCGTCGTGCGCGCGGCGCCGGTGGGCGATGCGCGACGCGTTGCACGGGCCGTTGCCCTTCAACACGTTCTTGAACTCGTCCCAGTCCACGGCACCGAAGTCGTAGTGCTCGCGTTCGGCGTTCCACTTCAGCGAAGGATCCGGGAACGTGACGCCGAGCGCGGCCGCCTGCGGCACCGACATGTCGACGAAGCGCTGCCGCAGCTCGTCGTTGGTGTGGCGCTTGACCTTCCACGCCATCGACTGCGCGGTGTTCGGCGAGTCGGCGTCCGGCGGGCCGAACATCATCAGTGACGGCCACCACCAGCGGTTGACGGCCTCCTGGACCATGTCCCGCTGCTGCTGGGTCCCGCGCATCATCGTCATCAGCAGCTCGTAGCCCTGCCGCTGGTGGAAGGACTCTTCCTTGCAGATCCGGATCATCGCCCGCGCGTACGGCCCGTAGGACGAGCGGCACAGCGGGACCTGGTTGCAGATCGCCGCGCCGTCGACCAGCCAGCCGATCACGCCGACGTCGGCGAAGGTCAGCGTCGGGTAGTTGAAGATCGACGAGTACTTCTGCTTGCCGGTGATCAGCTTGTCGGTCAGATCCGCGCGGTCGGCGCCCAGCGTCGCCGCCGCCGAGTACAGGTAGAGACCGTGGCCGGCTTCGTCCTGCACCTTGGCGAGCAGGATCGCCTTGCGCCGCAACGACGGCGCCCGCGTGATCCAGTTGCCCTCCGGCTGCATGCCGATGATCTCCGAGTGCGCGTGCTGCGCGATCTGCCGGATCATCGTCTTGCGGTAGCCCTCGGGCACCCAGTCGCGCGGCTCGATGCGCTGGTCACGCTCGATGACGGCCTCGAACTGCTCCTCAAGGGAAGCGACAGCGGTCACGGCTGCTCCTTCGACACGAGGGTCAGGACGTCGTACTTCGCGACGGACTCGCCGTCGGCGTTGGTGACGTCGGCGTCCCAGCGGACCTCGCCGTACTCCTGGTCGATCCGCGGGGTGATCTGCTTGGCGGTGAGCGTCACGGTCAGCGAGTCGCCGACCTTGACCGGGGTGAGGAACCGCAGGTTTTCGAGGCCGTAGTTGGCCAGCACCGGGCCCGGCTCGGGCGAGACGAACAGACCCGCGGCGAACGAGACGACCAGGTAGCCGTGCGCGACGATCCCGCCGAACAGCGGGTTCGCGGCCGCGGCCTCGGGGTCGGTGTGGGCGTAGAACGTGTCGCCGGTGAACTCGGCGAAGTGGTCGACGTCCTCCTGGCTGACCGTGCGCGGCCCGGCGACCACCGAGTCGCCGATCTTCAGCTCCGCCAGGGACTTCCGGAACGGGTGGACGTCGCCCTCGGTGCGCGGCGCGCCGGTCACCCAGCGGCCGGTCACGGCGCTGAGCACGGCGGGCGAGCCCTGGACGGCGGTGCGCTGCATGTGGTGCAGCACGCCGCGGATGCCGCCCATCTCCTCGCCGCCGCCCGCGCGGCCGGGGCCGCCGTGGACCAGCTGCGGCATCGGCGAACCGTGCCCGGTGGACTCCTTCGCGTCGTCGGCGTCCAGCACCAGCAGACGGCCGTGGAACGGCGCCGCGCCGAGGACGACGTCGCGCACGAACTCCTTGTCCGCGGAGACCACGGACCCGGCCAGGCTGCCGCCGCCGCGCGCCGCGAAGTCGACGACCTGCTCGGTGGACGTGTAGGGCATCAGCGTCGAGACCGGGCCGAACGCCTCGACCTCGTGCGGCTCCGAGCGCTCCGGGTCGGCCTTGAGCAGCACCGGGGAGATGAACGCGCCGCGCTCGGCGTCGGCGTCGACCACGTCGACCTGCTCGGGGTCGCCGAACACGACGCTGCCGGCGTCCAGCAGCGCCTTGAGCGACCGCCGGACCTCCTCGCGCTGCTCCAGGCTGGCCAGCGCGCCCATCCGGACGCCCTCGGCGGTCGGGTTGCCGACGGTGACCTTCGCGAGGCGCGCCGAAGCAGCTTCGGCGACGTCGTCGAGCAGCGAAGCCGGGACGAACGCGCGGCGGATGGCGGTGCACTTCTGGCCCGCCTTGACCGTCATCTCGCTGGTCAGCTGCTTGACGAACAGGTCGAACTCGGTGGTGCCCTTGACGGCGTCCGGGCCGAGGATCGAGCAGTTCAGCGAGTCGGCCTCGGCGTTGAACCGGACGGCGTTGCGGATGATCGCCGGGTGCGCCCGCAGCTTCTGGGCGGTCGACGCCGAGCCGGTGAACGACACCAGGTCCTGCGCGGTCACGTGGTCGAGGAGGTCGCCGACGCTGCCGGCGACGAACTGCAGCGAGCCCTCCGGCAGGATCCCGGACTCGATGATCAGCTCGACCAGCCGCGCGGTCAGGTACGCCGTCGAGCTGGCCGGCTTGACCAGGCTCGGCACCCCGGCGAGGAACGCGGGCGCGAACTTCTCCAGCGGACCCCAGACCGGGAAGTTGAACGCGTTGATCTGGACGGCGACGCCCCGCAGCGGCGTCGCGATGTGCTGGGCGACGAACGTGCCGCCCTTGCTCAGCGGCTCGACGGCGCCCTCGACGTAGACGGTGTCGTTCGGCAGCTCGCGCTTGCCCTTCGAGCCGTAGCTGAACAGGACGCCGATGCCGCCGTCGATGTCGAACTTCGAGTCACCCAGCGTCGCGCCGGTGCGCGCGGAGAGTGCGTACAGCTCCTCGCGGTGCTCACGCAGGTGCGAGGCCAGCGCCTTCAGCAGGGCCGCACGCTGGTGGAACGTCAGCTCCCGCAGAGCCGGGCCGCCGACCCGGCGGCCGTACTCCAGCGCGCCCGCGAAGTCGACGCCCGCCGACGAGATCCGGGCGACCTCCTCGCCCGTGGCCGCGTCGTGCAACGGGACGCCGTCGTCCGCCGTGTGCCACTCCCCGGAGACGTAGCTGCGCAGCACTGCCATCAGGTCCCGACCTCCACCGAATTACCTACCGGACGTTCAGTAATTGCATGGTAGCCGCTGCGCCCCGGGATCGGAAGGGGCGGACGCTTGACACGGCCCCGGCCACTGCCTTTACTGAGCGACACCGCCAGGTGACCGTCCATTCGGTAAGTCAGGCACGGAGGGTCCATGACCAACGCCGCCCACACGATGTTCGCCGCTGACGAGGCCTCACGCGCGCTGGGCATCGAGCTGGTCGAAGCGGGTGACGGGCGGGCCGTCGCGACGATGACGATCACCGGCGCGATGGTCAACGGCCACGACATCGCGCACGGCGGCTACGTCTTCCTGCTCGCCGACACCGCCTTCGCCTGCGCCTGCAACACCCACGGGCCGGTGACGGTCGCCGCCGGCGCCGAAATCTCGTTCGTCGCGGCCGGCCGGCTCGGGGACCACCTCGTCGCCACGGCCACCGAGCGCACCCGCTACGGCCGCAACGGCATCTACGACGTCACCGTGCACCGGGAGACCCCCGGCGGGCCCGAGGTCGTCGCCGAATTCCGCGGCCGCAGCCGCGTCCTCTCCGCGAAACGGGACTGACCATGATCGAGGCGAACATCGGCGCGGACGAGCTGGCCGCCCTGCAGCTGGAGCGTCTGCAGTGGACGCTCAGGCACGCCTACGCGAACGTGCCCGCGTACACGAAGAAGTTCGACGCGGCCGGCGTCCACCCCGACGACTGCAAGGAGCTCGCCGACCTGGCGAAGTTCCCGTTCACGACGAAGCAGGACCTGCGGGAGAACTACCCGTTCGGGATGTTCGCCGTGCCGCAGGACCAGGTGCGGCGCATCCACGCCTCCAGCGGCACCACCGGCAAGGCCACCGTCGTCGGCTACACCGAGCAGGACATCGACACCTGGGCGACGGTGATGGCCCGGTCGATCCACGCCGCCGGCGGCCGTCCGGGCCACAAGCTGCACAACGCGTACGGCTACGGCCTGTTCACCGGCGGTCTCGGCGCGCACTACGGCGCCGAAAAGCTGGGCTGCACGGTGATCCCCGCGTCGGGCGGCATGACGGCCCGCCAGGTGCAGCTCATCACCGACTTCCAGCCCGAGATCATCATGGTCACGCCGTCGTACATGCTGACGCTGCTCGACGAGTTCGAGCGCCAGGGCGTCGACCCGCGGGCCAGCTCGCTCAAGGTGGGCATCTTCGGCGCCGAGCCGTGGACCGAGCAGATGCGCACCGAGATCGAAGAGCGGTTCGCGATCGACGCCGTCGACATCTACGGGCTGTCCGAGGTGATGGGCCCGGGCGTCGCGCAGGAGTGCGTCGAGACGAAGGACGGCCTGCACATCTGGGAGGACCACTTCTTCCCCGAGGTGATCGACCCGTACTCCGAAGAGGTCCTGGGCAGCGGGGAAACCGGTGAGCTGCTGTTCACGTCCCTGACGAAGCAGGCGCTGCCGATCATCCGCTACCGCACCCGCGACCTCACGGCGCTGTCGCCGGGGACCGCGCGCCCGGCGTTCCGCCGGATGGACAAGGTCACCGGCCGCACGGACGATCTGATCATCCTCCGCGGCGTCAACGTCTTCCCCACGCAGATCGAGGAAATCGTGCTGCGCACGGAATCGCTGAGCCCGCACTTCCAGCTCGTCCGGTCGACGCGCGGGCGCCTCGACCACCTGACGGTGCTGGTCGAGGCGCGTCACGACGCTTCGGCTGCTTCGCGGGAGCAGGCCGCCGCCGCGCTGATCTCGGGCGTGAAGGACGGCGTCGGGGTGACGGTGTCGGTGGACGTCGTCGACCCGGACACGCTGGAGCGGTCGATGGGCAAGATGCGGCGCATCGTCGACCAGCGGGAGAAGCCGTGACGGCGCCCCGGCGCGGGCGGCCCGGCTACGACCTCGAATCACTGCTGCAGGTGGCGGTGAAGCTCTTCAACGAGCGCGGCTACGACGGCACGAGCATGGAGGACCTGTCCCGCAAGCTCGGCATCACGAAGTCGGCGATCTACCACCACGTGCCCAGCAAGGAGGAACTGCTGCGGCTGGCGGTCGACCGGGCGCTGGACGGACTGTTCGAGGTGGCGGCCTCGACGGACCGCCTCGACGGCCGCGCGATCGACCGGCTGGAGCACCTGGTGCGCGGCAGCGTGCTGGTGCTGGCCGACCGGCTGCCGTTCGTGACGCTGCTGCTGAGGGTGCGCGGCAACACGAAGGTGGAGCGCGCGGCGTTGACCCGCCGGCGCGAGTTCGACCTGCTGGTGACGGACCTGGTGAAGCAGGCGGAAGCCGAGGGCGACATCCGCCCCGACGTCGACCCGGCGGTGACGGCGCGGCTGATCTTCGGCATGGTGAACTCGCTGATCGAGTGGTACAAGCCGCGCCGCGGATCGTCGGCGACGGAGGTGGCGGACGCGGTGTGCAAGGTGGCTTTCGAGGGCCTGCGCACCACGTCGTAGCGTCAGTCCTCGGCGACCTGGGGCGGCCGCCCCGCTTGCCAGAGAAGGGCTTCGCGCAGCTGCTCGATCAGCTGCTCGTCGTCCGCTTCGGACGGGTCGACGCCCAGCGGGATCCAGCGCTCGGAAACCTTCGACCCCTCGTCGTAGCCCGTGATCACGATTCCCGAGTACGACAACGACTCCTCGTCCGCGCAGTCGCCGTCGGGGAGCGGCTCGTCCGCTTCGAAGCCGTCGTCGAAACTGACGTGACGATGCTGCAGGCGGACGCTCACCCAGCGTCCGGCCGGCCGGATCGGCGCGTCTTCTTCGCTCATCTGCTCCTGCCCCCGGTCGCGGGTCCCTGCCGTCTCGTCGCATCCGGGCGCCGGGAAGTTACCGGCCGGTTGTTCCGGTTGCGTAACGACAAAGGTTGGCGCGAAACACCCGTTGCCCGCCACCGGAGTCACTCTTTTGACGACAGGTCAACTACTTGTTGACAGCGTGCCGCTCCCCCGCGAGGCTGAGCGGGTGACCAGTGGGACCCGGCCGCGGCGACGCCGCCTCGAACCGGCCGAACGGCGTGCGGAGATCCTCGCCGCCGCCCGGCACCTGTTCGGCGCGGGCAGCTACGCCTCGGTGTCCACTTCGGACATCGCCGAGGCGGCCGGGGTGGCGCGCCCGCTCATCAACCACTACTTCGGCGGCAAGCGCGAGCTGTACCTGGAAGTGGTGCGCCAGCTGATGATCGTGCCGGCGCCGGTCACCGAAGCGCTGCCGGACACCACGATGGAGGAGCGGCTGGCGATCGGCGTCGAACGGTGGATCGACGTCGTGGACCGCAACCGCGACGCCTGGCTGACGGTGATCGGCCCCGAGTCCGCGGGCCGCGACCCCGAGATCGAGCGGATCATGCTCGAGGCCGACGAGATCGCCGCCGACCGGGTGCTGGAAGCCGCGCTGATGACCGACGTCACCGACGGCCGGGAGGAGCTGCGCGCGATGATCCGGTCGTTCGGCGGCCTGCTGCGGGCCGCGTCGCGCGAATGGCTGATCCGCGGCACGCTCGACCGCGCCGCCCTGCGCACCTTTCTCACCGATTCGATCCTCAACCTGCTGAAGCTCACCTACCCGGCGGTGCTTGCCGAGCGGCCCGGAAGCGCCGGGCGAACGCCGCCGGCGTCATCCCGGTCCAGCGCTTGAACGCGTAGATGAAGCTCGACGCCTCCGCGTACCCGAGCCGGTACGCGACGTCCTCGACCGACAGGACGCCGGTGTCGAGCAGCTCCTCGGCCAGCGTCTGGCGGACTTCGTCGACCAGCGCGCGGTAGCTGGTGCCGGACTCGGTCAGCCGCCGCCGCAGCGTGCGCGTGCTGAGCGTCAGCTGGCGGGCGATCTCGTCCATCCCCGCGTCGACGCCGCCGAGCCGGACCAGCCGCTCCCGGACCTGCTGGGAGATGCCCGAACGCCGGCGTTTGCGCGCGACCAGCGCTTCGCACTGCGCGGCGCACAGGGCGACGGTCTGCTCGTTGGCCTGCGGCAGCGGCAGCATCAGCAGCGCGGCGTCGAGCGTCGCGCGGCAGGCGTCGGCGCCGAACCGCGGCAGCACGCCGAACGTCGTCCCGTATCCGTCCACTGTGGACGCTTCGTGGCGGAAGCAGAGGTCGTCCAGCGCGATCTCCGGCAGCAGGTCGCGCATCACCGAGAAGATCGCCGCCAGGTCGCGCAGCACGAGGAACCGGGCGACGTCGGCGGGGACGCGGCTGTCGTCCAGCTCCAGCGTCAGGCGGTCGCGCTCCAGCTCGACGTGCGGGATGCAGAAGGCGAAGCTGAGGTCGAAGTAGCGCAGGGAGAACAGGATCGCGTCCCGCAGCGTCGGGCTGCTGATGCAGGCGAACCCGAAGATGCCGAAGGTGGTGACGCGGTAGCGGCGCCCGAGCTCCATGGCCGTCGCGTCCGAGCCGTCCAGCTCGGCCAGCGCGCGGACGACGGCCAGCTCCTGACGCGCGTCGACCTGCACCGACGGGTCGGCGAGGAGCTCCGGCGAGAGCGTCGTCGCGGCGAGCAGCTTTTCGGCGGGCAGGCCGCGGTCGGCGGCGAACCGGGTCATCAGCTCGATGCTCGCGGTGCCGCGCGGGAAGTCCCAGTCCCCGACGGCGGGCGCGGCGAGCTCGGCCATGGCCGGATTATGGACCCGGAACTGTCGGTGCCGCTCGCTAGGGTGGCCCGGTGACCACGACGGTGAGCCGACAGGCACTGAACCGGGCGACGCTGGAGCGCCAGCTGCTGCTTCGCCGCGCGAAGATGTCCGCGCTCGACGCCGTCGAGCACCTCGCGGGCCTCCAGGCGCAGGCGCCGTTCCCGCCGTACTACGCGCTGTGGGCGCGGCTGCACGGCTTCCGGCCCGCGGACCTGGCCTCGCTGCTGGAGAGCAGGCAGGTGGTCCGGATCGCGCTGATGCGCGGCACGGTCCACCTGGTGACGGCGGCGGACGCGCTGGCGTGGCGGCCGGTGGTCCAGGTGCTGTACGACCGCGATCTCAAGACGAACACGCTGCACGCGAAGGCGCTGGCCGGCCTGGATCACGACGTCGTCGCCTCGGCGGCGCGTGAGCTACTGGCCGCTTCGGCGTTGTCCAGCACAGCGCTGGGTGCCGAGCTGGCGCGGCGCTGGGACGTCCCCGCGGCCTCCCTGACGCACCTGGCCCGGGGGCGGTTGCCGCTGGTCCAGACTCCGCCGCGGGCGATCTGGGGCAAGGCCGGGCAGACGACGTACGCGTGTCTCGACCAGTGGGTGGGCGCGTCGCTACCTCCGCCTTCGCCCGCTTCGCTGATCTCGCGCTACCTGCGCGCGTTCGGCCCGGCGACGGTGGCCGATGTCCAGACGTGGGCGGGCATCACCCGGCTGGGCGAGGTGGCGGCTTCGATGGACCTCCGGCGGTACCGCGACGAGGACGGGCGCGAGCTGCTGGACCTGCCGGAGCTGACTGTGCCGGACGAAGACGTCCCGGCGCCGCCCCGGCTGCTGGGTCCGTTCGACCAGACGATCCTGTCGTACGCGGACCGCACCCGGGTGATCTCCGACGACTGCTGCAAGCGCGTCATCACCCAGAACGGCCTGGTCAAGGGCACGCTACTGGTCGGCGGGTACGTCCGGGGCTTTTGGGAGCGCAAGGCCGCGGTGCTGGAGCTGTCGCTGTTCGAGAAGCTGCCGAAGCGCGACCTCGCGGCGTTGGAGAGCGCGGCCGAGCGGCTGCTGACCTGGGCGGAGCCGGCCGCGGAGGGTCAGGAGGTGCGCATCAACCCACCAGAGTGAGAGCTGGCCGGAATTCTCGATCGGGTGACCGTTCGTGGCCTGTTGTCACAGGCCTCGGCTGCGTAGCTTTTTCGCATGAGTAGTTCGGCGAAGGGGCCGTCGGTGCTGATCGTGGGCACCGGCTTCGGCGGCATCGGTACGGCGATCGAGCTGAAGCGCGCCGGGTTCACGGACTTCACGATCCTCGAGAGCGCGGAGGGGCCCGGCGGCGTCTGGCGGGACAACACCTACCCCGGCGCCGCGTGCGACATCCCGTCGCCGCTCTACTCGTTCTCGTTCGAGCCGAACCCGCGCTGGCCGAAGCGGTTCTCGCACCAGCCGGACATCCTGGGCTACCTGCGGAACGTCATCGCCAAGTACGGGCTCGAGCCGCACATCCGCTACCGAACCGAGGTCACCGGGGCCGCGTTCGACGAGGCGCGCGGCGTCTGGAGCGTCGAGACGCGCAGCGGTGAAACGTACGAGGCAAACGTTTTCGTCCCCGCCGTCGGCCAGCTGTCGCGGCCGGTGCTGCCGGACATCCCGGGGCGGGAGAGCTTCGGCGGCGACGCCTTCCACTCGGCGCGCTGGGACCACGACGCCGACCTGGCCGGCAAGCGCGTCGCCGTCATCGGGACCGGGGCCAGCGCCGTCCAGTTCGTGCCCGAGCTGCGCAAGCGGGCGAAGCACGTCACGGTCTTCCAGCGCACGCCGCCGTACGTCATGGCGAAGTCCGACCCGACCTACCGGCGGTGGCAGCACTGGCTGTTCGAGCACCTGCCGCCCACGCAGCTGCTCGGCCGGCTGCGGATCTTCCTGCTCGCCGAATACGCGACGTACGCGATGACGAAGCACCCCCTGCTGGCGAAGGTGTTCGAGCTGCGGACGGCGCAGCTGCGGCGTCGCCACGTCAAGGACCCCGAGCTGCGCGCGAAGCTGAAGCCGGCCTATCCCCTGGGCTGCAAGCGGATCCTGTTCACCAACGAGTACCTGCCCGCGCTGGCGCAGCCGAACGTCGACGTCGAGACGCGGCGGATCTCGTCGATCACGCCCCGCGGCGTGCGCGTCGAAGACGGGACCGAGCTCGAGGCGGACGTCCTGGTGTACGGCACCGGGTTCGCCGCGACGGACTTCCTCGGCCGGCTGAAGGTGCTCGGCCTCGGCGGGAAGTCACTGCGGGACGCCTGGGCCGGCGGCGCGCGGGCGTACCTGGGCATCACCGTGCCCGGGTTCCCGAACATGTTCTGCGTCTACGGTCCCAACACCAACCTGGGCGCCGGGTCCATCATCTACATGATCGAACGGCAGGCGCGCTACATCCGCCAGGCGGTCGAGCAGCTCGCTCGACCCGGGGTGTCCTATGTGGACGTCAAGCCGGAGGTCGAGGAGCGCTACGACCGGGAGGTGCAGCGGCGGCTGGGTCACAGCGTGTGGAGCGCGTGCACGAGCTGGTACCGGCAGGCCGACGGCCGCGTGACGACCAACTGGCCGGGCCTGGTCACCGAGTACGACCGCCGGACCCGGCGGCTGGACGTGGGCGACTACCAGGTGGTGGCGTGATGGACTACGACGTCCTGGTGATCGGTTCGGGCTTCGGCGGGAGCGTCACGGCGCTGCGGCTGAACGAGAAGGGCTACCGCGTCGGTGTGCTGGAGACCGGCCGCCGGTTCGCCGACGACGAGTTCGCGAAGACGTCGTGGCGGCTGCGGAAGTACCTGTGGGCGCCCGCGCTCGGGTGTTTCGGCATCCAGCGGCTGACACTGCTGAAGAACACGTTCGTGATGAGCGGCTCCGGCGTCGGCGGCGGCTCGCTGGTGTACGCGAACACGTTGTACGAACCGCCGGACAAGTTCTACGCCGATCCCCAGTGGGCGCACATCACCGACTGGAAGGACGAGCTTTCGCCGTACTACGACCAGGCGAAGCGGATGCTCGGCGTGGTCGAGAACCCGGCGACGACGGCCGCGGACCGCGTGCTCCAGGACGTCGCCGAGGACATGGGTATCGGCCACACGTACCGCCGCACACCGGTCGGCGTCTACTTCGGACAGTCCGGAGTGGACCCGTTCTTCGGCGGCGCGGGCCCGTTGCGTTCCTCGTGCACGTTGTGCGGCGAATGCATGACCGGCTGCCGGGTCGGGGCGAAGAACACGACGGTCAAGAACTACCTGTACCTGGCCGAGCAGGCGGGCGCCCGGGTGCACCCGCTGACGACCGCGGTGTCGGTCCGGCCGATCCCCGGCGGGTACGCGGTGGACACGCGACGCACCGGCCGCCGGTCCCGCCGGACGTTCACGGCGTCGCAGGTGGTGTTCTCGGCGGCTGCACTGGGGACGCAGCGGTTGTTGCACCGCATGCGCGACACCGGTGTTTTGCCTTCGCTTTCCCCACGACTGGGTCTGCTGGCCCGGACGAACTCGGAGGCGGTGCTGGCGGCGAGGTCGCTGCGCCCGGACACGGACTACACGCGCGGCGTGGCGATCACGTCGTCGATCCACCCGGACGAGGTGACGCACGTGGAGCCGGTGCGCTACGGGCGCGGCAGCAACGTGATGGGCCTGATGGCAACGGTCCTGGTGGACGGTTCACCCGGGCGCCGCCGTTGGGTGCTGGGGTTGCGCGAGCTGTGGCGGCAGCGTGGTCAGCTGCTGCGGATCCACAACCCGCGGCACTGGTCGGAGCGGATGATCGGGCTGCTGGTGATGCAGACTTTGGACAACTCCGTGACGACGTACACAAAGCGGGGTCTGTTCGGCCGCCGGATGACAACTCGCCAGGGTTCCGGAGCGCCTTCGCCGTCCTGGATCCCGGCGGGGCACGAGGTGACGCGCCGGGTGGCCGCGAAGATCGGCGGGCTGCCCCAGGGCGCGTGGACGGACATGGCGAACATCCCGATCACGGGCCATTTCATCGGCGGCTGCGCGATCGGGGACTCGGCCGACACGGGGGTCGTCGATCCTTACCAGCGGTTGTACGGGTACCCGGGGCTGCACGTGGTGGACGGGTCGGCGATCTCGGCGAACCTGGGGGTGAACCCGTCGTTGACGATCACGGCACAGGCCGAGCGGGCGATGGCGTTCTGGCCGAATCGCGGCGAGGCGGACCCGCGGCCGACGTTGGGTACGCCGTATCAGCGAGTGGCGGCGGTGGCGCCATCGAACCCGGCGGTGCCGTCGGAGGCCCCGGGAGCCCTGCGGCTGCCGATCACGCCGGTGTAGCAGTTCGCTCGCTTCGGGTGACTCTGGGCAGGTGAACCGGCCGGAGCCGGTTCCCGATGAGACCGGAAGTGACCGTCACCCACCCGACGACGCCCGGGCCTCGCGGAGCCGACCGGGGCAACCAGCTGACCTAGGCCCAGCAGGAGATCAGCAGCCTGAAGCAACAGACTTCCCCGCCGGCCACCGGGAGCCTCCCCCACCGCGGCCCAGACCGGGGGGACCGTGCGGCACGAGGGGCATCGCGGTAGATGTCGACAGCCCCGCGTCGGATCCGCAAGGGGGCACCACCGGCTCCTTCACCGGCAAAAACGACCTGAGCTTCAACGGTCGCGACTTCGGCTACATCGGCTGGAGCGCGACGGTGAGGCTCCCCTGATCTGGCGGCCGGCCAGGGCTACTGCGTCAAGACCTCCGACGGACGCTTCGCGGCGGTCCGCCTGAATGCTGCGTCGAGCCGTCGCCTCGTTCGCCGATCCGGGCGTGATCGTCGAGCGCGTCCTGTCCGGCAACGGGTCGGCCTACCGCTCCCCGGACGTCCCACGGAGGGCAGAGCCGGTCGGGCGGCTGTCGGGCAGGCACCAACCCCGACCTCGCCGCGACCGGACGCGCCCCCGCCACACCCCAGGGGGGCGTGCCCGGCTCCAGTCTATCGCCGCCCGCTGACGAAACCGGTGGAAAGGCCACAGGCCGGCGGAGTTGTCCACAACTCCGCCGGCCTGTGGGCAAATCGAGGCCCTACTTGCCGAACCCGGCCCGCCGAAGCGCGTCCGCCATGGAGCCGCTCGACCCGGATCCGGACCCGGAGCCGCCGCGCTGACCACCGCCACCACCGCGCTGACCGCCGCCACCCGAACCACCACGGCGCTGCTGACCGCCACCGCCGCCGCCCTGACCCCGGTCACGACCACCGCCACCGCCGCCGCGCGACGAGGGTGCACCCGGCTCGTCATCCAGCCGCAGCGTCAGCGAAATCCGCTTCCGCGGCACATCGACCTCGAGAACCTTCACCTTCACGATGTCCCCGGGCTTCACGACCTCGCGCGGATCCTTCACGAAATTCTTCGACAGCGCCGAAACGTGCGCCAGCCCGTCCTGGTGCACTCCGACGTCGATGAACGCCCCGAACGCCGCCACGTTCGTCACGACACCCTCGAGCCGCATCCCCGGCTTCAGATCACCGATCTTGTCGACACCCTCGGCGAAAGTAGCCGTCTTGAACGCCGGCCGCGGGTCGCGGCCCGGCTTGTCCAGCTCGGCCAGGATGTCCGTCACCGTCGGGAGACCGAACGTCTCGTCCACGAACTCGGCGGGCTTGAGCGACGACAGCGTCCGCGTGTTGCCGATCAGCGACCGCAGGTCCGTGCCCGTCTTCGTCAGGATCCGCCGGACCACCGGGTACGCCTCCGGGTGCACCGACGACGAGTCGAGCGGGTCGTCGCCGTCCGGGATGCGCAGGAAGCCCGCGCACTGCTCGAACGCCTTCGGGCCGAGCCGCGCGACCTCCTTCAGCGCCGTGCGGGAGCGGAACGGCCCGTTCGAGTCACGGTGCGAAACGATGTTCTCCGCCAGCCCCGTCGTGATGCCCGAGACGCGGGTCAGCAGGGGCGCGGACGCCGTGTTGACGTCGACGCCGACCGCGTTCACGCAGTCCTCGACCACCGCGTCGAGCGAACGCGACAGCGACACCTCGGACAGGTCGTGCTGGTACTGCCCCACGCCGATCGACTTCGGGTCGATCTTCACCAGCTCGGCCAGCGGGTCCTGCAGCCGGCGGGCGATCGAGACCGCGCCGCGCAGCGAGACGTCCATGTCCGGCAGCTCCGCCGAAGCGAACGCCGACGCCGAGTACACCGAGGCGCCCGCCTCGGACACGATCGCCTTCGTGAGCTTCAGCTCAGGGTGCTTCTTGATCAGCTCCTGCGCGAGCTTGTCGGTCTCGCGCGACGCCGTGCCGTTGCCGATCGAGATCAGGTCGACCTTGTGCCGGGCCGACAGCGCCGCCAGCTCCGCGATCGACTGGTCCCACTTGTTAGCCGGCTGGTGCGGGTAGATGACGTGGGTGTCGACGACCTTGCCGGTCGCGTCCACGACGGCCACCTTGACGCCGGTGCGGAAGCCCGGGTCGAGGCCCATCGTGGCGCGGGTGCCGGCCGGCGCGGCCAGCAGCAGGTCGCGCAGGTTGGCCGCGAACACGCGCACGGCGTCGTCCTCGGCCGCCTGGCGCAGCCGCATCCGCAGGTCGATGCCCAGGTGCAGGAGGATCTTGGTGCGCCACGCCCAGCGCACGGTGTCGCCGAGCCACTTGTCACCCGGGCGCCCCTGCTGGGCGATGCCGAACTTGGCGGCGATGCGCGCCTCGTAGTCGGTCGGCCCGACCTGCGGCTCGTCGGTGGGCTCGTCCGGCGACATCGTGAGGTCGAGGACCTCCTCCTTCTCGCCGCGCAGCATCGCGAGGATCCGGTGCGAGGGGAGCTTGGTGTAGGGCTCGGAGAAGTCGAAGTAGTCGGAGAACTTCGCGCCTTCCTCCTCCTTGCCCGAGCGGACCTTGGCGACCAGGTGACCCTGGCCCCACATCTTCTCGCGCAGGTCACCGATGAGATCGGCGTCCTCGGCGAAGCGCTCGACGAGGATCGAGCGGGCGCCGTCGAGGGCCGCCTGCGCGTCCGCGACGCCCTTGTCCGCGTCGACGAACACCGCGGCCGCGGCCTGCGGGTCCGTGGTCGGGTCGTTGAGCAGGCCGTCGGCCAGCGGCTCGAGCCCCGCTTCACGCGCGATCATGGCCTTCGTGCGGCGCTTCGGCTTGTACGGGAGGTAGATGTCCTCCAGGCGCGACTTGGTGTCCGCGGCGAGGATCGAGGCTTCGAGGGCCTCGTCCAGCTTGCCCTGGCTCCGGATGGATTCGAGCACCGCGAGGCGGCGCTCGTCGAGTTCCCGCAGGTAGCGCAGCCGCTCCTCGAGCGTGCGCAGCTGCGCGTCGTCGAGCATCCCGGTGACTTCCTTGCGGTACCGCGCGATGAAAGGCACGGTCGAGCCGCCGTCGAGCAGGTCGACGGCGGACTTGACCTGTCCTTCGCGCACGCCCAGTTCTTCGGCGATCTTCTGCTCGACCGACACGCTCACTGCTACACGCTCCTGCTTCGCCTTCGGGGTTCCGATTCTCGCATTCTGCCGTTTCCGCTGCCCCGACTTTCGGATGGGGCTCCTTGACAATCATATTGGTCTAGTCCATTTTGTGGTGACCTGCCTCACCGCCTTCGTGGAGGTCGCTCGTGGTCCCCAAGGTTCGTCTAGCCCTGCTTTCATTACTTTCCGTGGTCGCGCTGAGTCTCGGCGTGACATTCGTCCTCGCCGGCAACGCCTCGGCGGCGAACATCCTGGCCAACCCCGGCTTCGAAGCCGGCACCTCGGGCTGGACGTGCACCTCCCCGCCGACCGCGGTGAGCAGCCCGGTCCACAGCGGGAGCCGCGCCCTGAACGTGACGCCGACGTCGTCGGACAACGCGCAGTGCTCGCAGACGCTCACCGTCTCGGCGAACACGGCGTACAAGCTGTCGGCGTGGGTCCAGGGCAGCTACGTCTACCTGGGCGTTTCCGGCTCGGCGACGTCCAGCACGTGGACGCCGGGCACCAGCGGCTACCAGCAGCTGTCGCTGAGCTTCACGACCGGCTCGAGCACGTCGCTGACGGTGTACCTGCACGGCTGGTACGGCCAGCCGACGTACTACGCCGACGACGTCAGCCTCGACGGCCCGGGCACCCCGCCGCCGACGACGCCGACCACCCCCACCACGCCGACGACCCCGCCCACCACCACGACCCCGCCGACGACGACCACGCCGCCGCCCACCCAGGGTGACCTGCCGAAGCACGTCCTGACCGGCTACTGGCAGAACTTCTACAACGGCGCCAAGGCGCTGAAGCTGGCCGACGTCCCGACGAAGTACAACATCATCGCGGTGTCGTTCGCGGACGCCACGGGCACGCCGGGCGCGGTGAGCTTCACGCTCGACTCGGGCCTGTCGTCGCAGCTCGGCGGCTACACGGACGCGCAGTTCAAGGCCGACATCAAGACTGTCCAGGCGCGCGGCCAGCGGGTCATCATCTCGGTCGGCGGCCAGAACGGCACGATCAGCGTGAGCGACTCTTCGTCGGCGAACAACTTCGCGAACAGCATCAAGTCGCTGATCTCGAACTACGGCTTCGACGGCGTCGACATCGACCTCGAGAACGGCATCAACGCGACGTACATGGGCCAGGCGCTGCGCAGCATCTACAACGGCGGCGGCAAGGTCATCACGATGGCGCCGCAGACGATCGACATGCAGTCCACGCAGGGTGGCTACTTCCAGCTGGCGCTGGGCATCAAGGACATCCTGACGGTCGTCAACATGCAGTACTACAACTCCGGCACGATGCTCGGCTGCAACGGCAGCGTGTACGCCCAGGGCACGGTCGACTTCCTGACGGCGCTGGCCTGCATCCAGCTCCAGGGCGGCCTGCGCGCGGACCAGGTGGGCCTCGGCCTCCCGGCCTCGTCACAGGCGGCGGGCGGTGGGTACCAGGCCCCGGCGAACACGGTGTCGGCGCTGAACTGCCTGGCCCGCGGAACCTCATGCGGCAGCTTCAAGCCGTCGACGACGTACCCGACGATCCGCGGCGCGATGACGTGGTCGATCAACTGGGACGCGTCGAACGGGTACGCGTTCGCCAACACGGTGTCGGCCGGGCTCGCGGGCCTGCCGTGACCGTGCGGTGAAGAAGGCCCTCCCGGAAGCGCGGTCCGGGAGGGCCTTTTCCCGTTCTAGCCGCGCAGCTCGGCCCGCAGCGTTTCGACGTCGGCTTCCGCGGCGAGGAGGACCGTCTGGAACGGGATCCCGGCGTTGCGCGGCCGGCCCAGCGGGTTCGCCCACTCCCGCGCGGCCCGCCCGAGGATTCCGAGGAGGATCCGCCGGCCCAGTTCCAGCCGAAGTAGGCCGGGAAGCGCAGCGCGTCCGAGAACTGGCCGAACAGCTCGTCCTCGCTCCCGGCGGCGGCACCATCGATCCGGGCGACGGCGATCACCCCTTGCGGCGGGACGGCGTCGATTGCCGCGATCCCCTGGTTCCGTGGCAGGACGATCGTTCGCGGCCTCACCCGAACTGCCCGTACCGCTCCGCCAAGGGTGAAGTGAGCCTCGATCGGCGACCTAACCGGAACCCAGCCCGAGAGTGGCGCCGGCTCGCCACCAGCCTCAGGCCCGCTTCGACGAGGAGCCAGCCGAGGCGTTGCCGCCGGGTTTCGGCTTGGCCGGTCACCCTGGCCGCGACCCGTCTCAGCTCGGTCTCTCGCTCGCGGACCAGGTCTTCCGCCATCAGGAAGTGCACCACGTTCGTCCCCCTCAGTCGGACTTCGATGGGTCGGATTCCTCCGGTTGTGCCTGCCAGGGGAACGCCGACCAGTGCGCGATCACGTTGTGGTCGCCCGGTCGCGCGTCCCGGCGGTAGCGGGTGATCACCTCGTCGATCTCGGCGCTCATCGCGGCCGTCTCCTCGGGTGTCAGGGACAACCTCGCGTCGCCGAAAACCGCCTTGTCGTACCACTGCTCCGTCCACCGCGGCAGTTCGCTCAGGAACCGTGACTCCGCCTGGTAGCGCTGCTCGATCACGGACCGCAGGAACATGTCCAACGGACCGGCGAGGTCCGGGTCGTCGATGAAGTCGGCCGCCCGCATCCGGGTTGTCTCCTGGGCGGAGCGCCACCAGCGTTCGCGCTTGTTCCCGCGCTCGGTGTCCTCCACCACCAGACCGGCCTCGGCCAGCAGGCGGAGGTGCCAGCTGGTGGTCCCGGAACTTTCGCCGACCCGCCTCCCGAGCCCGGTCGCGGTGGCGGGGCCGTCCGCCTGCAGCAAGTCGAGCATGCGCATCCGCAGCGGGTGGGCCAGCGCCCGGAGCATCCGCGCGTCGATCGGTCGTGACGACTCGGTCATGACAGCCAAGCTACACCGCAGAGAGTCCTCTGCAAAGGGTCCTCTGCGATTAGCGCATCGCGACCAGGCCCACCACGAACAGCACCACCGGGACCACCGCGGCCGCCGAGCTGATCAGCCAGTTTCCGCCGTGCCAGCCCTCCGGGGACGCGTCGACGACCAGCCTGCGGACCAGCGCCGCCTCCACCACCGCCGCCAGCAGGAACCCGAATCCCACGCTGAAGATCGCCGCCGCGCCCACGAAGAACAAGCCCGACGTCGAAGCCGCTCCCAGCGGGGCCGCCACCTCCCACCGGACCAGACCCGCCGACACCGCGAGCAGCGCCAGCAGCAGCACGAACGCCACCAGGAAGCCGGTCCGGGCGTTCGTCTGGTGCTGGGCCTGCGCGAACCACCAGAATCCCGCGTCGAGCGCCGTCACCACTCCGGCCACCACCAAGAACCCGGCACGGAACGTCAGCACCCGATCACTCTAACGAACCTGACTCATGATCGCGGTCGTGTAGCCGTCCGGGTCGGTGAAGAACGCCATCCACTCCTCCACCCCGGACTCGTGGCGGAAGATCAGGTGCGGTGCCCCCACGAACTCGACACCTCGCGAGCGCAGCGTGTCGTAAGCCGCGTTGATGTCCGGGACGCTGAAGTACAGCACCGACTCCGCTCCGCGTGGCTCGCCCGCCGTCAGGAACAGGCGGGTGCCGTCGCAGTCGAAGAACGCCAAGTCCCCGAACGTGTAGAGATGCGTGAGGCCCAGTACCTCGCCGTAGAACGCCTTCGCGCGGTCGAGGTCCGCCACCGTCCGCGAAACCTGCCCGATCGGTCCCAGCATCGGTGCCTCCTCCGAAACCCGGCCCGTGAGCGCACTGCCCGCCGGGGCGCCGCGCCACGCTCGGAGCTCCGCCCGCCCGGACAGGCCGAGCTTGCGGACCGCGTTGCCGACGTGGAACTTGACCGCGTCCCGGCTGGTGCCGCGCCGCCGGGCGATCTCGCCGTTGGTCAGGCCGTGGCGGACCGCGTCGACCACCCGCCACTCGGCGGGGGTCAGCCGGTCGGGGTGCCGTGGCCTGCCGCGCTCGCCAACGCGACGAACTACTCTACCCCGGCGAACCGCACCTCGACGCCGCCCAGCGGGCCGAAGTCCGCCCCCACGTGGCCGCCCGCGTGGATCGGGCACGGCGGGGTCGCCGTCCCCGTCGTCACGATGTCGCCGGGGCGCAACGCGAGGCCGTGGCGGGGCAGCTCCATCGCCAGCCAGTGCAGAGCCAGCCGCGGGTCGCCCAGCACCAGGCTTCCGCTGCCGCGGGAGAACTCCTCGCCGTCCGCGTGGAGGACCACCGGGCTGCGCGGCAGGTCGAGGTCGCGCCAGCCCGGCACCGCCCGCCCCTCGACGAACCGGCCCGCGCACGCGACGTCGGCGAGCAGCTGCGGCCCGCCCGCGTGCTGGTGGTCGGTGTAGCGGCTGTCCGGCATCTCGAGCGCGAGGAACATCGTGTCGACGGCGTCGAGAACCGCGGTCAGCGACGGCGACAGCCCCGGATCGGCCTTGAGCCGGAACGCGAACTCGGGCTCGGCGACGCCCATGGTCATCGTGTCGGCCGGCACCGGCTCGCCCTCGGCGTGGCGGTAGCGCTCGAACATCACGCCCGGCAGCGGGCCGGGGACGTCGAGGTACTGCCGGGCGTACGCGGTGGTCGCGGCGATCTTCCAGCCGGACACCGGCCCGGCCAGCTCGGCGAGCGCCGCCTGCGCGGCCATGCCCTCGGCGAGGTCGCGCGGGCGGGCGTCGTCGGGAAGGCCGTCGAGGCGCTTCCCGGTCTGCCACGCGTCCCAGATCAGCTCGGCCGCCCGCTCTCGGTTCACCCTCGCGATCTTGCCAACCGGAAGACCGGGTGTCGATCGGCTTCCGCGGCGAAGGCCTCGGCGGGGTCGGTGAGCTTCGCGTCGAAGAACGGCGCCGTCACGGGGATCTTGCGGACGTACGCGCGCAGCACCGGCCCGGCCGCCGCGGCGTCGGCCTCTTCTACGGACCACGTCTCGCGCGTGCGGCCGCGCCGCAGCCGGGCGGTGGCGTCGGCGCGCAGGTTATGCACCCAGCCGACCTGCCCGTACGGCGAGACGAGCCAGCGGTCACCGCCGACCTCGAGGACGTTGACCGGAGTGGTCCGGTCCACTCCGCTCTTGCGTCCTCGCGTGGTCAGCAGGTAGCCGGTGCGCCCGTTGACCGGGATCCCGCGCTCCAGCAACGCCGTCACGACGACGTTCGCGGCCTTGCGCGTCACGCCGAGCTGGTACTTCCTGGCCATCACGGGTGCATAGCGTAGACCCCGGAAAGCTCGCGGACCCTCGTCCAGACGTTCTCGAAGCGCTCGGCGTCCACCACCGGCTTGCGCAGCGCGGCCAGCGCGATCGCCTGCTGGGCCTCGGTGGAACTCGCCTTGCCGTTCAGGTCCACGGCCGCGGCGCTGAAGTCCTGCACCAGCACGGCGAAGATCTGGTCGACGACCTCGGTGTCGAGGCCGGTGATCTCGGCCTGCTCCAGGACCAGCTGGCCGTACACGATCAGCGTGAACAGCTCGGTCAGCGCGAGCCCGAAGTCGAGGTCGGCCTGCTGGGCCTCGTCCGGCGTGGCCTCCGTCAGCAGCTTGACCAGGTACCCGGCCTGCTCGGTGAACAGCGCGACGTTCGGGATGTGCGCGGCGCCGGCGTAGGCGGTCTTCCAGTCGTGGAAACGGACCTTCGACAGGCCGCGCGCCGGGCCCTGGCGGAAGAGGAACTCGTCGTCCGCGGCGTCGGTGCGGGTGCCGACCGGCGCGTACTCCTGCGGCGCGAAGAGGTACGCGGGCATGAACTTCGCGATCAGCGCGAGGTTCACCGCCACCGTGCCTTCGAGCTTGGGCAGGCCGTCGATGTCGTTCTTCGACATCGCGAGGTAGGTGTCCGCCTCGAAGCCCTTGGCCGCCACGACGTCGGCGACCAGGCCGATCACCTTCTGCGCCTCGGTGGTCACCTTCATCTTGGTGATCGGGTTGAAGAGCAGGTAGCGGCGGTCTTCGGCGTGAGCGCTGCGGAAGTAGTCGACGGCGCGGTCGGAGAACAGCTTCATCGCGGTCAGCCGCGCGTACGCCTCGACGAACTCGCGGCGGACGTGCGGGAAGTTCGTGACGGGCTTGCCGTAAAGGACGCGGTTGTGCGCGTGCGTGATGGCTTCGTACAGCGAGTGCGTCGCCATGCCGATGCCGCCGAAGCAGAGGTTGAACTTGCCGATGTTGACGGTGTTCAGCGCGGCGCTGAAGGCTTCGGCGCCGACGTGCAGGATGTCGTCGGCGGTCACCGGGTAGTCCTCGAGCCGGAACTCGGCGACGTACATCTGCGACGGCACCACGTTCTTGACCACGTGATAGTTCGGGTGCTCGGAGTCGGCGTAGAAGAAGACGTACTGGTCCGCGCCCTCGACGCCGTCGATGCGGCCGAAGACCGACACCGTGCGCGCGCAGTTGCCGTTGCCGATGTAGTACTTCGAGCCGGTGGCGCGGTAGCCGTCGCCGTCCTTGGTCAGCACCAGGTCGGACGAGTAGATGTCGGCGCCGTGGTCCTTTTCGGACAGTCCGAAGGCGCCGACGCCGCCGGCGTCCAGCGCCGCCGCCGCGCGCTCACGCGCCGCGGAGTTGCCGCTCTGCCACACCGGACCGAGGCCGAGGATCGTGACCTGCCACGGGTACCAGTAGTTCAGGCCGTAGAAGCCGAGGATTTCCGACAGCGCGGCGACGCGGGCGGTGTCCCAGCGCTTGTCCGGGTTGCCACCGGCGTTCGCGGACGGCGTCAGGAAGGTCGAGAACAGGCCTTCCTTGCCCGCGAACTCGAGGAAGTCCGAGTAGAAGGTGCGGGCGTGGTAGTCCTCGGCCAGCTTCGCCTTGCCGCGCTGCTCGAACCAGTCGATGGTGGCCCGGAGCAACCGGCGCGTTTCCGCGTCGAAGTGGCTCGGGTCGTACTCGTGCGGGTTCAGCAGCATGGACGCTCCTCCTCGATTACCGACCGGTAACTTAGCAAGACCCCTAGGTGCGGGCAATCTCACTGGGGCCACGTCACCCTCATTGGTACACTGATCATGCGGGCCGCTCAGTTCTGCCTCGGCCCGCTGCTGTTGTCGACTACCACGCGCCGCGGCCGTTGACCGGTCTGCGCCGGGCAGGACAACCCTTCTCAGGTAACGGAGACCAGGGCGCCCCTGCGCCCACATGCACTTATGACGACTTTCGCTGAACTCGGCCTGCCCGTCACCCTCGTGGACTCGCTGGCCGCTCAGGGCGTCACCGCGCCCTTCCCCATCCAGGCGGCGACCCTGCCGCACACCCTCGCCGGGCGCGACGTGCTCGGCCGCGGCCGGACCGGCTCCGGCAAGACCTACGGCTTCGTGCTGCCCCTGCTGGCCCGCCTCGCGGCGGGCCCGACGCGGCGCAAGCCCGGCCGTCCGCGCGCGCTCATCCTGGCGCCGACCCGTGAGCTCGCGACGCAGATCGAGGCGTCCATCCTGCCGCTGGCCAAGCCGCTGGGCCTGAAGACGACCACCATCTTCGGCGGCGTCTCGGCCAACCCGCAGATCACCCGGCTGCGTGACGGCATCGACATCGTCGTCGCCTGCCCCGGCCGGCTCGCCGACCACATGCGCTCCGGGCACGTGAAGCTCGACGCCATCGAGATCACCGTCCTCGACGAGGCCGACCACATGGCCGACCTGGGCTTCCTGCCCGAGGTGCGGCGGATCATGGACCAGACGCCCTCGCGCGGGCAGCGGATGCTGTTCTCCGCGACCCTGGACAACGGCGTCGACGTGCTGGTCAAGCGCTTCATGAACGACCCGATCACGCACAGCGTCGACTCGGCGCAGTCGCCGGTGTCGACGATGGAGCACCACGTCCTGCACCTCGAGGAGACCCACCGGCTGCCGGTGCTGGTCGACCTCACCGCCGCGCCGGGCCGCACGCTCGTCTTCACGCGGACGAAGAGCCGCGCGAAGGCGCTGACCCGCAAGCTCGTGGCGTCCGGTGTCCCGGCCGTCGAGCTGCACGGCAACCTCGGCCAGAACGCGCGCACGCGCAACCTCGAAGCGTTCTCGTCCGGCGCCGCGAAGACGCTGGTCGCGACCGACATCGCGGCCCGCGGCATCCACGTCGACGACGTCCGCCTGGTCATCCACGCCGACCCGCCGGTCGAGCACAAGGCGTACCTGCACCGCTCGGGCCGCACGGCGCGCGCGGGCGCGTCGGGCACGGTCGTGACGCTGATGACCGACGCGCAGGTCCGCGACGTGCGCGACCTGACGCGCAAGGCCGGCATCAAGCCGACGACGACCCAGCTCGGCCCGGGTCACCCGCTGCTGGCGGAGCTGGCCCCGGGTGAGCGTTCCTTCACGGCGTCGCCGAAGCGCCCGCCGGTGGACAACCGGCCGAAGAAGGTCACGGCTTCGGGCGCGGCGCCGGGCGGTGGCCGCGGTCGCCGTGGCGCTCCCGCCACGCCCAAGGAGAACCGGGGCGGACAGCGGTCTCGCGCCGCCGGCCAGGAGGCCCGCTCGGCCGCCGCCGAGAAGTCCGGTAGCCGCAGGTCGGGTGCCGCTTCGGGCGGTTCGCGACGCTCCGGTGCCGCCGCCTCGGGTGGTTCGCGACGCTCCGGTGCCCCGGCCGCCTCGGGTGGCGCGGCCCGTTCCGGCGCTTCGGCCGCGGGCAACCGCGGCTCCGGCGGCGCGGCTGCCTTCTCGTCCGGCACTCGCGCGGGCGGCCGCCGCGGCCGCTGAGCCTCACGCACAGAAACCCCGGGCGGTTCCGTCCGGGGTTTCTGTCGTCCCGGCGAGCGGCGCGGCCGCGGATCGCGTGTCATGCTCTCGGCATGGACGACACGGACCTGGTGCAGACCGGAATCGGCCTGCTGGCGTCGGTCTACCGGCTTCGCCTGAACTTGCAGGGCGAAGGCGACGAGCCCGGCTCGAGCGGCTATCCCGAACTGCTCGAAGGTGCCCTCGACTTCACGCTGACCGCGGACTCCGCCGTGCCGCCGGAATACGCCGAAGAGGTCCAGGACGTCGTCAAGCAGGCCGTCGACGAGCTGGCCCGCCGTCAGGAGGCCGTTCTGCGTGGTTTGCTGCTGGGGTTCGTCAAGGTCGTCGAAGCCTATGAAGAAGACCAGCCCGGACCCGACGTCCTGCAGCTGCTTCAGCAGCTTTCGCTCGAGGTCGCGGTGGAGTGAGCGCCGGCGAGGACCGGGTGGGTCAGGATCCGGCCGGTCCGCTCCGCCTCCCCGACTGCTTGCAGCCCGCGCCACTCCTGCGTCACCAGGTAGAGCGTGTCCTCGCTGAGCGCGCACGCGAAACAGCCCTGTTCCAGCGTCAGCAGCTCTAGGACTTCCCCGCCCTCGCGGACCCGGGTGCACGAGCGCCCCGGCACGTCGGACACCCACACCGCGCCCGAGGCGTCGAGGGCGATGCCGTCCGGGACTCCTTTGCCGAGATCCGCCCACACCCGGCGGCCGGTCAGCCCGCCGTCCGGGAGCACCGAAAAGGCCGTCAGCCGGTTCGCGTACGACTCCGCGACGATCAGCGTCCCGCCGTCCGGGGTCAGGGCCATGCCGTTGCCGAAGGCGATGCCGTCCGCCACTTCGCGGACCACGCCCGCCCGGCTGACGTGCCGGATCGACCCCGGGCGGTACTCCTCGCCCGCCATCAGGTCGAACCCGCCGCCGTTGACGTAGCAGCCGCCGTCGCCCGCGACGACGATCTCGTTGAAGCCGCTCCCGCCGAGGTCGGCGTGGGTGGTCAGGCCGTCGGGTGAGAGCCGCAGCAGGAGGCCGTCCGACGAGGACACGATCAGCGGCTGCCCGTCGAGGAAGTCGAAGCACATCGGCATCGTCGGGAAGTCCGCGCGGAACACGACCTCGCGGCGTCCGGCCGGGGTGACCGCGACGATTTCGTGCGCCACCCAGTCGGCGAACCACAGCCGGCCGTCGTGCCAGCGCGGCGACTCGCCGAACGCGATCCCCTCCAACAGCACGTCAACCACAGGAACTCCTTCGCTCGAGTGACGCTTGCGAAGGGTACGTCGAGGCCGGGAGCCCGGCTTCGACATCGGCGAGGGCTAGAGCGACGCGGTCAGCCCGCGGGCCCGCAGCACCGCGCGCTCCAGCGGGCGGAACACCAGCAGCTCGATCCCGACGCCGACCAGCAGGATCAGGAAGATCGCCGCGATCACCGTCTCGATGCTGTTGAGCGACGAGCCCTGGTTGAGGTACGCGCCGAGCCCGACACCCAGCTGCGGCGACAACGCGATCAGCTCCGCCGCCATCAGCGAGCGCCACGAGAACGCCCAGCCCTGCTTGAGCCCGGCGAGGAACCCCGGCAGCGCGGCCGGCAGCAGGATGTGGCGGGCCGAGGAGAGCCGGTTCGCGCCCATCACCTGGCCGACGCGCGGCAGGATCGGCGGGATCTGGTCGATGCCGGACACCAGGCCGTTCGCGATCGACGGCACCGAGCCCAGGAGCACGACGAAGTAGATCGCGCCGTCGTTGATGCCGAACCAGAGGATCGCGGCCGGCACCCAGGCCACCGACGGCAGGCTCTGCAGCCCGCTCAGCAGCGGACCGATCGCCGCGCGCACCACGCGGACCTTCGCCACGACCAGGCCCAGCGGCGTGCCGATGAGCACGCCGGCGATAAAGCCGAGCGCGGCGCGGTGGACCGACGTCCAGACGAACCCGAACACCTCGCCGGTGACGACGCGGCTCCAGAACTCGTCCCACACCGCGAGCGGCGCGGGCAGCTGCGCCTCCGACCAGAACGCCGCGGCCCAGAGGACCTGCCAGACGACGATCAGGAGGACGAGCGCGGCCGCCGGCGGCAGGAAACCCCAGGCGAACCGCTTCCAGAAGCTCGGGCGGCGCTCGCCGACCGGGGCGTCGAGCGAGTCCAGTCCGGCGCCGACCGCGTCGAGGTCGGGCTCCCCGGCTTGGTCAAGCTGCGGCATGGGTGCTGATCACCTCTCGCAGGTGCGCGGTGATCTCTTCGGTGAGCTCCTCGGCGTCGGCCAGCGGCACGTCCGTCCACTCGCGCACGACCTTGCCCGGCCGCGACGACAGCAGCACGACGCGCTGCCCGAGCCGGACGGCCTCGCGCACGTCGTGGGTCACGAACAGCACCGACGTGCCGGTGCTGCGGTAGACGCGCAGCAGCTCGCCCTGCAGGACGTCGCGGGTGATGGCGTCGAGCGCGGCGAACGGCTCGTCCATCAGCAGCAGCGCCTGCTCCGGGTCGCCGCCGACGCGCAGGGTCGCGGCCAGCGCGCGGGCCAGCGCGACCCGCTGGCGCATCCCGCCGGACAGCTCGTGCGGCCGCTTGCCGCCCGCGTCGGTCAGCCGGACCAGGTCCAGCAGCTCGGCGGCCTTTTCGCGGCGCTCGGCACGGCCGAAACCGGCCAGGCGCAGCGGCAGCTCGACGTTGCGGGCCGCGGTCAGCCACGGCATCAGCGCGGCCTCCTGGAACATGACCGCGGGCCGCGACGTGTTCAGCGTGATCTCCCCCGCCGACGGCGCGTCGAGCCCCGCGACCAGGTTCAGCAGCGTGCTCTTGCCGCAGCCGGACGCGCCGAGCAGGCAGACGAACTCGCCGGGCGCGACCGTGAGGTCGACGCCGTCGAGCGCGACGACCGCCCGCCCGGCCGGGCCGAACGTCTTGCGGACGCCGTCGAGCCGGACCGCGGTCGCGCCGGTGAAGCTGCTCCGGCCGGTCGGGAGGGTCGTGGTCATCGCTGGCTGCCTCTCGAGATCACTTGGCGAGTTCGGGAGCGTTCACGGCGGGCTGGTTCGTCTCCTTGAGGACCTCGTTCAGCGGACCGAAGTCGGCGAAGCCCTTCAACGCTACCGCCGACTTGACCACACCCGCCGTGACCGAGTCCTGCGCGAGCTGCGGGAACTCGGCCGGGATCGGGTCGGTGGTCAGCTCGATGCCGGAGAACGCGCGGTCGATGACGCCCTGGCTCAGGCTGCTGCCGGCCAGCTCCTTGAGGGCGCCGTTCACGACGGTCTTCGCGTCCGCCGGGTTGGCCTTCGCCCAGTCGATCGCGGCCAGCTGGCCCTTCAGGACGGCCTTGACGGTGTCCGGGTGCTGCTGCAGGAACTCGCTGCGCACGATGACGACGGTGGTCGGGAAGCGGCCGCCCGGCCACAGGGTCTTCTCGTCGACCAGGACCTTCGCGCCGGCGTCGAGCACCAGCCGCGAGGACCACGGCTCGGGCAGCCAGCCGCCGTCGAGCTCGCCCTTCTTGAAGGCGTCGAGCGTCTTGGAGTTGTCCAGGTTGGTGATCTTGACCTGGCCGGTCAGCTGCTTGCCGGCCAGGAACTTCTTGAGCGCGACGTCCTGGGTGTTGGCCAGCTGCGGCGTGGCGATCGTCTTGCCCTTGAGCTGGTCGACGCTGGTGATGTCCGGCTTGACGACCAGCTGCGCACCGCCCGAGACGGCGCCCGAGATCAGCTGGATGGTGCCCTTGGACTTGGTGAAGGCGTTGATCGCCGGGCCGGAGCCGATGAAGGCGATGTCGAGGGAGTTGCCCAGCAGCGCGTTGACCTCTTCGGGGCCCGCGTTGAACGTCTGGGTGGTGAGCTTGGTCGAGCCCAGCTCCTTCTTGAAGAAGTCCTTTTTGACGCCGATCAGCGCGGGCGCGTGCGTGACGTTCGGGAAGAACCCGAGCCGCACCTCGCCGGCGCTGCCCTCGTTCGCGGCCGGGGTGGCGGTGTTTTCCGCGGCGCGGGAACAGCCCGCGAGCACGCCCACAGCGGTCAGGGCGGCCAGCGCCGAGGCCAGGAAGCGGGTTCTGTGGTGGGTGCGCACGTCGGCATCGCCTTTCGGGGTCGGTATCGGGGCGAGGTTCGCACGGTCACCCACTAGGGCGCATAGCCATCCGCATCTCGGGAAATCCGGTGAGATTTCTTGACATCGGCGACCAGGTGCGCTTATGGCAACCGTCCGGGCCGCTCGCGCGTGGTGCTCTCGACGACTTCTCGAGGGGGACGCATGAAGACGGTCGCGGAGATCCGGCTGGTCACCTTGGTGACGCTCGCGACGTGGGCGAGCCTCACGCTCGGTCCGATCGGCGCCGACTGGCTGACCGCGCTCGGCGTGGGCGAATGGACGGCCGTGGTGCTGGTGGTGGCCCTCATCCTGACCGCCCCGGCCGGCGGGTTCCTGTACTGGCGGTTGACGGGGAAGCGGCCGGCCCTCCGGGAGCTCCCGCTGCTCGGCTCGGCCGCCCCGGTCACCGTTCTCGGGCTGTTCGGCCTGGTCACCGGGTCGGCGTCCCGGGGTCACACGTTCGTGCTCGTCTTCATGGCGGTCCCACTGGTGATCTTCCTGCTGGTCGCGGCCGCGCGGTGGCGAACCGTCCGGCGCACCGAGGCAACCTCCGACGTCACCCGAACGTGGTACGAGTGACGACGAACTCGGGAGGGAACATGACGAGCCGACGGGGCCAGGGAGCCACCGGCGTCCGCGTGGCGCTGGTCGTGCTGTTCATCGGAATGGGCCAGGCGACGTTCGAGTGGTTCAAGTCGCTCGGGATGGACGCGGTGACGAGCCTGGTGGTCTGGGCGATCCCGGTCATCACCGGAGCGGCGGTGACGCTGGTGCTGTGGCTGGCCTCCGACCGGGCGTTCGCACTGCGGAACTGGCTGCCGGTGGCGGTGAGCATCCCGGTGTACCTGGGTGGGGCGTTCGGCCTGGTCACGGGCGAGGCGACCATGGTGGCTTCGATCGTCACGGGCGTCGGGCTCGGGATCGCGGTGGTGTCGGTGGCCGGGCTTCTCC
Organism: Amycolatopsis sp. NPDC114505; assembly: GCF_055633615.1. Classification (NCBI taxonomy): domain Bacteria; kingdom Bacillati; phylum Actinomycetota; class Actinomycetes; order Pseudonocardiales; family Pseudonocardiaceae; genus Amycolatopsis; species Amycolatopsis sp. NPDC114505. Next base: position 100,367 of record NZ_JBVKDV010000005.1, on the reverse strand, counting down.
GGTCTCGGCGGGACCACGCGGAGGCTCGGCACTAGTTGTCCACAGCCCGGGCCTGATGTGGACAGACCAGGGCCTGGGCTGCGGTTTTTCGGCTTTTCGCCGGGGTGCGGCGATACGCTGGAACAGGGGTGGCCCCCAGGGTGGCGGGCCCTGCTTGGGGGCGTTCTGGGGCTCGGGCCTGGAGGCTCGGCCTGGAGGCTCGGGCTGGGGGCTCGGTCACGCGGCTCGACCCGGAGGCTCGGTCACGCGGCTCGACCCGGAGGCTCGGTCACGCGGCTCGACCCGGAGGCTCGGTCACGCGGCTCGACCCGGAGGCTCGGTCACGCGGCT
>NZ_JBVKDV010000005.1:3951-99938 GCF_055633615.1 Amycolatopsis sp. NPDC114505 | reverse complement strand
TCGGCCCGGAGGCTCGGTCACCGGAGCAGGAATCCTGCCGGCACCCCTGCGGCCGGCTTGGCCAAGCGTCGCTCCCGCTGAACCCGGTGTGGCGTCCGGCGTCCCGCACCCGAACGCCACACCGAAGTCAGTGGCGCAGCAGCAGGGACACGTCGCCGAACTCGTGCCACAGGTACCTGCGCTCCACCGCCGCGTCGTAGGCGCGCTGGACCAGGTCGCGGCCCGCCACCGCCTCCAGCAACAGCAGGTGGGACGCGTCCGGGGCGTGCAGGCCCGTCACGATTCCGTCCACCACCCGCGCCGGGCGGTCCGGGCCCAGGACCAGGTTCGTCCAGCCCTCCGCCGGCCCCTCGGGCAGCGCGGACTCCAACGCCCGCGCGACCGTCGTGCCCACCGCGATCACCCGGCCGCCTCGGGAACGCACCCACGTCACCAGTGCCGCGGTCGTCGGTGGCACCCGGAACCGCTCGGCCTGGGGCGGCTCGCCCGCCTCCGGTGAGGACACCCCCGTGTGCAGCACCAGCGGCGCGAACAGCACACCGTCCGTGACCAGGCGCGTGACCAGCGCGTCCGAGAACGGCCGCGCCGCCGAGGGCATCTCCGCGCTGCCCGGCTCGCGGGCGAACACCGTCTGGTAGTCCGGCAACGGCCACGCGCGCGGCACGTACCCGTAGCGGATCGGGCGCCCCACCGCCGTCAGGAACCCCTCGACCGGCCCCTCGACCGAGACCGCCGCGCGCCACAGCCGCGTCGAGCCCGGTGCGGCCGGGGCCAGCAGGCTCAGCGACGCTCCCCCGGGCAGCTCCAGCCGCTCCCCCGCCCGGCCGTCGAGCAGCGGCCCGCCGGGCGCTCGCAGCTCGACGACCCAGGCGCCGTCGTCGAGCTCCGTCGAGAAGTGGACGACGACCGGACGGCCGCCCCGGACGGCGTCGACCGCCGCCGGCAACGTCCCCGACGTGTTCACCACCAGCAGGTCGCCGGGGCGCAGGTGCGAACCCAGCGACGAGAACACCGTGTGGTGGACACCCGACGGCGAAGCGACCAGCAGCCTGACTTCGTCCCGGGCCAAGCCACGCGCCTCGGGAGGGGCCGACGCCGACAGCTCGTCCGGCAGGTCGAAACGGATGTTCATGCGCTCACCAGCAGGTCCGCGGCCCGGTAGCGGCCGCTGGGCGGACGCGAGTCCAGCAGCCGCAGGAACGCCGGGACGGCCGTCTCAGGCAGCGGCCGGTCCGAGATGTCCTCGCCCGGGAACGCGCGCTGGTGCATCGCCGTGCGCAGGTCGCCCGGGTCGACCGCGTACACCGCCAGGTCCGGGTTCTCCGCGCCGAGGACCGCCGTGACGTGGTCGAGCGCGGCCTTCGCCGAGCCGTAGCCGCCCCAGCCCTCGTACGCTTCGACGGCGGCGTCCGAGCTGATGTCGATGATCGTGCCCCGGGACGCCGTCAACGCCGGCAGCAGCAGCTGCGTCAGCGCGAGCGGCGCGAAGACGTTCACGCGGTAGACGTTTTCCAGCTCCGCCAAGGGATAGCTCCCCAAAGGCGGCAACGGGCTGGCACCCAGGGAGCTGGCGTTGTTGACGAGCAGATCGAGGGACGGGCAGGCGTCGGCCAGCGAAGCGCGGTGGGCCGGGTCGGTGACGTCGCCGGGGACGGCCGTGAAGCCGATCTCCCCGGCGGCGGCCGACAGCGCGGCCGCGTCCCGGCCGTCGCCGACGACTGTCCACTTGCGACTCACCAGTGCGGCGGCCAGGGCACGGCCCAGGCCCGCGGACGCCCCGGTGACGAGTGCGGTTGGCATGGTTCCTCCTTCGAGGGGTACCACACCATCGTCAAACCTCTACCTTACTTGATGTCAACCGAAGCCCGGCCGCGCAGCAGGAAGTACGCTGCCAGCGAAACGACGAGCCCGACGTAGTACGCGAGATCCGCGCCGTGCAGCGCCGACGCGACCGGTCCGGTGTAGAGGGACGTGTTCATGAACGGCACCGCCGCCCCGAAGCCCACCACGAACGCCACGAGCGCGGCCCAGGGACGCACCGACGTCGACTCCAGGACGTCCACGCGCCGCCCGCCGCGGGTCCGGGCGAGCCAGTCCGGGATGACGACGCCGAGGAACGGCGGGATCCAGTAGCTGACGAACAGCAGCACGTTCTGGAACTTGACCGCCAGCTCGCCGCTGTGCATCCAGAGGATCAGCGCGAACGCGAGCACCGTGACGACGACCGCCGACACCGGACGCCGCAGCCGGACGCCGACGGTCTGCAGCGCCAGCGAGCCGCTGTAGTCGTTCATCGCGTTCGACGACACCGCCGCGAGCGCGATCACCGCCAGCGCCAGCGCGCCCAGGAACCCGCCGCCGAGCAGCGCCGCGACCCCGGTCGCCGTCTGGTCGCCCAGCGACGACCCCAGCGCGAGCCCGAGCCCTTCGCCGATCGCGTACGACGCCGTCAGGCCGAGCAGCGTCGCCCAGAACACCGACCGCGACGACGTCCCGGCCGGCAGGTAGCGGCTGAAGTCCGACGCGTAGGGCGCCCAGGAGATCGCCAGCGACAACGTGATCGTCGTGAACAGCACGACACCGCCGGCCAGGTCGGCGCCCGACGCCGTGTCGGCGGTCGCGATCGCGTGTCCGGAAAGGACCTTCACGGCGAGCGCGGCGAACGCGAGCACCAGCAGCACGCTCATCACGGCCTGCACGCGGTGGATCAGGGCGTAGCCGAACACGCCGAGCGCGCACTGCAGCACCAGCACGATCAGCACCGCGGCCCAGAACGGCAGCCCGGTCAGCTCGGCCAGCGCCTCGCCACCGAACAGGCCGACCAGCGCGTCCCAGGCGATCGAGCCGAGCCACTGGATGAGTCCCGGCAGCACGACGCCGCCGCCGAAGGGCAGCCGGGCGAGCGGCAGCTGGCCGGTGCCGGTGCGCGGTCCCCAGGTGGACAGGTACGCCACCGGCAGCGACCCGAGCACGGTGCCGGCGAGCATCGCGGCCAGGCCCGTCCAGAACCCGAGGCCGAGCGACGCCGCGAGCGTGCCGGTGAACACCGCCGTCATGGTCAGGTTCGGCGCGAACCACACGCTGAACAGGCGCCACGGCCGCCCGAAGCGGTTGCCCTCCGGCACCGGCGCGATGCCGTGGGTCTCGATCGCCAGGTCACGGCCGCCGGTGGGCATGCGCCCGCCGAAGACCTCCGCACCCAGTCCGTTCATGTGGCGCCTCCTGTTCCGGATCACCCTAAAGCGCGCCCGCGTGGTGTAACGCGACGGCCCGAACGGACGAATCACGGTTAGCCGCTGCCGGACCGCCGCACACACCCGCCAGGATTGACCGGCGAGGCTCACCGGGGAGGGTTGCGTGGTCCAGCATCCGCGGACGCTCGTGATGACCGGCCTGCTGGCGGCCGGTCTCGCGCTCGGCGTCACGGCGTTGGTCCTCAAGGCGGGCGAAGGCGGCCACACCGCGCTCGACACGGCCCTGAGCACCGTCACCGGCTTCCTGTTCCTGCTCGCCGGCGCGGTCGCGCACGTGCGGCGCCCGGCGAACCCGATCGGCGTGCTCATCGCGCTCGCCGGCGTCGCGCTGTTCCTCGAGGACCTGCAGTTCGCCCCGGACCCGGTGCTGTACACGATCGCCGTGCCGCTGCGCGCCGCGTCCGGTCCGGTGATTGCGCACCTCGTGCTCGCCTTCCCCCAGGGCAGGCTCCGGTCGCGGTGGGAACGCCTGCTCGTCTCCGCGTCCTACTCGGTGGTGTTCGCGCTGGGCGTGCTCGGGCTCTTGTTCAACGACGACCCGCGCGACCTGCTGGCGATCTCCGCCGGCCACGACGGCAGCGGCGTCGCCGACCGCGTGCTGGAACTCGCCGCCACCGCGATCAGCGCCGGGGTGATCGTCGTGCTGCTCTATCGTTGGCTGACCGGCCGGCTGCCGCAGCGGCGGTTGCTGTCGCCGGTGATCGCCATCGCGCTGCTCGGCGCGCTCGCGTCGGGGATCGGTACGGCGCTCGGGGACGCGCACCCACTGTCGGAGTCGATGCTGCAGGCGTACCGGATCCTGTTCTGCCTGTGGCCACTGGCGTTCCTGGCCGGCGTGCTGCGCGCCCGCGTCGGCAACGCCGAGATGATCCGGCTGCTGCTGGAGCGCGACGGCACCGGGCTGGCGGCGCTCGTGCAGGACGACGAGGTGTGGAAGGACAGCCGGTCGATCGACGCGCTGAACGCGGCGGCCGGGCTGGTGCTGGACAACCAGCGGCTGACCGCGGAGCTCGAGCAGCGGCTGACCGAGGTGCGGGCGTCGCGGGCCCGGCTCGTCGCGGCCGGCGACGAGGAGCGCCGCCGCCTGGAGCGCGACCTGCACGACGGCGCCCAGCAGCGGCTGGTCAGCGTCGTGTTGCTGCTGCGGATGGCCGGCCGGCGGCACGGCGGGTCGCTGCCGGCGGAGGTCCGTGCACTGCTGACCCGCACGGTCGAGGAGCTGCAGACCGCGATCACCGAGCTGCGCGAACTGGCCCGCGGCATCCGCCCGGCGATCCTCACCGAAGCGGGCCTGGTCCCGGCCGTGCGCTCGCTGGCCGACCGGATCCCGATGGAGGTCGCCCTGACGGTCGGCACGGTGCCCCGGCTGGACGCGGCCGTCGAGGCGACGGCGTACTTCGTGGCGTCCGAGGCGCTGACGAACGCCCTCAAGCACGCGCAGACCGATTCCGCGGAGGTGCGGATCGCGGTGGCGGGCCGCGAGCTGCGCGTGTCGGTGACCGACCACGGCGTCGGCGGCGCGTCCCTCGACGGCGGCAGTGGCCTGGCGGGCCTGCGCGACCGAGTCGAGGCACTGGGTGGCGAGCTCGAGGTGCGCGGCGGCACCGGCGGGACGACGGTCCGCGCGCTCATCCCGCTCAGGACGTGAAAGGACCCCCTCGCCGCAGCGACGAGGGGGCCCTTTCGGAATCACTCGCTAGACGAGCAGCAGGAACAGCAGCCCGTTGGGCGTGCCGAGACCCGTCACGTCGTCGTAGCCCGGGGTCGTGTGGATCGTCAGACCCTGGTAGTCGAGCGTGCGCACCGAGGTGAGCAGGCCGCCCGAAGCGTCGACCGAGTTGGCGAAGTCGACGCGCTCCACCGCGGCGTCCACGTGCTTCACGTCGCTGATCGCCGGCGTGCGCGAGGTCAGCTTGTAGATCACGGGGTTGATGAAGCCGTGGTGGAAGTGGTCGCGGCTGTCGGCCACGGCCATGATGCCGGCGAACACCGGCGACGCGAGGCTCGTGCCGCCGATCCGGTACTGGTCGTAGTAGGCGCCGTCCGGGAAGGTCTGCGTCTGGCCGACCAGGAAGCCGGTGTTCGGGTCACCGATCGCCGAGATGTCCGGCACCACGCGGCCCTTGTTGTTGCCGGTCTGGTTCTTCTTCGCCAGCGCGTCCGGCACGACACCCTTCTGGTAGAAGGGCTGCGCGAACAGCCGGCTCGTGCCGCCACCGGAACCGCTGGTGTAGGCCGCCGGGCCGTAGACGCCGTTGGTCAGCGTCGACTTGCTGGTCTCCCAGCCGGTCTCGAAGATCCGCTTGCCGTCCTTGCCGATCGCGATGGACGTGCCGCCGACCGCGGTGATCCACGGCGCCGAGGCGGAGAAGTCCGGCGACGGCGTGCCGAGGCGCGCGACCTCGTCGCCGTTGTCACCCGAGGAGAAGTAGACGCCGATGCCCTCGAGCACCGCCTGCAGCGAGATCTGGTTGAACACCTTGACCTCGTCGGCCGGGATGTCCTCGCCGGTGTCGCCGTAGGAGTTCGACACGATGTCGGCCTTGTGGCCGGCGATCACGTAGTTCAGCGCCTCGTCGAGGGCGTTGTCCTCGCAGGACTCGCCACCGACGTACAGGATGTCGGCGCCCGGCGCGAGACCGTGGGCGGCCTCGACGTCGAGGGTCTCCTCGCCGTACCAGCCGGCCGCGTCGCACTGGTCCGGCGGCTCGAGAACCGGGTTCGCCGGGAAGACGTGCTGCTTGAACTGGCTCTGCTTCAGCGGGTGCTGCGGGTCGTTCTTCTTCGCGTAGGTGCTCGCGTCGGAGTAGATCGTCGGCGAGGCGAACGCGTCCACGATGGCGATCGTGGTGCCCTTGCCGTCCGCGCCGACCTTGTCGACACCGTAGGCCGAGCGCAGCTGGGCCGGGGTGTAGCCGCAGGGGGCGTAGGGCAGGTGCTTGCCGTTGTAGGCGGGATCGGTGGTGTCGATCTTCTCGCCGTAGTAGGCGCTGCACGGCCGCGCGTTGCGGAACCCGGGGCCGGGGGCGACGTCGGACGGCGTCGCGGAACCCGTGTCGTGGTCCGGCTTGAACAGGTTGGTCGCTTGGTCGACGCCGACGACGCCGAGCACGTCGGCCGCCAGGTTCGCCGGCACCGACAGGTTCTTGTCGGCGGCGCGCAGGGTCTGGCCCTTGACCTTGTACTTGCCCAGCTTGACCCCGAACGCGTTCTGCGTCTGGCCGGCGGTGCCGGTGGCCTCGACGTAGGCGCGGTTCGACGGGATGTCCCCGATGCTGAACCCGCTGCCGGTCAGCCACGCCTTGACGGCGTTCACCGTCGCGTCGCTCGCGGCGAACCGGTCACGCACCTGGTCGGTGCTGAGGTACTGCCGGTAGGTCTTGCTGTCCGGGTCGGACACGGCCTGCGCCAGCGCCTCGGCACCGGCGTTGTCGCGCTGGTTCAGGTAGACCCGGAAGCTCAGCTTGGACGCGGCCGCCGTGTCGGCGACCTTCGCCTGCGCGTTCGCCCACAACGGGTGCGACTGCGGAATGTCCTGACGCCCCTGCGCGGACGCCGTGGCCGGCAGGGCGCCGGTCAGGCCACCCACCACCGCGAGCGAAAGGAGCAGGGTGGAGCTTCTTCGCACAGAAATCTCCCTCTTCTAAAGCGGCCCCCAGTAAATGGGCCTGGAACACCGGACGAGACTAGATCGGTGTTCCGCTCGCGGGGAAGTACTTGCGGAACCGTTATCTGGTCGCGAATTCACGGATCCCGGAGCGTGGTACGGAAATCCGATTTGTCACTCGAATTACGCGAGGAATAGCCCCCGATGAGAGGTACGTCCGATTCGTAACGGTAGTGCGGACCACGCGGGCCGGGCGCCCACCACCTACGAAAGTCGGTTGCTCCGTCCACTCCGGACAGTCCGTGGCTGACGGTACTTCGGCCGTCAGGCGCGCGCTTCGAGCCGCCGGTCCACCGCGGCCGCGGCGAACTCGGCCTCGACGACCATCGCCACCGCGCCGCCGAGCGCTTCGCCGCGGCCACCGATTTCGACGCGAAGGTTCCGCGTCGAACGCGGCAGGGCGCGCCGATAGAGCACTTCGCGGACGCCCGCCACGAAATGCGGTTCGGCCAGGTCGCCGGCGATCACCAGCACACCCGGGTTGACCACGCAGACCAGCGTCGCGAGTACTTCCCCCACCTCCCGCCCGGCCGCCTCGGCCAGGCGCACCGCCTCGGGTTCACCGGCCAGAATTCGCTCGCGGACGCCCGAGCCCGACGTCGTCGGCAGGCCCAGCTCCGTCAGCCGGGCGGCCAGCGCGCCGCCGCCGGCGACCGCGGCCAGGCAGCCGAGCGAGCCGCACAGGCAGCGCGCGTCCGGGTGGCCGGGCAGCCGGACGTGCCCGATGTCGCCCGCGCCGCCGTCGATGCCGCGGTAGACCTCGCCGCCGATGACCAGGCCGGCGCCGATCCCGGTGGACGCCTTGACGACCACCAGCGCGGCCGAGTCCGGGTACCGGGCGCGGTGCTCGCCCAGCGCCATCAGGTTCGCGTCGTTGTCGACCAGCACCGGGGCACCGAAGCGGGCCTCGAGGTGCGCGTCGATCGGGTAGCCGTCCCAGCCGGGCATGATCGGCGGCTGCAGGACCCGGCCGCGCTCGACCGGGCCCGGTACGGAAATCCCGACGCCGCACACCGGCCGGTCCACCTCGGCCAGCATCTCCTCGAACCACGCCGTGATCCGGCCGAGCACCGGCTCCGGGCCGTCGGCGACGCGCACGTCGCCCGCGCGGTGGGCCAGCCGCCGTCCGGCCAGGTCGGTGAGGGCGGCTTCGGCGTGCATGGTGTCGACGCTCGCGGCGAGGACGACGGCGTGCCGGTCGTCGAACCGCAGCTGCCGGGCCGGGCGGCCGCCGGTGGAGTCCTCGTGGCCGCCCTCGGCCAGCAGGCCCGCGTCCAGGAGCCGATCGAGCCGGGCGGTGAGCGTCGTCCGGGACAGCCCGGTGCGCGTGAGCAGGGCTTTTCGCGTGGTCGCCTGCCCGGTCCTGACCAGCTGCAACAGCTCGCCGGCGCTGGTCGTCATCGCCCTCCCTCGGACTTTTGTCCATTGACAATACACAAGTCGGAGATAGATTGGACACATGGACGTAACATGGGGGCGTGCCGCGGCTGTCCTGGACGGCAACTGGCTCGGCTCGTCGACCGTGCCCTCGCGCTCGCTCTACCCGCACCAGTGGAGCTGGGACTCGGCGTTCATCGCGATCGGCCTGCGGCACCTGTCACCCGCGCGAGCGCGGCGCGAGCTGCTGACGCTGTTCTCCGCGCAGTGGCGCGACGGCCGCGTCCCGCACATCCTCTTCAACCCCGACACCCCGCCGGAGGCGTACTTCCCGGGCCCGGACTTCTGGCGCGCGCGGCGGACGTCGGGGCTGGTCCAGCCGCCGGTGCACGCACGGGCGGTGCTGGCCGTGCACGAGGCCGAACCCGACCGCACGTTCCTCGCGACGCTGTACCCGAAGCTGCGGGCCTGGCACGAGTACCTGCGGGTTTCGCGGGACGCCGGCGGGCGCGGGCTCGCCGCGATCGTGCACCCGTGGGAGTCCGGGATGGACAACAGCCCGGCCTGGGACGGCCCGCTCTCCCGCGTGACGCCGACGAACGGGTTCGTCCGCCGCGACCTGCAGCACGGTGACGCCGCCGACCGGCCGAGCGACGAGGACTACGGCCGGTACGTCCGGCTCGCGGCCGACTACCGGGACCGCGGCTACGAAGGCTTCGGCGAGTTCGTCGTCGAAGATCCCGGTTTCAACGCGATCCTGGCCGACGCCGACCTGGCGCTGGCCGAAATCGCCGACGTGCTGGGCCTGCCCGCGGCCGCCGCCACCCACCGCGAATCCGCGGCGCGCGTCGAGAAGGCGTTGCAGGAAACACTGTGGGACAACGGCTTCTTCTTCGCCCGCGACGTCCGGACCGGCTCGCTGACCCGCGCACACACGTGCGCGGGCCTGCTGCCGCTGCTGCTGCCGGACCTGGCCGTCGCCCCGGCCCTGCTGGCGACGGCCACCGGGCCGAGGTTCCGCCTCGGGCGCGTCCACGGCGTCCCGAGCCACGACCTGACAGCGCCGGACTTCGACGCGGGCCGCTACTGGCGCGGCCCGTCGTGGGCCAACGTCGGCTGGCTGGTCCGCCAGGGACTGGTGCGCCACGGCGAGCACGCCCTGGCCGAGCGCCTGCGCGACGACCTCGTCTCGACGGCCGCACGCACGAACTTCGCGGAGTACGTGGACCCGCTGACCGGCGCGGGCCACGGCGCCCGCTCGTTCGGCTGGACCGCGGCACTGACCCTGGACCTCCTCGCTCAGCCCGCCGCCGTCGCGTAGTCCGAGCCCAGCCACGTCTCGTCGATGCGGAGCCGCTTGTAACGCGAGCTGTCGCTCGAGGCCGCGTACGTGCTCGTCACCTGCAAGCGGACATACCTCGACGTCACCGCCGACAGGTCGACGAACTGGACTCCCCGGTGGCTCGGAAGGGTTCCGGACTTCACCGCGCTGCCCCAGTTCTTGCCGTCGCTCGACACGAACACCTGGTACGCCTTGATGCGCGCCGACTGTTCCGTGTCCGAGCGGGCGTAGCTGACCGAGTCCTCCCGCTGGTTGACGCCGAGGTACTGGACCTTCTTCGCCGAGCCGAGGTCGTAGTCGAGGTTGACCGGGAGGGTCTTGTTGTTGTCGAAGTACGTCAGGTAGTCGCCGTCGCTCGCCGACTGTCCACTGTGGCCGCTCGCGGACGCGCTCGCCTTGAGCGTCACCGTCTTCGGGTCGTACGTGCCGGTGCGGCCGGCCGTCTCGACCTTGAACACCGTGTCGTACGTGTCCCATCCGGACAGTCCCGACAGCGTCAGGCTGCCGCCGCCCTGGGTGAACGCGATCGCCGCGCCGGTGCGGAGGTTCGTGACGCCGCGGACGCGGTAGCCGTTGTCGCGGATCTTCAGGGTGCTGCCCGACGGCTTGGTCAGGACGTGCACGTACTGCGTGTCGCCCTTGATGGTGATGACGCCGTGCGCACCGTCGTTCCAGAAGCCCGGCTGCATGCCGCCGTACATGTACCCCGCGCCCTGCGTGCCGCCCAGCGATTCCCAGATCGCGCTCAGGTACGTGTTCGCGAAGTTGTTGAACGCCTCCTGGTTCGACGGGAACTTGCCGTTCACCATCGCCGTCTCGGCCATGAGCGACTTGATCGACGAGCCCGAGTTCGTCACCAGACGTCCGATGTTCAGCGCCTTGTTCACCGCCGAGTTCGACCCGCCGTACCACCACGAGCCGGTGTCGGGCAGCTTGAAGCACGCCTCCGTCAGCCGCGGCATCGCCGTGTACGTCGCCTGCGGGTAGTCGTACGACGGGGACATGCCGGTCTTCTGCTCGTTGCTGATCGTGTCCATGATCGGCGTGTCTTCGTTGTTGTTGCTCAGCAAGTAGTCCGGCCGCTGCTGGTAGATCTGCTGGTACAGGTCGTGCGACTCCCAGTACGCGTTGTCGTTGTCGATCCAGAACCCGCCGAGGTCCGGGTAGTTCTTCATGACCTCGAAGAAGTTGTCGTAGCTGAACTGGCCGAAGCCGTCCTGGCTGTCGAGGTTCACGGTCTTGCCCTTGTACTTCGAGTAGCCCGCGGAGTCGAGCCACTCGTGGCCGCCCTCGTCGTGCCACTGCGCGTCGTTGGTCATGTAGAGGATGACCTTGAGCCCCTGGGGTTTCGCCGCGGCGATCAGCTCGCCGAGGAAGTCCCGCTTCGTGGTACAGCTGCCGGGGATCTTCGACGGCCAGGCGCGCGAGTAGCCGAGCCGGCTGTGGAACGACGCGAGCACGAGGTACGACGCGTGCAGCTTCTTCGCTTCGGTGACCCAGTAGGCGGGATTCCACCCGCCGTCGGTGATCGCCTTTTCCCAGGCGCTGCAACTGGTGTAGCCGGGCGACGTGCGCATGCCCCAGTGCAGGAACAGGCCCGCCTGGCTGTCGCGCAGCCATTGCTGGGACGGCTTCTGCAAGTCCGCCGACGCGGGCGCGGCGACGAGCCCGGCGACCACCAGCATCGACGCACAAGCGGCGAGTACCCGCCGCAGGAACTTGGCTGACATCAGTGACCTCCAAGTGGTCTGGTCCACTCGGTGGTGTACTCCTGACTTCCGGCCACGGTCAATACTGAGATCCGACCTTTTCGCGACGTCCCAGCGGCCGGTACATCCTGACTGCGGCCAACCGGGTTAAATATCTGATATATGACACGAGAGATCCGATCTCTCTTGACTCGACCTCCCGGAGGCGGGTAAATGTTCTCCCCGAGAGCGCTTTCACTCTCCCCCACCGCTCCGGCGACACGGGCAGCACGCCGCGCCCCCCAGAGCTGGTCGGGATGCCGACGGACGGCGGATCGGCATCCCGGCCACCCATTCCGGGGCGGGGCACGCGTCCCCGACCGTGCCCTGCCCCGGTACTGCCCGCACCACCGGGGCCCGTGCACGAAAGGACAACGAATGTCCGAGCACCCCCTTCGCCCGACCCGGCGCGCGGTCCTGGCCGGCTCCCTGGGCGCACTGGGCGCCCTCGCCGCGGCAGGGCCCATCGCGCGCGCGGCGGACCGGCTCCCCCCGATCGGCGGTGCGGCGGCACCGGCGGACTGGTCCCGCGCGGTCATCGACTCGACGATGAAGCGCTACACGCCGGCGAAGATCGGCGGCTGGGGCTACACCCTCGGGCTGTACCTCTACGGCCAGTACCTCTTCTACAAGCGCACCGGCGAGCAGAAGTACCTCGACTACATCGTCGCGTGGTACGACCGCTTCATCACCGACAGCGGGATCTCCAACAGCTTCACCAACCTCGACTCGATGCGCTCGTGCCAGATGCTGCCGCTGCTGTACGCGGAGACGGGCCGCAAGAAGTACAAGACGGCGGCCGACCAGCTGCGCAAGCGGTTCCCGGCCTACCCGCGCACGTCCGACGGCGGCATGTTCCACGCGACGAGCAAGGTCGGCCAGCTGTGGGGCGACGGCGTCTACATGGCCCAGCCGTTCCTCGCGCTGTACGGCGCGGCGTTCGCCGACGGCGGCTACTGCTTCGAGGAGTCGGCGAAGAACCTGGTCGTCTACTTCAGCCACCTGCGCGAACCGGCGAAGGGCCTGCTGTACCACGCGTACGACGAGGACGGCTCCGAGTCGTGGTCATCCGGGACCGGGCACCACTCGAAGTACCACTGGGCACGCGCGATCGGCTGGTTCGGCATGGCGGCCATCGACATCCTCGAGGTGCTCCCGGCCAACCACCCGCGACGGCCCGCGCTGATCGAGATCGTCCAGTTCCTGGCGGCGGGCTACCAGCGCTACCAGGACGCCTCGACCGGCCGCTGGTACCAGGTCGTCGACCGCGGCGGGGACTCGAAGAACTGGCTGGAGACGTCGGCGTCGTCGATGTACACGTTCACGATGGCCCGCGGCGTCCAGCGCGGCTACCTGCCGGCGTCGTACCAGGCGGTGGCGGACCGCGGGTACGCCGGTGTCCTTCGCAAGGTGTCAGTCGGTTCCGACGGCCTGACGAACATCACCGACATCTGCGAGGGCACGAACGTCGGCGACCTGTCGTACTACTACGCCCGGGCCCGCAAGACGAACGACTTCCACGGCCTGGGCGCGTTCCTGATCATGAACGAGCAGTATTCGCACTGACCTCGAGGCGCGCCGCAGAAGGGGCCCCGGCCAACCGGCCGGGGCCCCTTCGTCCGTGCGGAAAGGGGCATCACCCGTGATCGAGGAGGCATCACGCGTGATTGAGCGGGCATCACGCGTGACTGGGCGGGCATCACGAGTCATGCCCCTCTGATCACGCGTGATGCCCCTTCAATCACGCGTGATGCCTCTCCCGACACGCGTGGGGCCCCTTCCCGCTCGCGGGAAGGGGCCCCGGCACGCTGGTCAGCAGGTCGAAGTCGAGCCGGAAGCGTTCAGCCGCAGGGCTGAGCCCGACGTTGTCGCCGAGTTCTTCACGCAGTAGCCCGTCACCGTCTGGAAGCCGATGTCGAACGGGCTCTTCGAGCCCTTCTCCGCCGTGAAGTGGTCGAACGTGATGTCCGAGCTGTTGTTCACGATGCTCGCCGGACGGCCGTCGTCCTTGGCGAACTCCACCGAGCTGTCCACGAACTTCACACCCGCCGCGTAGTGCAGGTACCAGCCGTACGACGGGCGCGTGCCGATGCTCTTCGGGTTGTAGTCCGTCGAATCGTTGCTCGGGACGCCCGTGCCCGCCGTGCCGTTGCCGCCCGGGACGTTCAGGTGGACGCCGGTGAACGTGACGTCGGAGACGCGGTGGGTGCTGTCCGCGCCCCAGATCGTCGGGCTGAAGTTGGTGCCCGTGTGCGTTCCGGTGATGTTGTCGAACGTGATCCCGCTGATCGAGCCGACGCCCGGCTTGTTGCCGCACCGCTTGCGCGTGCCGATCTTCATCATGATCGGCGAGTACGTGCCCGACATCGTGATGTTGCGGTAATGAACGTCCGAGATCTTCGCGCCGTCCATCGAAACGATCCCGATGCCGGATTTGTGCGCGCCGGTGATCGTGATGTCCGAGAACTGGTAACCGGTGAAGTCACCGCACGTCTCGGAACCGAACATCAGCGCGTTGCAGCAGACCGCCGACAGTTTCGCGTTGTTCACCGTGACGTTCCCGTTCGGCAGTTTCGCGCCGAGCGCGTAGTCGCTCTTGAACACGAGTGCGTCGTCGTTCGCCGCGATGGTGACATCGGTGATCTTGACGTTGGTCGTGCTGATGATGTTCCAGCCGTCGCGGTCGCTCGACGTGTCGATCGTCAGCTTGTCCGAGACGACGTTCGTGCAGCCGTTGATCAGCGCCGCGAAGTGGCCGCCGCGGCGCAGCTTGATCCCGGACAGCGTGAGCCCGTCACAGTGAGTGAGCGACAGGATCTTGTCGGCCTCGCCGGACTTCGGGTTGCCGGTGATGAGGTTGCCGCCGCCGTCGATCGTGCCGGCGCCGGTGAACCCGATGTTCGTGAGCTTGTCGCCGTAGAACATCGCGTTGTGGAAGTGGCTGTGGCCGTAGTCCTGGTAGGCGTCCCACTGGTTCGACTCGGGCTTGTCGTAACTGTCCGCACTCGACCCGGTGATCGTCGACCCCGCGTCGAGCTGGATCGTCACGTTGCTCTTCAGGTGGACGGTATTGGCCGACTTGTAGTTCCCCGAAGTGAACCGGACGGTGCCGCCGCCCGCGGCGTTGGCCGCCGTGATCGCCTTGTCGATGGCGCCGGAATCGTTGGTGGACCCGTTGCCCTTGGCGCCGTAGTCCTTGACGTCGTAAACGCCGCCGGGTGCGGCGGCGGACACTCCCGCACCGGCCACCACCAATGCCGCGACCGCGCCGGAGATCAGCAAGAATCTTTTCACCGTGAACCGCCTTGTCGTGATTCGGAGAAAGTGAGGCAAGACGGCGGAGCACTCAGCCTACGAGTGCCGCGAGCGGAGTGTCAAGATCGCCGGGAAAGCGGGGAAAGCCCATTCCCCGTGAGGCCCGGGGGACCCGCGACACCCCCAGTCGGACGCGGGTCCCCCGGTGTTCGGTGGTGCCGGAAAGCGCCGGGGACACCGGGGAGCTGACACCGATGTCCGCACAGGAATCGCAGTCTACCTTCGAAGAGCCCGGGGAAAACGTGCATCCGTCATGGTCCGGACCATGAATCCGTCATGATCCGGACGGTTCACGGGAACCCTACTCCGGACGCCAGCAGGTGGAACGCCCGTTCGGCGGCCGCGGCCGCGTCCGGGTGCCGCCGGTCCGCCGGGACGCCGGCCGCGACCGCGTCCATGTTGGCCGTCGCGAGGGTCCGGCGGACGGCCGCGATCTGCGCGGCGGCCAAACCGGCGTCGAGCGGCGGGACGCCGGCCTCCCCCAAAGCGGCGGCCAGCGCCGACTCCCCCGCGGACGTGAACTCCGCGAGCCGCGCCACCAGCGCCGGCGTGCCGGTGACCAGCCGGAACACCGCGAGCACCGCGGGCTCGTCGCACAGTCCCGTCACGGGCGACCGCTCGGAAAGCCCCCGCAGGAACGCCTCCCGCAGGGCCGCCAGCGCGCCCTGCCCGGGACGCCGGGCGCGGACGACGTCGGCCGCGTCGGTCTCGTGGTCGGCGAACCGGTGCAGCACCAGGTCCTCCTTCGTCGGGAAGTAGGCGAAGAGGGTCCGCTTGGACACCTCGGCCACGCGCGCCACTTCGGCGACCCCGACGGCGTCGAACCCGCGCTCGAGGAAGAGCGCGATGGCCGCCGTCGAGATCGCCGCCCGCGTGCGGAGCTTCTTGCGCTCCCGCAGGCCCAGTTCTTCGGTCACATCACGCAGCGTAGCGTCCCGCGTCAGGCTTTCTGCAGGCCAGGCTTGCCTGCTTGCACTACGTAGCTGATGTCGTTCTTGATGACGACCGACGCCGGGTCGTAGACGCTGGTGTCGGACGTGGTCATGAAATCGGCTCGCATCTGCGACGGCGTGGTCGTGACGCGGACGTACCCGCGCTCGCCCTTGCAGTACTTGATGTGCGGGTTGTTCGCGAGCCAGGCCGCGCTGGGCGCCGCGGCGTCGTCACTGTTGCTCGTCACCGACGTCGTGACCAGCTCCGAGCCGATGAGCGGGTCGCTGTGGTCGAAGTAGTCGAGCCGCAGGTCGGCGGCCCAGTGCCGGTGGACGTCGCCGGTGAGCACGACCGGGTTGGCGACCTTCCGGTCGACCCAGCCCTTCGCGATCCGGTCGCGCGAAGCCTCGTAGCCCTGCCAGGAATCGGGACTCTCGCAGGTGGCCTTGTTGCCGTCGCCGTCGCGCGTGGCGAAGAAGACCTGCTGGCCGAGGAAGTCCCAGGTGGCCGGGTGCGACTCGAACTGCTTGAGCAGCCACGCCTCCTCGGTGCTGCCCAGGATGCTGCGCGAGGTGTTGCGCATGTCGGTGCAGGCCGGGCCGGTCGACCCGGACGGGTCGGCCACCTGGGCGTTGCGGAACTGCCGCGTGTCAAGCATGTGGAACCGCGCCAGGTTGCCCCACATGAGCTGGCGGTACAGCTGGATCGACGCGCCGTTCGGCTTCGCGGTCGACCGGATCGGGGTGTGCTCGTAGAACGCCTGGAACCCGGCGGCCTTGCGCGCGGCCGGCGCCGGCGAAGTCGTCCCGTTCCAGTTGTTCATGACCTCGTGGTCGTCGAAGACGACGATCCACGGCGCGATCGCGTGCGCGGCCTGCAGGTCCGCGTCGGTCTTGTGCTGGCCGTGGCGGGCGCGGTACAGGGCGAGGGTGGTCGCGTCGTCGGCGACGGCGAGGCTGCGCGGGTTGCGCTCCGCCGCGACGCGGCCCGACTTCTTCTCGTAGATGTAGTCGCCGAGGAACAGCACCAGGTCCGGGTCGTCTGCGACGACGCCCTTGTACGCGTGGTAGTAGCCCTCCTCCCAGTGCTGGCAGGAGGTGAAGCAGTACTTGAGCTGGTTGACCGCGGCCCCGGCGGCGGGCGCGGTGCGCGTGCGCCCGACCGGGGAGATGTAGCCGGAGCTCTTGAAGCGGTAGAAGTACTCGCGCGCCGGCTGCAGCCCCACCGGTTCGATGTGGACGCTGTGGGCGGCCGCGCGGACCGCGTTCACCGAACCGGTCTGCACGATCGAGGAGAACGCCTCGTCGTTCGCGATCTCCCAGTCGACCGCGTAGGTGGCGTCCGGCATGCCGCCGTACCCGTCGGCGTTGAGCGGCGCCGGCGCGAGTCTCGTCCAGAGCACCACGCTGTCGGGAAGCGGATCGCCGGAGGCGACGCCGAGCTGGAAGGGGTCGTGGATGGTGGGGGCGGCGGCCGTGGTGCGGGCGTTCGCCCAGGACGGCAGCGCGGCCGACGCCGCGGTCGCGGTGACGGCGGCGAGCCCGCCGAGGAGCACCTTGCGCCGGTTGACCTGAACCATGTCGGAATGCCTTTCGGGGAAGGGGGACGCGGTCAGGCCGCGAAGTCGGTGATGCCGTCGCTGCAGGACTTCAGGTCCGGCTTGGCGGTCGTGTAGTTGGCGACGCAGACCTTGTAGAAGACCCAGCCGCCGTGCGGGACGCTGACGGCCTTGTCGACCTTCGTGCCCTCGCCACCGGAGTTCCAGACGTAGAACGGCCCGGCGCCGCCCTTGAGCCAGTACGCGACGACGGCCGAATAGCCGTCGGCGTCCGTGTCGTAGACCAGGAAGTGCGAGTCGGACGAGCGGAACTGCCCCTCCCCCGCGCACGCGTCGGCGCACTGGCCGCTGCCCGAGCCGACCCCGCAGTCGGGCGCGATCCGCTGGTCGGACCCGGTGTAGACGTAGGTGTCCGAGATGTACCCGCCGAGCGCGGGCACGTAGTCCCACAACGTGCTCGTGCCGTAGGTCCCGGTCACCGACGAGCCGGTGATCTGGCAGTCGATGGTCACGGACGCGCCGGTGGCGACGGTCTTGACGGCCGTGGCACCCGCGGTGGGTGCCCGGCGGACGTTCAGCGGGTCGCCCGCGGTCTTGACGGTGCCGGTCGCCGCGGCCGACGCGTCGAGCGCGCCACCCACCGCCAGCGCGCCGACCGTCGCGAGGACGACTCCCAGTCCGGCCATCCGCCGGAGGTTCGAAGGCTTCATGGCGGGAGCGTGACTCCGGCTCGTACACGACTCGTACAAAGGCACGGACACTCCGAATGGATCTATCCCCGGGGTCGAACGGGTCATAGCATCCGGCTCATGGGGGAACTCATCGGGCAGGTTGAGGCCACCTCGCTTAAGATCCGCGTCCTCGGTCCGCTGGAGGTCACCGCCGCCGGGCAGGTGGTCGCGCTCGGCGGGCCGAAGCCCCGGCTGCTGCTGGCCGCGCTGGCGCTGCAGCCGAACGTCGTCGTGTCCGCCGACGTCCTGGTCGAGGTGCTGTGGCCGGATTCGGCCCCGCGGTCGGCGGCGGCGAACATCCGCACGTACGTCCATTCGCTGCGCAGACGGTTCGCCGAGATCGACCCCGGCCTCGGCGAACGGATCAGCAGCCGGGCCTCGGGCTACCTGCTGACCGCGTCGCCGGACGAGCTGGACCACCTCGCGTTCACGGCCTTGGCCGGGGAAGCGCAGGAAGCGTTCGATCGTGCCGACGCGGAGAGCGCTCTCAAGCTGCTCGACCGGGCCGACGCGCTGTGGCGCGGCGAAGTCCTCGAAGGACTCCCCCACGACCACAGCTGGGGCGCGAGCGTCGCCCGTCTCGCCGAGCTCCGCCTGTCGGTGCAGGAACAGCGCCTGCGCGCGCGGATCGACCTCGGCCGGTGCGGCGAAGCCGTCGCCGAACTGCGCGGCCTGGTCACCGAGCACCCGCTGCGCGAAGAGCTGTGGGCCCAGCTGATCGTCGCGCTGCGCGCCGCCGGCCGGACCGCGGACGCCGTCGAGGCGTACGAATCGGCCGAACGCGTGCTGCGCGAGGAGCTCGGCGCCGAGCCGGGCGCGCGGCTGCGGGAGCTGCGCGCGACGCTGGTGACCGAAAGCGTGCCCGCCGGGCGCCCGGCCGACTTCGTCCCGGTCTGCCAGCTGCCGCTCGACCTGCCGGACTTCACCGGCCGCGACGACGTGCTCCGCGAGGTCGCCGACCTCATGCGCGAGCGCGCGGACTCGGGCACGCCCGCGGTGGTCGTGCTCTCCGGTGCCCCCGGCGTCGGCAAGTCGGCGGTCGCCGTCCGGGTCGCGCACGCCGTCCGCGAGGACTTCCCCGACGGCCAGCTGCACGTCGACCTGGCCGGCACGTCGTCGTCGCCGCGGGCGCCGATGGGCGTGCTCGCGGAACTGCTGCGCGCGCTCGGCATCCCGGACGCCGGCCTGCCGCGCGAGCCGGCCGAACGCTCGGCGCTGCTGCGCTCGCGGCTGGCCGGGCGGCGGATGTGTGTGGTGCTCGACGACGCCGGCAGCGCCGCCCAGGTACGCCCGCTGCTGCCCGGTGCGGGCGCGTGCGCGGTGCTGGTGACCAGCCGGCTCCGGCTGCCGGGACTTCCCGGGGCGACGCCGGTCGACGTCGACCTGCTGCCCGAGGACGAAGGCGCGCGGCTGCTGGAAGGCATCGTCGGCGCCGAGCGGGTGGCCGCCGAGCCGGAGAGCGCCGCGGCGATCCTGCGCCAGTGCGGGCACCTGCCGCTGGCGATCCGGGTGGCCGGCGCGAAGCTGACGAACCGGCCGGGCTGGACGCTGCGGCTGCTGGCCGACCGGCTGCGCGACGAGCACCGCCGGCTCGACGAGCTGCGCGTCGGCGACCTCGCCGTCCGCGCGAGCGTGACGCTCTCCTACGACCTGCTGCCGATGTCGGCGGCCACGGCGTTCCGCGGGCTCGGCCTGCTCGGGCCGGTCCAGTTCCCGGCGTGGGCGGTCGCGGCCGTGCTGGGCCGCCGCGAAGCCGACGACGTCCTCGACGTGCTGGTCGACGGCCACCTCGTCGAGCTCGTCGGCTCGGATTCCGCCGGGCAGCCCCGGTACCGCCTGCACGATCTCTTGCGCGTGTACGCGGTGGAGCTGGCGGAGCAGAGCGACGCGGCGAAGACGCGTGCCGCGCTTCGGCGGGTCCTTTCCGGTTACCTCGCGCTGGCTCTGGAAGCCGCGCGACGGATGCCGCTGCACTTCTTCGGCATGTACTGCGACGACGAGCTGCCGCGCCCGGCGGTGCCCGCCGACGTGCTGCCCGACGACCCGGCGGCGTGGTTCGCGGCCGAGCGCCACACCAGCGTCGCGGCGGTCTCGCTGGCTGCCGAGCACGGCTTCGACGACCTGGCCTGGCAGCTGGCGTCGGCGCTGACGCCGTACTTCGACCTGCGCGGGCACCAGGACGACTGGCACAGCACGCACACGATCGCGCTGGCCGCGGCTCGCCGGACCGGGTCGCTGCGCGCGGAGGCGATCGTCCAGCGCAATCTCGGCCAGTACCTGCTCTACCAGGACGAATACGCCCGGTCGCGGGTGGCGTTCGACGAGTCGAGGGCGCTGTTCGAGCAGGTCGGCGACACGCAGGGGGTCGGCATCGCACTGACCGGGCTGGCCACGATCCTGCGCATCGAGGGCGACGACGACCGCGCGCTCGACCACTGCCACGAGGCGCTGAAGCTGTTCGCGGATATGGACGACCCCCACGGGGAAGCCGTGGCCCGGCTGGGCGCGGGCGCGGTGTGGATGTCGCGCGGCTGCTACGCGGCGGCGAAGCGCTGGTTCACCGACGCGCTGGAGCTGTCGGCGTCGATCGGCGACCGCCACCGCGAGGCGCACGCGTACAAGCGGCTGGGGTTGCTGTTCCAGCACCAGGGCAACCTGGCGGCGGCCCGCGAGCACGTCGACCAGGCGATCGCGATCTTCACGGACCTGGGCGACGACCACTGCGTCGGGTACGCGAACCAGAACCTCGGCGAGCTGTGCCTGCACAGCGGCGACTTCGCGCACGCGCAGCTGCTGCTGGTGAACTCGCTTTCGGTGCACCGGCGCAACGGCGACCGGCGGTCGGAGGCGGAGGTCTCGCAGCTGCTCGGCGAGCTGCACCGGGCGTTGTCGCAGCCGGAGCGGTCCCGGGACTATTCGGAGCGCGCGCTGGCGATCTGGCGGGAGCTTTCGTCGCGGCCGCCCGAGCCCGTGACCTCGGTGGAGGAGCCGCCGCACATCGTTTCGGCTTGATGCTTGTACGGATTGTGTACGCGGCCCGGTCAGTCTTTCGCCACGTTCGAGTGAACGCATGCGAGAGGAGAACCGGGGATGATCCGGATCAAGAAAGCCGGCCGCGTGACCGCGGCGGTCCTGGCCGCCGGGGCGGTGACGGCGCTGGCCGGAGCCCCCGCCCAGGCCGCGACCACCGGCAGCACCTGGACCGCCAACCTGTCCACTGTGGACAGCGACGACGTCAACGTGACGGGCGCGGGGGGAACACTGACCCTGGCCGACGCCGCGTGGCACAGAACCGCGCGGGTGTTCGCCGGCAGTGAAGGCAGCCTCATCACCGCCGAGCACGCCTTGAGCGCCCCGGCGAACCGCGTCAGCGCGCAGCTGTCCGCCGACACGCCCAAGGGCACCGAGGTCGAGGTCGACGTCCGCGGCCGGATCGGCGCGGACGACTGGACCGAGTGGACGCCCGCCGGGACGGCGTTCAAGAGCAGCGTGAGCTCCGTCCAGGTGCGCATCGGCCTGCACAGCGACACCGACGGCGTCCGCCCGTCGGTCCGCGGCGTCGCGCTGAGCGCCGACAGCGCCCCGCAGGTGAACGCGCTGGCCGCCACGGCCGCGTCGACGTACAAGGTCTACGGGACCCGCGAAGGCCTCGTCGGCGGCACCACCGCGAACGGCCACGTCATCACCAGCCACGACCACTTCGTCTCGTTCCCGTCCGGGAAGTCCGTGTCCCCCAAGGGAACCGGCAACTACACCGCCAAGGTGTGCCGCACCGACGGCAGCAAGTGCGAGTACGCGCCGGTGTGGGAGATCGGCCCGTGGAACGAGCGCGACGACTACTGGAACCCGGCGTCGGTCCGTTCGGAGTTCAAGGACCTGCCGCAGGGCACGCCCGAAGCGCAGGCGGCGTACCTGCAGGGCTACAACGGCAAGAAGGACGACTCCGGCCGCACGGTGCAGAACCCGGCGGGCATCGACCTCGCCGACGGCGTGTTCTGGGACGGCCTCGGCATGTCGGACAACGGCTACGTGAACGTGACGTACCTGTGGACCGGCACCGGCCCGACGGGAACGGTGAAGACCGCGGGCGACCCGATGAACGTCCGGGCGAGCGCGAGCACCTCGGCGGCGATCAAGGGCCTCGCGGCGAACTACGCCAAGGTGAACATCGAGTGCTACGTCCTGGGCGACAGCGTCACCGGCACGTTCGGCACCAGCACGATCTGGGACCGCATCGGCCCGAACAACTACGTGTCGGACACGTACCTGCAGACGGGCTCCGACAACCCGGTCGCACCCCTGTGCTGACCCGCGGCTCGATCGAGCCCCGAGTTTCGCGTGGTTGACTGCCCTCACCCCCGCGAGAAAAGCGAAGGCCCGGCGTCCCCCGCCGGGCCTTCGCCCTTTTCACGGATATCCCACTCACCGGTCCATCATTCACATTCATGAACTATTGTCCGCCCGCTGTACAACGTCGTGACGATTGTGGAAAACTTCCGGGCACCTGGAGCATTTCCCCACACGGAATGGCGGGCACCTGTGAGCGTTTCCCGGAGAACCCTGCTGACCACCGCGGCCGGTGCCGCGGTGGCGGCGAGCGCCAGTACCTCCACCGCCGCGGCGGCAAGCACTTCGACCACCTTCGACCAGGAATCCGTCACCCGGACGCTCCGCCAAGCGGCCGACTACGCGGTAGCCAAGCTGCGGGCCGTCGCGCCAAGCGTCACCGCGTTTCCGGTCGGTACGAAGTTCGAGAAATGGACCTATTCGCAAAACGGTGACTGGGTCGGCGGATTCTGGCCCGGCCAGTTGTGGCTGGCCTGGCTGCACAGCGGCGACGAACAATTCAAGACCCTCGCGCTGGCGTCCGCGGAGAAACTCGCGCCGCGGCAGAACGACACCGGTACGCACGACCTCGGTTTCCTCTTCTACCCGTCGTGGGTCACCGCGTGGCGGCTCACCGGGGACGACAAGTGGCGGGCGGGCGCCGTGCAGGCCGCCGCGTCGCTGATCAAGCGCTACAACCCGGCCGGGAAGTTCATCCGCGCCTGGGGTTCGCTGACCGACCCGAAGGACGCGGGCCGCGTCATCATGGACACGATGATGAACCTCGACCTGCTGGCGTTCGCGAGCAAGCAGACCGGGGACCCGCAGTACCTCGAAATCGCCGTCGCGCACGCCAAGACCGCGCAGAAGAACTTCGTCCGCCCGGACGGGTCGACCCCGCACGTCTTCGACTTCGACCCCGTCACCGGCGCGCCGATCGGGCCGAACACCGTGCAGGGCTACAGCCCGACGTCCTGCTGGTCGCGCGGGCAGGCTTGGGGTGTCTACGGCTTCACGACCATCTACCGCCGCACCGGCGACAAGGAGTTCCTGGCCACCGCCGGAAAGCTCGCGGACTTCGCGCTGGCGCACCTGACGTCCGACCACGTGCCGGTGTGGGACTACCTCGCCCCGCAGGCGCCGAACGACATCAAGGACGCCTCCGCCGGGGTGATCATGGCCTGCGGCCTGCTCGACCTCGCGGAGATCACGCACCGCTCGCAGTACCGGGACAGCGCGTTGCGGATCCTGTCGGCGGTCTCGCAGACGTGCCTGACGACGAAGTCCACCCGGGCCGAGGCGAGCGTCGCGCGCTGCACCCGCAACCGGCCGGCCGAGGACGGCATCGAGGTGTCGCTCCCCTACGCCGACTACTACCTGCTGGAAGGCATCCTGCGGGTGCTCGACCGGCCGAAGGTCGACCGCGCCGTCGACCTTTCGCGCGTCTGACCCACCGGGGAGGCCGCCACCTCCCCCGCGTCAGTGCTGGTGGTGGGCGTGCACCTTCGCGTGGCCGAGGCCGCGCCCGATCATCCACTTGTTCACCGGCACCGTGACCACGAACGCGATGGCCAGCGAAAGCGCCAGCGCCAGCCAGAAGAGGAAGCTGGCGAGGCCGGCGTCCATCGCCCCGGGGATCGCCACGACGACCGTGTTGTCGATCAGCTCCATGACCGCGATCGACACGGTGTCCGCGGCCAGCGCGACCTTGAACGCCGCCGCCAGGGGCAGCCCCGACTTCAGCACCCCCCGCATGGTCAGGCCGTAGCCGAAGACGAACGCGAGGACGATCGACAGGACGACGGTCGCCGCGTTGTGCAAGCCGAACGCCGTGCCGAAGACCATGCCGAGCACCTCACCGATCGCACAGCCGGTCAGGCAGTGCAGGGTCGCCTGGATCGCCGTCGCCCACGAAGCTCCGTGCTGTTCGCTCATGCCCGCCACTATACCCCCAAGGGGTATTAATGCGCCTGTCTCGCGCGTCACGCGCGACCTCCGGGTGACGTGTCGACCACAGAGTGACGAATCGTTGTCACTCACCGTGTCCAAAGCCGCTGACCAGGCCAATCCCCGCCAGAAAGCCACGAGGTAGAACTCGCTTCCGTAACCCTTTGCGCACATCCCGTTGACCACCGTTACGCGGGGCCCTACCTTCCCCCTTGGTCTCCACCGCGCGCAGACCGTTCGAGAGTCCCGAGGAATGGGTGGGGATGCGAGGGCCGACGAAGACGTTCCGGCTGTTCGCGACGCTGCTGCTGGGTGCGGCGCTCGCGCTCGGGGGCTGCTCGGACCAGCTGGGCAACGCCCCCGCGCCGGCACCGGAGCGGATCGCGTTCGTGCCCAAGGTCGCCGACATCCCGTACTTCCAGGCGATGAACACCGGCGGCCTCGAAGCGGCGAAGCAGCTGGGCGTGCAGTGGTCCATGGTCGGCCCGAAGACCGTCGACCCCGCCGACCAGGTCGCCATCATGCGCGACCTGATCGCGAAGAAGGTCGACGTCATCGTCGTCGCCCCGAACGACCCGGCCGCGCTCGCGCCGGCCATCGCCGAGGCGCGGGCGAAGGGCATCCACGTGCTCACCTCGGACACCGACGCGCCCGGCACGCAGCGCGAGGTGTTCGTCAACCAGGCCAGCGCCGAGGGCATCGGCGCCGCGCTCACCGACGCGCTCATGAAGCGGACCGGCGGCACCGGCAAGTACGCGATCGTCTCGTGCGGCCCGGCCGCGGCGAACCTCAACACCTGGATCTCGGTCCAGAAGACCTACACGGCCGACCACTACCCGAAGGCGCAGGTCGTCGAGACCGTCTACGCGGGCGAGGACCAGGACAACGCGACGAGCCTCGCCAAGGAAGTGATGGCCCGCCACCCGGACCTCAACGGCCTGGTCGGCGAGTGCACGACGTCCGCCCCCGGCGTCGCGAAGGCGGTGCGCGAGCAGCAGAAGATCGGCCAGGTGTTCACCGTCGGCATCGGGACGCCCCAGTCGATCAAGCCGTTCCTGCTCGACGGCTCGTGCTCCGAGTCGGTGCTGTGGAACGTCGAGTCGCTCGGCTACCTGACCGCGTGGACGGCGAAGCAGGTCGCCGACGGCAAGCCGCTCCAGGCCGTCAACAAGGTGAGCCTGGAGTTGCCGGCGGTGAAGTACGACGCCGCGTCGAAGACCGTCCTGCTGGGCGATCCGCTGCTCATCACCGCCGACAACGTCGACCAGTTCAAGTACTGACGGGCTACCGCACGTCGATCGTGACGGTCGCGGTGCTCGTCGCCGCCGGGAGCTTCGTCGTGTCGACCGCGAGGTACTCGCCGTCGTCCTGACGGCCGTCCGGCAGCGTCTTCGGGTGCAGCGCGTACGGCGGGGCCGCGTTGGTCACGCCGTCGATGCCGAAGTCGTTGTCGTTGCTGATCACGAGGGTCCGGCCGCCGTCGGTCGTCGCGACGCCCTCGACCTTGTCGTGCCCGAAGAAGCCGCCGCTCGGGTCCAAGCCCGTCACCAGGGCGCCGAGGTCGAGGTACAGCTTCTTGCTCACCGGCTTGATCCCGGCGGCGGCGAGGTCCTTCGTCGCTTCGGCCGTGGTGTCCTTGCCGACGTAGGCGTCGATGCTCTTCCCGCCGACGAGCAGGCCGCCCTTGACCGCGTCGTACCCCGCGGCCCGCGGGCCGACGTCGGTGGCGCCGGTCAGGTCGATCTCGAACAGCTTCTTGAACGCGCCGGGCTCCGGCTTGCCGTCGCGCTCGTCGACCAGGAAGCGCGTCGCCGAGAGCGCGGTGATCTCGCTGACCGCGGTGCCCGTCGTGTCCGGGTCGTCGAGCAGGTAGAGGTACTCGTGCGTGGCGCGGGTGCGCAGGTCGACGGTGACGATCCGCAGCGTGGTGACGTTGCCCGGCTTCTTCGTCAGGTCCGGCTGCTGCAGCGCCGACTGCATGACGCCGACGAGCGTCCGGCCGTCCGGGGTCAGCGCGAGGCCTTCCATGCCCTTGTTCGGCACGCGGTACTTCAGCTCGGCCGGCAGCGAGCCGTCGAACGGCGAGAGGCGTTCAAGCGCGCGCCCGTCACGGCCGAAGTGGGTGATGAAGGGGCCGTACTCGTCGGAGACCCAGAAGGTGCCGTCCTTCTGCGCGACCAGGCCTTCGGAGTCGTAGCCGTTCGCCGACTTCGGCAGGACGTTCCCGTTCAGGTCGACGATCTTCTCGCCGGTGTCCGCGAGCGGGCTGACCTGGCCGTTGTAGGGCGTGCCGTCCTCGGCGCGCAACGGGATGGTCTTCTCCAGCACGGCCTTGCCGTCACGGAGGCGGAACTTCCCGATGGCGGGGGTGAAGGCGGGCAGCGGCTCGATCTTGCCGCCGTCGGGCGCGTCGACGTTCGGGCCGCGGTCTGTGAGGCCGTAGAACTCGCCCTTTTCGCCGGGGACGGGGGTGAGCGCGGAGCCGTACGCACCGCCCTTGAGCTGCACGCCGCCGATGGTGGCGAGCGGCTTGAGGTTCGTCGGGTAGAGCTTCACGGCGTCGGAAACCGTGTAGGTGAAGGAATCCCGGCCGGTGAAGCCGGGCGCGGGGGTGTAGCGGAGGGTGCCGTCGGCGGCGAGGTCGACGCTCCCGTGCGCGGCGGCGGTGTGCCGGACGACGGCGGTGGCGCGGTCGTTGCCGAGCACGTCCGCGATCAGGCTCCGCCCGCCGTGGACCCGGAGGTGGTCGTCCTTCGCCCGCGGCCCGTGGTCGTGCGCTTCCGCCGTCCCCGCGACCAGGGGTAGTGCCAGTACCCCGGCGACCAAGGCGATTGTTGCCCGCTTCATCCCGTTTCTCCTCTTCCGGCGCGTGCACCGCGCTGGAGGAGGAGTCTTCGTGGCCGAAGTGGACGTTGCCCGGATTCGAGGAGGCCAGGACGTTAACGGTGCGACCGGCCGCCAGGTCAGCGGTGCCGGCGGACGTGGCCCACCGCGGCTCCGCCGCCCAGCACCAGGATCAGCGCCGTCAGTCCCCAGCGGCGTTTCTCCTTCGTCTTCACCGCCGTGCCGTCGGCCACCAGCGCCGGGGTGGGCGTCGGCTGCACGTGCCGCTTCGACGGTGGCGGGGGCGGCTCCACGGCCCTCGGCTCGGGCGTGGCCACCGGAGCCGGGGTGGGCGCCGGGGTCGCGGCGACCGCTACCGGCTGCTCCACCGGGGGCGGCCGCGACGGCGGTGGTGGCTCCGGCACCGGCGTGGCCGACGGCGTCGGAGCCGGGGTCGTCGAGTTCGGCGGCGGCGTCTCGGAAGGCGGCGTGTTCGGCGGAATGGGCGGACTCGACGTCGGTGTCTCCGAGACGGTCGTGGGCGGCGGCGGGGTGGCCGCGGCGAAACACCCGGCCGCGTCGCCGCTCACCAGCGCCGGCCCGGTCGACACCTCGACCGCCGGGCCCGAACCGTCCCGCGGCAATCGGTACGTCACGCTCCGGCGCCCGTCGCGGTTCGCCGTCGCGTAGATCTCCCCCGGCGCGAGCCCCACCGACCCGTACGCGCCCCCGGGCGGGAAGCGCAGCCCCGGCACCACCGCGACCGTCCCCGTCGACGGGTCCAGCGTCACCACGGAACCGCCCCCGCGCGAAGTCGTCGAGACCCCGTACAGCAAGCCGGACGACGAGTCGTACGCGAAGTCGTCGACCCCCACCGCGAGCGACACCGGCCGCAGCGCCGTCCGGTGCACCACCCGCACGTAGTCCGCGGAAGCCGGATCGATGTCCACTCTGTACAGATCGCTGTCCTGCCGCACGTACCAGCGGTTCCCGGCGATCGCCCCCGCCGTCGCACCGGTGACCTGGCTCCACACCGGACGCCGCGCGCCCGCCCGGCCGACCACGCCGAGGTCCGTCACCGACCCCGACGCGTCGATCCGCACCGCGTGCGAGCCGTGGTCGTACCGGCCGCCGCGCGTTCCGTCGGCGACGCCGTACACCACGCCCTGCGCGGCTGAGTACCCCATCGCGTTGATCCAGTAGCCCGCCTGGGTCAGGCGTTTCGTCGTCCCGTCGGGCAGGGACAGCAGCCGCAACGTCGTCGGCGCGCCGTCGCGTTCGTTCTCCGCCTGCAGGATCGTGCAGCCGTCCTGGCCCTGGGCCGCCGGACGCTTCGGTGACTCGGGCGCGAGCCAGCCCGTCGCCGCCAGCAGGGCCGAGACCGCCGCGGCCACGCCGAGCATCGCCGCCCAGCGGGCCCGCCCGCCGGTCAAGCCAGCCTTTCCAGCGCGCCGGTGAACGCCTCCGGCGGGATCTTCGCGCCCCCGCTGAACGGGTTCTGCAGCTGGTGGATCGCGAACAGCAGCAACGTGATCGTGCCGGCCAGGGTGGAGACGATGATGACGTGCGCGGCCAGCCGCGTGCCGCCGAACAGGTTCGGCAGCAGGATCGCGGTGATCAGGCTGCCGAGGATCAGCGCGAACCAGACGACCGCCCCGACGCCGCCGCCGGAGGCGTTGTTCAGCCGCTGCGTGCGGGCCTGGTAGACCGACCAGAGCTGGTTGCTCGCCTCGGTCTTGCGGTCGATCTGCCAGTCGCCGTCGACTTCAGCGGCCGCGACGGCCTGGCGCATCTGGTCGAGCTGCGTCCAGCCCGTGGCGGGGATCTCGCCGCCGTCGGACAGCCGCGGCCACTCCTGCTGCTCGACGGTCCGCGCGTAGGCGACGGCCAGCTGGTGCACGCGGTCCTTCGTCTCGGCCGGCAGCGCGTCGGCCGCCCACGTCGCCGCGACCAGGCTGTCCGCCTCGGTCTGCGCGTCCTGGCTCGCGGCACCGACCGAGTCGAACAGCGAGATGAGCACGAACGCGACCAGCACCGCGTGCAGGCCGCCGACGATGGTGAAGACCTGGCCCGCCGCGTCGTTGTTGTCCGGCCGTCCCTCGTCCCAGCCGAACCGGCGGACCAGGTACGCGATCACGCCCCCGACGAGAGCCGCGCCGGCCACCCACAGACCGCCGGCCACGAAGATGTTCATCCACGTCCTTTCCCACCGGGCGGATTCACCGCCGGATCGCTCAAGTTAGCCACGCATTTCCGGAGGGACAACCGGGAATTGTTCGGTTCATCCGAGTGGCCTCACCCAGGCCGCGACCATAGCCGGTTCGGCGCAGTTCACCGACACCGCGGTGCCTTCCGCCGCTCCCCACCGCGACGACGAATTCCCCTTACGAGCAGGGATCTTCCCGACCGGGTGACGACCGGGAACGGCGGGTGATGGGCGGCGGACGAGCGAACGGGAAAAGTGCCCGAAATGGCCGGAAGCCAACCAGGTAACGATCCCGCCGACCCGATCGTGTCATTGTGCGCGCGGACGCCGTTGCTATGTTGATTCTTCGTTGCCAGCCTCGGGCATTCCCGGCTTCCGAATGATTGGGTGGTTCTCGTTGTGACTGTCACCGACCCGGTGGACACCGACCAGGCACCGCTGAGCCTCGGACGGGCCGCGGCCCGCACCCTGGCCACCACGACCAAGTCGGTCCCGCAGATGCAGGGCATCTCCTCCCGCTGGCTGCTCAAACTCCTGCCCTGGGTCGAGGTCTCCGGTGGCGCCTACCGCGTCAACCGCCGCCTCTCCTACTCCGTCGGCGACGGCCGGGTCACCTTCACCACCACCGGCGCCGAAGTCCGCGTCATCCCACCCGAACTCGGCGAACTCGCCCCCCTGCGCGGCTACGACGACGAAGACGTCCTCGCCGAACTCGCCTCCCGGTTCTCCCAGCACGAATACGCCCCCGGCGACACCCTCGTCGAGTTCGGCTCCCGCGCCGACCAGGTCTTCCTCATCGCCCACGGCAAGATCACCAAGGTCGGCACCGGCGCCTACGGCGACCAGACCGTGCTCGGCACGATGGCCGACGGCGACTACTTCGGCGAAACCGCCCTCATCCGCGACGACGGGATCTGGGAGTTCACCGCCAAGGCCGTCACCACCTGCACCGTCCTCTCCCTGCCCCGCGACGTCTTCGAAGACGTACGGTCCCGGTCGGAAACCCTGCAAGCCCATCTGGAGGCGTTCGTCGCCGGCGGCGCCTCGGCCCGCAACGACCACGGCGAAGCCGAAATCTCCCTCGCCTCCGGCCACGACGGCGAGCCGATGCTGCCCGGGACGTTCGTCGACTACGACGCCCAACCGCGGGAGTACGAGCTGTCGGTCGCGCAGACGGTGCTGCGGGTGCATTCGCGGGTGGCGGATCTCTACAACCAGCCGATGAACCAGATCGAACAACAGCTGCGGCTGACCATCGAGGCGTTGCGGGAACGCCAGGAACACGAACTGGTCAACAACACCGACTTCGGGTTGCTGCACAACGCCGACTTCGCCCAGCGCATCCCCACCCGCACCGGACCACCCACCCCCGACGACCTCGACGAACTCCTCGCCCTGGTCTGGAAGGACCCCGGGTTCTTCCTGGCGCACCCGAAGACGATCGCCGCGTTCGGCCGGGAATGCACCAAGGCCGGTGTCTACCCCGACGCCGTCGACTTCGGCGGTCACCACGTCCCCGCCTGGCGCGGGGTCCCGATCCTGCCCTGCAACAAGATCCCCGTCACCGAGACCCGCACCAGTTCGATCTTGTTGATGCGGACCGGGGAACAGGCCCAGGGCGTGGTCGGGTTGCACCAGACCGGCCTCCCGGACGAATACCAGCCGGGGCTGAACGTCCGGTTCATGGGCCTCTCCGAGCAGGCGATCATGTCGTACCTGGTGTCGGCGTACTACTCCGCCGCCGTGCTGGTCCCGGACGCGCTGGCCGTGCTGGAAAGCGCCGAACTCGGCCGGGAGGCGTGATGCCGGAGCCCGCGACCCCGCCCCGCAAGCCCGACGCGGAACCGCCGCGTCCCGGGCCCGGCCTGCCGCCGTCGGCCTTCGGGCCGACCGGGCTCGGCACCGCCGCGGCCCGGGTCGTGCCCAAGCCCGCCGCACCTGGACCCGATCGGCGCGTGACCCCTTGACCGTCACCGAAGAACAGCTGTCCCTGGGCGTCAAGGCCGCGCGGACGCTGACCACGACGACGAAGTCGCTGCCGCAGATGCGCGGCATCACCACCCGCTGGCTGCTCTCGCAACTGGCCTGGGTCGACGTCCCCGCGGGCAGCTACCGCGTCAACCGCCGCCTCACCTACACCATCGGCGACGGCGAGGTCAGCTTCTACACCACCGGCGCCCGCGTCCAGGTCGTCCCCGCCGAGCTCACCGAACTCGAACTCCTTCGCGGCTTCGGCGACGAGCAAGCGTTGAGCGCCCTCGCCGAAGCCTTCGAACAACGCGAGTACGAACCCGGCGCCACGATCGTCGACGCGGACACGCCGCTCGACACGCTGATCCTCGTCGCCCACGGCAAAGTCACGCAGCACGGCCGCGGCGAGTACGGCGACGACGTCACCCTCGGCACCGCCACCGACGGCGACCACTTCGGCGCCGAGCTCCTCGCCCGCGACGACGCGCGGTGGAGCTTCACCGCCCGCGCCGCGACCCGCGTCATCGCGCTGGTGCTGTCCGCTTCGGCGTACGCGCGGCTCAACGGCCGGTCGGAGTCCCTGCGGACGCACGTCGCCGAGGCGGTCGGGCGGCCGCGGAAGCCGCAGAACAAGGCCGGTGAGGCCAGCATCGACCTGGCGGCCGGCCACGACGGCGAGCCCGTGCTGTCCGGCACGTACGTCGACTACGACCCTTCGCCGCGGGAGTACGACCTCGCCGTCGCGCAGACCGTGCTGCGCGTGCACAACCGCGTCACCGATCTCTACAACAACCCCATGAACCAGCTCGAGCAGCAGCTCCGGCTGACCGTGGAAGCGTTGCGGGAACGGCAAGAGCACGAGCTGGTCAACAACACCGACTTCGGGCTGCTGCACAACGTCGACCTCAAACACCGTCTCACGACCCGCAGCGGGCCACCGACGCCGCTGGACCTCGACGACCTGCTTTGCCGCCGTCGCAAGACGAAGTTCTTCCTCGCCCACCCGCGCGCGATCGCCGCGTTCGGCCGCGAGTGCACCGCAAGCCGGCTTTACCCCGATACGACGGTCCTCGACGGGAAGCGCGTCACGGCCTGGCGCGGGGTGCCGATCCTGCCGTGCGACAAGATCCCCGTCACCGACACCGGCACGACGTCGATCCTGGCCATGCGCGTCGGCGAGGACGACGCCGGCGTCATCGGCCTCCGCCCGAAGTCGCTGCCGGACGAGTACCAGCCGGGGCTCAACGTCCGGTTCATGGGGATCAGCGACCGGGCCGTCACGTCGTACCTGGTCAGTGCCTACCACTCCGCCGCCGTGCTCGTGCCGGACGCGCTCGGCGTGCTCGACGACGTCGAGATCGGACGCTCATGACGACCATGGACTCCCGGACCGCCGCCCGCCCCCTCGCCGACGTCCTCGCGTGGAGCAAGGGCCTGGTCGACCCCGCTTTGCGCACGGCGGCCGAGCGGCTGCCCGAGGTGATGCGGCGGATCGCCGGCTACCACTTCGGCTGGGAAGACGCCCACGGCGAACCGTCGTCCGCGGACGGCGGCAAGGCGTTGCGGCCGGCGCTGGTCCTGCTGTGCGCGGAAGCCGCCGGTGGCGTCCCGGCGGACGCCGTGCCCGCCGCCGTCGCGGTCGAGCTCGTGCACAACTTCTCGCTGCTGCACGACGACGTCATGGACGGCGACACCACCCGGCGGCACCGGCCGACGGCGTGGACGGTCTTCGGCACCGGGCCCGCGGTGCTCGCCGGGGACGCGCTGCTGAGCGTGGCGTTCGAACAGCTGCAACCCGAGGGCTCGAGACTGCTGTCCCGGGGTGTCCTCGAACTGCTGGAAGGTCAGGCCGCCGACGTCGACTTCGAGCAGCGCGACGACGTCACGCAGGCGGAGTGCGTCCGGATGGCCGTCGGCAAGACGGCCGCCCTGATCGGCGCGAGCTGCGAGCTGGGCGCGTTGCTCGCCGGGCGGCCGGAAGCGGTGCAGCGGTTCGGCGAGTTCGGCCGGTCGATCGGGCTGGCGTTCCAGCACGTCGACGACCTGCTCGGCATCTGGGGCGACCCCGCCGAGACGGGCAAGCCGGTCTACTCGGACCTGCAGAACCGCAAGAAGTCGCTCCCGGTGGTGACGGCGCTGTCGTCCGGCACGACGGCGGGCGCGGAGCTGGCGACCCTGTACTCCGGCACCGACCCGCTCGACGCCGTCGAGCTGGCCCTCGCGGCCACGCTCGTCGACGAGGCCGGCGGCCGCCAGTGGAGCCAGGCCCAGGCGTCGGCCTTGGTGGCGAAGGGACTCCGCGACCTCGCGGCGGTGAACCCGGTCCCCCGCCCCGCCGCCGAACTGGCCGCCCTGGCCCGCCTGATCACCACCCGCACCCACTGACCCGCGTACCGGAACGGACGACACGCGTACCCCGGCGGACGACACGCGTACCTGGATGGACGACACGGCGAGCACGTGCCCGGCCCGGCGTGTCGTCCGTCTGGGTACGCGTGTCGTCCGCGCAGGTACGCGTGTCGTCCGTTACTTGCCGGGGCGGGTGAGGCCGTCTTTGTCGGCTTTGAGGCTCAGGATGTTCTTGTCCGTGTCGCCCAGGGCCTTCGTGACCTGCGCTGACGCGGGGGATGTCGACAAGTCGATCAGGCGGATCGGGGCGTCGAGCTTGATCAGCGTCGGGATGTACTCGGCCTTGTCGACCTTCCAGCGGTCGCCGTCGCGGACGAAGCGGAAGCGGGCCGCCGCGCCCTCCTCCGTGTCACCCTTCGGCTCGGAATGGCGGGCGACGCTGTTGCCGAGCCCGTAGGCGACCCACTTGTCGCCGATCTTCTCGAACGGCTGGACCACGTGCGCGTGGTGGCCGACGATCAGGTCGATGTCGTCCGACGCCAGGAGCTTCTTGGCCTGCGACCGCTGCTCGGCCGTCGGCTCGTGCTGGTACTCCACGCCCCAGTGCAGGCTCGCGATCACGACCTGCGCGCCCGCCTCACGCGCCTTCCGGGCCGACGCCAGGACGTCGTCGACGTCGATCTGGTTGGCCAGCCACGGTTTCCCGGCCGGCACCTTGATGCCGTTGAACCCGAAGGCGTACGACACCTGCGCGACCTTCACGCCGTGGACGTCGAGAACCAGCGGCGTCGCCGCTTCCTTCGAAGACCGCGCCGAGCCGGTGTGCTTGATGCCCGTCTCGTCGAGCTTGTCCAACGTCCGCTTCACACCGTCGGCGCCCTGGTCGATCGTGTGGTTGGACGACGTCGAGCACGTGTCGTAGCCGGTGTCCTTGAGCGCGTCCGCGATCTCCGGCGGCGCGCTGAACGACGGGTAGCCGCTGTACGGGCCGCCTTCCGGCGCCAGCGGCGTCTCGAGGTGGCAGATCCCGAGGTCGGCGCCGGAGATCAGTGGCTTGATCCCGGCGAGCAGCGGCCGGTAGTCGATCTTGCCCTTGCCGTCGGCCTCGGCCTGCTCGGTCAGCGCCGGGTGGATCAGGACGTCGCCGGTCGCGACGACGCTGAACGAGCCGTCCGGGGCCGCCTCGGCCGAAGACGGCGTCTCCGGGAACGGCGTCGGCGCCGGGCCGGACTGCGGCGGGCTGCTGCACGCGGCCGCCAGGACGGCGATCCCGGCGAGCGCGGCGACGCGGAACTTCGTCATCGGTCCCCCTGCTGCTGTGGTCGGGTCATCCTCCCATCCGGACGAACCCGACACGTGCGCGCTCCTGGTCAACGGAAACTTCCACCACAGTCGACAACACCGATCAGAACATTCGCACAGGACAAAACCGGACAACGCGCAGGACAGCCGCTAAAAAATACGATAAATCACTCGGGTGCGTGCCACGATGCAACTACGGAGAGTAGGTATCGCTCCGCTAACTGCGGGTTGACGCTGCACGAACGGGTGTTTTGTAATACCAGTCACCCAGTGGCGCCCCCACGCGCCACTCGAACCTCGGCCTCCTTGGGAGCAACGATGTCCCCACACTCGCACAGGCTGCGCACCTGGAGCGTTGTTGGTTGTTGTTTGATTTCCGGTGTCCTGATGGCCTCGTGCTCCTCGGGCAAAGACACCGCGGCACCGACGCAGCAGGCACCCGCCAACGGCAAGATCACCCTCTACTACCTGCAGAAACAGGGTGACCAGCAGTACTTCGTCGAGCAGGCCCAG
The DNA here is from genome assembly GCF_055633615.1 of Amycolatopsis sp. NPDC114505. Classification (NCBI taxonomy): domain Bacteria; kingdom Bacillati; phylum Actinomycetota; class Actinomycetes; order Pseudonocardiales; family Pseudonocardiaceae; genus Amycolatopsis; species Amycolatopsis sp. NPDC114505. The sequence goes on along the minus strand of NZ_JBVKDV010000005.1, from coordinate 64,576 downwards.
GGTGCGCAGGAGAAGGCGAAGGAGCTCGGCGTCGAGCTCAAGGTCGTCAACCTCGGCCAGGACGCCAACAAGGCGATCACCGAGCTGGACGCGGCGGTCGCGCAGGGTGCGAACGGCGTCGCCATCGTCGTCCCGGACCAGGCCATCGGCCCGCAGGTGATCGACAAGGCGAAGAGCGCGGGCATCCCGATCATCGCCTCGGACGACGTCATCAAGGACGGCACCGGCGCGAAGGCCCCGTTCGTCGGCTTCAACGGCAGCCAGATGGGCGACTCGGTCGGGACCGAGGCCGGCAAGCTCTTCAAGGCCGCCGGCTGGACCGCCGCCGACACCAAGATCATCAGTGCCTACAAGCAGGACCTCACCGTCTGCACCGACCGCGTCGGCGCCGCGAAGTCCGCGTTCGCCAAGGCGGCGGGCGCCGAGGTCCCGGTGATCGACGTCGGCACCGACAACTCGCCCGTCGACGCGCAGAACCGCTCCGGCGCGGTGATCAGCTCCAACCCGGGCGTCAAGCACTGGGTCGTGTGGGGCTGCAACGACGAGAACGAGACCGGTGTCGTGACCGCGCTCGCCAACTCCGGCGTGCAGGCGAGCAACATCATCGGCGTCGGGCTCGGCGCGTACCTCGACTGCAAGGACTGGGCGGCCGGCAAGGACACCGGCAACAAGTCCGCGCTCTACATCTCCGGCGCCGAGGTCGGCCGCTCGGCGATCCAGGTGCTGGTGGACAAGGTGAAGAACGGCAAGGAGCTGCCCGCGGAGACGATCGCGAAGACCACGATCGTCAACAAGGACAACTACAAGCAGGCCGGCGTCAACTGCACCTGACCGATCCCGTCGTGAGTGGGAAACAGTGTTCTAACACTGTTTCCCACTCACGACCGCCGTACGGAAGGCGATCATGTCCAGCTCTCCTGCCGCGCTCGCCGTCGAGGGCATCGGCAAGCGCTTCTCCGGCGTCACCGCCCTCGACGACGTCTCGCTGGAAATCCGCTCCGGCGAGGTGCTGGCGCTGATGGGCGAAAACGGCGCCGGGAAGTCGACGCTGCTGCGCGTCCTCTCCGGTGACCAGGGCCCCGACGACGGGCGCCTGCTCCTCGACGGCACCGAGGTCGCGTTCGACACCCCGCGCGCGGCGATGGCCGCCGGGGTCCGCGTGATCTACCAGGAACCCGAGATCATCCCGCACGTCTCGGTGGCGGAGAACGTCTTCGTCGGCGAGCTCCCCGCCAAGGCACGGGTGTTCAACCGCCGCACGCTCATCAAGGCGACGCAGGACGCGCTCGCCGAGTACGGCTTCGAAGGCGTCCTCAACCCCGCGACGCTGGGCGTCGCGCTGTCGGCCGCGCAGCGCCAGATCGTCGAGATCCTGCGCGTCCTCACCGCGGCCACGCCGCCGAAGGTGATCGCCTTCGACGAGCCGACGTCGTCGCTGTCCGAGCACGAGGTCGAGGCGCTGTTCCGGCTGATCGGGCGGCTGCGCGACAGCGGTGTCGCGGTCGTCTACGTCTCGCACCGGATGAAGGAGATCTTCCAGCTCGCGGACCGCGTCGCCGTGCTGCGCGACGGCAAGCTCGTCGGCGTCCAGCAGGTCGCGGAGACCGACGAGCCCGGCCTGGTCCGGATGATGATCGGCCGTGACCTCTCGGCCCTCGAGCGCCGCGTCACCCAGGACACCGGCGACGTCGTGCTGAAGCTCGACGACGTCACGACCGACGACGTCACCGGCATCTCGCTGCAGGTTCGCGCGGGCGAGGTCGTCTGCCTGGCCGGCCTGGTCGGCGCGGGACGCTCCGAGCTGGCCCGCGCGATCGTCGGCGACCTGCCGATCCGGTCGGGCACGGTCGAGCTCGACGGCAAGCGGCTGCGCGCGCACAACCCGGGTGACGCCGTGAAGGCCGGCATCGGCTTCGCGCCCGAGGAGCGCAAGACGGACGCGCTGCTCATGCAGCGGTCCGTCCGCGACAACATCTCCATCTCGGTGCTGGACCGCCTTCGCCGCTTCCGCGTCGTGAAGCGGGCGAAGGAACGCGCGCTCGTCGAGGAGTACATCCGCGAGCTTCGCGTGCGTACGCCGTCGATGGAGCAGGAAGTCCGCAAGCTTTCCGGCGGCAACCAGCAGAAGGCCGTCCTGGCGCGCTGGCTCGCGCGGCGGCCGAAGCTGCTGATCCTCGACGAGCCGACGCGCGGCGTCGACGTCGGCGCGAAGGCCGAGATCTACCGGATCATCGACGGCCTCGCCGCGGAAGGCATCGCGCTGCTGGTCATCTCCTCCGACCTGCCCGAGGTGCTGACGCTGGCCGACCGCATCCTCGTCATGCGGGCCGGGCACCTGGCCGGCGAGCTCAGCCGCGAGGACGCGACCGAGGAAGCCGTGCTGACCCTCGCCATCCCCGAAACCGAACCAGCCGTGGAAGAAGCCCAGGAGATCGGCGCATGAGTGAGCTTGCGAACGAATCGAATGACACGGCTGTAGCCGTGCCGAGCGTCAGCGAGGTCGGCGCATGAGTACCCCCACCAAGGAAACGACGGCCCCGGCCGCACCTGCGCAGCCGAGCGCCGCGCGCCGCGTGCTGACCGGCATCGGCGTGCAGAACTCCAGCCTGATCATCACGCTGATCGCGTTGATCGTCCTGCTGAGCATCCTGAACGACAACTTCCTGCGCACCAACAACCTGCTGCTGATCGGCAGCGCGATCACCATCATGGGCCTGCTGGCCCTGGTGCAGACCCTGGTGATCATCCTGGGCGCGCTGGACATCTCGGTCGGCTCGATGGCCGGGCTCGCCTCGGTCATCTCGGCGATGGTGTTCACCTCGACCGGCAGCGCCGGGGTCGGCATCCTCGCCGCGGTCGGTGTCGGCATCCTCTGCGGCCTGATCAACGGCATGATCATCATCTTCGGCCGGGTCAACCCGGTGGTCGCGACGCTGGCCATGCTCGCCACCTACAAGGGCGTCGCGCAGGTCATCTCGGACGGCAAGTCGCAGGGCTACACCGGCGGCGACGACCTGTTCATCTTCCTGGCCAAGGGCGCCATCGCGGGCCTGCCGTCGCTGGTGTGGGTGTTCCTGATCGTCGCGGCGCTGCTGCACTTCCTGCTCAAGTACACCGACATCGGCCGCAACGTCTACGCCATCGGCGGCAACGACACCGCGGCGCGGCTGGCCGGCATCAACATCAACCGGTACATCATCGGCGTGTACGCGCTGGCCGGCGTGGTGGCGGCGGTCGCGGGCGTGCTGATCACCGCGCGCACGGGCTCCGGCCAGCCGGTGTCCGGGTCCGAAGGCCTCGAGCTGCAGGCCGTCACCGGCGCGGCGCTCGGCGGCACGATGCTCAAGGGCGGCCGCGGGTCGATCATCTCCACGGTCCTCGCGGTGATCATCCTGGGCGTGCTCGACAACGGCATGTCCGGGCTGGGCATCAACCCGTTCTGGCAGAACGTCGCCCACGGCGCCCTGCTCGTGATCGCGGTCGTGCTGCAGCAGCTGCGCAGTGGAGAGCGCCGCGTCGGCCTGCCCGAGTAGCCGGTGAACCTCCATGCCCGGATAGTGGACGAACTGGGCAGGCTCATCGTCGAAGGCGTCCTCGGGGACGGGCAACCGCTCGTCCCCGAGGAGCTCGGCCGCCGCTTCTCCGCCTCCCGGACGGTGGTGCGCGAGGCACTGCGGGTGCTGGAATCCAAGGGCATGGTGACCGCGCGGCCGCGCGTCGGCACGTGGACACTGCCCCCCGAGGCGTGGGACGCGATCGACCCGGACGTCATCGGCTGGCGCGTCAACGGGCCGGACGGCCGCCACCACCTGCACGAGCTGCGGGAACTGCGGCTGACCATCGAGCCGCAGGCGGCGCGGCTGGCGGCGCAGCACCGGCGTCCCGACGAGCTTTCGGCGATGGCCGCGGCCTACGAGCTGATGGCGGACGCCGTCGAGCGCCAGGACACCGCGGCCTTCCACGACGCCGACTCGAAGTTCCACGCGGCCTTGATCCGCGCGTCCGGCAACGCGTTGATCGCGCAGCTGCACGTCCCCGTCGTGGCCGCGCTGACGGCGCACGGCGAGCCGATGGAGCTCGTGGCGCATTCCCGGGTGCTGACACTGGTGCTCGCGAAGAACGCCGACGGGGCCGAATCCGCGTCCCGCCGGTTGCTGGAAACCGTTGCGCCGTACCACTCACCGGCACCTTGACACGTCCACCGGGAACCCTGAACACTCGCTGCGACCCACCCGCCGCCATGACGTGCTGAGGAGGACGCTTCCATGCGTTTCCCGGGTATTCGTGGCTTTGGCGTGCTCGCGGCCGCGGTGGTGGCGGGCGGGCTGTTCTCCGCTCCGGCGGCGGTCGCGGCCCCCGCAGACTGCCCGATCACCGGCCAGATGGTCGCCGCCGGCGACTACTGGGTCGCCAACGGCACCAACCTCGACGCGATCGACTGGCAGAACGCGACGTTCCACGTCGGCAACCTCGCACTGGTCCGGACCACCGGCCAGTCGAACCACAAGACACTGCCGTGGGCGCAGGCCGCGAACTACCAGCTGCCGCTGGACCCGAAGCGGCCGTTCTTCCCGGACAACCAGGCGGCCGGCGAGGCGTACCTCGACCTGTACACGTACTTCCACCCGGAGATCCCGCTCGACTCGATCCGCACCCGGATCAAGGACGAGGTCGCGTCCGTGCAGGCCGGGCACCGCGACTACTGGAACTACGTCGACGCGCTGAACATGGCGATGCCGTCGTTCGCCCGGATGAGCGTGATCGACCACGATCCGTCCTATTTGGATGCGATGGACAAGCTGTTCAAGTCGTCGGAACACAAGCTGTTCAACGACTTCACGGGCCTGTGGTACCGCGACGCGCGGTTCACCGGCTCGGGCGTGTTCTGGTCGCGCGGCAACGGCTGGGCCCTGGCGGCGCTGACGAAGGTGCTGCAGGTCCTGCCGTCCACCGACCCGCGCCGGCCGGAGTACCTGCGGGTGTACAAGAAGATGGCAACGACGTTGGCCCTGGTGCAGCGTCGTGACGGCTTCTGGAACTCCGACCTGCTGAACCCGTGGGACCACGGCGGCCCGGAGACGAGCGGCACGGCGTTCTTCACGTTCGGCATCGGCTGGGGCATCTCCGCGGGCATCCTGGACGCATCGCGGTTCCGCCCGGTGGTGGACAAGGCGTGGACGGCGTTGTCGACGAAGGCGCTGCAGGCGGACGGCAAGGTCGGCTACGTCCAGCCGGTCGGCGACCGCCCGGCGACGGCGAAGGTGACCGACACGTCGGCGTTCGGCGTCGGCGCGTTCCTGCTGGCCGGCCAGGAAGTGGCCAAGCTGCAAGGCTGCTCGGCCGAGTAGGTCACTTCAGGCAGTCGCCGGGGTCGCCACGGGTCAGGGCCGGGTCGGTCTGGGGGAACGTCTTCGCCGCGCCCGGGCCCGAGCTGCGGTGCTCGAAGCGGACCGTCACCCGGCCGTGGCCCGCGCCCTGGACCCAGCCCGTGCCGAACTCCTCGTGCACCACGTCGTCGCCCTGTCGCCACTCCGACGGGGCGGCGACCGGTGCGGCCGCGGCGGAGACCACCGTGGCCGCCGCGGTTTCCGGTACGGAGAGGCTGAACAACGCGTCCTGGTGCGGCACCGAAAGCCCGCTGTAGGCGACGCCGGCGAGGCGGATCCCGCCGAACTCCGCCGGGTCCAGCAGCAGCCGTTCCGCCACCGCCGCCAGCTCGGCCAGGTCGTCCGTGGGTGCCGAGATCGTCTCCGAGCGGGTCACCGTGTGCATGTCCGTGTGCCGCAGCTTGATCACCACCGTGCGGGCCACGCGCTCGGCCTTGACCAGCCGCTTGTGCGCCCCCACCGCGATCCGGCGGACCTCCGCCCGCAAGGACGCGAGGTCGATGATGTCCGTGTCGAACGTCGTCTCCGCGCTGACCTGCTTGGTCTCGCCGCGGTCGGCCACCGGGCGGTCGTCGAAGCCCGTGGCCAGGCGGCGCAGGTCGCGGCCGACCACGCCGCCCAGCGTCGCCACCGCGTCCTGTTCGGACAGTGCCGCCAGCTGCCCCAGCGTCTGGACGTCGATGAACCGCAGCTTCCCCTCGGCGACCGGGCCGATCCCCCACAGCGCGCGCACCGGCAGCGGCGCGAGGAACTCGCGTTCGGTGCCCTGCGGCACCACCAGCAGGCCGTCCGGCTTGGCCTCGTCCGAGGCGATCTTGGCGATCTGCTTGCCGTTGCCCGCGCCGATCGACGCCACCAGCCCGGTTTCCGAGCGGATGCGGGACCGCAGCGACGCGCAGAACTCCGTCACCTCGTCGAACGACGCGCCGACGAGCGAAGGCGGCTCGGCGAAGGCCTCGTCGAGGGAGATCTTCTCCAGCAGCGGCGCCACCGACGTGACGACGGTGAACACCTCCTGGCTGAGCCGCTCGTACACGCGGAACCGCGGCGGCACGATCACGCCGTTCGCCGGGAGCAGCCGCCGCGCCTGCGCCATCGGCATGGCCGACTTGATGCCGAACGCCCGTGACTCGTAGCTCGCGCCCGCGACGACGCCGCGGGGGCCGGTGCCGCCGACGAGCACCGGGCGCCCGGCCAGCGTCGGGCGGGTGAGCTGCTCGGCCGACGCGTAGAAGGCGTCCAGGTCGAGGTGGATCACCCAGCGGGCCACGTCAGTCCCCGCCGGTGGCGTCCAGCAGCTGGTGCAGCGCCTTGGTGTAGCTCTCGAACGCCGCGCGCCCGGCCGCGGTCAGCCGGACCAGGGTGACCGGCGTGCGGTGCTCGTAGGCCTTGGTGATCTCGACGTACTCGGCGTCCTCGAGCTTGCGCAGGTGCGTCGAGAGGTTGCCGGCGGTCATGTCCAGGAGCTGCTGCAGGCGCGGGAAGGTGATCTGGTCGCCGGTGTGCAGCCCGGCGAGCGCGACCGTGACCCGCAACCGCGCCTGGGCGTGGATGACCGGGTCGAGCTGCGGCAGCGGTTCGCTCATCGCGACTTCTCGCGCACGAAGTACACGATCGAGGCGAGCAGGAACCCGCCACCGCCGCAGATGGTCAGCACCAGGAAGTTGCCCGGGAACCCGATCAGCACGCTCAGCGCCGCGGACACGATCATCCACGCGCCCAGGCCGTACATCAGCCTGTCCTGCCAGAGCATGCCGCCGGCGAGGTACATGACGCCGGTGACCAGCAGCCAGGTGCCCGACCACAGCAGCGACACCTGGTCGGAGGTCAGCGACCCGAACTGGGTGATCCGGATGTCGATCACGGAGAGCCCGATCGAGGCAAAGGCCCAGCTGTAGCCGTACATCGCGCCGACCGTCTTGGACGGGCCGCGGATCCCCCGCCCGGCCCGCGCGCTGACGAAGGCGGTGTAGCCCATCGCGCCGAGGAAGAGCACGGTGACGAGCACGCCGCCGACCCATCCCGGGACGCTCTCGGTCTGCGTCGCGAAGTAGGTGAAGCCCCAGCCGACGATCCAGGCGAAGGCCCACGCGGCGAGCATGCGCGCGGGGCCTCCGCCCAGTTCCCGGCGGTTCTGCCGGTTCTGCCGGGCGATCAGGTTCAGCGACTCCTCCGCCGACATCGGCTCGTCGTCCACCTGTTCCGCCCTTCGTCCGCGCAGACCCCTCAGTACTTGAACCTTGTTCTGGTCAGCCCGGCGCGCCCCGCCGCGAAACGGAGGCTCGGAACCTGGTGATGCGCCGGGCGACGGCAGAACAAGGTTCACTGCACGGAGGTTAACAAGCACTCACAACCTGGCCGTGTCCAGCCGGAACCGGCGCACGACGACCAGTGCGGGCACGACCAGCCAGCCCGCCAGCACGAGCACCGCGACCCACGTCCCGGACGCGTGCGTCAGCGGGTCGACGCCGACGCGCCGCAGCCAGTAGGTCGGCACGAAGTGCGCCAGCGTCGTCATCCAGCCGGGCAGGAACTCCAGCGGGATCCACAGGCCGCCGAGCATGCCGAGCGGCATCATCAGCGCACCGGTCACCGCGCCGACCGTGTCGCCCTTGCCGAACAGGCCGATCGCCAGCCCGAGCACGGCGAACGGCAGCGTGGCCGCCCACAGGAAGACCAGCAGCCGGCCCCAGTCGGCCAGGCCGAGCTGCTCGCCGCGCAGGAAGCCGACGAGGAAGATGACCAGGAGCACCGGCAGGGCGACGGCCATCGCCGAGGCGACCTTCACCGCCAGGTAGCCGGAGCCGCGCATCGGCGTCAGGCGGATCTGACGCTGCCAGCCGTCGGTGCGCTCCTGCGCCACGCGGGTGCCGGTGAACAGGGCGCCGCCGCTGGCGCCGTACGCCGCCATGGTGATCATCGTCTGGGTGCTGGAGTGCAGGCCGTTGTCCAGGAGGGTGTCGCCGAAGATGGACCCGAACAGCAGGTACATCGCCGTCGGCATGCCGATGGTGAAGATCGTGAACTGGGGACTGCGGACGATCCGCTTGATCTCCAGGCTCAGGTAGGTGGTGTTCACGCGGCCGCCCCTTCGGTCTCGTCGGCGGTGAGCGCCAGGAAGGCCTCTTCCAGCCCCAGTGCGGTGATTTCGATGTCGGACGCCTGCGGGTACTTCGCCAGCAACGCGCGGATGGCGGCGTCGGAGTCGGCGCAGGCCAGCTCGGCGCGGCTGGCGCGCAGCTGCACGGTCGTGACGCCCGGCAGCGCCGCCAGGTCGGTTTCGGTGGCCTCCGGCACGACGGCCTTGAGCACCCGCCCGGACACCGCGGCCCGGACCTCGGTGACCGCGCCGTCGGCGACGACGACGCCGTGGCGCATCAGCACGACGCGGTCGGCGTAGTCCTCGGCCTCGGCGAGGTAGTGCGTCGCGAACAGCACGGTCCGGCCGGTGGCGGCGAACTCCCGGATGGCCGCCCAGAAGGCGCGCCGCCCGTCGACGTCCATCGCGGCGGTGGGCTCGTCGAGGACGAGCAGCCGCGGGTCGCCGGCCAGGGCGAGGGCGAACCGCACGCGCTGGCGTTCACCGCCGGAAAGCTTGCCGCAGCGGCGCTTCACGAGGTTCTCGAGCCCGGCACGGGCGATCACCTCGGCGGCGGGCAGCGGGTTGACGTGCGTCGAGACGATGAGGTCGACGATCTCGCCGACGGTGACATCGCCGAGCAGCGCGCCGTTCTGCATCATGGCGCCGACGAGCCCCCGGTCGACGGCCTCACGCGGGCTGCCCCCGGCGACGGTGACCTCCCCCGCGTCCGGCTTGGTCAGCCCCAGCAGCATGTCGACGGTGGTCGACTTGCCCGCGCCGTTCGGCCCGAGCAGGGCGACGATCTGCCCCTGCGCGACCTCGACGGACACCCCGCCGACGGCCGTGACGCCGCCGAACCGCTTGGTGAGGCCGTGGAGCGCGAACGCCGGTCCCCCGGTCATGGCGTTCTCCTTTCGTGGACTTTGCGTTTCAAACTCGACGTGCACTTTGTAACACAAAGTCCGCGCGGGTTCAAAGCCCCCGGCGTCGGAAAGTCAGAAAAACTGGGTGCCGGGCGCTGGGCCCGACACCCCGTCTCAGCGGGTTTCCGCAGGTCAGCCGATGAACCGCCCGGCGACCCGTGCCACCTGCCTCCCGAGCCACTCGCGGCCGCGCCAGTCGGCGACGTCGGAAGACACCGGCCCGACGCCAGCCTGGCCGACCGTCAACTGCGACGTGACGCCCTCGGCAACCCCGTCCTACAAAAAAACGGGGTGCCGGGCGCTGGGCCCAACACCCCGTCTCAGCGGGTTTCCGCAGGTCAGCCGACGAACCGCCCGGCAACCAGACCCTGAGTCGCACCGAGGTCGGCCTTCGCCGCGGTCGGTGCCGGGGGCACCGGCAGCGGCAGCGGGGCGCACTCGACGTCGGCCGTGCGGCCCGGCTTGCGGGCCGGGAGCGCGCCCGTCGCCAGGTAGTCCGCGATCTTGTTGTCGACGCACGCGTTGCCGCGCGGGGTGATCGCGTGGCTCGTGCCGCCCGGCTCCGCGATCAGCGACGCGCCCGGGAAGCGGCTGCGGACCTCGAGGCTGCCCGGGAACGGCGTCGCCGCGTCGAGCGTCTCGTCGATCATCAGGACGCTCTGGACGCCACTGCCGTCGATCTTGGTCGGCTTGCCCGCCTTCGCCGGCCAGTACAGGCACGGCGCGTTGAACCAGGCGTTCTGCCAGGTGAAGTACGGCGCCTTGGTGAATGTCTTCCAGTTGTCGATCTTCCACTGGTTCCAGCTCTGCGGCCACTGGACGTCGGAGCACTGGACGGCCAGGTAGACCGCGTAGCCGTTGTCGTCGCCGCGGCCGCCGAAGGCCTCGAACAGCGACTTCCAGTTCTGCCAGTCACCCTGGTTGACGAACCGCGCGAGCGCGTCGCCCAGCAGCGTCCACCGGAGCTGGTAGTACGACGCCTGCTGGATGACGTCGATGATCTCGTCCGGCCCGATCACGCCGCCCGCCGGGTTGAACTGCGCCTTGAGCAGCTGCTCGTTCACCACGCGCTGCACGGCGGACTGGGTCTTGCCGAGGTGGTAGACGTCGTCGTGCTGGGCGACCCAGCCGAACCAGATGAGGATGTTCTTGTCGAACGCGACGTCCTGGTTCAGGTTGTCGCCGTACCAGACGCCGCGCGGGTCGACGGTCGAGTCGAGCACCATCCGGCGCACGTTCCGCGGGAACAGCGAGCCGTACACCTGGCCGAGGTAGGTGCCGTAGGAGTAGCCGTAGAAGTTCAGCTGCTTCGCACCGAGCGCCTGGCGGATGGAGTCCATGTCCTTGACCGTGTCGGTCGTCTTCATGTTCTCCAGCAGGGCCTTCGAGTTGTTCTTCGCGCAGGCCTCGGCGTACCCCTTGGAGCGGCTCAGCCAGGTCTTCTCCAGCTGCGGGGTGAACGGCACGTACTGCGGCCGGTTGTAGTCCATGTAGTTCGGGTCGCAGCTCAGCGCGGGCTTGCTGGACCCGACGCCGCGCGGGTCGAAGCCGATCCAGTCGTAGGCGTCGCCGGCGTGGTTGGGCACGCGCGGCCCGCGGGTCGCCAGCAGCAGGCCGGAGCCGCCGGGGCCACCCGGGTTCGTCAGCATGACGCCCTGGTACTGCCCGTCCGGCACCTTGTGCTTGACGCGGTCGACGGCGAGCTGGATCTGCTCACCGTGCGGCTTGGAGTAGTCGAGCGGGACCCCCAGGTACCCGCATTCGGCGCCGGCGGCGACGAGCGTGGGGTCGGTGCAGGCCCCCCAGGCGATCGACGCCTGGCTCGCGGGCGCGGCGGTCGCGGCCGGCGCGGCCACGAGCGCGGACGCCACCGCGGCGGCGGCCACCACGGAAAAAAGGGCACGTCTCACTGTTTTCTCCCTTTCGGCTTCGGCTTCGGCGGCTGAACCCTAGACCCGCGCACGCCGACCGGGGACGGCAAACGGGTGGCAGGGTGCGAATGCCCTACGAAAGGCGGAAATCGGATGCACCGGGCACCCGGCGCCGGTCCTATTTGGATCGACCGGGGACAGCCGACAGGCCCAGCACCATGAAGGTCGCGAAGACCACGAGCAGCAAGGGGACCAGCCAGCCCGTCACGCCTGAAGTCAGCACCAGGATCAGGAGGGCCAGCGGCAGTGCGTGCCGGGCGCGGTCAGCCGTGCCGCTGGACGAACGCCTCGATCAGCTGCTGGCGCTCCGCCGAGGTCGCCCGCTCCAGCTCGACGGTGTCGCCGTCGATCGTCATCTTGATCTTGTGGCGGCCCGCCTGGCGGCCCAGCCACTCGCGCAGCGTCTCGACCAGGCCGGGGAACACTCCGCCGGCCGCGCTGAACGCCACCATCAGAGACCCGATCGTCACGGGGTCCGCGCCCTTCGCGCCCGCCGGGACCTCGCCGGGTACCGAGCGCAGGTCGACGTCGAGCTCGCCCAGCTCGGCGCGCAGCCGGCGGGCGAGCCGGTCGAGCTCCTCGGCGTCGGCGTCGTCCGCCTCGAGCCGCAGGAGCGCTCGCCGGGTGTCCGGTTCGGTCATGCGCGTCATGGTGCGCTCCGGAACGGGCGCGGGCAAGGCCCCGATCAGGCGCGGATTTCGTTGAGGTAGTTGTAGATCGTGTAGCGGGTGACGTCGAGGCGCCCGGCCAAGTGGTCGACCGCGTCCTTGATGAGGAAATAACCGGCTTCGTCGAGCTCCCGGACCACCGCCGCCTTGTGCCGCTTCTTCATGAGGTCCACCGGGATCCCGGCCTTGGTCACCGCGCGGTCGACGAGGAACCGTTGCAGGCTGTCGACGTCCGGTGGGAAAGTCTCCGGCTCGCCGGCGCCGTTCGCCGGCGCGGACGCGTCGACGCTGTTGACGCACAGACAGCCGACCGCGACCCCGTCGGCGTCACGCAGGAACAGCGTCGACGAGCGGATCGGGCGGCCGTCCGGGCCGTGCGTGCGGTAGTTCGTCAGGTCCTGGGTCGTGCCGCGGCGGACCAGGCCGAGCAGCAGGTCGGTCATCGGGCCGCCGACGTTGCGGCCGGTCAGGTCGCCCGCGATGGCGACGATCGAGTCCGGCAGCCGGCTCAGGTCGTGCAGCAGCACCTCGTTGCCCGGCCCGAGCATCGCCGCGAGCCCCGGGATCGCGGGGACCAGCGCCGTCAGCACCTCGTGCGTCGTCGCGCCCGCGGCCGGGACGACCAAGGGCTCACGCGGCTTCGTCAACGTCTCCAAAGCGGAGCGCAGCAGATCCGCGGCGGCCGCCGGCGTCGACGCGTGGGGCGACAGCCGGACGTGCTCGGGCCGCACGGTCGCGGCGATCCCGGCGGTGGCCAGCGCGGCGCCGACCTGCTCCGCGGGATGGCCGGGCAGCGTGAACGCCAGGATCCCGGCGCGGCGGTCCACCGCGGACACGACCTCGGCGCCGCAGGAGGCCAGCACCTCCTCGAACGACCCGATGCGCTCGGCGATGCGGGCCGCGATGGCGCCGACGCCGGCGTCCTCGACCAGTTCGAGGGCCTCGGCGAACGCACCGGACGTGATCGGGCTGAGGTTGGAGATCGACCAGGCCTGGGCGGTGGCGTCCGGCGGGTGGATCTCGTCGTCGAACAGGCCGGGGTCGCGCGCGCCCGTCCAGCCGGAGAACACCGGGTCCATCCGCTCGAGCGCCCGGTCGGACAGCACCGCGAAGCCGGTCCCCCAGCCCGCGCGCAGCCACTTCTGCCCGCCGACGACCAGGACGTCGGCGACCTCCCACGGCTCCTCGACGACGCCGAAGCCCTGGATGCCGTCGACGACCAGCAGCCGGTCACCGACGACGTCGCGCAACGCTGCCAGGTCGGCACGGAAGCCGGTACGGAAGTCGACGGCGCTGACGCTGACCGTGGTGATCTCGGGCGTCAAAGCGGAAGCGACGCGCTCAGGAGTCACGTATCCGCCGGTCAGACGCCGGACACGCAGCCGGCCCGCTTGTTCGGCGCGGGCCCACGGGTAGGTGTTGGCGGGGAACTCGGCGGCCGACACGAGGACGTCACCGCTGCTGTGGAACGCGGCCTGGAACAGCCCGAGGCTGGTGTTGGGCAGCAGGACCGTGTGATCGGTGTCCGAGCCGGACAGCCGCGCGGCGGCCGCCTTGGCCCGGATCTCCTGCCGCATCAGCTCGTCCACAGTGGACGGACCGGCCGTGGTGGCCTGGTCGAGCAGGGCGGCCGTCGTGTCGAGCACCGCGTGTGACGGCGGCCCGAACCGGGCGAAGTCGAGGTAGCCGGCGGGCTCGTCGAACTGGAGCAGGTACCGGGGCGAAATCCGCGTCACGCGAGGATCCTCGCCAGGAACTGCCGGGTGCGCTCGTGCTTCGGCGCGCTCAGCACCTCCGACGGCGGCCCGGTCTCGACGACCGCGCCGTCGGCCAGGAACACCACCTCGTCGGCGGCCTCCGCGGCGAAGCTCATCTCGTGCGTCACGACGACCATCGTCATCCCCTCCCCCGCCAACGTACTCATCACTTCCAGCACCTCCCCGACCAGCTCCGGGTCCAGCGCCGACGTCGGCTCGTCGAACAGCATCAGCTTCGGTTTCATCGCCAGCGACCGCGCGATCGCGACGCGCTGCTGCTGCCCGCCGGACAGCTGCGCGGGGTAGGCGTCGCCCCGGTGCCCGAGCCCGACGCGGTCCAGCAGTTCGAGGCCCTGCTTGCGGGCGTCTTCGGCGCGCAGGCCGAGCACCCGGATCGGGCCCTCGACGACGTTCTCCAGCGCCGTCCGGTGCGCGAACAGGTTGAACCGCTGGAACACCATGCCGATGTCCCGGCGCTGGCGGGCGACGTCGCGTTCGCGCAGTTCGTACAGCTTTCCGCCGCGTTGCCGGAAGCCGATCGGCTCGCCGTCGACCCAGATCTGGCCGGCGTCGATCGTCTCCAGGTGGTTGATGCAGCGCAGGAACGTGCTCTTGCCCGCACCGGACGGCCCGAGCAGGCAGACGACCTGTCCCTTGTGGACTTCCAGGTCGATGCCGCCGAGGACTTCGGTGTGGCCGTAGGACTTCTTGACGCCGACGGCGCGCAGCAGCGGCTCAGACACGGGCACTCCTCACCAGCGGCACGCCGCGCAACGCCTTGCCCGCGCGGGCGAGCGCCCCGCTGTCGGACTGGCCGAAGGAGCGTTCCAGGTAGTGCTGGCCGACGCCGGCGACGGTCACCACGACCATGTACCAGACGGCCGCGGCCAGCAGCGTCTCCATCACCAGCAGGTTGTTCGACGAGATGTTGTTCGCCGCGTGGATCAGCTCGGTCACGCCGATCACCGACGCCATCGACGTGCCCTTGAGCATGTTGATGAAGTCGTTGCCGGTCGGCGGGATGATCACGCGCATCGCCTGCGGCAGCACGACCCGGCGCAGCGTCGCGGCCGGCGTCATGCCGATCGACTTGGCCGCCTCGGTCTGCCCGCTGTCGACGCTGTTCAGCCCGGCCCGGACGATCTCGGCCATGTACGCGCTCTCGTTGAGCGACAGGCCGAGGAACGCGGCGGTGAACGCGCTGATCAGCACGTTCGTCTGCTCGTGGACCAGGAACGGGATGTCGATCACCGGGAAGACCAGCGCCAGGTTGTACCAAAGGAGGATCTGCAGCAGCACGGGCAGGCCGCGGAAGATCCAGATGTAACCGGCGGCGAACCACCGGGCGACCGGGTTGGCGCTGCGGCGCAGCAGGGCGATGACGATGCCGAGCACGATCGCGACGGCCTGCGACAGCACGGCGAGGACGACGGTGTTGAGCAGACCGGTCGCCATCACCTTGAAGAAGACGAAGTCCGGGACCTGGCTCCACTCGATCTGCGCGTTGCCGAGGGCGATGCCCAGCAGCACGAGCAGGGCCAGGATGATCACGGCGGCAACCCAGCGTCCCCAGTGCCTCAGCCGGACGATGGGCAGCGGTTCAGGACCCGCCATTGACCGCGGCCTCCTTGATCGCGCCCTGGTCGACGCCCCAGGCCTGGAGGATCTTGCCGTAGGTGCCGTCGGCGATGAGCGCCTGCAGCGCCTTCTGGACGGACTCCGTCAGCGGCTTGTTCTGCTTGTTGACGCCGATGCCGTACGGCCCGCCCTCGATCGGCTCGCCCGGGACGACCTCGAAGAACTTGCCGTCACCGGCGGTCCGCGAGATGTAGACGGCGCTGGGCAGGTCGTTGAGGATCGCCGCGACGCGGCCGGTGCGCAGCTGGTTCTGGTTCTGGTTGTCGCTGTCGGTCGCGGTGACGTTCAGCGCGGGCTTGCCGGCCTGCGTGCACTTGGTGCTCTGCGCCTCGGCGAACTTCTGGTGGCTGGTGCCCTGCACGACGGCGACGTTCTTGCCGCAGAGCGTGTCCGGTCCGGTGATGCCGTCCGGGTTGCCCTTGCGGATCATGATCGTGATGCCCGAGGTGAAGTAGTCGACGAAGTCGATCTGCGCCTGGCGGGCCTTGGTGTCGTTCATGCCGGCCATGGTCAGGTCGATGCGGCCGGACTGGAGGCTGGTGATGAGCGAGCCGAAGGCCATGTCCTGGTGGGTCACGGTGACGCCGAGCTTGGCGGCGATCGCCTTGGCGAGGTCGACCTCGTAGCCGATCGGGGTCTTGCCGTCGGCGGCGTAGAAGTTGTTGGGCGCGGACTGCAGGTTCGACGCCAGGTGCAGCACGCCCGCCTGCTTGACGGCGTCGGGCAGCGCGGCGTTGAGCTGGGCGTCCTTCTGCACGCCCTGGACGATCGCCGTGGTGTCCGGGATGCCCGAGGCGGGCGCGCCGGCGGCCTGCGACGTCCCGCCCGCGCCGTCCGGACCACCACCGCAGGCCGTCACCAGGACGGCCAGGCTCGCGAGCAAACCCGCCTGCAAGGCGCGTGAACGGGACATAGCGGACCTCCACTGTTCGGCTGGCCGGAACGGTACAACTCGTTGTTGAAGAGGTCAACTTGCTGTTGAAATCTGTCTCGGTGCTAGCTTGCGCGCATGAGCCTGCGGATCGGCATCCTCGGGGCGGCGCGCATCGCCCCCGCTGCCCTGGTCAAGCCCGCTTCTTCGAACTCCTCCGTCGCGGTGACAGCGGTCGCCGCGCGTTCTCTCGTTCGCGCGCAAACGTTTGCTACGCGGCACGGCATCCCGGCCGCGTATGGGTCTTACGAAGAGCTCCTGGCGGACCCGGACGTCGACGCCATCTACAACCCGCTGCCGAACGGCCTCCACGGCCGTTGGACGCGCGCGGCCCTGGAAGCGGGCAAGCACGTGCTGTGCGAGAAGCCGTTCACGGCCAACGCGGCGGAGGCGCGGGAGATCGCCCAGCTGGCCGCCGAGTCGGATCGCGTGGTGATGGAGGCGTTCCACTACCGCTACCACCCGCTGACGCTGCGGGCCGAGGAGATCGTGGCGTCGGGCGAGCTGGGCTCACTGGAGCGCGTCGAGACGACGGTGTCGTTCCCGCTGCCGAAGTTCTCGGACATCCGCTACGACTACGACCTCGCGGGCGGCGCGACGATGGACGCGGGCTGCTACGCGGTCCACATGGCCCGGACGTTCGGGGGCGAGACGCCGTCGGTGGTGTCGGCGTCGGCCCGGTTGAGGTCACCCCGGGTCGACCGGGCGATGACGGCGGAGCTGAAGTACCCCTCGGGCCACACGGGCCGGGTGACGTGCTCGATGTGGTCGTCTTCGTTTTTGAATATCAGTGCGAAGGTGATCGGTTCGAAGGGCTCGCTCAAGGTGGTCAACCCGCTGATGCCCCAGGCGTACCACCGCTTTTCGGTCCGGACCGGCGATGCGCGGCGCACGGAGAAGTTCCCTCGCCGGGCGACGTACGAGTACCAGCTGGACGCGTTCGCGGCGGCAGTCCTGCACGGCGAACCGGTGAAGACCTCGGCGGAGGACGCGGTCGAGACGATGACCGTGATCGACGAGATCTACCGCGCCGCGGGACTGCCGCCGCGAGAGCCGGCCTAAGCGGCCACGTAGTTACCGCTCAGGATCAGCAGCACCTGCACCGTAATCCCCGTCCCGTAGTAGTCCGTCGCGTCCGGGGACCACGTCGAGATCGACGTCCACAGCTTGTCCAGCCACGCCTGGCTGCCCGCGTCCGTCATCGCCGCCACCGCGAACGGCGCGGTGAAGCACGGGTGCTGGCCGCTCTCCGTCTTCGAGCCCGACAGCGAGTAGCCGCTCTGGATCTTCGACGGGTCGCTGCCCGTCGCCGACTTGATCCACGTGTTCATCTTGCGGACCTGCGCCGCCGCCGCGCTGCCGGAGAAGGAGATCGCGTCCGCGCCGAGGCGCCACGGGTCGCGGCACGCGTTCCAGCTGTACTTGCCGTCGTACGGGCCCTCGAGGAAGTTCGCCGGCGCCGGCTTCGGCGTCGAGTTCGTGTTGACGACGAAGTCCGGCAGCAGGCCCGTGTTCGGCGCGTACGACGACTGCAGCTGGCTCACCGCGGTCTCCGACCGGGTCCGGACCTGGTCCCAGAAGCTGTCCCCGGTCGCCTTCGCGAAGGCCCGCAGGTGCCCCGGCATCCAGTCCGACGAACGCGAGCTGTTCTTGTACTCCGCGTCGTTGCCCCAGTCACCCAGCAGCGTGAACTTCGTGCTGTTGTTGACCTCGGACTTCTTGATCGCGTTGATGATCCGGACGGCCTCGGCCTTGTAGTTGACCGAGCCCGTGCTGCCCCACTTCTTGTCCGCGATCAGCAGGCCGTACGCGATTTCGAGGTCGCCGTCGGTGGCGGAGTCGCTGCCGTTGACGCTCTTGCAGTTCCCGTCCTGCTCGGCCGCGTGCAGATCCTTGTTGTTGACCGACGGGTGGGCCTTCACGAACTTCAGGATCCCGTCGACGATCGCGCGGGCCTGCGTGTCCTTGTCGGCCATCATGGCCGAGATCGTCAGGCCGTAGCCCTCCCCTTCGGCGACGAAGGAGTGGTCGGCGTCCTTCGACAGCACGGCGTAGGTGCCGCTGCCGCACTTGGTCGTGAGGAAGTTCTTCTTCCAGAAGTCGTAGTACTTCTGGAGCGCGGCATCCTGCGTGGCCTGCGAGACGGACGGCCGCAGGGTTCCCGGCACGTACGGGGTCCCCGCGGCGGACGCGGTCGTCGGCACGCTCAGCAGCCCGGCGGCCAGCGCGGCCGTGGCCACCACCGCCCGGACGATTCTCTTCATCGGTCCTCCGTAAAGACAGACATCGTTGGCTGCGGCGACGGCGATCAGAGCGTGACAGAAGGTTCAAGACCAGGTCAAGACTGTTAGGAAACTTTCCTTACAATGACCGTGAGTGGTCTCACGACCGGCCGGCCACCCGGACGGACTAGCGTGGACCGCATGAAGATCGACCGCGGCGCGGACTTCCGCGCCTTCTGGACCGAACGCCGGCTGGCCACCCTGACGACGGTCCGCCCGGACGGCACGCCGCACGTCGTCGCGGTCGGCGTGACCGTGGACTTCGACGCCGGCCTCGCCCGCGTGATCACGTTCGACACGTCCGTCAAGGCCCGGCTGATCCGGGCCGCGGGCACCGACGGCGTCCCGGTCGCGGTCTGCCAGCTGGAGGGCCCGAAGTGGTCCACTTTGGAGGGACGCGCGGTGCTGCGCGACGACCCGGAGTCGGTGCGGGACGCGGAAAACCGCTACGCCGCCCGCTACCGTCAGCCCAAGCCGAACCCGCAGCGGGTGGTCCTGGAGATCGCGGTGAGCCGGATCCTCGGCAACGCGTGAAGAGGTCGTGAGTGGGAAACAGTGTTAGAACACTGTTTCCCACTCACGAGGCCCGGGCGTGCACCAGCCGCGTGTACTCCGCCAGCAGGGTCGCCAGCTCGCTGTGCTCCCCCGCCGACGCCAGCTGCTGGTGCCCCACCAGCATCGCCATGCCCAGCGACGTCAGCGTCCGCGCGAGGCCGCGGTCGTCGACGATGCCCTTGACCGCCTTGCCGACCGTCCGCAGCCGGGCGGAGTCGACGCGTTTCTGCGCCGCCCGCACGGTTTCGTCGTTCGCCGCCCACGCGCGGATGGCGGCCTCGGCCTCGTGCGGCAGCCCGAGCGTCAGGTCCATCAGCGCGGCGAAGTCCGCCGACGGCCCGCCGCTGCCGAAGTTCCGCTCGCGCAGGAAGAGCACCTGCCGGTTCTCCCAGTGGTCCAGCAGCTGCTCCACGAAACCCGGCCAGCCGCCGAAGTGGTGGTAGAACGACCCGCTCGTCACGCCGAGGTCGCGGCACAGCCTGCCGACGTTCAGCTCGGTGAACCCGTGTTCCGCCAAGACGTCCAGCGCGGCCGCGAAGTACGCCTGCCGCGTCACCGAGGGCATCAGACGTTCCGGTCCCGGTCCCGCCAGTACGGCTCGCGCAGCGAACGCTTGAGGATCTTGCCGGTCGCGTTGCGCGGCAACGCTTCCACGACGTCGACGCTGCGCGGGCACTTGTAGTGGGCCAGCCGCTCGCGGCAGAACTCCATCAGCTTGTCGGCGTCGAGCCCCTCGCCCGCGACGACGGCCTTGACCTGCTCGCCCCAGCGGTCGTCCGGCACGCCGATCACCGCCACCTCGGCCACGCCGGGGAACTCCGCGACGACGCGCTCGACCTCCGGTGAGTAGACGTTCTCGCCGCCGGTGATGATCATGTCCTTGACGCGGTCCTCGAGGAAGAGGAACCCGCCGTCGTCGAGGCGGCCGACGTCGCCGGTGCGCACCCAGCCGTCCACAATGGTCTCCGCCGTCGCCTCGGGCTTGCCGAGGTAGCCCGCCATCCGCTGCTCGGTGCGGATCCAGACCTCACCGACCTCGGTGTCCTCGGCCGTCACCGGGTCGACGATCCGGATGTCCACACCGGACAGTGCGGTACCCGCCGACGCCAGCCGTTCCGGGCGCGAGGCGTCCCGGTGCGCCTCCGGGGTCAGTGCGGTGACCGCGCCGGACAGCTCGGTCATGCCGTAGACCTGGGCGAACCGGGTGTCCGGCCACGCGGCGAGGGCCGTGCGCAGCAACGGGAGCGGCATCGGCGAAGCGCCATAGCAGAGGTACTTCAGGCTGGAGAACGCCTTGAGCGCGGCCTCGCCGGCCTGCGCGATCCCGGCGACCACGGCGGGCACCAGGAAGGCGTGCGTGATCCCGGCGCGCAGAGCCGCGAACAGCGACGCCGCGTCCGGCTCGCGCGTCAGGTACGACGGTTCGCCGTACAGGAAACCGGAAACGGCGTAACAGCTACCGCCGACGTGGAACAGCGGCATCGCGACGAGGTTGACGTCGCCCGGGCCGATCGGGAACGCCGTGCCCGCGGCGAGGCCGTGGGCGATGACGCTGCGGTGCGTGAGCACCGCGCCCTTCGGGAACCCGGTGGTGCCGCTGGTGTACATGATCAGGACGCCGTCGTCCTCATCGAGTTCGGCGCCGGTGTGCGGCTCGGCACCGGCGAGGAAGGACTCGTACTCGTCGACGGCCACCACGCGCTCGACTGCCGGCAGCCGGTCGCGGATCGCGTCGAGCACGGGAAGCAGCTCGGTGCCGACGAAGACGACTTTCGCGCCCGAGTCGTTGAGGACGTACGCCAGTTCGTCGCCGGAGAGCCGCCAGTTCACCACGGCGTTGGCCGCACCGATCCCGGCCGCCGCGAACGTCGTCTCCAGGCAGGCGGGGTGGTTCTTGTCGACGAACGCGACGCGGTCGCCGCGGCCCACCCCGGCCGCCGCGAGGGCGCCGGAGAGCCGCCGGACGCGCTCGTCGAACTCCGCCCAGGTCCACTGCTGGTCACCGAAGATCAGCGCGGTGTCGCCGGGGCGTTCCCGCGCCCAATGCGCCAGGAGGTCGCCGAACAGCCGGACACGAGGGCGGACGTCTTCGGGCATCGAGTGCTCCTCGGGCCGGCGCTGGACCATAGACCGGTCTATGGTGCGGCGACGGCGACCGCGAGTCAACACCTGACAGCAATGACCTGAATGCCCGGATTGCCGGTTTTTTCCCGGCGTGTCAGGCGAACAGCGACAGCAGGCCCTCGGTCGAGCGCACCACGACGTGCGCCGCGGTGCGTTCCGCGTGGGGCCGGTCCGGACGTTCCGCCTCGTGCCGCCAGCGGCGCAGCGCGTCCAGGCCCGCGTCGTAGATGTCGCCCGGGTCCGCGTCCGGCTCCAGGTTCAGGCGGTCGGCCGGGGCCGTGCCCTGGGCACCCAGCAACCGGACCGCCTCCTCCGCCGGCTCGCCGGACAGGGCCGTGCGGCCGCCGCGGATGTCGGCGATCAGGCGCAGCTCGCGGAAGTCGTGCGCGGCCGCCGCGAAGCGCTCCACCCGGGACACCAGCCGATCGCCGCCGGGACGGGGCCGGTCCGCCAGCAGGGTCTCCAGCCGGATGATCGCCGTGCGCGCCTTCAACGCCTCGGCCCGCGCCACGAAGCACCCGGCGAGGGTGTCCCGCAGCTCACCGAGACCGCTGCGGCGGACGAGCTCGGTCGACAGCTTGAGCGGGTCGTCGCAGCCGGTGCGGATCAGCGTCAGCGCGAGGCGGACGCCGAACATCCCGAACCGCACCACCAGCGACCGCCGCGTCTCGACCGGGATCGGGCCGGGGAACGCCGGGTCGGTGAACGAGTCCACCGAAAGCACGTGCCGTTCCAGCTCTTCGCGCGGCACCGCGGCGAAGGCCGCCAGGAGGTCGAACTCGTCGTCGCGCAGGGACCGGCCGCCGTAGGCCAGCTGCCCCGCGACGGCGATCACGCCCAGGAACCCCGTGCACAGCGGGTCTTCGCGCCAAGCCCGGCGTGCCAGCTGCTTCGCGGTCAGCAACGCGTCGATCCGGCCCGCGCCGACCTCGTCCGCGCGGGACAGCACCAGCACCGAGTTGACCGCGCTCTGCCGCGCGAACGCCGAGCCGCCCGGCGGGTGCGCCGCCGCGAGCTCGTCCGGTTCGAGGTGACGCACGAGCCGCACCGACGCGTCCGGGAGGTCGTCGGCCGGGCCCGGGTCGTCCAGCAGCACGAGGTCGCGCAGCGCCCGCGTCGGCCACTCGCCGAGCGCGGCGGCGAGCGTCGTCTTGCCCGACGACGGCGCACCGGTGAACCCGACGCGCAGCGGCTGCTCCAGCCGGTTCAGGCAGTCGTGCAGGACCGCCGAGGCGCGCGGGTCGTCGCGGTAGAGCCCGGCCGCGGCGTGCAGCAGGTCGCGAACGTCCTGCGTCACGCCGAGAGCTCCCGCGGCTTGCGCCCGGCGATCGTGCCGAGCTCGCCCGCGCGCTGGTGCAGCCCGGCCAGGCGGTCGATCTCCCGGCGGATGTGCCCGGTCCGGCGCTCGCGCTCGGCGGTGCCGGCCATGATCGTCTCGCGTTCGCGCGTCAGCTCGTCCGCGAGGTCCTCGGCCAGCCCGGTGAAGTGGTCGCGCAGCCGCCGCTGCACGACGCGGATCCCGTCGCGGAACTCCTTGCTGTAGCGCAGGAAGACGTCGTCGACGTGCCGTTGCGCGGCCTGCTTGGCGGCGGCTTGGCGCCGCTGCAGGCGCATCCCGCCCTCGTCGCGGATCGTCTTCACCGCGAACGCCGCGCCGGCGCTGAGCGACACCGGGTTGATCAGCGGCAGGCCCAGCCAGGGCAAGCTGGTGACCAGGCCGAACATCAGCACGCCACCGTAGGAGCCGCGCAGGCCGGTGAAGGCCTGCTGGCCGATCTTGAACTTCTCGATCTTCGGGCGCCGGACGTCGTCGAGGTATTCGACCCCGGAACCGTCGAGCGGCAGGTCGGGCAGCGCGCGGTCGTACTGCGCGCCGAAGCACGCCGCGACCGCCTGCGCGGTCCACTGTGCTCGCTCGGCCAGCCACGCGTAGTTCGTTTCGACGGCATCGGCCAGGGTCTCGTCCAGCCACGGCGCGAAGTCATCCCAGACCTTCGCCGGGTCGCCCTCGTCGAAGGTCTGGTCGATCGTGTTGACGATCTTGCGCGTGCGTTCGCGCAGGTCGTACTCGACGTCGCCCATCAGGTCGGTGACCTCGTCGGAAAGCAGGTTCTGCCACCGGGTGTTCTGCCGCCGCAGGTCGTCGGCACGGCGTTGCGCGCGCTGCAGCAGCGCGGCCTGGCCGAGCCCGGCATCCTGTCCCGCGGCCTCGACGCGGTCGCGCAGGGACTCGACGAGCTCCGCGGCCGCGGCGCGCACGCCGACGGCGGCGAGCAGCGCGCGGGCCTGCTCCGGCGGCCGCGAGGCCTGCTCGGCGATCCACGTGAGGAGCTCGGGAAAGCCCGAACGCGCGTTGAGGTCGGCGTCCCCGGCCTTCGCGGCGGCTTGGCGCACGACGGCCGAAACCGGTAGGACGGGCGCGTCGATCCCCGCCTCGGCGAGCATCCCGCGGTTGCGTTCGGCGACCGCGCGCCACCCGGGGGAAGCGTCGATCTTGGTGAGCGCCAGCACGACGTGCGGGCACCAGGTGCGGACGTGGCGGGCCAGCGCGAGCTCGGCGGCGCTGAGCGGCGCGGTCGCGTCGGAGACGAGGATCACAGCGTCGGCTTCGGCGAGCAGGTCGAGCGCGGCGGCGGTGCGCGGTGACCGCGGGTCACCGACCGAGGGGGTGTCCACGAGGACGAGCCCGGCGGACAGGAGCTCGCGCGGCACGCCGACCTCGACGCGGCTGAGCGTGCCCGCGGGGCGGGCGCCGAGCTCACCGGTGAGCCGTTCGACCGCGACGGGAGTCCGTTCGCGGGAGCGGCTGACGAGGGTGGCGGCGGGTTCGGCGGCGTAGCCGATTTCAGTGGGGACTTCGGGGGTCGGGGCGTCGCCGACCGCGCACACAGGCGCGTTCAGCACCGCGTTGACCAGGTATCCCTTGCCCTGTTTGGGGAATCCGAGCACGCCGAGCCGGATCTGCCCCTCGGGGGCGTCACGACGTCTGCGGAGGCGCTCGGCGAGGTCGGCGCGGCCGTGGGTGCGGCACGCGTCGAGAGTCTCGTTGAGCACTTCGTGCCAAGCCGGTGCGGTCACAGCGGACGAGTGTCCCCGGTTTACTCCCCGTACGCACACCGGGTGCCCGTCCCGCGGCTGCACCCAGACCGCGGGACGGGCACCGGTGACCGGTTCGGGGATCAGTGCCCGAGGTGGATGTCGTTGGACGCGATGTCGCCGAGGTGCAGGTTGCCCAGGGCGTTGTGGCTGACGTCGGAGACGTCGGACACCACGTCGTGAACGGCCGAGGTGTTGCCGCTCGCGATGTCGCCGACCGCGCCGGCCACATTGTGGTCGACGGAGATGCCGGTGGCGTTCGACACGACGCCGCTGACGTCGCCGACGCCGTGGACGGCGTTCGTGACCTCGCCGGTGACGTGCTTGACGTCGATGTCGCCGGCGCCCTTGAGGATGCCGGAGAAGTCGCCGACCTGGCCGACGACGGAGTTCACGGTGTGGCTGAGGTCACCGCTGATGTCACCGACCTGCGAGGTGGCCTCGTAGACCGGGGTGACGGCGTTGTACGACACGTTGTTCGTGACGGCGTCGCCGAGGTGGGCGGCCTGCTCGACGGTGGCGACGACCGAGCTGTGGTCGGCGTCGGTGACCGAGTACACGAGGTTCCCGGTGACCTGGACCGCGTCCAGGCTGGAGCCGAGGTCGCCCGCGTTGCCGAAGTCGCCCGCGAGCGCAGTGACGCCGGCGGCGGTCGTGGTGAGGTCGTTCACACCCGGGAGCGCACCGACGCCCGGGACGGCCGGCAGGCCGAGATCGCCCACGCCCGGCAGCGCGCCGACGCCGAGGTCGCCGACACCCGGCAAGGCCGGGACGGCCGGCAGGCCGAGGCCCGCGGTGAGGGCGGTGAGCTGGTCGATCGCGCCCTGGATGCCGGGGGCGTCGGTGCCGAGGCCGCCGAGGCCGGGGAGGCTGCCGACGCCCGCGAGGCCACCGACGGCCGGGAGGCTGTCGACCGGCACGAAGTCGAGCACCAGCGGGATGACCTCGTGCACGTCGGCGGCGCTGACGTCGCCGAGACCGGCGGCGGCGAGGACGCCCTGCGGGTCCGTCCCGAAGGCCGCGAGGGCGGTCGGGTCGTTGAGCAGGTTCAGGGCGAAGTCGTGCAACGTCTGCACGGAGTCCATGGGGTTTCTCCTGGTCCGGTGGTTCGGGGGACGGCATCGGCCGCAAGGACCGCTGCTCCGACATCAAGCTAGGGACCCGGTCCCCCCACGCACATCGGGGATCACTCCGAGTCGCGGACCAGTCAGCCAATAGGGGATCGATATGTCATCGTTAGGGAGTTAGGGGGTCATCCGAGATGCTCGCAGTTGGGTTAAATCCCTCCAGCCCCTTGATTGACTAACCCGTTTGGGTGAGGATGCCCCGAGCCCTAGGGGGATCCCGCACCCCCGATCGGCCCCGCGAGGTGAGGAGGAAAGCGCCATTGCCTTACGTCCTTGGGATCGATGTGGCACAGGGGCGTACCCACGCCGCGACCTGCCACCGTCAAGGCCCCGGCTGGAGCGAACCCGAACCGCTCTGGCTGGGTGAACGAACCCCCGCCGCCGCGTCCGCGCTGTTCCTGGACGACGAGGGGTACCTGCTCACCGGGGACGCGGCCGCGCAGGCGGGCGCCCAGGTCCCGTCCCGGCTGCTCACCGGCTTCCACCGGCGGATCGGCGACGACGTGCCGATGCTCGTCGAAGGCGAGCCGTTCCCGCCCGAGACGCTGACCACCGTGCTCGTCGAAAGCATCGCCGAGCACGCCGCGAACCAGTTCGGCGGCGCCCCGCAGCACCTGGTGCTGACCCACCCCGCCGACTGGGGCGGCTACCGCCGTGACGTGCTGCGGAGGGCACTGGCCGACGCCGGGTTCCCCGCGGTCACGCTGGTCCCCGGCTCGATCGCCGCGCTCGGGGCGCACCTGCCCGTCCCCGGCCCCGGCGCCACGGCGGCCGGGGTCTGCGAGTTCGGCGCCGACGGCGTGAACGTCACCCTGGCCACGGCGACCGGCGCGAGCGGCTGGCAACCGGCCGCGAGCGCCGAAGGCGTGGCCCCGGCGGCGGCGCTCAGCACGCTCTTCGCCCTCGCGAACGCGGCGTCGACGTCCCCCAAGGGACTCGCCGGCGTGGTGTTCTGCGGCGACGTCCCCCCGCACGCGCTCCCGGCCCGGCCGCCGTGCCCGGTGTTCGCGGGACCGGTTCCGCCGGCGGCCACCGCACTCGGCGCGGCCGCCCTCGCGGCGCTGCGCGCGGACCACCGGGGTGCCCCGCACGAACCCCCCGCCGTCGAGACCACCCTGCTCCCCCAGGTGGACACGCTCGGTGACCTCGGCGAGCGGCCACCGCGCCCGCCGGTCGAGATCACGCCGTTCGAGCTGCCCGAAAAGAGCAGTCCGATGAACCTGTTCCGGCGGCGGCGTCCCCTCGCGGCCGCGGTGCTCCTGCTCGCCGCGGCCACCTCGGCCGTGGTCATCACGGTCACCGCCCGCGAAGCCACCGCCGTCCCCTCCCCCGTCCCGAGCCACTGCGCCCACCCCTCCGGTGAAGGTCCCTGTTGAACACTCTGCTCACGCAGGTCCCCCCGCTTCGCACCGTCCCCGTGCACCCGGCGGCGCTGCGGCTGCTCGACCAGGTCACGGCCGACCCGGCGGCGCCGATGCGGCTGGCCGTCGTCGCGCCCGGCGGGTACGGCAAGAGCGTGCTGCTCGCCGCACTCGACCGCTGCTACCGCGCGGCCGGCGTCCAGGCCCTGCTCGTCGACGACGCCGACCGGCTGGGTCCCGACCAGCTCGAGGAGCTGCTCACGGGCGCGGACGGCCCGATCGTCGTCGCCCACCGGCCGGCCGCGGTGGCTTCGAGCTGGACGTTGCTCCAACTCGGCCCCCTCGGCGTCGAGGACGTCGCACGGCTGATCGCGGCGGTGACGGGTTCGCCCGCCGAGCCCAAGGCGGCGGCCGAGCTCCACGCGCGCACCGGCGGAGTCCCGCGCTTGGCCGAGCGCGCGCTCCTCGGGCGGCTGGAGGAGTTTCGCCCGGAGCTGGACGAGCTCCCCGACGACGTCTTGCGGTACTTGATCGCGGCGGAAGCCGGGGCAGGGCGCAATCTCGACTTGCTGTGCGCGTTGCTGGACCGCGGCCCTGATCAGTTGCCATCGATCGTCGACGCGGCCCGCGCGACGGGTCTCCTCGGCCCGGACGACACGCTGCTTCCCCTGGCCGCAACGGCCGTCCGCGACTTCGGCCCACCCGCCCGCCGCCTGACGACGGTCCAGCGCCTGGTCGAGCTGCAGCTGGCGAACGGTCTCCCGGTACTCGACCTGGCGCGGTCCCTGCTCGGCACGGGCAGCTCCGGAGCATCAGCGGCGGCAGCGTTCGCAGCGGCGGCAGCGGAGGCGTTGCCGGCCGACGCGCGACTCGCGGCCCGGCTGTTCGAGGCAGCGGCGGAGGCGGGCGACCGGTCATCGGTGGTGACGGCGGGCTGGGCCCGCGCGACGGCATTGTCGGGCGACCTGGACACGGCATTGCGCCTCGGCGACGGGATGCTTGGGGCGGCTGATCCCGAGACCCGCGCAGCCGGCGCGGCGATCGCGGCGACTGTGCTCGCGCATCGGGGTGAGCTGGCTCGGAGTGCGGAGCTGTACCACTGGGCGTCGCGTAGCGCCGAAATGATGGCGCCTGGCGGGCATTCCAGCAGCCACGGTTCCGCGGGCGCCGGACATCCCGGCACCGCCAACTGGGCGGGAGCCGATGCGTTCGCGGCGATAGCGCTCGTCGGCACCGGTGATCTCGACGGGGCCCGGCGGCTGCTCGACTCCCCCGCTCCCGGTGTCGCGCCGACCTTGTTCGCCGGGGCGGCCACTCGGATGGCCCGGGGCATCGCCGATTCGGTGGTCGGCTGCGCGACGGAGACCTTGTCGACCCTGCTCGGCGCCGCCGCGATGCTGGAGCCGGCGTTGGGCGGCACCTTGCTGCCCGACAGCCCGGCGTCGCTGGCCGCGCTCGCCGCCTTGCACACCGGGGAACTCGCGCTGGCTGAGCCCGTGCTGACCCGCGCTCTCGACGGCGGGATCGGCGGCGACCTGCTGTCCGTGCGGCACCGGCTGCTGCTGGGCTGGGTCGCGATGACAGCCGGCGACCTCGCGACGGCGGCCGAACACCGCGACGCCGTCGCCGGCCGCACGCTGGAAGCCCGCGATGAGCTGTTCTTCGCCACCCTGGAGCTCGGCTTGGCGCGCCGGGCCAGCGATCTGGTGGGGTTGCAGCGGTCGTGGCACCGCGCGTACCAGGCGTCGATGCGGCAGCAGACGGACCTGTTCACCCTCCTGCCGCTGGGCGAGCTCGCGATCGCGGCGGCCCGCACCGGCGCGTTCGCGAAGATTTCGGGTCAGCTCGAACGGGCCCACACCCTACTGGCGCGCCTCGGCGAGCCTCCACTGTGGACGGTCTCGCTGGTGTGGCACGAGCTGCACGCGGCGATCACGCTGGAGGACGCGGACGCAGCGAAGGCGCACCTGACGACGTTGGAGACGCACGCCCACTGCGGCCGCTACCCGCACGCGCTGGCCACGGCCGCCCGCTGCTGGCTGTCGGTCCGGAGCGGCACGTTCGCCCCGGACACGATCTCGGCGGCGGCAGCCGAGATGCACGACCTGGGCCTGCGCTGGGACGCGGCCCGCCTGGCCGGCCAGGCGGCGATCCGCACGTCCGACCGCAAGGCGATGGTCCAGCTGCTGGAGGCGGCCCGCCAGTTCCAGGGAACGGCGGCCCGCCGCGAGCCGGGAACATCGGAGCCCGCGGCGGCCGGGACGGGCTTGGCGGCGCTGAGCGAGCGAGAGCTCGAGGTGGCCCGGCTGGTGGTCGAAGGCCTGACTTACAAGCAGGCGGGTTCGAAGCTGTTCATTTCGGGGAAGACGGTCGAGCACCACATGGCCCGCATCCGCGGAAAGCTGGGCGCGGCGGACCGCCGGGAGCTGCTCGCGACGCTTCGGGAGCTGCTGTCTCGCCCGGACGCGCCTTAGAACAGCCGACCCGGGTCAGTCGCGGCTGGGTCAGTTGAGGCTGGGTCAGTCGCGGCTGGGGCCGAACCTCTCCGTGCGGATGCGGTGCGGGTCGTGGCCCAGTGCGACCAGGATGTCCGCCGCCGTCTCAACGAAGCCCGTCGGTCCGCAGATGAAGCAGTCCGCGCCGAACTCCGCCGGCCAGCCCGCCGTGTTGAGCGTCGGCACGTCGATGCGGCGCGGGATTCCCGGGCGGCCTTCCGGCAGCTCGCGCGTGTACACGTACGTGATGTCCAGGCCCGCCACCGGCGTGCGCAGCTCGTCCGCGTAGTACAGCTCGGCCGGCGTGCGCAGCGAGTAGATCAGCTTGAACGGGGTGCGGACGCCCGCCGCCCGGCGGGCGCGGATCATCGCCATCACCGGGACGATGCCCGAGCCGCCCGCGATCAGCAGGACCGGTGCCGGGTCCGCCGGGCGCCAGACGAACCAGCCGCCGACCGGGCCGCGGATCTCCACCGGGTCGCCGATCGCGTACGGGCCGGCCAGGTGCTCGGACACCTCGCCGTCGGGGACGCGCTGGACCGTCAGCTCGACCCGGTCACCGTCGGCGGGCGCGGCGAGCGAGTAGCTGCGCTGCGCGCGGTAACCGTCGGCCGCCGTCAGGCGGACGTCGACGTGCTGCCCCGCCAGGTGACCCGGCCAGCCGGGCAGGTCGAAGACGAGCGTGCGAGCCGTCGGCGTCTCGTCGCGGAAGTCGGCCAGGCGGGCGACCCGCCAGGCTAGTCGCCCTGATACCGCTGTTCGCGCCATGGATCCCCGTAGTCGTGGTAGCCGACGTTCTCCCAGAAGCCGGGCTCGTCCCGGGTCTTCAGCTCGAGCCCGCGCACCCACTTCGCGGACTTCCAGAAGTACAGGTGCGGCACGAGCAGCCGCGCCGGGCCGCCGTGCTCCGGGGTCAGCGGCTTGCCGCCGTACTCGTAGGCGATCCAGGCCTGGCCGTCGAGCAGGTCGGCGAGCGGCAAGTTCGTGGTGTAGCCGCCGTAGGAGTGCACCATGACGTAGTCGGCGGCCGTGTCGAGCCCGCCGACCAGGGTGTCCACCGCGACGCCGCGCCAGCGGGTGTCCAGTTTGGACCACTGGGTGACGCAGTGGATGTCCACTGTGGGCTTCTCGCTGGGCAGGGCCATCAGCTCGGCCCAGCTCCAGGCGTGCTTCTCGCCGGTCTCGGAGGTGACCGTGAACTCCCACGTCTCGGTCCGCACGCGCGGCGTCGGGCCTGCGGACAGCACGGGGAAGTCCTCCGCCAGGTACTGCCCGGGTGGCAAACGCGGGTTGCCGCCGCGGGCACGGCCGCGGAACCCCGGTGTCACGACGCCCATCGCGGCTCTCCTCCCGATCGGCCCGAGCCTACGCCCGGACGTGCAGCCCGAGCGACGTGACGAGCACCGCAGCCTGTTCGGGTGACACGATCGCGCCGGCCAGCTCGGCGTTCACCGGGTCGAGCGCCGAGAGATCGCTGCCCCTCAGCTCGGCGCGGGACAGCTTGACGGCGTGCAGCGTCGCCGCCGAAAGGTCGACGTCGGCGAACACCGCGTCGGCGCAGTTCGCCCCGGTGAGATCGACCTCGCGCATGCGCACCCCGTGGAAGGCGACCGACCGCAGGTCGGCCCCCGCCAGCCCGGCGAACGACCAGTCGCCGCCGGTGACCCGCAGCGGGCGCAGCTCGCACTCGCTGAACGTCGCACCGACCAGCTTGCACCCGGTGAACTCGGCGTCGAAGAAGTTGCACCGTTTGAAGGTGCAGCCGGTGAACGCCGAGTCCGCGTGCCGGGACGCGTTGAAGCGCACGTTGCCGAACACGCAGTCGGTGAAGACCGAGTTCCGCGTCTGCGTCTCCGAGAAGTCGACCTCGCGGAACTCGCACCGCACGTAGTGGCGTCCGGTGATCTCCTCCCCGTACCAGTCGTCGCGGACGAACCGCTGGTCTTCGACGGGTGGATCTTGCGCGGCATCGGACACCTAGTCAGGCTAGCGGCAGTTCTCCGGCTTCGAAGGGTTCGCACATGCTCGATGCTCACGCCGTCCGGTCGGCCGTGCCGATGACCGCCGCCGTCGACGCGGTCCGGGAGGCCTTCCTCGACCTCGCCGCCGGCCGTTTCGTGGTGCCGCAACGGTTGTCCTTCGGCGGCGGCACGACGCTGGTGATGAGCGCCTGCCACACGCCGACGTCGACGACGGTGGTGAAGACGCTCAGCCTGGTCGCCGGCCGCACGCCGATGATCCTCGGGACGCTGGTGTGGAACACGGCCGCGGGCCAGGTGGTCGCCGACGCGATCGAGGTGACCACCCTGCGCACCGGCGCGGCGTCCGGCGTCGCGACGGACCTGCTCGCGCCGCCCTCCGCCAGCCGCCTGGCGCTCCTCGGCACCGGCGCGCAGGCCGCCGACCAGGTGCGGGCGGTGGCGGCGGTCCGGCCGGTGAGCCGGCTGGCGGTGTTCGGACGGGATCCGTCGCGTGCTCAGGGCTTCGCGGATCTTGTGCGTGCCGAGTTCCCGGCGATCGAGACGCGGGTCGCGGCTTCGGCCGCCGACGCCGTCTCCGATGCGGAGATCGTTTGTTGTGCTACTTCATCGTCGACTCCTCTGTTCGATGTGGACGACCTGCCGGAGCGGGTTCACGTCAACGCGATCGGGTCGTATCTGCCTTCCATGCGGGAGCTTCCGGCCGAGTTGCTCGGTTCTGCTTCGTGTGTGGTGGTGGATCAGGTCGAGGCCGTGCTCGAGGAAGCCGGTGAGGTGATCCACGCGGTGGACAGTGGGGTGGTGAAGCGCTCCTCCTTGGTCGAGCTCGGCGACGCGTTGGGTACGCCGCCGGCAGTGAGTGGACGGACGGTGTTCAAGTCCGTCGGTCTCGCGGTGCAGGACTGGGCCATCGCGCGGCTGCTGGGTGACGCCGGCCCGCGTTGACGGCCGTGAACGCGGACCTGAGTGGACGACACGCGCACCCGGACGGACGACTCGCGTACCTGGATGGACGACACGCGTGTGACTGGGCAGGCATCACGCGTGACTGGGAGGGCATCGGGCGTGATTGAGCGGGCATCACGCGTGACTGGGCGGGCATCGGAGGCCGGTTTGGGGGCGACTGAGGGTGCGGGAGGGGCGGCAGAGAGCAACGGGAGCCGCCGAACGGCGCAATCTTGGGGTTGGAGCGTTTGACGGGTCACCCGATCCGGGAATTTTCCGGGCATGTCTCCTTGGCGAACCACCACCAGACGGAACACGGCCGTGCGGGTCATCACGGCGATCGGCGCGATCTTCGCGGGGATCGAAGTGCTTTACATGATCATGGTGCTCGCCGGTGCCAATGCCGGCAACGCCTTCTTCGTCTTCATCAAGTCACTGGCGGTTCCTCTCGCGTTGTTCTGGCCGGGTCTGTTCCCGGTGGACAACCCCAGCCTGGCCGTGATCCTCGACTTCGGCCTGGCCGCGGTGTTCTGGCTGGTCATCACCGGCATCATCGCCCGCTTCGCGGGCCGGTGACCGGCGGGCGACACCGCCCTCCGAACTGCCACCTGTCGTCGCCGCCCCCTCCGGTGACGGCAGGTGGCTCCCAGCCGCCCCAGTGGGTGCATCCCGCACCACATCCGGGACGCGGCCAGGCAGGAGACGGCCGGCGGGTCAGGTCCCGCACCGTCGCCGCGTGAGAATCACCGCTTTCACCTGACCTGCCCTCGGCGGGCCACCCGGCCTTCGGCGACACTGGACGGATGAGCGACGGCAGGTGGTTCGACGGCTGGTCGCCCTGGCCCGAACTGGCCGGGCTGGCCGGACTGGCCGCGGCCGGGCGTTCCCTGCTCCCGAACGTCCCGGTCACGCCGGGCGCCCTGGTGCGCACCGTCACCGAACAGCTCGTCGGGCGCCGGCTGACCGCCAAGGTCGACGGCCGCGACGTCGGCCTGACCCTCACCGAACTCGACTACCCGGCCGACAGCCTCCGCCTGGCCACCGGCCGCATCGGCGACGTCCGGATCGTCGCCGAGGACGTCGACTGGCCCGAGCCCGAAGGCGGCAGCATTCCGCTGCGCCGGGTCACCGTGCTCGCCGAAGACGTCCGCCTCCGCTCCCTTCCCGTTCCCTCCGCCAAACCCGCCCGCGTGGACCTGCGCATCGCCGTTTCCGCGGACGTGCTCCGCGAAAGGGTGGCGAAGGTCCGCCCCGGGATCGTGGCCGCCCCGGCGGACAGCGGGCTGCTCCAGATCCACTGGGCCAAGAAGCCGCACTGGGGCCACTTGACGCTGGAAGCCCGGGTGGAGGCCGACGCGGTCGTGCTCGTGCCCCGGACCCTCCACATCGGACAGCGCACCCTGCGCCCACCGAAGCGCTTCCAGCCCATCGTGCTTCCCCTGCCGGAGCTCCCGCCGGGGATAAAGCTGACCAAGGTGGAGCCGCGGCACGACGAACTCGTGCTGCACACCGTCGCCGAAGAGTGGCCGGAACGGCTTTCCCGCATTCCTCTCGCCGACCTGCTGAGCTGGTTGACCACCGCAGCGGTGACCCTGACCTTGCCGAAACTCGGTTCGCGTCCATGAGATCCAAGCTACTCGAACGCGCGTTCGAACGTCACCACTCACAAGAGTAGCGCCGCGAACTCACCCGTCCCGGTCACGCAGATACCGCGTGTGATCGGCCTGCCGGTCGACCTCGGTCGCGTAGAACCGCTCGGCCACCCGGTGCGCCTCCGCTTCGAGCAAACCCAGCTGTGCCACCAGTTCCGAGCCCGCGCCTGCCCGCCGGGCCGCGAACCACCACGGCAGGTTCAGATAAGTCTCCAGCGACAGAGGCAGATCCGAGCCCGCCAAGCGCACGACGGCGTGCCGCACATCGGGGTCAGCCGACAACCGCGCAGGATCGGACAGCAAGTCCCGCAGGACTTCCGCGATGCGCCCCACTGTGTCCACAGTGGACTCGGGCATGCGCGAAGCCTGCGACGAGACCCGCCGCACCAAGGTTTCCAAAGAAGACCGCAGCTCGGCGGACGTATCGGGGACCAGCCGGACCTTCTCCGAAGGCGCGAGCAGCGCCCCCACCAGGTACAACGCGACCACGACGAACGGCCAGAACCACCCGATCACCCCGGTCAGGTACAGCACCACACCGACGAGCCCGCCGACGCAGCCGAGCAGGTTCTTGGTCGACCCCAGATAGCGCAGCAGCATCATTGGTACCCGCGGATCTCCTGGAACACGCTGGACAGCTGGACCTTCCGCGCGTCGAACACCTTGCCGCCGGTCGCCCCGGCGACCTGCGTCAGCTCGTCGCTCGACCCCTCGCCGAACAGCACCGTGAACACCGGCACCTGCTTCATCGCCGGCGGCAGCGAGCCGGACGACGCCTGGAAGTCGGCCAGGGACGAGCCGTTCGCGTTCTCGCCGTCGGTCATCAGGACGATCGACGTGAACCGGTCCGGATCGCGCGCCGCCAACGGTTCCAGCACCCGGTAGGCCTCCGAAAGGCTGTCGTAGATCGCCGTCCCGCCGCCCGCCGACAGTCCCTCGGCGAACGCCTTGATGCGGTCCAGCTCGCCCTGCGGGTTCTGCTCCGGCACGGTGAACGTCGAAGGCCGCGAAGGACTCGTGTTGAACGGCAGCATCGTCACCTCCTCCCGGCTCCGGAACCGCCTGAACCGGCCGGTCAGCGACGTGTCCGCCCCCGTCAGCCCGACCAGCGCGCTCTTCAGCGAATCGATCCGATCGCCCTTCATCGAACCCGACGTGTCGAGCACGTACAAGGTCCGCGACGGCCGCCGGATCTTGTCGAAGTAAGCCTGGAGCAGCGCGTCGACGGCCTGCTGCGTCGCCGGGAACGGCAGCTCGACGAGGTCGCGCGCCGCGAACTGCCGCCCCAGCGCGACGCCCGGGACCACCGGCCGCCGCTGGGTCGTCTCCATGATCTTCTTCTGGACGTCGGGCGTCCGCAGGTAGTCCGAGAGCCGCTGGTGTGCCGAGCGGGCGTCGTTCCCGGCGTCCGAAAGCAGAGTCAGCGGGTAGTCGGCCGTGACGACGCCGTCGCTCGGGTAGACCAGCGTCAGCGGCTCCGGCAGCTTCCCGGACGCGTTCGCCGACAGCAGCACGGACTCGTAATTGATCAGCCCGTCGACCTTCTGCCCCGGGTCCTGGCCGGTCGCGCGCCGCGTGTACGCGTCCGACAGCCAGCCCGACGACCCGGCCGAAAGCGCCTGGGCGCTGAAGAACTGCGTCAGCTGCGGAGTCACCGACGCGATCTGCTGGGCGTCGATCGCGTTGCCCGCGCCGGCCAGCGCCGAAGCCACCCCGACCAGCGCCGAGAACCCGGAGTTCGACGCCGACGGGTCCGTCATCCCGTAGCTGAACGCCTTCTTCCCGGCCTGCGCGGCGATCTCACCCCAGCTGACCGGCTTGCCCGCCCAGCCGAGCCGCTGCACCACGGACGTCGCCAGCCCGAGCACCACCGGCGAGCTCATGATCTTGACCTGGTTGCCGAGCCGCTTCGCCGCTTCGGGAATGCCTGCGGGATAACGGTTCGACGAGAACCACACGGCGTCGTACTTGCCGTCGACGCTGCCGTTCGCGAGCGCTTCGGCACCTTCCAAAGTCCCGGTGAACGTGAACTTGACCGTCACTCCGGTGGCGCGCGCGGCTTCGTCGAGCACCGGCTGCATGTCCGCCAGTTCGCTGCCCGCAAGGATCCGCAGCGTCCCCGGCTCGGGATCCCCCAGCGGCGCGGATGGAGCGGCGTCGGAACAGCCGGCCAGCAAGGCCGCGCCCACCGTCAGCGCAAGAAGTTTCCTGATCATGCTTCCCCCTCGTGCGAGCGCCGCAGGTGGTCTTCGGCGCGGCGGATCTCGCCGGACAGCGACTCGACGGTCGCCGCCATCGTGCGGACGGCGTCGGCGCGGAACCCGTCGATCGCGTCGATCGAGGCGTAGATCCGGTCGAACGACTGGCGGATCGTCTCGGTCGCGACGGCGGGGTCGCTGCTCGCCTTGCGGATTTCGGCGGACTGCAGGTCCAGCAGCTCGGTGTTGGCGCGGATCAGCCCGTCGGTGGTCGCCTGCAGCGCCGCGACCTCGTCGAGGACGTCGCGCTGGCTCGCCAGCGCGCCGCTGACCAGCAGGGCGACCCGCAGCGCGGACACGGTCGTCGACACCGCCCGCTCGACACCGCGGACCAGCTCGTCGTTGTTCTTGCGCACCAGGTCCAGCGCGAGGTAGCCCTGCGCGCTGACGGCGAGCTGGGTCAGCAGGTCCTGGTGCCGTTGCCGGATCGGGTACAGCACGTCGGCGCGCAACGCGTTGGCGCGCGCGGGATCCGTGAAGTCGAAGACCCCGGCCTGCGTCTCGATCGCGCCGTCGACGGCTTCGGCGAACGCGGCCGCCTCGGCGAGCTTGCCCATGACCTTCCACAGCCGCCCACGCTCGCCCTTGATCGCGGCGTTGTCGCGACGCAGGACGTCCTGACGGCCGCGGAGGTCGACGACCAGCGCGTTGACCGGCTCGTTCGCCGCGCGGTAGCGGTCCAGGGCCCGCTTCGCGCCCTGGGCGACCGGGAACATCCCGAGCAGCTTGCGCCCGGTCAGCGGCAGCTTGGCCGGGTCCAGCTCGGCGACCGTGCGGCGCAGGCTCGTCAGGCTCGTCGTGACGCCGTCCTGCGGGGACGCGGCACTGCGCAAGGACCGGTCCAGCATCGACCCCGCGACGCCGGCCGCGGCCCGCATGTCGGCCTCGCCGACGGCCAGCAGCTCGTCGAGGAGGTCCGTGAACTCCGGCGACCGGACGTCCAGCGCCTCCAGCCGCGCGGCGAAGGCCTCGGCGCGAACGGCGACTTCCGATCGTGTGTCGTCGCTGAGCGTGATGAGCCCGGCGGCGCGCTCGGCGGGGATCGCGGTGACGGGCTCGGGCGGGGTGAGGGCGAAGTCGTCCATGTCAGTACTGCTTGCCGACGGCGTCGAGCAGCCGCTCGAGCGTCTCGAAGGTCGGCGGCTCGACGGCGTCCACCAGGTCGGCCGGCGCGTGCGCCTTCGCCGCGACATCGGCGAACAGCTGCGGGTTGGTCGTGCGGAACCCGAAGGTCGCGGCGAGTTTGCCCAGCTCGGGGTCGGTCGTGAGCAGCTGGCCCACCTTGTCGCCGTCGCCCGAGAGCGGGACGAGCGTGTGCTTCGAGTAGACCGTCGGCGCGGTGTAGAGCATGCGCATGTCCGGCCGGATCGACCCGTCGCCGCGCTCCACCCGGTCGACGAACTGCGACTCGTAGATCAGCGCCAGCGGCGTCTTCCCCATGCCCGCCGACAGGTAGTCCTCGAACGGCCCCTCGGTGCTGTTCTGCGTGTACCCCTGGTCGAGGAACAGCTTCGACACCGACGGCAGCACCTTCGCCTCCTGGTCGGGCGTGCTGACGACGGTGTTGCCGTTGGCCACGAAGGAAACGATCGACAGGTACATCGCCGCGGAGTTCGACTCGCGCGGGTCGGTCGTCGTGACCAGGACGTTCTTGCGCGCCGGGTAGGCGGTGTTACCGGGCAGCTGGTCCCAGCGCGTCCCGGCCTTCGCCAGGTCGAGGTACTTCGCGATGTCGAGGACGTCGTAGTCGCCGGCGCCCTTGTGCACCACCCCATTGGCCCGCAACAAAGAAACGATCGGCTCGAACGACGCGATCGCCATCGGCGACTGGAACGGCGTGTAGACCGTCGTCACCTTGCGGTCGCGCTGGATCTTCTGCGCGGCCGGCGACGACGACGGGAACGCGAACGCGTACTTCCCCAGGTCGACGGTCGTCGCGATCTGCCGCGAGCCGGCCGTGTCGACCTCGACCTTCAGGCCGTTGCGGGCGAAGGCGTCGACGACGCGCTGGTCGGTGAAGAAGGCCTGCTTCTCCGACCCGATCACCCCGCGCACGGTGGTGAGGTCGCCACCCTGCGCGGAGTCGTCGCCGCGGCCCCAGACGATCACGGCGACGACGGCCAGCAGCAGCACCACGGCCAACCCGATGGACACCTGGCGTTTCACTGTCACTCCCCTCGACGGCCAAATCCTCTACGGCCTTCGACTC
Source organism: Amycolatopsis sp. NPDC114505 (assembly GCF_055633615.1). Lineage (NCBI taxonomy): Bacteria > Bacillati > Actinomycetota > Actinomycetes > Pseudonocardiales > Pseudonocardiaceae > Amycolatopsis > Amycolatopsis sp. NPDC114505. The sequence continues at coordinate 26,176 of NZ_JBVKDV010000005.1, read as the reverse complement.
GTTTGACGCGCGAACGAGCCAGCTCGAAGTGAAGGAAAGATGAACTAACGGTGTCAGGACGGCTGGAACCAGGTTCCGGACGCCCATTCCGTGTCGCCCCAGGCATTCCGCTCGTCGGACCGTGGGTCGAGCACCAGGTCGGTGTCTTCCCGGAAAACGAGCACCGGCCGCAACTCGGGGCCGTACGGGGGCCATTCGGGGCCGTCGGCGTCCGCGACGCCGTCCCGGACGAACCGCACCCAGCACCGGTGAATCAGCAACGCCGCGCTTTCGCGCTTCGGGTTGACGGCGGACCCCTGGGTGGCGAGCGGCAGCGGGGTCTTCCACGCCATCGTCGTCTCGGTGCCGTGGCCGCCGTCGAGCTGCTCGGGCACGCCGGGCGCGGCGATGTCGATGCGGTAGCGGTAGACGGCCGCGTAGGCGGACTGCGCGTCGGCGAGACGCTGGGTCGGGACGCCGTAGCGTTCGTCGCCCATCGCGGCGATCTTCGCGGACTTCAGGTCGGGGACGCGGCGAAGATACGTCTCGAGAAGCTGCGAAGCGCCTTCGTCGCCGAGGATGCCATTCAAGACCGAACTTGCCGGAGCGGTCGCGACGTCGTCGCCGAGCATCAGCGCGTACGTGCTGCCTTCGTTGCTGTTGCAGCCCACGAGCAGCGTGACGCCGGCCGCGCTCCCCCGGCGGATCGGCTCGATCGGCACCTCCGGCAGCACGCGGGGGTGCAGCGTCGGCCGCCACAGCCACAGCGCCTGGAAACCGGTGAGGATCCGTTCCTGCGCCTCGACGAACTCCTTCGCCGGCAAGGCGCGCAGCGCTTCGACGTCGTGGCAGCCGACCTCGTCCAGGAGCCGCCGGGCCAGCGCGGTCCCGGCCTCCGGCGTCGCGACGTGGTCCGCGCCGCCGCTGCTGCTGATCGCCTGGGCGAACAACCCCGTGCCCAGCGGGCTGCCCATCAGGTTCCCGACGCTCTTCGCGCCCGCCGAGACGCCGTAGACGGTGATCCGGTCGGGGTCGCCGCCGAACGCGGAGATGTTGCGGCGCACCCATTTCAGGGCCTCGACCTGGTCGAGGAACCCGCACACGCCGGCGTCCGCTTCCGGCTCGCCGAAGAGGCCGGCGAGGTGCAGGAAGCCGAGCGAGCCGAGGCGGTAGTTGATCGTGACGACGACGATCCCGGCGCGTGCGAACTCCTCGCCGTCACCGAGCTGCTCGCCGTGGCCGACGCGGTAGCCGCCGCCGTGCAGCCAGAACAGCACCGGCCAGCCGCGGTCGGGAACGGGCCCTTCCGGCGTGCAGACGTTGAGGTACAGGCAGTCCTCGTCGCACACGGCGGACGGGTTCATCGGGTCCGGCGACTGCATCGCGTGCGGCCCGTACTCCGTCGCGACGTGCACGCCACCGGACAGCGACGGCGGCCGCGGTGCCTTCCACCGCAGCTCCCCGACCGGCGGGTGGGCATACGGGATCCCACGCCACCGGCGGACGCCGTCGCCCGCCAGCCCCACCAGCGCCCCGAGCTCGGTCGTGACCGTCGGGACGGAAGCCATCAGAGCGAGGCCTGCTCGACCGTCGGCAGGCAGATTTCGAACCGGGTGTTCCCGGGCTCGGACTCGACGCGCAGGTCACCCTGGTGGCGTTCGACGACGATCTTCCACGAGATGTCCAGGCCGAGGCCGGTCCCTTCGCCGACCGGTTTCGTCGTGAAGAACGGCTCGAAGATCCGCTGCTTGATGTCCGCCGGGATGCCGGGTCCGGTGTCGCCGATCTCGACGCGGACCTGCTCGTTCTGACCCCACGTGCGCAGCGTCAGCGTGCCTTCGCCCTGCATCGCGCCGAGGGCGTTGTCGATGACGTTCGTCCAGACCTGGTTCAGCTCGGCCGGGTACGCCGGGATCTTCGGCAGGCTCCGGTCGTACTCCTTCACGATGCGGACGCCGTCGCCGATCTTGCCCGCGAGCATGACGAGCGTGGAGTCGAGCCCGTCGTGGACGTCGACCCACTGGTGCGGCGCCCGGTCCATCTGCGAGTACTGCTTGGCCTTGCCGACCAGCGCGGAGATCCGCGTGGTGGAGTCCTCGATCTCGCCCATCAGCATCTCGGTCTCGAGCGCGTAGGCGAGCCAGCGGACGGCGCCGTCGATGAAGGTGTCGCCGACCTGCTCGAGGACGTTGTCGAGGTCGGCCGTGGTAAGCCCGGCGCGGACGTAGATGTCCGCGAGGTCCCAGCCCTGGTCGATGCCGCGGTCGTCGAACCAGTCGGTGATCTCGTCCTCGCGGTCGGCCTGCTGCATCGCGGACAGCTTCTCGGCGTTGACGACCTGCTTGACCAGGCGTTCCTGGACGTCGATGAGCTGGTAGAGCAGCTCCGGGTCGATGTCCTTCTTCGCGAGGAAGGCGAGCTTGTGCCGCATCCCGGCGACGCGTTCGCGCAGGGCGGACGTCGCCCGGACTGCGGCCGCGGCCGGGTTGTTCAGCTCGTGCGTGAGTCCGGCCGACAGTTCGCCCAGCGCGAGGAGCCGACGACGTGAGCCGATCACGGTGTCGCTGTTGCGCCAGCCGAGGTACATGCCTTCGAGGAGGTGCGTCGCCATCGGGAACCACCGGCGGAACTCGAAGGAGAACTCCTTCGAGGGCAGCGCCAGGAACGTGACGTCGGACAGCGCGCGCACGGTGGCGTTGTAGGTGTGCTCGCTCTCCTGGTGCACGAAGAACTGCGTCGCGCCGAAGTACGCTCCGCGCTGGTCGGACCGGTTGGTCTCCACCTCCGTGCCGCTGACCAGCCGCGTCATCCGGATCGCGCCGTTCAGCAGGACGTAGAAGCAGGTCGCCTCGCCGCCCTCGCTGATGACGGTGGAGTCGGCCGCGTACTCCTCGAGCACGGCGTTGGCGGCGATCCAGTCGAGCTGGTCTTCGGAAAGGTGTTCGAAAAGGAAGAGCCCGCGAAGCTCTTCCCGCGGCAGTGCGCTCATTGTTCCTCCAGGTACCGGTGTACCAGCGTCACGGCCATCGCGCCCTCGCCGACCGCGGACGCCACCCGCTTGACCGACTGGGCCCGCACGTCACCGGCCACGAACACACCGGGGACGGACGACTCGAGGTAGTGCGGATCACGGTCGAGGGTCCAGCCCGCCGGTCGCTGCCCGTTCGCCGTCAGGTCGGGGCCGGTGCACACGAAGCCGTGCTCGTCGCGGTGGATCGTCTCGCCGAGCCACTCGGTGCGCGGGGCGGCACCGATGAAGATGAACAGGTGGCCGCTCTCGACCGTCTCGGTGACGCCGTTCTCGCACAGCGTGAGGCGTTCGAGGTGCTCGTCGCCGTGGGCCTGCTTGACCGTGGTGTGCGTGCGGACGTGGATGTTCTCGATGCCGGCGATCTGCTCGATCAGGTAGTGCGACATCGACGACTCCAGCGACTCCCCGCGCACGAGGATCGTGACGTCGCTCGCGTGCCGGGAGAAGAACACCGCCGCCTGTCCGGCGGAGTTGGCGCCGCCGACGATGTAGACGTGCTCGCCCTTGCACTCGGGCGCCTCGGTCGCGGCCGAGCCGTAGTAGACGCCGCGGCCGCTCAGCTCCTCGATGCCCTCGGCGTCCAGCGCGCGGTAGGTGACGCCGCTGGCGAGGATCACCGAGTGCGCGGCGATCTCACTGCCGTCGCCGAAGGTGACGACCCGGGACGAGCCGCGGGCTTCGAGGCCGACGACGTCGCGCGCGGTCAGCACCTCGGCGCCGAACTTCTGCGCCTGGCGCCGCGCCCGGTCGGTCAGCTGCGCGCCGGAGACGCCGTCGGGGAAGCCGAGGTAGTTCTCGATGCGCGAACTGGTGCCGGCCTGGCCACCCGTGGCCTTCTTCTCGACGAGCACCGTGCGCAGGCCCTCGGACGCGCCGTAGACGGCGGCGCCGAGGCCGGCCGGCCCGCCGCCGATCACGACGAGGTCGTAGAACTCCTGCGCCGGACGGGTCGACAAGCCGACCGCGTCGGCGATCTCGCTGCCGGAGGGGTGCTTGAGGACGGTGCCGTCCGGGGTGACGACGACCGGGATGTCGGCGTCGGTGGCGTCGGCGGCCTGCAGGATCCGGCGCCCTTCGTCGTCTTCGACCGAGTACCACCGGTACGGGACGGCGTTGCGGGCGAGGAAGTCGCGCATGTGGAACGACGGCGAGTTGAAGCGGTGGCCGATGAGCTTGACCTCTTCGACCGGCTTGTCGCCGACGGCTTTCCAGGTCTCGACCAGGGCGTCGATCACCGGGTAGAGCTTCTCCTCCGGCGGGTCCCACGGCTTGAGCAGGTAGTGGTCGACGTCGACGACGTTGATCGCCTGGATCGCGGCGTCGGTGTCGGCGTAGGCGGTCAGCAGGGCGCGGCGGGCGTGCGGGAACAGGTCCATCGCCTTCTCGAGGAAGGCGATCCCGTCCATCTGCGGCATCCGGTAGTCGGCGAGGATCGCCGCGACGGCGTCCCCGCGCAGCTTGATCTCGCGCAGCGCGTCGAGGGCGTCGGCACCGGAGTCGGCGCGGATGACGCGGTAGTCCTTCCCGTACCGGCGCCGCAGGTCACGGGCGACCGAGCGGGACACGGCGGGATCGTCGTCGACGGTCATCAGGATCGGCTGGCTCACGAGATGCAGCCTACGGCGCCCGATGGTCCGCTGGGGAGGACCGGCGTTTCGGGACCTGGACCCGCTCCAGGTCCTCGGCCACCACGATCTCGCCGTCGAACTCGGCTTTCGCCTCCTCCAGGAAGCGCGCCGGATCGGGGTAGCGCTGCGAGAAGTGGGTCAGGACGAGCTGCCGCACCCCGGATTCGGCGGCGACGCGCGCCGCCTGCTGGGCGGTCAGGTGCCCGAAGTCACGGGCGAGGTGGGTGTCCTCGGCGAGGAACGTCGACTCGATCACGAGCATGTCGGCTTTTTCGCTGAGCGCGTACACGCCGTCGCACAGGCGAGTGTCCATGACGAACGCGAACCGCTGGCCGGGCCTGGGGACGCTCACGTCTTCGATTCTGGTGGTCCCGAGGTGACCGTCTCGCTGGAGCTTGCCGACGTCGGGGCCGGCGATGCCGTGGTCCTTCAGCTTGCCGGGGAGCATCGTGCGGCCGTCCGGCTCGACCAGGCGGTAGCCGAAGGCCTCGACCGGGTGACTCAGCCGCCGCGCTTCGAGCGTGAACTTCCCGGTCGCGATCGGGCCGTCTTCGGCGATCGGGTGTTCGCGCAGGTCGGCCTGCTCGTAGAAGGACGTCGCGTGGCGCAGCCGCTCGAAGAAGTGCGCGCCGGAGGCCGGGAAGTGGGCGTGGACCGGGTGCTTGACCGCGTCCAGCGACAACCTCTGGATGACTCCGGGCAGGCCGAGGGTGTGGTCGCCGTGGAAGTGCGTGATGCCGATCCGCGTGATGTCGGTGGCCGCGACGCCGGCGCGCAGCATCTGGCGCTGGGTGCCTTCGCCGGGGTCGAAGAGGAGGCCCTCGCCGTCCCATCTCAGCAAGTAGCCGTTCTGGTTCCGGAGGCGCGTGGGCACCTGGCTCGCGGTGCCCAGCACCACCAGTTCGCGGGTCGACACCCCCGCACGCTACTCACGCGGCGGGGTCTGCGTCCCCCAGTTTGCGCAGCCGGAAGGCCAGCACCAGCAGCATGATCCCGTAGAGCAGGGCGTAGATGCCGACGAGCAGCGCGATGCCGAACGCGCCGGCGATCGGGTTGATCACGATGAGGACACCGGCGATCACGGAGAGCGCGCCGGCGGCGATGAGGAACGCCTCGCCCTGGATCTGCTTGCGCAGCCGGATCGCGGCGGCGATCTCCGCGACGCCGGTGACGATCGCCCACAGGCCGACCAGCAGGGCCAGGAGCAGAACCGTGATGCCGGGCCAGACGAGGACCAGGATTCCGGCGACGATGCCGAGCGCGCCGAGGATTCCGTAGGCGACGCGGTGGCCGGAGTCGCCGGGGCGGAAGGCCTGCATCAGGCCGCCGACGCCGTCGACGATCGCGTACACGCCGTAGAGGATCGCCAGCACGAGCACCGTGGCGCCCGGCCAGGCCAGCGCGAAGATGCCGAAAAGGACGGCGACCACGCCGCGGACGGCGGCGATCGGCCAGGCTCGGCGGGGTTCGATGACGGAAAACGCTGCGAAGGAGGTCATGGGTCGCTCCTCGGGTGTGGGGCGTCCCATTATCGCGACCAATCGCCCGGCCGGCGTGATTCACCACCCGTTCGGGCCATGCGTCCACTGTGGCCGGACACATAGGACCGGCGTGCGCCGCGGCCGCCACCACGGCGCACGCCGGTTGCTCAGGGGTAGCTGACCAGGTTGACCGGCTTGGTGCCGGTCGGGGTCGTGTCACCCGTGTTGTTGATGACGTGCGTGATCGTGCCCTGGTAGTTCAGGGAGACGGTCACCATGTCGTGGAACTTCACGCCCGCGGTGTTCGGCGCCTCGAACGCGTGAGCGCTGGCGACCGACGGGTTGGTGCTGAAGTAGCAGTAGCTGCCCAGCCCCCACGCCTCGTGGCTGGTGACGTTCGGACCCACCTTGTAGGCCGAGTAGCCCTTGGTCGAGCCGTTCATCCAGCCCGCCTGGTTCGGCACGTCGTAGGGCATCTCGTTCTGGAAGAAGTACGTCCGGCCGCCGTTGCCGTTCCAGACGACCTGCGTCTTCTGGTAGTGCTCGACGAACAGGCCGTACATCGTCACGTTGTTGCCGTTGACCGTGAGCCCGTTGTCGGCGGTGTTGGTGCCCCAGCCGACGTTGTTGCCGTTGTCGGCGTGGTCGGCGCGCCAGATCCACATGTGGTCGCCGATCACGTTGCTGCTGTTCACCACCAGGCTGTTCGTCGCCTTGCCGACGGCCGGGCCGCCGATCCGGAAGAACACGTCGTGCAGCGACGTCGGGTCGGCCGAGTGGTCGGCGGTCGAGCCGGCCTGGCCGACCTGCATGAGCGTGTTCGAGTTGGTCGTGCCGGCGTCGATCAGCAGGCCGGCGACCTTGACGCCGTCGACGTCGTCGACGTTCATCGCGGTGACGCCGTTGTCCGGCACCATCGTGGCGATGCCGAGCCCGAGCACGACGGTGTCCGGCCGGGTGACGTGCAGCGCCTGGTTGAGGTGGTAGACACCCGGCGTGACCAGCAGGTTCTTGCCCGCGGCGAGCGCGGCGTTCATGTCCGCGGCGGTGGCGCCGGGCTTGGCGATGTAGAACTGGTCGATCGGCAGCGACGTGCCCGGCGCGGTCCCGTTCGCCCAGCTCGTGCCGGACGCGTTGGTCTTCACCCCGGGGACGAAGACCTGGTAGTTGCCGGCGTTGTCGATGTAGAGGAACGGCTTCTCGCGCACGACCGGCGTCTGGTTGACGGTGGTGTACGGCGGGGCCGGGAAGGTGTTCTGCGGGGCGCCCTGGACGCCCGCGAAGACCATGTTCCAGTTCGAGCCGGACCAGCTGCCGAACTGCGAGTTGCGGGAGATCCACTGCTGCTGCGAGCCGGAGCGGACCTGGCCGTCGATCTTCGAGTCGGAGATCCAGCCGCCGCTGGCCCAGCCGCCGTCGTCGAGCTGCAGGTCGCCGCGGACGTGCATGCGGCGGTACGGCGCGGCCTGGCTGACGGCCCAGCGGTCGGCGCCGCCGGTCGGGTTGACGGACAGGTTCTCGGCGCCGCGCCAGAAGTTCTGCGTCGCGTTCTGCGGCGGGAACCAGTCGGCCTCGACGTGCACGGCGCCGTTGATCGTCACGGCGTCGGGGCTCAGGCCGAGGCCCAGCACCTGCGTGTAGAAGCCGACGTTGACGTCGTTGGAGTAGGTGCCGGGCTTGAACATCACGGCGTAGCGCTGGCTGCCGAACTGGTTGCGTTCCTGCTGGCTGAAGATGCTGTTGAGCCAGCTCTGGATCGTCGAGCTGGGCATCGACGGGTCGAAGATCACCACGTTCGGGCCGAGATCCGGCTGACCGGGCTGCGTCGTGTTCACGGGGTTCAGGATGAACGACTGGGCGGTGGTGCCGTTGCAGGAGTACTGCTGGAGCTGCACGGAGTCGGCGGCGGAGGCCCCGGGGACGTCGAGGCACTTCCCGCTGTTGCGGCTGACGAAGTGGTAGCGGCCGTTCCCCTCGTCGACGGCCTGCCACTGCTGGTTGGCGCCGTTCGAGTAGGTCCAGAGCTGCACGAGGCCACCATCGGCGGTGGAGACGTTGCTGACATCCCAGGCGGCGGCCGCGTTGGTGCGCGCGTTCACCCGGAAGTAGCCGTCGCCCGTGGACTGGAACTGCCACTGCTGCGAGGCGGTCTGGTTGCAGGAGTACTGCTGCACGACGGTGCCGTTGGCGGTCCCGGCAGCCCGGGCGTCGACGCACTTCCCGCTGTTGACGGCGGCCACGGTGTACCAGCCGTCCGGGGTGACCGCCGCTTGCGCGTTCGTCGCGGTCACGGTGCCCGCGACCAGGGCGAACGCCGCGGAGAGCAGCGTCATCACCCGCCGTCTCGTCTTCATCGAAACCTCCTCTGCCGCGGTTCGCGGCGTCCGTAGAGCAGGAAACGGCAGAGGCGTGCCCGGTCTAGGGGTAGACGCGGCGTAACGGGCGGGGACCTCGGCGTCACAACCGCCGAAAATGTAACGGCGGCCACACCCGGAGTCAATACACGACTAAAAATAAGGCGTAAAGTCGCAGGTCAACGCCCCGTTCACCGGGACTGGCACCCCCTCTGCGGAGGGCATGCGGGGGGTCCTGTACGGTATTGCCATACGAGATGCGGAGCTCACCTTCGCCTCGGGGCTATGGCGCAGCTGGTAGCGCACCTCACTGGCAGTGAGGGGGTCAGGGGTTCGAGTCCCCTTAGCTCCACAGTGACGAAACACCGCCCACCGGAACAGAATTTCCAGGTTGGGCGGTTTTTTCGTTTCAACGAACTTTGAGTTTCATCAAGAAGAAGTTCAGCTACCAGCGAGTAGCTGGGGCAAAACTGGGGCACCGGCCGGATAGCGGCGAAATGGGGTCACGAAAAGTGCTCCAGCAGCGTCCCCCGAACAGATGAATCACCAAAGGTTCTTTGACCCGGCACCTCCACAGCATCGGCCGCATGCTCTGCCACCAACCCGAACCAGCCTCGATGCGGTTGGCCGCAGGTCATGATCTTTCTGTCTCCTCCGATGCGCCTGAGCGGAGTTAGGCAGCGACCACGACCCGTCGCACTTCGAGGCCACCATGCAGAACGACAACCATCTCCTTCGCCACCCCGACGCCGTAGCGCACCAGCCATCGAGACACTCCGAGCCCGCCGACTCCCCCCACTGGCGACACGGGCCGACTTCTCTACATGCCGGCCGACGCGGCCGAACGGCCTACCATCAGCGAGTCGTGGCTCCGGCAAGGCCGGCCAGCGCCTCATCCCATGCACCTTCGTCGGCAAGCACCTGCGCTTCACCGACGAGGACCTCCGCGGCATCGTCGCCGCCGGCCGCCGCGGGCCTAGCCGCCCGAACCAGGCTCCAAGCCGGCCAGGCCGACGCCGCCGAACTCGTCGCTAGCACCCGATTCGGTCACACACCGAGGTTCTTCGCCGAATCAGGTTCCCCTCTTTCGCCTATGGAGAGGTCCTGGACACGCACCAACCACGCGACCCCTCACCTCAGCGCAGGAGTTCAGCGTGCCCTGGACCGAACTCGGCCGGCGCCGCCCGAGTTCGGCGTCGAACTCGGGATCGGCAACCCGTCAGTTAAGCACTGCTTGTAACAAGTCGTAGTTATTGCTCGATTGGAGAGGCTGAAGGTCGGATAACCTTAGTGAAAGGTTGAGCGCAGTGTCTGGTTTCGCTGAAGTGGAGCTGCCCAGCGGTGAATCTGTACTAGTACGCATGGACGGGCAAGCCAGTACTGGCCCGCGCGATGTGAACCTCACCGACTCCATCCTCCAGCTCGGTACCCTGCCGTATTTCACCGAGACAGTGCGGGGTGTCGTCGCCTCGGTGAAGCAGGCGTTAGCGGCTCACCGGCCAGACACAGTCGCCGTCGAGTTCGGTGTCGAGATCAACGCCAAGACGGGCAAAGTGGTGAGCGTACTCGCCGAAGCCGGCGGTAAGGCGAACGTCAAAATCACCGCGACGTGGGGTTTCCCAGTGAGTCAGCCTGCCGTTGCGGATCAGGTGGAGACGACCTCTCAGCAGGAACTCCCTTCGGAGAGCGAATCTCAATCTCAGGAGTGATCGAACGTGACACATTCACCCGACCTGGAGGTGCTGCTCGAAAAGTGCACGGTTCGGATCGCCGACGGTGAAGTCGTTCTGGGCACGGGATTCTTCATCGCTCCCGGGTGCGTCATCACGGCTTCCCACGTCGTTGGTTCGACGCCGGGGTGTCAAGTCACTTTGGTCACCTCCGATGGCACGAAGTTCGCGGGTAGGGTGGAGTGCATCTGGCCGCAATCCCTGTCGACGCACGGTCCGACCGGACTGCACTTGCCGCCGGACGTCGCCTTGATCTCGCATGAACACGACGGGCACCCGTGTGTCCTGCTCAGCAGGGTGGCACCGCATGATCAGGCGCGGGTGAAGGTCCGCGGTTACACCAAGCGGCTGGAGCTCACTCCCACCGCCGAGACGACCTTGCTCACCTATAGCGGCGAGATCGAGCAACCTGGGCACGATCAACCGCTCTACAAGTTCGCTGACGGCGAAGTCCCTCCCGGTATGAGTGGCGGCCCTGTGCTCGATCGAGCCAGTTCGCAGGTGATCGGGATGATGCGCACAGCCAGGGAGGAGGACACCGACCGAGGTGGGTGGATAGTGTCCTCCATGCAGATTCTCGAGCTGGTCGGCACTGTCGCTCAGGCGCACGAAAATTTTCACGCGCGTGACTCGCGTTGGCGACATGCAGCTCGTGCAGCGCCACGTCAACCGAAATGGTGGGACGAGCAGCCGATCCGTCCCTTCGAATACCTAGCAGGCAAGCGTGGCAGGAACAAGTATCTTCTGTCAGAAAACCTTTCCTACGTCGAGCACACCGGCGAGCACGAGTCGTTCAATCCGGCAAATCTCATGGCCGAGCTACGAGACTCCGATCGCGGTGTGCTCCTGGTTGCGCCACCGGGCGCGGGCAAGACGCGGTTGTGCTGGGAGGTCGGCAGACTTGCATTGGCCGACAACTGGCGAGTGTGGTGCACCCGCTCGCCCAGCATTCACCACGCGGTGAGCGCGACCAACCGGCTGACGGTGGAACACCTGAGGCTCGCGGTGTTCGGCGAGGAAGGCGAGCCAAGGGCTGATCGTGTGCTGATCGTGCTCGACTACCTCGACAACCACGACAAGTCGCTCGACTTCGATGCGCTGGAACGGCTGATCGAGGACGCCGACCAGGAGGGTGTGCATGTCGCATTGCTGGCGACCTGTCGGCCGGGAGCTCAGCACCCACTGTTGCTGATGGCATCCTCGCTGTTCACGTCACGCCGCCTGCCGCAAGAGAAAAAACACCAGAACCAGGTAGTGGACACCATCCTCGCGCAGCTCGCGCCGAACGCCTTGAAGAAGTGGTCACGTACCGAGCTGCGACGAAGATGTGGTGCTGCCCACGCTACACCGCTGTTCACTTTGCTCCTCGCTGTCGCGTGGGAACGTGTTGCCAGTTCGGGTGGTGACGCACCGGACACCAGGCTCCTGGACGACTGGCTGCACTCCAGACTTGCATTTGACAGTCTCCTGTCCGGGCGGCCGGCTCACCGCCTGCTGTCCGACGGCGACCTGCTCGGCTATGCCCTCGCCGCCAACACCTGCCCCAGGAGTATCAGCCAGCTGACGGCCACAGTACGGCGAGCGGTGTCCGCCTTCGACCCGGCTGGGCTCAAGGTCACCGACCACGTGCTGAAGCTCGAAGAGACCGGCTGGCTGGTCCGGTCGGACGCAGACGACCAAGAGGATCCCGAACTCGACCTTCTGCATGACGTCGTGGCCGACGCGCTGCTGCGCGCATGTCTCTTCCCGAAGGGCACGGCCGAGATCGACGCTGCCGCCGCGCGGATCATGCTGGATTCCGCCTGCGCCGACGCGGTCGCGTTCGAGCGGTTCTGCGTGCATGTCTCGCGTCAGTACGTGGACCTGGCGGATGATCCAAGTCAGCGGCTGCATGCGGAGAAGCTGCGCCAAGTGTGCGAGAGCTGGTTGCACGACAATCAGACCGCGCTTGGTCACGTGCTGGAGCAGGCTGGAGATCCCGGGGAGCTCACCAAGTATGCCCTACTTCACCACGAGCCGTGGGCGGGACTCATAGGCAATTACCTGGATGCCGTTCTAGGACCGTCACCTGCCACCTCGTTGATCGTCGAGTCGCTGCGTGGCGTTCCTGGCGACCGCCCTGTCACCCAGGCGTTGATTTGGCTGGCTCGCAATAGGAACTCGGTCGAAGCAAGCAAAGTTATCACTCCCCTGTTGCGGCGCAGGGAACTGCGTGAGGCGGACTGGGCGAGACAAACCGTCGCCTACGCCAGGGAGTGGACCCGCGATCATTTCAACCAAGCCGACAGTGACCGCCTCCTGCGAGCCGTACTGATGAACAGGAATCTCCTGACCTCGGACCAGCTCAACGATTTCGTGGTTCACGCGGAGTCCTTGTTGCGATCCCTGCGCCGGAACAGGCGCAACGCCTTACTGCACGCGCTATTGGTTCACGGTGAACAGACGGGGAACGGCAGTGCGGACCTCGTCGCGAATGCTCGAGCCGAGATCGCAGGCAGTCCGACCGACCGATCCGTCGGTTCGCTCCTCACACATCTGTTGATCGTCAACACGGTCGACGTCGACCGGCGGACGCTCGCTACGCAAGCGTTGACCTGGGCCGGCGTGAACAGTACCGCTGCCAATACGCCGCAACTGCTACGAGTGCTACTCAGCGCGCGCGATCTCGGAGCAGACATCCAGCGCAAGGTGGTCGACCAGACGCTCACTTGGCTCGGCAGACGGCTGTCCGACCCGAATGCGGCGAGCGCGCTGCTCGCATTGCTCCAACGCGACGATCTAACGGTGAATCAGATTCAGCGCGTCGTGCAGCAGGTGTTCCGTTGGATGAAGCTGCCCCAGCAGCTCGACGCGCGCCGGTTGCGCGCTTGGCCATCGCGAGGCCACGAGATCGTGGCTGGAGCGATCAGACGGTCGCAGCCTTTCCCGTCTGCGCCCACTTCGGCGCTCGCTGTCTTCGATGTTCTCCCTTGGCGTCGACCGGAGGAGCTGGCGTCGCAGGACGCAGATGTGCTCGGTGCGTTGCTGGTCAGCAAACACCCCAAGACCATGCGGAAGAAGCTGAGGGCGGCCGCGTTCGCCTGGCTGGACCGCTTCAGCCTCATATTGGAAGCCAGCTGGGTGCTGCAGGGGCTGCTTTCGGTCGAGCTCAGCACTGCCGAATGGTCGCAGATAACGCCGATCATAGACGGCTGGTTGCGAACCCACCGCAACCAGCCGCAGGCGTCGTGGGTGATCACCTCTGCCCTTCGACAGCACACGAACGTGTCACCTGAGGTGGTCAGCGCTGTCGAGGAGCACGCGATGGCGTGGCTTGCGGAAGCCGAAGATCCGCCGTCCGTGCGTGCAGTACTGATGACGCTGGTGTCCCAGCACAGGATCGACGAGGATGTCGTGAGCGGTGTCGTTGCCCGGTTGCTCACTCGATCTGGAGATGCTGCGGAGGATGCGCGCTTCGCGTTGTTGAACGAGTTGTACCCGCGGTCAGGCATATCTGCGCAACAATCGATGTCCACGGGCGCACTCCTCGATCGTCTGGCCTGTGAAGCCGCAATGCACCGGTCCTCGTACATCATCTTCGAGCTGCTGCGCCGCCAGCTGGACTACGACAAGCTGAGCGCTATCACCGCACACGCTACGGTCTGGTTGCGTCACAATGGTGACCGTTCGAACGCGGCTACCGTTCTCGGTGCCATGCTGCGCATCGGCAAGGACAGAAGAGAATCGACGTCATCGGCTTCCATGGTCGGGCCCGCGCTGAGATGGGTGCGCGCCCGCCCGGACCATCCGGACGCGGGCGCCGTGTTTTCCAGTCTGCTGGTGCGGCGCGACCTCACCGTACAGCAGCGCGACGAAATGGAGGCGTTGGCGCTCGGCTGGATGAACGCGAACGCGGAGCTGCCCGCAGCCGCGTCCGTGGCGATCTCGTTGCTGCGTGAGAGCTCAACACTGGATTCTTCGCTCGTGCGGGGCGTCATCGACAAGGCGATCGCACGGATGACGAGCCACCCGACCTCCGGTGCGACGGCCATTCTCGTGCTCGAAATCTGGCGATCGAGTCAAGCCACTACGACGGAGAAGATCGAACTCCTCGAGGTGGCGATGGAGTGGATGGACTTCCGCTCACCATGCTCGTTCGTCGGCGTGCAGCTGCTGTCCCGGTCCTTGAAATCACTCAACGGCGCCGTCGTGCCACGCGTGCTCGCCAACCGGAATCTTGCGCACGCGTTGTCGTGCATTAAGTACTTCGACCAACCACCTGACTTCCCCAACAATGAGTTCAACTCTGATAATTCCACTCCTCGGATGCATCGCAACCTGTCGACGGTCGCTTGGGCGGCGTTGAGGATGCCGCTCGTCGACCCCGAGCGATCGCAGTCGCTTATCCAGCACGTATTGAGGTGGCTCGATCGCGTGGACATGCTGCCTGTGATGCCGTATGCGCTGCAAAACCTGATTCAGCACAAACACTTGAACTTCGACCACGCGACTACGGTGCTCCACCGGGCGGTGGACTGGATCGCGGGTTACCCGGAGGAAACGAGCGCGGTGTTCGTTGCGCAGCAGCTGCTGGAAGTGCGTCACCTGTCGCGAGCGCAGCTGGCTGCTGTCTCCGCCTGGTCTCTGAAATGGCTGGAGATGGACTTGGACGACGGTGCGACGCGCTTCCTGTTGGAGTCTTTGCTATCTCGGCCGGATGTTGCACCTGACGAGCTCAAGCGCGGACTCGTGATCGCCACGAAGTGGCTTGAGGGTGACCGCCCACCGCATCACGTCAGTCATGTGCTCCAAGGCATGCTGTGTTGCATCATGCTGACCGGCTCCGCCGCGCGAGACGTGATCGAACTGGCGGTCGTCTGGGCCCGTCGCCAGCCATCCGCTGAGGTCGGTAGGGTGTTGCAAGGGTTGCTCGCTCGTCGTGACCTCACGACGGAGGAACTCGACTTCATCGCTGCGCGGTCTATCGAAGTGATCAAGGAAATCCCGTCGAAGGAAATGGTGGGGCATTGCCTCACGGCGCTCTTACAGCGCTTGGAAGACGTTCCTCGGCACAAGCCCGAAGCCGTGTCGCTGGCCTGGCAGTGGCTCACCACCAGCGGTGTCGAGAGACCGGGTTTCCCGCACGTCAGCCGGTACGTGCTCAACTGCGGCGGCCTTAGCGATGTGCAGCGCAGCCGCCTCACCGACATGACATTCGCGTGGCTCGTCGACTGGCCTTTTCGGGGTCCAACTGCGCACGCTCTGATCTCGCTCGTGATTCGAGGCGACCACAGCGACTCTGACTGGACCAAGATCCTCAATCACGGCATGGCGTGGTTGTCGGCGCGCGAACGAGTCTTCGAGATGGTACCTGCGGCAAGTGATGGGTTGGCGGTCGAGCTGGCGGAAGCGCTGCTCACCATTCCTGTGCTCGATGACACGAGCTCCGAAGAGATGAGCGGCATGCTGGACCGGCTCCGAAAGGTGGATGAGAAAAGCAAGTGATTGCCTGGTGGCTGGCGTGCGCCACCGTCTCGATCGCTCCGGCCGTTCCGTAACGGCGAAGAGGCGGTCGTCATCGGATCCCGGCTACTCGCGGCGGCCGGCGGGGGTAATTCGGTGGAGTTCCCCGACGGCCGGAATTCCGAACGGCCGACGGTAACGGGTTACTGCCGCGCAGAAGGCAGCCAGGTCGCGCCCAGCGCCGTGAACCGTTGCGTCGGTACGAATGGCGGTAGCGTGGGCTAAACGGCCGGCGCCGCCAGTGGTTAGGGAGCTCCCTGGTCGGGCGACCATGAGTATGTCTCCGCGTTGTCCGGTGTCCGCGAGCTGTGCGGGGATGTCTTTGCGCTATGCCACCACCTTTCGGACGGACAGGCAGCTTGGAACACGAAGGGTTGTCGCTACCTCGCTGCTGTCCTGGACGCTCGCCGGGCTGACCTGCGCGCAGCGCGGACGGGGTATCAAGTTCTGGCCGGCGGCCTTGTTCCTCGGCGGTCGACTCCAACCACCTACTCGCCCTCAAAGGAGGACCACAGCGGCCCCAGCCCGCCCACGGCACCCGCTCGCGGTCACGCGCTCGATCCCAAGGATCCGCGTGCCCATCGCGCGGAATGCGCGCTCATGCCGCGGAGCGCAGGTCTCGGCACACTACGCTCGGCAATTCAACGCGGGCTGGCCTCACGACTTACGTCCTCGTCAAGACGGGACTCCAGCTGCACGGCGCCGCTCGACTTGACGCCACTCGGCTTTCTCCAGACCTGGGGTCAAATGCCGACGCACAGTTGTTCGAGACGAACTCGGCCAGTCCTCTTACTACTTTCACTGGGGCACAGCTGGGGCAAACCCCTCCCGAACGGAGCACAGCCGCACCGAAGTGCACCAGGCTTCCCCAGCTGACCTGCGGATTCACCAAATCCGCAGGTCACGACGTCTTGCGCTGGCAGTGAGGGGGTCAGGGGTTCGAGTCCCCTTAGCTCCACTCTCTTACAGAACCCCTTTGATCATGCCGTTTCGGCAGGTCGGAGGGGTTTCTTGCGTTCCGGGTTCGATCTTCGGTGATCGACCTTTGCGGCGTGATCTTGTGCTCCTGGTGGGGCAGAACTGGAGCACCACCCCACCCTCGATCCGGCGTCGGCGCGGTGTTCCCGCTGCTCCCGGGCTCGCTCGGCGGGTGACCCCCACCGTGGCGAAGAGGGGGACAACCGGCGCCCGTCTCTCTCTGTCGACTACACTTGGTGACGGCGTCGGCGGAAGTGGAGCCGCCGTGTGCCAGCGGCGCTCAAGATCGTCGAGCAGCCGCTGCTCGACCTCCGGGGCGACATGGGAGTACGTCTCGATCACCCGGTTGTCCAGGTGGTGCCCGAGCCGACGGGCCTGGGCGATCTCCGGTGCGCCACCGGCGATCAGCCAGGTCTTGTGGCTGTGCCGCAGCCCGTGGAAGGTCAACCCCGGTCGGACCGCCGCACAGCCCGCCTTCGCCCCGGACGCATCGCTGCCGTCGACCGCAGGTCGGAAGACCCGCCGCAGGAACGTCGAACGCCACAACCACGTCCCACTCGGCGTCGTGAACACGAACCCATACGGGTGCCGCGCGAGATGCTCCGCAGCAACGCGACCAGGAACGGCGGCAGCGCGATCACCCGGGCCGAGGCCCGGGTCTTCGGCGGCCCCAGCCACCGCATCGACCCCGACTCGTGCAACGCACCCACCAACGGATCGATCACGATCACCCCACGCCGGAGATCGACATTGTCCCGATGCAGGCCGGCCAGTTCACCCCACCGGCAACCGGTCCACGCCGCCGTGATGACCAGCAGCCGCGCAATCGGGCCGCCGAGGAGGCCTGCCTGCTCGGCGATCCGCACCACCTGCTCCGGCGTCGCCCAGATCCGCTCCCCCCACCGCCCGCAGTGACCGCCGACCACGACGCCTCCGCCGGCGTACCGGGTTGAACGGGATCAGCCGCTCGTCGGCCGCGTCGGTCAACAGCATCGACAACAGGTTCAGCTGCGAACTCACCGTCGACGGGGCGAATCCGGCTCGCTCCAGTTCCCGAGCCCACTCGGTCACGCCCAGCGCCGTGATTGCACCTAACGGCAGGTCACCGAACTTCGGCAGGATGTGACACCGCAGCCGGCTGCGATAGCTCTCGATCGTCCGCGGATCCAGATCCAGCGACCGGAACCACCGCGCCACCCAGTCGGCGACCGTGACCGCGCTGTCGGCCGGATCGATCCACACCCGCCGACGCCGATCCACCTCCAACCCGGCGGCATAAGCCACAGCATCACGCCGCGAACCGAACCCCGACACCGAACGAACACCGAAACCTCGCCGCCGATACCTCACGCGCCACGACCTGCTGCCGCACTGCTCCACCCACGCCACAACAACCTCCACACCTGGATAAATCCAACGACGCGTTGACCCAACGGTGGAGTTCCCCGGCGCAGACATCTCCAGCGTCCGCCCTCGAAGACAACGCAGGCGCCGGACGGCATCCAGAGGCGCACACCACAACGACCGGTCCGTATGCACTCATGGCTCCCCTTTATGTCAAGTGGCAGCCCGGGCGGGGGTAGGCTGGCTGGTGGCAGGTTCGGGTTGTGACTTGTCCGAAGGGCCGGTGTCCGGGGTCAGGCCGGCCACGCTGGATTGCAAAGTCGTCCCCGAGTGCCCTCCCGAGCCTGCCGCCTCACGTCGCTTCTGATCGGCCAGCATGCGAGCGTAGACGACGTTCGAAAGCCGTCGTTTCAGGGCGCGCATCGCTTCCATCGACGTCTTGCCCGCCGCCTTCTTCGCGTCGAAATAGACGCGGCCGGCGGTGGGATTGCGGAGCTGCACGACGCCCATGATGTGCAGGGTCCGGTTGATCCTGCGGTTGCCGGCGCGGGACAAGCGATGCCGTTGCTGTTGTCCGGAGGAGGCATCCAGCGGCGCAGTGCCGTTCCAGGACGCGAACCGGTCCCGGCCGGCGAACCGGTGAATGTCGCCGACATCGGCCAGCAGCCGCGCGGCGCCGGACGGGCCGATGCCGTGCAGATCCAGCAGCGTGGAGCCGCGCGCAATCACCAGCTCACGAAGATCCTTCTCCCCGGTCTTGATCTTCTTGTCGATCGCCTCGAGTTCGATGATCAACTCAACGACCAGACGGCGGCGAGTCTTGCTCACAATGTCCCGCGTTTGATCGTCGCCACGAGCGCCCGGGCCTGCGCCGCGAACAGGAACTTCCCTGCTCCGCCAGGAAAGAGCTCCAGCAATAGTCGGTGAAGGCGGTTGACGGTCTGGGTCCTGGCACGGCCGAGCTCGTCACGGCGATCGACGAGCATGCCCATCACGACCAGCTCCGGGTCAGCCTGGACGCGGACCAAGTTCGGGGTCCGCAGCGCGACCAGAGCTACCGAGTGCGCGTCGACCGGGTCGGTCTTGCGGCCGTTGCCGGTGGCGAACACCCGCACCTGCGCCGACAGCTTCGCCGGCACATCGAGCACGGTCTCGCCGTCGTGGACCAGCCGGTGGGCGATATGCCGGCCGACGCCGTTACAACCTTCCACCGCCCATACCCGCTCGGCGAACCGCCGCCCGGCCAACAGCATTTCCGCATAGCCGAGTTGGTCAGTACCGAACTTCCCGGCCGTGACCACGTCACCACGTTCGTTGATCACTTCAATCGTGGCCGACCGTTTATGCGGGTCCATTCCGATGATCACCGGCATCCGGTTCTCCCTTGCCTCAACGAGTCGATGACAAGCAAGGAGGGCACCGCTACTTCGAGCCGGGCAGACCCCTTTCCAGCCACTCCTCGCGCGGTGCTCGGCGAGACGCATGCCATGAGAGAGCCACACCAATGACGCTGGCAGGCAGCCGATGGTGGGAGCGACTCACCGAGCACCTGGACCAGAGTCTGGTCGGACCCGGTCTTGCCGCCCAGTCTTAAGTAGCCGATGTGCGGACGTAACGTGGGTCGATGCGTATCGCCTCCGACTTCAATCAAAGTTCGGTTGCTGGGTCCCAGACGAGAACAGGTGCCGTGACGGGTGTGATCGGTGATCCTGGGCGGGTGCCGGTGATACGGATTTCGTAGCCGCCGGGTCGGAGTGCCGGTGCGGTTGCGTGGTAGGTGCCGTTAGTGCTCCGCGGGCGGCGGGCGAAGGCGGTCCGTTGATGTTCGTCGACGACGGTGATCTGTAGGGAGTCTCGTACGTCCGCCGGGAGCTGCGCGGTGATGGGGACCGGCTCGCCTGCGATGACGAGGTCGGGTGCGGTGAGCTGGACCGGGACGGTTGCCGGTGCCCGGCGGAGGATGGGGTTTGTGGTGAGAACTTCTTCGAGTTCGTCGAGGGCGTAGGGGTTGGCTTGGATGCTGCCGTGGTGGTCGACGATGCGGCGGACGGTGTTGGTGTCCATCGTCAGGCCGTGGCCGATTGCGCCGGCGAGGGGCACGGTGCCGTCGCCATAGTCGTTGTCGGCGCCGATGGTGTCGAGGGGGATCGCTCGGCCGTCGGCGATGCGGATGGTGCTCGTGGTGGGCTGGCGGACTCCGACGATGGCGTGGGTCATGGCGAGGCTGGCGGGCCTGGCAGCTTCTGCACGCGCGAGGTCGTGGTGGAAGGCCAGTGCGTCGGTGGTCATGGTGGTGTCGAGTTCGGGCAGAGTGGTTTCGGTGAGGTTGGCCAGGCCGTCGAGTTGATCGATGCACGCGTAGGTGGGCAGGAGCTGGTGGAGTGCGGGCATGCTGCGGGCGAAGACGGTGAGGTCGACGGAGAGTGGGCCAAGGTCTTTGCGTACGCCGTTGACCAAGGGCAGCAGGGCCTTGGCGGCGCCGCGGTAGGGGGTGCCGAGGGTGATGAGCTTGCGGGTGTGCCCGGCGCCGCCGCAGTATTCGATGTACCAGCGGGCGATCAGGCCCCCCATGGAGTGGCAGACGAACACCAGTTGCGCGTCGCGGTGCTCCGGCGAGGCGGCACGCCACCGCTCAAGCGCCGGTTCGACGAGGGTCGCAAGGCGACGGGCGTTGTACCGGTTGGACAGGCGCCAGTCGTAGGCGATGGGCAAAAGGTTGCCGTGTTCTTCATGGAAACCGAGTGTCCGCAGACGTTGGAGGAGGCTGCTGTACCCACGGATCGGGGTCCAGATACCGGGGATGACGTGCAGGTCCGACATGAGGACACCAGGTTCGACGCCGTCCTGAGGGTGTTCGTCACCGAGCCCCTGCGGCAACCGCAGCTGGTTCAGGTTCCGTCCCAGGGTGCCGATCGCACGCAGGACCGCACCTGCGGACAGAGCCCAGACCGGCGTGCCGTGCCGGGTGAGGGTGCTGCCGGTGATCCCCGGGAGAACTACGACAAGGTCGCGGTCAGGCATCCGGTGCCACCTCGGTCAGGGTCGGAATGAGGCTCAGAACGGCCGGGTTGGCGGTGCCGAGTTCGGCGAGCCGGGCGATCCACGTGTTGCGTTTGTCCGGGCTCCAGGTGACTGCTCGACGCAGAAGGGACTGTGCGCTCTCATCCCCATCAACGGCGGCGGCGATCGCGAGATGGAACGCGGCGTCGGAAGCACTGGCTGCTGTCGAGGTGGTGCAGAGGGCGATTGTGGCGAGATTTCGTATTTTTGCGGCGTCGAGTTCGCCGGCGGCGCTGTGCAACAGAGCTGCGAACTTTTCGGTGTCCTTCATGGCTGCAAAGACAGTGGCCAGGTCATCGTGGGGTGTGGCTCTGGCCAGGCTCACCAGCGCCAGTGCAATCGCAGGTCTGGTGTCTTTTTCTGTCTTCTCGGCTAGCTGGTGCAGGTGTGTCACAGTCAGGTCGTCGAGGAGGTCCGCTCGTCGATCTGTCATGAGCCGCTGTTGTCGTTCGGGTTCGGCGACGGTGAACTGTTGGGCCAGAACGGCGGACAAGAGCGGCCTGTAGGCTGCTGCGATGCCCTCGGATCGTGCGGCATCGCGCAGGCCGGTGTAGCGGGATGCGTTGGCTTCGGGGAGCTCCAGCAGGGCTTCTTCGACAGCTACGTCGAATGTGTTGCCCAGAAGCTGCGGGTTGGCAATCAGGTAGTCGCATTCGTCTTCGTAGTTGGGGGTTGCGATCCATTCGGATGCGGTTGTGAGCGAGTCAGGATCAACGGTGAGCCAGGGCGGTAAGGGTGCGTGATCGATTTCGGTCCATGCTTGCGCCCAGGACTCTTGGTTGGCGGCCCAGTGCCGCCGGGCAGCCGAGTGTGCGGCTGCCGTCAGGCCACGGTCTCCCGTTTGCATAGCCGCGTAGAGCCATACCGCTGTTTCCGGATAGCCGCTTTGTGCGTACAGGGCCCTGTACAAAAGAAGCGTCGGACGTATTTGCTCGCCGACCTCGAGTAGCGTGTCTTTCCACATCGTTTCGATTGCATCAGAGCCCTGGGATTCCGCCAGATTCCCGGACAAGTTGTTCAACGCGCTGGCCAGGCCGGGAAGGTAGGCCGGGTTCTCCGCGGCCAGCGTCCGGTACCGGGCGACGGCCTCCTCCGCCGGCGCCACCGCCTCACCACGCCGGCCCACCTCGCTGTAGCA
>NZ_JBVKDV010000005.1:0-3853 GCF_055633615.1 Amycolatopsis sp. NPDC114505 | reverse complement strand
CGTAGGCCGGGTTCTCCGCGGCCAGCGTCCGGTACCGGGCGACGGCCTCCTCCGCCGGCGCCACCGCCTCACCACGCCGGCCCACCTCGCTGTAGCAGACGCCGAGATTGCTCAACGCTCCGGCGAGGTCGGAAAGGTAGGCGGGGTTTTGCCCAGCCAGCGTCCGGCGCAAAGTGACGGCTTCCTCCGTCGGCGCCACCGCCTCACCACGCCGGCCCACGTTGCTGTAGTGGTTGCCGAGGTTGTTCAACGCCATGGCGAGGCTAGGGAGGTAGGCCGGGTTCTCCGCGGCCAGCGTCCGGTACCGGGCGACGGCTTCCTCCGCCGGCGCCACCGCCTCACCACGCCGGCCCACGTTGCTGTAGTGGTTGCCGAGGTTGCTCAACGCCATGGCAAGGTCGGAAAGGTAGGCCGGGTTCTCCGCGGCCAGCGTCCGGTACCGGGCGACGGCTTCCTCCGCCGGCGCCACCGCCTCACCACGCCGGCCCACCTCGCTGTAGCGGACGCCGAGGTTGTTCAACGCGCTGGCGAGGCCGGGAAGGTAGGCCGGGTTCTCCGCGGCCAGCGTCCGGCGCAAAGTGACGGCTTCCTCCGTCGGCGCCACCGCCTCACCACGCCGGCCCACCTCGCTGTAGCAGACGCCGAGGTTGTTCAACGCGCTGGCGAGGTCGGGAAGGTAGGCGGGGTTTTGCCCAGCCAGCGTCCGGTACCGGATGACGGCTTCCTCCGTCGGCGCCACCGCCTCACCACGCCGGCCCACGTTGCTGTAGTGGTTGCCGAGGTTGCTCAACGCCATGGCAAGGTCGGAAACGTAGGCCGGGTTCTCCGCGGCCGTCTCCCGGTACCGGGCGACGGCCTCCTCCGCCGGCGCCACCGCCTCACCACGCCGGCCCACCTCGCCGTAGCGGACGCCGAGATTGCTCAACGCCATGGCAAGGTCGGAAACGTAGGCCGGGTTCTCCGCGGCCAGCGTCCGGTACCGGGCGACGGCCTCCTCCGCCGGCGCCACCGCCTCACCACGCCGGCCCACCTCGCTGTAGCGGACGCCGAGGTTGTTCAACGCGCTGGCGAGGCCGGGAAGGTAGGCCGGGTTCTCCGCGGCCAGCGTCCGGCGCAAAGTGACGGCTTCCTCCGTCGGCGCCACCGTCTCACTGTGCTGGCCCCAAGCTGCTGCGGTGTCTGCAATCTGGAGCGCGCTCATGGCGACGTCGGCCTGCAGTTCAGAGTGTTCATCTGCGATCTCGCGCAGCGCCGCAAGTCCGTCGGATCCGGCGTTGGCGGCGTGCACCCAGGCATACCGCCACAAGTACACAGGGGTCTTTACCGCGACCCCGTCAGTCAACAGCTGCTTATAGCGCCGCAGCAACGCAATACTCACAGGGAGAGCGTCGGGGTTGAAGGGAGCCCGGCCGGTGGGGCGGTATGGCCGGCGCACGTGATCGGCGAAGCTCTGATGCGCAAGCCGGTACACCGCCACCCCCGCATCACCGTCTTGCACCACATACCGACCGAGCTGGTCGACGACCCAGCTCACATCATCACGGCTCAACGAAGTATCGGCCAAGACGGAAGCGACTGCTAACCACTCCTGCTCAGGAAATCCCGCCCCCACTGCCCACGTCAACGCAACGAGCATCGTCCGCGCAATCCGTCGCGCACCCGCCTCATCAAGGTCTCCCGCCGCGGGGGGCTCGACCCGGGCGAGGTCAACGTCGAACGCGGCTTCGATCGAATGCGCAATACCGCCACGCCATTCCGGTGTGACGGTATTGATCGGCCGCGCCCGGAGCTGATCGGTGATCACCCGGGCCAGCAGGAACGGCCGATCCGCAGTCGCCAACGCTTCGCCAGCCAAATGCACCGCCACCGCGGACGCATCCATTGTCGGATCCACATCGGTCAGCCGGTCACGCACATATTTTTTGATCGCCGACTGAGCCGAGTTGAGACACTCGTCGCCGTCCAGGTCGAGTATCGCCGCGGGCGCGAGCTTCTCCAGCAACGCCGACCCATCCCGGTGAATCAGCGGCCGTGTCGACACTACGACGGAGGCAAACGGCGCCAGCCGGACAAGCAGATCTTCGACAATGGTGAACGCCTGCCCGCGGGCCTCATCCAGCCCGTCGATCACCACAACCGGAGCGTCAGCTCCACCTTTCACGGCTCGTTCTACTACACCGAGCAGTTCCGCCACGTTACGTCGGCCAGCATGATCAGACCGGATGAGACTTGCGCGGATCAGCTGCCACTCAAGCGCCTCCGCAAGCCGCTCGACCGTCAAACCCCGCGCATGCACATGTGCCGCGATCGACCGGACACCAGGATCAATGTGCCCCCAGTCTCCATCTGCGCGTTGCAGCCGGTCGCGCTCGCGCGGGTTCGACATCGACACAACCCGCCCGACCACCGCCGACTTGCCGGTACCCGCCGACCCCACCACCACACGGATTCCTGCATCACCCGCCCGGACCCAGGACACCACCGTGTCCACCTCGCCCGTCCGGCCGGTGAACCACGACCGCCCATCACCGGAGTCACCACCACGCGCCGCCCGCAGCAGATGCTCGACGACCTCCTCCGGCGCCCCCTCGTCATACAGCGGGTTCGGCACGATGGCCAGCGGATGCCCGTCCTTCAGGAATTTCGGCTGCTGATCGATGCCCGGCCATTCATCCAGCAGCGCCAGCCCCAGATCCTCGCCCAGAACCCGGCTGTTGTGCCTGGACCAGCGGCGCTGCTGATCCGGCGAATCCGGGCCCTTGGTCAGCAGCTTCACCAGCAGCCGGCCGAACACGCCGTCATCGCGGGCCCCGATGTCGGCCGCGGAGCACGACACCAACACCCCCAGCCACACCCGGGCCTCCGACGGCGGCACCTGCTCCAGCAGCTTCCGGGCCATTTCCGCGGAGTCCAGCGCGGCCCCAGCCTGGCAGGTGTCGATCACCAGCAGCAACTGACTGGCGCCGGACAACACACAGCTGCGGATCACCTCCGAGGCGGCCACACCGTCAGCCCGATCACGGGTGGCCAGCCGCAGTCCCCCCAGGTCGGCGCCGTGCCCGCTCCACACCAGCACCAGCGACCCGCCGTCGGCACTGCCGTGCACCGCAGCGAGTGACTCGTTCACCGTATGGGTACCGGCGTCGGCGAGAGGCTCACCGGTGAACGGCGGTACCAGCACTTTCGCGACCGCTTCGACGTCGGCGACCGCGAAATCAAGATCAGGCAGCTCCTCGGCGTCGTAGTGATCGATTCCCACTCCGACGAACACGTCACGCCGCACGCCGCCCCCTCGTCACTCACACCACCAACGTCGTAAACCAGCCGACACATATGAAGCACTGTCGACTACACCAGGCACCACCTCGCGGGTCTGCGGACCCGGTGACGACGACCAGCACACACACAACGGCAAGAGGAGCAAAAGCTTGCCAACCGGAACGAGTGTTCCCTTCGCCATGCCACCCCTCTGTCGCGCCATCGACAATCCTGTTACGAAGACGACCGACGATACCCAGAAGTGGCCAACCGAGCGTGCATGACAGACCCGAAGCGAGAACATCCGGGGATCGAGCACACGTCGGAAGCTGGACACGGCACCTTCTCATACCGCGTCGGATCACGAGGGCGGTCGATGGTGAGCAGCTTGTTCCTCGGCCAGGTCGCCAACGTTCAACGAAGAACACTCGCGGCTTGCGAGAAACAAAGGTACCTGGGTTCTGATTCGACGGGTCTCACACGGCTCCCACATTGCCGTAGCCGGGTCTGCCCAGGGTTTGGTTGACACTTCACCTGTGAGGCTTCGGCCTCGCCTGGAAGGATGTCACCGTGCCCAAGCCCTACCCCCGTGAGT
>NZ_JBVKDV010000004.1:1103152-1110310 GCF_055633615.1 Amycolatopsis sp. NPDC114505 | reverse complement strand
GTCCCATTCCGAACCCGGAAGCTAAGCCTGATAGCGCCGATGGTACTGCAACCGAAGGGTTGTGGGAGAGTAGGACACCGCCGAACTTAATTTGGGGAAGGCCCCGGTTGAGACGTGAGTCTCCCGGGGCCTTTCTTCATGCCCGGAAACAGCCGGACGGCTACGGGGCGGGGCGCCGCAAGAGGTACGTGTCCATGATCCAGCCGTGCCGTTCCCGGGCCTCCGCGCGGACGCGGCGGATCTCGGCGGCCAGTGCCGGCGTGAGCGGACCGGAAAGCAGGATCTCGTCGGGCGTTCCGACGTACGCGCCCCAGTAGATGTGCAGACCCTCGGCCGTGAAGCCGTCGAACGTCGTGTGGGCATCCAGGAGGACGAACACGTCGTCGACGTCCGGAGGCCAGCCCGACGCCAGCCGGCGGCCGGTCGTCAGCTGGACCGACCGCCCGATCTGGTTCATCGTCGTCCGGTGGCGGGCCACCAGCGCCGAGATGCTGCTGATCCCCGGTACCACCTCGTACTCGAACGCCACCTTCCCGCGCGCCAGCACCGCCTCGATCAGCGCGATCGTGCTGTCGTACAGCGACGGGTCGCCCCACACCAGGAACGCGCCCGCCGAATCCGGCGGAAGCTCCGACAGCAGCACCTGCTCGTAGACCGCCGCCCGTGCCGCGTGCCAGTCCGCGACCGCCGCCCGGTAGTCGTCGGGCGTGCGGTCCCGGGGCGGGTCCGTCACCAGCACCACGCGGTACGGGCGGGTGACGAACCGGTCGAGGATCTCCTGGCGCAGCCGGACCAGGTCGGCCTTCTCCGCACCCTTGTCGAGCACGAAGAAGACGTCGACGCGGTTGAGCCGGTCGATCGCCTGCACCGTCAGGTGCTCCGGGTCCCCGGCGCCGATCCCGATCGCGTAGAGCTTGCGCATACCGCGAGTCTGGCGGGGGTCACGAGTGAACCCCTACCCCCGATGGGTATAAAGGGAGGGGAACGAAAGGAGCCGTTGATGACCGAAGCGAGCTACACCGTCGAGGGCATGACCTGCGGACACTGCGCCACGTCGGTCCGTGAAGAGGTCTCGGAGCTCGCCGGCGTCCGGAGCGTGGACGTCGACGTCGAGAGCGGACGCGTCACCGTGACCAGCGACACGCCGCTGCCCGCCGGCGACGTCGCCGCGGCCGTCACCGAGGCCGGCTACCGCCTGGTCGCCTGAGTCCCATGACCACCGCGCAGTCCGCAGAAAGCGTCGAGCTCGCCATCGGCGGCATGACGTGCGCGTCCTGCGCCGCCCGCGTCGAGCGCAAGCTCAACAAGGTCGGCGGCGTGACCGCGACGGTCAACTACGCCACCGAAAAGGCCCAGGTCAGCTATCCGAGCGAGCTGTCGGTCGACGACCTCAGGGCCGTCGTCGAAGCCGCCGGGTACTCCGCGCGCCTCCCCGAACCGGAAGAGCTCGACGAGACGCCCACGCTGCGCAAGCGTTTGCTCCTTTCAGTGGCGCTCACCGTTCCCCTGGTCGCGCTCGCGATGGTCCCGGCCTGGCAGTTCGACTACTGGCAGTGGGTCTCGCTCGTCCTCGCCGCCCCGGTCGTGACCTGGGGCGCCTGGCCGTTCCACCGCGCCGCCGCGGTCAACCTGCGCCACGTCACCGCCACGATGGACACGCTCATCTCGCTCGGCGTCGTCGCTTCGGTGGCCTGGTCGCTGTACGCCCTCTTCTTCGGCATGGCCGGCGAGATCGGCATGCGGCACGGGATGCCCGGCGAGAGCCTGTACCTCGAGGTGGCCGCCGCGATCACCGCGTTCATCCTGGCCGGCCGCTACTTCGAGGCCCGCGCCAAGCGCCGCGCCGGCGCCGCCCTCCGTGCGCTCATGGACCTCGGCGCGAAGGACGTCACGGTCCTGCGCGACGGCGAGGAGCGCCTGATCCCGGTCAAGGACCTCCGCGAAGGCGACGTGTTCATCGCCCGGCCCGGCGAGAAGATCGCCACCGACGGCGTGGTCACCGAAGGCGGCTCCGCGGTCGACACCAGCATGCTCACCGGGGAACCGGTGCCGGTCGAGGTCGGGCCGGGGGACGCCGTCACCGGGGCCACCGTCAACGTCGGCGGGCGGCTGTTCGTGCGCGCCACCCGCGTCGGCGAGGACACCCGGCTGGCGCGGATGGCCCGGCTCGTCGAAGCCGCGCAGAACGGCAAGGCCGAGGTCCAGCGGCTCGCCGACCGGGTCTCGGCGGTGTTCGTCCCGCTGGTCGTGTTCGCGGCGCTGGCCACGCTGGTGGTCTGGCTCGCGACCGGCGGCCGGCCGGAAGACGCGTTCACCGCCGCGGTGGCCGTGCTGATCGTCGCCTGCCCGTGCGCGCTGGGCCTCGCGACGCCGACGGCGCTGCTCGTCGGCACCGGCCGCGGTGCCCAGCTGGGCATCCTCATCAAGGGCCCCGAGGTGCTCGAGAACACGCGCCGCGTCGACACGGTCGTCCTGGACAAGACCGGCACCGTCACCACCGGCCGGATGACGCTGGTCGAGGGCGACGGCGAGGCGCTGCGGCTCGCGGGCGCCGTCGAAGCCGCGTCCGAGCACCCGATCGGCCGGGCGATCGCGGACGCCGCGAAGCAGCGTTTCGGCGTGCTTCCCGCTGTGACGGACTTCCGCAGCACCCCGGGGGTCGGCGTGACCGGCGTGGTCGAAGGACGCACCGTCAGCGTCGGGCGAGCCGGCGGCGCCATCGGGGTGACCTGGGACGGCGAGGTCCGCGGGCGCCTGGTCGTCGCCGACACGATCAAGCCGACGTCCGCGCGCGCCGTCGCCGAGCTGCG
Organism: Amycolatopsis sp. NPDC114505; assembly: GCF_055633615.1. Lineage (NCBI taxonomy): Bacteria > Bacillati > Actinomycetota > Actinomycetes > Pseudonocardiales > Pseudonocardiaceae > Amycolatopsis > Amycolatopsis sp. NPDC114505. The sequence continues at coordinate 1,107,500 of NZ_JBVKDV010000004.1, read as the reverse complement.
GGAACTCGGCCTCGAGCCGATCTTGCTGACCGGCGACAACGCGGGCGCGGCCCGGGCGATCGCCGCCGAGGCGGGGATCGGCGAGGTCGTCGCCGAGGTGCTGCCCGAGGGCAAGGTCGACGTCGTCAAGCGGCTGCAGGCCGAGGGCCGCGTGGTCGCGATGGTCGGCGACGGCGTCAACGACGCGGCCGCGCTCGCCCAGGCCGACCTGGGCCTGGCCATGGGCACCGGCACCGACGCGGCCATCGAGGCGAGCGACCTGACGCTCGTGCGCGGCGACCTGCGGGTCGCCGCCGACGCGATCCGCCTGGCCCGCCGCACCCTCGCCACGATCAAGGGCAACCTGTTCTGGGCGTTCGCGTACAACGTCGCGGCGCTGCCGCTGGCGGCGCTCGGCCTGCTCAACCCGATGATCGCGGGCGCGGCGATGGCGTGCTCGTCGGCCTTCGTCGTCAGCAACAGCCTCCGGCTGCGCCGCTTCCGCTGAACCCCCGGAGGGTATAGTCGGTGGCCGGGGACGCCGACGAGGGGACAGGTAGGGCGATGACGGGTTACGGCACTGAGCGCGAGGCCTATCTCAAGCGGCTGCGCCGGATCGAAGGGCAGATCCGCGGGCTGCAGCGCATGGTCGAGCAGGACAAGTACTGCATCGACATCCTGACGCAGGTCTCGGCGGCGACGAAGGCCCTGCAGTCGTTCTCGCTCGAGCTGCTCGACGAGCACCTGGCGACGTGCGTGGTCCAGGCGGCGGCGTCCGGTGGCGAGGAAGCCGACCTGAAGGTCCGGGAAGCGTCCGACGCGATCGCCCGGTTGGTGCGTTCCTAGCGCACCAGCACGGCCAGCGTGAGGCCGCCGGCGTTGGTCGTGAAGTGCACGATCACCGACGCCAGCACGCCGCGACCCGCGTGGCGCCACCAGTGCAGGAAGATCCCGGCGAGGGCCGCCGCGGTCATCGCCAGCACCTGCAGCACCACCACCGGCGTCGAGGCGAAGACGGCGTGGACCGCCGCGTTGCGGCCGACGGCGAGCGCCGGCAAGAAGTGCCACAGGCCGAACAGTGCCGCGGCGCCCAGGATCGGGGGCCAGCGCCAGCGGTCGTCGCGGGCACCCAGCAGGGCCGGGAGCACCCCGCGGAACGCCACCTCCTCGATCAGCACCGTGCCGAAGAGGATCCGTCCGCAGGTCAGCCACAGCAGCTGCCCGAAGTCGGGCGTGCCGACGCGGCCGTCCTGGTAGACCGTCCGCAGCGCCGGAACGGCCAGCGCGATGCCGAACACCACCGCGACGAGCCCGGCGCCGGCGAGGCCGACGAGCGCCGGACGGCGGAGTTCCCGGAGGCCCAGGTCCGTCCATGAGCAGCCGGCCACTTTCCCGAGGGCGACCAGGACGAGCGCGGCGACCAGGCCGCACACCGGGTAGGCCCAGCCGGGCAGCACGCGGTTGGCCAGCGTGGTCGACGCGGCGAGCGTGACGACGGCCGCGACCAGGGCGAACACCCGCCGGACGGTCCAGGTCAAGAGACGACGTCCCGTTCGCCGCCCGGCGCGATCTTCGTTCGCCTCACGGTCCGATCATGGAGGCTGCCCGGGCGGCGGGCAAGGGGGTCAGCCGACGGCGTCGGTGAGGTCCGCCGGGGAGCGTCGCTGGACGGGCACTCTCTTCGACATCGGCAGGGTGGCTTCGGGATCGAAGGGCGCGGGCCGGTCATCGAGGGCGACGGCCGCGTCGGCGAGCAGGGAGCGGCAGCCGGTGAGGCTCGCGTGGAGCTTGTCGCGGACTTCGGTGAGGGCGGTGATCTCGCGCTGGGCGGCTTCGACCAGGGATTCGCCTTGCCGGGTCGCTTCGGTGACCAGGCGTTCGGACTCGGTCTGGGCGGTGGTGACCAGCTTTTTGGCCCGGGCTTCCGCGGTGGTGACGAGGTGTTCGGCTTTGCTCTGCGCGGTGCTGACGAGGTTCTCGGCTTCGGCTCCGGCGGTGGTGAGGCGCGATTCGGCCTCGGCCACGAGCTTTTTCGCCTTGGCTTCGGCGGTGCTGACCAGCTTCGTCGCCTTCGCGTCCGCGGCCGTGACCTGGCTCTCGGCCTTGGTCTCCGCCGTCGTGACCAGCTTGCGGGCCGTGGCCCTGGCCTCCGCTTCCTGCTCGGCCAGCTCGCGCATCGCCGTCGCTCGGCGGAGCGTCATCGCGCGGGTGTGGTCCTCTTCCTGCTGGGCACGGCGGTGCGCCGCGGCCTCGTCGAGCTCGCGGCGGCGCTGCTCGGCCGCGCGCAGGAACTCCTCGTGCTCGGTGCGCCGTCGCTCGGCCTCTGCCTCGGCTTCGGCGACCAAGCGGCGTTCCTTCTCCGTGAGGCGGACCGCCTCCGCCTCGGCCTCGCGGCGTACGCGCTCGGCTGTTTCCGTTGCCCGCGTGGTGATTTCGGTCGCTTCCTCGCGGGTCAGCTCGATCATCCGGCGCGAGCGCTCCTGGAGCGCGTCCGGTTCGATCGGGGTGCGGCTGATCCGGTCGATCTTCACCCGGAGCTCACGGTTGTCCTCGGCGAGCGCGTCCGCGCGGTGCCGCGCGGTGTCGCGTTCCGCGGTGAGTCTGCGGATCTCGGCCTCGGCCCACGCGACGTACTCCGCGACCTGCGCGCGGTGAAAACCGCGCCATGCCAGGTCGAATCCGGGCACCGCGAGCGCCACGTCCTCGCCACCGCCGGGGGCCATGTCTCACCTCCGAATTGGATGGTTTCTCCTCGGCCGCACGTTTTCCTTGCGGTACCGGGGAATTCCGGGTGCACCCCAGTGTGCCGCAAACCCGCCCCCGCGCGCTGCCCGGGCGGGCGATCATTCGTCGAGCGGTTCCCCGGGACCGGTGGACGTGCTCCGGACGCCCGGCAGTTCGGCGAGCTCGGCGGCGAGGTCGTAGAGATCGCCGCGGCCGTCGAGGCGCAAGGTCACGACCGCGATCCGTTGCCCCTCTTCGGAAACAGACTCGTGATCCACGTCGACGTGGTGCACGCTCCAGCCCCGCCCGGTGCAGACGGCGAGCGCCGCGCGCAGCACGCCGTGGCCGTCGAGGTAGCTCAGCCGCACCACCGGTGGCTCGCGGCGGTGCCGCGCGACGAACCGCTGCAGTGGCGGGAAGCCGCGGGTCACCACGAAGTGCGCGATGGTCGTGCCGGCCGCGAGCACCGGCAGCCCGGCGCCGCACGCCGTGCCGACCGCGGCGGTGAGCCAGATCGTCGCGGCCGTCGTCAGGCCGCGCACGGCGTCGCGGCGGACGAAGATCAGCCCGGCGCCGAGGAAGCCGATGCCCGAGACGATCTGCGCCGCGATCCGCGACGGGTCGAGCGCGATGTGGTCGAGTGAGAGCAGGTCGGCGAAGCCGTACTTCGACACCAGCATGAACACGGCCGCGCCGACGCCGACCAGGCTGTGCGTCCGCAGCCCGGCGGCCTTCATGCCGGCTTCGCGCTCGAGCCCGATCGCGACGCTGAGCACCAGCGCGAGCAGCACCGGCGGCAACAGGTCCCACTGCGCCGACGTGGACCACAGAGTGGGCAAGATCACTACCTCCCGAAGTCTCGGTGTCGGCACGCGGGGAGACTCGCCGGTGCCGTCACCTGGGCATACTGGGCCGGAAGCCCCGATCGTGCCAGGTGAGGTGGGACGCGTGACAGCGAGTCGGCCGGCCCCGGACTTCGTGGCCTACCCGGAGGTGCGGCGCGGTGTCCGCGCGCTGCTGGGGTCCCGCGCCGACGTCCACCGGCGCCCGGTTCCGGCGTGTCCGGAGTGGACCGTCGCCGACCTGCTGGGTCACCTCACCGCGATCGCCGAGCGGGTGCTCGAGCGCCACGGCGGCACGGCCCCGGTTTCGACGGCATCGACGGTGCCGGAGCTCCTCGACCGCTGGGACGACGTCGGCGAGGACCTCGACCGGCGTCTCGCGGAGGCGGGCGGGCGCAGCGGCGAGATCATGGTGATGGACGCCTACACCCACGAGCTGGACCTGCGCGCGGCGCTCGGGGTGCCGCCGCCGGTCGAGCACGCGGCCTGGGCGCCGAGCTTCGAGGTGCTGGTCCGCGGGTTTTCGGGTTCGGTCGCCGGCCGCGGGCTGCCGGCGCTGCGGCTGCGCACCACGGGCGGCTCCGAGTGGACGGCGGGAGCGGGCCGGCCCACGGCGACCGTGACGGCTCCGGCCCACGAGCTGTACCGGGCGCTGGCCGGGCGGCGGTCATCGGCCCAGCTGACGGCACTGGAGTGGAGTGCGGCGCCGGGGCCGTGGCTGCCCGCGTTCAGCTGGGGGCCGTTCACCCCGCCGCGGTTGCCCGGGGTGTGAGCCAGGGCGGGTCGGGCTGCACGTGAGCTGC
>NZ_JBVKDV010000004.1:0-1103054 GCF_055633615.1 Amycolatopsis sp. NPDC114505 | reverse complement strand
GCCGCTGCGGTCACCCGGTGTGCGGGCCCGGGGAGCCGAACCGGCACCTGAGCTGCCGGCGCGGTTGCCGGCGTGTGAGCGGGCCGGACCGCACCCGACCTGCCGGTCGAGCCGCCGCCGCGGTCGCCCGGCGTGTGAGTCCGGGGGTGGGTCGGGCCGCACCTGAGCTGCCGCTGCGGTCACCCGGTGTGCGGGCCCGGGGAGCCGAACCGGCACCTGAGCTGCCGGCGCGGTTGCCGGCGTGTGAGCGGGCCGGACCGCACCTGACCCGTCGGTCGAGCCGCCGCCGCGGTCGCCGGGCGTGTGGGCCCGGTGGTGGCTCGGACCGCACCTGAGCCGGCGGCGCGGTCGCCCGGTGTGTGAGCCCAGGCGCGGCTCGGGGCTGCTCAGCCGCCCGGTGGGGTGACCGTCAGCATCGCCGCCAGCGCCAGCACCACGATGCTGAGCAGTACCTCCACGGCCACCGCCTGGCGGAGGCGGCGCAGGTCCGTCGTCACCGTCTTCGTCGTGCCCTCCTCCGGGCCGGTCATGCTCCGGCGCACCACGCGGCGCGACCGGCTCGCCACCGCCAGCAGGAGTGCGAAGCCCGCGATCTTGAGCAGCACCAGGACGCCGAACCGGGTCGTCCAGAGCGTGGACAGGGACGGCATGATGCGCAGCGCCAGCACGCCGCCGCTGATTGCGATCGCGGTCACCGAGCCCGCCGCCAGCCGGGAGAAACGCGCCGCGACCGGTGCCAGGTCCTCGCCGGGCTCCGGGCGGTACAGGCTCAGTGCCAGCTGCGTCAGCCCGCCCGCCCAGACGGCGATGGCCCCGAAGTGCACGAGGTCGGCCGAGACCGAGACGAACATGACCGGGTCGGTCACCGGGTGGCCGGTGGCCGAGAACGTCAGCAGCACCAGGAAGGCGGTCACCATCGCCGAGTTCTCGTAACGGGACCGCAGCCGGTCCGGCAGCCCGGGCCGCAGGAGGCGGGGCAGCAGCAGCGCCAGCGCGGCCACCGCGGCCAGCCGGAGCAGGAGCAGCTTGCCGTACGCGACGCGCAGCGTGTCCGCCAGCAGCCCGGTGTCGAACACCGCCGAGAGGTCCCGCCCGGCCGCGTACGGGCCCTGCAGCACGAACGCCGCGACGGTGGTCGCCGCGACGAGGCCCGCGCCCCAGCGCAGCAGCCGGCGGGCGCGGCGGTCGGTGCGGGCGTCCGGACGGCACAGCACCACGAACGCCAGCCCGCCGAGCAGCACGACGCCGAGGTAGGCCAGCCAGCGCGCGACCGTCGAAACGAAGTCGACGACCGCGTCGGTGCCGGTGGCCGCGGACACCGCGCCCGCCGACGTCACCAGTGGCCCGCCGCCGACGACGAAGGCGAACGTGCCGCGCACCGGGTGCGAGTCGGCCGAGACGAACGCGTACTCGACGAGGTAGCTGGCGTCCGGCAGGTTCGGCTTCACCCGGACCGCGACCTGCTCGGCGACGGCGCCGGGCTGGAACACCGGCCCGGTGTCGACCTGCGTGCCCGCTAGGTCGACGACCTTGATCGATCCCGGCTGGATCCCGATGTTCTCCGACAGGGTGACCGACACCAGGGACGGCGCCGCGCCGAGGCGGGCGCCGTCCCCGGGGGTCGACGAAATGATCTCGACGTGCGCCGACGCCGGCGCGGCGGAGAGCACCAGCCAGCCGGCCAGGAAGGCCAGCAGGGTCAGTGCCCGCCGCGCGGCCCGGCCGCTCACGCCGCGGCGAGCGCCGGCGGCTTCAGCCCGCAGACGCAGCCGGTCAGCTCGTGCTCGGCCGCCGAGGCGCGCCGGTGCAGGACGACCGCCACGATCATCGGGATGGTGACGATCGTGTTGTAGAACAGGTGCAGCTCGACCCGGGGGATGAGCAGCTGGATGATGCTGGTGGGCACCTTCTGCCCGGCCAGCCGCCAGCCGGACTGCGCCTGGATGAACAGCAGCAGGTGCTCGATGTGGTGCCAGAACTGGATGGCCAGCGCGAGGTTCCACCACTGCCGCGACCGGCCGGCGAAACCGTGGCGCAGGATCCACAGGAACACCAGCATCACGAGCGCGTAGCCGTAGTGCAGCCATTCCTGCGAAATCAGCCACGGGAACGGCATTCCGAGCACGCCACGCGCTTTCGGGGCCGGCCAGCCGAGTGCGTAGATCTGGACGGCCTGCACGATGTGCTCGGCCCAGTGCGCGATCACGACGAGCATGAACACCGCGAGCGCGCGGTGGTGCCAGCGGCTGTTGAGCTGACCCAGGAACCCGGAAGGTCGGGTGAGTTCGGACGTCGACATACGGACCCCAGTTCACGAAGAAGACAGCGTGCGTAGACGATAACCGCTCGCGAAGCGGCTTCCGTTACTCCGGATTGCTGATTATACAAGGGAAAATGCGCTGCTCGGCGGATTGCGTACCGCCGGGCGCGCGGGGGTCAGTGCACGGACAGCCCGGTCGGGCGCTCCGGGGCCGGCGGGATGCGGAAGAGCTCGGCGAACAGCTCGAGGTGCGCCGGGTCGCCCTCGACGCGGACCTTGCCGCTGGAGATGGCGTCCTGCGCGGACAGGCTGCCCTTGAGCAGGTCGAACAACGCCGGTCCCTGCGGCTCGATCACGAGGTCCGCCGCCGGCAGCGAGCCGCCGGACACCTTGAGCGAGCCGTCGTCGACCAGCGCGTGCAGGATCATCTCGCCGCCGAGGTGGTGCAGCTCGTAGTTGACGTGCACGCCCGCGGCGAACTCCTCCCGGAAGGTCGTGTAGAGCGAGAGGATCGCGGCGTCGAGGGTGAAGGCGTCGTCCGCCTTCGGGTAGGACAGCGAACGGGCGCCCCACAGGCCGAGGTCCAGCACGATGTGGTCGAGCTCGGTGCCGTATTCGGTCAGCTCGTAGACGACACCCGCGTCCAGCTGCGAAAGGACGCGGCGGCGGACGACGCCGGTCTCTTCGAGCTCGTTGAGGCGCGAGGTCAGGATGCTCACGGGGATCCGCGGCAGCGTGCGCTGCAGGTCGTTGAACCGCTTCGGGCCGAGCATGAGGTCGCGCACGACGAGCAGTGACCACCGCTCACCGACGATCTCGAGCGCCCGGGCCAGGCCGCAGAACTGTCCGTACGTGCGAGCAGAGGTAGGCATACTCGGGTCCTCACTTTTTCTCGGGTGCCAGACCGGGCGCCGGCCGGATTCGCGCGGGACCGCGAGTTCGGTTACGTTGCCCCCTGACGCGCCGTGCCGCCACGGGCGTCGCTGTCCACGGTGACGGTTCCCCGTGCTGTGCGGCCAGTGAGCGACGCACCGGTGCCCCATGCGTTTTCCATGCCGACCCATGCGTTTTCCACGACTTGCCCGTGCTCTGAGCACTGGTTGAGTAGACCTCTCGTGGAGCAGGATTCTGTTCTCTCGTCCGGCGGAGGCCGACGACGGCAGGAGGGCCCATGCGCACGACAGCGGTGGACGCGCAAGGCAGTGGTGGTGTCACGGATGTCCCGGTGCCGGCGCGCGCCCCGGCGTTCCGGCGGCACCTGCGGGCCGAGGTCCGGGCGGGCAAGGGGGCGTACCTGTTCTCCGAACAGGGCGTGATCGCGATGCGCGGGCCGAAGATCGAGTCGCTGGCGGCGTTGCTGGACGGGACCCACGACCTCGACCGCCTGCTGCGCGACCGGCCCGGCGGGATGGCGCCGGAGGAGGTCGCCGCGCTGCTGGCCCAGCTCGTCGACGCGGGACTGGTGACGTTGCGCAGCCCCGGCACCGACGACCGGCCCGGCGACGAGCGCGCGCTGGCCTATTGGGACGCCTGCGGGGTCGACGCCGACGTCGTCGCCGCGCGGCGGGGCACCGTGCGGCTGACCGCGGTCGGCGACAGCGCGGACGGCGTCGACACCGGTGCCGTCGAACGGGCACTGGCCGGCGCCGGGCTCGAGGTGGTCCGCACGGACACCGGCACCGCCGACCTGTCGGTCGTGCTGTGCGCCGACTACCTCGACCCGCGGCTGGCCGGGATCGACGCCGAGCACCGGCGGGCCGGGCGGCCGTGGTTGCTCGCGCGCCCGTCCGGGGCCCAGGTGTGGATCGGCCCGGTGCTGCAGCCCGACGGCGCGTGCTGGCACTGCCTGACCCACCGGCTGTGGGGGCACCGCCACGCCGAGGCGTGCGTGCAGGAAGAACTGGGCCACGCGGGCCCGGCGCGCCGCCCGATGCCGGCTCTGCCGCCGCTGACCGCGGCCGCGGCGCACCTCGTCGCGCTGGAGGCGGCCAAGTGGGTGGCCGGGTACCGCCACCACGGGCAGCAGTGCGTGTGGACGCTCGACTCGCTCGACCTGCAGGGCCGGCTGCACGAGCTGCGCCGCCGCCCGCAGTGCCGCTGCTGCGGCGACCCGTGGCAGGTGGTGTGGCGCTCGGTGCGCCCGGTCTCGTTGCAGGCGGCGAAGAAGGCGACCACCGGGGGCGGCGGGCACCGGACGGCGACGCCGTCACAGATGCTCGAGCGGCACCGGCACCTGGTCAGCCCGGTCACCGGGATCGTCAAGGAGATCCAGCGGGACGCGGACGCGCCCGCGTTCGCCAACGCCTACCGCTCCGGGCCGAACATCGCCCGCGGGGTCACCGCGATGGCGGCCCTGCGCGCCGGCCTGCGCTGCGAGAACGGCGGCAAGGGCGTCAGCCCGCTCGACGCCGAGGTCGGCGCGCTCTGCGAAGCCGCGGAACGGTTCTCCGGCAACTTCCAGGGCGACGAGCTGCGCATCCGCGGCTCCTACGACGAGCTGGGCGAGGAAGCCGTGCACCCCAACGCGTGCATGCTCTTCGCCGACCGGCAGTACGCCGAGCGCGCGGCCTGGAACCCCGAGCACGCCGAGTTCCAGCGGGTCGGCGCGCCGTTCGACCCCACCGCCCGCACCGACTGGACGCCGGTGTGGTCGCTGACCGGACGCCGCCGCCTGCTGCCGACGTCCTACCTCTACTACGGGACCCCGCGCGAAAGCGCCGCACGCGGGGTGCGCGCCGACTCCAACGGCTCGGCGGCGGGCAGCAGCCTGGAGGACGCGATCCTGCAGGGCACGCTGGAGCTCGTCGAACGCGACGCCGTGGCGCTGTGGTGGTACAACCGCACGCCGGTGCCGGGTGTCGACCTCGCGTCCTTCGCCGACCCGTGGCTCGACGAGATGATCGCCGGCTACGCGGGGATCGGCCGCGAGATGTGGGTCCTCGACGTCACGTCCGATCTCGGGATCCCGGTGACCGTCGCGCTTTCGCGGCGGATCGGCGGCCCGCACGAGGACATCGTGATGGGCTTCGGCGCCCACCTCGACCCGCGGATCGCGGTGCGCCGCGCGGTGACCGAGCTCAACCAGATGCTGCCCGTCGTGCAGTCCGCGGGCCACGAGATCGACGACCCGGACGCGCGGCGCTGGCTCGCCTGCGCCACCGTCGCGAACCAGCCGTACCTGCGGCCGGTGGCGGGCGAGCGGATGCGGGCCGCCGCGGACTTCCCGTTCGTCAACCGGGCCGACGTCCGCGACGACGTCCGGGCGCTGAGCCGGGTGTTCGACCGCGCCGGCCTGGAGCTGCTGGTGCTCGACCAGACCCGTCCGGACGTCGGGATCCCGGTGGTCAAGGTGCTCGCGCCGGGCATCCGCCCGTTCTGGGCCCGGTTCGCGCCCGGCCGGCTGTTCGACGTCCCGGTGCAACTGGGCCGGCTCGCCACGGCGACCCCGTACGAGCAGCTCAACCCGTTCCCGATGTTCCTTTGAGAGCCTTCGCGGGCGCTCAGTGTTCGCCTCGCGCTTGAGGAGTTGGCCTTGCCTGCATACCCCCCGGACGGGAGCTCGGAGACCGTCCGGCTCTGGTCCCTCACCGAAGACACCTTGCTGGAGGCGGGGGACGACGACACGCTCGTCGCGATCAGCTGGTGGGGTGAGTACGAGCTGGCGGGCGTCCCCGGGCCGGTCCGCGAGTCGCTGGGCCGGATGGCGCTCGGCCCGGTCTCGATGGGCAACCTCGCGACGTCGGCGGGCGGGGCCGCCGAAGCCGCGGCCGCGACGCTGCGCAAGGTCCTCAACCAGCTGTCCGGCTCGGTCGTGCACTCGCTGGCGCTCAACGACGGCCGCGGGCCGCTGCTCTCGGCCATCCCGGTGACCCAGGCGCCGGTCTTCCCGGCCGACCCGGTGCCGGCCGGGCGGCTGATCAAGCTGTCGCGGTACTCGGCGCTGCGCCCCGACGGCGGCGGGCTGCTGCTGGAGTCGCCCCGCGCCCGGTACCGCGTCGCGCTGCTGCGGCCGCAGGCGGTGACCGTGGCGTCGTCGCTGGCCGGGCCGGTCACCGTCGCGCGGGTCGCCGCGGACTCGGGGCTGGCCGAGCCGGTCGTGGCCGACGTCGTGGCGTTCCTGGTGGCCGCGGGCGTGGTGCTGGTGGCCGACGACTGGGCGGAGTTCACCGAGGACACCGACACCGACCTGGCCGTCTGGTCCCCCGACGACCTGATGTTCCACGCCCGCAGCCGGACCTGGCTGAAGGGCGTCCCGCCGGACCCGGAGGCGCACCGGGCGGGCGCCGAGCCGCCGGTGGTCAAGCAGATCACCGCCGGCCCGACCTTCCCGCTGCACCGGCCCGACCCGGCGGTGCTCAAGGCGACCGACCCGACGCTGGCCACGCTGCTCGAACACGACCACACGTGCCCCGAGGTCACCGAACGCGCGTTGTCCGCCGAGCAGGTCGGGGAGTTCCTCTTCCGCGCCGCGCGGGTGCGGTCGATCGGGCCGGCGTACCTGCCGGGCGGGCCGGGGCACGAGGCGTCCCAGCGGCCGTACTTCAGCGTCGCGTGCCTGTACGAGCTCGAGATCTACGTCGGGATCAACCGCTGCGTGGACCTCGCGCGGGGGATCTACCACTACGACCCGCTGTGGCACACGCTGACGCTCATCAACGACGACCTCGGCGTCCTGGACGGCATGCTCGACCTGGCGATGATCGGGGCGGGCAGCCACCGCAGGCCCTCGGTGCTGCTGACGATGACCGCGCGGATGTCGCGGATCGCGTGGGTGCTCGGCAGCGCCGCTTACGCGACGACGCTGGTGCACGTCGGCGCCCTGCAGCAGGTGCTCTACCTGACGGCGAAGGCGATGGGACTCGCCGCGCACGCCGTGCCGGTCGACGCCGGCGACCGGGTGGACCGTTCGCTGAAGCTGGAGTGGCCGGCGGAGGTCAGCGTCGGTGAGTGCGTCCTCGACTTCCCCGGCGGTAACGTGACCGGCTGACGGGCCCGCCGGAACCGTTCTCCCTGTTACCTTTGAGGCTCTGGGGTGCGGGTGAGGTGGGAGGCGCCGTGGCATATCCGGTTCGGCTCCTCGGGAAGCTCCGGGTGCGTGCCGCGAGTCCGGCGGCCAAGGAGACGGGGCGTCCCGACTTCCGCGCGCTCGTCACGGGCGGCCCGGTGGCGGCGGCCGCCGCCGTCGCGCTGACCGCGTTCCTCCCGGTGCTGGCCGGGCGCGAGTCCTGGGTTCCCCGGCTGCTCGCGCTCACCTGCGCTGCGGCGATGGCGGGGGTGCACCTGACCGCGTTCGCGCACGGCCGCGTCCGCCGTCCCGGCCTGGCGCTGGTGGCCCAGGCCCTGCTGGGGTACGGGCCGATGCTGCTGCTGGGCGCCCTGTGGACCTCCGCGGGAGGGTTTTTCGCGGGCGGGCTCCTGCTGGCTGTGCGGCCGTCACGGGCGCTTCCGGCGGCCGGGCTCGTGTGCGTCGTCGCCGGGCTGGTTTCCGCGCGGGCGGGGGAGTCGGCGGACGCCGGTTTCGCGGGCGTGGTGTCGGCCGGGATCGCGGCACTGGCACTGGCCGCCACGGGCGCCGCCGCGCGGCTGATCGCCGAGCGCGAGGAGGAACGCCGCGAGCTGAAGCGCAGCGCGATCGCCGAGGAACGCAAGCGGTTCTCCCGCGACGTCCACGATCTGCTCGGGCTCAGCCTTTCGGCGATCACCCTCAAGGGTGAACTCGTGGACCGGTTGGTGATCGGCCAGCCGGGCCGCGCGAAGGAGGAGCTGGCCGAGCTGCTGACGATGTCCCGGCGCGCGCTGGCCGACGTCCGCACGGTCGCGGCGGGCTACCGCGAACTGTCCCTGGACGACGAGTGCCGGGCCGCGGCGGCGGTGCTGAGCGTGGCCGGGACCCGGGTGACGGTGTCCCGCTCGGGCACCGAGGACCTGCCCCCGAAGGTGGCGACGGCGCTGGCGGCGGTGCTGCGCGAAGGGGTGACGAACGTGGTGCGGCACAGCACCGCGAGCTGGTGCGCGTTCTCGGTGAGCAAGGAGAACGGAACGGCCTGGCTGGAGATCGTCAACGACGGCGCGGGCGGCCCCGCCGACGGCGGTCCCGGGGCCGGTTCGGGCGCGGGTTCGGGGCTGCGCAACCTGGTCGACCGGGTGGAGTCGCTGGGCGGAACGCTGGCGACGGAGTCCGGCCCCGGCGGCATCCACCGGCTGCTGGCGGCGGTCCCGGTGGGGTGCGGTGAGGTGCGCCGGCACCGGGCGCGGGACGAGCTGACGGCGTAAGCGCTTTCAGGAGGGTTTCGGGGGCGGCTTCCGGGCGGTTTTCCGGGCGGCGCGGTGGGTTTGAGCGAGGCGGCGCGCGGGTGTGGACGGTCGGGTCGCACGCCCTGGCGGTCGGTTCGCGCGCGCTGAGGGTCAGCTCGCGTGTCCGGGCGGTCGGCTCGCGTGCTTGGCGGCTGGTGTCCCCGGTGCGGCGGTTCGCGTGCTCGGAGAGCCGGCTCGCGTGCCTGGTGGGGCGGCTACAGCCATTCCGCTTCGGTCGCGATGCGGATCGCGTGGACCCGGTTGCGGGCGTTGAGCTTCGTGACCACCGCGGCCAGGTAGTTGCGGACCGTGCCGGCCGAAAGGAACAGCTCCGCCGCGATGTCGGCCACGTTGCGCCCGCGTGCTGCCAGGGACAGGATCTCGATCTCGCGGGGGGTCAGCGGGCAGTCGTCGGTTTCCCAGGCGGCCAGTGCCAGCTCGCTGTCGATCACCCGGCGGCCGATCGCGACCGAGCGCACCGCGTTGGCCAGCTTGTCCGACGGCGAGTCCTTGAGCAGGAAGCCGTTCACCTTCGCGTCCAGCGCGCGGCGGACCGTGCCCGGGCGGCCGAGGCTGGTCAGGATCAGCGTGTGGACGCCCGGAAGACTCTCGTGGATCTCCACCGCCGCCGACAGGCCGTCCTTGCCCGGCAGGTCGATGTCGATGACGGCGACGTCCGGCTGGGAGGCCTTCGCGGCCGGCAGGATCTGGTCGCCGGTGGACACCTCGGCGACCACCTCGATGTCGGACTCCAGGTTGAGGAGGGCGACCAGGGCGCCGCGGACCATGTGCATGTCCTCGGCCAGCAACACCTTGATCACGACGGTACCTCGCACCCCAGTCCGGTGAGACTTCCCCGGCGTGATTGTACGCCATTGCCCCCTGCCGCCGGTGTTCCGAAGAAGCGCACCGGGGAATGGCCGCGAATTCTCCGACGGTTCGCGATGAGTCCGTCGCCCGCCCCACTGGGCCGAATGGCTGCGGGGAACGCGGACCGGGTGAACCCGCCGTCCGCGGATTAACGGACGGCGGATTCGGGGCGCCGGAATTGCACGCCGTCAGACCGCCATCGGGCGGGCCACCGCGGGCTGGCGCAGGTCGGGCAGGGCCAGCAGGACCGGCGGGTCGAAGCCGTGACGCGGCCGCAGCCGGACGTCGGCCAGGCTCGCCGTGACGCCGTGGTGCACCGTCACCGGGCCGGCCAGGCCGGTGTAGGGCCGCAGTGAGTGGTTGTCGACCTCACCGCAGCCGTACGCGTGGGTGAGCACGTACCAGGACCCGAGCGGAACGTCTGCCAGTGCATACGGCCCGGGACCGGGCAGGATGGCGAACCGGGCCGGCGCGCCCTCGGCGATCCGGGCGGCGAACAGCCCGACGAACACCGGCCCGACCTCGGCGGACGGCGCGACCCGCAGCTGGCCGCGCACGGTGGTCCCCGACCCCGGCTGGGACGGCCGCTCGGCGACCCGCGGCGACCGGCCGCGCAGCTGCCGGTACCCCGACGGCGAGACGCCCACGCTGCCGCTGAACCGGGCGCTGAACGTGCCGACGCTGTTGTAGCCGACCTGGTGGCTGATGTCGGCCACCGAGATGGCCGTGGTCGCGAGCAGGCGCTTGGCCTCCGCGAGCCGCACGGCCGACAGGAAGCGGCCCGGCGACAGCCCGGTGACCCGCAGGAACACCCGGGTGAAGTGGAACTTGCTGAACATGGCCGCGCGGGCGAGGTCATCGATCGTGAGCCGCTCACCCAGGTTGTCTCGCATGGTCACGATGGCGCGTGCCACAGCTTGCCGGACGATCTCATCCATGGTGGCCGTCCCTCCCGGTCGACAATGCCGCGCGGCGCCTTCCCGATGAAGGCGTCCGGTGCGGAAGATGTGATTGCGCCCAAAACTGTAGATCGGCGGGCGTCTACTTCTTAAGTGCTCTGTGCACCGGTCGGGATGGGTTTCACCGGTCCCGGACATGCGTTTTGCACATCCGGTGTGAGCGGCGCCGGAGCCGGGAACTCTCACCATGAACGCATGTGCGTTTCTCATGGTCCCGGTAGCCCGCGGGAAGCGCGTGACAGCGCAAAGTGACGAAAAACCGTCGAATCAGCGGGATTCCGGGGCTTGCTGGGCCGTTCGGAGTCCTCTCCGTAACCGCACGGAGCATGTGTAAGGCACAGCACGGCGATGATGCGGGCACTGGTTGGCGCTGCGTTGATTGGCGACGATTTATGGCACGTGAAGCATTCATCTTCGCCACTGGGAGCAGAACATGTCCGCACAGGTTTCCGCCGACGTCCGCGCGCTTTTCACCGATCTGGGTATCGAGTTCGAAAAGAAGGGAACGGACCTCGTGATCGACCGTTTCGAGCACTGGGGCATCGAGGCCGGCGCCGGCACCGCGCAGAAGCGGGGCACCTGCTTCTGCCAGATCGATCTCCTCGAAGCGGCTTGACGCGCGTTTGCGCAGTTCGCGGGGTCGCGAGCCGGTCCACCCCAGGCGCCCAGCGCGCCGGCGGTGGGCCGGCTCGTCGCGTGTGGTGGGCCGGAAGTCCACACGCGACCTGGCCGGAAAATTTCCGACGTGGGTGCCGATGACCCAGGGTGTACGTGACGGCTGGTAGTCGCCCGGGCGCTAGTAGGCATTTTTAACCTGGTAACGAGCCGTGCATGTGCATTTAGCGGCAGCGCTCCAAAAGTGGTCCCCGAATGGTGCAACCGATTCGTCAAGCAGAATGTTTAACTGAGCTTCTGGGGAGTCGTGAGTGCGGAGGCACCCGTGATCAGAGTGCTGGTGGCCGAGGACATGCACATCGTGCGGGGCGCATTGGTGGCGCTGTTGCGGCTGGAACCCGACATCGACGTGGTCGCCGAGGTCGCCTCCGGGCTCGAGATCCTGCCGGCCGCGCGCGCCAAGCAGGCGCAGGTCGCGGTCATCGACATCGACCTGCCCGGCAAGGACGGCCTCACCGCGGCCGGTGAGCTGCACGAACACCTGCCGGACTGCCGGACCCTGATCCTGACCAGCCTGGGCCGCCCGGGGACGCTCAGGCGGGCGCTGGACGCCAAGGTGGGCGGGTTCCTGCTGAAGGACGCGCCCCCGGCCAAGCTCGCGAACGCGGTGCGCGGCGTGCTCGCCGGCCGCCGCATGGTCGACGGCGACCTGGCGCTGGCGGCGTGGGACACGGTCGACTGCCCGCTGACGACTCGCGAGCTGGACGTGCTGCGGATGACCGCACAGGGCTACGGAACGGTGGAGGTGGCCGCCCGGCTGTACCTTTCCGCCGGGACAGTACGGAACTATCTCACGACGGTGGTGGCCAAACTCAACGCGCGCAACCGGGTGGACGCGATCCGCATCGCCGAGGAGTCCGGCTGGCTGTGACGGCCGGTGAGGTCTGGACCAGAAGGTCCGGACCACTGGGGTGACGGCTCGCGGCTGGGGTCGGTGGAGTGGTTCGGCGGCGGCGCTGGGGTTTCGGCTGAGGCGAGCGCTTGCGGCTGGGATGCGGCTCTCCGGCTTGGTGTCGGGTGGGTTCGTCGGGGGTTCCGGTCGGGACGGCCGCCCGTGGCTTGGGTCGGCTCCGGCTGGGGTTCACCCGTGGCACAAGGGACTTCAGGCCGGCACAACGGCCCGCAGCCGGAACCGGCCGTCCGGCTCCACCCCTGCCGTCAGCTCACCGCCGAGGTCGGCGACCCGGTGCGAAAGGTTGCCGATCCCGCTCCCCGGTGACGTCTCGCGCGACGCCGCGACCACCGGCTCCGGTTCCGGTTCCTCGCTCCGTTCCGGCCGGACCGGGGACGCCGCCCGGTGGCCGTTGCGCTCGACGCCGTCGTTCACTATGTCGAGGGAGATTCCGTCCTCCGTGCGGCGCATCGCTATCTCGCAGCTCTCCACCTTGCTGTGGCGCAACACGTTCGTCACGCCCTCGCGCAGGACGACCGCCAGTACCGTGCGGACCGGGGTCGGCAGCTCGTCGCCGAGCATCTCCATGCGGACGCGGACGTCGGCCGCCGCCAACACGGACCGGGCCGTCCTCGACTCGTTGTCCAGGGACAGCTCGCGGTAGCCGCTCGCCACCGACCGGACGTCGGACAGGGCCTGGCGGGTCAGGCCGAGGACCTCGGTCAGCTCCTGGGCCGCGCGGTCGCGGTCCAGGGGCAGCACGCGGGCCGTCAGCTCGCTCTTCAGCGCGATCGCCGACAGGCTCATGCCGAGCAGGTCGTGCAGGTCGCGGGCGAACCGCAGCCGCTCCTCGGCCAGCGCCATCTCGGCCAGCCGGCGGCGGGTGCTGGCCAGCTCGGTGACCAGCCGGACCAGCCACAGGAGCCCGAACACGGCGAGGCTCGTCATCACCGTCGCCGCCGTGTAGAAGATCGTGCTCGTGATGGTCGCCCCCGACTGCCGCGTGATCTCGGCGTAGACGGCGATGTTGACGGCGAAGAACACCCAGCCCGCGACGGGCGGCAGGACCAGCAGCGCCGTGCCGACCAGCAGCCCGGGCAGGCTGACCCAGCGGGGGCCCAGCGGCAGCAGCGGCAGGTAGACCAGGCAGGCCTGGACCAGGAGCATCCCGTAGCTCTGCGCGGATCGCAGCTGCGTCGACGGCCGGTTGAAGTACGAGAACTGCAGGGCCAGCAACGCCACGATCGTGCCGAGGACCAGCGCGATCTCCCACAGCCGCGGGGCCAGCTGGAGCAGGTGCGACATCGCGCCGATCCCCATCAGCACCATGACCACCGGCAGCAGGCGGCGGATCTGCTTCGACGCGTTCTCCGACCGCTCCTCGGAATCCCGCGCCACCGGCCCGCCCGGCCGCCCGGGCACCGGGAGCTCGACGCGCAGCCGGAACCGGCCGTCGGCGCCCGCCTTCGCGCTCGCGCGGCCGCCGAGCGCGGCGACCTCGTCGGGCAGCACCGTCAGCGCGCTGCCCGAGGTGACCGCCGGATCGTCCGCCGCCACGCCGTCGTTGACGATCTCGAGGACGACCTTGCCGTCCTGGTGCCGGACGTCGATTTCGCAGTGCTCGACGTCGCTGTAGCGCAGGACGTTCGTGACCCCTTCGCGGAGCACCTTGGCCAGCAGCGTGCGCACCTGGACCGGCAGGTCGCCCTGGTCGAGGTGGATCCGGACGGCGATCTCGGACGCCGACAGCAGCGATTCGGCCGTCCGGGACTCCTTCTCCAGCGAGAGCTCGCGGTAGCCGTGGGAAACCGCGCGGACGTCGGACAGCGTGCGCTGGGCGGTGGCGGTGATCTCGCCGAGCTCGGCCTTGGCGCGCTCGGCGGACTTGCGCATCAGGCGGGAGACGAGCTCGCCCTTGAGCGCGATCGCGGACAGGCTCAGCCCGAGCAGGTCGTGCAGGTCGCGGGCGAAGGCCAGCCGCTGCTCGGCGACCGCGCGCTGGGCCAGCTCCGTGCGGGCCGCGTGGAGCTCGTGGACCATCCGCGTGAACCGGGACAGCAGGTAGAAGACCAGGATGTAGAAGAGCGTGCCGAACGCGTTGTAGACGGTGTTCGCCGGCTTGGCGCCGAACACCTGCCACACCCCGACGGTGCTGAGCAGGACCGCGACGACCGCCGCCCAGCCGTAGCGCGGCGGGAGCACCAGGAGCGCGGCGCTGCCGACGTACACGAGCATGGTGGCCCACAGCAGGCCGAACGTCAGCGTCGGCACGTAGGCGAGCACGACCATGACCGCGAACAGCACCCGGCTGGTCGTGGAGTCGAGCCGGGTCGACGGGCGGCTGAACCACAGCAGCTGGATCGCCAGCAGCGCGGCGGCGGCCAGGATGGCGTACCCGGCGTTCAGCACGCCGACCGACGCGGGCAGCACGCTGACGACGCCGATCACGCTGAACCCGGTGATGACCACCACCATGATGGCCGCGGCCAGGTAGGTGGCCAGCCGTGGACGCCGGTCCGCCGCGGTCGTGCCCCGCGGCTCGGCGGTGGCGGACAGCTCCGTGGCCGGTTCGAGCGCGGCGACCGGAGACATCTGTGCGGAACCCCCGGGGTCTCGACGGCGGCCGGGGCGCCCCAGGTGGCCCGGCCAGTGCGCGGTGTTCGTGCTGCTGCCGATCGATGGTAACCCACCTGAGGTGCTATTTCTTGAGCCGAAAAGACGTGGCGCGGGGGCGCGGGAGGAGGGCACGACGGCGGCGGGGCGCGCGTTCAGCGCCGGCCGGTCGCGGAGCCGAGGCGGTCGGGGACCCCGAGCAGGCTCAAGAAGTCCAGCCGGGACAGGGCGACCGACCCCGTGTGCAGCACGCGACCGCGGTCGTACCGGAAGAAGCCGATCGCCGCCTCGAGGTCGTCCCAGAACTCGCCGCCGCCGGTTTCGGGCAGGCGCCGGGACACCGGGAAGTCCGCGGTGAACGCGTGGCCCGCCGAGTACGTGGCCAGGTCCCGGCCGAAGTGGCGGCGGTACCGCTCGAGCTCGGCGTAGGGCGCGCGGGAAACCAGCACCAGGCGCAGGTCCGGGTCGTGCAGCGCGGCGGCGAGGTCGGCGGCGGGCACGTCGGCGAAGGGGCCGCGGTGCTCGGGCGTCGTGTGGTGCACCGCGAGCCGCGGGCGCCCGTCGAAGAGGTCGGCCAGCGAGATCCGCCCCTGCGGGCCCTCGAACTGGTACTTCGCCGCGGTGACGACCCGGGCCCGGTCCAGCTCCGGCACGGTCAGCTTCGTCATGGCTCGCCCTCCCTGGAAGTGGTCCCGTTCGGAGTGTGGCGTGCGGGCCGGGGCGGGTCCCAGCGTTGGCGCCGGGAACCGCAAGCTGGGAGACGCGCGGGCGGTGCCGCCCGGCGGCCCCGAGGCGCGGACCTTAGGCTCTACGATCATGGCACGCTATTTCGACCTGCACCCGGAGAACCCGCAGCGCCGGTCGCTGGGCCAGATCGTCGAGATCCTCCGTGGCGACGGCCTGATCGCCTACCCCACCGACTCGTGCTTCGCGCTCGGGTGCCGGCCGGGCAACCGCGACGGGCTCGAGCGCATCCGCACCATCCGCAAGCTCGACCACCGCCACCACTTCACGCTGGTGTGCCAGGACTTCGCCCAGCTCGGGCAGTTCGTCATCGTCGACAACGCGGTGTTCCGCGCGATCAAGGCGGCGACCCCGGGCAGCTACACGTTCATCCTGCCCGCGACCAAGGAAGTGCCGCGGCGGCTGATGCACGAGAAGAAGAAGACGGTCGGCGTGCGCATCCCCGACCACCGCGTCACCCAGGCGCTGCTGGCCGAGCTCGGCGAGCCGCTGCTGTCGAGCACGCTGCTGCTGCCCGGCGAGGGCGAGCCGATGACGCAGGGCTGGGAGATCAAGGAAGAGCTGGACCACCAGCTCGACGCGGTGCTGGACTCGGGTGACTGCGGGGTCGAGCCGACGACCGTCGTCGACTTCTCTTCCGGGGAGCCGGAGATCCTCCGGGTCGGCGCCGGCGATCCCACCCCGTTCGAGTGATTTCGCTCAGTTCTCCAGCAGTTCCAGCCATTCGGCGGTGTGCCCGCCGCTGAAGCTCAGGGCGAGGTCTTCGGCGTCGCGGCGGCCGGTCACCAGGAGGCAGAAGTCCTCGGCGGACCCGGCGATGCGGTCGGCGGCCTCTTCGGGCCCGAAGTCCCACCGCGTCCCGGACGGCGCCCGCAGCTCGAACCGGAACGGCCCGGGCGGCGTCCGCCGGTGCCGGCGGTAGGCGCGGTCCCTGGTCCGCACGCCGTAGTAGGCGACGTGCCCGATCCCGTCGTCGCGGCGCGGGCGGACGCCGAGCGCGTCGGCGATGTCCTGGCCGCAGGCGAACAGCTCGGTCAGCGCGGCCGCGGCGAGCACCGACGGGCGCAGCGGGCCGTCGCTCCACGGCAGCTCCGGTTTCGCGGGGGCCGCCGCGAGCAGGGCGTTGGCCTTCCGCTGCTCGATCAGCCAGGTCAGGACCGCCTCGTCGAGCGAGTCGTAGGACACCTGCGGGGTGACGCCGAACGCGCCGGGGTTCTCGGCGCTGAGCCGGACCAGCCGCGCGGTCGACGTCAGGCGGGCGAAGTGGCCGGTGAGATCGGGGCCCGGGCCGGACCCGTGGCGTTCGGCCAGCTCGGCCAGCGCCTCGGTCTCGGTCTGCAGATCCGTGAACACGTCGGCCATCGGTGCCACCCTCCTGGGTCCGGGTAACCGGGACTGCCCGTGCTCCAGGCTGGCAGGCGGGCCCGCGGCGGCTCCACTCCGCCCTTGCGACGTGACGCCCGGACGCCCGGCGCGGTCGGCTATGTTCGTGCCACCGACGATGGGAGCGCGGGCCGTGAAGTACCTGCTGGCGATGTACCTCAACCCCGACGTGATGGCGAACCTGTCCGAGCAGGACATGAACGCCATCATGACCGGGCACCAGGACTTCATCCGCACGATCCGGGAGTCCGGCGAGATGATCGGCACGCAGGCGCTCGCGCCGGTCGCCGACAGCACCGTCGTGCGGGTGCGCGGGGGCCTGCCTGCCGTCACCGACGGCCCGTTCCTGGAGTCGAAGGAGTTCCTCGCCGGCTACTACCTCGTGGAGTGCGCGGACAAGGAGCGTGCCCTCGAGCTCGCCGCGATGATCCCGGACGCGGCGATCGACGGCCTCGGCATCGAGGTGCGCGAGATCGTCTTCTTCGCCGGCGCGGAGCCCGAAGCACCCGGTGCGTGAGGTGACCGCACCCGCGCCGGTCGCCGAGGTCCTGCGCCCGCTGGTGCCGCGGGTGCTCGGCGTGCTGGTGCGCCGGTACGGCCAGTTCGACGCGTGCGAGGACGCCGTCCAGGAGGCGCTGCTGGCGGCCAGCGAGCAGTGGCCGGCCGACGGCGTCCCGGACAACCCGCACGCCTGGCTGGTGACGGTCGCGACCCGCCGGCTCACCGACCACTGGCGCAGCGAGAGCGCGCGGCGGCGGCGTGAGGAGTCGGTCGCCGTGCGGGAGCCGGTGGGCTCCGCGGTCGTCGCCGGCCCCGGCGAAGAGCAGCCCGCTGGCACCGACGACACGCTGAAGCTGCTGTTCCTGTGCTGCCACCCCGCGGTGTCGCCGCCTTCGCAGGTCGCGCTGACGCTGCGCGCGGTCGGCGGCCTGACCACGGCCGAGATCGCGAGCGCGTTCCTGGTGCCGGAGGCGACGATGACCCGGCGCATCACCCGCGCCAAGGAGAGCATCGCCGCCGCGGGGTCGACGTTCAGCGAGCCGTCGCCGGCCGACTTCGGCGACCGGCTGCGCGTCGTCCTGCAGGTGCTGTACCTGATCTTCAACGAGGGGTACACGGCGACGTCCGGGGAGAACCTCGTGCGCGCCGACCTGGCGGCGGAGGCGATCCGGCTGACCCGCGCGGTGCACGCGCTGATCCCGGGCGAGGGCGAGGTGGCGGGCCTGCTGGCGCTGATGCTCCTGACGGACGCGCGCCGCGAGGCCCGCACGGGACCGGACGGCGAGCTGGTGCCGCTGCCGGAGCAGGACCGCGGCCACTGGGACGCGGCGATGATCGCCGAGGGCGAGGCGCTGGTGGACGCGACGCTCGGCCACGCGGCGCTGGGGCCGTACCAGGTCCAGGCGGCGATCGCGGCCCTGCACGCGACCGCGCCCAGCACCGAGGGGACGGACTGGCCGCAGATCGTCGAGCTCTACCGTGTCCTGCAGACCCTGATGCCGAGCCCGGTGGTGACGATCAACCAGGCCGTGGCGGTGGCGCAGGCTTCGGGCCCGCTCGAGGGGTTGGCGCTGCTGGACACGGTCGACGCGAAGCTCGACGTCGGCCGCCGCCTGGACGCGGTCCGCGCGCACCTGCTGGAGCTGGCGGGAGACCCGGCCGGGGCGCGGGAGTGCTACCTGCGCGCCGCGGACCGGACGGCGAGCCGGCCCGAGCGGCGGTACCTGGTGCAGCGGGCGGAGCGGATCGCGCCCGGCTGAGGGTGGTCGCCGGGAAGTCGTGAGTGAGAAACAGTGTTCTAACCCTGTTTCTCACTCACGACCGGCCGCGGCAGACCGCTCGACCGCTAGCGGACCACGATGCCCGACGGGGGCTCCGGGGCCGAGGGGACGTGGAACAGCCGGGCCAGCAGCTCCAGGTCGGCCAAGTCGCCCTCGATCGCCAGCTTGCCGCTGCGGACCGCTTCGCGCGCCGACACGTGACCGCTCATCAGGTCCAGCATCACCGCGCCGTTGGTCACCTTGACCACCAGGTCCGCGCCGGCGAACCGGCCTTCGCCGACCTTGACCACGCCGTCCTCGACCAGCGCGTGGATGATCATGCTGTCGTCGTAGCGGATTTCGTAGGTGATCTGGACGCTCTCGGCCACGTCGGCGCGGAACGTCGTGTACAGCGACAGGATCGCCGAGTCCAGCGTGAACACGTCGTCCGGGCCCGGCTGGTGCAGGGAACGCGCGCCCCACAGGCCGAGGTCGAGCAGGACCTGGTCGAGCTCGCTGCCGTACTGGGTCAGCTCGTAGATCAGGCCCGCGTCGAGCTCGGCGCGGACGCGGCGGCGGAGCACCCCGGTCGCTTCGAGCTCGTTGAGGCGGGACGAAAGGATGGACGGCGGGATCTTCGGCAGACCGGCCTGCAGTTCGTCGTAGCGCTTCGGGCCGAGCACCAGGTCGCGGACGATCAGCAGCGACCAGCGCTCGCCGATGATCTCGAGAGCGCGGGCGAGACCGCAGAACTGTCCGTAGGCGCGGGTGTTGGGAGCGGGCATCGAACTTTCCTCACTTCTTTCTCGGGCGACGCGATCGAACTCGGCCGAAGCCGGGGAAGCGGTGGATCAGCGGTGGTCTCCTTCGGAGATCAGTTCTCGGTGCAGCACCTGGAGGTCGTCACACGGTTCGACGCCCAGTTCGCCGGCCAGCCTCGACCGGAGCCTGCGGTAGACGGCCATCGCGTCGGATCGCCGTCCGCTGCGGCCGAGCACGCGCATCAGCTGGCCGTGCAGCGCTTCGTCGAGCGGGCTGCCGGTGGCCAGCGACCGCAGCTCGCCGATCAGCTCGCGGTGCTTCCCGCTGATGATCTCGGCTTCGATCCGCAGGTGCAGGACGCTGCGCCGCTGCTCGAGCAGCTCCGTGCGGTACGCCGACAGAATGGGTCCACAGTGGACGTTCGCGAGCGGCGGGCCGGACCAGAGGTCGAGCGCCGCGCGGTAGGCGTCGGCGGCCGCCGCGTGGTCACCGGCGTCCTGGTGCTCGTGGCCGAGCTGCTGCAGCCGGACGAACCGGTAGGTGTCCACTTGGGACGGGTCGATGTAGAAGGCGTAGCCGGACTGCTTGGTGGCCAGCATCTTCTCCCCGTCGGCGGCCAGGCGGTTCTGGTCGATGCACCGGCGCAGGTGGTAGACGTAGGTGTGCAGCGTCGTCCGCACCGTCCGGGGCGGGTTGTACGACCACAGCTCCCGGATGAGGGTGTCGATGTGTACCATCTTGCCCGGGCGCATCACGAGCACGGCGAGCAGCTGCAGGACCTTGGGGGTGGTCGGCGCGTAGTCGACCCCGCCGCGCCGCACTTCCAGCGGGCCCAGAACGGTGAACGTCACTCCAGCGTCGTCCGGCTCGTCCGTCGGCGGCGGCAGTTCGGAGTACATGGCAGGCCTCCAGCGTCGTCAATGCGTCCTCGCGCTTCCCCAGTGGTGCCACGCGGGGTCGGTGGACGGCCGACTCCGGGCTTCTATCCGAATGTGACAGAGCGTCGCTCCGGCGGCCAGTGAGTCACCCATCAGAGTCCGCGTGGGTTTGTCCCGTGGCCCCGTGCGTTTCGCAGGGGTGCCCCGGGTGTTCCGCACGGTCCGCCATCCGGCCCAACCAGGGCGGGGGCGCTCGCGGGTGTCCCCGGATCGGACCAAGCGCGGGAGCGGCCACGATCATGCGTGCCGTATCGCGCACGCGGGGACTATGTGTTCCGCATGGACAGTCCGGTGTGGAACTCCCGCGCCGGGCGCCGCGGCTTCCGCCGGAGTGCGTTTCGCCCGGTCGGGCTCCATCGCCCATCGAGTGATCTGCGAGACGCGGCGTCTTCCCTGGCACCAGGAGAACTGCCACCAGGGGAATTCGAGGTTGGACGGATGATGTTGCGGTCTATTGCGGCTGTCGGACACGACAGCGAGTTCGACGATCCGCCCCGGATGCCGGCGCTCGAGCGCGTGGAGAAGTCGGTCCGGCCCGCCGTGCTGCAGGCCATCACGTCGATTCAGCAGCGGTACTTCGAACCACTCACGCTCGCGGAACTGGCCTCCGAGGTCTTCGTCAGCCGGTTCCACTTCTCCCGGATGTTCGCCGACGCCACCGGGGTGACGCCAGGACGGTTCCTCACCGCGGTCCGCCTGTTCGAGGCCAAGCGGCTGCTGCTGACGACGTCGCTGAACGTCTCCGACATCGTGTGCAGCGTCGGCTACAGCAGCGTCGGCACGTTCACCAGCCGGTTCTCGCGGGCGGTCGGGATGACGCCGACCCAGTACCGCGAGCCGCAGGTCGCCGAGCTGCTCGTGGCGATTTCGCCGTCCTTCCAACGGCTTCCGCCGCTGCGCACGCTGCGGGCGGCCGGGCGCAGCTGCGCCTCGCTGCAGACCGGCACGGGGGTGCTGTCGATGCGTCTCGACATGCCCCGCGGCTCGGCGCCCGCCGACACCCTCGTCGGGCTGTTCGCCGACCCGGTGCCCCAGTGCGGGCCCGTCGCCTTCGGCGGCATGGCCAACATGAGCTCGGGCGAGCTGACCATCCACGGCGTGCCCGCCGGCCGCTGGACGGCGATCGCGGTCGCGCAGCACCAGCCGGGCGCGGCCGGGCCGCGGTTCTCGATCGGCTACGCGGGCGTGAACGTGGCGCCCTTCGGTCAGACCACCGCCCGGGTGGGCCTGCGCGCGCCGGCCCCGACCGACGCGCCGATCGCGATCACGCTGGCGTCCAAGCAGTCGCCGTTCACCCAGCGCATGCGCGCCGCCCAGCGCCCGCACCTGCGCGCCGTCGCCTGATCCCCCGACGAACAAAGGACGACATCAGCATGTCCACGGTAATGGGAGTGCTCCGCAAGCGGTTCCTCGCTCCTTCGCTCGCCTCGGTCGGGTTCGCCGAACGCGGCTTCCCGGTCACCCACACCGATTCGACGGCCCGGCTGGAGGCGGTGCCGCAGGCGGTCGTGTGCGGGTTCGAATGGGCCATCGAAGGCGCGTCGCTGTGGGAGATCGAGCGCCGGCTCGCGCTCATCGAGCCCGAGCAGCGCGGGTTCGCCTACGAAGGCGCGACGATGGGCTACACGATCCTCGACGCCATGCCCGGCGGCGGCCGCGACCGCACTCGCGCCCTGCTCGAAGGGCCGGGCCGCCCGCACATCTTCCTGACCTACATCGGGATCGGCTTCGCCATGGCGCGGCTGCCGCGTCCACTGTGGAAGAACATCCTGCCCGAGCTGTCCGGGGTGGCCTACCACCCGGTGATGAGCTGGCTGGCCGTCGACGGCTTCGGCTTCGACCGCGCCTACTTCGACACGAAGAAGTGGGTCGACGAGCAGGCCGAGCCGGAGCCCTACCCGTGGGCGGGGCGCCCGGAGTACTTCGGGCGGGCGTTCGACCAGGGGGTCGGGCGGGCGCTGTGGTTCATCAACGGCGGGAACCCGGACGCCGTCGCCAAGGCGGTCGTGCGCTTCGCCGAGCACCGCCGCGCGGACCTGTGGAGCGGGGTCGGGCTGGCCGCGACGTTCGCCGGCGGCGCCGACCAGCGCGGGCTGGGCCGGCTGCGCAAGGCGGCCGGCGAGCACTACGACGAGCTCGCGCTGGGCGTGGTGTTCGCGGTCAAGGCGCGGACGTACTCCGCGTACGTGCCCGCCCACACCCACCTCGCGGCCGGCGTGCTCACCGACCTTTCCGTGCAGGGCGCGCAGAACCTCGCGGACCGCACCGAACAGGCCGACGGCGACGACGGCCCGCAGCCGCCGTACGAGCTGTGGCGGCAGCGGATCCGGGCGGAGTTCGACCCCGCGGCCCGGCGGCTGGCCGGCTGAAGAAGCCGCGGGGTGATCGCGGGCAACCGTGGAGTAGAGCCCTGACCAGCAAATCTGTGACCGTAGAGGCGAAGTGAACAGTCGACCCTAAGGGGGAGAGTGCGTTGGGCAATGGTTGGCGTACGCTCAGGCGCCGCGTCCTGACACCTGATGTCTCGGAGACCTTGCTGGAAAAGCGGGGCTTCCACCGGAAGAGCCCAGCCGCTCAGGAACGGCTCGAAACCGTGGGGGCGATGTTCCTCCGCGGGTACGCGCACGCCGTCGAAGCGAAGTCGGTCGAGCAAGCCGAAGAATGGCTCGAGGAGATCGAGCCGCGGTTCCGCGGGTTCGCCTACGAAGGCGCGGGAATGGGCTACGGGGTGCTCGACGGGCTCCCCTTCGGCAAGAGCTCCAACATCGCCGGGTTCCTCGCCGGCCCCGGCGAGAAGCACGACTACATCATCTACGTCGGGGTCGGCTGGGCGATGTGCCGGCTCCCGCGGTTCGCGTGGCCGAAGGCGTCGGCCTTCGACCCGCTGCTGCGCTGGCTGGTGCTCGACGGCTACGGCTTCCACCAGGCCTACTTCAAGACGGCCCAGTACATCGGGGAGCAGTACCAGGACCCGAAGTTCTCGTGGCCGGACCGGCGGTACGACGGCTACGCGCTGCGCGCCATCGACCAGGGTATCGGCCGGGCGCTGTGGTTCATCTGCGGCACGGACGTCTCCCTGGTGACCAAGACGATCGAGGAGTTCCCGGAGTCCCGCCACGGTGACCTGTACGCGGGGGTCGGGCTCGCCTCGACCTACGCGTGCGGCGTCACCGCCGACGAGCTGGCGGAACTGGTCGACCGGGCCGGGATCCACCACGGCCAGCTGGCGCAGGGGAGTGCCTTCGCCGCCGAGTGCCGGGTGCGCTCGGGCCTGCTGATCCCCGAGACCGAGATGGCGGCCCAGGCCATCTGCGGGCTCCCGGCCGAGCGCGTGGCGGCGATCACCCAGGAGGTCCGCCCGGCCGTCGTCGTCGACGGCGACGACGTCCCGGCGTTCGAAACCTGGCGGCAGCGGATCGCCGAAGAAGTGCTGACCCACGGAGGGAAGAAGAAATGACCGCGACCTTCGGCTGGCTGCGCAAGCAGCTGGCGGGCATCGTGGCGCTGGTGCTGATCCTCGGCCTCTACACGGTCGCGCAGCTGCCCCGCGTCTCGGCCGCCGAACAGGACTCGATGGCGAGCCAGTTCCACTTCACCCCGATGACGATCGCGCTGCCCGCGGCCACGAAGTCGCAGTCGATCCGGACGGTGAACAAGGAGTACGAGCACATCTCCGCGTGGATCTCCTCGGTCGGCGCCGCGATCGCGCTCAACGACATCAGCGGCAGCGGCAAGGCCAACGACCTCTGCCTGGTCGACCCGCGCAGCGACCAGGTCGTCGTCACGCCGGCGCCGGACTCCGGCCCGCGCTACGCGCCGTTCGCGCTCGACCCCGCGCCGGTGCTGCCGACGTGGGACTACATGGCGCCGATGGGCTGCGTCCCGGGTGACTACAACGAAGACGGCCGGACCGACATCCTCGCCTACTACTGGGGCCGGAGCCCGGTCGTGTTCCTGCAGAAGGCCACCGCGACGAAGTTCGACGCCTCGGCGTTCCAGCCGACCGAGCTGGTGCCGGGCAACCACCGCGGCCCGGACGGGAAGTACAGCGGCCCGCTGTGGAACACCGACTCCGTCACCATCGGCGACTTCGACGGCGACGGGCACGTCGACGTCTTCGTCGGCAACTACTTCCCGGACAGCAAGGTCCTGGACCCGACCGCCGACGGCGGCATCACGCTGAACCAGTCGATGTCGCACGCGACGAACTCCGGCGGCAAGTTCATCTTCCGCTGGACCGGGGCGACGTCCGGGGCGAACCCGACCGCCCGGTTCGTCGACGCCTCCCAGGGCATCCCGGAAGACGCGCGCCTCGGCTGGACGCTGGCCTCCAGCGCGACCGACGTCGACGGCGACAGCCTGCCGGAGCTCTACATCGCCAACGACTTCGGGCACGACCACTTCCTGTACAACAAGTCCTCGCCGGGGCACATCGAGTTCGGTGAGGTCACCGGGGTCCGCGGCTTCACGGACCCGAAGTCGAAGGTGCTGGGCCACGACTCCTTCAAGGGGATGGGCGTCGACTTCGGCGACCTGAACCACGACGGCCTCTACGACCTGTTCGTCAGCAACATCACGACGTCGTGGGGCATCGAAGAGTCGAACTTCCAGTTCATGAACACCGCGAAGAACGCCCAGGACCTGCGCAGCCAGCTGAACGACGGCGTCGCGCCCTTCGAGGACGTGAGCGGCTCGGACGGCACGGCCTGGTCCGGCTGGGGCTGGGACGTCAAGATCCAGGACTTCAACAACAGCGGCGAGAACCAGATCGCGCAGGCGACCGGGTTCGTCAAGGGACAGGTCAACCGCTGGCCGAACCTGCAGGAGCTGGCCACGGCCAACGACGGCCTGCTGTCCAACCCCTTCTGGTGGCCGAACGCCCGCGCCGGTGACGACATCGGTGGCGACCAGACGTTCCACTTCTTCGTGAAGAGCCCGGACGGCCGCTACACCGACCTCGGCCCGCAGCTGGGCCTGGCGGTGCCGACCCCGACCCGCGGGATCGCCGTCGGCGACACCGACGGGGACGGCCTGCCCGAGTTCGCGGTGGCGCGGCAGTGGGAGCAGCCGATCTTCTACCACAACGACAGCCCGAAGCCCGGCAAGTACCTGCAGCTGAAGCTGACCACCGACGCCCCGGTGGCGCCCGGCCCGCTGCCCGCGGCCGGCGTGCCCGCGATCGGCGCCGAGGCCACCGTGACGACCTCGGACGGCAAGAAGTACCTCGGCCGGGTCGACGGCAGCAGCGGGGAAGCCGGCCGCCGCAGCTTCGACGTCCAGATCGGCCTCGGGCACGACGTCAGCGGTCCGCTCGACGTGCACCTGCAGTGGCGGGACCGGACCGGGCAGCTGCGGACGCAGGACCTGAAGCTCGAACCCGGCTGCCACATGTACCAGCTCGGCACCACGGCGATGGAAGAGATGTGACGGCATGGCCACCCCGACTCTGACCACAGTGGACACCGCGCCACCGAAACGGACGAACAAGGTCATCACGGCCTTGAAGCGGTTCGCGATGTCGATCACGATCTTCAACATCCTCGGCTACACGATCCTCGGGTTCGAGCAGCCGTGGCTGTACCCGTTCGTCGCGCTGGCGACGGCGTACACCACCGAGATCGTGCTCGAGATCATCAACGCCAAGGTGACCCAGCGCGGCGTCCGGTTCAAGGGCAACGGCTTCAAGGGGCTCATGGAGTTCCTGCTGCCGGCGCACATCACCGGTCTCGCGCTGAACATGCTGACCTACGTCAACGACCGGATCCTCGTGATGATCTTCGGGGTGGTCGTGGCGGTCGGGGCCAAGTGGGTCCTGCAGGCGCCGGTGTACGGCCGCATGCGGCACTACATGAACCCGTCGAACTTCGGCATCACGGTCATCCTGCTGGTGTTCCCGTGGGCCAGCATCGCCCCGCCGTACCACTTCAGCGAGCAGATCGCGACCTGGGGCGGCTGGCTGATCGTCGCGATCATCCTGATCTCGGGCACGGTGCTCAACGCGCTGCTGACCAACCGGATGTTCCTGATCGCGGGCTGGCTGAGCTTCTTCGTGATCCAGGCCTTCGTCCGCGGGTGGCTCTTCGGCACGTCGATCCCCGGCGCGCTGGCGATGGGCACCGGGATCGCGTTCGTGCTCTACACGAACTACATGGTGACCGACCCGGGGACGTCGCCGTCGAAGAAGGGCTCGCAGTTCGCCTTCGGCGCCGGTGTCGCACTCGCGTACGGCTTCTTCACCGCTGTGCACGTCGCGTACGGTTTGTTCCTGGCCACCGCGACCGTCTGCCTGATCCGCGGGCTGTTCCTGTGGGGCCTGCACTTCTCGAACAAGGCCCGGGTCCAGTTCGAGTCCGACCAGGCCGCGCAGAAGGCGAAGCTCGAGCTCGCGCCGGCGCCGGAATCGACCGGTGACGGCGAGAAGCCGGGAGCCATCGCGGCATGACCGGTCCCGCCGACAACGCCCGGGCGGCGCGCACCGCGCCGCCCGGGCCGCCGCGCCGAGCGACGTTCCGGTTGCTGAAGCAGCTCTTCACCGACCGGCTCGCGCTCATGGGCGACAACGCCGACACCTACGGCGACGTCGTCCGCATCGCCATCGGCCCCAAGGCGATGTACCTGGTGAACCACCCGGACCTCGCGAAGCACGTCCTCGCCGACAACGCGGCGAACTACCACAAGGGCATCGGCCTGCAGGAGGCCCGCCGGGCCCTCGGCGACGGCCTGCTCACCAGCGACGGCGAGACCTGGAAGAAGCAGCGCCGGACCATCCAGCCGGTGTTCCAGCCCAAGCGGATCTCGCGCCAGGCCGCGGTCGTCGCGGCCGAGGTCGAGACGCTGATCAAGCGGCTGGCCGAGCACGACGGGCCGGTCGAGATCCTGCACGAGATGACCGGGCTGACCCTCGGCGTCCTCGGCAAGACGCTGCTCGACGCCGAGCTGGGCGGGTACGAGACGCTGGGTCACTCGTTCGAGGCCGTGCAGGACCAGGCCATGTTCGAGGCCGTCACGCTCAGCATGGTCCCGCAGTGGGTGCCGCTGAAGAAGCAGGTCGAGTTCCGGACCGCGCGCGACGACCTGCGCCGGATCGCCGAGGAGCTGGTCGACCAACGGCTCGCGAACCCGGTCGAGAACGGCGAGGACGTGCTGTCCCGGCTGATCGCGACCGGCTCGGCCGACCACGCGTCGCGCGAACGCATGCGCGACGAGCTGATCACGTTGCTGCTGGCCGGGCACGAGACGACGGCGAGCACGCTCGGCTGGGCGTTCCACCTGGTCGACGAGCACCCGGAGGTCGGCGAGCGGCTGCACGCCGAAGCCGTCGAGGTGCTGGGCGACCGGCTGCCCGAGCACGAGGACCTGCGGAAGCTGACCTACACCGTCGCGGTGGTCGAAGAGGTCATGCGGATGTACCCGCCGGTCTGGCTGCTGCCGCGGATCGCGCAGGCCGACGACGAGATCGGCGGGTACCACGTGCCGGCCGGCTCCGACGTCGTGGTCGTGCCGTACACGCTGCACCGGCACCCGGAGTTCTGGACCGACCCGGAGCGCTTCGACCCGGGCCGGTTCGACGCCGCCAACCCGGCCGGGCGGCCGCCGCGCTACGCCTACATCCCGTTCGGCGCCGGGCCGAGGTTCTGCATCGGCAACAGCCTCGGGGTGATGGAGGCCGTGTTCGTGCTGGCGATGGCGGCGCGGGACCTGGAGCTGCGCAAGGTACCGGGCAAGGTCGTCGAACCCGAGGCGATGCTGTCGCTGCGGGTGCGCGGCGGGCTGCCGATGACCGTGCGCCGCCGGGAGCGGACGTGGCGGGCCGAAGCAGCTTGACGTCTACTGTGGACATTCGATGAGGAGGTAGGCCGGTGCAACCCGAGGCCCGACCAGAAAGCACCGAAGAAGAACGTGTCGAGACCATGACCCTCGAGGCTTATGCGGACACGATCGTGCCGGGGGAGAAGCGGTTCCCGGAGGACCGGGCGATCGCCGGGGCCGCGCCCGGTCCGGGATCGGTGGTGGCGGGTGCGCTCGAGCTGCTGCACTTCGACGCGACCGGCGTCACGGCCGGCCTGCCCTACCTCGCGCAGTCGCTCAACGACCACGCGAAGGTCTACGCGGGGGAGGTGGCGCTGGAGCTCGACCACGACGTCCCGCCGTTCGTCGCGCTGCCCTACGAGCACCGCCGCGAGCTGGTGAACCGGCTGACCACGCCCGGGCACCCGGAGAAGGACGGCTGGGTCAGCCTCGCGCTGTTCTGCAACATGGCCTACGACAGCGCCCCGCACCTGCACACCGCCGACGCCATCCGCGACGGGCACCCCGGTCTGCTGGCGCTGGGGTACAAGGCCCCGGACGCCGACGGGTTCTGGCGGTTCCCGAAGTACGGCTACGGCCGCAAGCTGGCCGAGCTCCACCCCGACACGACGCCTTCCGGGAGCCCAGCATGAGCGCGATCGACCAGACCGACGTCGTCATCGTCGGCAGCGGGTTCGGCGGGTCCATCCCGGCCTACCACCTCGCCGCCGGCGGAGCCAAGGTGACGGTGCTGGAGCGCGGGCCGTGGCTGGCCGCGGCCGACTTCGAGCACGACTACCTGCTCGGCTCGTCCTACACGCGGGCGTTCGACTTCGTCGTCGGCGACGGGATGAGCGTGCTGGGCGGCAACTGCGTCGGCGGCGGCAGCGTGGTGTACTTCGCCGCGATGCCGCGCGCGCCGCGCTTCGTGTTCGACCGCCACGGCAGCATCGGGCGCCGGATGTGGCCGTCGGTCATCTCCCGCGACAGCCTGGAACCGTGGTACGACCGCGTCGACGAGTCGATCCCGGTGTCCAAACAGGACTGGAGCGACGTCTCCTACGCCGGTGGCCTGTGGGCCGCGGCCTGCAACCACTCGGGGCGCACCGCGAACCCGGCGCCGGTCGCGGTCGACAACGACACCTGCGTCAACTGCAACTTCATGATGGCGGGCTGCAAGTTCGACGCCAAGCGGTCGATGCTGACCAACTACCTGCCCGCCGCGCTGGCGCACGGTGCCGAGATCCGGCCGCTGCACGAGGTCCAGCGCCTCGAGCGGACCGAGGACGGCGGCTACCGGGTCCACTTCGACCTCATCGACGAAGAGGACTACCGGATCCACACCGGGACCGGCGTGATCGAGGCGAAGGTCGTCATCATCGCCGCGGGCGCCGGCGCGACGCCGGTGATCCTGCAGCGCTCGGAGGCGACGCTCGGCACGATGCCGCACGGCGTCGGCCGGTACTTCTCCGGCAACGGCGAGCGGCTCAACACCGCGATCATCGACGAGGACCGCGTCCGCGAGGTGCTCGGACTGTCCCGTGAGGACGGTCCGGTGTACTCGGCCAACCACATCGGCAAGGGCCCGACCGTCGCGAACTGGGACAAGCTCGACGGCTCGCTGCCGGAGTACGAGCGGTACTCGCTGGAGCAGCTGTACTTCCCGCCGGGGCTGGGCACGATCCTCGCCCAGGTGCCGGGCGGCGACGAGCCGCGCTGGTACGGCGCGCAGAAGAAGGAGATCCTCAACCAGTGGGCCAACTGGCTCACGATCTTCCTGATGACCGAGGACGACAACGAAGGCGTCTTCGGCACCCCGCCGCCCACCGGGAACGCCTACCGGATCTCGCAGCAGATGCTGGGCCGCGGCCCGCTGCGCTACGACCCCACCACGAACACCCGGCGCGGCTGGGCGCTCGCGGACGCCGACTGCAAGGCGATCATCGAGAAGGACGGCCTGGCGAAGGTCTCGCCGTGGACCAACGACGTCGTCGGCGCGTACACCGTGCACCCGCTGGCGTCGTGCCGGATCGGGGACGACGCGGCGACCTCGGCGCTGTACCCGAACCACGAGCTGCGCAACCACCCGGGCATCTTCGTCACCGACAGCGCGTCGGTGCCGGGTGCGCTGACGGTGAACCCGGCGATGACCATCGCCGCGCTCGCCGAACGGTCGATCCCGGGCATCGTCCGGGCGCTGCAGGCCCGCGACGTCGACGTCAAGTACGGCGCCCCGGCGCCGGACGGGTCGATCACCGGCCGCCGGGCGGTGTCCAAACTGGACCTGGTCGCCGGCAACTGATGCACGGGTACCTCGAACTCGCGCTCCTGGGCTCCTGGGAGCGCGAGTCCGCCGTTTCACGAGGAGGCACGATGGCGCCCGGACTGGTGCGGTTCGCCCTGCGGCGGACGCTGCGGGACGTGAAGTACGTCGAGGCCGTGCGGCCGCGGCGGGCGCGGGGGCTGGTGGCGGACGTCTACCGGCAGGTGGAGCGGGACTTCGGGATGCTCGCCCCGCCCGTCGCGCTGCACTCGCCCGCGCCGGAGGTGCTCGCCGCGGTGTGGCTGGTGCTGCGGGAGTCGCTGGTCGCGGGCGGGACGGTGAGCCGGGCCGACAAGGAGGTCGTCGCGGCCGCGGTGTCGGCCGCGAACGCGTGCCCGTACTGCGTCGAGGTGCACGGCATGGCCCTCGCCTCGCTGGGGGAGCCTGCCGCCGCCGCGGCCATCGAGGCGGGCGACGCCGGGGCCATCCCGGACGCGGACACGCGGGCACTGGTCGCGTGGGCGCGGGGCGAGGGCAGGCTGCCCGCGGACGTCCCGGCCGCCGCCGTCGCCGAGTTCACCGCCGTGGCGGTCGCGTTCCACTACCTCAACCGGGTGGTGAGTGTGTTCCTCGGCCCGTCGCCGCTGCCGGCGGCGGTGCCGGCGTCGGCGCGCGAGAAAGCCAAGGCGGTACTGGGACTCCTGCTGAAACCGGGGGCCGCGCCGCCGGCCGGGGAAGCGCTGGGCCTGCTGCCGGAGACCGTCGTGGACGGCCCGGGCTGGCTACCCCGGGGCAGCACCCTGGCCGACGCCTTCGCGCGCGCCACGGCGGCGGTGGAAGTAGCCGGGGAACGCTCGGTGCCCCTTCGCGTGCGGGACCTCGTCCAGCGCGAAGTCAAGGCCTGGGACGGGAAACCGCCCGGGCTGAGCCGCGCCTGGGTCGAGCCCGTGCTGGCCGAGCTGCCCGAGGACGAACGCGCGGCGGGCCGGCTCGCCCTGTTGACGGCCAAGGCGGCGTACCAGGTCGGCCCCGCCGACGTCCGCCTGGACGGGACGGACGATCGGGGCCTGGTGGAGCTGGTGTCGTGGGCGGCTCTCACCGCGGCCGTGGCGGCCGGTGACCGGCTGCCGCACCGCCCGTGAAGAGAAGACTCGCAGGTCGGCGCGGGTGATGATCGAAAGGTCAGATCGCCCGCCGGGGCGCGCAGCACCGGGACACACCGAAATCTGGCCCGGTTCGCGACGCCGCCCCGAGGGATCCCGATCTGCTCGGCCCGCGGTCGCCGCGAGGAGTGGCTCCCCTTACCCCGCCCCTCGCGGCGGCCGCCGGCTCACGAGAAGACGTCGTAGCCGTGAGAGGACAGACAGGTGACTGACACCACGGGCGTGATCGCACACTTGACCGCCGAGGCCGCCGAAGTGGACGCGCTCGTCGCCGGCCTCGCCGAAGCCGGGTGGGACACCCCCACCCCGGCGCCGGGGTGGGCGGTCCGGCACCAGATCGCGCACCTCGCGTTCATCTTCCGGATCGCCGGCCTCGCGGCCGCGCAGCCGCAGGCGTTCATCGAGATGACCAAGGCCGTCGAGTCCGTCGGGTTCGACAACGCGGTCGAAGGCGCGCTGCAGGAGTTCATCCACGACCCGGCCGAAGTGCTGCTGTCCCGCTGGCGCGCCGAGCGCGACACGGGCATCAAGGCACTGGCCGCCGTTCCCGGCGACCAGCTGGTGCCGTGGCTGGTGAACCCGCTGCCGCCGTACGTGCTGGCCTGCGCCGGGATGATGGAGCTGTTCGGTCACGGCCAGGACGTCGCCGACGCGCTCGGCGTGCGCCCGGTGCGCACCGACCGGATCAAGCACCTGGTCGGCTTCGCCGTGCGCGTGCGGGACTTCGGTTACGAGGCGCGGAACCTGACGCCGCCGGCGGAGGAGTTCCGCTACGAGCTCACCGCGCCTTCGGGCGAGCTCTGGACGTTCGGACCCGCGGACGCGGCCAACCGGGTGAGCGGCAGCGCGGAGGACTTCTGCCTGCTCGTCACCCGCCGGCGGCACCGCTACGACCTCGACATCCGGGCGAAGGGCACGCTGGCCGACCAGTGGCTCGACATCGCCCAGGCCTACCGCGGACCGGCGGGCCAGGGACGCAGGCCCGGCCAGTTCGACGCCTGATCAAATCCAC
This sequence comes from Amycolatopsis sp. NPDC114505, assembly GCF_055633615.1. Classification (NCBI taxonomy): domain Bacteria; kingdom Bacillati; phylum Actinomycetota; class Actinomycetes; order Pseudonocardiales; family Pseudonocardiaceae; genus Amycolatopsis; species Amycolatopsis sp. NPDC114505. Next base: position 1,070,678 of record NZ_JBVKDV010000004.1, on the reverse strand, counting down.
AGTAGACAGTCTGCGGCGTTGTCCCAGCGTGCTGACGTAGCGGCCCGGGGCAGGCAGAAAGAAGACGGTCCGCGTCGCCCGGGAGATGCTGGACCAGGCGGCCCGGCGGACCGGGCGAACCGGGCAGCGGCACCGCCGCGGCCCGCGGATGACAGACCGGCGGCGGGATCGCGCCGGTGGCAGCGGGGACCTGACGGTTCCGGTGATACGGGGCTCGAGAGCCAGTGGGAGTGCGGTGGCATGAGCGTTGAGCGCATTTCGATCGTCGGTATCGGTCTCCGATACCCCGACGCGAGTTCTCCGGAGGAGCTCTGGGAAAACGTGCTGGCCGGTCGCCGGGCGTTCCGCAGGCTCCCCGACGAACGGATGAACCGGGCGGACTACTACTCGTCCGATCCGAAGGCACCGGACCGCTTCTACGCGCAGAAGGCGGCGGTGCTGCGGGACTACGAGTTCGACCGGGTGGCGCACAAGGTCGCCGGCAGCACGTTCCGCGCGACGGACACGACGCACTGGCTGGCGCTCGACGTCGCCGCCGAAGCCCTCGCGGACGCGGGGTTCGGCGAAGGTGACGGGGCGCCGCGGCAGAACACCGGCGTCGTCATCGGCAACAGCCTCACCGGGGAGTTCTCCCGCGCCAACATCATGCGGCTGCGCTGGCCGTACGTCCGCCGCACGGTCGCGGCGGCGCTGAGCTCCCGCGGCTGGGAGGACGAGGACACCGCGAGCTTCCTGCGGGAGCTGGAGGTCCAGTACAAGGAGCCGTTCCCCGAGATCAACGAGGACTCCCTCGCCGGCGGCCTGGCGAACACCATCGCCGGCCGTGTCTGCAACCACTTCGACTTCGCCGGCGGCGGCTACACCGTGGACGGCGCCTGCTCGTCCTCGCTGCTGTCCGTGGTGACCGCGGCCAACGCGCTCGCCCAGGGCGACCTCGACCTCGCCATCGCCGGCGGTGTCGACCTGTCGATCGACCCGTTCGAGGTGATCGGGTTCGCGAAGACCGGCGCGCTGGCCAAGCGCGAGATGAAGGTCTACGACGCCGACTCCAACGGCTTCTGGCCGGGTGAGGGCTCGGGCATGCTCGTCCTGATGCGCGAGAGTGACGCGCTGGAGCAGGGCAAGCGGATCTACGCGTCGATCGGCGGCTGGGGCGTCTCCTCCGACGGCAAGGGCGGCATCACCCGGCCCGAGGCCGCCGGGCACCGGCTCGCCCTCAAGCGCGCCTACGACCGCGCCGGCTACGGCGTCGAGACCGTTTCCTACTTCGAGGGCCACGGCACCGGCACCGCGCTCGGCGACGCCACCGAGATCGAGGCGCTGTCCACCGCCCGCCGTGACGCCGACCCGCTGGCCAAGCCGGCCGCGCTGTCGACCATCAAGGGCAACATCGGGCACACGAAGGCCGCGGCGGGCGTCGCCGGCCTGATCAAGGCGACGCTGGCGGTCTACCACCAGGTCATCCCGCCGGCCACCGGCCACTACGAGCCGCACGAGTCGCTGACCGGGACGTCCGCGCGGATGTACGTCCCGCGCGACGCGTCGCTGTGGCCCGAGGACCAGCCGGTCCGCGCCGGGGTCTCCGCGATGGGCTTCGGCGGCATCAACTCCCACGTCACGGTCACCGAGTCGCCCACCGCGGCCCGGCGCCGCGAGCTCGACGAGCGGGCCCGCACCCTGGTCGCCGGCCGGCAGGACGCCGAGCTGCTGCTGTTCGACGCCGACGACGTCGCGACCCTGCGCGGCGACATCGCCGCGACCCTGGAGGCCGTGCCGAAGCTGTCGTTCGCGGAGCTGGGCGACCTCGCCGCGAAGCTGGCGAAGGACCTGTCGGGCAAGCCGGTGCGCGCCGCGGTCGTCGCGGCCAACCCGGAGCACGCCGAGCGGAAGCTGACCAAGCTGCTGGAGCAGCTCGAGTCCGGGAGCGCGGTCTTCGACTCCGCCGACGGCATCTTCGCGAGCAGCCGCGGCGCCGCCCCGAAGATCGGCTACCTGTTCCCCGGCCAGGGATCCGGGCGCGGCGGCGAGAGCGCCCTGCGCCGCCGGTTCACCGTGGCCGAGGAGATCTTCCGCGCCGCGGCCCTGCCGGTCGCCGGCGACCAGGTCGCCACCGAGGTGGCCCAGCCGCGGATCGTCACCGGTTCGCTGGCCGCGCTGCGGGTGCTGCGATCCTTCGGCATCGAGGCCTCGACCGTCACCGGCCACAGCCTCGGCGAGCTGACCGCCCTGCACTGGGGCGGCGCGCTCGACGAGCGCGGCCTGCTCGAGCTGGCCAAGCTCCGCGGCAAGGTGATGGCCACGACGACCGGCGACGGCACCGGCGCGATGGCCGGGATCGCCGCCTCGCCCGGCCGCGTCGAGGAGCTGGGCCTGGGTGACGACCTGGTCATCGCCGGCTACAACGCGCCGGAGCAGACCGTCATCTCCGGTCCGGCCGAGGCGATCGACCGCATCGTCGCCAGGGCGAAGGCCCAGGGCGTCGGCGCGACCCGCATCAAGGTCTCGCACGCCTTCCACTCGCCCGCGGTCGAACCGGCCGCGCGAGCCATGACCGAACGGCTCGGCGAGTTCAGCTTCGCCCGGCTCGAGCGGCCGGTCGTCTCGACGGTCAGCGGCGACGTGCTGCACGCCGCCGAGAACCTGCCGGAGCTGCTGCACGACCAGATCGTGCTGCCGGTCCGCTTCCGCGAAGCCGCCGCCAAGGTGGCCGAGCGCAGCGACCTGGTGGTCGAGGTCGGCCCCGGCCGGGTGCTGACCGGGCTGTTCGAGGAGATCGCGCCGGACACCCCGGTGCTCGCGATCGACTCGGACAACGCGTCGCTGCAGGCCCTGCTGCGGGTCGTCGGCGCGGCGTTCGCGCTCGGCGCGCCGATCTCGGTGGACGCGCTGTTCGAGGGACGCGTCGTGCGTGCCCTGCCGGCCGACGGTGTCTACAACTTCCTCTCCAGCCCGTGCGAAGCGGCGCCGTCGATCGACAGCGAGCTGGCCACCGAGCTCGCCGCGGAGAAGGCACTGGCCGCCGAGGCCGACGCCGCCACCGGCGAGTCCGACTCGGGGTCGACCCTGGACCTGCTGCGCAAGCTCGCCGCCGAGCGCGTCGAGCTGCCGCTGGAAGCCGTCACCGCCGACACCCACCCGCTCGACGACCTGCACCTGTCGTCGATCACGGTCGGGCAGCTGGTCAACGACGTCACCCGGGCGCTGGGCCGGCCCGCGCTCGAAGGCATGCCGAACTTCGCGACGGTCTGCCTCGGTGAGCTCGCCGAGATGATCGACGAGCTGGCGCAGACGGCGAAGCCGGCCGACCGCAACGTCGGCGAGGCCCCGGGCGTCGGACCGTGGGTCCGGCCGTTCGCGGTCGAGTACGTGCCCGCGCCGCGGCCCAACGCGGACCTCACGCCGGGCACCGGGCGCGCCGAGTGGCAGCTCTTCGCGACGCCGCGGCACCCGCTGGCCGAGCCGCTGAAGGCGGCGCTGGCCGCGTCCGGCGCCGGGGACGGCGTGGTGCTCTGCCTGCCGGCGGACTGCGACTCGAGCCACGTCGGGCTGTTCCTCGACGCCGGCCGCGCCGTCATGGCCGCCCCCAACGGCACGCGCTTCGTGGTCGTGCATCACGGCTACGGCGCGGCCGGCCTCGCCCGCACCCTGCGGCTCGAGGACCCCTCGGCGAAGACGACGATCATCGACTTCGCGGACCCGACACCGTCCGATGTGGACGCGATCGCCGAAGCCGTGCACACCGTGGTGGCCGAGGTCGCCGCGACCACGGACTTCACCGAAGCGCGCTACGGCGCCGACGGCGGGCGCACGGTGCCGCGGCTGTCCGCGCTGCCCGCGCCGAAGCCCGGCCCGATCCGCGACTCGCTGGACTCCTCGGACGTCCTGCTCGTCACCGGTGGCGGCAAGGGCATCACCGCGGAGAGCGCGCTGGCGCTGGCGAAGGACTCCGGGGCGAAGCTGGCCCTGCTCGGGCGCAGCGACCCGGAGACCGACACCGAGCTGGCCGAGAACCTCGACCGCATGGAGGCGGCGGGCATCCGCTACCGCTACGAGCGCGCCGACGTCACCAGCGCCCCGCAGATCGCCGAGGCGGTCGCCCGGGTCCAGGCCGACCTCGGCCCGGTCACCGCGGTCCTGCACGGCGCGGGCCGCAACGAGCCGGCCGCCCTCTTCTCCCTGACCGAGGACAGCTTCCGCAAGACCCTCGCCCCGAAGATCGGCGGGCTCAACGCGGTGCTCGCCGCGGTCGACCAGGACAAGATCAAGCTCCTGGTCACCTTCGGCAGCATCATCGGCCGGGCGGGCCTGCGCGGGGAAGCGCACTACGCCACGGCGAACGACTGGATGACCGAGCTGACCCTGCGCTTCGGCCAGGAACACCCGCAGGCGCGGGCGATCGCGCTGGAGTGGTCGGTCTGGTCGGGCACCGGCATGGGCGAGAAGCTCGGTGTGGTCAGCGCCCTGATGCGCGACGGCATCACGCCGATCCCGACGGAGGAGGGCATCACCATCCTCCGCCAGGTGCTGGCCGACCCGGCCGCGCCGCCGGTGCTGGTGGTGTGCGGCCGTACGTCGGGCCTGGCCACGCTGCCGATCCAGAAGCGGGAGCTGCCGCTGACCCGGTTCGTCGACCGCGCGATCGTGCACTACCCGGGCGTCGAGCTGATCACCGAGGCCGACCTCTCCGACGGGGCCGACCCGTACCTGACCGACCACCTGCTCGACGGGCAGCTGCTGTTCCCGGCGGTGCTCGGCATGGAGGCCATGACGCAGGCCGCGGCGGCGACGCTGGACCGCGTCGGGACCCCGGTGCTGTCCGACGTCGAGTTCCTCCGGCCGATCATCGTCTCGCCGGGCGGGTCGACCACGGTCCGGCTGGCCACGCTGGCCCGCGACGCCGACACCGTCGACGTCGTGATCCGCAGCGACGAGACCGGCTTCAGCGCCGACCACTTCAAGGCGCGGCTGAGCTTCGCCCGGCCGGCCGAGCTCGGTGAGCGCGTCCCCCGCGACGTCGCGCTGCCGCCGGTCCCGGTGGAGCCGATCAGCGAGCTGTACGGCTCGGTGTTGTTCCAGGGCAAGCGGTTCCAGCGGGTCCTCGGCTACCGGCGGGCGAGCGCCCGGCACGCCGTCGCCGAGATCTCGACGAACGCGGACCACTACTGGTTCGCCCCGTTCCTCCCGCAGGAGCGGCTGCTGGCCGACCCCGGCACCCGGGACGCGATGATGCACGCGATCCAGTGCTGCGTCCCCGACGCGACGCTGCTGCCGCAGGGCATCGAGAAGCTGTACCTGGCCGAGCCCGGTGTCCAGCACGCCGAGTACGTCCTGCTGGACGCGAAGGAACGCGTCCAGAACGGCGACAGCTACATCTACGACCTCGACGTGCGCAACCCGGACGGGACGCTGGTCGAGCGCTGGGAAGGCCTGAAGCTGCGCGCGGTCCGCAAGCGCGACGGCGCCGGGCCGTGGGTCCCGTCGATGCTCGGGTCCTATGTGGAGCGTGCCTGCGAGCGGCTGCTCGGCGGGACGCGGTCGGTGGTGCTGGAGCCGGACCCGGCGGGCCGCCCGGCCGAGGGCATCGCGGAGCGCCGGGCGCAGACCGCGCTCGCCGCGGGCCGCGCGCTCGACCGGCCGGTCGAGGTCCGCTACCGCCCCGACGGCAAGCCCGAGTGCGACGGCGGCGTGCACGTCACCGCGTCGCACACCTCGGAGCTGACTCTCGTGGTCGCCGGCGCCGACCAGGTCGCCTGCGACATCGAGACGGCGATCGAACGCACCGAGGAGGACTGGACCGGGCTGCTGGGCGAAGAGCTCCTCGCGCTCGGCCGGTTGCTGGCGGCGGACACCGGCGAACCGATCAGCGTGGCCAACACGCGGGTCTGGAGCGCGCTGGAGTGCGTCCGCAAGACCGGCTCGATGACCCAGGCGCTGACCGTGCGCCAGGTCGACGCCGACGGGTGGGCGCTGCTCTCCTCCGGTGGTGCCCGGATCGCCACCTGGTCGACCACGGTCAACGACCGGACCGATCCGATCGTCTTCGCGGTGCTCCACGCAGAGGGGAACTGAAGATGTCCGACTACTACGAGATCCGCCACACGGTCGGCTTCGAAGAGACCAACCTGGTGGGCAACGTCTACTACGTGAACTACGTGCGCTGGCAGGGCCGGTGCCGCGAGATGTTCCTCAAGGAGAAGGCGCCGGCGGTGCTCGAAGAGGTCCGCCACGACCTCAAGCTGTTCACCCTCAAGGTGGAGTGCGAGTTCTTCGCCGAGATCACCGCGTTCGACGAGCTGTCCATCCGGTTGCGGCTGGAAGAGCTCACCTCGACGCAGATCCAGTTCGCGTTCGACTACGTCCACCTCACCGAAAGCGGCGAGGAGCGGCTGGTGGCGCGGGGACGGCAGCGGATCGCGTGCATGCGCGGGCCCAACACGGCCACCGTGCCGTCGCGGGTCCCCGAGCAGCTGCGTGAGGCACTGGTGCCTTACTCGACGGCCGCGGTCAACGGCAAGGGAGTCTGACAAGTGGGCTACGAATCGGAGCCTCCCGTGCTGAAGCGGCTGCCGACGTCGGCCGCCCGCCGCGGCCTCTCGGCCCAGCCGGGACTGCGGCAGGTGATGGCGCAGTTCGCCACCGGCGTCACGGTGCTGACGGCCGGCGGCGAGGACGCGCACGGCATGACCGCGAACGCGTTCTCCTCGGTTTCGCTGGAACCGCCGATGGTGCTGTGCTGCGTGTCCAAGGCGGCCCGGATGCACTCCGCGATCGTCACCGCGGGCTCGTTCGGCGTGAACATCCTCGCGGCGGACCAGCAGGACACGTCGAAGTACTTCGCCGACTGGCGGCGTCCCGACGGGATGGCCCAGTTCGAAGCGGTCGGCTACACGCCCGGCGGCAAGACCGGGGCCCCGCTGCTGAACGGGGCGCTGGCCTGGCTGGAGTGCGAGCTCGCCGAGGTGGTCGCGGGTGGTGACCACTCGATCTTCCTGGGCCGGGTGGTCGCGACCAGCCGCGGCACCGGCGAGGAGGCGCTGATCTTCTACGGCGGCAGCTACCACCACGTCGACGGGAAGGCCCGCGCGGCCTGAGAGGGACGGACATGCTGATCGCGGTCACGGGTGGCACCGGCTTCCTCGGTGCGCACACGGTCGAAGCGCTGCTGCGGCGCGGGCACCGGGTCCGGCTGCTCGCCCGTGACCCGGCCACCGTTCCGTCCACAGTGGACGTGGTGGAGGGTGACGTCACGGATCCGGCCGCGGCCCGGCGCCTGGTTTCCGGTGCGGACGCCGTTCTGCACGCGGCCGGCGTGTACACGTTCGACAGCCGGCGCCGCGACGAGCTGTGGCGGGTGAACGTCCGCGGCACCGAGGTGGTGCTCGCCGCGGCGCGCCGGGCGGGCACCGGCCGGATCGTGCACGTGTCGACGGTCGGGGCGCTGTACCCCACGACCGCGCCGTCGATCGGGGCCTCGAGCCCGGTCGGCGGGTCGCGGGAGCCCTACCTCGCGTCGAAGGCGGCGGCCGACCGGATCGCGCGGCAGCACCGGTCGGCGGGCGCACCCGTCGTCGTCACGTACCCGCCGGCGCTGCTCGGCCCGCACGACCCGCGCCTGGGCGACCAGAATGCCCGGCTGCGCGACGTCCTGCGCGGGCTGACGCCGATCTGGCCGGGCCGCGGGCTCCCGGTCGGGGACGTCCGCGACGCGGCGGAACTGCACACCCGGATCCTCGGCGGCGAGGTCTCCGGTGACGCGTTCTTCGCACCGGGGCACTTCCTGACCACCCGGGAGTACCTGGCCACGGTCCGGGCGGTGACCGGGCGCGCGCTGCCGGCGGTGTTCCTGCCGCCGCGGGCGCTGTACCCGGTGGGGCGGTTCGCCGACCGGCTGCAGCGCCTGTGGCCGTGGGCGCTGCCGGTGCAGTACGGCGCGATCCACGTGTGCGCGACGGCGGTGCCGGTCGCCGGGGACGCGCCCACCGGCGGCGTGCCGGCCCGGCCGGCGGCCGAGACCGTGCGCGACGCGGTGGCCTGGTTGCACGCCGCCGGGCGGATCACGGACCGGCAGGCGGGCGCGGCGGTCCCGCGCACGCCGTCGACTCTTCCCGCTCCGTCCCCTCTGTCCACTTCGGACGGAAGTGGGCAGCCGGTTCTCACCGGTCCCGGACCCGGGACCGTTCAGATCGAGGAGGTCCTGCCATGACCACCAGCGACGCCGGGCACGCGGACACCGGTGACCGGCAGCCCGTCGCGGCGGCTCCGATGCCGCCTGCCGTCGACGCGCTCGTCCGCCCGATGCCCCGGCTGGGCCGCGGCATCGTGTGGTCCGCCATCGTCGCCGAGATCGAGCGGGACCACCGGGCCCGGATGAGGGATGCCGCGTGAGCGGAACCCAGGACTCCGGCGCGGCGCGCGCGGACGAAGCGGAGGTGGTGCCGGTCCCCGACGGGGTCCGGCGCCGCCGGCTCGGCCGCCCGGCGCCGTCCGGGGACGCGCAGGTCATCGAGCTGGCCCGCGTCGCCGACCTGTCCCGGCCGGTGCCGCCCGACATGCCGCTGCTGCGCAAGCGCCGCGAAGAGCTGCGCTCGCACATCCACGAGGGCAAGCTCGACGCCGTCCGGCGTCAGCACTCGCTGGGCAAGCTGACCGCCCGCGAGCGGCTCGCCCTGCTGCTCGACGACGACTCCTTCACCGAGATCGAGCCCTACCGGCGGCACCAGGCGACCGGCCCGGGCCTGGCCGGCAACCGCCCGCACACCGACGGCGTGATCGCCGGCTCCGGCACGATCGACGGGCGCCGGGTGTTCGTCTACGCCCAGGACTTCACGCTCTTCGGCGGTTCGCTCGGCGAGGCGCACGCGGCGAAGATCCACAAGGTGCTCGACCTCGCGCTGGCCAACGGCGCCCCGGTGATCGGGCTCAACGACAGCGGCGGCGCCCGGATCCAGGAGGGCGTGCTGGCGCTGAACGGCTACGGCGGCATCTTCCGGCGCCAGGTCGAGGCGTCCGGGGTGATCCCGCAGATCAGCGTGATCCTCGGCCCGTGCGCGGGCGGGGCGGCGTACTCGCCGGCGCTGGCGGACTTCACGTTCATGGTGCGCGACACCGCGCGGATGTACCTGACCGGGCCGGACGTGGTCGAGGCGGTCAGCGGCCGCCGCGTCACGCACGAGGAGCTCGGCGGCGCGGACGTCCACGGCAGCGCGTCGGGCGTCGCGACGGTGGTGCACGACGACGAGGAGAGCTGCCTCGCCGACGTCCGGTACCTGGTGTCGCTGCTGCCGTCGAACTACCTCGACTCGCCGCCGGCGACGGCACCGACGAGCGCGAAGGACGACTATCGGCCCCGGCTGGCGGAAGTGGTGCCGGTCGAGCCGAACCAGCCGTACGACATGCGGGACGTGTTCGCCGAGCTCGCCGACGACGGCGAGTTCTTCGAGCTGCACGAGGGCTGGGCCCGCAACGTCCTGTGCGCGCTGGCGCGGATCGACGGCCGCGTGACCGGCCTGGTCGGCAACCAGCCGATGGTGTTCGCCGGCGTGCTGGACGGACCGGCGTCGCAGAAGGCGGCGCGGTTCGTCCGGTTCTGCGACGCGTTCGGCATCCCGCTGGTGAGCCTGGTCGACGTCCCGGGTTTCCTGCCGGGGGTGGAGCAGGAGCGCGGCGGCATCATCCGCCAGGGGGCGCAGCTGCTGCACGCGTACTGCGAGGCGACGGTCCCGAGGATCCAGGTGATCCTGCGCAAGGCGTACGGAGGCGCGTACATCGTGATGGACTCGCGCTCGATCGGCTGCGACCTGTCGCTGGCGTGGCCGACGAACCAGATCGCGGTGATGGGCGCGGAGGGCGCGGTGAACGTGTTGTACCGCCGCGACCTGGCGGCGTCGGCGGATCCGGTGGCGTTGCGCGCGAAGCTGGTGGCGGAGTACACGGAGGAGTTCCTGAACCCGCACTACGCGGCGGAGCGAGGTCTGGTCGACGACATCATCGACCCGGCCGAGACCCGCGCGGCGGTGGCCCGCGGGTTGGCGATGCTGCGCGACAAGCGCAAGCCGTCCCCGGGCCGCAAGCACGGCAACCTGCCGATCTGAATCGGCTGACGGAGGTGGTCGCGATGTCCGTGATCCGCGTGCTCCACGGCACCCCGGACGACTGCGAGTTGGCAGCGCTGGTGGCGGTGCTGCGGTCGGTTCGCGCCCGGCCGCGGGAGGTGCCGGGGCGTTCGGTTTGGGGGGATCCGGCTTGGCGGTCTCGGGAGGTTCGGGCCGGGGTGGGGGCTTGGCGGATGTCGGGGTTGCCTCGCTGAGGTGGGGGTGTTTTGCGGCTCTCTCTAGAAGTCATTGCTGGGGCTGGGGCTGGGGTTGCGTTGGGCTGCCGCTGGGCCGGGTTGTGCTGGGTGGGTGGCTTGGCTGTCGCTCGGCCGCGTTGCGCTGGGCTGGGTTGCGCTGGGTCGGCTAGGCCGCCGCTCGGCAGGGCCTGCGCCCTGGCGCAGCCGGGCCAGGGCGGCCCGGCCGCGGCGGGCCTCGGGTTGAGCTGGGCTGGCTGGCCTGCGCCGGACTCGCCGGGCCGACTGGGCCTCGCCTCGCCTCGCGTCGCCGGGCTGCGCTGAGCCCGGGCCGACCGGCTCCGGCCGAGCGGCCGGGGCGGAGCTGGGCTGGGCCGGTCGCCCTGCGCCGGGCGGGGGAGGGTCGGCCGCCGCTGGGCCGGGCTGCGCTGGTCCGCGCAGCGTTGGGGCGGGCTGGGCTGCCTTGCGCAAGGCCGGAACTGCGCCGGGACTGGCGGGGCCAGCCCGGGCCCGGCTGCGCGGGGCCTCAGCGGGCCGCGCCGGGCTGGGCGGCGCCGAGCCTCGCTCTGTCCACCTTACCCAGCCCAGCCCAGCCCAGCCCAGCCCAGCCCAGCGCAGCGCTGCGCTGGGCCGGGCAGGCGGCGCGGGGGTTGCGCATGGCTGGGCCACGCCGGGTCGGGCAGCGCTGGGCTACACCCGGGCTGCGCCGGGCTTGCCTCGCTGGGCTGGGCTGGGCGGAGCCCAGCCTCGCTCTTTCCGCGCCGCCGCGGGGGTTGCGCATGGCTGGGCCGCGCCGGGTCGGGCAGCGCTGGGCTGCACCGGGCTGAACTCGGCCAGGCCGGCCCGGCTGCGCCGGGCCTCGGTGGGCTGCGCCGGGCCTTGCCTAACCCGGGCTGCGCTGGGCCCGGCTCTGCCTCGGCCTAACCGGGCCGCTGCGTGGGCGGGGCTACGCCCCGTCCACGCAGCCACTGGGCCACGGTGCGCACGCCGCGCAGGCTGGGATGTGCCGCGCAGGGCGCCGAGCGAGCTGCGCCGGCCGCGCTGGGCCCGCACCCGCCGGTTGAGATGTGCCGGGGCCGCCGGTTCGCGCGGGCCCCCGGCAGGACCGCCCGCCCATCCCCACCACGCCCTCGGCCGCGTGACGGCCCCAGCCAGAGCGGCAGCCACCCGGGCCCAGTACAGCCGCAGGAAGCCACCCTCAAGCGGCGTGCCCCGGCATCTGTCTCAACCTCCGCACCGCCGCCCGCTCTCGGCTCGGTGAGTGCGTCGTGTGCCCCGGATGCACCGCCACATACCGGACCTCCCCATCCGAGAACGCCTCCAGCTGGGTGCGCTCCTCCGGGCTGAACTCCGCTCCGCACACCGCGCACGTGCGCTGGCGGTGGGCCGCGCCGCCCTGGTTCTTGTCTTCGTCCTTCATCGGGGGTACCTCGCCGTCGGGATTCGTCACTCCCAGTGCACCTCTCGCCCGCCCCTCGGGGCCACTCGAAAGCTGCGCACGTCAGCGGTTCCCATCCGATCCTCGACCCCCGTGGCGCATCGTGATTCCACACCGATACAGCGGAGGAACGCCATGACGACAGCAGCGGTCCCGGCCGGCGACTGGACCCCGCCACCCGCCGAGGAGCCCCGGGGGCTCCGGCTCGTCGAGCCGGTCGAACCACCTGAGCCGGCCGATGAGGAGCTCGGCGAGCACATCGTGCTCGGCTACAACTGAAGCGGCGAGGCTCCGGTGCCGGACACGGACGGTGCCGGAGCGCACGCTCGGAGATGAGCACCCGGCCACCCGCCGGGGAGAATTGTGGATGTTCGGGCCGGAGTGTCACCGCCGCACGGTGGCCCATGCGTGACGGCGATCTGCGACGTTGGTGGGGAGGCCGGCGGATGGCAATGCGCCTCCAGCTCACGGCGGGCCTCGAGGTCCTCGAATGCTGGGCCGAGACGGCGTCCCAGGCGGAGCGGAATGTCGTCTACGAGGCCCTGTTCGCGGTCGGCGACGGTTCCGCCTTTCTCGTTTACGACATTTTCGGCGACCCTCGCGATCCCGGCAATTTCCTGGTCATGGTGAAACCGGGACTGGTCATGAAAGTAATGGTGCAGCGCGCCGAATCCGCATTCGAAATCCGCTATGTCGGAGCGGTCGAAGACGGGGTCGATGCCGCGGCCGCGCCTCAGGAGACGTCCAGCCCCGAGTGACTGCACCAGGGGAACTGCTGGGCCGAACGGACCAACTCGCGGTCCGCACCCGGCTGCGGGTGTTTCCCCTGATCGGCCGCCGATTATAGGCCTCCCGTACATGCGTTCCTCATCTTGACAGCGTATCTTGCCGTGTGAAAGCCTTTGTGTGTTCGCTGGTCAAGCCGCTATTTCTGGGGTGGGTAAACGTAGGAGGCTGCACCATGTCTTCACCTGAATTGCCAGGACTCGATGTTTCCAGCCGGGTGCGCGCTCGGGACGTCCAGATGACCGGGACCGCCGACCTCGGCCGCCGGGTGCTCATGATCACCGGTGCCATCGACACCACCGACCACGACGTTTCGGTGAGCGTCAGCCTCCCCGAGCCCGGCCGCTGGCAGGTCATCAAGGCCGAGACCAACCTGACCGACCAGACCTGGGTCGCGATGCAGGCCGTGATGGACGAGGACTCGACGTTCCTCGACGACGAAATGCTGATGTCGCCGCAGTTCTCGAAGAGCTTCATGACGCCGGACCAGCGCCGCCTCACCTTCTACGACGGCGAGGTCCGCCCGGGCGAGACCGTCCTGAAGACGTACTCGATGGAGACCGGCGGCCGCAAGCCGACCTACTTCTACTCGCGCTACAGCCCGATCGCCACCGACAGCGCCGAGCAGTCCCAGCAGACGCTGGACGAGCTCGTGACCAACGGCATGAACCAGCGCCCCGTGGTGGAGCTGATCGTCCCCGTCACGGTGCTCTGAGCCGGCGGCGGGGCGAGCAGTGATCAAGTTCGTACCGGAGCCACACCTGCTCGACTCGCCGCGTGGCCGCGACTGGCCGCGACCGCCCGCGCCGCCGTCCCCGGCGCGGGAGGCGTCGCCGGCGCCCACCGCCGACGTCGTGGTCGTCGGGGCCGGGCCCGCCGGGCTCGCGGTCGCCTCCGCGCTGTGGCACCACGGCGTGCCCGACGTCGTCGTGGTCGACCGCACCGGGCGCCCGTGCGGGCGGTTCTTCGGCCGGATCGACCTGCTGGGCCAGCGCGTGCTGCGCTCGCCGTACGAACACCACCCCGGGGTCGAGGGGTTCCGCGACTGCGAGCTGCTCGACTTCGCGCGGCTGCACTGGGGCCGCCTGACGCCCACCGAGCGCCGCGAGATCCGGATGGCGCAGTCGGGGCACCGGTCGGTCGTCCCGGTCGACGTCTTCGACGCCTACTGCGCGCACCTGGACACCACCCACCACGTCGGCGAGAAGACCTGGCAGGCGAGCGTGCGCGAGGTCGTGCCGGGGCCCGACGCGGTCACCGTGCACACCGACCGCTTCTCCGTCGCCGCCCGCCACGTCGTGCTGTGTCCCGGTGAGGAACGCCGGCCGGCGCCGGAAGCCTGGTGGGGTGGCGGGCATCCGCCGCGCGGAGTGTCCTTTTGGGACGAATCCGTGCCGGCGGGCGTGGGCTGCCAGGTGGTCGTCGGCGCCGGGCTCACCGCGGCCCACCTGATCACCGGCGCGCTCGAGGCCGGGCGCGAGGTGCACTGGGTGGTCCGCGAGACCGGCGAGCGCTACCAGTGCGCGGACGTCAACTCGACCTTCTTCCGGCCCGAGGGCCGCAAGCGCTTCGACGGGGTCGGCTGGACCGAGCGGCTCGAGCTGATGAGCCGGTTCCGGCGCGCGTCGATCATGTTCGAGTTCCGGCCGCGGCTCGAGCGCGCCGAAGCCGACGGACAGCTGGTCGTGCACCGCGACGAAGCCGTCAAGGAGATCGCGCCCGCCGTCGGCGGGAGCGTGGTGCTGCGGCTGGAGAGCGGCCGTCGGGTCGCGGGCGACCACGTCGTGCTGGCGCTGGGCACCACGCCGTCGATCGGCACCGGCCTGCTGCCCGACGAGCTCGTCGACGCCCGCGACGGCTGGCCGTCCCTGGACGAGCGGACGCTGTCCTACCGCCGCGAGCCGCGCGTGTCCGTGGTCGGTGCCGCGGCCGGGATGGTGCTCGGCCCGGCCGCCCGCAACATCGACGGCCACCGCGTCGCCACCACCCGGGTCGCCGCGGCCATCGCGGCCCAGCTGCGCACCGGAGTCGTCGCGCCGGCCGAGGCAGTCGCCGGTGTCTGACAACCACGACTCGCGGTTCGCCCTGCCCGACGTCGACGCCCCGGGCGCGACGGAAGCCGGGATCATCCTGCTGGGCCTGGACGCCGACCGGCTGCTCGCCGGGCTCGCGCTCGCCCGGCTCGCCGACGACCCGGCCCTGGTGACCCAGGTGGTCGACCAGGCCCGGCACGGCTCGGCCGAGTTCGGCCTCGGCGGCCTCCTGGAGTCCGGCCGGCAGCACTGGCTGACCCTGCGCGACCGGGTCGGCGGCCCGCCGTCGACGTCGTCACCGGGTTCGCTGCGCCGCGAGTGGGAGCGCCGCCTGGACTTCGTCGCGGCGGCGGTGCCCGGTGCCGGCGCGGGGACGATCGCCTACCTGACCGCGTGCGCGCTGCGCGGCACCGAGGTCGACCAGCTCGCCTCCGGGCTGGCGGACGGAAAGGAACCCTTCGATGTCGTACCTGAGGTCCCTGCCGGCTGAAACCACGCTGCTGCAGGTGTTCAAGGCGAACCCGGACCCGGCGCGGCACCTGCTGGACCTGCACGAGGTGCTGATGCGCGGCGAGTCGTCGCCCTTCACCCCGGGGGAGCGCGAGCTGATCGCGGCGTACGTGTCCGGGGTCAACAGCTGCGACTACTGCCACGGGATCCACACGATCACCGCGGAGGCGTTCGGCGTCCCGGAGGGGCTCCTGGCGGCCGCGGTCGCCGACCTGGACTCGGCGCCCGTCGACGACAAGCTCAAGCCCGTGCTGGCCTACGTGGGCAAGCTGACCCGCACGCCGTCCCGGATGACCGAAGAGGACGCCGAAGCCGTGTTCGCGGCCGGCTGGGACGAGCACGCGCTGCACGACGCGGTGCTGGTGTGCGCGCTGTTCAACTTCATGAACCGCATGGTGGAGGGCCTGGGGATCCGCGCGGACGAGGCGTACGCGACGACGTCCGGGCTGCGGCTGAAGGAAGGCGGCTACGCGGGCCTGGCCGCGCTGCTCTGAAAGCGTTCAGAGCCAGTCGGAATCGGTGGCGATGCGGATCGCGTCCACCCGGTTGCGCGCGTCGAGCTTGGTGACGACCGCGGCCAGGTAGTTCCGCACCGTGCCCGCGGACAGGTACAGCTCGGCGGCGATGTCGGCGACCGTGCGCCCGTGCGCGGCCAGCCGGAGGATCTCGATCTCGCGCGGGGTCAGCGGGCAGTCCTCGGTCTCCCAGGCCGAAAGCGCGAGCTCGCTGTCGATGACGCGGCGGCCGACGGTGACCGACCGCAGGGCGTTGGCGAGCTTCTCCGAAGGCGCGTCCTTGAGCAGGAAACCGTTGACCTTGGCGTCGAGCGCGCGCCGCACGGTGCCGGGCCGGCCGAGGCTGGTCAGGATCAGCGTCCGGCAGCCGGGCAGGCGCTCGTGCAGCTCGCTCGCCGCGGTCAGGCCGTCCTTCTCCGGCAGATCGATGTCGATCACCGCGACGTCGGGCTTGCACCGGGTGGCGACGGGCAGGATGTCGGCGCCCGAGGAGACCTCCGCGACGACCTCGATGTCGCTTTCGAGGTTCAGCAGGGCCGCGAGCGCGCCACGC
The DNA here is from genome assembly GCF_055633615.1 of Amycolatopsis sp. NPDC114505. NCBI lineage: Bacteria > Bacillati > Actinomycetota > Actinomycetes > Pseudonocardiales > Pseudonocardiaceae > Amycolatopsis > Amycolatopsis sp. NPDC114505. The sequence goes on along the minus strand of NZ_JBVKDV010000004.1, from coordinate 1,054,558 downwards.
ACCAGGTGCATGTCCTCGGCCAGCAGGACTCGGATCATCCCGGCCCTCCTTTGTGTTGAGCAACCCCAGTGTAAAGAAAAGAACCCGGGCCGCGAGGGGGCGGCCCGGGTTCCGGGGTGGGGCGAGGGGTCAGGCCGTGCCCGGCTTCGGCAGCTGCTGCTTGGCCGGGGTGTTCTGGTAGGACGCCAGGTGCCAGGCACCGTCGCGCTTCACGACGGTCCAGGAGGCCCGGATCGACTGGGAGTCCACGACCTCGGTCTCGCCCGGGCCGAGGACGCCGCCCTGGGTGATGAGGACGCCGGAGTCCGCGGTGAAGAAGCGGATCTCGATCGGCTTCCCGGTGACCTGGGTGCCCTTGTAGTTGCCCTCGAACGACTCCTTCAGGAACGCGCGGATGTCCTCGCGGCCCTTCTTGAAGATGCCGGGCAGGATCATGGTGCCGTCTTCGGTGAAGACGTTGGCGAAGCCGTCGGCGTCGCCGTAGGCCCACGCGGCGATGACCTTCTGGGTCAGGGCCGCGATCCCGGCCTGGTCGGCCGCGGTGCCGGTTTCGGTCGTGGTCATGGAAGTCTCCCTAGATGTAGAGCGTGTTGGGCTCGAGTCCGCAGAGCACACGGCCGTAAAGCTCGGTGTTGGTGTTCGGGTGCATCAGCGCGTGGAGGTTGACCGCGGCGATGTCGCGGGCGATGCGCTGGATCGGGATGCCGTGGTAGATCGAGGAACCACCGGAGGCCGTGGCCAGGATGTCGATGGACTTCTTGGCCAGCTTGACGACCGCGCCGAGGTCCGCCCGCGCGATCGCGCGCTCCTCCAGCTTCCACGGGGTGCCGTCGGCGGTCTTCGTGTCGACCAGAGTGGACAGCCGGTGCGCGTGGAACTGCGCCTCGTCGAGCCTCATCGCCGACTCGGCCACCTGGTGGTGCGTGATCGGGGCCTCGCGCTGCGATTCGTAGGCGGTGTAAGTGATCTTGCGGTCCGGCAGCCGCTTGAGGAAGCTGTCCTGCGCCGACTTCGCCATGCCCACCAGCGTGCCGACCGACGACACCGAGGCGACCGGCAGCAGCGGCGACCGGTAGATCGAGCCCGCCGCACCGCCCTGCCCCTCCAGCACCGCGGGCAGCGGGAGCACGCGCTCGGCCGGGATGAAGACGTCCTGCGCCACCGTCGACACGCTGCCGGTGCCGCGCAGGCCCGCGGTGTCCCAGTCGTCCACGACGAGCAGGTCCGAGAGCGGGACCAGCGCCATGATCGGGTACGGCTCGCCGTCCGGCGGGACGAGGATCGCGATGATCTCCTGCCACTGCGCGTGCAGCGCCCCGCTGATGAAGCCCCACTTGCCGTTGACCACGACGCCGCCGTCGACCGGCGCGGCCATCGCGGACGGGCTGAGCGTCCCGCACACCCGGACGTCCGGGGTCGCGAACACCTCGTCCTGCACCGCTTCCGGGAAGTGGCAGGCCATCCAGGTGGGGATCCAGTACACCGAAGCCACCCAGGAGGTCGAACCGTCGGCGCGGCCGATCTCGGTGGCGACGTCGACGAGCGTGCGGGTGTCGGCTTCGAAACCGCCGTAGCGCTTCGGGCGGCGCAGCTTGAACACGCCGGCCTCGGCCAGTGCCTCGATCGACTCGTCGTGCACCCGCCGGTTCTGCTCGGACCAGTTCGCGTGCTTCTTCAGTACGGGCGCCAGTTCGGCCACGCGGCGAACCAGTTCCTCCCGCGTCGGAACATCGGTGCTCGACACCTTGACCTCCTAGATTGTCGACCGTCCCAGCTTCGCAGCGGGGCAAGGGAAACGCGTCTTCTCACTTGCCGGCGAGGCCCGCCGCGGCACGTTCGGAGGTGTGCCGCGGGACCTCGACGACCGATGGAGGACCGCTCGAGGCGCCGCGGGATCACCCGGCCGGCGGAACCGGCAGGGGAGCCGGTGCGCAGTCCACATCGGACTGCCGGCCCGGCTTGCGCGCCGGCTGCGTGCCGTCGGTCAGGTAGGCCGCGATCTTGCCGTCCACGCAAGCGTTGCCGCTCATCAGCGTGCTCGCGTGGCTCGTGCCGCCCGGCTCGGCGATCAGCGCGCTGCCCGGGAACCGGCTGCGGGCCTCGAGACTGCCCTCGAACGGCGTGGCCGCGTCGAGCGTCTCGTCGATCAGCAGCATGCTGTCCAGGCGGCGGCTGCCGACGTCCACCGGCCGGCCCGCCTTGGCCGGCCAGGACGCGCACGGCGCGTTGACCCAGGCGTTCTGCCAGGCGTAGTAGGGCGCGTCGGCGAACGCCCGCCAGGCGTCCGACCGCCACCGGTCCCAGTTCTGCGGCGACTGCGTGTCGGTGCACTCGACGGCCAGGTAGGCCGCGTAGCCGTTGTCGTTGCCGCGCCCGCCGATCTGCTCGTACCAGCTCTTCAGCGGCGCGCCGTCACCCCGGTTCACCCAGCCGGCGAAGACGTCGGCGACCGTGGTCCAGCTCGACTGGAAGTAGCTCGCCAGCTGGAAGACGTCCAGCCACTCGTCCGGGCCGATCACCCCGGCGGCCGGGTGCTTCGCCAGTTTCACCAGCTGTGCGTCGAACAGGCGCTTGACCGCGGCCTGGGTCTTGCCCAGGTGGTAAGCGTCGTCGTGGGCGGCGACCCAGCCGAACCAGGTGTTGAGGTTCCGGTCGAACCCGGCGTCCTCGGACAGGTTGAGCCGGTAGTAGACGGCCCGGACGTCCGCGGTGCTGTCCAGGACCATCCGGCGCACCCGGTCCGGGTGCAGCGTCGCGTAGACCTGACCGAGGTACGTGCCGTACGAGTAGCCGTAGAAGCTCAGCTCGCGCACGCCGAGCGCGGCCCGGATGCTCTCCAGGTCGGCCACGGCGTCGGTGGTCTTCATGTTCGCCAGCAGGTCCGGGTCGTTGCGCTCGCCGCAGGCGTCGGCGTAACCGCGGACGCGGCTGAGCCACGTCCGCTCGAGCTGCGGCGTGACCGGCACGTACCCGGGCCGGTCGAAGTCCATGTAGGTCGGATCGCAGGACAGCGAGGGCGTGCTCGGCGCGACTCCGCGCGGGGCGAAGCCGATCCAGTCGTAGGCGTCCCCGGCGTGGTCGGGGACCAGCGAGCCGAACGTGGCCATGCCCAGCCCGGACTGCCCGGGACCACCCGCGCTGGTCACCATGACGCCCTGGAAAGCGCTGTCCGGCGTCTTGTGCTTCACCCGGGACACCGCGAGCCGGATCCGCTTCCCGTCCGGCTCGCGGTGGTCCAGCGGCACCGAGAGCGTTCCGCACTGGGCGCCCGCCGTCACCAGCGCCGGGTCCTGGCACGCGCCCCACGCGATCGTTCCCGCCGGCGCCGCGGTGGCGGGCGGGGCGTTCACCGCCGAGAACGCGAGGGCCACGCCGGTGACCGTGGTGATGATCAGGCTTTTCACCTTGTCCACCTCCGTGTGTGAACCGGGACAGGTGTGGTGAGACTAGGTGGGAAACCATCCGACGCACGTCTTTGCGGTTGCCCACCGCCGTTTTCGTGGATCGAACGGGACATTCCGGAGATGTCCGTACGAACGTGGTGTTCGCGAGGAAGAGGTGGAGCCGAGCCGGGCGCGCGGGTTACCTTGCTCCCCATGGGATTCCCGATCGACGACCTGCTGGCGGCGCTGCCCGCCGGCCGTGTGCTCACCGATCCCGACGTGCTCGCCGCGCACAGCCGCGACGAAGCCGACCTGTGCGAGGCGGGCACACCGCTCGCCGTGGTGCGCCCGCGCAGCACGGCGGAGGTCGCGGCCACCGTGCGGGTGGCGGCCGCGCACCGGGTGCCGGTCGTCCCGCAGGGCGCGCGCACCGGGCTGACCGGCGCGGCCAACGCGGTCGACGGCGCCTTCGTCGTTTCGCTGACCGGGCTGAACCGGATCCTGGAGCTCGACGCGGGCGAGCGGCTCGCGGTCGTGCAACCTGGGGTGGTCAACGCGGAGCTGCGCCGCGCCGCGGCGAAGGAAGGGCTCGCCTACCCGCCGGACCCCGGTTCCTGGGAGTCCTCGACGGTCGGCGGCAACGTCGCGACCGACGCGGGCGGCATGTGCTGCGTCAAGTACGGCGTCACCGGCGAATACGTGCTCGGCCTGGAAGTCGTGCTCGCCGACGGCGAGGTCCTGCGCTGCGGCCGCCGGACCGTGAAGGGCGTCGCCGGGTACGACCTGACCGGCCTGTTCGTCGGGTCGGAGGGCACGCTCGGGATCATCACCGAGATCACCGTCCGGCTCCGCCCGGCGCCCGCGGAGACCCGGACCGTGGTCGCGGTGTACCCGGCGATGGCGGCGGCCGGGCGGGCGGTGTCCGCGATCGTCGCCGGCCACGTGCCGAGCATGCTCGAGCTGCTCGACCGCACGCACCTGCGGGCGATCGAGGCGTACCGGCCGATGGGCCTGGACACCGGGGCCGCGGCGATGCTGCTGGCCGCCACGGACACCGGCGACGGGCCCGACCTCGCCGCGATCGCCGAGTGCTGCCGGGCGGCCGGCGCGAGCGAACTCTACGTCGCCGGGGACGCGCTCGAGGCCGAAGCGCTGACGAGCGCGCGACGGCTGGCGCACCCGGCGATGGAACACCTGGCGGTGCGGGCGTTCCCCGGCGGCCGGGGCAGTCTCATCGTGGACGACGTCGCGGTGCCGAGGGCGCGGGTCGCCGACCTCGTCGCCGGCGTCGAAGAGATCTCGGCCCGCCACGGCGTCCTGGTCGGGGTCGTCGGGCACGCCGGTGACGGCAACCTGCACCCGGTCATCGTGGTGGACCGGGCCGATCAGTCCAGTGTGGACCGTGGACGGCTGGTGTTCGACGAGATCATGCGGCTGGGTCTCGAGCTGGGCGGCACCTGCACGGGGGAGCACGGCGTCGGCCTGCTCAAGCGGGACTGGCTCGCGCGGGAGATCGGCCCGGTCGGCACCAAGGTCCACCGGGCGGTGAAGGCCGCTTTCGACCCGGACGGGATCTTCAACCCGGGCAAGGTGATCGCGCTTCCCTGACCGGCACTCCGGAGGAAGGCAGCCGCCGTCCCGGCTGGAACCATGGGCGGAGTGGACGCCTGCGCGGACGGAGATGCGATGATGGTGGACGAGGGAACGCCCGCGGTGGCGGTCATCGCCGGCACGCCCTACGATTCCGGCCTCGGCGCCGAGCTGCTGAGGGCCAACGGGCTGGCGACGGTCCCGTACGCCATGGCGGGCTCCCCGGACGAGCAGGATTCGCTGCAGTACCGGGATCCCGGCGCGTTGACGGCGGCGTTCCACGCCCGCCTCCACGACCTGCACGCCCGGGGCACCGAGCTGGCGATGCTGTTCTGCAACTCGCTGTCCGCCGTGGTGTACCACGACGACGCGGCGGTGCCGGTGGTCTCACCCGTCACGGTCTACCGCGAGGTGTTCCCGGAACTGCGTTCGTCGCTCGTGATCACCGGGAACGCGCAGGCCGTCGTCGGCGTCGAGCGGGCCGCCTGGGAGGTCAGCCCCGGCCACCGGATGCTCGGGGTGTCGGATCCCGGCCTGGTGCGCGGGATCGAAGCCGGCGACCCGGAAAAGGCCTTCACCTCCTCGCACCTGCCGACGACGCTGCGCCTGGCGCAGCGCCTCGACCTCGACGCCGTCGTCCTCGCCTGCACGCACTTCACCAGTGTCCTGCCGCTGATCACGGCGGCCTGCGACCTGCCCGTCATCGACGTCGGCGTCCGGCTCGTGGAGCTGGCGACGCTGGCCGCCACCGGAGCGCAGACCCGTGGTTGAGCTGTCGCGTGCGGATCTGCACGTCTCGGTGTCCGACCCGGTCGCGACGTCGATGAACTTCCTCAACGAGATCGCCGGCCGGTACCCGGACGCGATTTCCCTGGCGGCCGGCCGTCCCTACGACGGGTTCTACTCGACCGAGGACGTGCAGCGGTACCTCGGGTCCTATGTGGACCACCTCCGCGCCGGTGGCCTGTCCGAGCCGCAGGTGCGCGGCCGGCTGCTCCAGTACGGGCGGACCAACGGCCAGCTCGGCTCGCTGATCGCCACGATGCTCGAGGTCGACGAGGGCATCGTCGTGCCGCCGGACTCGGTGATGGTCACGGCGGGCTGCCAGGAGGCCATGATCATCGCGTTGCGGGCGCTGTGCCCGGGCCCGGACGACGTCGTCCTCGTGGCGGAGCCCTGCTACGTAGGGCTTACCGGCGCGGCGCGGATCCTCGGCGTCGGCGTGGTTCCGGTGCCGGAGTCTCCCGACGGGCTCGACCCGGAGACCGTCGCCGCGGTGGCGCGCGAGGTCCGCGCCGCGGGCAAGCGCCCCCGCGCGCTCTACCTCGTGCCGAACTTCTCGAACCCGTCGGGCATCTCGCTGCCGGTGGTGACCCGCCGCCGGCTGCTCGACGTCGCGGCGGAGCAGGACCTGCTGCTGCTGGAAGACGACCCGTACGGCCTGTTCGGGCTGGACGACGAGCCGCGGCCGGCCCTGAAGTCGCTGGACACCGAGCAGCGCGTGCTCTACCTGGGATCGTTCGCGAAGTCCTGCTTCCCGGGCGCCCGCGTCGGGTTCCTCGTCGCCGACCAGACCGTGGTCGACGTCGACGGCAGGCGCACCCTGCTCGCCGACGAGATGTCGGCGGTCAAGAGCATGCTGACCGTGAACACCTCGCCGATCTCCCAGGCCGTCATCGGTGGTGTGCTGATCGAGTCGGGCTGCAGCCTGCGCGTCGCGAACCGGGACAAGGTCGCGTTCTACCGGAACAACCTGCGCACGATGCTCTCCGCGCTGGACGAGCACTTCCCTGAGGCCGGGCGGGGCGAGGGCGGGGTGCGCTGGAACGTGCCGCGTGGCGGGTTCTTCGCGGTCGTCGACGTGCCGTTCGAGGCCGACGAGAAACTGCTGCAGCTCTCGGCGGAACAGTTCGGCGTTCTCTGGACGCCCATGCGGTTCTTCTACACCGATGGCGGCACCCACTCGGTCCGGCTGTCCTGCAGCTACCTGGAGCCGGAGAAGATCGCGGAAGGCGTGCACCGCCTGGCGCGGCTGGTCGCGGCGAACGCCTGACGAAGTTCTTCCAGTGTGCCTTTTTTCCCTGTCCCGCGCGAGCGGCGAAGCGCGGTCCGGGGAATCGGAGTAATGATGGACATCATGACTAAAATCGCGCGACGCATGTTCGAGCTCCTGGAACCGATCTGCCTGGTCACCTTCTTGGCTGACGAGTGCAACGAGGAACTGGCCGCGCTCGGCCACCCCACCTACTGGGACGGCTATTTCGCCAGCCGGGCCGCGCCGCTGGGGCGGGTGCCCGCGCCGGTCGTGCACGCGGCCTTCTACAGCTTCACCGCGAAGGAAGCCGCGCGGCACATCCCGAGCGCGTGGGAGACGATCCCGCCCGAGGCGTCCGTCGCCGCGCGGGCGCGGGGCAGCGCGGCCTCCCTGCGGCGGATCCTCGGCGACGAGCTGGCCGGCTCCCCGGGCCTGGTGCGCGCCGCCGACCTGCTCACCGAGGCCGCGACGAGCGCGCCCACCGAGGGCCGCGTGATGTACGCCGGGCTGCGGAGCCTCTCGGTGCCGGCGGACCCGGTCGACCGGCTGTGGCACTCCGCGAACATGTTGCGCGAGCACCGTTGTGACGGGCACGTCGCCGCTCTCGTCGGCGCGCGCATCGGCGGCACGGAGTCCCACATCTTCGCCGCGCTGGCCCAGGGCGTCCACCCGCCGGAGTCGTACGGACGCGTCGGCCACCTGCCGAAGAAGCGGCTCGCCGCGGTCATGGCCGGCCTGCGCGAGCGCGGGCTCGTCGACGCCGACGGCCGGTTCACCGACGCCGGGCGCGAGACCCGGCAGCGCATCGAAACCCTCACCGACGAGCTCGCCGCCGCGCCGTACGAAACCCTTTCTTCCGCGGACCTCGACGAGCTGATCGCCGAGCTCGAACCCATCACCGCGAAGCTGGTCGCCGCGGGGATGCCGGTACCGGGCAGCGACTGACCGTTCCGGTGCGCCGAAACGGCGAGCCCCGTCACCCGCGCGAGCCGGGGCTTGCCGTTTTCGCGCTGCGTCACCACCCGACCGAATTCCGTTCCCCTTTCCGGTGTATCACCCGCGGCGTCGGCCCGGGCACCGTGCGTTGGCATTTCTAGAAGGCGTGGACATACGTCCGATCGTGCGAAACTCCTGAAGCTGCCCAACACGAAAGCAGGAACAGGGAGTAGGACAATGTCGCACGAAGCAATCCAATCTCGCTCGGGGCCGGCCCCGGCGCGAAATCCGAACACGCGTCTGCCGTCGCTGACCGGATTGCGTTTCATCGCCGCCGCACTGGTGTTCGCCTTTCACGCGGCCGCGCTGAACCCCTTCGCCTCGGAAAGCGCCCAGGCCGTCACGAACACGCTGCTGGGCATCGGCGGCTTCACCGGGGTGACCTTCTTCTTCGTCCTCAGCGGCTTCGTCCTGACCTGCGCCGTGCGGCCGCGGGACACCACCCCGAGGTTCTGGCGGCGGAGGTTCTTCAAGATCTACCCCAACCACCTGCTGACCTTCGTGGCGTCGATCTTCCTGCTGACGGTGATCACCGGCCAGGGCGCGAAGGTCTCGGACGGCGTGCTGAACCTGCTGCTGGTGCAGAGCTGGAGCACCAACATGGAGGTCCGGACCAGCATCAACCCGGTCGCCTGGTCGCTGTCCTGCGAGCTGCTGTTCTACGCCCTCTTCCCGTTCATCATCAAGCTGGTGAACAAGGTCCGGCCGGAGCGGCTGTGGCTCGGGACGGGCATTTCGGCTCTCTCGGTGCTGGCCCTCCCGGTCGTCGCCGGCGTACTGCCGGCCGGCCCGATCCTTCCGTTCGGCTTCAGCGACCTGCAGCTGTGGTACGTCTTCCACTGCCCGGCGGGACAGCTGCTGACGTTCGTCTTCGGCATGTTCCTGGCCAAGGTCGTGCTCGCCGGCCGCCGGCTCCCGCTGAAGCTCGGGGGAGCGGTCGCGCTCGCCGTCGGCGTCTACTTCATCACGCCGCTGTTCGGGACGCTCTTCCAGTTCGGCGCGCTGATGGCGATCCCGCTCGGCCTGCTCATCGCGGCCGCCGCGGTCGCCGACCGCGAAGGGGTGCGCACGTTCCTCGGCAGCAAGCTGATGGTCTGGCTGGGCACCATCTCGTTCGCCTTCTACCTGTGGCACTACACGGTCATCGTCGCCGGCCACCACTGGCTGGGCCAGGGCGAGAACTGGAGCACGCTGACCGCGATCGCCGTCGAGGTCCTGCTGTTCGCGGTGGCACTGGTGCTGGCGTGGGCGACGTTCAAGTTCCTCGAAGAGCCCATCATGAAGCGGTTCGCCTCGCCGCGCCGCAAGCTCGAGCCGGCCACGGTGACGGCCGTCCCGACGGGCGACCAGGCCGACCGCGCCGCCTGACCGGCTGATCCCGGCACGAGAAAGGGCCCCCGGGTCCGATGTGGATCGCGACATCCGCACCGGACCCGGGGGCCCTCGTGTTCTCCGGGAACCGGTCTCAGGAAAGGGAACCGGTGTCGATGACGAAGCGGTACCGGACGTCCGAGGCGAGGACGCGCTCGTAGGCGTCGTTGATCCCGTCGGGCGTGATGACCTCGACGTCGGCGGTGATGTCGTGGGCGGCGCAGAAGTCGAGCATCTCCTGCGTCTCGGCGACACCGCCGAACAGCGAGCCGGCGAGGGTCTTCTGCCCCATGACGAGCGAGAAAGCGGGCAGCACAAGGGGTTCGGCGGGGAGCCCGACGTTGACCAGGGTCCCACCGGGAGCCAGCAGGGACAGCAGGGTGGGGACGTCCGGGGGCGCGGTCACGGTGCTGATCAGGAGGTCGAACCGGCCGGTGAGCCCGGCGAGGGCGCCGGCGTCGCCGGTCGCGTGGAACTCGGCCGCGCCGAGCCGCAGGCCGTCCTCGAGCTTCTTCAGGGTCTGGGACAGCACGGTGACCTCGGCGCCCATCGCGACGGCGAGCTTGACGCCGACGTGGCCGAGGCCGCCCAGCCCGAGGATGGCGACCTTCTTGCCGGGGCCGGCGCCGTAGCGGCGCAGCGGCGAGTACATGGTGACACCGGCGCACAGCAGCGGCGCGGCCCCGGCCGGGTCGAGTCCCTCCGGGACGCGCAGGACGAAGTTCTGGCCGACCACGATCTTCCCGGAGTAGCCGCCCTGGGTGACCGTGCCGTCGGCGTCGGTGCCGGCGTAGGTGCCGACCATGCCCGCGCAGTCCTGCTCCTGGCCGGCCGCGCAGCTCGCGCAGTCCCCGCAGGAGCGGACCATGCAGCCGACGCCGACCCGGTCTCCCGGCGAGAACCGCGACACCTCGGCGCCGACGGCGGTGACGGTCCCGACGATCTCGTGGCCGGGCACCAGCGGGTACGGCTGCGGCCCCCACTCGCCGCGCACGTGGTGGATGTCGGTGTGGCAGATCCCGCAGAACGCCACGTCGATCAGCACGTCCTGCGGCCCGACCGCGCGCCGGGTGATCGACGCCGCCCCGAGCGGGGCGCCCTCGGCCGGTGCGGCAAAAGCGTCAGTGGTGAACAAGGCTCAGCACTCTCCTCACGGGGCTCGTGAAACCAGCGGTACCACCGAGTCAACCAGCGCCGCCCCCGCGGCCACGTATCCCACATTGCCCAACCGGCAACGGGATCCGCACCGGCCCCGGGACAGCCGCAACGAGGAAGTTGCCGCGGTGCCGGGCCGCCGCGAAGCTGCTCAGGTCCACCCCCTTCGCGCGGATCCGACAGCCGGCGAAGGTCGAACTACCACCGTGAAGGGGGCGCAGTGCCCACGCGAGAACAATGGGAAGTGCTGGTCCGGCGGGACGACATCGCCGCGAGCGAGATCCGGGTCCCGGATCTGGCCGACCTGCGGCCCGGTGAGGTCCGGCTCGAGGTCGAGAAGTTCGGGCTCACCGCCAACAACGTCAGCTACGCGAAGTTCGGCGCCGGGAACATGATCGCGTTCTGGAACGCCTTCCCCGCGTCGCCGGAGTTCGGCCGGGTGCCGGTATGGGCCTTCGTGCGCGTCACGGAGTCCCGCCACGACGGCGTCGCGGTCGGCAGCCGCTACTTCGGCTACGTGCCGATGGCGAGCCACCACACCGTGCAGGCGGAGGTGACGCCGAAGGGGCTCCTGGACACCTCGCCGGAGCGGAGCTTCCTGCACCCGTGGTACCTGACCTTCCAGAGCGTCGGCGAGCCGGACGAGCTGGACGACTACCGCGCCCTGATGCGCCCGGTGTTCCCGGCTTCCTTCACCCTCGCCGACCTCGTCGAACGACAGGCCGCCCAGGGCGCGAAGTCGCTGATCGTCACCAGCGCGTCCGCCAAGACGGCGATCGGCCTGGTCGACGAGCTGCGGGCGCGGCAGGTCGACATCGCGACCGTCGGCATCACGTCCGCGGGCAAGAAGGAGTTCGTCGAAAACCTCGGCGTCTACGGCGAAGTCGCCACCTACGACGCCTTCGAGTCGGCCACCGTGACGGCGCCGGCCGTCCTCGTCGACTTCACCGGCTCGGCCAAGGTGCTCCACGCGGTGTACCAGCAGTTCGCGCCGTCGCTGACCCAGGGCGTCCTCATCGGGTTCAACCACCCGGACCCGGGCGAGCAGGCGCCGGCCGGGCTGGCCGACCCGCAGCCGGAGCTCTTCTTCACGCCGATGGTCGAAGACGCGACGATCGGCCAAGAGGGCGCGGACGCCTACCAGGCCCGCTACCTCGAGGCGGAGACCCGCTACCTGCGGAACATGGCGTCCTGGCTCACCATCCGGCACGGGCAGGGGCCCGCCGCCGTGGCCGAGGCGTTCCGCGGCCTCGCGGACGGCACCCAGGCACCGGACGAGGGCCGCGTCCTCACGCCGTGACCCGACCGGAAACCGGCGGCGCCCGCACCATGGGCGTCGCCGGTTTTCCGTTGCGGCGCAGCGGGTCCGGGCAACTTCGCGGGTGCGCTGATTCGGAGCAGCATGCGAGACGCCCGCGGCCTGCGCGGCGCGGATGATGAAAGGGCTTTTTCCGGTGTCGCCGGCAGTGTGGAGTAAGAAATGGACAAGTGCCCGTACGTCCTGGACCGGAGTGGCAGTGACCTCCACCAGGAGAACAAGAACCTGCGTGCCCTCGGCCCGGTCACCCAGGTGGAGCTGCACGGCGGATACACCGCGTGGTCCGTGACCGGCTACGAAGAGGCGAGGCAGCTGCTCGTCGACCCCCGGATCGCGAAGAACACCAAGGACAACTGGCCCGAGTACCAGGCGGGCCGGGTGCCGCAGGACTGGGAGCTCTTCACCTGGGTCGCCATGGACAACATGCAGACCAGGGACGGCGCCGAGCACGACCGCTTGCGCAAGCTCGTCGCGCGGGCGTTCACCAGCCGGCAGGTGGCGAAGTCCCGGCCGATCATCGAGGGCATCGTGAACCGGCTCCTCGACGACCTCGCGGCCGTGCCCGCCGACGAGGTGGTGGACATCAAGGGGCAGTTCTTCTACCCGCTGTCGACGATCCTCGTCTGCGACCTGCTGGGCATCCGCGAAGAGGACCAGGCGGCCATGCTGCGGGGCGCCCAGGTGAACGCGAAGACCGACAACACCGGCGAGGAGTCCGAGGCCAACCTCCACCAGTGGCACGAGGCACTGGGCCGGCTGGTCGAGACCAAGCGCCGCGAGCCGGGCGACGACCTCACCACCATCATCATCAAGGCGACGGAAGACGACGAGGCGCCCCTCACCGACGAAGAGGTCGTCGGCTCGGTGCACCTGCTCATCGGCGGTGGCACCGAAACCACGGCCAACGTCCTGTCCCACACGCTGGTCGACCTGCTCACGCACCCGGACCAGCTCGCCGCGATCCTTTCCGGGGAAGCGACCTGGGAAGCGGCGTGGGACGAGGAGGTCCGCAAGGACGGCGCCGTCGGCTCGATGCCGTTCCGCTGCGCGCTCGAAGACATCGAGATCGGCGGGGTGACCATCGCCAAGGGCGACCTGGTGCTCATCAACTACCTCGCGGCCGGTCGCGACCCCGCGAAGTACGGCGACACCGCGGACGAGTTCGACATCACCCGCGAGGACAAGAGCAGCCTCGGCTTCGGCTACGGCCGGCACCGCTGCCTCGGCCCGGCACTGGCCACCATGGAGGCGCTGGTCGCGCTGCCGGCCCTGTTCGAGCGGTTCCCCGACCTCAAGCTGGCCGTTCCCGCGGCCGAGCTGAAGCCCGCGGCGACGTTCATCTTCAACGGGCCCGCCGAAGTCCCGCTGTTGCTGAAGGGCTGAAGCGCCCGAGGGGAAGGAAACTGCGATGCAGGCCGTCGTTGGTACCAAACCACTTTGCAGCCGGCTCACCGACGGGGACGGAGCGGCCATCCTGGTCGCCGACTTCCAGCCGCTCACCGCGGCGCCCCGGCTCAGCAAGCTCGTCGCCGAAGCGGCCGCGGGACACCCGGTCCACCAGGTCGATCCGCGCGGCGCGCTGTCCGGCGACCGGCTCTACGCCGAGCTGCCGGAGCTGGCGGCCGAGGCCGCGGACACCTTCCGGGCCGGCGAACCCGCCGCGGCCGCCGGCCGGCCGGTGTTCGTCGTGGGCCACTGCAGCGCCGCCGCACTGGCGCTGCAGATCGCCGACCGGCTGGCCGGGCCGCGGGAGGTCACCGCGGTCCTGGTGCAGCCGACGTGGCCCGGCACGGACCACGTCACCGAACGGTTCGCCGAGTTCCAGGGCAAGCTGGGCCTGGGCAGCCACCCCTGTCCCGACCTGGACGGCGATGCGTGGTCGTGCATCACCGGGATGGAACAGCTCATGGTCGAGGGGCTGGCGTCGCTGGCGAAGCGGCTCGGCCTCAGCAAGGCGCCGGTGGCGTTCTCCGAGCTGCAGGTGTCGTACCGGACCTGGCTGGCGTTCCTGCTGGCCTGCCGCAATGACCAGCCGGTGAAGGTGCCGTCCGACGCGGTCGCGATCTCGGTGCTGTCCGGCGATCCCGGCTTCGTCGTGCCCGGCACCGCCGCGGACCGGTGCCGGGTCACCCCGCCGCCGCCCGCGGAACGCCCCGACGCCGTGACGCCGGAGCTGGCCAAGCACGTGCTCGACGTGATCAACGCTCACTGACGGTACCGGTCACAGAGGCGCTTCTCCTCCGGACGGAGACGGGAAGCGCCTCTGTGGTCTGTCGGCGGCAGGCGATCGCCGCTGGTCAGCGGAGCATCCTGGAAGGTGCGCCGCCCGGGGTCAGTGGGCCACCATTCGGTTGCGGACAGCAACTGCCTGGACACTACTGACTTTCCGGAAGTTTCTCGAAGGGCGATGTCGGATCGGGGCAGGGGCGTTCGTAGTAGGTGCAAGAGGCCGCCCAGAGGGGGCGTCCCCCGACGAAGCCGAGAAGGACGTTTTCATGACTACCTCGACGGAGACGGGCGCGGTCACCACAAGCCGCTCCAGCCGCCTGATGTGGGCGATCCTGGCGCTGGTGTTGCTTGCCGACGCGCTCGACGTGATCGACGGAACGATCACGAACATCGCCGCTCCCACGATCGCCGGCGACCTCGGCGGTGGCGAGATCCTGGTCAAGTGGGTGGGGCCGGCGTACATGCTCGCCATGGGCGTGCTGCTCGTGGTCGGCGGACGGCTGGGCGACAAGTTCGGCCAGCGCAAGATGTTCCTGGTCGGCCTGGCCGGGTTCACCCTCGCCTCGGCGGTCGCCGGGTTCTCCCCGGACCCGACGCTGCTCATCATCGCCCGGGTCGTCCAGGGTGCCTTCGGGGCGCTGCTCATCCCGCAGGGCATGGCGATCATGACGAAGGCGTTCGACAAGGAGTTCCTCGGCAAGGCGTTCAGCCTGTTCGCCCCGGTGCTCGGTCTGTCCAGTGTGGCCGGTCCGGTCCTGGCCGGGTTCATCATCAGCGCCGACTGGTTCGGCCTGTCCTGGCGCCCGATCTTCCTGATCAACCTCGTCCTCGGCGTCATCGGGCTGATCGCGGCCGTCAAGATCCTGCCGCGTGACGAGGACGCCGACCGCTCGGCCGTCGTCGACGGCGTGGCGTCCGGCCTGCTCGCGGTGACCATGCTCGGGCTGCTGTACGGCCTGATCGAGGGTTCGACCAACGGCTGGGGCGTCGTCCCGATCGTCTCGCTGGTCGTCGGTCTGCTGTTCTTCGCCGCCTTCGCCCGCCGTCAGCGCACCGCGGACCAGCCGCTCATCATGCCTTCGCTGCTGAAGAACCGCGGTTTCACGTCCGGCTTGATCGTGTGCCTGGTGGCGGTCGCCGCCGGCAGCGGCCTGCTCTTCGTGCTGTCCCTGTTCCTGCAGGAGGGTCTGCACGTCAGCGCGCGGTACACCTCGCTCGCCCTGATCCCGCTCACCGCGGGCCTCTTCTGCGCCGGGTTCGCCACCATGATGTTCGGCCTGGTCGGCAAGTTCGGCCGCCGGCTCGTCTTCATCGGCCTCGCGATCGACATCGTCGGCTGCGGGTGGGTCCTGGCCCTCGTCGAGGGCTACGGCACGGACATCAGCCTCTGGGCCCTGGCCCCGGCGTTCCTGGTCATCGGCGTCGGCATCGGCCTCAGCTTCGCGACGATCCCGGTGGTCGCCCTGGGCGACGCGAAGCCCGAGGAAGCGGGCAGCGCGAGCGGCTCGTTCAGCTCGATCCAGCAGCTCGCTTCGGCGATCGGCTCGGCCGCGGTGACGTCGGTCTTCTTCCAGGCCGCGGTGCCGGGCATGGCCCACGCGATGGAGGTCACGCTGATCGTGGTGCTGGGGCTGACGGTCCTCAGCCTCCCGGTCGTCGCCCTGATGCCCCGCAAGGTGTCCATGGCGGGTCCCCCGCCGGGTGACGAGTGACCGGCAGGTAGGTAGTAGCTGGCGAACGGCCGGCCGGGGTGGGAGACCACCTCGGCCGGCCGTTTTCTGTTGTCCGGGTTCGGCTGCTGGTGGCGGTCTGTCGGGTGGGTGGGGAACCCTGGTGAGGCAACGTGGTTCGCACTTGCCAGGCCGTGCTTGGGCGCCCCGCGGTTCGTTCGCCGGAGTCGCGGAGGGAAGAGTGGGTCGGGCCGGAGACTCCCTTGCTGCCGGAAGGAGCCGGTCCGGAGACGACTCCGCAGCCTGTCGAGTGAGCCGGAAACCCGGGTGAAGCAACGGGTTCGCGCTCGAGCGCCCGCGGTTCGTTCGCCGGAGCCGCGGAGGCAAAAGCGCCGGGGCGCGGAGACTTCCCTACGGCCGAACGGAACCACGCCGGAAACGACTTTGCCGGACCCCGCGCACGGGGTCCGGCAAAGTCGTTCGTACCGAATCTCAGCTGGCCAACGGTGCATCCGGGGACTTGAGCGATGCCTGCAGCAGCTCCCGGTATTCCTCGACCATCGTCACAATCGTCGACTGGTCGAAGTCGAGGCTGTTGAACTTCACCAGGCCCACCACGTCCCCCGCCGGGTCGAGGTCGAGGTCCCAGAGGTTGCCGTCCGGGATCTCGCCCGTGTCGACCGACGAGATCAAGCGGCGGCGCAAGGCCGTGTACTTCAGGTCGCCGATGCCGTCCGCGCCCGGTTGGGGTGGGGACTGGGAAATCTGGAACCCGGTGACGACGCTGTCCACGTTCGCGGTCGGCCCGCGCATCAGCTCCGGTTCGGACTGGGCGATGATCTCGGTGAACGGCCGCTCGTACGAGTACGCCTCGAGCAACGCCGCCCGCGTGCGGTGCACCAGGGTGGCGAAGTTCGCGCAGCCGGCCAGGTCCGTGCGGATCGGCAGGAAGTTGAACAGCGCCCCCACCGTGTGGTCGTAGCCCGGCTCGGTGCGCCCCGACGTGATGATCGGCGAAACGATGTCGGACTCGCCGGTCCGGCGGTGCAGGAACAGCGTGAAACACGCGTACAGCACCATGAACGACGAGCTGTGCAGAGACTTGGCCAGCGCCGCGGTGGCGTCGGCGAGCTCCCGGTCGAGCAGGAACCGGTACACCGAATAGACCGGCGGGACCTCCAGCCGCCGGGGGCGGTCGGTGGGGAGGGTGAGGATGTGCCCGCCCGCCAGCTTCGTCTGCCAGTACGCGCGCGCGGTCGCCGCGCGCTCGGTGGTGCCGGCCTCCTGCTGGAGGACCGCGTAGTCGCCGTACTGGCGCATGGCGGGCAGCTCCGGCGCCGGCAGCCCGCGACGGTTCGCGTAGCAGATCGCGAAGTCGCGCATGAGCACGTGCATCGACCAGCCGTCGCTGACCAGGTGGTTGGCGACCAGCACCAGCACCGCGTCTTCGTCGTCGAACCGGCCGAGGGTGGCTTTCAGCAACGGCGTTTCCGTGGCCGCGAGCCTGCCGGTCCGGTCGGCCTCGTTGAGGAACTCGTGCGCCAGGCGCTCGCGCTCGCCTTCCCCCGTGGCCGACGGGAGATCGGCGACCGTGAGGGACACCGGGCTCGGCGGGAAGACCCGGGCGTGGGGCGCGTCGGGGTCCCTGATGATGGACGTGCGGAGCACCTCGTGCCGCGCGACGACGTCGTTCAGCGCGAGCTGCACGATCGCCAGGTCCAGCTGCCCGTGGACGCGCCAGCCGGCCGTGACGATCATCCTCGGCCCGAACACGCCGACGTCGTCGCCGCGGTCGAAGGCGTACAGGAACTCCTCGTTGGCCGAAAGCGGACGGTCGCCGCCGGCTTGCTGTTCGATGGTCATTTGCTGTCATCCATTCCGGCCGTCGCCATGATGCCGTCCGCCTCGCCGGGCTCGGCCGGCGTCTCGTCCGCGATCGCCGCGGCCCCGCGCGTGCGCTCTCCCCAGGCCGCCATGGCGGGGGAGACGAGCCCGAGCACCAGGAAGAACACGCCGAGCCCGAGCCACCCGGCGAAGCCCTGGTCGGCCACGATCCCCAGCAGCACCAGCGGTGCCACCGTGAAGCTCAGCGTGGTGATCGTCTGCAGGAACCCGTCGTACTGCCCCTGGGCGTGCGCCGGCGGCAGCTGGAACTCGAAGACGAACCGGCCGGAGACCAGCCAGATCTGGGCGATGGCGACCAGGACGACACCGCCGATGAGCAGGATCGTCGCCACCGCCGCGGTGTTCCCCGGCATCAGCGCCATGAGCACGAACCCGAGGATCAGCGTCACGCCGCCCCGGCGCAGCGCCCAGCCCCCTTGCCGCATGGTCTTGATGTTCCGGCTCAGGCGCATCTGGAGCAGGATCGCGATCGAGGTGTTGAGCACGTAGACGAGAGCGACGGTCCAGCCCGGTGCCGCGGTGTGCGCCACGATCCACACCGGGAGCAGCAGGGCGTCCACGAGACCCGACATCGACAGGGCCCCGGCGACCAGCACGTAGGCGATGAACGGCTTGTCCCGGAACACGATGTAGCGGGCGTTCTTGACCTTCTCGGTGCTTTCGGGCTTCGGCAGCGGCTTGTAGTCGGGGATCTTGAGCGTGATGAAGACGTCCACCAGGTACGCGGCCGCGCAGAACAGGAACATGCCGTAGTAGGCCGCGGGCGTGCCGATCGAAATGCCGACGCCGGCGATGAGCGCGCCGACCGTGAGGCCGACGTTGCCGAGCGACTGCACCTGGCTGCGGAAGGTGACCGTGTCTTCGCCGCCGACCCGGCGCAGCAGCGCGCCCTCGGAAGCCATGTAGGTGAACGCGAAGATGTTCATGCACAGGAGGAGGATCAGGAACGACCAGAATCCCCGGATGAACACGTAGCAGCCCATCCCGGTGAGCTGCCCGGCGAGCCCGAACAGCACCACCCGGCGCGGCCCCAGGCGATCGGCGAGATCACCGGCGAACGTGCTGAGCGGAAGGCCGAGCAACCCGCCGATCGCGATCGCGAGCCCGGTGCGCGAGGTCGAAATCCCGACGATCTGGGTGCAGTAGAGCACGTAGATCGGCAGGAAGACGCCGTTGGCCATCATGCCGAGGCCGTAGCCCAGGACGTAGGCGCGCTGGGGTCCTCGCGGGGGGACGTGCGACCTCGCGTACGCGACCGGACTGAGCTTCATCGTGAACTCGCTTTCTGTGGCTCGCGAACTTCCGTGGATCAGGCGACCCGTGGTGCCGACCCCGCGCCGTCCGCGGCCGCGACGGCGCGCTCGATCGCGATCCGGGCGTTCCACAGGTCTTCCGGCTCTCGGGGGATGTCGAGGACGAACGTGCGGATGCCGCCGTTGAGGTAGGTCGTCAACGCCCGCGCCACCTCGTCGTGGTTCCCGACCAGGTAGGGGCAGAACGTGTGGTGGTAGCGGAAGGGGACCAGCCAGTAGGCCTGTCCCGCCGCTTCGTCGGGAATGGGCACGGCGGCGAGCTGCGGCTGCCAGGACGACACCGCGGCGGAGAGGAGCAGGTTCATCCGCTCCTTGCCGTCCGCGTCGGCCGGGAACCGCTCGTGCGCGATCCGCCACGCCTCGGCCGAGTCGTCGCGCGCGATGATGCCCACGCTGATGCCCCGGCCGAACTTGCTCTTCCGGACGTCCGGGGCGACGTGCTCGTCCGGCAGCAACGGGAACGACAGCTGGGTGAGGCCCAGCGCCTCGCTCGCCTGCAGGCAGGCCGGCGACGAGCCGGAGATGTACGCCGTCGGGAGCAGGTCGTGGGGCACCGGAGCGGTGAGCCGCGCCCGCTTGAAGTCGTAGTACCGGCCGGTGAAGTTGACCACGCCGCCGGTGAGCAGCTTCTTGACGATCGTCGCGTACTCGGTGAGCCGGTCGTACCGTTCGTCGTGCGACGCGGTGTCGCCCTGGACGGTGAGATCGCGGCTGAACCCGCCGCTGACGAAGTTGATGTCGATCCGCCTGCCGTACAGGTGGGCCAGGGACGACACCGACCGCGCCAGTGCGAACGGGCTCAGGTCGATCGGCTGGATGGCGACGAGCGGCACGAAGCTCTCGGTGTTCGCGATCGCCGCCTGGGCCGACATCAGGGAGTCGGCCGAGGTGTTGTCGCTGTAGATCAGCGCGCCGCGGTAGCCGGCTTCCTCGGCCCACCCGGCGACATCGAGGAGCGTGCGCAGGTGGTCCTGCACATCGCGCCTGATGCTGGAACGCGCGGTCCAGTAGACGGTGACGCCGCCGGCGGCCAGGTCCATCATCGTTCTTCGCTCCTCTGGGTGACGCCGCGGACGGACGGATCGGCCAGGAAGTCCCGGAGATTGATCGTGATGTCGAACTGCTCTTCCAGGCGGGCGACGAGGACGGCGGCGAGCAGCGAGTGCCCGCCGAGGTCGAAGAAGCTGTCCTCGACCCCGACCCGCTCCACGCCGAGCACTTCGGCGAACAGCTCGCACAGGCTCTGCTCCAGTGGCGTGGCCGCCGCCGGCCCGGCACCGGTGGTGAACGTCGGCGCGGGCAGGGCCTTCCGGTCGAGCTTCCCGTTGAGCGACAACGGAAGCGCGTCGAGCACCACCACCGCGTTGGGCACCATGTGCCCGGGCAGGACCCGCGCGGCCGCGGCCCGCAGCTCCGCCGGGTCGGGCGCGAACCCGGCCTCGGGCTGCACGTAGCCCACCAGCCGCCGGTCGCCCGGCCGGTCCTCCCGGACCACGACGACCGCCTGGTCGACACCGGGCTGCCCGGCCAGCACGGCCTCGATCTCGCCCGGCTCGATGCGGAACCCGCGGACCTTGACCTGCTGGTCGGCCCGGCCGAGGTACTCCAGTTCGCCGTCTTCGCGCCAGCGCACGAGGTCGCCGGTCCGGTACATCCGTTCGCCGGACGCGAAGGGGCAGGCCACGAACCGCTGCGCGGTCAGCCCGGCCTGGTTCAGGTAGCCCCGGGCCAGGCCCGGGCCGGCCAGGTAGAGCTCGCCCGCGACGCCCGGCGGTACCGGCGACAGCCTGCCGTCCAGCACGTACGTCCGCACGTTCCAGTTCGGCCCGCCGATCGGCGGGGTGCCGCGCCCGGACAGCGGCCCGCCGATCGTCGCGCACACCGTCGCTTCGGTCGGACCGTAGCCGTTGAACAGCCGCCGGCCGGCCGACCACTCGGCGACGACCTCGCCCGGCAGGGCCTCGCCGCCGACGACCAGGCACTCCAGCCCGGGCACGCTCGCGGGGTCCGCGCCGGCCAGTGCGGCCGGCGCCACCACCGCGTGGCTGACCCGGAGCTCGCGCAGCGTGCCGGCCAGCGCGTCGCCGGACAGCTGCCCCGGCGGGGGCAGGACGAGGGCCGCCCCGGACGTCAACGCCGACAGCAGCTCCAGCTGGGCCATGTCGAAGCTCAGCGAAAGCAGCTGCGCCACCCGGGACTCCGGGGTCAGAGCCAGGGTCGCGACCGCGAACGCGGCCAGGTTGGCCACGCCCTGGTGACTGACCACCACGCCCTTGGGCCGCCCGGTCGACCCGGACGTGTAGATCACCCAGGCCGGGTGCCCGGCCCGCAGCGGCTCGAGCCGCTCTTCGTCGGTGACCGTGCCGCCGGGCAGGTCCGCCACCACCGCGGCCACCGCCGGGTCGTCGACGAAGACCACCCGGTTCCCGCCGGGCAGCTCGGCCCCGGCCTGCCGGTTGGTGAGCAGGACGATCGGGTCGGCGTCCTCGAGCATGTACGCGATCCGGTCGGCCGGGTAGCCCGGGTCGATCGGCAGGTAGGCCGCGCCGGCCTTGGAGACGGCGAGCACCGCGGCCACCATCTCCGGCGACCGCGGCAGCGCCACCGCCACCCGCCGCTCGGGCCCGACGCCCAGCCCGACGAGGTACCGCGCCAGCCGGGTCGACCGAGCGTCCAGCTCCGCGTACGACCACGTGACGTCCCCGGCCGCGACCGCGACGGCGTCCGGCGTGCGCGCGGCCTGCGCCGAGACCAGCTCCGGCAGCACCGTCGCCGGGATGTCCCGCGCCGTGTCGTTCCACTTCGAGACGACCAGCTCGCGCTCGGCCGCCGTCAGCAGGTCGACGTCGGCGACCCGCAGCCCGGGGTTCGCGGCGACCTGGCCCAGCAGCGCGACCAGCCGGCCGGCCAGCGCCCGCACGGTGCCGCGGTCGAACAGGTCCGCGGCGTACTCGAGCGAGACGCCGATCCCGCCCGGCGTGCCGTCCGGCTCGTGCCGCGACTTGAACGTCAGCGTCAGGTCGAACTTGGCCGAGCTCCCGGCCAGGGCGAGGTCCTGCGCCGTCAGGCCCGGGACATTCCACTCGCGGTCGGTGTCCTCATCGGACGCCAGCATCACCTGGAACAGCGGGTGGTGCGAGGCCGAGCGGGCCGGGTTCAGCACTTCCACCAGACGCTCGAACGGGACGTCCTGGTGCGCGTAGGCGGCGAGGTCGCCGTCGCGGACCCGGCGGAGCAGCTCCGCGAAGCTCGGGTCGCCCGACAGGTCCGTGCGCAGCACCAGCGTGTTGACGAAGAACCCGATCAGCCGCTGGAGGCTCTCGTCCCCGCCGCGGCCGGCCACCGGCACGCCGATCGGGATGTCGGTGCCGGCCCCGGACCGGGACAGCAGCACCGAGAGCCCGGCCTGCAGCACCATGAACACCGTCACCTGGTGCTCGCGCGCCAGCTCGACCAGCGCGCGGTGCAGGTCCGCGTCCACGCCGAAGTCGACGTGCCCGCCGCGGAAGGTGGGGTGCGCCGGGCGGGACCGGTCGAACGGCAGGTCCAGCTGCTCGGGCAGGGCGTCCAAAGTGGACTTCCAGTACGCCAGCTGCTCGGCCAGCACGCTGTCGCCCTCTTCGTCCCCGCCCAGCAGGCCACGCTGCCAGAGCGTGTAGTCCGCGTACTGCACCGGCAGGTCCGTCCACTCGGGAGCGTCGCCGGTCAGCCGCGCCTGGTACGCCTCGCCCAGTTCCCGCAGCAGCACGCCCAGCGACCAGCCGTCGCTGGCGATGTGGTGCGTCAGCAGCACCAGCACGCTCTCGTCGGCGCCCAGCTCGAACAGCGACGCGCGCACCGGCAGCTCACGGGACAGGTCGAACGCGTACCGGCCCGCTTCCGCGGTCAGCTCGGGCAGGTCGGCTTCCGCGGCTCGCACCACGGTGACCGGTGGCGCCGCCTGCGCGGCCGGCACCACCCGCTGGTACGGCTGCCCGTCCGCGACCGGGAACACCGTCCGCAGCGCCTCGTGCCGCGCGACCACGTCCCCCAGCGCCGCGGTCAGCGCGCCCGCGTCCACCGGCCCGCGCAGCCGCCACGCGAACGGCACGTTGTAGGTCGTGCTCGCCCCCTCCAGCTGCGCCAGGAACCACAGCCGCTGCTGCGCGAACGACAGCGGCAGCCGCTCGGGGCGGTCGGCGGGCTCCAGCGCCGGCCACGCCTCCCCGGCCTCGTCCAGCGACTTCGCCAGCAGCTGGACCGTCGGGTGGTCGAAGACCGTCCGGATCTCCAGCTCCACGCCCAGCACCGACCGCACGCGGCTGATCAGCTGGGCCACCAGGAGCGAGTGGCCGCCGAGGTCGAAGAAGCTGTCGTCCACCCCGACCCGGTCCACGCCCAGGATGCCGGCGAACAGCTCGCACAGGAGCTCTTCGGCCGGAGTGGACGGCTCCCGCCCGGTCCCGGCGGCGTACTTCGGTGCCGGCAGGGCCTTGCGGTCCAGCTTCCCGTTGACCGTCAACGGAAGCGCGTCCAGGACGACCACCGCGGCGGGCACCATGTAGACGGGCAGGGCGGCGGCCGCGGCGGCCCGGATCGCGACCGGGTCCACCCGGCTCCCCGGCGTCGGCACGACGTAGCCCGCCAGCCGCCGGTCGCCCGGCCGGTCCTCCCTGGCGATCACGACGGCCTGGGCCACTCCGGGCTGCGCGGCCAGCACGGCCTCGATCTCGCCCGGCTCGATCCGGAACCCGCGGACCTGGACCTGCTGGTCCACCCGGCCCAGGTACTCCAGCTGGCCGTCTTCCCGCCACTGCGCCAGGTCGCCGGTCCGGTACATCCGTTCCCCGGACCCGAAGGGGCAGGCGACGAACCGCTGCGCGGTCAGCGCGGCCTGGTTCAGGTACCCGCGCGCCAGCCCCGGACCGGCCAGGTACAGCTCGCCCGGCACGCCCGGCGCCACCGCTTCGAGGCGCTCGTTCAGCACGTACACCCGGGCGTTCCAGATCGGCTTCCCGATCGGCGGAGCGTCCGAACCGGACAGCGGCCCGCTCATCGTCACGGCCACGGTCGCCTCGGTCGGGCCGTAGGCGTTGAGCATCCGCCGGCCCGGCGACCACTCGGCGACGACCTCGCCGGGGCACGCTTCGCCGCCGACGAGCATGCACTCGAACAGGGGGAGCTGGTCCGGGGACGCCCCGGCCAGGGACGCCGGCCCGATCAGGGCGTGGCTGACCCGCAGCTCGTGCAGCGCCTCGGCCAGCACTTCGCCGGCCAGCTGCCGCGGTTCGGGCAGCACCAGCGCCGCGCCGGCGGGCAGCGACATCACCAGTTCCATGACGGCCGCGTCGAAGCTGAGCGACGCCACCTGCCCCACCCGCGACTCCGGCCCGATCCCGCAGGCCGAGATCAGGTACGCGGAGAGGCTCGCCAGGCCGCGGTGGGTGACCACCACGCCCTTGGGGCGCCCGGTGGACCCGGACGTGTAGATCAGGTAGGCCGGGTGCGCGGCCCGCAGCGGCCGGAGCCGGTCCCGGTCGGTGACGACGGCGGCGCTCCGCCCGGCCGCCGCCGCGACGACCTCGTCGTCGTCGAGGTCGAGCACGGCCACGCCGGCCGTCTCGGGCAGCCGCGCCGAGGTCGCCCGGTCGGTGATCACCAGGCCCGGGGCGGCGTCGTCGAGCATGAACCCGATCCGGTCCGCCGGGTAGCCCGGGTCGATCGGCAGGTAGGCGGCACCGGCCTTGGCCACCGCCAGCACCGCCGCCACCATCCCGAGCGACCGCGGCAGTGCCACCGCGACCAGGCCCTCCGGCCCGATGCCGAGCTCCACGAGGTACCGCGCGAGCCGGCTCGACCGCGCGTCCAGCTCCGCGTACGACCACGAGACACCGGCGCACTCCACCGCGACCGCGTCCGGCGTCCGCAGCACCTGCGCCGAGAACAGCTCCGGCAAGACCGTCACGGGCACGTCCCGCGCGGAGTCGTTCCAGCCCGGGTCACCCAGCTGCCGCTGGAGATACATCCCGGTCACGCCCGTTCGGCCCGGACAAGACTGTTCGGCCGCATGTCCGTCCACTGCGCTTCGACGTACTCGAGGCAGTTCGCGCGGGAGTCCGCGTCGTGCGCCGTGCTCCAGCCGGCCGGGACGGCGATGCCGGCGGGCCACAGGCTGTACTGCCCTTCATCGTTGACAAGGACCAGGTACAGGGCGTCGGCGTCCTCGAACGGATTGGACACGGCAACCTCATTCCACTTAGGACGATCAGGCTGGAACTGGATCGGTACGGCCGCCCACGCCACGGCAGGCGGCTCGCTTTCCAGTCTGCCGTGGCGGGTTCGGCGGGCTCATCTCTACAAGTGCCGGGCCGGGATCAGGGCACGACCTCGATCTGGCCCATCATGCCCAGCACCGAATGCTCGATGAAGTGGCAGTGGAAGACGTACTTGCCGAGGTATTCGCCGAACGTGGCCTGGACCGTGACCGTGTTCCCGGCGCTGACGAACACCGTGTCCTTGCGGCCCGCGTCGACCGGCAGCAGGGGCGCGCCACCGCGGTCGAGGACCCGGAACTGGACCAGGTGGATGTGGAAGGTGTGGTCGAGCGGCACGGCGTCGGCGTTGTGGATCCGCCAGATCTCCGTGGTGCCGCGCTTGATCCGGAAGTCCACCCGGTTCGGGTCGAAGGTCTTCCCGTTGATCAGGGCGAGCGGGGTGGTGCCGCTGAAGTCGAAGTTCAGGGTGATGTCGCGCGTCACCGTCGCCGGGGGCAGGGCGGGCAGCGGGCGCAGCACGTCGGGGACGCGGCTGGGGTCCGGCGCGGGCCGCACGACGTCGAAGCGCAGGACGGCGCCGGCGCTCGCGTCGGACAGCACCAGCTGCTTGCCGACCGGGAACTTGCCGAAGTCGACCACGAAGTCGGTGCGCTCGCCCGAAGCGAGGGAGAGCTCGGTCTCCGGCACCGGGGCGGGCAGCAGGCCGCCGTCCGAACCGATCCGGAGCATCTCCGCGCCGTTCAGGTTCAGCTTCAGGAGCCGCTCGTTCGCGGCGTTCAGCAGGCGGAACCGGTACTTGCGCGCGGCGACCCGGAAGTACGGCTGGACCTTCCCGTTCGCCAGCACGGTGTCGCGGGGGTTCGGCCAGTCGCTCACCAGGGCGGCGTTTTCGTCGAACTGCGCGTCACGCAGCATGATCGGCACGTCGAACTCGCCCGTGGGCAGCCGCAGCGGCGTCTCGACGTCGTCCTCGAGGACGTAGAAGCCTTGCAGGCCGCGGTAGAGGTGGTCGGCCTCGAAGCCCATCGCGTGGTCGTGGTACCACATCGTGGCGCCCTGCTGCAGGTTCGGGTACCGGTAGGTGCGCGACGCCCCGGGCGCGATGGTGTCCATCGAGTAGCCGTCGCTGTCCTGAGGCGTGTGGCCGCCGTGGAGGTGCACGTTGGAGAGGTCGCCCAGGCCGTTGGTGTAGGCGATCTGCACGGCGCGGCCGGTGCGGGCACGGATGGTCGGGCCCGGGAAGAGACCGCCGTACGTCAACACCGGAGTCGTCTTGCCGGGAAAGATCTCCACGTTCGCCGGCTGGATCGCCAGCCGGTAGAAGTCCGTGGTCGAGCTGCGCGTGACCGGGCGCAGCACCGGCGACACGGGCATCGCGGTGGTGAACGGGGTGATGGTCGGCGGCGGGGTGATGGCGGCGAGGGGCCCGGCGTGGTGCATGCCCGCCATGTCCATCCCGGCCATCTGCCCGCCCAGGTGCGCGTCGGCCAGTGGCTGCACGTGCGCGGGCGTGCCCTTCGGCAACAGGAATCCGGCGGCCGCTCCACCCACGGTCAGTCCGCCGAGCGTGAGAATACGTCTTCTGTTCAGCATTTCATTACTCCCCAGTGCCGGCGTAGAGGAGGCCGGCTTCAGGGATGGTCGCATTCGCGCGCGCCGGAAGCGTTCTTTCTGTGTGCCATGTGGACGGACCCGCCGGGGCGGATCCGGGCACGGCGAACGGCCCGCGCCATTCCGGACGCGGGCCGATCGCCGTACTCGGTCCGGCTAAGCCGCGGCGGGCAAGGCGCGCTTGTGCGCCAGGGTCACGCCGTCGAAGACGGGCAGCAGGCTCAGCTCGATCCGGTCGTCGTCGCGCAGTGCGGCGTTCAGCGCCCGGAGCGAGTCCGTCTCCTCGTCGCTGATGCCGGGGCGCGCCACCTTGCCCGACCAGAGGACGTTGTCCACCACGAGCAGGCCGCCCGGCCGGAGCAGCTCGAGGCACCGCTCGAAGTAGTCGCCGTAGCTTTCCTTGTCGCAGTCGATGAACGCGAAGTCGACGGTGCCGGCGGCGCCATCGGCCAAGAGCGCGTCCAAGGTCTCGACGGCCGGCCCGATCTCGAACCGGATGCGGTCGGCGACCCCGGCTCGCTCCCAGAACGGCCGGCCGACCTCGGCCCACTCGGCGCTGAGGTCGCACGTGATGACGCGGCCGTGCTCGGGGACCGCGCGAGCCATCGCCAGCGTGCCGTACCCGGTGAACGTCCCGACCTCGACGACGGTGGTGGCGCCCGTCAGCCGGACGAGGAAGGCGAGCAGCTGGGCCTCTTCCGGCGGCGTCAGCATGCCGCGGGCGCGGCCCAGCCGCATGGTGGCCGCCCGCAGCTCACGCGCGATGTCGTCCTCGCGCAGCGACACGTCCATCACGTATTCCTGGATTTGCTGGTCCAGCACCAAACTGTGGATCACCGATTCCTCCTGACCATGGCGATACGGGGGTGGGGTTCAGCTCGCGACGCCGAGCGCCAGCCGTGCGAGCTCACGGGGGGCGATGCTGGCCAGGTAGATGTTCACCCCGGCGTGCGTGTGCAGGGTCGACATGTCCCGCCAGATCCGCTCGAGCCGTTCACCCGCCCGGATGGCGCTGGTCCCGGCGGTGGGCATCAGGATCTCCGACACCGTGCTCCAGGCCAGCCGCACGACCTCGCGGCTGATGATCGACATCCGCAGCTCGACCTCACGGGTGGCGGTGCCCAGTTCGGCCGTCTCGTGCCACTGCCTCAGCATGTCCGTCATCGCCGCGCGGGCCGCCGCGATGCGGCCCGCCGCTTCGCCGTACCGCAGCTGGTAGTCCGGGTCGTCGGCCCGCGTTCCGAACGGCGGGTACGCGATCGTGCGTTCCCGCGTCAGCTCGCCGTAGACGTCCAGCGCCGCGCTGGCCATGCCCACGGCGAGCGCGCCGACCTGGAAGTTCAACGGGGCCAGCACGCTGCCGCCGTACAAGGTGTTGCCGTGCAACCGGAGTCCCGGCGTTGCCCCCACGACGGAAATCAGCCCCATGTGCGTGCCGGGCAGCGCGAAGTACGCCGGGATGTGCGCCCGCTCGATCTTGACGCTGGACGAGCCGCTGCCCTTCAGGCCGATCTGCGAACCCCAGTCGTCCAGCCGCTGCCACTGGCTCCTCGGCACGATGAACATCAACTGCGTGGGCGGTTCGCCCTCCTCGCCCGCGACGAAGGTCTGGCCGACGAAGTGGGTGGCGTAGGGCGAACCGGAGGCGTAGCGGAACACCCCGTCCACGATCCAGCCGCCGTCTTCGGCGGGCTCCGCGAAGCCGGCCGGCGCGACGACGCCCGGGCAGATGAAGTCGCCGCCCGCGAACAGCTCGTCCTGCGCCTCTTCGCTGAACAGGGTGGCGGCCAGGTGGGCGTGGGACGCGCCGAAGGTGTACATCCACGCCGTCGACGCGCACCCGCGGGCGAGCCGGGCCACCACCTGCATGTGGGTGTCGATCCCGAACTCGTAACCGCCGTAGCGCTTCGGCACCAGCAGCCGGTAGAAGCCGGCCTTCCGCAGCGCTTCCTGCGTGTCCAGCGCGCAGAACCCGCGCTCCTCGGTCTCCTGCTGCCGGTCGACGAGGGTCTCGGCGATCCGCTCGGCGCGGGCGAGGACCTCTTGCTCGGTCAGGCCGGGCTCCGGCGGAAGCCGAAAAGGGGGGACCGCCACCTCGTCAGTAGTGCTCATCACGTGTCCTATCACTGTCTGAGGAGACCGGAACAAGGTCAGCCGAGCATGGCGCGGGCGGCCGCGCCGATGTCGGTGAACGAGGTGAGGTCGGGTGCCTGCCAGCCGTCCAGGTCGTACTCGGCGAGGCAACGGTCGACGAAGTCGCGGTAGCCGTCGAGCTGGCCGTCGCCGAGCTGCCCGCGGAGCAGCTCGGTCCGGGTGTTCTCGTGGTTCCCGGAGTAGTTGCGCTCGTAGAGCTCGTGCCGGCCGCCGAACTCGGTGCCGACCGTGTCCCAGAGCAGCTTCATCACCTTCACGCGCTCGACCGCGTCGACCCCGTTCGACCCGCGCAGGTACTTGTCGAGGTACGGCCGGATGTCGTCGTTGTGGAAGTCCTGCGCGCTGGAGTTCAGGTAGATCAGTCCACTCGCGACGTCCTGCAGCACGATCTCCCGGATCCGGGCGTAGCCGACCTGGGAGAACCAGCGGTAGGCCATGGCGTAGTCCCGGTTGGGCAGGACGGCGCCGTTGCGCCACGCCACCGGGTTCCGCGCGGCCGCGTCGGACAGCCCCCAGAACAGGTTGCGCCAGGCGAGCACCTCGCCCAGCCGCGTCTGCACCCCGCGGAAGTCGGAGACCCCGGTGATGTCCAGCGCCTTGGCCAGCAGCCCGGCGATGAACTCGAGTTTCACCGCGAGCCGCGTGCACCCGTGGAACATGGCGCGCTCGTTGAAGCCGGAGTGCCCGGTGAACATGCCCACCTTGGCGACGTCGCCGTAGATGAAGATGTTCTCCCACGGGATCAGCACCTTGTCCATCACCAGGATGCTGTCGTTCTCGTCCAGCCGCGAGGACAGCGGGTAGTCGAACGGGCTCCCGGTCAGCGCGGCCGAGGCGGCGTAGGACTGGCGGCAGATCAGCTTCTGGCCGGGCGCGCTCATCGGCACGGTGGCCACGATGGCGAACTTGCGGTCCTTGATCGGCAGCCCGGTGTGGGCGATGAAGTTGTAGTGCGTGAGCGCGGAGTTCGTCGCGACGACCTTCGCTCCGCTCACCACCACGCCGCTGTCGGTTTCCTTTTCGACGTGCACGAAGACGTCGGCGACCTCGTCCGGCGGCCGGTTCCGGTCCACCGGCGGGTGCACGAAGGCGTGGTTCCAGTACAGGACCTTCTCCTGCGACTCCCGGTACCAGCGCCGCGCGTTGACGGCGAACGGGTTGTAGAAGTCGGCGTTCGCCCCGAGCGTGCCGAGGAACGACGCCTTGTAGTCCGGGCCGCGGCCCATCCAGCCGTAGCCCAGCCTCGACCACGCGGCGATGGCCCGCTGGTCGGCGACCAGGTCGTCGGCGCTGTGCGGCGTCGTGAAGAACCGGTGCGTGTAGCCGTCGGAGCCGGGGGCGTCGGTCGCGGTCGTCAGCACGTCCCGGTGCGCCGGGTCGTGCAGGGCGTCGTACAGCCGGGCGGTCATCCGCGCCGGGTTGCGGAACGCCGGGTGTTCGGTGACGTCCTTGACGCGTTCGCCGTAGAGGTAGATTTCGCGGTTGTCGCGGAGACTTTCGAGGTATTCGTCGCCGGTCAGCGGCCGGGTCGATCCGGTCATCGCGTTCTCCTCGTCTCAGGCCGCGGTCTGCTGGGCGTCGACGAACGCGGCCAGCTCGGCCACGGTCGGTGCGTCGAACAGCGCGTTGATCAGCACGTCGGCGCCGAGCTCGGTCCGGATCCGGTTGAGCAGCCGCATCGCCTGCAGCGACTGGCCGCCGAGCTCGAAGAAGCTGTCGTCGATCCCGACCTCGGGCACCTCGAGCACGGAGCTGAAGAGCGCGCAGAGGGCCCGCTGCAGGTCCGTTTCCGGGGCGCGGGAGGTCGCGGCCTGGTCGAAGTCCGGCGCCGGCAGCGCCGCCCGGTCCAGCTTGCCGTTGGCGGTCAGCGGGAGCTTGTCCAGCTTGACGAACGCCGTGGGCACCATGTAGTCCGGCAGCCGGGTCTTGGTGTGGGCGCGCAACGCCGCGAGGTCGATCTCGCCGGATTCCGCGACGACGTAACCGACCAGCTGCTTCTCGCCGTTCTCGAGCTCGCGGGCCAGGACGACGACCTGGGCCACACCCGGGAAGCCGGCCAGCGTCGCCTCCACCTCGGCCGGTTCGACGAGGAACCCGAGGATCTTCAGCTGGCTGTCCACGCGCCCGAGGAACTCGAGCCCGCCGTCGGCCCGCCGGCGGGCCAGGTCGCCGGTGCGGTACATGCGCGACCCCGGCGCGCCGAACGGGTCGGCCACGAACCGCTCGGCGGTCAGGCCGGGCTGGCCGAGGTAGCCGCGCGCGAGACCGCCGTCGGCGAGCCAGATCTCGCCGACCACGTCGTCGGCCACCGGCGCGAGGAGGGCGTCCAGGACCCGGATCGTGACGCCGGTCAGCGGTCCGCCGAGCGGCACGGTGGTGCCGATCGGCGTGCCGGCGGTCAGCGGCAGGCTGGTGGACAGCACCGTCGCTTCGGTCGCGCCGTACGTCGCGTGGACCACGAGGCCGTCGCAGACCTCGAGCACCCGGCTGACCGCGGTCGGCGCGATCACGTCGCCGCCGGTGAGCACCTCGCGCAGCCCGCGCAACGTCTCCGGCGCTTCTTCGGCGATCACGCGGAACAGGCCCGCGGTCAGGTGCAGCCCGGTGATCCCGTGCGCCGTGATCAGCTCGCGCAGCTTCGCGGGCTCCACCCGTCCCGGCGGCGCGACGACCACTTCGCCGCCGTGCAGCAACGGCAGCCAGACCTCGAAGATGAAGATGTCGAAGGCGTACGGCGCCAGCAGCAGCAACCGCGCGTACCGCTCGGGTGTCCACTGTGGATCGTCCAGCAGCCGCACGACGTCCTGCTGGACCACCGCGACGCCCTTGGGCAGGCCGGTGGACCCCGACGTGTGGATCACGTAGGCCAGCTGACCGGGGTGGACCGGCACCCCGGGGTCGGCGACCGGCTCGCGCCCGAGCGCCGGGTCGTCCACCACGACGACCGTGACCCCCGACGGCACGCCCGCCGCGCGCGTCACCTCGTCGGTGAGCAGCACCCCGGTCCCCGCCCGGTCGACCACCCACTGCTGCCGCTCGGCCGGGTACGACTCGTGGATCGGCGTGTAGACCGCGCCGGCCTTGAGGATCCCGAGAAAGGCCACCACCAGGCCGATCGACCGCTCCATCAGCACCGCGACCCGGTCCTCGTGCCCGACACCGAGGCCGATGAGGTGCCGCGCGAGCTGGTTGGCCCGCTCGTCCAGTTCGCGGTAGCTCAGCTTCACCCCGGTCGCGGCCTCGGTCACCGCCGTCGCGTCCGGGGTCCGCGCGAGCTGCTCGGCGAACCGGGCGGGGATCGAAAGGGCTGCCATGCCATTCTCCTCGTCAAGGTCTGTTGCTCTAGGCGGCCCGGCCGCGCTCCTGGTCCTGGCGGTGCTGGAGTTCCACGGCCTCGTACAGCGCGGTGATGTTGCCGCTGCCGAACCCCTGCGCGCCGAGGCGCTCGATGAGTTCGAAGAAGATGGTGTTCCGCGGGTGCACGGCTTCGGCGAAGATCTGGTAGAGCTGCCCGTCGTGGTCCTCGTCGATCAGGATGTTCCGCTTGCGCAGCTCTTCGATCGGGTAGCGGACCGGGTCCACCCGCTCGGCGAGCAGCTGGTAGTAGCTGCCCGGCGCGTTGAGGAAGGCGATGCCCCGCTCCTTGAGCGCGTCGAGCGTCGTCAGGATGTCCGCCGTCGCGAAGGCCATGTGCTGCACGCCCGCGCCGTCGTGGTCGCGCAGGAACTCGCTGATGTGCCCGGGCTCGAGCGAAACGTCCGGCTCGATGAGCGTCAGCGTGACCGCGCGGGAGGTGCTCTCCACCACCTTCGTGACCATGGCCTGCTTCCCGACCGCGATCCGCTCCGCGAACGTCATCTCGAAGTCCAGCACGTCGCGGTAGAAGTTGATGTGCTCTTCGAGGTGGCCCCCGGGCACGCAGATGGCGAAGTGGTCGACCTCGCCGAGCGCGACGTCGAAGTCGCCGGAGAACTCGACCGGCCGCAGCCCCGGCAGCGCGCGCGGCGACACCCCCTCCGCCCGGTGGACGAAGGTGTGCACCACGTCGCCGAAGCCGAGGATCGACGCGGTCGTGACGCCGTCGACGGTGGCCGGCTCGGCCACCGGGCGGGCACCGCGGCGGACGGCCTCGTGGAACGCCGCTTCGGCATCGGCGACCCCGAGGCCGATGCCCGAGACGCCGTCGCCGTGCTTGCGCACGTACCCGGCGGCGGCGTGGTCGGCGTCCTTCGCCTCGATGAGCACCAGCTCGACCTGGCGCTGGGTGAGCCCGATCGACCGGGCGGGCGCGTCCTCGTCCGACGTCGCGCTCACGGCGAAGCCGTAGCTGGCGACCCACCAGTCGGCTTTCGCCTGGATGTCGGTCACCGAGAACGCGACGTGGTCGACGAGCATGTTGCTGAAGGGGGACATCGTCGTGCTGCTCTCTTTCGTCGGCTGGCAGACGGGGCGCGGTGGGAAGACGTCGGTGGTCGGTTCGGTTCCGGCGGTTTCCACTCTCCCCGGGCAGTCCGCGTCGCTCATCTCTTTGCCTGCCCGGTGGGAAATCAAAGCCCGCAACACTGGAGACGCGGTTCGTCAGCCCGCTTCGAGGTCGTCCGGGGTCCTCGGCGGGTCGGCCAGGGCCGCGGCGTTGTACCGGTCGAGCACCCGCTGGGCCTGTTCGGTCGCCGCGCGGAACCGGGGCTCGAGCTCGGCCCCCTCGAGCAGCACGTCCGCCATCGCCTCGGTGAGGGCGATGTTGATGCCGTTGAGGTTGCCGGCCACCGGGCCCGCCGCCGCGAAGGTGCGCTCCGCCGTGGTGACCTGCTCGATCGCCGCCCGGTAGCCGGGAAACGGATCGGCCCACTCGGCCGCCGTCGCGCGCCGGTGGGCGGCCAGGGTGATCGGCAACGACGTCACCGGGCTCCCGGGGGAGTGCAGGCGGGCCACCGCGTGCTCCTCGTTGAGCTGGTGCTGCAGGAAGGCGAGGGCGCCGTCCTCCTTCTCCTTCGGCAGGCCCCGGGTGAGGAAGAGCGCCTCGCCGGCGACGGGGCCACCGGGCGAACAGTCCGCGACGGGGCGCGGCAGCTGGCCCGCGGTGAGCTCGAAGCCCGCCCCGGCGGCCATCTCCTTGATCATCCCGCCGATGGCCGACGACGAAACCACGAACGCGATCTCCTGGCGCTCGAACGCTTGCATCGTGGTGAAGTAGTGGAGCTCCTCGGTGGGGAGGTAGTGGCCGTCGTCGAGCATCCGCTTCCACCAGCGCGCGTAGGCGAGCAGCTCGGGGGAGTCGAGGAAGACACGGGTGGCGCGGCCGGACCGGCCGTTGCCGTTGTTGACGAGCAACCCCCGTTGCCCGGCGAGCTCCTGGTGGAACACCCAGCCGTAGTTCGGCCAGCTGGCCCCGTGCCCGGGGCCGTCCGGCAGCTCGGCGACGGCGGCGCACGCGTCCGTGAGGTCCTGCCAGGTCACCGGCAGCCGCTCGATCCCGGCGGCGGACAGCATGGTCCGGTTCGCGAACAGGATGTTGGTCGACACGAAGCTCGGGACGGCGACCAGCTCGCCACCGAGGGTGTAGTAGTCGCGCACGGCGGGCACGAGGTCCTCGATGACGACCGGTTCCCCGAGGATCTTGGCCCGGCCGTCGATCGCGCGCTCGACCGGCACGAACAACGGATCACCGTTGCCGGCTCGCGTGTCCAGCGCCGTCTGCATCGACGAGTACATGTACTCCGCGATGTCCGGCGGGTTTCCCCGCTCGACCGCCTCGGCCACCTTCCCGGGCAGCAGGTGGGCCTCGAAGCGGTGGATGCGGACCCGGTACCCCGGGTGGGCGCGGTTGAACGACTCGGCCGCGAGCACCACCGGGTCGCCGAACTCGGGAAGCGTGTTGTTCGGGCTCGCCTGGAGCCATACGTCGATGTCTGTCGGCATGAGCGACCTCCACGAACTCGGTGCCGGGGTTTCCTAGCGGTCTTTCCGGTGCTGGTCCGGTGCGCCGGGGATGGCCTGGACCAGCTCGACGAACTCGGTGCCCCAGCGCCGGATCGTGGCCGCGTCGACCGCGTCGGGCTCGTACTCCATGACACACCGGAACCCGCCGGAGGGAA
Source organism: Amycolatopsis sp. NPDC114505 (assembly GCF_055633615.1). NCBI lineage: Bacteria > Bacillati > Actinomycetota > Actinomycetes > Pseudonocardiales > Pseudonocardiaceae > Amycolatopsis > Amycolatopsis sp. NPDC114505. Next base: position 1,019,479 of record NZ_JBVKDV010000004.1, on the reverse strand, counting down.
GGACCAGGAAGGTCCAGATGAGCGCGCCGCGGTGGTGGGAGACCGACACCTCTTCCGGCGGCACGACCGGTTCGACGCTGGTGGTGAACTCGGCGTGCTCCCGCGCCTTCGGTGAGCGCACGTAGTTGAAGCCCGGCACCAGCGCGAGCGGATCGAGAGCGCTCTTCATCAGGTCCGGGGCGATCTCGAGGGTCGAGCCGAACGGCATCCGGTGCCGCTGGGTGTCCGCACCCGCCCGGCGCGCGAGGAGCATGAGGTCGCGGAAACTCGCGCATTCCCCGAATTCGAGCCGGAGGGGAACGAGGTCGGTGAAGAAACCGATGGTGTGATAGAACTCCTCGGCCTGCCGCCCGTTGTTGATGGTGAGCAGGGTCAGGTCGGTCCGGCCGGTGACCCTTTCCGCGAGAACCATGAAGGCCGCGAGGAAGACGTGCCAGGCGGTGCACCGGAGCCGGGCCGCGCCCGCGGTGACCTCGGCGAACTCGGCGGGATCGAGCGAGAAGGTCTGCACCTCGTTGCGCGGCGCCTGGGTCTCGGGACCGTGCGGCCGGTCGGCGGGCATCGTGAACAGTTCGGCGCCGGCCAGCGTGCGCCCCCAGAACCGGCGGTCCTCCGCCGCCTTTTCGCTGCCGAGGTACTCCTGCTGCCAGGCGGCGAACTCGCGGTACGGGGTCGGGTCCGGCAGCGTGTGCGGGACCCCGGTCACCTGGGCCCGGTAGCACGCCGCGATTTCGCGGCGGAGCACGTCGGACGACCAGCCGTCGCTGAAGAGGTGGTGGGTCACCAGGGTCAGCACCGCGTCCTCGTCGTCGAAGCGGTACAGCTCGGTGCGCAAGGACGGCGTGAAGGTGAAGGAGAGCTCCGCGTGGTGCAACGCCCGGTGCACCTCGAAAGCCCTTTCTTCGCGAGCCGGGCCGGCGGGCAGCGGAGTTTCGTGCACCGTGAGCGGAACCGGCTGCGGCGGCAGCACTTCCTGGAACCCGACGGCGCCGTCGTGCTCGTCGTAGCTGAGCCGCGTGCGCAGGGCTTCCTGCCGCCGCACCACCTCGTCGAGCGCGCCCTGGAGGGCGTCGACGCGCAGCTCTCCCTTGATGCGGAGAGCGAGTGCGACGACGTGCCGAGGTGAGCGCGCTTCGCCGGCCGGGTCTTGTTGCTTAGAACTCAGCGGATACTGATCCACGGTGCAGCTCCATCATCTACCGGTCGACGTCGGATCGGTCGTCGCATTTCTTTTTCAGCATGCTCACGGTGCGGGAGCGCGGCACCTTCGTTGTTGCGCACCGTGCGTACCCGTTTCGCAGCTTCGAAGACGTCGCCCGCCGTCGCCGGCTGCGACCATGGTTGCCGGTCGGGTGCTCTTCCCACGTCGCCGATGCGACGCCGAAGCCCGGCCCGCAACCAGGTGTCTCGCGTCAGGAGTGACGAATGACCGACAACGGCTCGCGGACAGCGGCAGGCCGGCTGTCCGTGGCGGTGCTCGGCGCCGGCCTCATCGGCATCGACCTGATGACCAAGGTCATCCGTTCCGACCACCTCGACCTGGAGCTCGTCGCGGGCCGGGACGAAGCCACCTCGGGACTGCGGCAGGCGGCCAAGCTCGGTGTGCCGGTGGCGGCCGGCGGCGTCCAGTCCCTTGTGGACGCCGGACGCCCGTTCGACGTGGTGTTCGACGCCACCAACGCTTCCGCTCACCTCGAGCACGTGGAGAAGCTCTCGCCCCTCGGCACGATGCTCATCGACCTGACGCCCAGCCGGAACGGGCCGATGATCTTCCCGACCGTCAACCGGGCGGACATCGCGGCGCACCGCGACGTCAGCATGGTGAGCTGCGGCGGGCAGGCGTCGGTGCCGATCCTGCACGCGATCACGCGGGCCTGCGCGGTCGACTACATCGAGGTGGTGACGACCGCCGCCAGCCTGAGCATCGGCCGCGGCACGCGGATGAACCTCGACGAGTACATCGACACCACGGCGGAAGCGGTCCGCACCTTCACCGGCGTCCAGGACGTCAAGGCGATCCTCAACGTCAGCCCGGCGCGGCCGCCGGCGACCTTCCGCGTCGCCATGTCCTTGCTGGGCGAGGACCTCACCCTCGAAACGGTGCGCTCGGCGGTCGATCGCGCCGCGGCCGAAGTCCGGTCCTTCGCCCGGGGTTACGAGGTGAAGGCGTGCACGGCCGAGGGCGACAAGGCGTTCGTCGCCGTCGAGGTCACCTCGCACGGGGACCGCATCCCCCGGTACGCCGGCAACCTCGACATCATCAATTCCGCCGCGCTCCTGGTCGCGGAGAGCTACGCGGCGGACCGGCTCCGGATGGCAGGCGTGGTGAACTCATGACCGAGGCAACGACCGCGGACGTCGCGGACGGCAAGCCGATCCTGATCCACGACCCGAGCCTGCGCGACGGCCACCACGCCGTCCGGCACAGCCTCGGCGCGGACCAGCTGCGTGCCTACGCGCTGGCCGCGGACGCCGCGGGCATCCCGGTGGTCGAGGTCGGGCACGGCAACGGGCTGGGCGCCTCCTCGCTCCAGGTCGGCCGGGCCCGGCTCAGCGACGACGAGATGCTGTCGATCACCCGGGACTGCCTGACGACCAGCAAGCTCGGCGTCTTCATGCTGCCCGGCTGGGGTTCGATCGCCGACCTCGAGAAGGCCGTCGCCCACGGGGTCGACCTGGTGCGCATCGGCACCCACTGCACCGAGTCCAGCCTGGCCGAACGGCACCTCGGCTTCCTGCGCGACCGGGGGGTCGAGGCGCACGCCGTGCTCCTGATGAGCCACATGGCGAGCGCCGCGCAGCTCGCCGAGCACTGCGCGCACCTGGTGGAGTTCGGGGCCACCGGGGTGGGCATCATGGACTCCGCCGGCCACTACCTGCCGGCCGACGTCACCGAGCGGATCACGGCCATGTGCGCCGCGGTCGACGTGCCGGTGATGTTCCACGGGCACAACAACCTCGGCATGGCCGTCGCGAACTCGATCGCGGCCGCCGACGCCGGAGCGTCCATTTTGGACGCCTGCGCCCGGGGTTTCGGCGCCGGGGCCGGCAACACCCAGCTCGAGGTGCTGGTGCCGGTGCTCGAACGCGTCGGCTACCGCACCGGCATCGACCTGTACCGGCTCCTGGACGCGGCGGACATCGCCGAACGCGAGCTGATGCCCGCGCCGCCCAAGGTCGACTCCATCTCCATCGTCAGCGGCCTGGCCGGGGTGTTCTCCGGGTTCAAGGCCCGGGTGCTCGACATCTCCGCGCGCGAGGGCGTCGACCCGCGTGACGTCTTCTTCGAGCTCGGCCGCCGCCAGGCGGTGGCCGGCCAGGAGGACCTCATCGTGGACGTGGCGCTGGCCCTGCGCGAATCCGGCACGGGAACCACCGACAGGAGGGCAAGCCATGTATGAGGTGCTCAAACGCATCCTGGTGGACGACCTGTTCCTGCGGACGGAGGACATCTCACCGACGGCGGGCTGCGCCGAGGTGGGGCTGGACTCCCTGACCGCGGTGGAGCTTTCGGTCGTGCTGAACAGCAGGCTCGGCATCGAGATCCAGGACTACGAGCTGCTGGAGCTCGCGACGGTCGGCGATGTCGCCCGGCTGATGGAGCAACGCCGTCTCGCCGAGCCGGTCGATCCCGCCGCGGCGGCCTGACAACGGTGGTGAACTGATGACAGTGGACAGCACGACGGAGTCCGTGCGCAGGCCGGACGAAAGCTCCCTGTCCCGGCGGGTGGTCGTCTCCCCGGGGATGTGCAGCGGCGGGTCGCTCGTCTTCGGCCGGATCGGGGACTGGACCTGGGAGGCGGTGGCCGCGGCCTGCCGCACCAACGTGCACGCGGCGCGCACGGCGGAGGGACAGCCCGCCTACCTGTCCTTCTACTACTACCGGGTGCGCGGCGGGAAGACGATCCACCCGCACGGCCTCACGTTCGGGGACGAGCTCGGGGTGAGCTCGCGGGTGTTCCAGTTCGGCAGCCAGTCGGTGCTCACGCTGCACCGGCTCGCGCCCGCCGACCTCGACCTGCCGGACACGCCCCTGGATCCGGCGGAGGTGTACGAGGACCCGCACCCGGACTGCATGTACGTCGAGAACTTCAACCGGTGGATCGCGCGCAGCCGCCCGGACAGCAACCGGGGCCTCGCCCGGACCTCGCCCCCCGACTTCGCTTTCGCCGACCTGCCGCGCCTGCCGAACCAGTACTCGCCGCGCACGCTCGTCGGCCGGGCCCGCGAGGCGGGCGGCTTCTGCGCGCCCGACCCGACGGGGTTCGTCGTGGCCGGCCCCGAGCTGACCTTCGAGTACACATTGGACGTCACGCGGGACATCAACGGCGCGGGGCTGGTCTACTTCGCGTCCTACTTCTCCATCTTCGACACCGCGCTGCTGCGCCTGTGGCGCTCTCTCGGCCGGAGTGACGAGCAGTTCCTGCGCCGCCGGGTGATCGACCAGAAGGTCGGCTACTTCGGCAACGCGGACCCCGGCGCGGTCTTCACGATCACGGTGCGCAACTGGCGCAACACGACCCGGCCGGAGACCGAGATCGCCGACATGGCGCTGCGCGACTCCACCACGGGTCAGCTGCTCGCGGTCACCGCCATCGAGATCGAAGCGGGCAAGGCCGCGGACCGGTAACCCCGTACGGCAGCGGGCCGCCCGGCGACCGGAGTCGCCGGGCGGCCCGTTCGCTTTGCGCCCTAACGCAGGTACGAAGCGCCGTTCAGGTCGAGGATCGTGCCGCTGGCCCACTGGGCCTCGGCGGAGGCCAGGTAGAACACGCCCGCGGCGATCTCCGCCGGCCGGGCGACCCGGCCGAACGGGCTCTGCGCCCGGATCTCGTCGCCGCCCGGCGGCTTCAGGTACTCGGTGGTCATGTCCGTCTCGACGAACCCGGGTGCCACGGCCGAAACCGAGATCCGGTGCGGCGCGAGGGCCAGTGCCAGCGACTGGGTCAAGGAGTTCAGGCCCGCCTTGCTGGCCCCGTAGGCCGGCACGTCCGGCTCACCGCGGAACGCGCCCCGCGACGTGACGTTGACGATCCGCCCGCCGTGCTCCTTCAGGTGCCGGACCGCGCACCAGGTCACGTTGGCCGCGCCGATCAGGTTGACGCCCAGCGTGGTGCGCCAGTACTCCTGCCAGGCCGCGTAGCCCACCTCCGTGATGGGGTGCGCGGTGAAGATGCCGGCGTTGTTCACCAGGACGTCCAGACCGCCGAGCTGCCCGGCCGCCGAGTCCACCGCCGCCAGCACGGCTTCGCCGTCCAGCAGGTCGGCTTCGACGACGACGTGCCCGTCGCCCTCGAGCCCGGCCACCAGCTTCCCGGCGTCCTCCTCCGGCACCCGGTCCAGGATCGCCACCCGGTCGCCGGCCGCGGCGAACCGTTGCGCGATGGCCCAGCCGATGCCGCGTGCCGCCCCGGTGACCAGCACCGCGCGGCCGTTCACGTTCTCAACCATGGGTAAGCCCGTTCGCCAATCTGCCGACCGCGTCGGCCAGCACGTCGTCCGGAAGGGAGAAGCAGGCGCGCACGTACGGCCGGTCCGGCGAGTCCAGGTAGAACGCCTCGCCGGGGATCGTCCCGACGAGACAGTTCTCCAGCAGGATCTCGGCCGCTTCCACCCCGGTCGTCACGCCCAGCGGCGAGCAGTCGACGAACAGGTAGTAGGCGCCTTCCGGTTCGTTGGGCGGCAACCCGGCGGCGGCGAAGCCCTCCGCCAGGGTGCGCCGCTTCCGGTCGTACATCGCGCGGAGGTCGTGGTAGTAGTCGTCGCCCAGGTTCAGCGCCCGCGCGCCGAGCTCCTGCAGCGGAGCCGGTGCGCAGACGACGAGGGAGTCGGCCGCGACCCGGATCGCGCCGATCAGCTGTTCCGGGCCGCAGACGTAACCCAGCCGCCAGCCGGGAATGCTGAACGACTTCCCCAGGGACGACAACGTCACCGTCCGCTCGGCGAGGTTCCCGACCGTCGCGGCGGCCAGGTGCGGGTCCGGGTCGAAGAAGATGTCTTCGTAGACCTCGTCGCTGATGACGAGCAGGTCGTGCTCTTCCGCGACGGCCGCGATGATCTTGAGCTCCGGCGCCGTGAGCCGGCGCCCGCTCGGGTTGTTCGGCGTGCAGATGATCATCGCCCGCGTGCGGCCGGTGATCGCCGCCCGCAGTGTGTCCTCGGTGATCCGGAAGTCGGGCCCGGTCAGCCGGACCGGCTGCGGGGACAGGCCGAGTACCTTGGCCGAGGACAGGTAATAGCCGTAGAACGGTTCGAACACGACGATGCCGTCGCCCGGGTCGAGCAACGCCGTGAGCGTCGCCATGAGCGCGCCCGTCGCGCCGACCGTGGCCAGCACCTGGGTCGTGGGCTCGACGCTGAGCCCACTGGACCGTTTCACCTTGCCGGCGACGGCTTCCCGGAAGACGGCGAGGCCTTCGGGCTGGGTGTAGGAATGCCCGACGGCCGCGAAGTCCCGTGCGCCCTCCGCCAGCAGCGAAGCGGGCGGCGGCACCTGGCTGAGCCCCTGCGCGAGGTTGAGGGCGCCGAGCTCCCGGCAGCGCACCGTCATGGCCCCGAGGGTGGACTGCTGCAGGCCCCGCATCCTGGTGGCGACCTTGATCATCGTCACGCCTCGGTGCTGCTCAGCTGGTCCAGGAGCTGGTCGAGCTCCGCGACCGTGGGCGCGTCGAAGAGCTCGTTCATGGAGATCTCCAGGCCGAACGCCGGCCCCACGCGGCTCGCGATCAGCATGGCGTCGATCGACTCGCCCCCCATGATGAAGAAGTCGTCGTCGACACCGCACCGGGTCTTGGCGAGCACTTCGGCGAAGATCGTGCACAGCGCTTCCTGGCGGGGGGTGTCGGGCGACCGGTAGGGCAGCAGGCCACGCAGGTCGGGCGCGGGGAGTGCTTGCGGCTCCGGGGTTCCCGAGGAGTCCGCCGGGATGGCGTCGACGACCACGATGGTGGCCGGCACCGCGCTGCCGGGCAGGTTTTCCCGGAGGTACGTGTGCAGCGCGGCCAGGTCGAAACCAGGGCCACCGGGCACGACGTAGGCCACCAGGACCTCGCCGACGGGTTCCTGGACGTGCGCCAGGACCGCGAAGTCCGCGATTTCGGGGTAGGCGGCCAGCACGTCCCGCACGTCCTGGATCGAGGTAACAGCCATCAGCCGCTCACCTTCCATTCGGGATTCGAGAGTCTCTTCGAACCACCTTCGCAGGCGTGCCGTGGCGGGCAACCTTCCGCATTGCGAAGATTCCTTCCGCGATTCGGCAATTCAAGAGACGTGAATCGCGCGACCCGCGGGCGACGGTACTGCCTGACCCGGGAATCGCGGGTCCACCTGCGACAGCCCGGCCTCCCGTCGCACCGGAGACCGGGCAACGTGGGAGGTGCGCCGCCATTCGGCGCAGCGCGAGGATGAGTGCGGGTCGGACCTCGGGATCCCCATTCCGGCCGATTCCGCATCAGCCGTGATTGCACCGATTTGAGGCGAGCATGCAGCCGTACCGAGTCGAAATCCCGCAGGCAGCCATCGACGATCTCCGAGCGCGGCTGGACAACACCCGCTGGCCGGCGGAACCGCCGGACACCGGGTGGGACCGAGGCGTCCCGCTCGCCTACCTGAAGGAGCTCGCCGAGCACTGGCGCGACTCCTACGACTGGCGCGCCACCGAAGCGGCGCTCAACAGCCACCCGCAGTTCGTCACCGAGATCGACGGCGCACCCGTCCACTTCCTGCACGTGCGCTCGCCGGAGCCCGGTGCCCGCCCGCTGCTGCTCACCCACGGCTGGCCGAGCTCCGTCGCGGAGTACCTCGACCTGATCGGCCCGCTGACCGACCCCCGCGCGCACGGCGCCGACCCCGCCGACGCCTTCCACCTGGTGATCCCCGCGCTGCCCGGCTTCGGGTTCTCCTCCCCGTTGGACTCGACCGGCTGGGACGTGTCGCGCATCGCCGCCGCGTGGGCCGAGCTGATGCACCGCCTCGGCTACCGCGGCTACCTCGCCCAGGGCGGCGGCATCGGTTCGGTGATCTCCCAGGCCGTGGCGACGGTCGACCCGCGCAACTGCGCGGGCGCGCACGTCAGCATGCTGATCACCGTCCCGGGCGACGACCCGGCCGAGCTGGCCGCGCTCAGCGAGGACGACCAGGAACGCCTCGCCTCGTTCGGCCGCTTCGTCCAGGACCCGTCTCCTTACGTGCGGCTCATGGAGACCCGGCCGCGGACGCCGGGCTACGCGCTCACCGACTCGCCGGTCGGCCAGCTGGCGTGGATGGTGGAGCGGTTCAAGGAGTGGACCGACTGCGAAACGGTGCCCGAGGACGCGATCAGCCGCGACAAGATCCTCGACGCGGTCTCGATCCACTGGCTGACCGCGACGGCGGCGACGTCCGCGGACTTCTTCTACGAGGGCGCCGCGGCGCGAGCTCTCGCCGCCGGCCAAAACCCGCCGGCGCCCACCGTCCCGATCGCGGTCGCGGTCTTCCCGAAGGACCTCGTCCGGCCGATCCGCAGCTTCGCCGAGCGCGACCTGCCGACGCTCAGGCGCTGGACGGAGTTCGACCGCGGCGGCCACTTCGCCGCGCTCGAGCAGCCCGACCTGCTCATCGGAGACCTCCGTTCCTTTTCCCGTTCTCTCCCGTCTTCGAAAGGCGAGCCCATGGAAAGCCGTTGCCCGGTCCTCGACACCACGGGGCGTGACATCCACGGGGAGGCCGCCCGCCTGCGTGCGCTGGGCCCCGCGACCCAGGTCGAGCTGCCCGGCGGGGTCGTCGCCTGGTCGGTCACCCGCGCCGAGGTGATCAAGAAGCTGCTCGCCGACCCGCGCGTCACCAAGAACGCGCGCAACTACTGGCCGAAGTTCATCAACGGCGAGATCCCGCCCGACTGGGAGATGATCAGCTGGGTCGCGATGGACAACATGGTCACCGCCACCGGCAAGGACCAGGTCCGGCTGCGCCGCCTCGTCGGAAAGGCCTTCACCCCCAAGCGAACCGAGGCCATCCGCCCGCGGATCGTGGCGCTGACCGACATGCTGCTCGACGCCCTCGCCGCCGCCGGCCCGGACGAGGTGGTCGACCTCCGCGAGCGCTTCGCCTACCCGCTGCCGGCGATGCTGGTCGCCGAGCTGATCGGGATGGACGAGCAGGCCCGCGCGGCCACCGCCAAGGTGATCGACATGATGGTGGACACCACGGTGACCCCCGAGCAGGCCCAGGCCACCCTCGCCGGCTGGCGCGGTTCCATGGCCGAGCTGATCGCGACCAAGCGCGCCAACCCGGGCGAGGACATCACCAGCGACCTGATCGCCGCCCGCGACGAGGACGGTTCACGCCTGTCCGAGCAGGAGCTGGCCGACACGATCTTCGCGATCCTCGGCGCCGGCTCCGAGACGACGATCAACTTCTTCGACAACGCGATCACGGCCCTGCTCACCCACCCCGACCAGCTGGCCCTCGTCAAGTCCGGCGACGCCACCTGGGCCGACGTCATCGACGAGACCCTCCGAGTCGAGTCCCCGCTCGCCTCCCTCCCGCTGCGCTACGCGATGGAGGACCTCGACCTCGGCGAAGGCGTGACGATCCCCAAGGGCGACGCGATCCTGGTCAACTACGCCGCCATCGGCCGCGACCCGGCCGTCCACGGCGAATCGGCCTGCGAGTTCGACATCACCCGAGCGGACAAGGAACACCTGTCGTTCGGCCACGGCCCGCACTTCTGCCTCGGCGCCGGCATCGCCCGCCTGGTGGCGACGGTCGGCCTGTCCACCCTGTTCGAGCGGTACCCGAACCTGGCCCTGGCGGTCGACCCGGCCGACCTCCAGCCCCTCTCGACGTTCATCATGAACGGCCACCGAGCCCTCCCGGTGCACCTGAAGGGCGACCAGCCGGTCACGACGGCGTAGCTCAGACCGCTTGCGAGAGGCGGCTTCCGACTGGCGAGTGCCGGTCGGAGGTCGCCTTTCGTGGGTTCGTGACCGCTGGATGTCCGGCTGGTGGTCCGGACCGCACCGGTCGGCTCGTTCCGAGCGTGCTCGCCGGAGGTCTGCTCGTCCGCCGACCGGGCGGCGGTCGAGTTTCGTGCGTTCGTGGCCGGTTCGGCCTGGCTGGTGGTGCGGACCGCGCTGGGCGGCTCGTTCCGAGCGTGATCGGGGTGACCGCTGGAGGTCCGGCTGGTGGTCCGGACCGCGCCGGAGGTCCGGTCGGCCGCCGACCGGTCGGCCGCCGGAGTACACATCGGATCGCCGGAGTCACGGCCGCGCCCGGCGTCGCATCGGCCGTGTGCGTGGGGTGGTCAGGCGGCGTCCGATGTGGAGGGCGGGCCCTCGGTGGCCGTCCCTTCGGGCGTCGGTGCGCGGGCGGCGCGCTCGGCTAGGTACCGGAGCTTGGTCAGGTGCCGCCGGACCAGGCCGGCTCGCCGGGCTTCGTCCAGGGCGTTGCGCGTCACGCGGTTGGCCCGGCGGCGCCGGTGTCGTCCGCCCGGTTCTTCGTGGGCCACGGTGGTGTTTCGCCTCCTTCGTTCGGTCGAGGTCGCTTCACTCGATCGGGTTGTCGTGTCCGGCGTCGGGCGTACCCGGGGTGTCATCGCTGGGCGTGACGATTCGGGTGCGGAACAGCACACTCGCCGCTCAGGTAACAAGGTTGTCTCGGGATGGGCTCGGTCGGGACCGTTGGGCCACCTGGCCGCTCACGCGGTGCGACTTCCGGGCTCTTCGCGCGGAGAACACGGACGGTGACCGTCCACAGTGGGGGTACGCCGGCGGTGCGGGAGAAGGGCCTCAGGCGATGGAAGGCCAGGGTGCGTCGTGCGCTGCCGCGCACGACGTCTTCCCTGGTGGCGCCCCCGGCAGGACTCGAACCTGCGACCTAGAGATTAGAAGGCTCTTGCTCTATCCAGCTGAGCTACGAGGGCCCGCGCCGACGGCTGCTGCCGGTAACCCGGCACCGGCAGCTTAGTCGTCGCCATCCTCTCGATCGTTCGACACCGGCGAATCGTTTCAGGTCTCGTTCGACGGAATTCGGAAGTTCGGCCGGTGAGCCGTCACGACCGGCGTCCGGCCGCGGGTGACTCGTGCGGGTGACGCGTGGTGTGGACCCCTTCCTGTGTCGAGTGGAGTGCTGAGGGTGACGAAGCGGGCTTCCTGCCGCGCCGCGAACCTGTAACCTGACGATCAGAAGGCTCTTGCTGTCCAGCCAGACCGTGCTCGCGCGCACGTCCCGCGGCCGGGCAGGCAGCGCCGCGAGCGTCCGCACGCCGCTGCTTGCCCGGTGCAGTGGACGGCACGGTGCTCCACTGCCTCCTCCCCGTTTGCCCTGGTCAGCCCGTCGGCGGGCTGAGAAGCCCGTGACCGCCCCCGCGGCCCGAAGTTCGCTCCCACTCCTCTCGAAGGCTCGTTCGGCCGCGCACGGACCTCCTGTGGCGGCACAAACCGGTCGCGAGCCACGGGGATCAGGCACGCCGCCGGCCGGGGAAGGACCGGCGGTGTGCCTGAAGCCGGGCCCGCCGGCCACCGGGGGAGGCGTGGGGGCCCGTGGGCGCGCCCCGCCGCTGAGGCGCGCCCACGGGGTGGGGCCGCTTTCGGGGGAGCGGCCCCGGTCGGGTCCGGCCGCCGCCGCGAGCCGGCTCTCCCCCTCGGGAGCAGGCGGCGGTGCGGGCCCGGGTCAGGTGGTCACTCCCAGATCTGGATCCCGCGGACCAGGAACGGCGCGTCCGGGACGAAAGTGCCGCCACCCGGGTAGGTGACGAAATCTCCCTCGGTCGAGCATTCCTCGCTCTGGTACACCGTGACGTCGCGCGTCAGCAGATTCGCGAATGACGATCCGGCGAATCCCCCGGGCAGGGGAATGCATTCCCCGGGATTCGCGGTGCGCAGGTCGAACCGCTGGACCTCGCCGCCGTAGTCGCCGGTCGGCCACAGGCAGAATTCACCCTTCTGGCACCCCGGTTCGTCCTGGGCGGGAGCGGCCTGAGCTGTGCCGACGCTGGTCAGCAGACCCAGTGCGGCCAGGATCAGCAAGTGCGGAAGGCGGGCGCGGAGACGGCGTGAAGACATCGTGGATTTCCCCTCTGGAATCGCGGCTTCGCGGGCCGCGGTGAACTGGTGATTCCAGATTGACGGGCGGCGGAAGATTTGTCAGCCCGCGATTTCGAATCTGTGGACAGGTCGCCGGGCGGGACCCGGTTGTCCACAGATCCGCGAACGGCCTTGTGGAAGGGCGAAGGAGGTGCTAATCGGCCATGGACCTTCCGAAGCACTTCGGCCACGCTGGATCCATGGGAAGAGACCGGATCGCGGTGTTCGTCGTCTTCGCGGTCAACGGCCTCGCGCTGGGCTCCTGGGCGTCGCGCACGCCCGCGCTGGCGGCGCGGGTGCACGCCGCCCCCGGCGTCTTCGGCCTGGCCCTGCTGGGTGCCAGCGCCGGGCTGCTCGCCGCCGCGTCGGTGTCCGGCCGGATCATCGAACGGGCCGGTGCCCGCGCGGTCGTCGCCGGGAGCACCGTGCTCGCCGCCGCTTCGCTGGTCCTGATCGGCTTCGCGCCGACGGTGCCGCTGCTGGCCGGCGCGCTGTTCGCGATCGGCGTGAGCGTCGGGATGCTCGACGTCGCGATGAACGTCGCCGCGGTGGCCGTCGAACGCCGGATCCGCCGCCCGATCATGCCGGAGTTCCACGCGGGTTTCAGCGTCGGCGCGCTCGCCGGCTCGCTGGCCGCGGGCCTCGCCGCCGGCCACGACTGGCCACCGGGACGCCACCTGACCGTGGCCGCCGTCGTCGCCGTCGCGGTGCTGCTGACCGTGCTCCGCGCGGTTCCCGGCAGCCGTCCCGAGCACACGGAAGCACCCGCGCCGCGCCGGGCGCCGATCCGCCGTCCGGTGCTGTGGCTGCTGGCCGCGGTCGCGTTGTGCTCGGCCATCGCCGAGGGCGCGTCCTCGGACTGGTCCGCGCTGCTGATGACGGCGGAGCGCGGCGTCGGCCCGGGCGCGGCCGCGCTGGCGTTCGCCGGGTTCCAGCTGGTCATGACCCTCACCCGGCTCGCGGGTTCGTGGGCGCAGCGCCGCTTCGGCCCGACCCGGTGCCTGGCCGCGGGGTCGGCGCTGGCCGCGACCGGGCTGCTCGCCGCGGCCGCGATCCCGGTGGCCGCCGCCGGGTACGCCGGGTTCGCGCTCGCCGGCGCCGGGCTCGCCGCGTCCTTCCCGCTCGCCCTCGGCCTCGCCGGCGACGCGGGCAAGCGCGGTGACGGCACCGGCGGCGAACGCGAGATCGGCTTCGTCACGGCCATCGCCTACACCGGTTTCCTCGGCGGCCCGCCGATCGTCGGCGGGATCGCCCAGGTGACGGACTTCGGGGTGGCCTTCGTGTTCGTCGCGGTCGTCGCCGCGCTGATCCTGCCCGCCGCGGTCGCCGCCCGGCGGTCACGCCGTCGCGAAGACGACGCGGCGGCCGTCCGCTGAGCCTCAGCCGTGCGGCATCGGACGCCGGTTCAGCTCCTCCTCGCCGAGCGGCTCCGGGTACCAGCCGAGCCGGGCCCCGAGGTCCTGGACGCGGCGCGCCCCGAGCGGCGGGTACGCGGCCGGCGCGGTGCCGACTGTGCCCGGCACGAGGACCTGGACGACCGTGACTCCCTCGTCGGCCGCCTCCGGCGTGGTCAGGTCGACGTAGAGGACTTCGTGCCCGGCCGCCGCGACGCACGCGTGCAACGCCGCGAGGGAGTCGTCGGCCGGACGCGGGATCGCCGCCCAGTCACCGGCCGGCCCGCCCGCGGCCCACGCCAGCGCGGCGTCACCCACGCGCCGGTCGAGGTGCAACTGCTGGTGGCACAGCAGTTCGACCATGTCGGCGGAGTCGTCGCGGTACTGGTCGGCGTAGTCCCGGCCGGCCCGCCACGGGTGCAGCGGGCTGTGGCCGCCGTACCCTTCGATCATCGCCGAGACGGCCTCGCGGTCGTCCAAGGTCCGGCACGTGATCTGCAGCGTGTAGGCCTCGGCCAAGGCCTTCCGCGCGGCCTGCTCGGGGTCGGCCCGCATCGCGGTGCCCACGGTCAGCCAGCCTTCGGGCGACCGGACGGCCGCGGCCAGCACGGGCACGCCGAAGTCGTTGCCGATCGGCCAGAGGTGGACCTCGTCGGTCCCGGCCGCGAGCCGGGCCAGACCCGGGGTCGGGGCCAGGGTGGGCTGGGGCGCTCCGTTGAGCCACCAGACCGCCGTGGCGTCGTGTTCGACGATTTCCTGCAGCCCGGACCGGATCGCGTCCTCGAGGGTTTCGCCCGCCGCCGTGCCGCCGATCACCGGAAAAGCGTGGAGCGGTTCCTCGGCCGGTTTCGCCATGTGCGGCCAGTTCGTGTGGACGGCGAAGGCCGGAACGAGGACCTCACTGCCGTCGCCGAGGGACGTCGCGCGGACCCAGTGCACGGGGGACTCGGCGGTGAACGGGGTGAAGGGGAAACCCGGCGTGGTGTACTGGCGGGGCGAGTAGCGGGTGAGCCGGTCGGGGGAGACCGCGGTCAGGCCGCGTGAGACCAGGTCGGTGTGGGTGCCGTGGACGAGTTCCCGGGGGTCGGGCGGCCAGACGCCGCAGTAGCGCTCGATCGCTTCGCCCCGTGCCGCGAGCCGGGCGTGGCCGGGGTCGTCCCAGGAGGTGCCGAAGCCCTGAAGGTCGCCCTGCCACGGAACTTCGGCGCGGACGTCCCGGATGTCGGCCACCGCGAGGTGCAGCGACTCCGGGGTGCCGGGCAGGCCGGCGAAGGACTGCACCCGCGTGACGATCGGGCCGCGGCCCGGCGCGGAGTGGCTCGTGCCACTCCGGCCGGGCACCCCTTCGCGAACGGCGGTCATCAGGAGATCGACGCCGACCGGCCGGTCTCGACCGGGAGGCGGGCCGCGACGCAGGTGTTCACCGCGAGGCGGGCGGTGACGCACGTGTTGACCGCGAGGCGGGCGGTGACGCAGGTGTTGACCGCGAGGCGGGCCGTGACACAGGTGTTCACCGCGAGGCGGGCTGCCACGCAGGTGTTCGGGGTCAGGCGGGCTGCGACGCAGGTGTTGACGACGAACTGCTGCTGCATTTTTGCTGTCCTTCCCGTGGGGGCCCGCCACCGGTCCTGGTGACGGGTTCCGGGGAGTCCTCCCCGGCCCGCGCGCCGGAGGTGCCGGCCTCACGCGGGAGCTTGGTGCCGGTCGCGAACGCGAAACCGGCGGCGGCCACCGCGCCGAGCACGGCGCAGGCGAGCCAGACGGAAACCGGGCCACCGCCGTCGAGCAGCCACCCGCCGCCGATGGGGCCGAGCAGGGCCGCGGCCGACCACGCTCCGGTGTAAAGCGCCGCGTATCGGCCCCGCTGCGTGGCGGGTGCCCGGTCGGCGGCGACGGCGCTGCCGATGGGCATCTGCAGGATCTCGCCCACGGTCCAGACGAGGGCGACGATCGCGTAGCCGAGCAGGCCGCCGGCGAACGCGTTGAGCCCGAAGCCCCACCCGACGAGCAGGGCGCTGCCCACCAGGACCGCCCGGCGCGAGTGCCGGCGGGCCCACCGCGTCAGCGGGATCTGCAGGAGCGCGATGAGCAGCCCGTTCAAGGCCTGCACCACGCCGTAGGTCCAGGCGCCGAGTCCCGACCCGACCATGACGACCGGCAGGGTCGTGGCACTCTGCTCGTACACCGACGCGATCGCGAGGGTGGCGAGCAGGAAGACCACGAACCGGCGGTCGAGCCGCATGCGCGTCCGGGCTTCCCGGTGTACCGGCGGTGCGAAGGCGGGCCGGGTTTCCGGCACCTTCAGCAGCACCACCAGCGCGCACAGCGCCGTCGCCGCCGCGTCCGCGACGAATACCAGCGTGTAGCCCTGGGTCACCATCAGCCCGGCGAGCGCCGAGGAGACCGCGACCCCGATGTTGACCGCCCAGTAGTTCAAGGAAAACGCCCGCTGGCGGTCGGCTTGCGGCACGACGTCGGCGAGCGCCGCGTTCATCACCGGCCGGGCGGCCGTCGAGCCGGCCCCGACGGCGAACGCCGCCACCTGGATCTGCCAGCGCCCGTCCGCCGTGCCCAGCGCGACCATCGCCACCGCGGTGACCAGGTGCGCCAGCACGAGGGTCGGGCGCCGGCCCAGCCGGTCGGCGAGCACCCCGCCGGCGACCGTGCCGAGCAGGCCGCCGAGGCCGATCAACGCGATCACGAACCCGGCGTAGGTCACCGAATACCCGTGTCCCGCGGTGAGCGAGAGCGCGAGCACGGGCCGGGTGAAGGCCCCGGCCCAGTTGACCAGGACGCTGACCCAGATCCACCAGAAGACCGGCGGGAGGTCGAGGGGGCCCCGGCGTTGATTCGTGGTCGTCACCGTGCCCCCTTCCCTCCGGTGGTTCCTGCCGGCGAGCCGGGTGCCTTCCGGGTGGATCTCCCCTGGGAGGCGCACCCCGAACTCGTGAGAAAAGCATGGCTTCGGGCGGGCACCCCGCACGTCTTGTCGATTGCGGCGCGAACGGACGAACTCCGCTGACGGCCGAATCGTGACCAAAAGCCGGGAGCCGCAGGCTCCCGGCCCGCGTCTCTTCCCAGTACGGCCCCTATCGCCGAAGCCCCGTTGACAGTGCGGAACCAAGCGGGGCAAGCTGAGCGCGTCGTTAGCTGAAATGAATGCGCCGACGTTACGAGTTCAGGTGGGCTGGTCAGGGTAGGGGCCTTGACCCGGGGAGGACGTCGTGAGGGTTGTGCTGCTCGGCGGCGCGGGGGCGCTCGCCGGCGGAGCCGGGCTCCCGCTCGTGCAGGGGGCGGTGCCGAGGCTCGTGCTCGTGCCGGTCGCGTTCCGGCTCGCCCTGTTCCTGCAGGCGATCTGGGCCGGCGGCCCGCTGAGCGCGCCGGTGCTCGGCCTCGCCATCGTGCTCTACCTCGTGCCGAACCTGGCCGAGGTGGCCTGGGTCTTCCACCGCAGCACCGGGATCAAGCCGGTCCTCGCCGCCGACACCGCGTACACGCTCGTCACGAGCGTCGCCGCGGCGGTGTTCGCCGCGCACGCGCCCGGCCTGCTCGCCCTGACCTGGCCGAACATCATGGGCACGGTCATGGTCTGGACGCTGCTGCGCGGCGCCCCCGCCGGGGCGATCGCGATCACCGGCGCCGTGCTCCTGCGCTACGGCATGGCCGTCGTGTCCGGCACGTCGGCGCCCGCGACGTGGATCGTGCTGGCCCTGGTCGCGGCCGCCGCGACCGCGCTGGCGATCGTCATGCTCATCGCCGGGGCGATGCGGTTCGCGCACCGGCTGGGGGAGCAGCGCGGCCGCGCCGCCGAACGGGAGCGGCACCGGCGCGACGTCCACGACACCGTCCTGCAGGTGATGGAGTCGCTCGCGCTGCCGGCGCCCCGGGACGCGCTCGACCCGGTGGGCAGCCTGGACCAGGTCCGCCGCATCGCCCGCGCGCACGCCCTGCGCCTGCGGCTGAGCCTCGACGGTGACGCGCCCGCGGAGCCGGGCGGCCTCGAGCACCGCCTCGGCGCGCTGGCGGTCGAGATGACGGCGGAGGGCCTGCGCGTCGACCTCGTCTCGCTCGCGAAGCCCACCGAAGTCCCCGAAAGCGTTGTCAACTCCCTGCACGACGCGGCTCGCGAAGCGCTGCGAAACACGTTGAAGCACGCGAAGGCGCCTAAAGCCGTCATGTGCCTCGAAGAGCACGACGGCATCGTCACGGTGTCCGTGCGCGACCACGGGACCGGCTTCGACGTCGGCGCGCACCGCGGCGGGTTCGGCATCGAGAACTCGATCCACGCCCGGCTGGCCGAGATCGGCGGCACCGCGCGCATCGACTCGGCGCCCGGCCAGGGCACCCGCGTCGTGCTGACCGCGCCGCTAGAGCTGCGTTTCCCCGTCGGGTGAGTCGCGCCACTGCGCGAACGGGCGGTCCAGCGTCCACTTGCCGTCCTGCTCCTCGAGGACGCGGTATTCGCAGGTCCCCGGGTTGGACAGCGACTCGAACAGCTCGATGCTCCAGCCGAAGAGACGGCGGCACAGCAGCCGCACGGTGAGCCCGTGCGACACGATCAGGACCGTCTCCGGGTGACGTTCGTCGCGCAGGCGCAGGTCCGAGAGGAACGCGGCGACGCGGTCGTCGACGTCCGCGCCCGACTCGCCGAAGGGCAGCCGGTAGAAGAAGTGCCCGAACTCGTTGCGCCGCGCTTTCTGGACCTCCTGGTCGGCGGGGTCCTGGAGGTTGCCCCAGTCCTGCTCGCGCAGCCGCGGCTCCTGCAGCAGCCGCTCGCACGACGCCTCGATGTCCAGCAGCCGCAACGTTTCCCGCGTCCGCAGGTACGGGCTGACGTAGACGGCGGGCCGCTCGCCGTCGAGCAGCCGGGCGATCTCCGGGCCCACCGCAAGCGCTTCCCGCTCGCCCTGCTCGGTCAGGGGCAGGGCGTGGTCGGGGATCCGCGTGTAGGCGAGCTCGTCGACGTTGCCGAGCGACTCGGCGTGCCGCAGCAGGATCATCTTCACGTCCCCATCCTGCCCGTCACACGGGTCTGACCGGGGCTGGGCATACCCTCTGGGGCGTGTCCAGCGAGAGCGTGACGAAATCCGACGTCCCGACGCAGCGCCGGGCGAGTGTGCTGCCCCTGCTCGCGGTCGGCGTGCTGCTGGCCGCCGTCGTCGCGATCGGGCTGATCGCGCTCACCGGCGGGGCCGGCTACGTCATCGCCGGCCTGCCGGACCCGGGGCTGGTCACCAAGTACGGCATCACGGTCATGCGCGTGCTGTCGGAAGCCGCGTCGGTGATCTGCGTCGGCTCGCTGCTGCTGGCCGGGTTCCTGGTGCCGCCGCAGAAGTCCGGCACGCTCGGCCCGGAGGGCTACGGCGCCCTGCGCGCGGCCGGGGTCGCCGCCTGGGTGTGGTTCGGCGCGGCCCTGCTCTCGGTCGCCTTCACCGCCGCCGACACCGCCGGGAAGCCGTTCGGCGAGGTCCTCGACCCGCAGACGCTGCTCGACCTCGTCGGCGCCATCGAGCAGCCGAAGGCCTGGCTGTGGACGGCGCTGATCGCGGTCCTCGTCGCGCTCGGCTGCAGGCTCGCGCTCTCCTGGGGCTGGACGGCGGTGCTGTTCTTCCTGGCCGTCGGCGGGCTCGTCCCGGTCGCGGTCACCGGGCACTCCGCCAGCGGCGGTGCGCACGACATCGCCACCAACAGCCTGCTGTTCCACCTCGTCGCCGCGTCCCTCTGGGTCGGCGGCCTGATCGCGCTGCTGGCCCTGGCCTACCGGCGCGGGAACCACCTCAGCCTGGCCGCGCAGAGGTTCTCGCGGCTGGCGCTGGTCTGCTGGATCGTGATGGCGATCTCCGGCGTGGTCAACGCGCTGGTCCGGATCGGCCTGAACGACCTGTTCACCACCGACTACGGACTCCTGGTCGTCGCCAAGACGGTCGCGCTGCTGCTGCTCGGGGTCTTCGGCCACCAGCAGCGCCGGAAGGGCGTCGCGGACCTCGTCGACGGCAAGGGCGGGGGCCAGCTGATGCGGCTGGCCGCGGTCGAGATCCTGATCATGTTCGTCACGATCGGGATCGCGTCCGGGCTGGCCAGGACACCGCCGCCGGCGGACGCGGTCACCCAGCCGTCCACCACCGAGCTGCTGATCGGCTACAACCTCGACGGCGAGCCGACGGTGTGGCGGCTGCTCTTCGACACCCGCTTCGACCTGGTCTACGGCACCCTCGCGCTGGTGCTCGGCGGCCTGTACCTCGCCGGGGTCCAGCGGCTGCTGCGCCGCGGCGACACCTGGCCGGTCGGCCGCACGATCGCCTGGATCAGCGGCTGCGTGGTGCTGCTGATCGCGACGTCGTCGGGCATCGGCCGCTACTCGCCCGCCATGTTCAGCGTCCACATGGGCAGCCACATGCTGCTGTCGATGGTGACGCCGGTGCTGTTCGTGCTGGGCGGCCCGGTGACGCTCGCGCTGCGCGCCCTGCCGGCCGCGGGCAAGGACGCCCCGCCGGGGCCCCGCGAGTGGATCGTCGCGTTCGTGCACTCCCCGGTGTCGCGGTTCCTGACCCACCCGGTGGTCGCGCTGCTGCTGTTCGTCGGCTCGTTCTACGCGCTCTACTTCTCCGGCATCTTCGACAACGCGCTGAACTACCACTGGGCGCACCTGCTGATGAACGCGCACTTCCTGCTCGCCGGGTACGTCTTCTACTGGCCGGTGATCGGCGTCGACCCGGCGCCGCGGCGGATCCCGTACCTCGGGCGGCTCGGCATGATGTTCGCCGCGATGCCGTTCCACGCCTTCTTCGGCGTGATCCTGATGAGCAAGCAGACGGTGATCGGGCAGGCGTTCTACAGCCAGCTGCACCTGCCGTGGGTCGGTGACCTGCTCACCGACCAGCGGCTCGGCGGCGGCATCGCGTGGGCGTCGGGCGAGATCCCGGTGCTACTGGTGCTGATCGCGCTGCTGGTGCAGTGGGCGCGTCAGGATGAGCGCGAGGCGAAGCGGAGTGACCGGCGCGAAGCGGCGACCGGCGACGAAGAGCTGAACGCCTACAACGCGATGCTGAAGAACCTCGCCGAGGGCAAGCACGCCGACTGACCCTCGGGTTCCAGTTGAGGTCGAGGGTGTCCGGAGACCGCGAAAACGGTCGTTCCGGTGATCCCCGGCTGACTTTCGGTAGTCCGGTGGTGACCGGCGTCGGGTCGCGATCACGTGCGCTCTACGATCGTGGGTATGGCCGAGTTCATCTACACCATGAAGAAGGTGCGCAAGACCGTCGGGGACAAGGTCATCCTCGACGACGTCAGCACCGCGTTCTACCCCGGCGCCAAGATCGGCGTGGTGGGGCCGAACGGTGCCGGTAAGTCCACCGTTCTCAAGGTCATGGCGGGGATCGAGCAGGCCAGCAACGGCGAGGCGTTCATCCAGCCCGGGGCGACCGTCGGCATCCTCATGCAGGAGCCGGAGCTCAACGAGGAGAAGACGGTCCGGGGGAACGTCGAAGAGGGCCTCGGCGAGATCAAGGTCAAGCTCGACCGGTACAACGAGGTCCTCAAGCTGATGGAGACCGAGTACACCGAAGAGCTGATGGAGGAGATGGGCCAGCTCCAGGAGGAGCTGGACCACGCCGACGCCTGGGAGCTCGACTCGACCGTCGAGCAAGCCATGGACGCGCTGCGCTGCCCGCCGCCCGAGGAGGGTGTCTCGCACCTCTCCGGCGGTGAGCGCCGCCGGGTCGCGCTGTGCAAGCTGCTGCTGTCGGCGCCGGACCTGCTGCTGCTCGACGAGCCCACCAACCACCTGGACGCCGAGAGTGTCCTGTGGCTGGAGCAGTTCCTCTCCCGCTACGCCGGCGCCGTCCTCGCCGTCACCCACGACCGGTACTTCCTCGACAACGTCGCCCAGTGGATCATGGAGATCGACCGCGGCCGCCTCGTCGGTTACGAGGGCAACTACTCGACGTACCTGGAGAAGAAGCAGGAACGTCTCGCCGTCCAGGGCAAGAAGGACGCGAAGCTCGCGAAGCGGCTCAAGAGCGAGCTCGAGTGGGTGCGGTCCAACGCCAAGGCCCGCCAGACCAAGTCCCGTTCGCGGCTCGACCGCTACGAGGAGATGGCGGCGGAGGCGGACAAGCACCGCAAGCTCGACTTCGAAGAGATCCAGATCCCGCCGGGCCCGCGCCTGGGCAGCGTCGTGGTCGAGGTCGAGAAGCTCAAGAAGGGCTTCGACGAGCGCGTCCTCATCGACGGCCTGTCGTTCGACCTGCCGCGCAACGGCATCGTCGGCGTCATCGGCCCGAACGGCGTCGGCAAGACCACGCTGTTCAAGACGATCGTCGGGCTCGAGGAGCCGGACGACGGCATCGTCAAGATCGGCGAGACGGTCAAGCTGTCCTATGTGGACCAGAACCGCGGCGGGATCGACCCGAAGAAGACCGTCTGGCAGGTCGTCTCCGACGAGCTGGACTACATCCACGTCGGCCAGACCGAAATGCCGTCGCGCGCGTACGTCAGCGCGTTCGGCTTCAAGGGCCCGGACCAGCAGAAGCCGGCGGGCGTGCTCTCCGGTGGTGAGCGCAACCGGCTCAACCTGGCGCTGACGCTCAAGCAGGGCGGGAACCTGATCCTGCTCGACGAGCCGACGAACGACCTGGACGTCGAGACGCTGGGCTCGCTGGAGAACGCGCTGGAGCAGTTCCCCGGCTGCGCCGTCGTGATCTCCCACGACCGGTGGTTCCTCGACCGGGTCGCGACGCACATCCTGGCCTGGGAAGGCACCGACGAGAACCCCTCGCAGTGGTTCTGGTTCGAGGGCAACTTCGAAGGGTACGAGAAGAACAAGGTGGAGCGGATGGGCGCCGAAGCGGCCCGCCCGCACCGTGTCACCCACCGCAAGCTGACCCGCGACTGAGGGGGCGGGTTTCCCCGTGGAAGCCAGCAAGCAGCACTTGACGGGCCCGGCTCTGTCCGATGCCGCCTCCGCGGGAGGACGTGCGTCGGCGGGGCGCGAGAGCGGGCGCTCCGCCAATGCCGGGGGAACCCTCTCCGCAGTCGGACGGCTGATCGAGCGGGCGGACGCCCTGCACCTGCGGGCGCCCGAGCTCGCACTGGTACTGGGGGAGCGCGCGGCCGCGCTGGCGGAAGCGGCCGGCGCCGACGAACAGTGGATCCGGGCCGAGAGCCTGGTCGTGTCCGCGCGCGTCCGGCTCGGCGAGCGGCCGGGCACGGTCGGGCGGGCGGTCGCGGCCCTGCGCGCGGCCGAGCACGCCGGCTACGGCGACATCGCCGCGCGGCTGCGCATCGACCTCGCCGTGTGCGCCCGCAGCCTGGGCGTGCCGCTGACCGGTCTCGCCGCGCTCCGGCCGGTGCTCACCGACCCCGTCGTGTCGCCGGTGCACCGCGCCGCCGCGTTGTGTCACCTGGTCGGCGGCCTCGGGCTGCTGGGCCGGAAGGCCGAGCTGGACCGGGCCCTCGTCGAGGCGGACAAGCTCGTCCTCGGCGACGAGTCCCTGGGCGCCGACACCCAGCTGCTGGTCCGGGCGCTGCTGCGCGTCGGGACGGCCGCACACCGGCGCCGTCACGGCGACCTGACCGCGGCGGCCGACGCCGCCCGCACGGGCCTGGGCTTCCTGGAGAAGCTCGACAACCCGGCCGACGACGGCGGTCTCGTCCGGATCCGGCTGGTGCTGCTGCTGGTGAGCACGCTGCTCGACCGCGGCGACGCGGAAATGGCGTACGAGATCGCCGAGCCGATCCTGGCCGAGCCGGTACGGGCGGCCGGGGTCGCGCCGATGGGCTGGCTGCGGCTGGCCGTCGCGACGCGCATCCACCTGCCCGCGGGTTCGGGCGAGGCGGCGATGGAGCTGGTCCGCGAGGCTGTGGCGAGCACCGACCGGCACGGGCTTTCCGCGATCACGGCCCGGCTGTGGCTGGAGCTGGCGCAGCTGCAGGAGCGGTTCGGCCAGGCCGAGGAAGCGATCGCGTGCCTGTACCGGTCGCGGGCGGCCGAGCAGCTCCACGCACGGACCCGGCGGCAGGCGTGTGGCGTGTTGGCGGGCGAGTTCGGCACGGGGGAGCCGGCGTCGGTCGATCTCGACGAGGTGCTGAAGGCGGTGCCGTCGCGGCCGGTGCCGGTCGTGCCGGCGGTAGTGGCGGTTCCGGCTCCTGCTGCTCCGGAGGCTTCGCCGCGGACGCCGGCGTGGTCGTTCGGCCGCGAGGAGAGCCCGAAGTCCCAGCCGGCGGCGCCGGCGTGGTCGTTCGAGCGGCCGCGCGTGACCGCAGACGCGGCCGAGACATCGGTGATGCCGGCGGTGCGGGACGAGCCCGCGGAGCCGCGCGTGCGCCCGGAGCCGGTGGTGGTGGAGCGACGTCCGGCGCCGGTCCGGCCGGAGCCGATCGAGGTGCGGTCGGGGATCGAGGATCCGTCGGTGGTCCGCCGTCGGCAGCTGGAGCCGATCGAGGTGCGGTCGGGGACTGAGGCTCAGGCGACGGGCCGTCGCTGGGAGCCGGAGTCGGTCGAGGTGCGGTCGGAGACTGAGGCTCAGGCGACGGGTCGCCGCTGGGAGCCAGAGCCGGTCGAGGTGCGGCCGGAGACCGAGGATTCGCCTGCGGGGCGTCGTCGGCAGCCGGAGTCCGTCGAGGCTCCGGCGGCGGGGCGTCGCCGTGAGCCGGAGCCGATCGAGGTGCGGTCCGGGACTGAGGATTCGTCTGCGGGGCGTCGTCGGCAGCCGGAGCCCATCGAAGCTCAGCCGACGGGCCGTCGCCGGGAGCCGGAGCAGATCGAAGTGCGGCCGGGGACTGAGGATTCGTCCGCGGGGCGCCGTCGGCAGCCGGAGTCCGTTGAGGCTCAGCCGGCGGGGCGTCGCCGGGAGCCGGAGCCGGGCGAGGTGCGGCCAGCGCCTGAAGTTCGAGCCGAGCGTCCTCGTGAGCCCGAGTTCCAGGCGGAGCCGAAGCCCGCGGCCGCCGAAAACGGGAAGACCAAGTTCTCCTGGGCCGCGCTCGCCGAGTCGCGGCTGCGGGAGACCGCCGCCGAACGGGAGTCGGCGCCCACACGCATCACGCCGGCCTTGCCGCTCGCTCCCGAGCCCGCCGCCGAGCGGGAGCCGTGGGAGCCGGAGGCGCGGCGCGATCCGCAGCCGTCGACCCGGCACGACGCCGAGCACGGTTCGGTGGCCGCCCGGTCGGTGCTGGACCGGCTGGGGATCTCGTCGTCGGCCGGTGCGGGCGGGGGCCGTCGCCGGGCGGAGGACGCGGACAGCCCGCGCGAAACCGACACCGGCGAGGAAAGCCCGCGTCGCGCGCGTCCCGAGCCGGAGCTGGCACCGCCGCCACGGCCGGAGGACGAGCCGCCGCCGGCGTCGGACTACAGCGACGAAGCCGAGCCCTGGCTGCCGCGGCTGCGGATGCCACCGTCGCTGGAGCCGATGGAGGACTTCGGCCACTGGACACCGGCGACGGCACCGTTCCCGGAGAGCTACGCGCGCGCGATCGCCGAGGACGAGCCCCCACCGGACGCGGGCCTCGCCGACCTGCTGGCCCGCGCGCTGGCCGAGCACCAGGCCGGCACGGCGAGCGCGGCGGCGTTGGTCAAGAAGCTGGGCTCGAAGGACACGAGCCGCAACGGTCACGGCCGCAACGGCCACGGAGCAGAGGTCCCGGACTCCCGCCGCCACGGCACAGGCGACTGACGAAGCCCATCGCCCCCCCGGCTGCGTCCCCGCTGGCACCGGGCGCCGTTCGGTCGACGGCGGCGTGGCTGCCACACGGCGAAGCCCGGCCGATGCGCCGCTCGCCCGGCTCGGCAAGCTCGGTCGCGGAGGGCAACTCGCTCGCCCAGCCCAGCAAGGCCGCTCACCCTGGGCAACTCGCTCGCCGGGCTCGGCAAGGCCGCTCACCCTGGGCAACTCGCTCGCCGGGCTCGGCAAGGCCGGTCGCGGCGGGCAACTCGCTCGCCCACCTCACCAACGCCGGTCGCGCCGGGCAACTCACTCGCCCACCTCAGCAACGCCGGTCACCCCGGGCAGCTCCACGCAACGCGAGGCACCGGCCGAGCGACCGTCCCCAAACCACCCCGACCGGTCGCCGAATTGCCGGATTCGCCCGCCCCGCACCGCCGCCCACCCACCCCCGCGTCGGCGAGACACCCCTATTCGTCGCCGACCTGCCGAAGGCCCCGAGACAGTGTCGTCCGTCGCAGTCCGGTGTCGCCGACCGGCCGACAACGTTCGCCGAACGGCCGCTCCGCGCGTCAGCTGAACCGATCATGTTGGCTCTACGTCGGGTAATGCCCGGCGCGCCCGGCTGGTCAGCGGCGCGCGGGCCGCTCGAACGCAACCCGTCAGTAGCTTGACCGATCACGCGAATCCGCTGGCCCGGAAGGGTTTTCCGACACTGGGGAACCCCCGGGTCTTCATGTGATCCCCGACCGCGGCGCATTAGTGTGGGGTGGCCGGAGTTCAACGCCGAACCGGCGCGGTGCCACCTCACGAATACTGGAGAGTTGCCTCAAATGAGCTCGACCGGAGTCTCGTCCCCACCCGGAACCGGAGCCGAAACCGAACCCGAATTCGGCCAGCGCTCCCCGGCCAGCCCGGAGCAGATCAGGGACGACCTGATCGACGCCGCCGCCGGCCTGGCGCCGGAGATCGGCGAGCTCATCCGGCTCTACTACCGGCACATCCCGGCCGAAGAGATCGTCGGCGACGAGCCCGTCAACCTGGTCGGCGCGGTGCGTTCGCACCTGCAGCTCGCCAAGTCGCGGATGCCCGGCCGCCCGGCCGTGCGGCTGCTCAACCCCACCGTCGCCGAAGACGGCTGGGCGCGCGAGGCCACCGTCGTGCAGGTCGTCACCGACGACATGCCCTACCTCGTCGACTCGATCGCCGCCGAGTTCGCCCGTGACGGCGTTCAGGTGCAGCGGATCGTCCACCCGATCGTCGTCGTCAGCCGCGACCTGACCGGTGAGCTCCAGGACGTCCACCCGGACGCCGACCCGGGCGAGCCGCCCGCGAACTCGGCCGCCGAGTCGTGGATGTACATCGAGATCGACTTCGTCACCGACCCGAACCGGGCCCGCGAGCTCGACAACCGCCTCTCCAGCGTCCTCGGGGACGTCCGCGAGGTCGTCGAGGACGCCGAGAAGATGGCCCAGACGGCCTGCCAGCTCGCGAGCGAACTGGAAACCGAGCCGCCGAACCTGCCGCAGGCCGAGGTTGCCGAGGGCGCCCGCCTGCTGCGCTGGCTGGCCGACGGCCACTTCACCTTCCTCGGCTACCGGCGCTACGAACTCGTCGACAACCCGCACCCCGACTCCGCCGACCCGGCTCTGCGCGCGGTGCTGGCCTCCGGGCTCGGCGTGCTGCGCCAGGACAGCCTCGCCGCCCGCGGCCTCACCGCCGGCCCGGACACCGCCGCGTCCGCGCTCTCGCCGACGCTGCTGGTGCTGACCCAGGCGAGCGCGCCCTCGACCGTGCACCGGCCGGTCTACCCGTACTACGTCGGCGTGAAGACCTTCGACGGCGAAGGCAACGTCACCGGCGAACACCGCTTCCTCGGCATGTTCACCACCACCGCGCTGCACGAGAACGTGCTCGACATCCCGGTGGTGTGCAAGCGGGTCCGCGAGGTCATCCACCGCGCCGGGTTCCCGATGGAGTCGTTCTCCGGCCAGCGGATGCTCGAGGTGCTGCAGAACTGGCCGCGCGCCGACCTGTTCTCCGCCGACACCGACTCGCTGTACTCGACGACGACCGGCGCGATCACGCTGTCGGACCGCCGCCGGCTGCGGCTGTTCCTGCGCCGCGACCCGTACGGCCGCTTCTACTCCTGCCTCGTCTACCTCCCGCAGGACCGCTACACGACGCGGTCGCGGCTGGCGATGCAGGAAGTCCTGCTGGAAGAGCTCGAAGGCACCCAGCTCGAGTACAGCGCCCGGATCGGCGAGACCGTCCTCGCGCAGGTGCACTTCATGGTCCACACCGACCCCGCGCGCCGGCTGGAGCCCGACACGGCGAAGATCCAGGACCGGCTCAACAGCGCCGTCCGCAGCTGGGACGACCGGATGGTCGAGGCGGTCCTCGACGAACGCCGTGAGCGCTCGGACGGCGGCGTGGCCGTCGGCGTCCTCGGCGAGGAGTCGGCGACCGAGCAGGGCCAGCGCTTCGCGAGCGTCTTCCCGGAGGGCTACAAGGAAGACTTCTCGGCCGGGGAGGCGCTCGCCGACCTCCGAGCCCTCGACTCGCTGACCGACGAGGGCGACCTCGCGCTGTCGTTCTACCGGCCGTCCGACGCCGAGCCGGGCGAGCGGCGCTTCAAGCTCTACCTGCGCGGTGAGGGCGTCACCCTCTCGAAGGTGCTGCCGGTGCTGCAGGCCATGGGCGTCGAGGTGGTCGACGAACGGCCGTACGAGCTGCACCGCGAAGACGGCGGCGCCTGCTGGATCTACGACTTCGGCCTGCGCGTCGCGCAGAAGATGCTCGACGAGGGCGACGACCACGCCGTCGACCAGCTGCGCGGCCGCTTCCAGGACGCTTTCGAGGCCGCCTGGCGCGGGGACGCCGAGGTCGACGGGCTCAACGGACTGGTCCTGCGGGCCGGGCTGACCTGGCGCCAGGCCGCCGTGCTGCGCGCCTATTCGCGGTACCTGCGCCAGGCCGGCAGCGCGTTCTCCCAGGAGTACGTCCAGAACACGCTGCTGAACCACACCCAGGTCGCGACGAAGCTGCTTCGGCTGTTCGAGGCCCGCTTCGACCCGCAGCTGGGCGACGCCGACCGCGAAGCCGCCACCGACGCCCTCGCGAGCGAGCTCGGATCGATGATCGACGAGGTCACCAGCCTCGACGAAGACCGCATCCTGCGCCGGCTGATGGCCGTCATCCAGGCCACGCTGCGCACGAACTACCACGTCACGGACGCCGACGGGAAACCGAAGACCTACCTGGCGATCAAGCTCGACCCGGCCGGCGTGCCCGATCTGCCCGAGCCGCGGCCGAAGTTCGAGATCTTCGTGTACTCGCCGCGCGTCGAGGGCGTGCACCTGCGCTTCGGCGAGGTCGCTCGCGGTGGCCTGCGGTGGTCCGACCGCCGTGAGGACTTCCGCACCGAGATCCTCGGCCTGGTCAAGGCGCAGGCGGTGAAGAACGCCGTGATCGTGCCGGTCGGCGCGAAGGGCGGTTTCGTCGTGAAGATGCCGCCGGCCCCGACCGGGGACGCCGGCATCGACCGCGACGCCCAGCTCAACGAGGGCATCGCCTGCTACCGCATGTTCATCTCCGGCCTGCTCGACCTGACCGACAACCGGATCGAGGGCAAGACCGTGCCCGCGCCGGGCGTCGTCCGGCACGACGCCGACGACTCCTACCTGGTCGTCGCCGCCGACAAGGGCACCGCGAAGTTCTCCGACATCGCCAACGAGATGTCCGCGCGCTACGGCTTCTGGCTGGGCGACGCGTTCGCCTCCGGCGGCTCGGTCGGCTACGACCACAAGGCCATGGGCATCACGGCGAAGGGTGCCTGGGAGAGCGTCAAGCGGCACTTCCGCGAGCTGGGCAAGGACACCCAGACCGAGGACTTCACCGTCGTCGGCATCGGCGACATGATGGGCGACGTCTTCGGCAACGGCATGCTGCTCTCGGAGCACATCCGGCTCGTCGCCGCGTTCAACCACATGCACGTCTTCCTCGACCCGAACCCCGACGCCGCGAGCACGTTCGCCGAGCGCCGCCGGCTGTTCGACCTCCCGCGCAGCTCGTGGGACGACTACGACCGCTCGCTGATCAGCGAGGGCGGCGGGATCTACCCGCGCACGGCGAAGTCGATCCCGATCAGCCCGCAGGTCCGCGCGGCCCTCGGACTCGCGGAGGGCGTCACCGCGCTGGCCCCGATGGACCTGATGCAGGCGATCCTGCTGGCGCCGGTGGAGCTGCTGTGGAACGGCGGCATCGGCACCTACGTCAAGGCGGAGAACGAAACCCACGCCGCCGCGGGCGACAAGGCCAACGACGCGCTGCGCGTCGACGGGAAGCAGCTGCGCGTCAAGGTCTTCGGCGAGGGCGGCAACCTGGGCCTCACCCAGCACGGCCGGATCGAGTTCGCCCGCAACGGCGGCAAGATCAACACCGACGCGCTGGACAACTCGGCCGGCGTCGACTGCTCCGACCACGAGGTCAACATCAAGATCCTGCTCGACCACCTGGTGCAGACCGGGAAGCTCGAGGAGGCCCAGCGCAACGAGCTGCTGGCGGAGATGACCGACGAGGTCGGCGCGCTGGTGCTCGCCGACAACTACCGGCAGAACGCGGTCCTCGGCGTCAGCCGGGCGCACGCCGCGCCGATGCTGTCGGTGCACGCGCGCCAGGTCCAGGCGCTCGTCGCCGCGGGCGCCTTCGACCGGAAGCTCGAAGCGCTGCCGAGCAACTCCGAGTTCCGCGAGCTGGAGAAGGCGGGCAAGGGTCTCACCTCGCCGGAGCTCGCGACCCTGCTCGCGCACGTCAAGCTGGAGCTGAAGGGCGAGCTGCTGGCCAGCGACCTGCCCGACTCGAAGGTGTTCGCGGCGCGGCTGCCCGAGTACTTCCCGAAGCCGCTGCGCGAGCGGTTCGGCCCCGCGATCGGCGAGCACCCGCTGAAGCGCCAGATCATCACCACGCTGGTCGCCAACGAGGTGGTCGACGGGGGCGGCATCTCCTTCGTCTACCGGCTGATGGAGGAGATGAACGCGACCGCGACCGACGCGGTGCGC
The DNA here is from genome assembly GCF_055633615.1 of Amycolatopsis sp. NPDC114505. Classification (NCBI taxonomy): domain Bacteria; kingdom Bacillati; phylum Actinomycetota; class Actinomycetes; order Pseudonocardiales; family Pseudonocardiaceae; genus Amycolatopsis; species Amycolatopsis sp. NPDC114505. The sequence continues at coordinate 989,306 of NZ_JBVKDV010000004.1, read as the reverse complement.
GCCTACGCCGTGGTGACGCAGGTGTTCGACCTGCCGTCGCTGTGGGCGGAGATCGACGCGCTCGACAACGTCGTGCACACCGACGTCGCCGACGCGATGGTGCTGGAGACGCGGCGGCTGCTCGACCGGGCCGCGCGCTGGTTCCTCACCAACCGGCCGCAGCCGCTGGCGCTGCTGTCCGAGATCAAGCGCTTCGGCCGGGTGCTCGGCGAGCTCGTCCCGAAGATCGGCGACCTGCTGCGCGGCCGCGAGGCCGAGTCGGTGGAGAAGCACGTGAGCGAGCTGATCGCCGCGAACGTGCCGGAGGGGCTGGCGCGCCGCGTTTCGCTGCTGCTGCACACCTACGGCCTGCTCGACGTCACCGAGGTGGCCGAGCTCGCCGAGCAGCAGATCGGCGTGGACGCGACGCACAGCCCGGCCGAGACCGCGGAGCTGTACTACGCGCTTTCGGACCACCTCGACGTCGACAAGATGCTGACCGAGATCAGCGCGCTCGAACGCGGCAACCGCTGGCACGCGCTCGCCCGGCTTTCGCTGCGCGACGACGTCTACGGCTCGCTGCGGGCGATCACGCTCGACGCGTTGCGGCACAGCGATCCCGGCTCGTCCGGGGACGCGAAGATCGCGCAGTGGGAGACGACGAACTCCTCGCGGCTGCAGCGGGCGCGCGTCGCGCTGGACGAGATCCACAAGTCCGGCCGGCTCGACCTCGCGACGCTGTCGGTGGCGGCCCGGCAGATCCGGAGCACGGTGCGGTGACCTACGTATCGCACGTCCGCCCGCGCTGGACGGACATGGACGTCTACGGCCACATCAACCACGCGAAGATGGTGACACTGCTCGAAGAGGCGCGGATCCCGCTGCTGTTCAAGGGCGCCGTCGAGGCCGGGCTGGACCAGCTGCCCAAGGGCATCGTCGTGGTCAGGCTGGAGATCGCCTACAAGGCGCCGATCGTGGTGTCCGGGCAGGAGCTGCGCGTCGCCATCGACCTGACGGAGCTGCGCGCGGCGAGCTTCACGCTGGCCTACCGCGTCCACACCGGGCCGGCGGAGACCGACCCGGTGGCGGTCATCGCGGAGACGGTGCTGGCGCCGTACGACACGGTCGCGCTGCGGCCGCGTAGGCTCAGCCCGCCCGAGTCGGAGTTTCTGAAGCAGGGGTTCGCGGATGCCTGAGTTGTTCGTGCCGGACGCGGCGGACCGGGAGACCCTCGGTGCGTTCGTCGCCCGCGCGGTCCGGCTGGACGGCCAGACGGCCGTCCGGCTGCGGCAGCGCGGTGACGGCGTGGTCGAGGCCTGGACGGCGACGCCGTTCGAGTGCTTCGCGACGCGGGCGGTGGCGGGGGACGTGACCCCCGGCGACGTCACGGTGTCCGGCAACGAGCTCCTGGCGGCGCTGACGGTGGCGGGCGGCCCGAAGATGGACCCGGGCCCGGCCCGCGACCTGCTGTGGCACGGCGAGCTGCCGCCGTCCGGCCGCTGGCCGCTGGTGGACGAGCTGCCGGCGCGCGTCGTCGCGGAGCTGGCCGACCGGGGCGTGACGCTGGCCAGGGACAACGCGGGCCCGCACGGCAACCCGCCGGCGTCGCTGATGGACCAGGCGGTGCTGACCGTGTCCGGCGAAACGACCGAGGTCAAGGTCCAGATGCGCTGCCTGTTCGCGATGTCGGGCATGGGTTTCGTGGATTCGGACCTGTCGGGCGACGTCGTCCGCGTGTCGGCGACGGACTCGTGGATGCGCCTGGACGCCCGGTACGGCGCGATCGTCCGGCGCCGCCACGCGCTGCTGCCGCTGCTGTTCTGACGGTTTCCTTACGGCAGGGGCGTGGGCCGGTTTTCGGTGGCACCCTGGAGCCATGACCCCGGACGACGATCCGACCGCGGACTTCCTCGACGAAGTCCGCGCGGACGAGACGCCGTGGCGGCGCGACCGCCCGCCGGGGGAGCAGGCGCCGGAGCGCGCCGAGCGTCCTGAGAGGTGGGGCCGCACGCGTGCGGCGGGCCGGGCGGCCGCCCAGGCGGCGCCCTACCTCCAGGCCGCCGCGCTGGTGGCGTGGCTGGCGAGCGGTGGCTTCGACGACGGGTCGGGAAACCAGAGCGGCTGACGTGCTAGAGTCCGCGCCTTCCCGTGGGAGAGGCGAACGATGAGGTTTCCGGCGTTCACCGTGACTGTGACCCGCGAAGCAGGCTCGTGGACCGCGAAAGTGACCGACGGCCTCGACGCCGCGGGCGACTTCAAGCGGTTCACCGACATCGACCCCGGCATGCGGAAGATCATCGCGAACCTGACCGACCTCCCGCCTGAGCGGTTCTACCTCCGCTGGCGCTACGAGTTCGACGACGAGGACGCGACCGACCTCGTCCTGCAGTACCAGGAGGCGCACCGGATCGCCGAGGACGTCGCCGAGTGGCGCGAAGGGGTCCGCGCCCGCCTGGTGTCGGCGTTGAACGGGCAGATCTCGCAACGGGCGATCGCCGACCTGCTGGGGCTGTCGCACCAGCGCGTCAACCAGATCACCCACGCGCCGGTGCCCGAGGCGGCCGAGGTCGTCAAGCCCGGCCGGTGGGTGCCGCTCTAAACCAGCCAGGCGGCCGAGTCCGCCGGCAGCTTCCCGTCCACCAGCGGGCTGCTGCTCAGCAGGAGCTCGCCGGGCGGCAGCGCGATGGGCGAGGCGGACGTGTTCAGCGCGCACACCAGCCCGCCGCTCTTGCGGCGGAACGCGAAGCAGCCGGCCGGAGCGCCGTACCACTCCAGCTCCTCGCCGCTGAACGCCGAGTGCGTCTTCCGCAGCTCGATCGCCTGGCGGTACAGCGAAAGCGTCGAGTCGGCGTCCTCGATCTGCTTCTCCACCGTCAAGCCGGCCCAGGAAGCCGGCATCGGCAGCCACGTCCGCGGGTTGCGCGAGAACCCGAACGGCGGCAGGTCGCCCTCCCACGGCAGCGGTACCCGGGAGACGTCCCGCCCGAACTCCGCTCCGCTGGTCTTCGCGCGCGGGTCGGCCATCTCCGCGACCGGGATGTCGACGTTGGCCAGGCCCAGCTCTTCGCCGTTGTACAGGTAGACCGCGCCGGGCAGCGCCAGCTCGACCAGCGCCATCGCCCGCGCGCGCCGGACGCCCGCGGGACCCCCGCCGTAGCGGCTGACCTGCCGCCAGACGTCGTGGTTGCCCAGCGTCCAGGTCGCGGGTGCGCCGACCTTCGCCGGCACCGTCAGGGAGCGCTGGATGGCCGTGCGCATGGCGTCGGCGTCGAAGTGGGTCAGCACCAGGCGGAAGTTGAACGCCAGGTGCAGCTCGTCGGGCCGCAGGTACCGGGAGAGGCGTTCCTCGTCGGTCACCCAGATCTCGCCGACCGCCATGGTCTCCGGGAACTCGTCGAGCACCTTGCGGATCATCTGGTGGATCTCGTGGACGCCGTCGTAGTCCCACCGCGGGTCGTAGTAGTGGCTCGGCCCGAGCGCGTCGGCGCGCGGGTCCATGTCCGGCAGGCCGGGCGGCTTGGCCATGCCGTGCGCGACGTCGATGCGGAAGCCGTCGACGCCGCGTTCGAGCCAGAAGCGCAGGGTGCGTTCGAGGTCGGCCGCGACCTCCGGGTTGGCCCAGTTGAGGTCCGGCTGCTGCGGCGCGAACAGGTGCAGGTACCACTGCCCGTCCGGGACCCGGGTCCACGCCGGGCCGCCGAACGCGCTGACCCAGTTGTTCGGCGGGTCCTCGCCCTTCGGGCCGACGCCGTCGCGGAAGACGTAGCGGTCGCGTTCCGGGCTGCCCGGCTTGGCCGCCATCGCGGACTTGAACCAGGCGTGCTGGTTGCTGGTGTGGTTGGGCACCACGTCCACGGTGACCTTGATGTTGCGCTTGTGCGCCTCGGTCAGCAGGACGTCGAAGTCGCCGAGGGTGCCGAACATCGGGTCGACGTCCCGCGGGTCGGCGATGTCGTAGCCGTGGTCGGCCATCGGCGAGCGGTAGAACGGCGTCAGCCACAGCGCGTCCACGCCCAGCAGCTCAAGGTAACCGAGCCTGGAGTGGATGCCCTCCAGGTCTCCGACGCCGTCACCGTCCGAATCGGCGAACGAACGTACGTAGACCTGGTAGAAGACGGCGTCCTGCCACCAGGCGCCGGCTCTCATACGAAGCTGTTCATCATGCTGTGCGCCGCCATCTCCAGGTAGGCCCAGAGCTGCCCGCGGTAGGGCTCCTCGAGGTTCTCCTCGTCGACCGCGATCCGGATGCAGCGCAGCCAGGCGTCCCGCTCGATCGGCCCGATCTTGAACGGCGCGTGCCGCATCCGCAGCCGCGGGTGCCCGCGCTGCTCGGAGTAGGTGTGCGGGCCGCCCCAGTACTGCATGAGGAACAGCCGGAAGCGCTCCTCGGCCGGGCCGAGGTCCTCCTCGGGGTAGAGCGGGCGCAGGATCTCGTCCTTCGCGACTTCTTCGTAGAACCGCGCGACGATCCGGTGGAACGTGGGTTCGCCGCCCACCGCTTCGTAGAGGTTCGCCGGTTCGCTCACTGCAGACACGCCTTCCATCTTGCCCTCCGGGTGCGGGTTCCCGACGCCCGGTCCCACCCCTCGCCGGAAGGTCGCGAACCCGTTTCCCAGCGTAACCACGCGGGCCGGGTCGTGAGGCAGCTCACGACCCGGCGCGGGAGGCTACTTCTTCTCGACGACCGCGGCGGAGTTCGGGAAGAGCCGGCCGAGCGGGGGCTCGAACCCGGCCTCTTCCAGGGCCGCCAGCAGCTGGGCCCGCAGCGCCCGCTGGACGGCCCACTGCTTGCCCGGCCGGACCTTCACGGTCAGGCGCAGCTGCAGGCCCTCCGGGGTGACGCTTTCCACGCCCAGCATCTCCGGGGGCTCCAGGATGTTGTCCTTCAGCGCGTCGCTCTCGGTCGCGGTCGAAGCCGCCTCGCCGAGGACCGTGGTCGCGCGCTCGACGTCGGCGGTGTAGCCGAGCGGGACGTCGACGACCGCGACCGCGAAGCCCTGGCTCGAGTTGCCGACGCGCAGCACCTCGCCGTTGCGGACGTACCAGACCGTGCCCTTGAGGTCGCGCAGCGTGGTGATCCGCAGGCCGACCGCCTCGACGGTGCCGGTCGCCTCGCCGACGTCGACGACGTCGCCGACGCCGTACTGGTCCTCGACCATCATGAAGATGCCGGAGAGGAAGTCCTTCACGAGGTTCTGCGCGCCGAACCCGATCGCGACGCCGATGATGCCGGCCGACGCGATGATCGGGCCGAGGTCGAGGCCGAGCTCACCCAGCACGAGGATGAAGGCGAGGCCGTAGACCAGGAACGTCGCCATCGACTTCAGCACCGACCCGATGGTCTGCGCGCGCTGGCGGCGCCGTTCGATCACGGCGGAGCCGAGCACCTCGGGGGCGCGCTCACGCAGCGGGCGGAGCAGGGCCGGGAGCTTGCCGCTGCCTCGGGGGAGCGTCGTGACGCGGTTGATCATCCGCCTGATCAGCAGCCGCACGACGAACGCGATCACGATGATCATCAGGATCTTCAGCGGCTTGGTCAGCAGCCAGTTCGTCGAGCCGGCCAGCCACTCGTTGCCGGTGGCCTTGTAGACCTGGGAGCACAGGGTGCTCAGGTCGTCGACGCACGGCGTCTTGGCGGAGGACAGCAAAAGGGACACGGGAGTTCGATCATCCTTCCGATCAGGTCGGTTTTCCCAACTTCGAGTGGATGTTGGGTCGCGCGGATGTGACACGTCTTGTAACACACGTGCGCTGGGGGCCTGTTCTGTGGTCGACTATGCCTACGCCCCTGGAGGTGGTCGAGTGCCAGACCGACAACCCAGCCCCCGCGGCGTCTCCGGCCAAGCCATGGCCGCCGAGACGCCAGAGGTGGTCCTGCGCGCCTATCCGGGGGGTACCGCATCCGGCGGTCCCGTCCCGGCCGGGCCGGGGAACCGCCCAGGGGGCATTACCCGTCCGCCCGGTCAGCGTAGTAGAGGCCGGGATCCGGCGGTCCCGGCCTGGGGCCGGCGCCGGGTGCTCCTGCTCAACGCCACGTTCGAGCCACTGACCGCGTTGCCGCTACGGCGCGCGGTCGTGCTCGTGATGTGCGGCAAGGCCGAGGTGGTGCACGGCGACCCGGGTGGCATCGAGCTGCATTCGGCGAAGGTGTCGCTGCCCGTGCCGTCCGTGATCCGGCTCAGCACGTACGTGCGCGTGCCGTACCGGGCGAAGGTGCCGCTCACCCGCGCCGGGCTGATGCACCGCGACCGGTACCGCTGCGCCTACTGCGGAGGGCGGGCCGAGACGATCGACCACGTCATCCCGCGCAGCCGGGGCGGACCCCACGCCTGGACGAACTGCGTCGCCTGCTGCGCCAAGTGCAACCACCGCAAGGCGGACCGGCTGCTCGCGGAGATCGGCTGGCGGCTGCGCGTCGTCCCGCGGGCCCCGCACGGCCCGCACTGGCGGCTGCTCGCGCACTCGAAGGAAGCCGACCCGCTCTGGCAGCCTTACCTGGGCTCCGCCGCCTGACGGACCCCGGACATAACGGCGCCCCGGCTGCCTTGCGACGGCCGGGGCGAGCCGGGTGCTTGCGCGTGTTCAGGTGGTGCGAGCGGCCCTGGAGTGCAGGTCAGGCAGCGAGCGCGTAGTCGCTCTGGCAGGTGACGCGGGTCCCCATGGTGACGCGCGTGCCGCGGGTGACCCGCGTGCCTCGCGTGACGCGAGTGCCGCAGGTGACGCGCGTGCCGGCCGTCACGCGCGTGCCCATCGTGACGCGGGTGCCCCTGGTGACCCGCGTACCCCGCGTGACCCGCGTCCCCGCCGTCACCCGGGTGCCCATGGTCACGCGCGTTCCCGCCGTGACGCGTGTACCGCGAGTGACGCGTGTACCGCGGGTAACCCTTGTGCCCGCCGTCACACGCGTTCCGGGCACGAATTCGATTTCGCTGGGTGACGAGGTGGCCTCGGTGATCGCCTGTGCGGGGGTGTGGACGCTGTTCATGGCAGGGCCTCCTGGGACCGGTGCGTAACCTGCTGGGGCTGGGGAGCGGGGCGCAAGGCCCGTACAGGTGAAAAAGCTACGAGGATTTCAAGGCTGCGACAAGGCGACAGCGGCGGGTGCGGCCGCCTGTACGTTGAGTTGCAACCTTTCGGCCCGACGGTCTTCGCCCCAACGTTCCAGTGGCCGCGAGCCAAGCGGCGGACGGCACTCGGCTTACGACGAACGGTCGAGTGCGGCGCGCGCGGTGTGCTCGAAGCCCATCCGATACGCTCAGCGCCGTGAACATCGTCGAGACGATCCTGGTCTTCGCCGTGATCCCGCTGGCCATCTACGGCCTCGCCGGGCTGCTGACGCTCCGGCGCAGGTCCGGCGGCGCCGCGCGGTACCGGTCCGGCCAGGCCTGGGACTACCCGGCCATGTGGTGGAGCGCCAACCCCGACGGGGTCGGCGCCGGGCACCGGCAGGCCGGCGCCGAGAACAACGCGCCCGAGGGCGCCCCGACCGCGGCTGGAGGCGCTCGTGGCAACTGGTGAGCTGACGAAGCGCGTCGACGAGTCCGAACTGGGCTACGGCGAGGGTCTCACGTCCAGCGGTCGCGTGTCGGCCGCGAAGATGTACGAGCCCGAAGCGCCGACGAGCCCCTTCACGACCCGCCAGCTGGCCCGCCTCGACGAGGCGCTGACGTTCGCGAGCCGCGAGACCGGCCTCGACTTCAGCCTGTACCTCGGCGAGCTGGGCACCGACAGCCGATCGGCGGCGGAGAAGCTCCACTCGACGACGGCGAACCCGGCGAACGCGGTCCTGATCGCGGTCAGCCCGGGCGAGAAGCTGATCGAGATCGTCACGGGCAAGACGGCCCACGTCCGTCTCCCGGACCGCGGCTGCAAGCTCGCGGTGGCGAGCATGGTGGCGTCCTTCAAGGAGGGCGACCTCGTACGCGGACTGGTGAACGGCCTCGCGAACGCACTGCGCATGCTGTCCGACCAGGCGGGCCCCGCGCCCCGCTGACCCAGGCACACGAAGAGCCCCGCACCTCGGCCGAGGTGCGGGGCTCTTTCACGTTCGGCTCGGGCTCAGCCCTGGGCGTCGAAGTCCCGCGCCGCCAGGGCGCGCACGATGCCCGCCCGGCCCTCCGAAACCAGCCGACGCAGTGCCTGCGAGTGCTCGCCCGCGAGCCACTCGTCCGAGGCCGTCACCGTCTCCGGGGCCACCGCCCACGACGGGTACAGCCCGATCGCGATCGGCTGCGCGCGCTCGCTCGAGCGCCGCTGCCACACCTCGTCGATCACCTCGAAGTACCGGCCCACGTACGAACCCAGCAGCGCCTTCTGGCCCGGGTGGGAGAAGCCCGAGATGAGCGAGTCGCTGACCGCGTTGGGCAGCTCGTCGTCGTACACCGCGCGCTGCCACGCGTCGGCCTTGGCCTCTTCGGTCGGGCGCAGGGAACGGGCTCGCTCCGCCTGGCGACGGCCGGTCGCCGTGTTGTCGCGGGCCAGCTCGGCGTCGATCTCCGGGGTGTCCGCCTGGCCGTGCGCCACCAGCGTGTGCAGCAGGCGCCAGCGCAGGTCCGTGTCCACCGTCAGGCCGTCCAGCGGGGCCGACCCGTCGAGCCAGCCGGCCACCACCGCGAGCGTCGCGGCGTCCAGCACCGACCCGGCCAGCGAGTTGACGAACGCCAGCTGGTGGTCCGAGCCCGGTTCGGCGGCCCGGACCAGCTCCAGCAGCCGCGTCGTGAACGCCGGCCAGCCGCGCGCCGCCGCCCACTCCTGCTCGGCGTAGGAGTTCAGGGCCGTCTGGGCCTGCAGCAGCAGCCGCTGGACGACGCCGACCTCGGTCTCCGTGTGGATGCCGCGCTGCACCAGCGTCACGAAGTCGCGGGCCTTCAGCTCGGCTTCGCGGGTCATCTCCCACGCCGCCGACCAGCACAGCGTCCGCGGGAGCGACTCGGTGATGTCCGCGACCCGGTCGATCAGCGTCGTCAGCGACGCCGGGTCGAGCCGCATCGTGCAGTACGTCAGGTCGTCGTCGTTGACCAGCACGAGCTTGCCCGCGGGCCGGCCGACCAGGGCGGGCACCTCGGTGCGCTCGCCGTCGACGTCCAGCTCGACGCGCTGGGTCCGGACGATCTTGCCGGAGCCGTCCTCGTCGTAGATCCCGACGGCGACGCGGTGCGTGCGCAGCTCACCGGCGCCCGGCTTCGCGCCCGACTGCACGACGGCGAACGACTTGAACGTCCCGTCCGCGCCGACCTCGTAGCGCGGGCTCAGCGAGTTCAGCCCGGTCGTCTCCAGCCACTGCGCGCTCCACCACGACAGGTCGCGCCCGGACGCCTCCTCCAGCGCGCCCAGCAGGTCGGCCAGGGTCGCGTTGCCCCAGGCGTGCTTGCCGAAGTACACCTTCAGGCCGTCGAGGAAGTGGTCCAGCCCGACGTAGGCGACGAGCTGCTTGAGCACGCTCGCGCCCTTGGCGTAGGTGATGCCGTCGAAGTTCACCTCGACCGCGTGCAGGTCGACGATGTCGGCCGCGATCGGGTGCGTCGAGGGCAGCTGGTCCTGGCGGTAGGCCCAGGACTTCTCGATGTTCGCGAAGCTGGTCCACGCGTTCTTGTACTCGGTCGCCTCGGCCTGGGCCAGGACGCTCGCGAAGGTCGCGAACGACTCGTTCAGCCACAGGTCGTCCCACCAGCGCATGGTGACCAGGTCGCCGAACCACATGTGCGCCATCTCGTGCAGCAGCGTCTCGGCGCGCCGCTCGTAGGCGTAGCGGGTGACGCGGCTGCGGAAGACGTAGTCCTCGAGGAACGTCACCGCGCCGGCGTTCTCCATCGCGCCCGCGTTGAACTCGGGCACGAACAGCTGGTCGTACTTGGAGAACGGGTAGGGCGTGCCGAACTTCTCGTGGTAGAAGCCGAAGCCCTGCTTGGTCTCGGTGAACAGCCGCTCGGCGTCCATGTGCTCGGCCAGCGAGGCGCGGCAGTAGAGGCCCAGCGGGATCGTCTTGTGCTCGTCGGTGTACTCGTCGCGCCACTCGGCGTACGGGCCGGCGATCAGCGCGACCAGGTAGGTCGAGAGCCGCTCGGACTCCTTGAACACCGTGCGGACGGCGCCTTCGGGCGTCTCCTCGGCGGACTCCGCCACGGTGTTCGCGATGACCTTCCAGTCCTTCGGCGCGATCACGGTGAGCCGGTAGACCGACTTCAGGTCGGGCTGGTCGAAGCAGGCGAACATCCGCTTGGCGTCGGCCGTCTCGAACTGCGTGTACAGGTAGACGCTGTCGTCGACCGGGTCGACGAACCGGTGCAGGCCCTCGCCGGTGTTCATGTACCGGCAGTCGGCGGTCACGGTGAGCTCGTTCACCTCGGCCAGGCCGGCCAGCGCGATTCCCTTGTCCTCGACGTACGCGCTGGTGTCGACGTCCGTGCCGTTCAACGTGGCCGAGCGCACGCGGTCGGCGACGATGTCGACCCACGTCCGCTCGCCGGCCCGGGCGCTGGAGAACCGGACGGTCGTCTTCGACGCGAAGGTCTTCTCGCCGGGGCCGCCGTGGCCGTCGGTGAGATCCAGCTCGATGTCGTATCCGGTGACATCGAGCAGGTCCGCGCGCAGCTTGGCTTGGTCGCGGGTCAGGTTGGGGGCGGGCACAGGCACCTCTGGTCGTTGGTATCGGTTTTCAACTCCTCGCATCCAATCATGGGGACGGGGTGGTGGGCGATGGGGAACAAGCCCGGGCCCCCGGGTGTTGGCCCGCTGTGTGGGGGTGTGCCCGCCCCCGGACCGGACCTGACTTCGCACAGGAGAACCTGATGACCGCTGCCGAGCAGCCCACGAAGGTCGACTTCTACTTCGACCCGATCTGCCCGTTCGCGTGGATCACCTCGCGCTGGATCCTCGAGGTGGAGAAGCACCGCAACCTGGACCTGAACTTCCGGATCATGAGCCTGTCGGTGCTGAACGAGGGCCGCGACGAGCTGCCCGAGCAGTACAAGGAGCTGCTGGCGAAGGGCTGGGGCCCGGTGCGCGTGGCGGTCGCGCTCGCGCAGCTCAACGGCGAAAAGGCGCTGCGGGACTACTACACCGAGTTCGGCACGCGCTACCACAACGAGGGCAACAAGGACCGCGACGCGGTGATCAAGGAGGCCCTGGCCGCGATCGGCGCGCCGGCCGAACTCTACGAAGCCGCGGACAAGACCGAGTTCGACGACGCGCTGAAGAAGAGCCACCACGAGGGCATGGACCCGGTCGGCATGGACGTCGGCACCCCGACGATCCACATCGACGGCGTCGCGTTCTTCGGCCCGGTGCTCAGCTCGATCCCGCGCGGCGAAGACGCGCTCAAGGTGTTCGACGGCGCCGTCGCGCTGGCGAGCTACCCGGACTTCTTCGAGCTCAAGCGCACCCGGTCCGGTGAGCTGAACTTCGACTGAGCCGCCTTCAAGGCGTGTTCAAGGCGGCCAGGGTGACGTCGCTGGGGTAGCGGGACGCTGCCACGGCGGCCACCTCGGTCGTCTCGCCGCGCCCGACCCCGGCCTTGAGCGCGATCAGCTCGTGCAGGCCGTGGCGGTGGTAGCGGACGAAGTCGGCATCGACGGGGTCGCCGTGCCCCGGCACGATCACCCGCGGCTTCAGCGCGAGCAGCGTGTCGAGGGTGTCCGGCCAGGCGGTCAGGTCCGACTCGGGGCTGAACGAGAACGCGCTGAAGCCGTGCTCGGCGTTCTCGACGATGTCTCCCGCGAAGAGCACGTCCGCGTCCGGCACGTGCACGACGACGTCGTGGTCGGTGTGGGCGCGGCCGGGGTGCAGCAGGACGGCCGTGCGGCCGCCGAGGTCGAGCTCGGTCCGGTCGGTGAACAGGTGGTCGGGCACCACGAACGTCGTGCGCGCGATGGCGTCGGCGGTCTGCGCCTTGCCCTGTTCGCGGTAGTAGGCGATCCACTTCGCGCGCGCGTCTTCCGCGTACTCGGTCAGCTCGGCGCGGCAGCCTTCGTGGGCCCAGACGGCGCAGGGCGCGAACCGCTCGGTGCCCCAGGTGTGGTCGAAGTGCGCGTGCGTGAACACGACCGACCACGGCAGCGGCGTCAGCTCGCGGACCGCGGCCGCCAGCTCGGCGCCCTGTTCCAGGTCGCCGCGGGTGTCGACGACCAGGCAGCGGTCGGCGCCCACCACCAGCCCGACGGTCAGGTCCAGTTCCTCGTAGCGGCGCGCGTGCACGCCCTCGGCGACCTCGATCCAGCGCCCGCTCATGCCAGTACTCCTTCGCTCAGTACGGGAGCAGCATCGCTCACGTCGAGCCGCGCGGCCAGCGTGACGTCTCCGACGTGCCCGGCCTCGGCCAGCTCGCGGCCGGACACGCAGTCCGCCAGCGCGGCGACGTCGACCGAACGGGCGGCGAGCGCGGCTTCGGGGGACAACGACAGGCCGTACCCGGCGAGTGCGGTGGCGATCGCGCCCGCACCCATCTGGTCCTCGACGCACGGCCGCAGCGGCCCGAAGGTGTCGCCGGTGCCGAAGATGTTCACGCCCCAGCGTTCCCCTGCCGCGATGAGCCCGATCGGGCCGCCCAGCTCGTGGGCCTTCGCCGCGACGGCGGAGGCGTTGCGCAGGCAGCCCGCCAGGACCCGCGCGCCGGTCGCCGCGGCGGCGTCGCACAGTGTCGCGCCGTTGGGCGAGGGGAGCGCGAGCAGTGTCCCGGGCGGGATTTCCGTCACAGAAGACGGCCTGAGGGTGAACGCGCCTTCGCCCGCGATGACAGCGCCAGCCGCGCGCGCCTGGGCGACGCCGCGCTCGTCGCGCCAGCGGACCGGCAGCACGCAGCCGCCGCGGCTCACCACGAGATCCGTGGTGGTGCCGAAGGAGAGGACGTCGACGACGACCAGCACAGCGCACTCCCGGCCGAGCGCGGCCACGCCTTCGGCACCCCAGTCGAGCCGGACGTCGTACCCCGGCTGCTCCCAGATCCCCACCCCCGGAGCATGCCCGAAACCGGCCCTGATGGCAGACTCCCAGCCGTGCGTGTCTACTTGGGATCCGACCATGCCGGTTTCGAGCTGAAGAACCACCTCGTCGCCCACCTGGAGAAGCAGGGCCACGAGGTCACCGACATCGGCCCGCGGGTCTACGACGCGGCCGACGACTACCCGGCGTTCTGCGTCGAGACGGCGTTGCGCGTGGTGGCCGACGAGGGCAGCCGCGGCATCGTCGTCGGCGGCTCCGGCAACGGCGAGCAGATCGCCGCGAACAAGGTCCCCGGCGCGCGGTGCGGCCTCGCGTGGAGCGTCGAGACCGCCCAGCTGTGCCGGGAGCACAACCACGCCCAGCTGATCGGCGTCGGCGCCCGGATGCACACCGTCGAGCAGGCCACCGAGATCGTCGAAGCGTTCCTGGCGACCGAGGTCTCGCCGGAGGAGCGGCACGCGCGCCGCGTCCAGCAGCTGCTGGACTACGAGCGGACCGGCACCCCGCCGGCGCTGCCGGAGGCCTGATGCCCGAGGGGCACACGCTCCACCGGCTCGCGCGGCTGCACAAGCGCCGGTACGCCGGCGCCCCGGTCGAGGTGAGCAGCCCGCAGGGCCGGTTCGCCACCGAGGCGTCCCGTTTGGACGGTCAGGTGCTCGTCGGCGCCCAGGCGTACGGCAAGCACCTCTTCCACGACTACGGTCCACACGGGATCGTGCACATCCACCTGGGGCTCTACGGCACCTTCGGCGAGTCCCCGCTGCCGGCGCCGGAGCCGGTGGGACAGGTCCGGTTGCGGCTGGCCGGGCGGACCCACTGGACGGACCTGCGCGGCCCGACTCGCTGCGAACTGCTGTCCCCGGACCAGGTGGACGCGATCAAGGCACGTCTCGGACCCGACCCGCTGCGCCGCGACGCGAAACCCGAGCAGGCGTGGGCGCGCGTCTCGCGGTCGAAGACGTCGATCGCGGCGCTGCTGATGGACCAGGCGGTGCTGGCGGGTGTCGGCAACGTCTACCGCGCCGAGGTGCTGTTCCGCCACGGCGTCGCGCCGCTGACGCCGGGCCGGGCGCTCGACCGCGCGCTGTGGGACGACATCTGGGCCGACCTGGTGCTGCTGATGCGCGACGGCGTCCGCGTCGGCCGGATCGACACCGTCCGCCCCGAGCACCTGCCGGAGGCGATGGGCCGCGCGGCCCGCGTGGACCGCCACGGCGGTGAGGTGTACGTCTACCGGCGGGCCGGGGAGCCGTGCCTGGTGTGCGGGACGCCGGTGGCGAACTCGGAGCTGGTGGGCCGCAACCTCTACTGGTGCCCGACCTGTCAGCCGGCGTGAAGGCGGGTGGCGAAGGTCTTCGCGAACGTGTGGACGTCACCGGGCCAGCGCGCTGACACGTAGTTCCCGTCCTCGACGACGAACGCCGGACGCGGGTCGTCGAGCCGGTCACGGGCCCGGCCGCTCGCCTGGACGCGGTCGGTCGTGTCGCGGAAGTCCGCCGGCCGCGCCAGCGCCCGCGTGACCTCCTGCTGCACCGACATGTACCCCTCGGGCTGCCCCGGTTCCTCGCGGTAGGTGCGGTAGTAGTCCGGATCCCAGAACCGGGTCCGCCGCGCGAGCCGCCAGGCCGTGCGTTCCAGTTGCCAGGTCAGCGCCGTCGTCCTGCGGCCGTGCAGGACCGAGCGCCCGGTGTCCGGGTCGAGGCTGCGCGCGGCGAGCAGGACGCCGTGGCAGATCGCCGCGACCGGGAGGTCCCGGCGGAACGCCTCGGCGACCACGCCCTGCAGCACGGGACTTTCGAGGTATTCGCGCATCCCGCGGGCGCGGTGCCCGCCGGGTAGCAGCAGGCCATCTTCGAGTTCGGCCTCGTCCCAGCTCGAAGGCGACTGCCACGCGGGATCGGCGAGCAGGGCGCGGTGGGCGTCCCGCGCGGCACTGTCGGCTCGCAGGATCCGCCCGATCGCGACCAGGCCGCCCAAGCCCGGCACGCGGCCCCACGGGTCGAGGCCCCGGCCGGTGACCATCAGCTCGTCACAGGCGGCCTGCGTGCCGTCCGGCGTCGCGAACCGCACGGTGTGCCCGGCGGCGGTGAGCACCGCGTGGCTCACCGCCACCTCGGACGGGTCCGAGTCGCGTGCCGGGACCGGGATCAGGACAGTCGCCATGCGGCGAGAATGCCAGCGCGACCTCAGAAGTCGAAGCCGCCCCCGTCGAAGCCCCCGCCGTCGAACCCGCCACCGTCGAAACCGCCGCCGCCCCAGTCGCCGCCACCGTCGCCGCCGCCGAAGTCGCCTCCGCCGTCGCCGCCCATGTCGCCACCGTCGCCGCCCGCGTCACCGGACTCGAGCGCGTCCTGCTGGCCCGCGTCGTAGCCGGACTCCCAGGCCCCGGCGCTGGCGATGCCGCCCATGCCGGAGAACATCGCGCTGAACAGGAACATCGACCCGAGACCCCAGGCACCGGCGACGAGCGCGGGCTTCCACCACGGCTCGCTGTACCAGCCCTGCGGCACCGGCCGCCCGGCCACGCGGCCGCCGGGGTAGTAGTACGGCGTGTCCTGGCCCGCGTCGGGCGAGGCGGCGTAGTGCTGGCCCTCGACGTCGACGTCGCGGCGCTCGGTGACCTTGCCGGCGCGCTCGCGCTCGGCCTCCTCCGGCAGCTGCGGGCCGGGGTCCATGCCCATCGCGACCCGCGCGGCGCGGACGTAGTAGAGGCCCTCGACGGCGGTGTCCTTGACCAGGCGGGCCTGCTCGATCGTGCGGGCCTGCTCCATCTGGGAGCCGGCCGCGTTGTAGCGCTCGGCGGCGTCCGCCATCGCCTGCATCGACGCGGTGTCGTTGCCGTTGAGGTTGAGGACCTGACCGCCGAGCCGCTCGACGAGCCGCCGCGCGTCGGCCTTGGCGTCGTCCAGCTCGCGCTGCCGGGCCGCGGCGCGCTGCCGCGAGAAATACAGGCCGCCACCGACGATCACGACGACGAGCACGATCAGGAAGATCGCGGTGCCCATGGACCACTCCCAGAAGCTCGGGTGCTCGGTGACCGGAAGCCACCTTTGATTCGGACAACGCGGACGTTACGCGGAGGGTTCCCGGAGAGTGATCCGGCACACCGTCAGAGCTGGCCGAGTAAACTAGAACACGTTATAGTTCGACGCTATGAAGTTCACCCTGTCGATCGCGATGAACCCCCTCGATCAGCTGGGCGAGCTCGCCCGGGCCGCCGAAGAGGCCGGTTTCGCCTCCATCGCCCTGCCGGACTCGCTGTTCTACGCCGAGACGGTGGACACGGACTACCCGTACACCCCCGACGGCAGCCGGTTCTGGACCGGCGAGACGCCCTGGGTGGACCCGCTCGTCGCGACCGCGGCGATGGGCGCGGTCACCAGCCGCATCGAGTTCTACACGTCGGTGCTGAAGCTCGGCTCGCGCAACCCGGTGCTGCTGGCCCGTCAGGTCGGCTCGGCGTCGGTGCTCACCGGCGGCCGGTTCGGCCTCGGGCTCGGCGTCGGCTGGCTGCCGCAGGAGTTCGAGTACTGCGGCGTGCCGTTCGAGCGGCGCGGCAAGCGCGTCGACGAGGCCATCGACGTCCTCCGGCTGATCCTCGACGGCGGCATGGTCGAGTACCACGGCGAGTTCTACGACTTCGACAAGATCCAGATGAGCCCGGCGCCGCCGTCGCGGGTGCCGTTCTACATCGGCGGCCACACCGAGGTCGCGCTGAAGCGCGCGGCCCGCGTCGCCGACGGCTGGTCGTCGGCGATGATGAAGCTCGAGGAGCTGCGCGACACGATCGCCCGGCTGAAGGAGCTGCTGGCCGAGCGCGGCCGCGCCGACGACCCGTTCGAGTACCAGGCGGTCTGCATCGACAAGTTCGGCCTCGACGGCTACCGCGAGCAGGCCGAGGTGGGCGTCACCGACATCATCACCATGCCGTGGGTGTTCGACGGCGTCGGGTTCGACGCGCCGATCGAGCCGAAGCTGGAGTCCATCCGCAGGTTCGGGACCGAGATCATCGCCAAGTTCGAGGAGTGACGGGCATGGGTGTGCAGGTCAGCTGGGACAAGTCGGCCGAGCAGCCGCCCGCCCGGCGCGCGGCGCTGGCGTCGATGACCGCGGTGACGGCGGGGGACAAGGAGGCGTGGCTGGACCTCTTCGCGCCGGACGGTGTCGTCGAAGACCCCGTCGGGCCGTCGTTCTTCGACGAGGAGGGCAAGGGGCACCACGGCCGCGAGGGGATCAGCGCGTTCTGGGACAAGACGATCGCCAACGTGGAGCGCTTCGAGTTCACCATCCGCGACTCCCACGCGGCGGGGGACGAGTGCGCCAACGTCGGCACGATCACGACGTACCTGGCCGGCGGCTACCGCGTCGACACCGACGGGGTGTTCGTCTACCGCGTCGGCGAGGACGGGCTGATCACGTCGATGCGGGCGTTCTGGGAGACCGAGCGCGCGATGGCGACGGCCCGGCAGGTGACGGCGGAGGAGTAGGTCCCGGCCAGCGGAACCCCAATTTCATATCTGATACATGATCTCTTGACGCCCGGTTAGGCAGGACCCTTTACTAACTGGTGTAGACCTCCGATGTCTCCACCAGGGAGCAAGCATGTCCTTCCTCCGGCGCACGGCGGTCGCGGTCGCCGCGTTCGCGCTCGCGGCCAGCGGCACCGTCCTCAGTCAGACCCCGGCTTCCGCGCTGGAGAACGGGCTCCTGCGCACGCCGCCGATGGGGTTCAACAACTGGAACTCCACGCAGTGCAAAGCCGACTTCAACGAGACAATGATCAGAGGTATCGCCGACCTCTTCGTGAGCAAGGGGCTCAAGGACGTCGGCTACACCTATGTCAACATCGACGACTGCTGGGCGCTGCCCTCGCGGAACTCGGCGGGCAACCTGGTGCCGGATCCCGCGCGGTTCCCCAGTGGCATCAAGTCGCTGGCCGACTACGTGCACGCCAAGGGCCTGAAGTTCGGCATCTACACCAGCGCCGGCACGAAGACCTGCAACAAGGCCGGCTTCCCCGGCGGCCTCGGCCACGAGCAGCAGGACGCGAACCTCTTCGCCTCATGGGGCGTCGACTACCTGAAGTACGACAACTGCAACAACCAGGGTGTCGACGCGCAGCAGCGCTACAAGGCGATGCGGGACGCGCTGGCGAAGTCCGGCCGCGCCATCGCGTACTCGATCTGCGAGTGGGGCCAGAACCAGCCGTGGACCTGGGCGGCGCCGGTCGGGAACCTGTGGCGCACCACCGGTGACATCTCCGACAAGTGGTCGAGCATGATCGGCAAGGCCCAGACCAACCGCGGCCTCGCGCAGTACGCCGGCCCCGGGCACTGGAACGACCCGGACATGCTGGAGGTCGGCAACGGCGGCATGACCGCGGCCGAGTACCGCACGCACTTCAGCCTCTGGGCGATGATGGCGGCGCCGCTGCTCATCGGCAGCGACCTGCGGAAGGTGTCCGACGACAGCTTCTCGATCCTGAAGAACACCGATGTGATCGCGCTCGACCAGGACCCGCTGGGCAAGCAGGCGACGGTGCTCAGCTCGAACGGAGGCCTGGTCGTCTACAGCAAGATTCTCGCCAACGGTGACCGCGCGGTGGCGCTGTCGAACGAAACTTCCGCGACGGCCACGATCAGCACTTCGGCATCGGCGACGGGCATCGGCGGCGCGTCGTCGTACACGCTGAAGGACTTGTGGAGCAAGGCTTCTCGCGCCACGTCGGGGGCGATCAGCGCGTCGGTGCCCTCGCACGCGACGGTGCTGTACCGGGTTTCCCGCGCCAGCGGTGCTCGTTATGAAGCGGAGTCGGCGACGCTCTCGGCCGGCGGCACGGTCGACGCGAACCACGCGGGCTTCTCGGGGACCGGCTTCGCGAACGGCGCCAACGCGGCCGGCAGCTACGTCGAGTGGCAGGTGACCGGCCCGGCGTCGGCGCTGACGTTCGGCTACGCGAACGGCACGACGGCGGCGCGTCCGGTGGACATCGCGGTCGACGGCACGGTGGTGGCCACGGGGGTCCAGTTCCCGCCGACCGGTGCGTGGACGACGTGGAGCACGGTGACTCGCGCCTTGTCCCTGGCCGCGGGGTCGCACACGGTCCGCGTGACGGCGACGACCGCCGACGGCCCGGCGAACCTCGACTACCTGGACATCAGTTCTCCGTGACGCTCGGGTTGCGCGCGTCGGTGGCCGACGACTACCTGGCGGAGCTGCGCGAACGGTCGTCGTAGTCCGCGCGGGCTTCCTCGACCTTGGCGAGGTTGGCCGACCACTCGGCGAGGGTGGCGAACATCGGGCCGAGGCTGCGGCCCAGTTCGCTGATCTCGTATTCGACCCGCGGCGGGACTTCGGCGTGGTAGGTGCGGGTGATCAGGCCGTCGCGCTCCAGCTGTCGCAGCCGCTGGGTGAGTACTTTCGGGGTGATGCTGGCGATCCGGCGCTGCAGTTCGACGAACCGCTGGCGCCCGTATTCGTTGAGCGCCCAGAGGATCGGCGTCGTCCAGCGGCTGAAGACGATGTCGACGACGGGGGCGATCGGGCAGGCGAGCTCGGGTGTGGTCTCGGTCACTTTGGCCTCTCCGTCCAATACTTTCCTCTAGGTACCTACTATACGTCCGAATGTAGCGTCACTCGCATGATCACAGTCATGGGAGCGACAGGCAACGTCGGACGGCCCTTGGTGGAGGCTCTGACGGCGGCAGGGGAAGAGGTACGGGCGGTGTCCCGCAAGGGGCCGTTCCCGGGTGACTTGGCGGACGCGGCATCGTTGCGTCCGGCCTTCGAGGGCGCGACGGCGGTGTTTTTGCTGCTGCCACCGGGTTTTCACGGTTCGCTTTCGTCGATACTCGCGTCGGCCGACGGCGCGCGGGTCGTGTTGTTGTCATCGCAGGGAGTCGGAACCGGCCGGCACCCGTCGTTCTTCGAGGACGAGGTGCGCGGCTCGGGTCTCCCGTGGACGATCCTCCGGCCGGGCGGGTTCGCGTCGAACGCGGTGCAGTGGGCGGAAAGCGTGCGTACTTCCCGCGTTGTGGCCGCCCCGTTCGGCGACGTCGGTTTGCCGGTGATCGACCCGGCGGACATCGCCGAGGTGGCGGCCGCGGCGCTGCTTTCGCCGTCGCACACGGGCCGCACGTACGAACTGACAGGCCCTGCACTGGTTTCCCCACGAGACCAGGCGGCGGCGATCGGTACAGCGCTGGGCGAGCCGGTGCGGTTCATCCCGCAGACTCGTTCGGAAGCGCTTTCGTCGTTCCTGAACTTCATGCCCCCGGAGGTCGCGGAGGCAACGCTGGACATCCTGGGCTCACCGTCGCCCGCGGAGCAACGGGTGAGCCCGGACGTCGCGCAGATCCTGGGCCGCCCACCCCGCCCGTTCGCCGACTGGGCGGCGCGGAACGCGGCGGCGTTCAAATGAAACTGTTCCATCGCGAGATGGGTGCGGGTGCACCGGTGGTGTTCCTGCACGGCAACCCGACATCGTCCTACTTGTGGCGCAACGTAATGCCACTGGTACCGGGCCGCCGTCTGGCACCGGACCTGATCGGCATGGGGTCCTCGGAGCGCCCACCCATCGAGTATTCGTTCGACGACCACGCGCGCTACTTGGACGAGTGGTTCGACGCCCTGTCCCTCGACGACGTGGTCCTGGTAGGCCACGACTGGGGAGGAGCGCTGGCGGCGGACTGGGCGTCGCGGCACCCATCGCGAGTCCGCGGGTTGGCGTTCACGGAGGCGGTCCTGAAGCCGATGACGTGGGAGGAGTTCCCACCGGCGGGAGCGGAGGTGTTCCGCGCACTCAAGACCCCCGGCACAGCCGATCCGATGATCGACATGTTCTTGAAGTCGCTCCCACCGGAGTACGAAGGCATGTACCCGACACGGGAGTCCCGAATCCCGTTGCTGCGCTGGGCCCGTTCAATGCCCTTGGGCGGCGAACCGGCCGAGGTGGTGTCCCGGATCGAGTCGTTCGACGGTTGGCTGGCATCGTCGCGTTCGGTCCCGAAGCTCCTGATCACGTTCGACCCGGGCTTCGACACAATGCTGACCCCGCCGATGGTGGACTGGATGTCGTCGACATTCGCGTCGCTGGAGGTGGTCCACCACCCGGTCGTGGCGGGCCACCACACACCAGAGGAGCAGCCGGAGCTGATCGCCTCGACGGTGGCGTCGTGGCTGGCTCAGCTACCGGCGGGCCGGGTGGCTTCGTCGTAGTCCCGCGGCCGGATGGGCGGCAGGTCGTCCCGGCTGACCACACCTTCGGGTTCGAAGCCCTCGGGCCAGGTCGTCGAGGCGTCGACGTAGGCGCCCTCGACGACCGCCCCGGTCAGCTCGGCGTCCGTCAGATCGGCCGCACGCAGATCGGCGTCCGTCAGCTTGGCCCGGGTGAGCCGTGCCCCGGTGAGATCCGCCCGGCTCAGATCGGTGCCGCGCAGGTCGACGCCCTCGGCGAAGGCGCCGGTGAGCACCGCGTCCCGCAGGTCTGCTTGGTACAGCAAGGCTTCCACGAGCACAGCGCCCTTGAGGGAAACGCCGGTGAGATCGGCGCGGGTGAGGTCCGCGCGGTAGAGGACGGCACCGCTGAGGTCGGCGAAGTGCAGGTCCGCTTCGGGCAGGACGGCGAACCGCAGCCGGATTTCCGGCAGCTTCACCCGGTCCAGCTGCAACGGCCTGATCGGTTTCCGGGTTTCCCGCCGCCCGAGCACGACCACGGCGATGTCGACGTCCGTGCCCCGGGGGCGGTTCTTGACGAACAGGCACAGCACCTCCTCGACGGCGCGAAGATCGGCAGGGGAGGAGCGGGCGATCCGTTCGAGTGCGTAGATCCCGCCGAGCCGTACGTCGAGAACGGGATCACCGAGCTGGGTGATGGCGGTGGAGAAGGCATCGGTGACCTGGCTGTGGCGGTTGAGCTTCAGCTGCCGCCAGGTGGCCGTGGCCCCGGCGATGACCGCCAGTCCACCGAAGGCTTTGAGCAGGCTTTCCCGGACATCGGTGACGGCCTTGGCCCGATCGCCGCTCCCCGCACCGCCGAGATCCCAGTCGAGAATCCACCGCGGCCCCAGGACGACAAACGCCACAACGACACCAAGAGCAAGCAGCGAGAGCCCGGCCCGAGCACCGAGCCACCGCCGCCGCGGCGGCTCAGGAGCGACCTCATCCCGCCGAGGATGGCCGGGGAGTGGCGGAAATCGGTCTTCGAACCCACCCATCGCGTCGCGCCTCCTACCCGCCCACCCGTGTGCTCGCGACACCCTATCCGGGGATCGACTCTCTTCGGCGACCGAATAACCGTCCTGCTTCGGTTGCGCGACACTTTTCCGCGAACGTAACTTCCCGAACCCGGCGAACGACCCGCGGGTATGGACTCGATGACGACGAGCTTGCTGACTTCGACGCGGACGTTGTCCAACGCCGCGGAGATCGCGTTGGACATCCTGCAGAAGCGCCGTGCCGAGAATGGCGAGACCCCGGGCGTGCGTTCACTGCTCGATGCGGCGGGCGAACGCGTCGGGAATGACGACATCGACTTGGCGTACCGGTATTCGCCGGAGGCCATCACGATCATCGCCAGCAGCTACGTCCGTGCTCAGCGGGACCTCAAGGCCAAGGACGTGCAGCATTGCGAAGCGATGATCGCTTCACAGCTGCCCGGAGCTTGTGCGCTGCTTCGCGAACACGAAGCACACCGGATGGCTGACTTGAGGACACGTGAATCGCGACTCGCCCGGGTGCTGTCCCATTTCGGACGGGCGCGCAGAACCGAGGTGAAACCGCACGAAGAACTGGAGGTCGCGCGGGGAATTCTCAAGGACACGGCGACCAGGATCGAGTCGCTTGTGGACCGGCGATCCGACCTGATGGCCAGAAGACAGCTCGCGCTCGGTCTGTTGTATTCGAACGTCGGGGCACTGGTACTCCTGATCTTGATTGCCGTAACCGCGGCCCTGGTGGACTTCAGCGGAGCGATGAGACTCGGAGACTCCGGCGTCGCGGCTGTGCGCGACCTCCTCGTGTGTCTCGGAGGCGGCGCCATGGGCGCGGCGACCAGCGTCCTCTTCCGTCTCCGCAAGCTGGACCGCCTGCGCCCCGAGGAAGGGAGCTTCGGTTCGGCCGCGTTTCGCGTCGTGCTCGGGATGCTGTTCGCCTTGGGGCTCCTCCTGCTGCTCAAAGCTCATGTCGTGGACATCGTGAAGCAGCCCGAGACCACCGACACGGCGCCTCTCGACACCACCACGGGCTTCTTCTGGGCGGCGGCCGGCTTCCTGGCGGGCTTCAACGAACGGTGGGTAGGGAGCCTGCTGGACCGCGACACCAAGAAGCGATCGCGGGCGGCCTAGAGCAGAGGACTCGAGAAGGGCCTCAGTGAGGTCTTCGCCGAACGCCGACGTCGAACGCCGACACGGTCCGGGACCTGGATCGATCGCGGACTGACTGGTCGGGATGACAGGATTTGAACCTGCGACCCTCCGCTCCCAAAGCGGATGCGCTACCAAGCTGCGCCACATCCCGTGACACCCCCAGGGGGGTGTGTGGTCAGCCTAGCGGGTCACGCTAAGCTGACCTCGCACCCGGGTACCTCGGGGGCACGCGGGTGTAGCTCAATGGTAGAGCCCTAGTCTTCCAAACTAGCTACGCGGGTTCGATTCCCGTCACCCGCTCCGAAGGACGCTGCGTCCGCCTCCAACGACGCCGCGATCACGTCCAGCAGCTTGTCCGTGTCCACCGGCTTCGTGATGTAGTCGTCGGCGCCGCTGGCCAGGGTGCGGGCTCGGTCCTCCGCGGTTGCCTTGGCCGTCACCGCGATCACCGGCAGGTCCGCGTTCACCGCTTCCGCGCGGATCGCCGCGATCGTCGCGTTGCCGTCGAGCTCCGGCATCATCACGTCCATCAGCACCAGCGCCGTGTCCTCGTGGCGCTCCAGGGCCCTGATTCCGTCCACGCCCGTCTCCGCGTAGACCACCTCCAGGCCCGCCTGCTCCAGGACCGCCGCCAGGGCGAACACGTTCCTCAAATCGTCGTCGACGATCAGGACCTTCTCGCCGTGGAACCTCTTGGGCGTCACGTCCGGGGCCGCCACCAGGACCGTGCTCGGGACCGGGGGCAGCCGCGGGGATGACAGGGCCGTCACCGCCGGGTCGACCAGGTTGGATGCCGCCACCGGGAGGTACAGCGTGAACGTCGAGCCCACGCCCGGTTCGCTGACCACGCGGAGCTCGCCCCCGAGCAGCTCCGTCAGCTGCTGGCTGATGTTCAGCCCGAGGCCCGTTCCGCCGTACTTGCGGCTCGTCGTGCCGTCCGCCTGGCGGAACGCCTCGAAGATCACCGCCAGCTTCTCCTCCGGGATCCCTATCCCCGTGTCCTCGACCGCGAACGCGATGATGCCCGGCGCGTTCCGGAGCGCCTCCTGCTCGACCTCCGCCGGGTCCGCCGCCCGGATGTGGAGGCGGACGCGTCCCTCGTCGGTGAACTTCGCCGCGTTCGACAGCAGGTTGCGGAGGACCTGCTGGAGGCGGTGCTCGTCGGTGTGGACGCTGCCCGGCACCGGCGGGTCGATGTGGACCGCGAACTCCAGGCCCTTGTCCGCCGTCAACGGCCGGCACAGGGACTCGACGTAGTCCACCAGCTCCGGCAGCGTGATGTCGGTCATCTGCAGGTCGAGGCGGCCCGCTTCGACCTTCGCCAGGTCCAGTATGTCGTTGATCAGCTGCTGCAGGTCCGAGCCCGCCGCGTAGATCGTCTTCGCGAACTGGATCTGCTTCTCCGTCAGGTTCCCCTCGGGGTTCTCCGACAGCAGCTTCGCCAGGATCAACGCGCTGTTCAACGGCGTGCGCAGCTCGTGCGACATGTTCGCCATGAACTCGGTCTTGTACTGCGACGCGACCGTCAGCTGCCCGGCACGCTCCTCCAGCTCCTGACGCGCCTGCTCGATCTCGCTGTTCTTGACCTCGATGTCGCGGTTCTGCTGGGCCAGCAGCGCCGCCTTCTCGGCCAGCTCGGTGTTGGACCGGCGCAGCTCGCCCTGCTGGGCCTGCAGCTGCTCCGACCGCGCCCGCAGCTCCTGGGCCAGCCGCTGCGACTCCGTCAGCAGCGCTTCGGTCCGCGAGTTGGACAGGATCGTGTTGACGTTGACGCCGATCGTGTGCCGCAGCTGCTCCAGCAGGTCCTGGTGGACCGTGCTGAACTCGTTGACCGAGGCCAGCTCCAGCACCCCGAGCACCTCGCCCTGGAACAGCACCGGCAGCACGATCAGGTTCACCGGCGACGCCGACCCGAGCCCGGACGACACCAGCGCGTACTCCGGCGGCGCGTCCTGGACCAGGATCGTGCGGTGGTCGACGGCGGCCTGCCCGATCAGCGACTCGCCGATCGAGAACCGCAGGCCGGCGCGGGACTGGGCGAGGCCGTAGGCGGCGATGCACTCGAGCACCGTGCCGTCGCGGTCGTCGTCGCGGGCCAGGAAGAACGCGCCCTGCTGCGCCCGGACCAGCGGGGCCAGCTCGGACAGGATCAGCGCCGCGACCGACGCCAGGTCGCGGTGACCCTGCATCCGGCCCGAGAGCTGCGCGAGGTTCGTCTTCAGCCAGTCCTGCTCGCGGTTGGTCCTCGTCGTCTCCTTGAGGTTCGCGATCATCTGGTTGATGTTGTCCTTGAGGTCCGCGACCTCGCCGGACGCGTCGACCGCGATGTGCCGGGTCAGGTCGCCCGCCGTCACCGCCGTCGCCACCTGCGCGATCGCGCGGACCTGCGTGGTCAGGTTCCCGGCCAGCTGGTTCACGCTCTCGGTGAGCCGCTGCCAGGTGCCGGACACGCCGTCGACCTCGGCCTGGCCGCCCAGCTTGCCCTCGGTGCCGACCTCGCGCGCCACGCGCGTGACCTCCGAGGCGAACGCCGAGAGCTGGTCGACCATCGTGTTCATCGTGGTCTTGAGCTCGAGGATCTCGCCGCGGGCGTCGACGTCGATCTTCTTCGTCAGGTCGCCCTTCGCGACCGCGGTGGTCACCTGGGAGATGTTGCGGACCTGGCTGGTCAGGTTGTGCGCCATGAAGTTGACGTTCTCGGTCAGGTCCTTCCAGGTCCCGGCCACGCCGGGGACCCGCGCCTGGCCGCCGAGGATGCCTTCGGTGCCGACCTCGCGCGACACACGGGTGACCTCGTCGGCGAACGCGCGCAGCGTCTCGACCATGCCGTTGAGCGTCTCGGCCAGCGCCGCGACCTCTCCCTGCGCGACGATGGAGATCTTCTTCGACAGGTCGCCGTTGGCCACGCCGGCCGCCACGGTGGCGATGCTGCGCACCTGGTCGGTCAGGTTGGTGGCCATGACGTTGACGTTGTCGGTCAGGTCCTTCCACGTGCCCGCGACGCCGCGGACGGTGGCCTGGCCGCCGAGCTTGCCTTCGGTGCCGACTTCGCGGGCGACGCGGGTGACTTCGTCGGCGAACGCGGAGAGCTGGTCGACCATCGTGTTGAGCGTGGTCTTCAGTTCGAGGATCTCGCCGCGCGCGTCGACCGAGATCTTCTGGGTCAGGTCGCCCTTCGCGACCGCCGACGTCACCGTGGCGATGTTCCGGACCTGGTCGGTCAGGTTGTTCGCCATGAAGTTGACGTTGTCGGTGAGGTCCTTCCAGGTGCCGGCGACGCCGGGCACGGTGGCCTGGCCGCCGAGCTTGCCTTCGGTACCGACTTCGCGCGCCACACGGGTGACTTCGTCGGCGAACGCGGAGAGCTGGTCGACCATCGTGTTGAGCGTGGTCTTCAGTTCGAGGATCTCGCCCCGGGCGTCCACCGCGATCTTCTGGGTCAGGTCGCCGCGCGCGACGGCCGTGGCGACCTGGGCGATGTTGCGGACCTGGGTGGTCAGGTTGTTCGCCATGAAGTTCACGGACCCGGTGAGGTCGCGCCAGGTGCCGGCGACGCCGGGGACCTGCGCCTGGCCGCCCAGCTGCCCCTCGGTGCCGACCTCGCGGGCGACGCGGGTGACTTCGTCGGCGAACGCCGAGAGCTGGTCGACCATCGTGTTCATGGTCGTCTTGAGCTCGAGGATCTCGCCGCGCGCGTCGACGGTGATCTTCTGGGTCAGGTCGCCCTTCGCCACGGCCGTGGTCACGTGGGAGATGTTGCGGACCTGGTCGGTGAGGTTGTCGGCCATGCCGTTGACCGAGTCGGTGAGGCTGCGCCACGTCCCGGCCGCGCCGGCCACCTCGGCCTGCCCGCCCAGCTTGCCCTCGCTGCCGACCTCGCGCGCCACGCGGGTGACCTCACCGGCGAACGCCGAGAGCTGGTCGACCATCGTGTTCAGCGTGTTCTTCAGCTGCAGGATCTCGCCGCGGGCGTCGACCTCGATCTTCTTCGTCAGGTCGCCGTTGGCCACCGCGGTCGCCACCTGCGAGATCCCGCGGACCTGGTCGGTCAGGTTGTCGGCCATCTGGTTGACCGAGTCGGTGAGGTCGCGCCACGTCCCGGCGACCCCGGCCACCTGCGCCTGGCCGCCGAGCTTGCCGTCGGAACCCACCTCGCGGGAGACGCGGGTGACCTCGTCGGCGAACGACGACAGCTGGTCGACCATCGTGTTGATGGTGTTCTTGAGCTCGAGGATCTCGCCGCGGGCGTCGACGTTGATCTTCTGGGTCAGGTCGCCGCGCGCGACGGCGGTGGTGACCTGGGCGATGTTGCGGACCTGCTCGGTGAGGTTGTCGGCCATGAAGTTGACGGAGTCGGTCAGGTCGCGCCAGGTGCCGGAGACGCCCGGGACGACCGCCTGGCCGCCGAGCCGGCCCTCACCCGCGATCTCACGGGAGAGCCTCGTCACTTCGGCGGCGAACCGCGACAGCTGCGCGATGAGGCCGTTGACCGTCTTGGCCAGCGTCGCGTACGCGCCCTGCAGCGGGCGCCCGTCCAGCGTGAGGGTCATCGGCTGGGACAGGTCGCCCTCGGCGACCGCGCCGAGCACCCGGTCCAGCTCGATCGTGGGGCGGGTGAGGTCCTCGACCAGGCCGTTGACGCTGTCGACGGCCGTGGTCCAGCCGCCGGGGCCGACCTCGGCCTCCACCCGCTCGCTCAGCCTGCCGTCCTGGCCGACGGCCGCGCGTACCCGCAGCAGCTCGCTGACCAGCCGCTGGTTGCGCTCGGCGATGTCGTTGAACGCGACCGCGAGCTGCGCCGAGATGCCGTCGCCGTGCGGGACGAGCCGCCGGCGGAAGTTGCCGTCCCCGAGATCCCGCACCGCCACGAGCAGCCGCTCCAGCGCCGCCGCCTCGCTCTGGGATTCCGTTGTCATGTGTGCCGACCCTCTCCACCACGCATGCGCCAGCCATGGTCCTCGACCCAGCGTGTCATGATTCGCCCTACACTTCGAGCCAGTCCGCCCGCTCACGCGGTAACCGTGCGATAGCAGTCCGGAGGCAGGAGGTCCGTGCATGGTGTCACGTCCGGCCCCGGCCTCGGCGGCCCTGCCGCCGATGACCGGTGAGGACGCGCCGCCGGGCTTCGACGCCTTCGGGCGGGCGGTCCTCGAAGACGTGCGCGACGCGGTGTTCCTCCAGGACACCGACGGCGCGCTGCGCTGGGCGAACCCGGCCGCACGCACGCTGACCGGCGGCGCCGAGCCGCGCCTGCACCCGATCGCCGAGACCTCGGGGCACGTCGAGGTGGCCGGTAATCGTCGTCCCGCCCGGATCCGAGCCCTGCCGGGCGGCTGGCACGCCTGGACCGTGCCCGCGGAAGACGTCCCCCAGCGGCACGTCGGCGACTTCCTCGCCGAGGCCGGGCCCCGGCTGGCCGGCGCGCGCGGGCGTCACGGCACGGCGCGGGTGATCGCCGAGCTGGCCGCGTCCGCGCTGGCCGAGACCGTTTTCGTGCTGCTGCCGACCACGCGCGGCCGGTGGGAGTGGTGGAGCTGCGAGCGCCCGTCGGCGCACGGCCACGGCCGGATCCGTCGCGTCCCGGCGCAGGTCGCGCCGGTGCTGGCGGCGACGTTCGCGGCCACCGGCAAGCCCCGGCCGGAACCGGTGCCCGCGCCCGAGGTCGCCACCCTGCCGTCGGTCGTGGCCGACCGGTTCGCCGGCCACGCCGAGGTGGTGGTGGTGTCGCTGGGCCCGAGCGGCGGTGCCGGCGTCACCGGCGCCCTGCTGCTGGGCCGCAAGGTGGACCCGGAGTTCGGCGCCGAGCAGGGCCGCGCGGTCGTCGAGTTCGCCAAGGCGGCCGGGACGGCGCTGGCCAACGCGCAGCGCTACGCCCGCCAGGAGGAGGCCACGCGCGGCCTGGAGACCACGCTGCGCCCGGTCGACCCGCCCGAGCTCGACGGCGCCCGGTTCGAGACCTGGTACGAGCCGGCCGCCGGGGTGCTCGCGGTCGGCGGCGACTTCTACGACGTCCTCCCGCACGACGACGGCAGCGCGTTCCTGGTGCTCGGCGACATCTGCGGCAAGGGCGCCGAGGCCGCGGCGCTGACCGGGCGGGTCCGGCACGCGCTGACCGCGCTCGCGATGGTCGAGCGCGACGGCCGGACGCTGCTGCGGCTGCTCAACGAGCTGCTCATCGCCGGCGGCAGCAGCCGGTTCGCCACGCTGGTGCTCGGCACGGCCCGGCCGTCGGACGGCGGCGTCGGCCTGACCCTGGCCTCCGGCGGGCACCCGGCGCCGCTGATCGTCCGCCGGGGTGGCGTGGTCGAGGAGGTCACCGTCCCCGGGACGCTGGTCGGGATCTCGCCGCAGGCCCGGTTCGCCGAGGCGGAGGTGCGGCTGGAGCGCGGCGACGTCTGCCTCCTGTACACCGACGGCATCACCGAGGCCCGCAACCGCCACGACCCGACGGAGCTGTTCGGCGACGACCGGCTGCGCGCGGTGCTGGCGACGGCGGCGGGCCAGCCGGCCCGCGAGGTCGTGCGGCGGCTGCGCCAGGCCGTGCGCGACTGGCTGGGGAGTTCGGCCCACGACGACATCGCCGTGCTGGCGATCGAGTGCTCCGACTGAGTCCACTGTGGACCGGGTTTGACCGGGTTCCGAGCGGGTAATTCCTCCGTGCATTGATCTCACGGAGGAAAGTTTCATGGCGAACTCACTGCAAGGCCGCCGGGTCGCGATCCTGGCCGCGGACGGCGTCGAACAGGTCGAGCTGGAGCAGCCGCGCCAGGCCGTCCTCGACGAAGGCGCCACCGTCGAGCTCGTGTCGCTGGACACCGGCGAGATCCAGGCGATGAACGGCGACATCGACAAGGGCGACAGGTTCGCGGTCGATCGCAAGGTGGCCGACGTCGGCATCGGCGACTTCGACGCGCTGCTGCTCCCGGGCGGCACGATGAACCCCGACAACCTGCGGACGGACGGCGACGCGGTCAAGTTCGTCGGCGACTTCGTGCGCGCAGGGAAGCCGGTCGGGGTGATCTGCCACGGTCCGTGGACGCTCGTCGAAGCGGATGTCGTCCGTGGCCGCACGCTGACTTCCTACCCCAGCATCCGGACCGACCTGCGTAACGCCGGCGCCACCGTCGTCGACGAAGAAGTGGTGGTCGACAACGGCTTGGTCTCGAGCCGGAACCCGGACGACCTGCCGGCGTTCTGCCGGACGGTCGTGCGGGAGTTCGCGGGCTGAAGTCCTTTGTAGACGTTCACCCGGCCGTGTGTTAAGTCCCGCTTAAATGTGTTGGCTTTCGGTGGCCCGGCGGAGGACGCTGGGGGTGTGACCAGGATCGCTCGCGGAGAGGAGGTGGACACCATGACAGTGCAGGCACGCCGCTACGGCCGCTGGTGCCGGGAGCACTTCGACGTGGTCGCCACTCAGAGCGTTCCCGCTCCCCGGCCGGCCGATGTCGCCGAGGTCCCGTCGCGGCCCGAGCCGGAGCCCGTCAAACCGGTCGCCGAACAGCCGAAAGGCTGACCCAGCTCATGAAGAAGCCGCCCCGGTCCAGGCCGGGGCGGCTTCTCGTCCGTCAGCCGTAGTAGCTGGTGTTGCGACGGCGGCGGTACCAGACCCGCTTGGGGCCCGGCACGCCGATGCGCGTGATGACGTCGGTCAGCACGGCCCCGATGACCAGCCAGATCACCGCGGCCAGGCCGTCGTTGCAGAACACCCGGAACTTCTCGTTGTCCGGGGTGAAGAGGTTCCGCAGGCCGAGCGAGACGCCGGACGACCACTCGGAGATGAGGTGCGCGAAGCCGTTCGCCGCGTTCGCCTCGCCGAACACCAGCAGGATGTGCACGGCGAGCACCAGGGCGAACACCGCGCAGACGAGGTGGATGAGGGCGTTGACCGTGCGCACGATCCGGATGCGCGGGTGGGTGCGCTCCACGACTTCTTCGGCCGGGGCCGGCTCGTACGGCGGTTCGTAGGGCTCGGGGGGCGGGGGATACGGCATCGACGTCGCCGTCCTTTCGACTGTCCGATGTGGACGCACTGCGGACGTACCTGGGCGAGCGGGAGCAACACCGGGGAATACCCGGCACCCGGGCGGGCAAACCGCCCGTTCCCCAAACTTCCCTGAATGGTGACATGGTAGGGTAGTTTGAGGAACACAAGGAGGGTCATGGCGCAGGAGGTCTTCTCCGTCGACCAGGTCGCCGCGAAGCTCGGGCTGCACGTCCGGACGGTCCGGAACTACGTGCGGGACGGACGGCTCAAGGCGGTCCGGATCGGCAAGCAGTACCGGATCGCCGCCGACGACCTCGAGGCCTTCACCGGGCTGCCGGTGGCCGAACCGCGGCCGGACCGGCCCGTCGCCGAACTTTCGAGCGTCGCCGAGGTCAGCGGCGTCGACCGGGCGATGGCCGACCGGATCGCCACCGTGGTCGTCGCCTCGGTGAACGGGCCGCGGGACGGGGGTGAGCGGCCCCTGCGCGTCGAGACCATCTACGACAAGGAGCGCGCCACCCTGAAGATCATCGTGCTCGGCGACCTCGCCGCCGGCGCGGATCTGCTGCGTTTCGTGGCCTCGTTCACCGAAGGCCTGGCGTGAGCACCGTCTACCGCTCGGCCGAGGGCGCGGAGGCGGTCCGGCGGCGCTACGACGCGCTTCTCGACAGCTGGCCGGTGCCGCATGAGACGTCCACGTTGAAGACCCGTCTCGGTGACACCTTCGCCGTGGTCTCGGGCCCGGTGGGCGCGCCGCCGGTCGTCGCGCTGCAGGGCTCCGGCGGCACCGCCGCGCACTGGCTGCCCGACATCGCGACGCTCGCGGAGAACCTGCGGGTGCACGCCGTCGACGCGCCCGGGGAGCCGGGCCGGACCGTCGAAGCGCGGCCGCCGCTCGGGTCGCCGGCCCACGCCGAGTGGCTCGACGACGTCCTCGACGCGCTCGAACTGCCTCGCGCGGCCTTCCTCGGCACCTCACTGGGCGGCTGGTGGGCGCTCGACCTCGCGCTGCGCCGCCCGGCGCGCGTCACGGCGCTGGTGCTGGTCAACCCGTCCGGGATCGGCCGCGGCCGGGTCGCGCCCCTGCTCAAGTTCGCCGCCTACAGCCGGTTCGGTGCCTGGGGGACGGCGGCGCTCGCTGGCCATGGTCGCGAAGGGCGGCCCCGCCGACCCGGGGCGGCGCGCGGTCGGTGAGTTCACGCTGGCGACGTTCGAGCACTTCAAGCCGCGGCTGGAGAAGATCCCGGTCTTCCCGGTGGAGCGGCTGGGCGAGCTGCCGATGCCGGTGCAGGCCCACTTCGGCGCGCACGACGTCCTGCTCGACCAGCGCGACGCCGCGGCCAAGCTGCGGCGGGCCCTGCCGGCCGCCGACGTCCGGCTGGCCGAGGACGCCGGGCACTTCCTGCCCGGCTGGGCGGACGCCGCGGCGAAGTTCTTGACGGGAGCGGGATCGTGATCGACCGGCGCCACGGCACCGCGGTGTGGTTCACCTACGGCCAGGGGGCCGACGTCCTCGTCGTGCCGGTCGAACGGTTCCCCGCGCGGTTCTTCGACATGCACACCGAGCTCGACGCCCGGCCGGCCGCGGCGCGCTGATCCGCGCGGTGGAACCTCGCGCGCGACGGGCAACCCCGTCCCGTGCGGCACGTCCAGGTGATCATGAGAATCCCGGCGCTGCTCGCGTCCGTCCTCACCCTGCTGGCCGTGTCCGGCTCGCCCGCGACGGCGGAAACCGTTGTCCCCCAAGGGTTCCGGCCCGCTTCGACGAGCTGGACCGGCCCCGGTACCGGGTACGTCCTGGGGTACTCGCCGTGCGCTGAGTCGTGGTGCCCGGCGCTGCTGGGCACGACCGACGGCGGGAAGCACTGGCGCCGGCTGGGCGCGCCGCCGATGGCGTTGCCGGACAACCACAACCACGTCGCGCTGACGTTCGCCGGCGACCGCGTCGCGTACGTCAGCGACGGCGTCCACGTGCGCACGACCCGCGACGGCGGCGCGAGCTGGCACCCGGTCGGCCTGGTGGGCGCCCGGGAGCCCTACTACCTCTCGAAGATCACCGAAACCGCCGGCCGGGTCTTCGCCGTCCTCACCACCTTCGGCGACGGTCACGGCTCGACGCGGCTGTACTCCGGTGCCGCCGGCTCGCCGGTGCTGGTCCCGGTGCCCGGCTTCGCGGCCGCGGGCGGGATCACCTACGGCGACCTGGCCGTCGGCGGCGGCCTGCAGGTCGCGCTCGGCGCGGACTACGGGACGGAGAAGTACTGGACCTCGCGTGACGGCGTCCGCTTCACCCCCGCCGAACCGCCGTGCCCGGCGGGGTCGGTCGCCTCGCTCGCCGGGGTCCGCGACCGGCAGGTCGTGGCGTTGTGCAGCGGCAGTCCCGGCTCGCCGCAGCCCGGGTCGACCGAGCGCCGGCTGCGGCACGCGGCGCAGCTCGGCGGGACGTTCAGCGGTGCCGACGCGGCGCCCTTCGCCGGGATCACGCAGGGCTTCGGCGCGGCTTCCCCGGCGTCCGCGACGGTCGCGGCCGAGGGCGGCGGCAGCGGGTTCCTGCACAGCACGGCCGACGGCGGCCGCACCTGGACCACGACCGTGCTGTCCGATCGCGGGCTCAGCCTGACCGATCTCGACTTCCCCGGCCGGGGCACCGGAGTGGTCGTCGACGGCCAGCCGGACGCCGACGGTGGCTCCGCCCTGTACCGGACCACGGACGGCGGACACATCTGGCGCGAAGTGACGATCGGGTAGTTGTCCCTGGCAGGTAAGGCCCTTCGGCCTGGTTCACTTGGTGAACGCCATGTCGTAGTCTGAGCACTGTCCGTTGCCGGACACAGGTGGCCGGACCCGGGCAGGGGCCGGCTCCACAGACGAGGGAGAACAGTCGATGACGCCTGGCGACCTGCGGTCCGGAACCGAGGGGGGCTCGGCTTCCCTCGATTTCTCCAAGGCGAGCCTGGCCCGGCTGTCGGACGCACTGCTGGGTGGCCACGACCACTACGAGGTCGACCGTGAGGCGATGCGGCGGCTGCTCGCGATCGCGCCCGGCGCGCGCACGATGGCGAAGGAGCACCGGGACTGGCTGGTGCGCGCGGTCCGGTTCCTCGCCGGGAAACGCGGCATCGACCAGTTCCTCGACCTGGGCTCGGGCATGCCGACGGCGGAGAACACCCACCAGGTGGCCCAGCGGTACAACCCGGACGCGCAGGTGGTGTACGTCGACATCGATCCGGTCGTGCAGGTGCACGGCCGGGCGCTGCTCGAGGAGAACTACCTGACCCATGTGACCGGCGCCGACCTCACCCGGCCGGCGGAGACGCTGGCCGACGAGGTCGTCAAGGAGTACCTGGACTTCACCCGGCCGGTGGCGCTGATCCTGACGTCGATCATCCACCACATCGACGACTTCGAGCGTGCGAAGTCGATCGTCGCGGAGTACGTGGCGGCGCTCGTGCCCGGCTCGTACCTGCTGCTCACGCACAACTTCGACCCGGAAGAGGACTCGCCCCGCCAGGAGCTGGCGCGGCTGCTGGAGACGAGCTTCCAGGGCACCGGGCTGGGCAGCGTGTTCCGCACCCGGGAGCAGATCACGGAGTTCTTCGACGGCACGGAGCTGCTCCGGCCGGGGCTGGTCTACCTGCACGAATGGTGGCCCGACGGCCCCCGCATCCACCCGCTGAGCGAGCTGAACTTCCTCACGCTGGGCGGAGTCGCCCGCAAGCAGTGACGCCCGGGTCGTGAGTGGGAAACAGTGTTCTAACCCTGTTTCCCACTCACGACGGGGTCAGGCGGCGTTGAACGTGTCCGGGTCCGGGCCGGTGCGCTCGCCGCGGTCCAGCGGCGTCAGCGACTCCAGTTCCTCCTCCGTGAGGGTGAACCCGAACAGGTCGAAGTTCTCCGCGATCCGCGACGGCGTCACGGACTTCGGGATCACCACGTTGCCCAGCTGCAGGTGCCAGCGGAGCACGATCTGCGCGGGCGTGCGGCCGTGCTTGACCGCCAGCTCCGCGATGATCGGGTCGCCCAGCAGCGAGCCGCCCTTGGCCAGCGGGCTCCACGCCTCGGTCGCGATCCCGTGCTTCGCGTCGAACTCGCGGACCTCCTGCTGCTGCAGGTAGGGGTGCAGTTCGATCTGGTTGACCGCCGGGGCGACGTCGGCCGCGTCGAGCAGCCGCGTGAGGTGCGCGGGCTGGAAGTTGGACACGCCGATCGCGCGGACCCGGCCGTCGGCGTGCAGCTTCTCGAACGCCTTCCACGTGTCCAGGTACTTGTCGCGCTCGGGCGTCGGCCAGTGGATCAGGTACAGGTCCAGCTGCTCCAGACCCAGCTTCTCCATGCTCTCGTCGAACGCCTTGAGCGTCGAGTCGTAGCCCTGGGCGGAGTTCCACAGCTTCGTGGTGATGAAGAGCTCGTCGCGGGCGATGCCGGACTCGGCGATGGCCTGGCCGACGCCCTTCTCGTTGCCGTAGACGGTGGCGGTGTCGATGCTGCGGTAGCCCGCTTCGAGGGCGGCCTTCACGGCGGCGGCGGTCTCGTCGTCCGGGACCTTGAACACGCCGTAGCCCAGCTGGGGCATCCGTACGCCGTTGTTGAGTTCGATCACGGGCACGCTGGTCACGAGGGTTCCTTTCGGTGGGTGGTTCATCGGGCGGGTACCCGTTCCCCGGCTTCGAAACTAGCCGGGGCCTTGCGGTCGAGCAGGCCGGAGACGAGCGCCACGGCGAGGCCCGCCGCGGCGAGCAGGGCGCCGATCCAGTTGGGGGCGGTGTAGCCGAGGCCGGCGCCGATGGCCTGGCCGCCGAGCCACGCGCCGCCCGCGTTGCCGAGGTTGAACGCGGCGATGTTCGCCGCCGAGGCCAGCGCCGGGGCGCCTTCGGCCTTGGCCATCACACGGGCCTGCAGCGGCGGGACGGTGGCGAAACCGGCCGCGCCGAACAGCGCGATCGTGATCGCCGCCGGCACCTTCGCGTGCGCGGTGAAGACGAACGCCACCAGCACGAGCGCCAGCGCGGCGAGGATGACGTACAGGCTGGGCATCAGCTTGCGGTCCGCGGCCTTGCCGCCGAGCAGGTTGCCGGCGAACAGCCCGGCGCCGAAGAGCACGAGCAGCCAGGTGACGGCGCCACTCGAGAAGCCGGCGACCTCGGTCATCATCGGGGCGATGTAGGTGAAGGACGCGAAGACCCCGGCGAAGCCGAGTGCCGTCATGGCCAGCGCGAGCCACACCTGCGGGCGCCGGAACACGGCGAGTTCGCGGCGCAGGCCGGCGTCCGGGTCCGGCGCCTGGTGCGGCACGAGCGCGAGGACGCCGAGTGCGCCGACGACGCCGAGGACGCTGACCACCCAGAACGTCGAGCGCCAGCCGAAGGCCTGGCCGAGCGCGGTACCGGCGGGCACGCCCAGGACGTTGGCCACGGTCAGCCCGGTGAACATCAGCGCGATCGCGCCGGCCTGCTTGGCCGGGGCGACCAGCGACGCGGCGACGACCGAGCCGACGCCGAAGAACGCGCCGTGCGACAGGGCCGCGACGACCCGGCCGGTCATCAGCAGGCCGTAGCTCGGGGCCAGCGCCGAGAGCACGTTGCCCGCGATGAACAGGCCCATCAGGGCGACCAGCACGGTCTTGCGCGGCACTCGCGAGGCGAGCGCGGTGAGCACGGGGGCACCGACGACGACGCCGAGCGCGTAGCCGGAGATGAGCAGGCCTGCGGACGGGATCGAGACGCCGAAGTCGGTCGCGACCTCGGGCAGCAGGCCCATGATCACGAACTCGGTGGTGCCGATCCCGAAAGCGCTGATCGCGAGGGCGAGCAGAGCGGCGGGCATGGACTTCCTTCTTCCAGGGTAGGCTTGTGAGCGTGAGCAACTACGAGCGTCCGAGATAGTTGCACACGCCGTATATTGCACAGGCTTGATACTGCCGCGCGCAACCGTATGCGGCAAGCCCGGGAGAGGTGAACCGTGTCACTGGACGACGACGCCGTCGAAGCCCGCGCTCAGGGCTGGCGCACGCTGGCCGCGCTGCACGCGCGGATCGAGGACCGGCTGCAGCGCGCGCTCGAGCGCGACCACGAGCTGTCGGTGAGCGAGTACAGCGTGCTCGACGCGCTCGCCCGCCAGGACGGCTTCCACCTCCGGATGAACCAGCTCGCCAACGCGGTGGTGCTCAGCCAGTCGGCGACCACCCGCCTGGTGACGCGGCTGGAGGCGCGGGGACTGCTGGCCCGCTACCTCTGCGCGGACGACCGTCGCGGCATCTACACGGAGGTGACGCCGGCGGGCCAGGCCCTGCTGACGGCGGCGCGTCCGACCCACGACACGGCGTTGGCGGAAGCCCTCGCCGACGCCGAGGGGTTGCCGGAACTTTCGCCGCTGGTTGCCGCCCTGGGCAAGCTTTCCTTCCCGGTCGTGCCCTCGGTCTGACGAAAACTTGCGCAAGCCCGCCCGACACTCCCGCTGAGCGGTACGGCCCGTTCGGTGGGGGGATTAGGTGTCCGAGCTCCCTAACCCGTGCTCCATCCGTGGGACACTTTCGCTTGCATTGTTCGATAGTTTCGCTGGTCAGCACCGTTTGTCCGGCTTTTGTCCGCACTGGGGCGCGTTGACCGGATCGTTTCGCCGCACCTAATTTGTTGAACCACCAGACGAACCGGGGTGGTGTCGGCGTGGACTCCTCCTTTTCGCTCAAGCCGGTGCGCCCGGCCGACCAGGCCGCCGTCCGCCGGAGCAACCTCGCGCTGGTGCTGCGGCACCTGCGCGACGCGGGACCCCGCTCGCGCGCGGCGATCGCCGCGGACACCGGGCTGAACAAGGGAACCGTCTCGAGCCTCGTCGCCGAGCTCGTCGAGCGCGGGCTGGCCCGCGAAGGCGAGCGGGAACGCGCCGGCGCGGTCGGCCGGCCGGGCACGATCGTCGAGCTGGACGGCCGCGACGTCGGCGGCATCGGCGTCGAGATCAACGTCGACTACCTGACCGCGCTCGCCCTCGACCTCACCGGCACCGTGCTCTTCGAACAACGCGTGGCGCTCGACGTGCAGGCCCTGCCGGTGGCGAAGGTGCTCGACGCGGGCGCGGAACTGACCGCGCGGGCCCTGCGGGAATGCCGCCGGCTCGGGGTGGTGCCGGCCGGCGTGACCGTCGGCATCCCGGCGCTGGTCGACGTCACGAGCGGCACCGTGGCCTTCGCGCCGAACCTGCACTGGACCGACGTGGCGGTGGTCCGCGGCATCACCGACCGGCTGACCCGGCGGCTCGGCCCGCCGTCGTTCCCGATCCGCACGGCCAACGACGCGAACCTCGGCGCGCTCGGCGAGTACGCGATGGGCAGCGTCGCCGGGACCGCCGACCTCGTGTACCTCACCGGCGAGATCGGTGTGGGTGGCGGCGTGATCTCCGGCGGCCGGTTGCTCGGTGGTGCGGAAGGGTTCGCCGGCGAGGTCGGGCACATCCAGGTCGATCCGACGGGCCGCGTGTGCGGCTGCGGGCGCCGGGGCTGCTGGGAGACGCTCGTCGGGCTGGCCGGGATGCTGCGGCACGCCGCGTCGCCGAGCGACCCGGTGCACGACCCGTCGCTCGACCTCGAACAGCGGCTCGACATGATCCGCCGCCGCGCCGAGCTGAAGGACAAGCGGACGCTCGACGCGCTCGCTCAGGTCGGCACCGGCCTCGGGGTCGGCGCGGCCGTGCTGGTCAACGTCTTCAACCCGCGCGTGGTGCTGCTGGGCGGCTACTTCGCCCAGCTGGGCCCGTACCTGCTCGGCCCGATGCTGACCGAGCTCGAGGCGCGGGTGGTCGCGCCGGGCATCGGGGGCTGTCGCGTCGAGCTGTCCTGGCTCGGGTTTTCCGCGGCTTCGCGCGGTGGCGCGCACGTCGCGCTGCAAGCGGTGTTCGACGATCCGGCGCTGGTGCCGGTGCGGCCGGAAAGGGACAGCGGATGACCGGCGGGAAACGCTTGCCCGGGACCGGCGATGGAGATCGAGTGGGAGGCCGCACGTCCGGCAAACCCGTTGCCGGCGCGGGCTGATCCACCCAACAGGGAGGAAACCATGGGGAAGATCGGTGTCTGGCTGATCGGGGCTCGCGGCTCGGTGGCGACGACGGCCGTCGCCGGGGCCGCCGCGATGCGGGCGGGGCTGACCGCGCGCACGGGGTGCGTGACCGAGCTGCCGGACTTCGCCGGCGCGGACCTGCCCGGCCTGGGGGACCTGGTCTTCGGCGGCCACGACGTCGTCGGCACCCCGCTGGTCAAGCGGGCGGAACAGCTGGCGGCGGCCGGGGTGCTGCCCGCGACGCTGCCCGGCCCGATCGCGGCCGAGCTGGAAGCCGCGGAGTCCCGGCTGCGGCCGGCACCGGCCGGGAGCGGCCGCGCCGCCGTCGAGCAGGCCGTCGCCGACCTGACCGAGTTCCGCGAGGGTCTGGACCACGCCGTCGTCCTCAACGTCTCCTCCACCGAACCGCCCTGTGCGCCGCACCCGGCACACGCTTCGCTGGCCGCGCTGGAGGACGAACTGGACGTTCTGCCGCCCAGTTCGCTGTACGCCTACGCCGCGTTCCGCGCGGGCTGTGGCTTTGTCGACTTCACGCCGTCCACCGGCGCGCGGCTGCCCGCGCTCGACGAGCTCGCCCGCGCGACCGGACAGCCCTACGCGGGCCGCGACGGCAAGACCGGCGAGACGCTGCTGCGCTCGGTGCTCGCGCCGATGTTCGCCCAGCGCGCGCTGAACGTCCTGTCCTGGTCGGGCACGAACCTGCTCGGCGGCGGGGACGGCGCCACGCTCGCCGACCCCGGTGCGGCGTCGAGCAAGAACGCGTCGAAGCAGCAGGTGCTCGCGCAGAACCTCGGGCGTGAGGTCGACGGCGAAGTGCACATCGACTACGTCCCGGCGCTCGGCGACTGGAAGACCGCCTGGGACCACGTGCTGTTCGAAGGGTTCCTCGGCACGCGCAT
Organism: Amycolatopsis sp. NPDC114505; assembly: GCF_055633615.1. NCBI lineage: Bacteria > Bacillati > Actinomycetota > Actinomycetes > Pseudonocardiales > Pseudonocardiaceae > Amycolatopsis > Amycolatopsis sp. NPDC114505. The sequence goes on along the minus strand of NZ_JBVKDV010000004.1, from coordinate 949,099 downwards.
GACGCTGCAGCTCACCTGGCAGGGCTGCGACTCCGCGCTCGCCGCGCCGCTGGTGCTCGACCTGGCCCGGCTGACCGGGAAGGCGTGCCGCGACGGCGTCGCCGGGCCGGTGCCCGAGTTCGGGTTCTTCTTCAAGGATCCCGTCGGCGACGGCCCGCACGACCTCGCGTCGCAGTACGCGGCCCTGCGCGAGTGGGCGCACCGGTGAAGGCGCTCGTCGAGCTCGTCCGCGCGCCCGCGGCGCTGACCGTGCCCGGGGACGCCGTCGCCGGGGCCGCCGCCGCGGGCTGGCCCTTCGGCCGTCGCACGCTCGCGCTGACCGGCGCGTCCGTCTGCATCTACTGGGCGGGCATGGCGCTCAACGACTACGCCGACCGCCACCTCGACGCGATGGAACGGCCCGAGCGGCCGATCCCGTCCGGCCGGGTCACGCCGGGCACCGCGCTCGGCGTCGCGACCGGGCTCACCGCGGGCGGCCTGGGCATCGCCGCGGCCGCCGGTGGGAAGCAGGCGCTGCGCGTCGCGCTGCCGCTGGCCGCGACGGTCTGGGCGTACGACTTCGTGCTCAAGGAGACGGTGTTCGGGCCGGCCGCGATGGCCGCCGCCCGCGCACTGGACGTGCTGCTCGGCGGGGGCGGTGCCCGAGCGGCCCTACCGGCCGCGCTGACGGTCGGGGCACACACGTACGCCGTGACGACGTTGTCAAGGTCGGAGGTCACCGGTGCCAAGCCCGCCCTGCCCGCGGTGACCCTCGCCGCCACGGCCGGGGTGCGCGTCGCCGCCGGCCGCGTCGGGCCACTGGCCTCGGCGCTGCTCGGGACGTACGCGCTGACCACCGGGCGGGCGCAGTACGACGCCGTCCGCGACCCGGTCGCGCCCAAGATCCGGCGCGCGGTCGGCGCCGGCATCCACGGCATGATCCCGCTGCAGGCCGGGCTGATCGCCCGCACCGGCGCGTGGCGCTCGGCGCTGGCCGTCGCCGCCGCGTTCCCGATCGCGCGGGCGCTGAGCCGGAAGGTGTCGCCGACATGAGGTTCGGGTACGGCACCAACGGCTTCGCCAACCACCGCCTCGGTGACGCGCTGCGCGTGCTCTCGGACCTCGGGTACGACGGTGTCGCGCTCACCCTCGACCACCAGCACCTCGACCCGTTCGGGCCGGACCTCGCCCGCCGGGTCGCTTCGCTGGCCACCGAGCTGGACCGGCTCGGGCTGGCCGTAGTGATCGAGACCGGGGCCCGGTTCCTGCTGGACCCGTGGCGCAAGCACGCGCCGACGTTCCTCGACCCGGATCGGGCGCTGCGCATCGACTTCCTGACCCGGGCCGTCGAGATCGCCGCGGACCTCGGTGCCGAGGCCGTCTCGTTCTGGAGCGGGACCAAGCCGGCCGGGCTGTCCACTTCGGACGCCTGGGAGCTCCTGGTCGCCGGCTGCGCGGACGTGCTGAAGGCCGCGGACGAACACGACGTCAAGCTCGGCTTCGAGCCCGAGCCGGGCATGCTCGTCGAGGACCTCACCGGGTACTTCGAGCTCTCGCGCCGGCTCGGTGATCCGGAGCGGTTCGGGCTGACGCTGGACATCGGGCACTGCCGGTGCAACGAGACGGCGTCCGTGCCCGACTGCGTCCGGCGCGCGCTGCCGCGGCTGGTGAACGTCCAGATCGACGACATGCGCCGGGGCACCCACGAGCACCTGGAGTTCGGGACGGGCGAGATCGACTTCCCGCCGGTGCTGGCCGCGCTGGCGCCGTACGCCGGGCTGGTCGCCGTGGAACTGCCGCGCGACAGCCACGCCGCACCGCGGATCGCCCGCGAGTCCCTGGAGTTCCTGCGGAAGGCGGTGGCGGCGTGAACGACTGGCTGGACGAAGCCCGGACCCAGGTCGCCGGTGACGCGTCGGCGTTGCGGACGCTGTTCCCCGGGGTCGGCCGCCGGGTCGGGCGGGGACCGTCGGACGTCCCGGGCTGGACGGTCGACGACGTCGCCCGGGTTGAGCTGCTTCGGGCGGCTCCCGGGGCCGCGGCGGAAATGCCCGATCTCTACCGCTACGGCGACGCCGCCGAGAAGCGGGCCGTCCTCCGTGGACTGTCCGTTGTGGACATCGGCGACGCCGGTCTAGCCCTCGTCTCCGACGCCCTGCGGACCAACGACACCCGGCTCGTCACGGCGGCGATGGGGGAGTGCGCGGCCACCCACCTGGACGACGCGGCCTACCGCCACGGCGTCCTCAAGTGCGTCTTCATGGGCATCCCGCTGGCCGAGGTGGCCGGGCTGGACCGCCGGACCGACGCGGAGCTCCTGCGCATGATGCGGTCGTTCGCCGCCGAGCGCACCGCCGCGGGCCGGGACGTGCCCGCCGACCTCCGTCCGCTGCTGACCGAACAGGACGTCTGATGCGCATCTTCGACCCGCACATCCACATGAGCTCCCGCACCACCGACGACTACGCGGCCATGCACGCCGCCGGGGTCCGCGCGCTCGTCGAGCCGGCGTTCTGGCTGGGCCAGCCGCGCACGAACGTCGGCAGCTTCACCGACTACTTCGACGCGCTGGTCGGCTGGGAACCGTTCCGCGCGAGCCAGTTCGGCATCGCCCACCACTGCACGATCGCGCTCAACCCCAAGGAGGCCAACGACCCGCGGTGCGCGCCGGTGCTGGACCTGCTGCCGCGGTACCTGGAGAAGGACGGCGTGGTCGCGGTCGGCGAGATCGGCTACGACTCGATGACCGCCGAGGAGGACAAGGTGTTCGCCGCGCAGCTCGCGCTGGCGATCGACCACGGCCTGCCGGCGATGGTGCACACCCCGCACCGCGACAAGGCGGCCGGGACCGAGCGGAGCATCGCCGTCGTCCGCGAGTCGGGGATCGCGCCCGGGCGCGTGCTGCTGGACCACCTCAACGAGGTGACCGTCGCGATGGTCAAGGAGTCGGGCTCCTGGATGGGGTTCTCGATCTACCCGGACACGAAGATGGACGAAGAGCGGATGGTCGCGATCCTGAAGGAGTACGGCACCGAGCGGGTGCTGGTGAACTCCGCGGCGGACTGGGGCAAGAGCGACCCGCTCAAGACCCGCAAGACCGGTGACGCGATGCTGGCCGCCGGGTTCACCGAGGACGACGTCGACCTCGTCCTCTGGCGCAACCCGGTGGAGTTCTACGGCCAGAGCGGGCGCCTTTCGCTGGAGTCCGACACCGTGGACGCGGAGTTCGCGGGCAACTCGATCCTGCGAGGTGCGCGCAAGTGAGGTTCCGGCATCGCGACGGCTCACTCGTCCACCTCGCCTACTGCACCAACGTGCACCAGGCCGAGGACCTCGACGGCGTGCTCACCCAGCTGGCCCGCTTCGGGGAGCCGGTGCGGGAACGCCTGGGGGTGGACCGGCTCGGGCTCGGGCTGTGGCTGGCCCGGCCGGTGGCGTCCGAACTGGTCGCCGATCCGGGCGCGGTCGTCTCCTTGAAAGCCGAGCTGGCCGCGCGCGGCCTCGAGGTCGTCACCTTCAACGGGTTCCCGTACCAGGGTTTCCACGATCCGGTCGTCAAGCACAAGGTGTACCGGCCGGATTGGTCGACACCCGAGCGGACGCGGTACACGCTCGACCTGGCGCGGCTGCTCGCCGAGCTGATGCCGGACGACGCCGTGCGCGGCAGCGTCTCGACGTTGCCGCTCGGCTGGCGCACCGAATGGCGTGCAGACGGCGGCCAGCTCGAACTTCTGGCGAAGGGGCTGGCGAAGCAGGACCGGCCGGTGCGCGTGGCGTTCGAGCCCGAACCCGGGTGCGTCATCGAGACGACCGCGCAGGCGGCGTCGCTGCTGTCCGAAGTGGACAAGGACTGGCTGGGTGTCTGCCTCGACACGTGTCACCTCGCGGTCGGGTTCGAGGACCCGGCCGCCGCGCTCGGGCGGCTCGAAGCGGCCGGGCTCGACGTCGTCAAGCTCCAGGCGTCGGCCGCGCTGGAGGCCGCGAACCCGGCCGATCCGGCGACCCGGAAGGCACTGGAGTCCTTTGTGGAACCCCGGTTCCTGCACCAGAGCAACGAAGGCGCTCCGCCGGGCGCGGACGATCTCGACCTGGCGTTGGCCGGTGAGCTTCCGGGGGAGGCGCCGTGGCGCGTGCACTTCCACGTGCCGCTGCACGCCGACCCGGCGCCGCCGCTGACGTCGACCCGGCCGGTGCTGGCCGCGACGCTGGCCGAGCTGTTCGGCGGTGCGAGCGCGCGCACCGACCACGTCGAGGTCGAGACCTACACCTGGCAGGTGCTCCCGGACGCACCCGCCGACGACGCCGGGCTCGTCGCGGGCATCGCGGCCGAGCTGGACTGGACGCGCCGTTCCCTTGTCGGACTGGGCTTGGAAGAGGTGCACTGATGAGTCTGCTGGTCCTCGACGTCGTCGGGCTGACGCCCCGGCTGCTCCCGCACATGCCGAACCTGCGCGGGATGGCCGAACCCGGCTTCACCGCGCAGCTCGACACCGTGTTCCCGGCGGTGACGTGCTCGGTGCAGTCGACCTTCCTCACCGGCCTGCAACCGGCCGAACACGGGATCGTCGGCAACGGCTGGTACTTCCGCGACCTCGGCGAGATCTTCCTCTGGCGCCAGCACAACAAGCTCGTCCAGGGCGACAAGTTCTGGGACGCCGCCCGTCGCGCGCAAGCCGGGCACCGCGTGGCGAACGTCTGCTGGTGGTACGCGATGGGCATGGACGTCGACCTGACGGTGACCCCGCGGCCGATCTACCACGCCGACGGCAAGAAGTCCCCGGATGCCTACACCCACCCGCCCCAGCTGCACGACCGCCTCGTCGGCGCGCTCGGCGAGTTCCCGCTGTTCACCTACTGGGGCCCGACGGCCGCGATCACGTCGTCGAAGTGGATCATCGCGGCCGCGCAGAAGATCATGGCGGAAGACAAGCCCGACACCACGCTGGTCTACCTCCCGCACCTGGACTACGACCTCCAGCGCTTCGGCCCCGACGCGCCGCAGGCCGCGGCTGCCGCGCGCGAGATCGACACGGCGTTGAAGCCGCTGCTGGACCAGGCGGCCGCGGGTGGGCACACCGTCGTCGCGTTGTCGGAGTACGGCATCACCAACGCGAACCGGCCGGTCGACATCAACCGGGCGCTACGCCGTGAAGGCCTGCTCAACGTCTACGTCCAGGCCGGCATGGAGTACCTGGACCCGTGGACGTCGCGGGCGTTCGCGGTGGCCGACCACCAGGTCGCGCACGTCTACGTCGCCGACCCCGCGGACATCCCGCGCGTGCGGGACATCGTCGCCGGACTGTCCGGAGTGGACGTCGTCCTCGATCGCGAGGCGCAGGCGGGCATCGGGATCAACCACGAACGGGCCGGGGAACTGGTCGCGATCGCCGAGCCGGACGCCTGGTTCACGTACTACTACTGGCTGAGCGACGACCGCGCGCCGGACTTCGCGAAGACTGTCGAGATCCACCGCAAGCCCGGCTATGACCCGGCCGAGCTGTTCTTCGACCCCGACGACCCGCGAGTGAAGCTGAAGGCCGCGTCCGCGCTCGCCCGCAAGAAGCTCGGCCTGCGGTACTCGATGCAGGTCGTCCCGCTCGACCCCGCGCCGGTTCGCGGGAGTCACGGGCGGCTGCCCGACTCGCCCGACGACGGGCCGGTGCTGCTGTGCTCGGACCCCGCGCTCGCGCGCGAAAAGATCCACGCCACCGAAGTCAAGGACTTGCTGCTGGCGGCTATCCGAACCGAGTAGGAGGTCAGGACATGGCACGACCGTTGACCCTGTTCACCGGGCAGTGGGCCGATCTGCCGTTCGAGGAGGTGTGCGAGCTGGCGAGCGGCTGGGGCTACGAAGGCCTGGAGATCGCCTGCTGGGGCGACCACTTCGAGGTGGACCGCGCGCTGGCGGAGGACGGCTATGTCCAGGCGAAGCTGGAGACGCTGGCCAAGTACGACCTCAAGGTGTGGGCGATTTCGAACCACCTGCTCGGCCAGGCCGTCTGCGACCACCCGATCGACGAGCGGCACGAAGCCATCCTGCCGGCCCGGATCTGGGGTGACGGCGAAGCCGAGGGCGTCCGGCAGCGGGCGGCGGAGGAGATGAAGACCACCGCCCGTGCCGCGGCGAAGCTCGGAGTGTCCACTGTGGTCGGTTTCACCGGCTCGTCGATCTGGCACACGGTGGCGATGTTCCCGCCGGTGCCGCCGTCGATGATCGAGCGCGGGTACGCCGACTTCGCCGCGCGCTGGAACCCGATCCTGGACGTCTTCGACGAGGTCGGCGTCCGCTTCGCCCACGAGGTGCACCCGAGTGAGATCGCCTACGACTACTGGAGCACCGTCCGGACGCTGGAGGCGATCGGGCACCGGGAGGCGTTCGGGCTGAACTTCGACCCGTCGCACTTCGTCTGGCAGGACCTCGACCCGGTCGGGTTCCTGTGGGACTTCAAGGACCGCATCTACCACGTCGACTGCAAGGAGGCCCGCAAGCAGCTCAACGGCCGCAACGGCCGGCTCGGCTCCCACCTGCCCTGGGCGGATCCCCGCCGCGGCTGGGACTTCGTGTCCACCGGCCACGGCGACGTCCCGTGGGAGGACGTCTTCCGGATGCTCAACGCCATCGGCTACGACGGCCCCATCTCCATCGAGTGGGAGGACGCGGGCATGGACCGGCTCATCGGCGCGCCGGAAGCGCTGGAGTTCGTCCGCAAGCTCAACTTCACCCCACCCACGGCTGCCTTCGACGCCGCGTTCTCTTCGAAGTAGTGCTTCTGTTCAACGGGTGACCGCCAGCCCCGTCGGAAGGTGATCGAAACCGGCTTCGCGCCACTCCGGGGCGAAGCACGCTCAAAATCAGGAAGGACCCCGAAATGTCTCCGTCCCCACCGAAGTGGGCGAGGCTGTTCGGCGCCGCACTCTTGAGCGCCGGCCTCCTGCTCACCGTCGACACGCCGGCCCGCGCGGACATCCCGCCCGCCGACTACCAGCAGGTCGCGCTCGCCACCGGCGCGGCCGAGCTCGGCGAGGCGATGTCGCTCGCCGTGCTGCCCGACCGCTCGGTCGTGCACACCTCGCGTGACGGCACCGTCCGCGTCACCACCGCGGCCGGCGCGACGTCCGTCGCGGCCAAGCTGAACGTCTACACCCACGACGAGGAAGGCCTCCAGGGCGTCGCCGCCGACCCCGGCTTCGCCACCAACCGGTACATCTGGCTGTACTTCTCGCCGCGTCTGTCCACACCGGACGGTGACGCGCCGACCGACGGCACCGAGGCCGACTTCGCGCCGTTCAAGGGCGAGCTGCACCTGTCGCGGTTCGTCCTGAAGACCGACAACACCCTCGACCTGGCCAGCGAGAAGGTCGTGCTCAAGGTCGCCAACGACCGCGGCCAGTGCTGCCACGTCGGCGGGGACATCGACTTCGACGCCGCCGGCAACCTCTACCTCACCACCGGCGACGACACCAACCCGTTCTCCTCCGACAGCTACTCGCCGATCGACGAACGGACCACGCGCAACCCGCAGTTCGACGCGCAACGCTCGTCCGGCAACACGAACGACCTGCGCGGCAAGCTGCTGCGGATCCACCCGCAGGCCGACGGGACGTACACCGTGCCGTCCGGCAACCTGTTCGCGCCGGGTACCGCGAGCACCCGGCCGGAGATCTACGCGATGGGCTTCCGGAACCCGTTCCGGATGAGTGTCGACAAACCGACCGGCGTCGTCTACCTCGGCGACTACGGCCCGGACGCCGGCACCACGGACCCGAACCGCGGGCCGCAGGGCCAGGTCGAGTTCGACCGGATCACCTCCGCCGGCAACTTCGGCTGGCCGTACTGCACCGGCTCGAACACCACGACCGAGACGTACAACCACTTCACGTTCCCGAGCGGCCCGTCGGGCGCGAAGTACGACTGCTCGGGCGGTCCGACGAACTCCTCCTTCCGCAACACCGGCCTCGCCCAGCTGCCGGTGCCGAAGGCCGCGTGGATCAAGTACGCGGGCGACGAGGGCTCGCCGCCGGAGTTCGGCAGCGGCTCGGAGTCGCCGATGGGCGGGCCGGTCTACCGGTACGACGCCGCTTCGACGTCCACGGTGAAGTTCCCGCAGTCCCTCGACGGCAAGTACTTCGCGGGGGAGTACGGGCGCAAGTGGATCAAGGCGGTCACCGTCAACGCCGACGGCACCCGCGGTGGCATCGAGAACTTCCCCTGGACCGGCACGCAGGTCATGGACATGGCGTTCGGCCCGGACGGCGCCCTGTACGTCCTCGACTACGGCACCGGCGACGACAACCAGGCGCTCTACCGGATCGAGTACCTGGCGGGCACCAACCGCAACCCGGTCGCGAAAGCCGCCTCCGACAAGACGTCCGGCCCGAACCCGCTGACCGTGACCTTCTCCTCCGCGGGCAGCAGCGACCCCGAAGGCGGGGCGTTGAGCTACCGCTGGGACTTCGGTGACGGCGCCACGTCGACCGCGGCGAACCCGGCGCACACCTACACGACCAACGGGACCTATTCGCCGACGCTCACGGTGTCCGATCCGGAGGGCCTGACCGGTACCGCGAGCCTCGTCGTCACGGTCGGCAACACCGCGCCGACGGTCTCGCTGGGTGTGCCGGCGGACGGTCAGCTGTTCTCCTTCGGGGACACCGTGCCGTTCCAGGTGACCGGCAGCGACCCGGAGGACGGGCCGCTGGACTGCTCGAAGGTGAAGGTCACGTACCTGCTGGGGCACGACAGCCACCAGCACCAGATCACGCAGGCGACCGGGTGCAGCGGCTCGATCGCCGTCCCGGTCGACGGTGAGCATGACGCCGCGGCGAACATCTTCGGCGTCTTCGACGCGCAGTACACCGACAACGGCGGGCTGACGTCGCACAGCGTGCGCAAGCTCCAGCCGCGGCACCGCCAGGGTGAGCACTTCTCGGCCCAGTCCGGGATCCAGCTCGCCGACCACGGCGCGGCCGAAGGCGGCCGGACGGTCGGGTACACCGACGACGGCGACTGGATCTCGTTCACGCCGTACGCGCTGGGCAACGCGACGTCGATCAGCGCGCGGGTGTCCTCGGCCGGCCCGGGCGGCACCCTCGAGGTCCGGGCGGGCTCGCCGACCGGCACGCTGCTCGGGTCCGTGGCGGCGCCCAACACGGGCGACTGGGAGGTCTTCCAGAACGTCACGGCGAACCTGACGAACCGCCCGTCCGGCACGACGACGCTGTACCTCGTGTTCAAGGGCGTCACCGGGCAGGGCAACCTGTTCGACCTCGACGCGTTCACCTTCACCACCGCCACCCAGGCGGGCCCGGTCGAAGGCGAGTCGTTCACGTCCGGCTCCGGGGTCCAGATCGCGCCGCACGCCTCGGCGAGCGGTGGCAACACGCTGGGCTACATCGACGACGGCGACTGGGCCGGGTACGCGTCGGTGAGCACTTCGGGCGCGCGGTCCTTCACCGCGCGGGTGTCGTCGGACGGTCCGGGCGGCACGATCGAGATCCGGTCGGGCTCGGCCACCGGCACGCTGCTGGGCACGGTCGCGGTGGCGAACACCGGCGGCTGGGAGAACTTCCAGACCGTGACGGCGTCGGTGTCCGGTGGCTCCGGGCCGCTGTTCCTGGTGTTCCGCGGCGGTTCCGGTTCCCTGTTCGACATCGACACGATTAGCCTGAGCAGCATGCCGACCCAGGTCGATCCCGCGTACGACGTGCTGGTGTTCTCCAAGACGGCCGGTTTCCGGCACGACGCGATCCCGGCGGGGATCCAGGCGATCCGTGAGCTGGGTGCGGCGAACGGCTTCGGCGTCACGGCGACCGAGGACGCTTCGGTGTTCACGGCCACCGAACTGGCCAAGTACCAGGCGGTCGTCTTCCTGTCGACCACCGGTGACGTCCTGGACGCCACGCAGCAAGCGGCGTTCGAGTCCTATGTGGAGGGTGGTGGCGGCTACCTCGGCGTCCACGCCGCGGCGGACACCGAGTACGACTGGCCGTGGTACGGCACGCTCGTCGGCGCCTACTTCAAGAGCCACCCGGCGATCCAGCAGGCCCGGTTCGTGACCGAAGACGCCACCCACCCGGCGACGGCGCACCTGCCGGCCGTCTGGACCCGGACCGACGAGCTGTACAACTACCGGACGAACCCGCGGGGCAGCGTGCACGTGCTGCAGACGCTGGACGAGTCCAGCTACACCGGCGGTGAGATGGGTGCCGACCACCCGATCACGTGGTGCCACCCGCAGGGCGGCGGCCGCGCGTTCTACACCGGGCTCGGCCACACCATCGAGTCCTATTCGGACACCGCGTTCCGCGCCGAGCTGCTCGGCGGGATCCGGTACGCCGCCGGGGTCGTCGAGGCGGACTGCGGGGTCGCTTCGTCGTCCACAGTGGAGGGTGAGTCGTTCACGTCGGGTTCGGGGGTCCAGGTGGCGCCGCACGCCCCGGCGAGCGGCGGCAACACCCTGGGCTACATCGAGAACGGCGACTGGGCGGGGTACGCGTCGGTGAGCACGGCGGGTATCACGCGGTTCAGCGCGGTCGTGTCCTCGGCGGGCGCGGGCGGCACGATCGAGATCCGCGACGGCTCGGCGACCGGCGCCCTCCTGGGCACGGTCGCGGTGCCGAACACGGGCAGCTGGGAGACGTTCCAGGCCGTCTCGACGACCGTGTCGTCCGGCTCGGGCCCGCTCCACCTGGTCTTCCGGGGCGGCGCGGGATCCCTGTTCGACATCGACACCTTGACGGTGTCGTAAGACCGGAGAAGGGCCGCCGTGTCCGCACGGCGGCCCTTCTCCGTCACGGGGTCACTTCGGCGAGGCCGAGCATGTTCCCCTCGCTGTCGCGGAACCACGCGGCGCGTTCACCGCGGCCCTTGCTCGGGTAGTTGCCGCGGATGTCCATGATCCCGTCCACCGCGCCTTCGTACTCCTCGAAGACGACTCCGCGCGTCCGCAGTTCGGCGACCGCGGCTTCGACGTCGTCGACGTAGAAGCCCATTTGTGTGAAAGAACCGTCGGACGCGCCCGCCGAGGCGAACAGGCAGAACACGCCCGACGCACCTTCGTAGCGCAGACCGCCTTCCCGCTCCTCGGCCGGTTCGAGGCCGAGCTTCTCCGAGTACCACCGGCGGGCTCGGGCCAGGTCCTGGGTGGGGATGCGGGCTTCGATCCGCGCGTCGCTCAGCATCGCCTCAGGCTAACCGCTTTTCAGCGGACGCCGAGGAGGTGCTCCAGGGCCAGCTGGTTCAGGCGCGTGAAGTGGTAGCCGCGCGTGGCCGCCGCGTCGAGGTCGAAGTCGTCGTTCAGCAGGTCGTCGAACGACTCGCCCGGCGCCAGCGTCGGCGTCGCGAGGTCCGGGACCCGGGACGCCGCCAGCGCCTCGGCGACCTCCGGGTCCGCCCGGAACGCGGCCGACTTCTCCTTGAGGATCAGGTAGGTGCGCATGTTCGCCGCGGCGGACACCCACACGTCCGCCGGGTCCTCGGTGCGCAGCGGCTTGTAGTCGAAGTGCCGCGGACCCTCGTAGCCGCCGTTCTCCAGCAGGTCGACCAGGAAGAACGCGCTCTTGACGTCGCCGTGGCCGAAGATCAGGTCCTGGTCGTACTTCGGGCCGTGCTGGCCGTTGAGGTCGATGTGGAACAGCTTGCCCTGCCACAGCGCCTGCGAGATGCCGTGCACGAAGTTGAGCCCGGCCATCTGCTCGTGCCCGACCTCCGGGTTGAGCCCGAACATCTCGGAGCGCGAAAGCTGCGAGATGAAGCCCAGCGCGTGCCCGATCGTCGGCAGCAGGATGTCGCCGCGCGGCTCGTTCGGCTTGGGTTCGAGGGCGAACCGCAGCGAGTAGCCCTTCTCGACGACGTAGTCCGCGAGCAGGTCCAGGCCCTCCTTATAGCGGTCCAGCGCCGCCCGGACGTCCTTCGCGGCGTCGGACTCGGCGCCTTCGCGCCCGCCCCAGACGACGTAGGTCTCCGCGCCCAGCTCGGCCGCGAGGTCGAGGTTGCGGCGCACCTTCCGCAGCGCGTAGCGCCGGACGTCGCGGTCGTTGCTGGTCAGGCCGCCGTCCTTGAACACCGGGTGGGTGAACAGGTTCGTCGTCGCCATCGGGACCTTCAGGCCGGTCTCGGCCAGCGCCTTGCGGAACCGCTCGATCGCCTTGTCGCGGTCGGGCTCGGTGGCGAGGAGGTCGTCGTCGTGGAACGTCACGCCGTAGGCGCCCAGCTCCGCCAGCCGGTGCACGCTCTCCACCGGGTCCAGCGGCGGCCGCGTCCCGACCCCGAACGGGTCGTTCGCGGTCCAGCCCACGGTCCAGAGGCCGAAGGTGAACTTGTCGGCCGGCTGGGGAGCGTAGTCGCTCATGACTGTCCCTTCATTTAGTTCACGTTGTAGACTAAATATGCGCCGCGGCGGTCCCGGGCGTCAAGAGGCCGGTTAGAGTGCTTCTCAGGAGGGACGTGATGACCCAGGCCGTGCGGCACGAGGAGATGCGTGCCCGCAACCTCGAGGTCGTGCTGGGCGCGGTCAGCCGCGGCGGCCCGCTGACGCGTGCCGCGCTCGCCGAGCTCACCGGGCTGACCAAGTCCACGGTCTCGAAGCTCGTCGGCGACCTCGTGGACGCGGGGCTGCTGGCCGAGACGGGGCCCGCGCGGGCGGGTGAACGCGGCCGGCCGGGCGTGGAGGTCGTGCTCAGCGGCGCGCGGGTGGCGTCGCTGGGGCTGGAGATCAACGTCGACTACCTCGCGGTCCGCGTGCTCGACCTCACCGGCGGCGTCCGGTTCGCCGCCCGCCGCGAACGGGACAACCGCGGGTCACGGCCCAAGAAGGTCCTGGCCGAGCTGCAGGCCCTGGCGTCGGAGGCGCTGACCGAGACCCACCGGCTCGGGCTGGAGGTCGCCGGTGCGGTGCTGGCGGTGTCCGGCCCGGTCGGCGACGGCGTGCTGTTCAGCGCCCCCAACCTCGGCTGGCAGGACGTCCGCCCGGCCGACCTGCTGCGCCTGCCCATCCCGGTCGAGCTGGACAACGAGGCGAACCTCGCGGCACTGGGCGAGCTCTGGTTCGGCGACGGCGAGCGCGACTTCCTCTACGTGTCGGGCGAGGTCGGCATCGGCGCGGGTCTGGTCGTCAACGGCACGCTGTTCTCCGGCGCGCGCGGGCTGGCCGGCGAGCTGGGCCACGTCGTCGTGGCGCCGGCCGGGCCGCAGTGCCGGTGCGGCGGCAGCGGGTGCCTGGAGACGTTCGCGGGCCAGGAAGCGTTGCTGGCAGCCGGGAACGCTCCGACACTCCCGGCGTTCCTGACCGCCCTCGAAGCCGGCGACCCCGCGGCACGGGCGGCGTGCGTGGCCGCCGGGGAAGCCCTCGGCGTCGCCCTCACTTCGGCGGTGAACCTCCTCGACCTCGACCGCATCGTGCTCGGCGGCGTCTTCACGCAGCTGTACCCGTGGCTCGCCGAGCCGGTGTCCGGGGTGCTGTCCGCCCGCCTGGGCGGACTCCGGGGCGCGCCGCCGGTGCTGTCGGCGTCACGCCTCGGCGGTGACGCCGCCACGCTGGGCGCGGCCGGGCGGATCGTGCACCGGGTGCTCGCCGACCCGGCGCCCTTCGTGAGCCGGGCTCAGGAGGCGTAGGCCTCCACCTCGGACAGCTGGCCGGCGGGCCAGCCGGTGTTGCCGCTGAAGGTCAGCCGCACGGAGTGATCCGTGCCGGACACCGGGATGGTCACGGTGTTCCCGTTCGCGGGGTCGAACACGTACCCCGCCGGGCTGCCGCCGTTCACCGCGATCGTCTGCGTCCGGGCGCCCCACGACCGCGGCAGCTTCAGCACCAGCCTGCTCGCCGCGGCGCCGAGGTCCACCGTGAACGTCTGCGGGAAGGCGGTGTTCGTGCTTTCCCAGTAGCTCGACGCGTTGCCGTCGACCGCGTTGCCCGCCGGGTAGCCGCCCTGCGACCCGCTCGCGGTGACCGGCCTGCCCTGCGCGAGGTTCACCGACGCGGGCGGTGGTCCGCCGAGCTGCGCGGCCCAGTAGCGCGTCCGGTCGAGGTACGCGGTTTCCGATGCCGCACCCGAAGTCCCGTAGGCGCCGTTGAACGTTTCGTACGCTCCCGAAGGCGGTGACGACCGGGCCGGCTCGATGACCGAGCCTTCGTGCCATTCGTTGAACGACGTCACCGAAACCCAGTCCGCCTGGGCGGAAAGCGCGTTCTGCCACTCCCGGTCGTACGTCGCGCCGTTGTCACGGCCGAGTGTCGGTGTCGTGTTGCCCGGCACCGCGCGGTCGTCGACGTACCCCGGGCCCACCGACGGCGCCCACACCAGCCCGTTCGCCTCGCAGTACGCACCCGCCTCGCGCCAGCCCGGTGCGGTGGCCCCGGCGATCGCGTCGTAGGTGTACATCCCGCCGAAGTGCGCGACTTTGCTCGTGTCCGTCGTCTGCGCCAGCACGATCGCCGACGACCGCACCTGGTCCAGTGGCGTCCAGTCCGTGATGCGCAGGCTTTCGAAGACATAGAACGCCCCGCGACCGTCCTCCCGGTAGTAGGCCGGGCTCGAACCGTAGCGACTCTCGATGTACCCGATGTCCGAGACCGTCGACGTCGCCGTCCGCCCGCTGTAGGGCTCCAGGTGCCAGGCGACCCGGATCCCGTGCCGGGCCGCGGCCGCCAGCACACCGGCGGCCAGACCGTCCTCATAGGACCCCTGACCCCACCAGCTGTAGACGATCACCCCGGCGCCGGACTGCTCGATCCACCGCATGTGCTGCTCGACGGCGCCGGCGAAGTCGCCGGAGTCGTATGGGCCCAGCACCGGGTAGAAGTTCGCGCCGACGTCGTCCGGTGGCGTGTGGCCGCCCTGCTGCCAGTGCCGGTAGCCGGTGGAAGCGCCGCCGTACCAAGGGTAGTAGAACAAGTGGGTCCGGCCGGAGAGCGCCGCCGCGTGCGCCACCCCCGGCAAAGTGGCCAACAGCAGGAGAAGCACGGAGAGCAGCGTCGAAATCCGTCGCATCGCCAACCCCTCGGTGGATTCGGAGTGTTCCAGACCATACGGACACCCGCCGAAAGACGGCAAGAGTTCACCGCACATACGCAAACTTGCGTCGGAAACCCACCAACACAGCGAAAACCGCCCCGGGCGAACCCGGGGCGGTTTCCGTTGAGCGGGACTAGCTCACGGAGTTGACCAGCACCAGCGAGGAGCCGACCGTGACACCCGTGTCGGTCTGCACGGTCAGCTGACCGCGCAGGATCCGGCCCGACGCGGGGGCGGCCGTGGCCGTCACCGTCGCCGGCACGGTCCACGAGCTACCGGACGCCCGCGCCGCGTTCGCGTCGGTCACCGCGACCGAACCGAACGCCGGGTTGGTGAACACGTCGAGGTAGTCGTACTCGGTGGTGCCCGCGGGCACCGCGTAGCCGTCGACCAGCGCGACCCAGACGCCCGCGGCCGGGTTGGCCACGGTCACCGACTCCTCGGAGTCGCCGTCCGCGCTGACCGCCGCCTGCACGCAGGAGCCGGTCGTGCAGTTGTACAGCACCAGGTCCAGGTCGGCGCCGACGTCGGACGTCTTGCCGATCGTGGCCGTCAGCGACGTCGAGCCCGGCGTCACCGCGATCTGGTACTGCTGCTGCGCGCCTTCGGCGATCGACGGCCGCGCGACCTTCGCGCTGCCGAGCGTGGCGCCGTTCAGCTTGCCGGTGAACGCGCCGAGGGTGTTCGTCACGGTGTAGGACCGTGCGATCGGCGTGTTCAGCGTGGCCGAGGCGATGGTGTCGGGGTTGGGCGCGATGGTCGTGCCCAGCACCGAAGCCGTCAGCTTGAACGCCGCGTTGTCCACATCGGACGTCCGGCGCGCTTCGACGACGATCTCCCACACACCCGGCAGCGGGTTCGCGATGGTCCGGCTGGTCGGCGTGCCGCCGGGGCAGCCCGCACCCGCGTCAGGCAGGTAGCAGAACGTCGTCGACGTGCTCGCCTCGGCCGGCACGCCGGTCGGGTCGTAGCGCAGGAACCGGACCTGGCCCTTGCCCTTGGCGCCACCGCCGGCGTCCAGGTCCACCTTCAGCGCGCTGGCACCCTGCGGCACCCGCACGAAGTAGCTGGTCGCCTGGTTGCGGGCGATCTTGCCGGAGACGTCGACCTGGTACCCCTTGGCGGCGGTGAACTCCTGCGGCGCGAAGACCGTGTTGAGGGTCTGCACGTCGACGCCGATGGTCAGCGGGTTGTCCAGGTACAGCAGTGCCGAGTGGACGCCCGCGGTCTTCGGGTTCACCTTGACGTCGAACTTCACCGGCGTGTTCAGCGGCAGCACCACCGTCGACGCCGAGGAGAACGTCCCGTCGTTGCCCGTCCACCGCGCGAAGTACGGCGCCGGCTTCGCCGAGCCCGTCGTGCGGGTGATCGTGTACGTGCGGGTGTAGGCCTTGCCCGTGGTCACGCCCTCGCGGTCGTGGATGCCCACGCCGGTGTTCGGGGTGGCCAGCAGGCCCGACAGCGCGGTGTGCACCTCGACCGACGTCGAGACGGCGTCGAGCTTCGGGTTGAGCGACAGCGCGACGAACGCCGCCGGGACGTTGAACAGGCCCGCGCCCTGGGCGTACGCGCCGATGCCCGGCACGAACCGCGCGGTCGACTTGATGGCCGCGCGCAGCTGCGCGACCGGCGGCCGCTGCCCCTGGTGCGTCGCCTTGTACGCGCTCACCAGCAGTGCCGCCGCGCCGGTCGCCTGCGGCGCCGCCATGGACGTGCCCTGCAGCATCGCGTACCCCGCGGGCAGGCTGTACGTGCCGGCCACCGGGCTCCCCGCTTCCCAGCGCGGGGTGGTCGAGATCGCCGCGCCGGGCGCGATGATGTCCGGCTTGAAGCCACCGTCTTCACGCGGGCCGCGCGAGGAGAACGGGTGCAGCGACTCGGCGTTCTGGGTCTTCGAGCCGTAGTTCGAGAGCCAGGTCTCCTTGGTGATGTACGAGCCGACCGAGATCGCGTCCGTGGCCACCGACGGGTCGCCGACGGTGTTCGCCCCGTAGCCGCTGTTGCCGGCCGAGATGAAGATCTGGACGTTGTACTCGGCGATCGTGCGGTTGTAGAGCTCCGCGCGGGCGTTGTTGCCGTCGTTGAGCGCCGGCAGGCCGCCGATCGAGATGTTGATGACGTCGGCGCCGTGGCTGGCCGCGTAGACGACACCGTCGATCAGGCCCGACGACGTGCAGGCGGTGCCGGTGAGGCAGACCTTGACCGCGAGCACCTTCGCGCCCGGGGCCGCGCCGTCCATCTTGCCGCCGAACAGGTCGTTGCCGGTGGCGATGCCCGCGACGTGCGAGCCGTGCTCGGCGCCGGCGATGCCGATGCCGACGAAGCCCGGCTTGTCGGTCTGGACCACGAAGGCCATCCGCTCGGCGATGTCGGTCGCCGGGTTGTCGGTGCCGAAGTACCCGACGTCGTACTTCTTGGCGTAGTCGGTCATCGGCTTCTCGTCGGTGAAGTCGCCGTTGCCGTTGAGGTCGACGCGGACCTCCTTGGTCACGCTGTCCTCGAGCACGCCCCAGGAGTCGGCGCGGTCGCCGTCGCGGTTGACGTCACCGCCGGTCTCGCTGTCCGCGGCGCCCAGGTCGCCCGCGGTCTCGGTGAAGACGCCGACCGTGTACGGGCCGCCGGTGGCCGGGGCCGTCCAGGTCTTGCCGTTCGCGGTGAAGGTGCCGGTGTAGGTCGCGGCCGACTGCGCGACCCAGGTGCCGTCGCCGGAGTTGGTGGCGTTGGCGTTGTACCAGTCGACGATCTTGCGTTCGCCGTGGCTGGTGGTGGCCAGCGCGGGGGAGTCGAGGTCGACGCCGGAGTCGAGCACCGCGACCGTGGTGTCCTTGCCGTCCCAGTTGGGCAGGACCTGGCCGAACTGCGCCGCGTACGTGTCGCCGGTGGGGAGGTACGGGTTCACGCGCGGGGTGTTCTTGCCCGGCGCGGGCTGCGGCGACGGGTCCTGCGCGCCGTCGGTCTTCGGGTCGTCGCGGTAGACGAGGCCGTCGACGTCGACGGCGTTGACCGACTTGAGCTTCGCGGCCTTCTCGGCCTTGTCCGTCGGGACGCTGACCTTGACGTAGTCGAGCTTGGTGTCGGTGGACTGGACGACGCCACCGAGCGCCTTCAGCTCGTTGACGGCGGCGCCGGTCTGGCCCTTCTCCGCCGCGATCAGCAGCGTGACATCGGGCTTTCCGGCCTTCTCGGCTTCGGCGACGAGCGCGCGGTCGTGCTCGTCGAGGGTCTTTCCGTCGGCCGCGCCCGAGGTCGGCGGGGCCTGCTGGGCGGACGCCACGGGGACGGCGATGCCGAGGACGGAGGCGCCGAGTGCGGTGGCGAGGACGGTGATCCCGGCCCGCCGTCTCCAGCGCGATCTGTGCTGTGTCACTGAAACGACCCTTCGTGAAGAGATGCGTCCGAGAAGTACACATCGTGAGATCTTCGTCAGCAATCAGACAGTTAGCCCATCACCCGCAATTGGTCGCGGGCCGAATGGCCTAATCCGCTGCCCGGTTGGGCGGTCACCCGAAGCGTCCATTTCGCGTGAAAGCCACGCCTTGCTACACGAGCGTGCAGGGAGCTATATTCACGTGTAGTCAGCTACACGTACGTATAGGACGCCGATGAGCACCGAAGACTTCACCGCGCGGGCCCGCATCCGGGACGCCGCCATCAAGCTGTTCACCGAGCGCGGCATGGAGAAGACGTCGATCCTCGACATCGCCGAGGCCGCCGGGGTGTCCGGCGGCCTGATCCGCCACCACTTCGGCTCCAAGGACGGCCTGCGCGAGGCGTGCGACACGTACGTCTTCGACGAGCTGCTGAGGTTCAAGGAGGAGGTGCTGGCGAAGGGTGTCGCGAACCCGGGGTTCCTCCCGACGTTCGACGCCCGCCAGCTGCTCTTCCGCCGGTACCTGGGCCGGGCCATGGTCGACGGCTCCCCGGCCGCCGAGGCGCAGTTCACCGAGATCGTCGACGGCACCGAGCGCTACTTCCGCGAGCAGGGCATGGACATGCCCGACCCGCGGGGCGTCGCCGCCGCGCTCGCCGCGATGACCGGCGGGCTGATGATCCTGCAGGACCACATCGCCCGCGCGCTCGGCGAGGAGCCGGGCACGCACGAGGCGATGCTGCGGATGTCGATGGCCGCCGGGCACCTGTTCATGAACCCGCTCGCCACCCCCGAAGTCCTCGAAAAGGCCCGCGAAGCGCTGGCCGCCTACCAACGGAAGGAATGACGATGGCCGAAGCGATCACCGCCGACGGCCTCACCAAGGCGTTCGGCGCGGTGAAAGCCCTCGACGGGCTCGACCTGACCGTCCACACCGGCGAGGTGCACGGCTTCCTCGGGCCGAACGGCGCCGGCAAGACCACCACGATCCGCGTCCTGCTGGGGCTGATGCGGGCCGACGGCGGCCGCGCCACCCTGCTCGGCGGGAACCCGTGGACCGACGCGACCGAGCTGCACAAGCGGCTCGCGTACGTCCCCGGCGACGTCACGCTCTGGCCCAACCTCACCGGCGGCGAGGTCATCGACCTGCTCGGCCGGCTGCGCGGCGGGCTGGACGGCAAGCGGCGCGCGGAGCTGATCGAGCGCTTCGACCTCGACCCGCGCAAGAAGGGGCGGACGTACTCGAAGGGCAACCGGCAGAAGGTCGCGCTCGTCGCGGCGCTGGCGTCCGATGTGGAGCTGCTGGTGCTCGACGAGCCGACGTCCGGGCTCGACCCGCTGATGGAGGAGGTGTTCCGGGAGGTCGTCGAGGAGGAGCGCGAGCGCGGCGACCGGACCGTGCTGCTGTCCTCGCACATCCTGTCCGAGGTCGAGGCGCTCTGCGACCGCGTCACGATCATCCGGGCCGGGCGCACCGTCGAATCGGGGACGCTGGACGAGCTGCGGCACCTGGGCCGGATCACGATCGACGCCTCGCTGGCACGGGTGCCCGAGGACCTGGCTTCGCTGCCGGGGGTCCACGACCTGAGCACGTACGGCTCGCACGTCCACCTGTCGGTCGACCAGTCGTCGCTGGACGACGTCATGCGGCACCTGGCCGGGGCCGGGCTGCGGAACCTGGTGAGCCGCCCGCCGACGCTCGAGGAGCTGTTCCTGCGCCACTACCGCCACGACGAGCCGGTCGGAGCGGCGCGATGACCGGGACGTGGGCGCTGCTGCGGCTGGTGCTGCGCCGGGACCGGCTGCAGATGCCGCTGTGGATCGTCTGCCTGGCGGCCGCCCCGATGGGCTACTTGTCGTCGATCGAGGCGGCTTACCCGGATGCGGCGTCGCGGCAGCACTTCTACGACCTCAACGCCTCCAGCGCGACGTTCGTCGTCCGCAACGGCCCGCTGTACGGCTCGTCGGTCGGCAACCTGCTGGCGTGGCAGTGCGGGTTCGTCCCGGTCGTCGTCGCGCTGATCGCGGTGCTCACGGTCGTCCGGCACACCCGGACCGAGGAGGAGGCGGGCCGCCGGGAGCTGACCGGCGCGACCGTCGTCGGACGGCACGCGGGCTTGGCCGCAGCGGTGATCGCCGCCTGCGGAGCGTGCCTGGTCTACGGGCTGCTGGTCGGCTTCGGCCTGGCCGCGCAGGGCGCCCCCGTCGCCGGTGCGCTGGCGCTGGGGCTCGGATTCACGTTGGCGGGCTGGGTGTTCGCCGGCGTCGGCGCGGTCGTCGCGCAGCTGACGTGGGGCGCGGGCGGGGCCCGCGGGATCGGGATCGGCGTGCTGGTGCTGGCGTTCCTGCTGCGGGCCGCGGGGGACAGCGACGGCTCGGCCGGCTGGGTCGCGTGGCTGTCGCCGATCGGCTGGGCGCACCGGCTGCGGCCGTTCGCGGGGGAGCGGTGGTGGGTGCTCGCCTTGGGCGTTCTCGCGACCGGCGGGCTGGTGGTCTTGGCGGTCGCGCTGTCCGCGCGCCGGGACCTCGGCGCGGCGCTCCTCCCGGCCCGGCTGGGGCGGCCGACGGCGAAGGCGTCGCTGCGGTCGCCGCTGGCGCTGGCCTGGCGGCTGCAGCGGGGGACGCTGCTGGTCTGGACCGTGTGCCTGGCGCTGGTCGGGCTGCTGATGGGCGGCGTCGGGAAGAACGTCGCGGAGATGATGCGGGACAACAAGGCCGTCGCGGACGTGTTTTCCCGCGTCGGCGGCGGAGGCGCGGTGACGGACGCGTACCTGGCGGGGACGATGACGCTGTTCGGCCTGGCGGCGGCGGGCTACGCGGTGCAGGCGACGCTGAAGCTGCGCGCGGAGGAGGCGGCGGGCCGGGCGGAGCCGCTGCTGGCGACGGCGGTCGGCCGGATCGGCTGGGCGCTGGCGCACCTGACGTTCGCGGTGCTGGGATCGGCGTTCGTGCTGGTGGTGACCGGTCTCGCGACCGGCGCGGCGTACGGCACCTCCCTGGTCCCGGCGGCGCTGGCGCAGGTGCCGGCGGTGTGGGTGCTGGCCGGGCTGGCGACGCTGCTGATCGGATTCGTCCCGCGCTTCGCGGCGGCGGCGTGGGGGCTGCTGGGCGCGTTCCTGCTGTTGTCGCTGGTGGGGACGGCGTTGCAGTGGAACGAGACGGTGCTGGGGATCTCCCCGTTCCAGCACCTGGCCCGGCTGCCGGGCGGGACGTTCTCGGTGACGCCGGTGCTCTGGCTGGTGGCGATCGCACTGGTGGCGGGGATCGGCGGCCTGACGGCGTTGCGAAGGCGTGACATGCCGGTGGGCTGAACGTGTGAAGGCCACCTTGGTTTCAAGGTGGCCTTCACGCATCGCGAGCGGCAACCGAGGGAGTCGAACCCTGCGCGGCTTATGAGGGCGGCGCCCATGGACCGGCCCTGACCCTTCGGCGGGCGACGGCTGCCATCTCTTACAACGGTAGCTAATACCCATCTCATTCCCGTCTCACTCCGTGCTTCACCCGGATGGGCCGAGCTGGCAGGCTGGCCCGCATGGATGATCTACTCCTGCGCCGCGTGCGGCCGGGGCTCGGTGGGGAACTCGCGGACGTCCGGGTGAACGACGGCCGCGTCACGGCGATCACCGAGCCGGGGTCGGCCGGGTTCGCGGCGCGGGTCGTCGACGGGCACGGCGGCACGCTGCTGCCGGGGCTGGTCGACGCGCACGTCCACCTGGTGCAGTGGGCGACGTCCCGCCGCCGGATCCCCCTCGATGCGGCGCGGTCGGCGGGGCAGGCGATCGAGCTGCTGCTGGCGCACCTGCTGGCGACGCCGGCGCCGCAGTCGGAGCTGGTGGTGGGCGCGGGCTTCCGCGACGGGCTGTGGCCGGACAAGCCGCACAAGGACCTGCTGCAGCGGGCGCTGCCCGGGCGGGCGGTGGCGTTGTTCAGCGCGGACCTGCACACGCTGTGGCTGAGCCCGGCGGCGCTGAAGCTGATCGGCCGCGAGCACCCGACCGGGGTGCTGCTGGAGAACGACTGCATGAGCGCGACGGCCCAGCTCCCGACGGCCGCGATCGACGTCCAGGACGAGTGGGTGGCGGAGGCGGTTTCCGCGGCGGCGGCGCGGGGCGTGACGCAGATCGTCGACTACGAGTACGCCGACACGGTGGCGGACTGGACGCGTCGGGGTGCCCCGGCGGCCCGGATCTCCTGCGTGATCGCGAAGTACCTGCTGGACCAGGCGATCGAGCGCGGCCACCGCACGGGCGACGTCCTCCCGGACTCCGGCGGGCTGCTGACGGTGGGCCCGTTCAAGCTCTTCGTGGACGGCTCGCTGAACACCCGCACGGCGTACTGCCACGATCCTTACCCCGGCTCGGATTCGCCGGGGCTCCTCGAGCTGCCGCCGTCCGAGCTGGTTCCGTTGATGGACCGGGCTTTCTCGCACGGGCTCATCCCGGCGGTCCACGCGATCGGCGACCAGGCGAACACGATCGCGCTGGACGCGTTCACGCGGGTCGGTTGCCCCGGCCGGATCGAGCACGCGCAGCTGCTTTCCCCTGCCGACGTCTCGCGTTTCGCGTCGCTGGGCGTGATCGCGGCGGTCCAGCCCGCGCACCAGCCGGACGACCGCGACGTCGCCGACCGCCATTGGCACGGGCGCACGTCGCGGGCGTTCCCGTACCGATCGCTGCTGGAGTCGGGCGCCCGGCTGGAGTTCGGCTCGGACGCACCGGTGGCACCCCTGGACCCGTGGGACGGAATCGCGTCGGCGGTCTCCCGCACGGATGACGACCGGCCGGCCTGGCACCCGGAGCAGTCGCTGCCGCTGGCGGAGGCACTGGCGGCGTCCTCGGGCGGCCGTCGTGGGGTGTCGGTGGGGGACGCGGCGGACCTGATGGTGACGGCGGCGGACCCGTCATCGCTGTCCCCGGCGGACCTCCGAGCCCTCCCGGTGACGGCGACGATCCTCGGTGGACACGTGACGCACCTGGTCTGAGACCGAGCGCTGCGGTACACAAAGGAGCGACACCCCGGCCCGCGGCCGTTACGATCCCCCGCATGCCGACGCCGGACATCCGTGAACGCATCCTCGGAACCGCCACCCGGCTGTTCGACCGGCACGGGGTGCACGCCGTCGGGCTGCAGCGGATCATCGATGAGTGCGGCTGCGGCAAGAACCTGCTCTACACCCACTTCGCGAGCAAGGACGAGCTGATCGTGGCGTACCTGGGCCGGTGCGGCGCCGACTGGGACGGCCTCGTGACCGGCGTCCGGGCCGCCACGCCGGAGCGGCAGCTCGTGGAGCTGGTGCGCGAGGCCGGGGTGCGGGCGACCCGGCCCGGCTCGCGCGGGTGTGCCGTCCGCGCCACCCTGGCGGAGTTCCCGGATTCGCACCACCCGGCGCACCGCGTGGCGGTGGACCAGCTGGTCCGCGCGCGGGAGCAGCTGCGGGAGCTGGCCGCGGCGACGTCGGCGGTGGACCCGCACCGGCTGGCGGATCGCGTCATGCTGATCATCGACGGCCTGTACGCGAACGCCCCGATCTTCGGCGACGACGCGGCCAAGACAGCGGTCGCGTTCGCGGAAGACGTGGTGCGGGCGGAAAGCCGCTGACGACGTTCACCCGCTCAGCGTTTGGTGTCCACGAACGAGAACAGCTCCAATGGAACTGTGTTGAGATGGCAGCAGGCTGAGGGAAAGCGGCACGCGTTGAACGGCCCTTTCGCACCGCGTCCGGAAGAACGGTTCGTGACCTTGTGCGGAGACGAGGTGACGGTCGCGGTCCGCGACGTCCCGGAACTAGGCGGCCACTGGTTCGACCCGACGTGCATCGAATGCCGGGGCGTGTGGCTGGGCCGGTGCTGACCGGCACCGATCCGATCGCGACCAGCGGCTGCTCGACCGCGTCCGCGACCTGCACGGCTCGCTCGGCCACGACGTCACATGGCTGGCCCGCACCCTCGACGACGACGCACCCCGGCCCGACAATCTCCGGTGCGGGCCGATCTTCCTGGCCCTCTGCAGCGCGCCGTGCTGACCGGCACCGACCCGACCGTCCGGACAGTCCGGCACGAACGGTGCGAAAGGTGCCTCCAGGTGCGCTGACCTGCCGTTCGTGCTGAGCTGGAGGCATGGCCGATCAGAAACCGAACGCGACCGAGAAGTTCTTCCGGATCGCGATCGCGATCAAGGGCCTCGACGGCGCGCTGCAGGTCGTCGGGGCGTTGATCCTTGCCTTCGTCCCCGCCTCGACCGTCAGTGGGTTCACCCACGCCGTCATCACGCGTGACCTGCTCGGCGACCCCTCCGGCACCCTCGCGCGGCACCTGGAGTCGGCCACGGAGAACTTCCTCCACGGCGACACCAAGACCTTCGCCGTCGTGTACCTGCTCGCCCATGGCCTCATCAAGCTCGGCCTGGTCTGGGCGCTCGCGAAGAAGATCGTCCGCGCCTACCCGGTCGCCGCGGTCATCCTTGCCGCCTTCGTCGTCTACGAGGTCTTCCGGGCCGTCCACACCCACTCGATCGCGCTGCCGTTCTTCGCCGCGCTCGATGCCGTGATCATCGTGCTCGTGCTGCGGGAATACCGGCAGCTGAAGCGGTCACGAAGTGCATGACGGCGACGTGTCCAGGGGCCGGCCCTGCGACCACACCAGGTCGACCGGGTTCGCCGAGCCGTCCGCTCCGATCCGCAGGATCGGCAGCACCTTGTCGATCTGGTTGCCGCTGTCCTGCCGGAACGCGATGAAGCCGGTGGCGCCGGCCACGGCCGAGTTGCAGTCGATGTTCGCTACGAAGTTCGTCACCGACCGCGGGCTGCCCGACGGGTCGTCCTCGGCCGCCTTCACCGCCGTCGCGACGGCGTCGTGCTCGATCATCGCCGAGCCGTCGGCCAGGTCCTCCGCCGCGAACTCGTGCGTGCCGGTGAACGCGTTGATGAAGTCCGTGTAGTTCTGCTGGTACGTCAGCGCGGCGTCGTTGCCGGTGAACATCTTCCACTGGTCCGGGTAGGCCAGCGCCGTGTACAGCGGCGTGACGGCGATGTCGCCGGACAGCGGCAGCTTCGTGCCGACGAGCGTCGCCGTGTCGTCCCCCGAAATCACCGTGACCGAGCGGAGCTGCTGGCACGCGCCGTCGTTCGACAGCGCGTGGACGAACGACCTCAGGTCGACGCCGCGGCCGCCGAAGTAGATGACGTCGGGCTGGGCGTTGCAGATGTCGGAGTGCATGCCGCGGAACAGCTTCTGGAGGTACTCGTCGCGGCTGGTGCCGGTGAGCTGCCCCTCCAGGGAGTCGTACTTCTTCGAGAACTGGATCGGCACCAGCTGCTGCTCGGTGAACGCCTTGGCCAGCGTGCCCGCGTACGTGTCGGCTTCGTTGATGTCCGTCACGAGCATCGTGCGCCGCTTCGGGAGCTTCGCGATGTAGTTGACCGCGGCGTGCGCCTCGTCGCTGTTCGTCGGCCCGACGCGGAAGAAGTTCTTGATCCGTTTGCCGCCGGCGTCCACGTTCAGGTCGTCGGCGGTCACCGTCGCGCCGATCGTGACGATGCCCTGGCGGGACAGCTCGGCGATCGCGTCGCGGGTGTTCTGCAGGCTGATGCCGACACCGGTGACGGCCGCGATGTGCCGGCTTTCGGCGTTCGCGACGATCTGGCCGACCGCTTCGCGCCAGTGGCCGGCGCTGCTGCCGAAGTTCGCCAGCAGCAGCTTTACGCCGGTCGTGTCCGGACGTGGCCAGGCGGCGGCGATCGCGCCCTGGACCTCGTGCCGGATGAACGCGATCGGCGTGCTGTCGACGTCCGGGTCCGGCGTCAGGTTTTCCAGCACCACGACGGTCTTGTAGTTCTCGCCCGCCTGCGCGTTGCGGCCGGCGATCAGGGCTTCGAGGTCGGCGAGGGGATCGTTGTCGCGCAGCGGCCCGGAATCGAGGGAAAGGCCGACGCAGACGTCGTTCTGCTCCGTCAGCCCGGCGCCGCACTGCTGCCACGGGGGGTTGACCCACAGGTAGCCGGCCACCGCGAGCACCACGACGACGGTGACGGCGATCCAGTGCCGGTGAAGCAGGCTTCGCGGCCGGACGGGCGGCCCGGCGGGCCGGGTGCGCGGGCTGAGGCGGTCGAGCAGCGCGGTGCGGGGCATCGGCGTTCCGTTCCGTCGCGTCAGGGCCAGAGGCCGCGGGAGGCGAGCTTGGCGGTGTCGTCGAGCGCCTTGGTGTCCGAGCGCTGCGACTTCGAGGACAGGGCGGTCAGCGCGGTGCCGATGTCGTGGTTCTGGTCCGGGCCGCGCACCGCGAACGGGTTCGCGCTGAGCCAGCTCGCGGCGAGCAGCCGCGCGAGGTTGTTGCGGATTTCCGTGCGGTCGAGAGGTTTCCGCTCGACGTCGGCGTCGACGAGCTTGCCGTAGAGGTGCTCGTAGTCCTCGTCGAGCGGCTGGGCGTCCGGCGCGTGCACGACGACGGTGAGCCGGTCGATCCACTCGCGGTGCGGGAGCTTCGGGAAGTCCCGTTCGAACAGGTCCACGACGGCCGGGAAGTCGCCGAGGGCGAGCAGGCAGTACGCGAGCCGGACGTCGTCGGCGCCCGGGGCGCCGCGCAGCGCGGTGAACTGGGCCGCGTAGGTCGGGCCCGCGCCGCCGTTGCGCCGCGCCAGCGCCGAGACCAGGTTGCCGGCGAGCCAGGGGTGCAGGGTGACGTGGTCGGGTGTGCCGCCGCCGGCGCCCGGCGCGTTCACCCACAGCGACGCGCGGAGCTCGGTGAGGATCGGGCCGACGTGCGGCTGGCCGACCAAGCCGTGCTCGGGCAACGGAACCAGCCACGGCGCGGTGGCGAACGGCGCCGCCGTCACCAGCGCTTCGGTGTCCACAGTGGACAACCGGAGGTCGGTCAGCCAGCTGCGCCACGGGTCCGGGCCGGACGTGCCGAGGACGTCGCGGGCGCCGTCGCGGACCGGGGTGTCGCCCAGCGCCTCGGCCAGCTGCTTGGCCGCCTTCGGCAGGCCGCCGGTGGCCCGGTGGACGAACGCGGCCGTCGCGCGGGGCACGTCCTCGCCCAGCAGGTCCGCGACCTCGTGGACGTCCAGGGGTTCGATCAGCACGGGGTAGTAGCCCGACGGCCTGGCGGTCTCCGGGTGCTCGGCCCAGTCGTCGTAGGAGGCGTCGCGGCAGCTCGGCACGACGCGGGCCGCCGTCCCGCCCGGCTGCCACGGCGGCCGCCAGGCGCGGCCGAGCTCCCGTTCCCACTCGCCGTCCCACTTCCCGCTGGTCGCCACGACCAGCAGCGGATCGCCGGTGCCGCGGTCGCCGTGCCGGCGGCGGTAGGTGTCGCGGGCCGCCGTCAGCGCCTTGAGGAACGCGAGCCCGCCGGGGTGGTCGACGTCGTCGAGCAGCACGACCCAGTTGTGCACGTGGGACTGCTTGCCGGGGTTGACGCAGTCGCACGGGCTGTGCCGCTCCGGGGCGGACATCCGGCGGTGGTTCTCCCGCACGTCGGCGAGGAACGCTTCGGTGAGCCACGCGGTGACGCCGTCGGGATCGGGTTCGTGCCCGCGCGCCAGCCAGTTGAGGTCGACCAGCGCGTCGAGGGCGTCGCCGGCCTTGAACCGGTCGAAGTCGGTCAGCGAGCGCAGGATGTGGCCCAGCCGCGGGCGGACGGTCTGGATCAGCGACGGGACCTCGGCGGCGAACGCGTCCCCGAAGGGCGCCGGCACGGCGGTGGCGGCCGTCTTCGCCAGGACGCGCACCAGCGGGTCGAGGCGCCCGGGCCAGCGGCTGCGCTTGAACTCCACGAGCAGCCGGCGCAGCGTTTCCTTGTCCCGCACGCGGTCGGTGGTGGAGAGCTGCGCGCCGACGGCGATCAGCGCGACGGTGAAGCGCAGGAACCGCGGCTGCGCGCGGTGGCGCCACTTGCGGGAAAGGTTGTAGGCGAGCCGGATCAGGACGTCGACGGGCGTGGGTTCGTCACCGGCGAAGTCGAACCGCGCGTGCACGACGCCCCAGCCGAGGTGGTCGGTGATCCCGGACAGCGCGTGCGACTTGCCGGCGCCGACCGGGCCCAGCAGCAGGACCACCGGCTGCGGGCGCGGCGGCTTGCCGGCGACGCCGTTCCACAGCAGGCGGCGGGTCAGCAGGACGGAACCGGAATGATCCGCATCGACCATCGGCGTGTACTCCCCCAGGTAAACCACGACCACGACCGGTTACCAGGATAAACACTCCGTGACGAATCGGCTACGAGCTTTCCCCGTTTGGCCCAGTTTTGTCAGCTCCGTCCGGCCTACGCGGCGACGGGAAATCGCACCGTCGTGCTGTCGGCCTCCAGGGGTTCGACGTAGAGGGCGGTCGCGTTGTCCGAGCCGCCGCGGGCGAGCGCGGCCTCGACGAGCTCGGCCGCGCCGGTGCCCGGCCGGGCCAGGACCGCGCGGATCCCGCTGCTGGCGAGGGGCTTGTGGATGCCGTCGCTGGTCAGCAGCAGCCCCGCGCCCGACGTCTCCGCCGTGCCGATCTCCTCCGGCTTGGTCGTGCGGACGCTCGTGGTGACGACGTGCTCCATCCGCGGGGTCACCGGCTGGTGGCGGGCGCGGAAGTACTCGGCGAGCGTGTGGTCGGTGGTCAGGCGGCCGAGCGTGGTGCCGTCCCAGGCGTACGCGCGGGCGTCGCCGACCCAGGCGATGCGGTACCCGCCGTGCTCGGCCGGCATCGCGACGACGAGCACGGCGTCGCCGGTGGTCTGCTCGCGAACCGCGCGCTGCGCGGCGAGAACGGCTTCGACCGGTCCTTTGTGGACCGGCGTGCGGGCGGCGGCCGCGGCGGCGGTGCGGGCGGCCCGCGCGGCGGCCGGCTCGTCCCCGACGCCGTCGGCGAGCGCGAACACGATGCCGGGGCCACCGGCCGCGGCGTACGCGCCGACGGCATCGGCGTTGAGCGAGCGCGGCCCCTGGGCGCTCGCGGTGTGCCAGCGCGGGTACTCCGGTCGTGTCGTGATCATCGCGGCCTCCTCGTCCCCTCTGTCCTCCATGATCCGCGCCCAACCTGTGGGGCGTCTGAGACTTTCCTGTGCCGGCGGTGTCGGTCCGGGTAGGTTGGGGAACGGGGTGGGGCATGGAGTTCCGGATTCTCGGGCCGCTGATGGTGATCCGCGCGGACGGCGGCCCGGCCGCGCTCGGCGGGCGGAAACCGCGGACGCTGCTGGCGGCGCTGCTGCTCGCGCGCGGGCGGGTGGTTCCCGATGAGCGGCTCATTTCCCTGTTGTGGGAAGGCGTCCGGCCGTCGACGGTCGACGCGCAGCTGTGCACGTACGTTTCCCGCCTGCGCAAGGGACTCGGGCGGCCCGCGCGGCTGGTCCGGTCGGGTGGCGGGTACCTGCTGGCGCCGGACGGCGGCACGGTCGACGCGGAGGAGTTCGAGCGGCTGTCCGCTTCCGGCCACGCCGAGCTGCGCGCGGGCGAAGCCGGCCACGCGGCGGAATTGTTCCGCGCCGCGTTGGACCTCTGGCGCGGACCGGTCCTCGCCGGCATCGCCGAACCGTTGCGCGCGGGGGAGTCGGCGCGGTTCGAGGAGCTCCGGCTGGCCGTCCTGGAGAGCCGGATCGAGGCGGAGGTGGCGACCGGCGACCACCTGCGGGCGGTGCCGGACGCCACCGGGCTGGTGCTGGAGCACCCGCTGCGGGAACGCGCGCGGGCGCTGCTCATGGCCGCGCTCTGCGCCAGCGGCCGGCCGGCGGACGCGGTGGCGGTGTACCACCGGGGCCGGCGGATCCTCGACGAACGGCTCGGGATCGCGCCAGGCCCGGTGCTGCGGGCGGCGTATCAGCGGGTGCTGTCCGGGTAGGGCGAGGAGTGGAAGTCGCGGTCGAGCTCGGCGGTCGACCGCGGCAGCCAGTACCGGGCCTGCGCGCGGACCTGCTCACGCGGCAGGCCCGGGTTGACGTGCCGGTGGTCGGGACGCGCGATCGACTGCAGCGCCCAGGCGAAGCCGAGCATCGGGGTGATCCGCGCCCAGCGCCGCCGGTCGATGTCCAGCACCATCTGCGCGCGCTGGACGGAGTGCCAGAAGTGGTAGCCCGACGGCGGATCGCCGTCCATGGTGTGCACTTCGGACTCGACGTCGGCCCGCCGCGGGTCGAACAGGACGCCCTGCCCGAAGGCCGCGAAGGCTCTCGTCAGACCGTCCTCGTCACCGCGGTAGAAGCGGTCGAAGTTCCCGAGCTGCAGGGCCGACAGCGTGCGCAGCGGCTGCTCGATGGGCGTGACGAACTCGGCGTAGTTGTGCGGGTAACCCAGTTGGAGGTTGAGCTCGCGCCACTTCGCGGGCAGGCCCTGCGGAGCGTTCTGCTGGATGAAGGGGAAGAGGACGGCGTAGGCGTCCTGGACCTCCTGGGCCGGGTGGTAGAGCGCGATTTCGTCGAGCTGGTACCAGAGTTCGTTGGCTTTCCGGTCGCCCAGCATGCCGGGCACGGGCGGCAGGGTCGTCGCGGCTTCGGCCGTGCCGGTCAGGAGCGCGGTGCTCGCGACCGCGACGGCCGCGCCCGCACCGAGTTTGAGCAGGTTCCTGCGATCGAGCGTCATGGATTCACCCCCGTCGGCGGCCCCCTGCCGCCGTCGCCGCCACGGTACGGAAGGTTTCCATACTTTCTCTGTACGATCGTTCCCCGTGGACGACTACCGCGCGCTCGAGAACCTGGTCGTTTCGTACGCCGCGCTGGTCGACGCGGGCGACTTCGAGGGCGTCGGCGCGCTGTTCGCCGACGGGGCGTTCGTGGGCAGCGGCGGCACCTTCCGCGGCGCCGAGGTCGCGCGTATGCTGCGCGACTCCGTGATCGTCTACGAGGACGGGACCCCGCGCACCAAGCACGTCACGACGAACATCGCACTGGAGGTGTCCGGCGACACGGCGTCCGGGCAGGCGTACTTCACCGTGCTGCAGGCGGCGCCGGGGTTGCCGCTGCAGACGATCGCGGCGGGCCGGTACGCGGACCGCTTCACCCGTACCTCGGACGGGTGGCGATTCACCGAACGCCGGGCCGCGGTCGACCTCGTCGGGAACATCGGCCACCACCTGCGGCCCCGGCCGTAACGACCCTCTGACCTGCGACGACATTCGGGGAACGACCCGAAGGAGCCGGCCATGGGCGCAGCGTCGTACGACTCCCGGCCGTTGATGGTGTTCGGCCTGGGTGACCACACCGGCATGGTGGACAAGGGCGACCTGCTCGCCGCCGTCGAGCTGCAGGCCCAGCTCGGCTCGGCGGTGCGGCTCGTCGAGGCCCACGAGCTCACCGAGGACGAGATTCGCGAAGATCTCATCCTGATCGGCGGCCCGGACGGCAATTCTCTCACCGGAACCGTCCTCGAGCGCCTCGACGGCGTCCTTTCGCTCGGGTTCGCCGAGCACGGCTCGTCGGTGTACGACCGCAAGTCCGGCTTCGCGGCCTCGCCGCGCTACGACGACGCCGGTGCTCCGCGCGTCGACTACGGCCTGGTCATCCGCGCCGCGAACCCGTTCGCCCCGGCGACCGCGGAGGTCGTGATCGTCGCGGGGTGCGGGGGCCACGGCACCGCGGCCGCCGCCGAGGCGTTCGACGACGCGGAAGCACTGGGTGGCTACCGGCACTTCGAGGCCCTCGTCGAGACGACGGTCTTCCGCGGCGTCCACCGTGACACGTTGGTCCGCGAAGCCCGGGGGATCGCGTGAAAGGGCCCGGACCTCCTCGCGGAAGCCCGGGCCCCGAGTATCACTTCTGCAGGTCGTAGACCGTCTGGCCGTCGACCGTGGTGGCGGTGAAGTTCGCCGTCACCCACGCGGTGATCTCCGACGAGCCGCCGCCCGGGCCGCCGCCGCGGCCACCGTCGATGTAGTACTTGATCTCGCCGGCCGCGACGTACGCCTTGAACTCGTCCAGCGTCGGCGCCGGGTCGGAGCTGCTCCAGCCGCCGATGCCGATCACCGCCTTGCCGCTGGCCAGTTCCAGCGAAGCCGCGTTCTGCGAGCCCGTCGTCGCCGCGGCCCACTTCGTCGTCGTCTTCGCCAGCAGTTCGCCGACCGCGCTGGATGACGAGTCCTCACCGCCGCCCATGCCGCCACCCATCGCGCTCGACGTCGGCCCCGAAGTCGGGATCGAGCCGCTGTGCGCCACCGACGCCGTCTCGACGCCGTAAGCCGCGGTCGAGACACCGAGCGTCAGAACCACCGCCGCCGCCACGATCGTGGCCGCCTTGCGGAACGTCGGCACACCCATCACCAGCACCGTTCCGGCCAGGACGCCCAGCACCGCCACGATCCAGCGCAGCGCCGGGAACCAGTCCGGCGTCCGGTCGAGCAGGATGAACGACCACACCGCCGTCGCCACGACCATCCCGGCCAGCGTCGCCCGCGGGCCCAGGTTGTCCCGGCCCTGCCACAGCGCGCGGCCCGAGATCGCGACCTGAGCGGCGATCGCCGGGGCGAGCGCGACCGAGTAGTACGGGTGCACGATGCCGCTCATGTAGCTGAACACCACCGCCGTGACGACCAGCCAGCCGCCCCACAGGACCAGCGCCAGGCGCGTCCGGTCGGTGCGCGGCGCGCGGCGGGTGAACCACAGCCCGGCGACCAGCCCGATCAGCGCGGCGGGCAGCAGCCACGAGATCTCCGTGCCGAAGCTCGACCCGAACATCCGGAAGAGACCGGACGAGCCGCCGAAGCCGGTGTTGCCGCCCATGCCGCCGCCACCGCCGGGGCCGCCACCCTCGCCGCCGCCGAAGATCCGCGACAACCCGTTGTAGCCCAAGGCGAGTTCGAGCAGACTGTCCCCTTCGGACCCGCCGATGTAGGGCCGCGACGCCGTCGGCCAGAGGTCGACCAGCGCGATGTACCAGCCCGCCGAGACGACCAGCGCCGCGACCGCGCCACCGAGGTGCAGCAGCCGCTTGCCCAGTGACGTCGGCGCCGCGATCAGGTACACCAGCCCGAACGCCGGCAGCACCAGGAACGCCTGCATCATCTTCGTCAGGAAGCCGAACCCGATCGCGACGCCGGCCAGCGCGAGCCAGTTCGGGCTCGCCTTTTCCGTTGCCCGCACGACGAAGTAGGCACCCGCGACCATGAGCAGCACGAGCAGCGCGTCCGGGTTGTTGAACCGGAACATCAGCGCCGCGACCGGGGTGAGCGCGAGCATCGCGCCGGCCATCAGCCCGGCGACCGGGCCCGAAGTCCGTTTCACCGCAAGGTAGAGGATGCCGACGGACGCGACGCCCATCAGCGCCTGCGGGGCCAGCACGGTGAAGCTGGAGAACCCGAAGATGCGCGCGAAGAGCGTGGCGACCCACAGCGCCGCGGGCGGCTTGTCGACCGTCAGCACGTTGCCCGAGTCGAGCGACCCGAACAGCCAGGCCTTCCAGTCCTGCGTCCCGGACTGCACGGCGGCGGCGTAGAAGGAGTTCCCGTAGCCGGACGCGGTGAGGTTCCAGAAGTACAGCACGGCGGTCGCGGCCAGCAGCCCGAACACCGACGGGCGGACCCAACGCGGTGGCGCGTGTGCGTCGGATTCCTTGCGGTGACGCGGTTCCTGCGTCACGGGGTCGGAAAGGACGGCGGTCATCAGAACTCCTTCTGGGTAGCGGCCTGGCGGCGCGGGTTGAACACCCAGCCGCGCAGGAGCAGGAACCGGAGCACCGTCGCGGCGAGGTTCGCCAGCACGAGGACGGTGATCTCCAGGACCAGGCCGGGGGTGGTGGATCCGTTGAGCAGGGCCAGTGCCCCGCTCGTCAGGGCGAGGCCGAGGCCGAAGACGATCAGCCCTTCGAACTGGTGCCGCCCGGCGCCGGAGCGCCCGCGGATGCCGAAGGTGAGCCGCCGGTTCAGCGCGGTGTTCCCGATCGCGGTGACCAGCAGCGAGGTGAAGTTCGCCGCCTGCGCGCCGACGACGGTCCGCAGCAGCAGGAACAGCACGAGGTAGGCGAGCGTGCTGCTGACGCCGATGGCGGCGAACCGCACGAGCTGCGTCACCAGCCGCGGCGGCACCCCCGGCGCGTCGACGCCGATCGGCTGCCGGCCGAGCTGTTCGCGCAGCCTGCTGATCGGGATCTCGCCGGTGAAGGTGGCCTTCGTGACGCGGGCGATGCCCTTGAGGTCCGCGGTGGCGGTCTTGACGATGTTGACCGACGAGTTGGGGTCGTCGACCCAGTCGACGGGCACCTCGTGGATCCGCAGCCCGGCGCGTTGCGCGAGGACGAGCAGTTCGGTGTCGAAGAACCAGCCGGTGTCCTCGACGTGCGGCAGCAGTTCGCGGGCGACGTCGGCGCGGATGGCCTTGAAGCCGCACTGCGCGTCGCTGAACTTCGCGGCGAGCGTCGAGCGCAGGATCAGGTTGTAGGCACGGGAGATGAACTCGCGCTTCGGCCCCCGCACGACGCGCGCGCCCCGGGCGAGCCTGCTGCCGATGGCGAGATCGGAGTGCCCCGAGAGAAGAGGGGCGACGAGCGGCCCGAGCGCGGCGAGATCGGTGGAGAGGTCGACGTCCATGTAGGCGAGGACGGCGGCGTCGGAGGCCCGCCAGACGGCGTTGAGCGCGCGGCCGCGGCCTTTCTCGTCGAGGTGGTGGACGGCGACCTCGGGGAACTCCCGGGCGAGTCTTTCGGCCACCCGCAGCGTCCCGTCGGTGCTCGCGTTGTCGGCGACGGTGATCCGGTAGGGGTAGGAGACGTGTTCGGCCAGGTGCGCGTGCAGCCGTCGGATGCACGGTTCGAGGTCGGTCTCTTCGTTGTAGACCGGGATGACGACGTCGAGGACGGGCTGCGGACCGGCCAGATCGACCGGGACGGTCCCGGGCCGTGCTGCGGAGGCGGTGGCTGTCATGCCTCATACGGTCGCGGGCCCCGCTTTGGTGATCGTGTGATCGCCCTGTGCGGTTGCTGTGCGCCGGACCCGGCGTGGATGAACGGGCGAGTATTCCACGGTTACGTGCGCGGCCAGGCTGAGCTGCGGTCTGGCGCTGATCGTCACCCTGGCCCGCGTACTGTCCGGCATCCCTCCGACGACCATCTACGCCATTGCCGTCCTGCCGATGGCGGCCACACTCTTGATCGTCGCCGTGGTCAGTGCTTTTCGGTACTCGCGTGCCACCGATCCTGAGGACAAATTCGGCTCCCTCGGCAGGACCAGGAACCGCCCGCGGAATGAACGCGGTCCCGCCTTGGTGATCGCCCTGTGCGGTTGCTGTGCGCCGGACCGGCGCCCACCAGGTGGACGCCGGGCCGGGGCTCAGCTGTGCGCCCGCAGCGGGACGACTTCGCCGGGCGACACCGCGCGGCCGGGCTCGCGCCGGGTCGCCGTGGTGCAGACCGTCAGCGTGATCAGCGCCGCGTACTTCGGGTGGCGGTCGACGTAGACCTCCGTCGCGAAGCACGCCGCCGCCAGCACCGCGCGGCCCGCGTGGATCTGCTCGAACCCGATGCCCGCCGGGCAGAACAGCCAGACCATGATGTCGCCGTCGACCGGGCGGGTCCACAGGATCGCCGGGCGGCGGCCGTCCACGGTGCAGATCCGCGCGCCCGCGAAGCCGGTGCGGAGGCGGTGCTGCACGACGATCGCGCGCAGCCGGCCCCGCACGTGGCGGCGGGCCGCGCGCCAGTAGAAGACCCAGTTGAACGCCACCACCAGCGCGACCAGGGACCAGACGAAGCCGAGCTGAAGGGCGACGGTGATCAGGACGTAGGGCAGGACCGTCACGGCGAGGATCTCGTAACGCCAGTGGTACAGCCACAGGAGGGGGTTGGGCCGCTTGACGTGCGTCAGCTGCCGGGCCAGTTCGGTGGCGTGGTGCTCGCGGGTCATGGCCGTGCTCCTTTCCCTGTCTCGGCGGCCGCGACCGCGGGCGCCGAGCGGACGACTCCGGTGCCGGCGCAGGCCGGGCAGGCCACGCCGTCGGTGCGGGTGAGCCCGTGGCCGCCGCAGGAAGCGCAGGCGTGCACGGTGTCCCAGCGGGGGTCCCGGTAGACGCGGGTGCCGCGGGCCCCGCGCCGGACCTCCCAGCCACGCGCGGAAGCGCGGGCGTCTTCGTCGGCGGCGAACAGCCATTCGCCGATGCGGAGCACCAGCCGGTCGAACCAACCGGGCTCGCGGGACGTAGGTAGGTTGTGGTCTTGCATCGTGACACCCCCGGCGACTCCGCACGGACTCGGACGGGCGGCCCGGAAGGGGCGCCCACGGGCGGCTCGGGGAGGCCGCCGGGCACTTTGCGTAGTGCCCCAGCTGCGCGTGGTCGCGACTCGGTGCGACGAATAGGGGGTCCGCGAGCTGGGGATTCAACCCGTTCGGGCGAGTCGGCCCCAGTCCGCACCAACAAAGAGTCGCCGGTGGGATAGAGTGCGCTCTGTGTCCACATTCTGTCACCTCCCTACGTCTGCCTACTTGAGTAGGTAGGACCGGTGTCGAGTGCTTACCTACATTCTACGTCGACCGGGGCACGGTCGATAGGTACTGATGTGGTAACGGCGGAGGACGTCGGCGCCGAGTTGCGCCGGCTGCGCAAGGCCGCCGGGCAGACCCAGGCGGACCTGGCCCGGGTCGTCGGCGTGAGCCGCGCGAACCTGACGCAGTGGGAGACCGGGCGCTACCTGCCGTCGGCGGAGAACGCCCGGCTGCTCGACGATCACTTCCGAGCGGCGAATTCCCTGGTCGAGATGGCCGAAGCGGCCCGCTCGCCCGGCCCCGCGACCGCCGGGACCCTGACCACCGGCGGGTCTCTGCTCGAGGTCTTCCGCCGGGCCGGGGCCGCCCTCGCCGAGGAGCTGATCCGCGACGGCGACGGCCGTCCGGTCGGCTGGCGGCACAACCTCCAGAAGCGGGGTGCGCACACGACGCTCGCCACCGCTTACGGGATCTCGGCCATGGTCGTGGTAGGCGAGCCCTACATCGACCTACACGCGCTCGTCGACGATCTCTACGCGAAGCGTTCGGAGTTCGGCTGGCAAGGCCGGTCGGGAGGGCGCCGACCCGAAGTCACGGCGGCGGTCGTGGGCGCGCTCTTCCAGGCCAGCACCATCCTTTCGGCCGAGGAGGGGCTGGCCCACCTCGAGCACTCGCTCGACGACCGCGCCCGGACGCGGCCGTTCCTGCTCGCGGCCGCGTTGCGCACTTCGGTCCGGCTCGGTCCGGACGCCCCGCTCACCCGGCGGCTGACGGACGACCTCCTCGCGGCCCGGCTCGACTTCGACGGCGTCCCGCTGTGGGGCGAGAAGAAGGAAGAGGGGCTGGTCGCGCCGGAGCCGTCCACCGCGCACACCGCGCGTGCGGTGGTCGCCCTGCGCGAGCTGCTGCGCTCGGGGCACGGCAGCGACGAAGTCCGTGACGCCGCTGAAACCGGCACCCGGTGGCTCGTCGAGCGGGTGCACCCCGATGACGGCGTGTCGGAAGATCTCGCCTTGGCGCAGCCGGGCGGGCAGCCGGATGTGCGGATCACGATCAAGCACTTCACGTCCGCCTGGGTCCTCCAGGCGTTGGCCGAGGCGCCACAAGTGCCGGTGGCCAGGTTGAGCCGCGCGCTCAATTCCCTTTGGGAACGCTACGAACCCTCTCGGGGCCTGTGGGCCTGGGGCAGTGGCGACCTTCCCATCTGGATGACCTTGGACGCCGTGACGGCATTGCGTGCGATCGCACTGGCCTTCCCGGCGCCGCAGTTCCAGCCTCCGCCAGTCGCAGAATAGAGATCCACCCACGATGAGCACCACACCTCCGGTGGTCAACGGCGACCACCCGTTTCCACGAAAGCTCGCGGAAGCCTTGCGCGGCAACGGTTCCCGACCTGGCCTCGACCAGCTTCGGACGACAGCCGAGTACCTCCGCGCCCATCGCGGCGCGTTCGCGGACTGGCTGCGCGACCTGGCCGCCGACGCCCCGGCCGTCGCGGAGATCGCGAAACGCTCGTACTGGCATCCCAACGGCTTCGCGAAGATCGTCCTCCACACCGGCGTGGAGCCCGAGTTCCGCGTCCGGCTCCACGTCTGGCCGGAGAGCGAAACGGTGTCGCGCGGCGAGTCCAACCCGCACAGCCACCGCTGGGAGTTCGCCTCCCACGTGCTGGCCGGCACCGGCATGCACATGGTCGAGTTCACCGAGACCGCCGAGGGCGGCAAGCCCTTCGGGCGGTTCCGCTACGGCGCCGACCCGGCGAACCCGGCCGCGCTGGTCTCGGACGGCAGGGTGCGGCTCAAACGCCGCGCGTCGCCGCACGTCCAGGGCGGCGACGTCTACACGTGCGACACCTCGATCGTGCACACGGTGCGGCCGGTCGACGCCGGGCTCACGGCGACGGTCGTGGTCCAGGGGCCCCGCCGGACGCCCACCACCGTCGTCTACTGCGAGCCGGGGGAGAGCGACGACCAGCCGAACTTCGACCTCACCGAAGAAGACTTCGTCGAGCTCGTGACCGCGGTACTGGCGAACCTCGACGGCGAGGCCGCACCATGATGCGGGTGAAGCGGTACGAGCACGGCGTGCTGACCGACCGGGCCATCCGGCGGGCCCACGCGAGCGGCGAGCTGCGGGTCGATCCGTTCGACGCCGCGCTGGTGCGGCCGGCGGCGCTCAGCCTGCGGCTCGGGCACGAGGCGTTCTCCCTGGTGACAGACGGGCCGGTCGACGTCGCGGACCGCGCGACCCACCCCGACCTGGTCCCGAAGACCCTGGACGCGAGCGGCCGGCTGGCCGTCGAACCCGGCGAGGTCGTCCTGGCGCCGACGCTGGAGAAGATCGGCCTGTCGGAGAACCTGGCCGGTCTCGTCGACGGGATCAGCGACTACGCCCGGCTCGGGATCAGCGTGGTGCTCTGCGGTCAGGTCAGCCCGGGCTTCGGCCGCGACACCGGCGCCGTGCTGACGCTGGAGATCGTCAACCACCTCCGGCATCCGGTCCTGATGTATCCCGGCGCCCGGATCTGCAACTTGATGCTGTTCGCTTCGTCCGGGAGCGAGCGGTCCTACGGCGCCATGCCGCACAACTATTCGAGCGACCACGCGGTCGTCGCGTCCCGATTGGCGGATCATGTCCGGCACGACTGAGCCGACCCTCGGCGACCTGGGTGAGCAGCGGATCCAACGGGAAATCCTGCGGCCGAGGTACGGCGGCACCGAAGGTTTCGGCGACGACAGCGCGTTCCTGGCGACGGTGGACACGCCGAGCGAGCTCGTCGCGACCACCGACAGCTGCCCGACGCCGGTGGTCGACCTCCTGCGCGAACCCGACCTCTACAACGCCGGCTGGCTGCTGGCCACGATCAACCTGTCCGACCTGGCCGCCGCCGGGGCCGAGCCGTTGGGCCTGGTCGTCAACTACACCCTGCCCAAGACGACCACCGTCGCGGCGTTCAAGCGACTGCTCGACGGGGTCGACGCCTGCTGCGTCGCCCACGACACGAAGGTCGCGGGCGGCGACCTGCGCGACGGTGCGGCGATGCAGCTGACGGCCACCGCGATCGGGAAGTGTGCTCCGGACAGCAGGCTGCGGCGCTCCGGCGCGAAGGCGGGCGACCGCCTGCTGCTGGTCGGTTCCCCCGGGTACCTCTGGGCCGCGGCGCTGCTGGAGACCGGGCGGGCGACGCTCCCGGCCCCGGCGCGGGACGAGATCTGGCACCGCGCCTGCCGCCCGATGGCCCAGCTGAAGGCGGGCCAGGTGCTGGCCAAGGCCGGGCACGCACGGGTGGCGATGGACGTCTCCGACGGCCTGTTCGCCACGGTCCGCACGCTGTGCGAAGCGAACAGCCTCGGCGCGACGGTCACCGGCGAATTCGACCTCGACGAGCCCGTGGCCGAAGTGGCCGCCCAGTGTGCTGTCGCGCCGTTCGACCTCGCCGAGACCTGGGGTGACTGGGGCCTGGTAGTGGTGGCCGAAGACGCCGGTCAGGTCGAGAAGACGCTGGCCGAAGAAGGCATCGCGGTGCAGGACATCGGCAAGCTCACCCCGGAACCCGCGATAACGAAGGGAACCGCTCCCTGGCGCGGCATTGCCCAGGAGCGGTTCTCGGCCAGTTCGTGGCACGGCGGTGAACTGTCCACTTTGGTCACCGAGGTGCTGGGGATCTAGCTGTGCGCCCGCAAGGGGATGACGTTGCTCGGCAGGACCGTCCGCTCGCGCGGGGCCTCGGTCGGGCTGATCGTCAGCGTCACGAGGCTCGCGTACCTCGGGTGGCGGTCGACGTACACCTCCGGGACCGCGCACGCCGCCGCGAGGACGGCGCGGTTGCGGTGCAGGTGTTCGAACGCTTCGCGGCCGAACAGCGACACCACCACGTCGCCGCCGCGGGGACGGCTCCACAGGATCGCCGGGAGGCGGCCGCCCGGTAGGCGCAGCAGTGGGAACGCCGCGCGCAGGCGGTGCTGCAGCCGGACCGCCTGGATCCGGGTCCGCACCTGGCGGCGGCGCAGCAGCGCCCAGCCGAGTGCGGTGGCGAAGACCGCCGACGTCCACAGCGCGCCGGCCCACAGGGCGAACGTCACCAGGGCGTAGGGGAGCAGCGTCATCGCCAGGATCTCCCACCGCCAGTGGTAGAGCCGGGCGGCGAACGACGCTTGCCTGCTGGTCATTTCGGTGTTCCTTCCGGTCAGCCGGCGGCGGAGGAAGCCGCCGAGGTGGCGCGAGAGACGTCCGGCGGCGATGCCGGCCACGAGGGCCGCGACGATCGCCAGCCCGGGCGTCATG
Source organism: Amycolatopsis sp. NPDC114505 (assembly GCF_055633615.1). NCBI lineage: Bacteria > Bacillati > Actinomycetota > Actinomycetes > Pseudonocardiales > Pseudonocardiaceae > Amycolatopsis > Amycolatopsis sp. NPDC114505. Next base: position 908,086 of record NZ_JBVKDV010000004.1, on the reverse strand, counting down.
TCGGGATCCGGGTCTTCGGGGCGGGCTCGGGCCTGCGGTCGCGGTCCCGGCCGAGCTTGTAGGTCCAGCGCCAGCCGGCCCAGATCGCGACGACCGAACCCAGCAGGACCAGCCAGAAAGCCTGGCCGACCAGACCGTCGAGCGGCGCCAGCCGCAGCAGCACCAGCAGTGCCCAGACCTGCGTGGCGGTGAACGGGATGACCAGTCCGGCCGCGTAGACGCCTCGCCGCCAGCGACTCTGGCGCGGTGCGGTGATGTAGGGGTCCATGAATGCCCTCCTCTGCCCGTGATCCAGGAAACCTCCGGCTCGCCGCGTCTTCTGTGTCAGCTGACACAGAAGACGCGTATTCAGCTCGCCAGTCGTCGAAGTTCAGCCAGGCGGTGGATCGTCACCTGTTTTCTGCCGGTGCTGATCACGCCCTGACGCCGCAGTTCGCGCGTCGCGCGCGCCCAGGATTCGCGGGAGATCGCCGCGGTCATCGCGAGCTCGGCCTGCGTCGCGGGGACCGCGATCCGGATGTCCCGCCCGTGGGGCACCCCGTGCTGGACGGCCAGCTGCATCAGCTGCGCGGCCACCCGCCGCGCCGCGGCGCCGCCCCCGACCTCCAGCCACTGCCGGCCGACCGACCGCAGCCGCGTCGACAGCACGAGCAGCAGCGCCCAGGAGATCCGGGACCGCGTCCGGCACAGCGCGGCGAAGCGATCCCCCGGCACCTCCAGGACCTCCACGTCGTCGAGGGCCTCGACGGTCGCGGAGCGCGGCTGAGCGTCGATCGCGGCGAGTTCGCCGATGACGTCTCCCGTGCTCCGCACCCCGACGACGACCTCGCGCCCGTCCGGTGTCCCGTGCACGATCCGTACGTGCCCGGCGAGCAGCACCAGCACGACGCTGGAGCGGTCGCCTTCCCGGCAGAGGGTCCCGCCGCGCGGGTAGGAGCGCCGCGTGGCGGACTCCGTCAGCACCCGGCGATCGGCCGGGGCCAGCTCGGCCCAGAATCCGGTCTGTTCCACGGTCCCCACCTCACTTCCGGTGCTACGCGGTCAGTCCCTCCTCCGGCGCACCGGCTTCAGGGGTGTGGAGCCACCCCCGGAGCCGTTCTTCGCCGAGCTTGATGTGGACGGCCTGGGTGAACGCGGCCCGGTCGATGCCGGGGTAGCCGTGCCGCACGACGGCGCGGTGGATCTCCTGCGAGACGGCGAGCGCGAGCGGCGCGGTCGTTTCCCGCAGCCGCCGCTTCAGCTCGGGCGCGTCGACCAGCCGGCAGGCGATGTCGACGTCCTCGCCGTAGGAGGTGCGCGAGTCGCGGTGCACCTCACCGGCGTGCACGGCGACGCGCAGCCGGAAGGCGAGCTCGGGGTGGCTTTCGGCGTGCTTGTCCAGCAGGTCGCCCAGCGCGGGGACGACGGTGGTGAGCAGGAGCGTCTTCGGCAGCTGGTCGAAGGGCTTGATCAGGCACAGGGCCCCGTCGCCGCGGTCGACGAACGGGTCGCGGTGCTTCTTGCCGATCCCGCCGGCCGCAAGGGCCTCGTCGAGGAGCTGGAAGAGGACATTACGGAGCTGGGTCCGCACCGAGTTCGTCCGCTCGGTCGACTTTTCGATGTCGACCGCCACGATGGCCCGGTGCCGGGGTATGTCAGCTGAAGTGTCCATGGCCCGCTCCCTGCCTTCAGGTGTCAACTGAAGTTCAGTCAACTTTACTGTAGAGGCTGGAGTACCCTGGAACAACAGAGATGAATCGGTGTTACCCGTTTGGTGCCAGGGATTTCGGGTAGACGTAACGTTTCAGTCCCAGCTGCGGCGGGTCGACGACCGTGACTTTAGCTACGGGGAGTACTATCACACCACTCTCGGCACTACTGAAATTTACTGAAGGGTGGCGGAGGCCGTGTCCTCAGTCGCGCCGCGGGCGCTCGCCCGTCGCCTCAAGGGGCTGCGCGAGGAGCAGTGGCCCGGCGCGGGGCTCACGCAGGCTCACCTGGCCCAGGCGTTCGGCGGGGTCAGCGTCTCGCTGATCTCCTCGTGGGAGAACGCCGACAAGCCGACCCGCCCACCGGTCCGGCGGCTGGAGGCGTACGCGACGCTGTTCGCGACGCGACGCTCGTGGGACGGAGAGTCTCTTCGAGTCCTTTCACTCGAAGATCTGACGGACGAAGAGCGGGATCGGCGCAAGGAACTGCTGGACGATCTGCTGTGGCTCCGTGAAGGCAACGAACCCGAGCCGTCGAAGGCCGCCGTGGCCGACCTCTGGACCTTCGACGATCCCGACCAGCGCATCACGATCGTCTGCGCCCAGCTCCCGGAGATGTACCGCCGGCACCTGAGCTACGCGAACCCCGAGAGTGCCGACTTCGTGTCGCTCTACACCTACGCGGACCCCGACGCGTTGATCGAGCTGTACGGGCACATCCGGGCGCGCAACCCCGAAAGCCCGGTCACCTTCCGCACCAGCGACACGCTCGACCCCGACGACTACACGAGCCACCTGGTCCTGCTCGGCGGAGTCGACTTCAATATCGCGACGCGGGAAGTGATCGAGCGCTTGGCTCTCCCGGTCGCGCAGGTCGCCCGGGACGCGGTGGGCGCGCACGGCGGGTTCCGGGTCGAGGAGAACGGCCGGTCGAGGCTCATCGAGCCGCAGCTCGACGAGCAGGAACACCTGCTGGAAGATGTCGCGCATTTCTATCGGGGCGTATCTCCGTTCAACCGAAAGCGCACTGTGACCGTATGCAATGGTATGTACGGTCGAGGAACGCTGGGCGCCGTGAGGGCGCTGACGGACGCCCGGTTCCTGGACCGGAACACGGCCTACCTACGGGAGCGGTTCCGCGGCGAAGAGTCGTACAGCATCATCAGCCGCGTGCCCGTCGTCGGAGGGCAAGGCCTGACTCCCGATTGGACAGTCGAGGAGAACCGCCTCCACGAGTGGCCCGAGGCCGCCGGGTGAACGCGCGGCAGCACGGGTCGCACCAGGACCTGCTGACCCACTTCGACTCGGCCAAAGCCCCGTGCGCGACCGTGGACGCCATCATCGTGCCCAACGGACGTCCGGCGGCGTACCTGAAACAGGCCATCAACGCGGCGAAGCTCCTGGACGCCCACCTGGTTCTCCTGTGCAGCATGCGCGCGAACGCTTCGAGCGCGGCGCTGGCCGCGAAACGGCAGGGCGTCCGGGTGACGGCCGTCGACGTCGACCTGCTGCCCCCCGGGATCGTCCCCGAATTCTCCACCGACAACCTGCTCAAGTTCGGCAAGTTCCACCGGAAGGTCGACACGAGCCTGAAGCGGAACCTCGGGCTGCTCCTCGCGATCCTCGCCGGGTGGGAGCGGATCGTCTTCCTCGACGACGACATCGTCCTGCCGCAGCCGGGCGATCTGAAGGCGGCGGCGGGCCTGCTCGCCGACCACCCGGTCGTCGGCCTGGCTAACGCCGGGATGAAGGACAACTCGGTGGTCTGCCACGCACTCCGTGAGGTCGGCGCCAGCCAGGACGTGTTCATCGGCGGGGGCGCGCTCGTCGTCGGCGAAGCCGCGTTTTCCTCGTTCTTCCCGAACATCTACAACGAGGACTGGTTCTTCCTCCTCGACGGGCTGCGGCTGCGGCCATCGGCCGTCGTCGGGACCGCCTGGCAGTACGACTACGACCCGTACAACGACCCCCGGCGGGCTCGCGGCGAGGAGCTGGGCGACACCCTCGCGGAGGGCGTGTTCGGCCTCCTCGACAACGGGCGGGGCCTGGCGCAGGCCGACGAACGGTACTGGAGCGAGTTCCTGCCCGAGCGGCGCCGGATCATCAGCACGACGATCGAGCGGGTGCTCGCGTCGGACATCGAACCGGGACAGCGGGCCAGGATGGTCGCGGCGCTCAAGGCGTCGATCGGGCGCAGCCACCTGATCACCCCGCACATGTGCGTCCGCTACCTGCGGGCCTGGCAGAGCGACTGCGTGCGGTGGCGCGAGCACATCCGCGAGCTCCGGCGCGACCACCGCGGCGGCCTGGGGATCGACGGTGCGCTGGCCACCCTGGACGCGGCCACCCCGGGCAGCCGGTCAGTACCGGCTTGAGACGCCGATCGTGCCCAGCTCGCCCCGCGGCGCCGGCGTGATCACGGCCAGGTCTTTGACCAGGACGTGGCAGCGTTCCGGGACTTCGAGGACGCCGCCGTTCGGCAGCCTCACCTGCGCGTAGCACGTGACCATGCCGTGGCCCCAGTCCTCGTAGCCGAGGCGGCGGTACAGGCGGGCCGCGGCCGGGTTGTCCGTGCGGACGGCCAGGGCGACCCGCTCGTGGCCGAGCTCGACGAGGTGGTCCTCCACCGCGTCGACCAGGGCCGCGCCGACGCCGCGGTTGCGCAGCTCGGGGTGAACCTGCAGGTGGGTGAGCAGGGGGACGCCCGGCAGGTGCCGCCGGATCGGTGGCTCCTCGGCCTCCTCCAGCCACAGGTACACGGCGCCGGCGGGACGGGGACCGAGCCACGCGAAGAAGAGGACTCCCCGGTCTTTCCGCTGGCGCAGCCATCGATCGATGAGGAATCCGCCGTCGCCGAGGGCTGCGGCGAAGGGAGGCAGGTCTGCGGATCGGGCCCGCCATACGTGGGGCTCGGTCATCTGCAGCGACTCCGTTCTCCGGGTCCTTCCATAGTGCCGGAGGCGGCCCGGAGTTGACCAGGTCAGCGGGCCCGGACCCTGCTTTCGTCGGTGCGCCGGTCAGCTGCCCGCGGTGAGGTCGTAGACGGTCACGCCGTCCACCGTGGACGACTGGTACGTCGAGGCCACCCACTCCGCGATCTGCTGGGCCGCGTCCGAGCCGGTCGACCCCTGCATCGTCATGCCGTCGCCGAGGAAGTAATGGATCCGCCCGTTCGCGACGTACTGCCGGAACTGCTCCAGCGTCGGATACGGGTCGGTCCCGTTGAAGCCGCCCACCGCCATGACGGGCGCGCCGCTCGCCAGCTGGTAGCCGGCGGCCGCGTTCGAAAGGACCGTCGCGGCCGTCCAGGTGTACTTCGACGCGTCCTGCTGGAGCAACGCCGTCAGCTGGGCGCCCGGGAGCGTCGTGCTCAGCAGCGAACCCGGGCCGCCGCCACGACCGCCGCCGGCGCCGCCGGGACCACCGAACCCGCCACCGAACCCGCCGCCGGGACGGCCGCCGAAGCCCGAGGACGGACCAGCCGACGGGATCGCCCCGTCGTGCGTCGTAGCGGCGGTCGCCAGCGTGTACGCGCCCGTGCCGGACAGCAGCACGACCAGCGCCAGCACCGCGACCGAAGAGGCCGCCCACCGGGTCAGGTGGGACGCGAAGAACAGCGCCACCGCCGCCAGCAACCCGCCGACCAGCGCCGTCGGCGCCAGCCACGGCTGCCACGACGAGTCCGACAGCAGCAGGTAGGTGGTGAGCGCGGTCAGTGCCACGCCACCGCTCAGCAGGCCGGACGCCGACGGACGCGTCCGCAGCCGCCACAGCTGGACCGCCGCCGTGCCCACCAGCGCCGCGATCGCCGGGGCCAGCGCCACCGTGTAGTACGGGTGGATGATGCCGCCCATGTAGCTGAAGACCAGCGCCGTCACCACCAGCCAGCCGCCCCACAGCAGCAACGCCGCCCGCGAGCGGTCGGTGCGCGGTGCGCGGCGGGTGAACCACAGGCCGGCGCCCAGCGCGAGCAGCGCGGCCGGGATCAGCCAGGCGATGCCGCCCGCCATCTCGCTGCCGAACAGGCGGGTCAGGCCGGTCGAGCCCCAGCCGCGTCCCCCGCCGCCGCCGACACTGCCGACCTCGTCGCCGGTGATCCGGCCGAAGCCGTTGTAGCCGAAGACCAGCTCCCACAGCGAGTTCGCCTGCGACCCGCCGATGAAGGGCCGGTCGGCGGCCGGCCAGAGCGCGACGACCACGAGGTACCAGCCGGCCGCGGCCAGCGTCGCGCCCAGCGCGCCCAGCAGGTGCAGCAGCCGCTTGCCGAGCGACACCGGCGCCGCGACCAGGTACGCCACCGCGAACGCGGGCAGCACCAGGAACGCCTGCAGCATCTTGGCCAGGAAGCCGAACCCGACCGCGACGCCGGCCAGCGCCAGCCAGCGCGGGCTCGCCTTCTCGAGCGCGCGGACCACGCAGTAGGCACCCGCGACCAGCAGCAACACGAGCAGCGCGTCCGGGTTGTTGAACCGGAACATCAGCGCCGCCGCCGGGGTCAGGGCCAGCACCAGGCCCGCGACGAGCCCGGCGGCCGGGCCGGAGGTCCGCTTGACCGTCGCGTGCAGCAGCCAGACCGAGCCGACGCCCATCAGCGCCTGCGGCACCAGGATGCTCCACGCGTTGACGCCGAACACCCGCGCCGAAAGGCCCATCACCCACAGCGCGGCCGGGGTCTTGTCCACGGTGATCGCGTTCGCGGCGTCGCTGGAACCGAAGAACAGCGCCTTCCAGCTTTCCGAACCGGCTTGCGCGGCGGCGGAGTAGAAGGCGTTGGCCCAGCCGGAAGCGCCGAGGCCCCACAGGTAGAGGACGGCCGTGCCGAGCAGCAGCACGGCGAGCGCGGGCCGGTGCCAGGTCCGGCGAGCGGGCGGCGAGGGAGGTGTAACGACGGTTTCGCGCGACGCGAGTGCGGTCATGAGCTCAGCTTCCGGTCTCCAGCTGGGGCAGCGTTGTGCCGATGCTGTGCACTCGCTGTGCGGGCACGGCCACGGGCAGGCGCACCGCGAACTCGGTCCGGCCGGGACGGCTGTGCACCTCGATCGTGCCGTGGTGGGCGACGACGACGGCGCACGCGATCGCCAGCCCGAGCCCGGTGCTGCCGGCGGTGCGGGACCGCGACGAGTCGCCGCGGGCGAACCGCTCGAAGACGTCCGGCAGCAGGTCCGGCGCGATGCCGGGCCCGTTGTCGGTCACCGTGAGCACGGCGCTGCCGTCGGCCGAGCGGGCCAGCGATGTCGTCACCGCGGTGCCCGGCGGGGTGTGCGTGCGGGCGTTGGCCAGCAGGTTCGCCAGCACCTGGTGCAGCCGCTGGACGTCGCCGAACACGAGCACCGGGTCCGGGGGCAGCTCCAGCAGCCACCGGTGCTCGCGCCCGGCGACGCGAGCGTCGCCGACGGCATCGGCGACCAGCCGGGTGAGGTCGATGTCGCGCACGTCCAGCGGGCGGCCCGCGTCGAGCCGCGCCAGCAGCAGGAGGTCCTCGACGAGCGCGCTCATCCGGACGGCCTCGGACTGGATCCGGCTCATCGAGTGCGCGACGTCCGGCGGCACCAGCGAGCTGCCGCGGGCGGCCAGCTCGGCGTACCCGCGGATGGCGGCCAGCGGCGTCCGCAGCTCGTGGCTGGCGTCCGCGACGAACTGGCGGGTGCGCAGTTCGCTGTCGTGCCGGGCTTCCAGTGCCTGCGCGACGTGGCCGAGCATCAGGTTCAGCGCCGAGCCGACCTGGCCGACCTCGGTCCGCGGGTCGGTGTCGGACTCCGGGACGCGGATCGACAGCGCCACCTGGCCTCGGTCGAGTGGCAGCTCGGTGACGCGCCCGGCGGTGGCCGCGACGCGGTCGAGCGGCCGCAGCGTCCGGCGGACCGCGAACGCGCCGAGGAAGGCCGCGCCGAGCACCCCCGCGGCGGCGACGCCGAAGAGGATCAGCCCGACCGTGAGCAGCGTGTCGGTGACCGGCTTCAGCGGCAGGCCGGTGACCACGACGTCGGACGTCCCCACGACCGGCAGCGCCATCAGGCGGTACTCGCCGAGGTCGTCGACGGACATCGTGTGCGGCTTGCCGTCGGTGGGCACCGACAACAGGACGGCCTGCTGGGCCGCGGTGAGGTTCAGGCGCGAGCCGTGCTCGGAAATGCTGTCGTCGTGGACGAGCCGCTGCCCGTCGAAGGTGCCGCTCACCGTGCCGACGTTCTGCCCGAGCGGGTGTTCGCCCGACTGGTCGTCGGGCTGCGGACCCGCGTCCGGGGGCCGGGCGTTGCTCGCGAAGACGAGCGAGCGCGTCGCCGCGGCGGACAGCTGCTGGTCGATCTGGCGGGTGAGGAACAGGTCGAGCGCGAGCTCGCTGACCACGCCGACGATCAGGCACACCACGGTGAGCAGCACGACCATCGAGCCGGTCAGTTTCGCGCGCAGCGAAAGGCGCCCCCGGCTGGGGTGCGGCGGGACGGTTCGCGCGGCCATGGACAAAGCGTCCGTCCGCGCCGTGTGTGCGGGTTGTGTGCTGCCTGTGAGGCGGCTGTGCGGTGACCGGCCGGTCGCGGATGTCGGAGTTCCTCCGGTCACAGGAACGGCTGACGGCAAGCACAGTCCGCACACAGCGGGCGGCCCCACCGTGGATCGCACCGAAGCATCTCGTTAAGGAGCAACACCATGACCACACCGCAGGCACCGTCCACTCCGGACCAGACGTGGGGCGCGGCGCCGGCTCCGGGCACGCCGCCGAAGCCGGGCTGGTCGCCGGGCAAGAAGATCGCGGCGGGCGCCGTCGCGGCCGTGATCGTGGCCGGCGGGGGAGCGGCGGTCTGGGCGGCTTCGTCTTCGTCTTCGGCCTCGACCGGCACGCAGGCCGGCCCGGGCGGGATGCAGGGCGGACCGGGAGGCATGCAGGGCGGCGCGGGCGGCCTGGGTTCGGCGTTGCACGGCGAGTACGTGTCCTCGGACGGAAACGGCGGCTACGTCACGAAAATCACGCAGACCGGAGAGGTGACGGCGCTGAGCGCGACGTCGCTGACCGCGAAGAGCGAGGACGGGTTTTCGAAGACGTACACGATCACGTCGGCGCAGGCGACGGGCCTCGCGACGGGCGACACGGTGACGGTGGTCGCGACGGAGTCGGGCGACACGGCGACGGCGACATCGGTCACCGACGGCGCAAGCGGTGGCCAGGGTCAGCAGCCGGGCGGCGGTCAGGGAACCCCGCCGTCGGGAGCGCCCACCCAGACCGGCTGACGACGGCGGCCCCGGGGGTCAGCGGCGGTCGTAGTCGACCGCGACCTCCGGGGTCGTGGCGCGGGAGCGGCACGTCAGGATCCGGCCCGCCGCCACGTCGTCGACCGTCAGCGCGTAGCGGACGTCCATGTCGACCTGGCCGTGCAGCAGGGTCGCCCGGCAGGTGCCGCACGCGCCGCCCGTGCACGAGTACGGCACCTCGAGTCCTGCTCGCAGCGCCACGTCGAGCACGGTCTCCCCGGCGTCCGCCGCCAGTGACGTCGTCGCGCCGCCCAGCGTCACCGCCACCCGGGCCGGCGCGCCCGCCGGGTCGCGCAGGGGTGCCGCGCCGCGGAAGAGTTCGAAGTGGACGTTCTCGTCCGGGACGTCCGCGTCGGCCAGCGTCCGGCGGACCAGGTCCATCAGGCCGCGCGGCCCGCACAGGAACCACTCGTCGACCTTCGCCGGGTGCAGGCGGTTCTGCAGCATCGCGCGCAGCCGCGTCCCGTCGAGCCGGCCGCGCTGGTACCGCTCGTGCGAGATCGCGAGCGCCTCGCCGAGCGTGTCGAACTGCCGGGGCCGGTGCGCGTGCAGGTCCGGGTCGCGCTCGTCGGTCCGGTAGTGGACGACGTGCAGCCGGCCGCCGAAGCCCTCGGCGAGCGTGCTCAGCTCGCGCGCGAAGAGCGTCGTCGCGCCGGAAGTGTTGACGTACAACAGGGTCGCGCGGCTGTGCGGCTCGGCGGAGAGCGCACTGACCAGGATGGACAGCACCGGCGTGATGCCGCTGCCCGCGGCCAGCGCGACGTAGTGCGCGGTCCGCGCAGGGTCGGGTGTGAGCGTGAACCCTCCCGACGGCGGCAGCACGTCGAGGAAGTCGCCCACGGCCAGCGCACCGGTCGCGAACCCGGAGAACGCCCCGCCCGGCCGCCGCTTCACCGCGATCCGCAGCTCACCGGCGTCCGCCGGCGCGCAGATCGAGTACGTCCGGCGCACCGGCTGCCCGTCGAGCACCGCGCGAACGGCGACGTGCTGGCCGGGGACGAACCGGAACTCGCCCGCCAGCTGGGGCGGGACGTAGAACGTGATCGCGACGGCGTCGGCGGTCAGCTGGCTGATCTCGCGCACGCGCAGCCGGTGGAACCGGCTCGGCCCGAGCGGGGGCGGGGCCGGCGCGGGCACGGCGACGTCGGGTGCGGACTCCAGCCCCACGGCCATCCGGTACTCCTCCGCGGTCAGGTCCCGGCCCCACGCCGTGCTGATCGGGACGTCGCGGGCGAGGTAGGCCTCGCGGTTCTCGAGCCACACCCGCCGGTACCGGTGGAACGGGACGGCGGGGTGCAGGTGGTGCACCAGGTGCAGGTTCTGGGCCAGCAGCACCGGGGTGAGCAGCCGCTCGAGGCCGATGCGCACGCGGGTGGTGCCGAACCGGCCGTGCGGCCCCTCGGCGGGCAGGCCGTGGTGGGGCAGCCAGCCGAACGACCAGGCGAGCAGCCCCAGCCCCAGCCGCTGCGGCAGCAGGTACACGAGGAGCAGCTCGGCGCCGTGGCCGGTCGCGACCAGTCCCACCCCGGCCGACAGCGCCGCGGACAGCACCACCAGCGCCTCGGCCAGCTCCTGTGGAGGCCGGCCCCGCAGCCGGGCGAAGTAGCAACGCGCGTACGCCACGTCCAGGGTCAGCCAACGCAGCGGCAGCTGCCAGCGCGGGCCCCGCGACGTCCAGGCGTCCGGGTCGTCGTGGGCCGGCCCGTTGGTGTGGCGGTGGTGCTCACCGTGGACGTACCGCAGCGACGGGAACGCCGAGTACGCCGCGACGAACGGGACGGCCAGCCGCCCGAGCACCTCGTTGACCCAGGTGAGCTTCCCGGCGGAGTGGTGCGCCGCCTCGTGCACCACGGTGTACATCGCGAAGGTGACGACGGTGTTCAGCACCACGGTCACGACCGGCGGCGCGAGCCCGGCGAGCAGCAGCCAGGTCGAGGCACCCCAGAGTGCGACGCCGCCGGCGAACAGCAGCAGGACCGGAACCGAGACGGCGGGCAGCGCGATCCGGGGCGACGGCACCGCGTGGGCGGCGACCATCCCGGTCGCGGGCGCCGCCACTGTGACGGAACCCTGCGGCTCGGTGACGGCGACGGACATCGAGCGGTCTCCTCGGTCGAGAAGCTCCTGGCCAGGCGGGAGTCACCGTAGACAACTCATCCGGGTTTGTAAACGTTGCAGCAGGCTTCGAAAAAAGGTGTCGGCCAGCGGAACGGAACCCACGGGTACGCTCGCCGTGTGAAGGCGGTCACCCACCCGGTCCCGGCACGCACGCGGGAGAAGCTGCTGGCCGCGGCGGCCGACGTCATCCGCGCCGACGGCTGGGCCGCCGTGACGATGGGCAAGCTGGCCGCGCGGGTCGGCGTGAGCAGGCAGACCGTCTACAACGAACTGGGCTCCAAGGCCGAGCTCGCCAAGGCGTTGATGCTGAGCGAGACCGACCGTTTCGTCGAGCGCGTGAACGCGGACGTCGCGGCGCACCCGGGCCGTCCGGTCGACGGCGTCACGGCGGCGTTCAAGCACAGCCTCGAAGCCGCGCACGCCAACCCGCTGGTGGAGATCGCCCTCGGCGGCGCCCAGAACGGCCGCGACGACTTCCTCCCGCTGCTGACCTCCCGCCCGGAGGCGGTCCTGGGCCGGGCGGTCGAGTCGGTGGCGGCGGTCTTCGCCCGCAGCTACCCGGAGGTTTCGCTGACGCCGTCGGAGTGGGCGGTGGCGGTGGAGGCGTTCATGCGGCTGCTGCTTTCCCACCTGGTGCAGCCCAGCGGCTCGGCCGAGCACGCGAGCGGCCAGATGCGCTGGGTGATCGGCCGCATGCTCGGCTCGTGACGCCGCAGGTGGCCCCCGCCCCGGCGGCGCGGGCCACTGGCCTAGACTCGGACGTCCCGGTCTGCACGTTGCCGGGCCCATTTCCGCAGGATTGTCCTACACAATCGTTACCGCTCGAGGAGAAGACCTTGAAGAGCACCGTCGAGCAGCTGAGCCCGACGCGAGTCAAGATCAATGTCGAGGTGCCGTTCGACGAGTTGAAGCCCAACTTCGACCGCGCCTACCGCAAGATCGCCCAGCAGGTGCGCATCCCGGGCTTCCGGCCCGGCAAGGCGCCCGCTCGCGTCCTGGAAAGCCGGATCGGGCGTGGCCCGGTGCTCGACGAGGTCGTCAACGAGGCCATCCCGGCCAAGTACATCGAGGCCGTTCGCGAGAACGAGGTCCGCACGCTCGGCAACCCCGAGTTCGACGTGACCAAGCTCGAGGACCGCGACGTCCTCGAGTTCACGGCCGAGGTCGACGTGCGCCCGGAGATCGAGCTGCCCGACCTCGAAGGCTTCGCGATCACCGTCGACGACGTCGAGCTGACCGACGCGGAGGTCGACGAGCAGCTCGACGAGCTGCGCGCCCGCTTCGGCACGCTGACCGGCGTCGAGCGCCCGGCCGAGACCGGCGACTTCGTTTCGATCGACCTCGCCGCGACCGTCGACGGCGAGGCCGTCGAGGAGGCCGCCACCAGCGGGCTGTCCTACGAGATCGGCTCCGGCCAGCTCGTGGACGGCATCGACGAGGCCATCGTCGGGGCGAACGCCGGCGAGACCAAGACGTTCACCACCCAGCTCGTCGCCGGCGACCACGCCGGCCGGGACGCCGAGGTGACCGTGACCGTCCAGTCGGTCAAGCAGCGCGAGCTGCCCGAGGCCGACGACGAGTTCGCCCAGATGGCGAGCGAGTTCGACACGATCGAGGAGCTCAAGGGCGACCTCCGCGAGCGCCTCGGCCGCGTCAAGAAGATGCAGCAGGGCGTCCAGGCGCGCGACAAGGTGCTCGACGAGCTCTTGGAGCGCACCGAGGTGCCGATCCCGGAGAAGGTCCTCGACTCCGAGATCGAGAACCGCAAGCACGACGCGATCCACCCGTTCGACCACGACGAGGCCCAGTTCGCGCAGGCTCTCGAGGCCGAAGGCCGCACGCTGGAGGAGTTCGACGCGGAGACCCGCACCGAGTCGGAGAAGGCCGTCCGCACGCAGCTGCTGCTGGACACCATCGCCGACAAGGAAGAGGTCTCGGTCAACGACGGTGAGCTGACCGAGCGGATCATCTACCAGGCCCAGCGCTTCGGGATCAGCCCGGACGAGTACGTCCAGCGTGCCCAGCAGTCCGGCCAGCTGACCGCGATCTACGCCGACGTCCGCCGCGGCAAGGCGCTCGCCTCCGTGGTCCGGAAGACGACCGTCACCGACGGCTCGGGTGCCGAGGTCGACCTCTCGGAGCTGTTCGGCGCCGAGGAGCCGGCCGGCGACGAGGCAACCCAGGAGACGCAGGCCACCGACGAGGCGGCGAAGACTCCGGCGGAGTGAAGCTGTGAGCGAACTTGGGCGGTGTCAGGCATTCTGCGCCGCCCAAGTTCGTTAGGGTCGGTTGCAAGATCTCAAGCATCTGAAACGACAGCGGCGGCCGTCACCACGGGGCCGTCGCCGGCGAAAAGGCAGGCAGACGTGACGCAGCACACGCCCGAGGCGCGGTCCGGCACCGCAGGGCTCACCCTCACCGACTCGGTGTTCGAGCGGTTGCTCCAGGAGCGCATCGTCGTCCTCGGTTCCGAGGTGAACGACGAGATCGCCAACCGGATCACCGCGCAGCTGTTGCTGCTCGACGCGGACGACGCCGAGTCCGACATCCGCTTCTACATCAACTCGCCGGGTGGCTCGGTCACCGCCGGGTTCGCCATCTACGACACCATGCAGCTGATCCGCCCCGACGTCGCGACCTACGCGATGGGCATGGCGGCCTCGATGGGCCAGTTCCTGCTCTCCTCGGGCGCGCCCGGCAAGCGCTACTCGCTCCCGCACGCGCGCATCCTGATGCACCAGCCGTCGGCCGGTGTCGGCGGCACCGCGTCGGACATCGCGATCCAGGCCGACCTGTTCAACAAGTGGAAGCAGGAGCTGGCCCGGATCACGGCGGACCAGACCGGGCAGACGGTCGAGCAGATCATCGCGGACGGCGACCGCGACCGCTGGTTCACCGCGCAGGAGGCGAAGGACTACGGGTTCGTTGACCACGTCCTCACCGCCGACATCGCCCGTCCGGGCTCGAACTGAGCGCGAAGCACACAGGAGACTCGATCATGAGCAACTTCAGGCTCCCGGGTGACTTCCGGGCTCCGAACACACCCCAGTCGCGGTACATCCTCCCGTCGTACGTCGAGCGCACCAGCTACGGCGTCAAGGAGTCGAACCCGTACAACAAGCTGTACGAAGAGCGCGTCATCTTCCTCGGCGTGCAGGTGGACGACGCGTCGGCCAACGACGTGATGGCCCAGCTGCTGCACCTCGAGCACGAGGACCCGGACCGCGACATCCTGCTGTACATCAACTCGCCGGGTGGCTCGTTCACCTCGCTGATGGCGATCTACGACACGATGCAGTTCGTCCGCCCGGACATCCAGACGTACTGCCTCGGCCAGGCCGCCTCCGCGGCCGCGGTCCTGCTGGCGGCCGGCACCCCGGGCAAGCGCTACGCGCTGCCCAACTCCCGGGTGCTGATCCACCAGCCGGCCACCGAGGGCACGTACGGCCAGGTCTCCGACCTGGAGATCCAGGCGAACGAGATCCAGCGGGTGCGGCGCCAGATGGAGGTCATCCTGGCGAAGCACACGAACAAGGACCCCGACCAGATCCGGACCGACATCGAGCGGGACAAGATCCTGACCGCCGACGAGGCCAAGGCGTACGGAATCATCGACGAGGTGCTCCCGTACCGGAAGGCCTCGGCTCTGTAGATCCGCCAGGCCGGTGTGTGTCGAGGAGACGACATACACCGGCACTCTGGTTTAGGGTCGTCCTCTGACGTGCTCCCGGAGCCTGTGGGTGTTCCCGCCCACGGCATCGGACGGGTACCGTCAGTGGCAATGCGTGAGGCTCCACTCGGTCGTTCGTGACCGGGGGTCGCACCGTCGCAACACACGTCAGGCGCGGCAGTCCGCGCCGGAGGGGACGAGGTCAACGGCCATGGCACGGATCGGTGACGGCGGAGACCTGCTGAAGTGTTCTTTCTGCGGGAAGAGCCAAAAGCAGGTGAAGAAGCTCATTGCCGGCCCCGGGGTCTACATCTGCGATGAGTGCATCGACCTCTGCAACGAGATCATCGAGGAGGAGCTGGCCGAAGCCGGCGACGTCAAACTCGACGAGCTGCCCAAGCCCGCCGACATCCACGAGTTCCTCGAGCAGTACATCATCGGGCAGAACGACGCCAAGCGGACCCTCGCGGTAGCGGTCTACAACCACTACAAGCGGATCCAGGCGGACGACAAGGCCGGGCCGAAGGACTCCAAGGAGGAGTCGGTCGAGCTGGCCAAGTCGAACATCCTGATGCTCGGCCCCACCGGGTGCGGCAAGACCTACCTCGCGCAGACGCTGGCGAAGCTGCTGAACGTGCCGTTCGCGATCGCGGACGCCACGGCGCTGACCGAGGCCGGGTACGTCGGCGAAGACGTCGAGAACATCCTGCTCAAGCTCATCCAGGCGGCGGACTACGACGTCAAGCGGGCCGAGACCGGGATCATCTACATCGACGAGGTCGACAAGATCGCCCGGAAGAGCGAGAACCCGTCGATCACGCGGGACGTCTCCGGCGAGGGGGTCCAGCAGGCGCTGCTGAAGATCCTCGAGGGCACCACCGCCTCGGTGCCGCCGCAGGGCGGCCGCAAGCACCCGCACCAGGAGTTCATCCAGATCGACACGACGAACGTGCTGTTCATCGTGGCCGGCGCGTTCGCCGGGCTGGAGAAGATCATCAACGAGCGGGTCGGCAAGCGTGGCCTCGGCTTCGGCGCGGAGATCCGCACGAAGTCCGAGATCGAGGAGAGCGACGTCTTCTCCGACACCATGCCCGAGGACCTGATCAAGTTCGGGCTGATCCCGGAGTTCATCGGCCGGCTCCCGGTCGTGGCGACGGTCAACCACCTGGACAAGGAATCGCTGGTCAGCATCCTCACCCAGCCGCGCAACGCCCTGGTGAAGCAGTACAAGAAGCTCTTCGAGATGGACAACGTCGAGCTCGAGTTCACCAAGACCGCGCTCGAGGCCATCGCCGACCAGGCGGTCCTGCGCGGGACCGGTGCCCGCGGGCTGCGTGCCATCATGGAAGAAGTGCTGCAGCCGGTCATGTACGACATCCCGAGCCGCGACGACGTGGCGAAGGTCGTGATCACCGAGCAGACCGTCCGGGAGAACGTGAACCCGACGATCGTCGCCCGGCAGCCGACGAGGCGCACGCGCAGCGAGCGCGGCGAGAAGTCGGCCTGAGGCCGGGCGTCTCCGGGCCACCCGGCCCGGAGACCCGACAGGAAAGCTGAATGACTGCTGACTCTATGCCGGTTACCGGCGGGGGCGCCGCCCCCGCCGGTGGCGTGCAGGCACCGCCGCCACCCGAGCCGGAGCCGGTGCCCGCCGGACCGGTCCTCGGGTTCCGCGAGCTGAGCGAACGCGTCATCGCGTCCGTGTTCGACCGGTACCCGTGGCTGAACCGGGTGCTGATGGGCGTGCTGGCCGTGTGCGCCGGCGTGTGCGTCGTGGCCGTGGTGGCCCGCCTGTCGCCGTTGCCCCTGATCCCGTTGCCGCTGTTCGTCGTCGCGGGGTACGCGCTCTGGCGAGCCGGTGGGGTCACCGAGCGGCGTCCGCTGGTCAACTGGGTGCTGCTGTTCGGCCTCGCGACCCTGGTCGGCTTCTGGCTGATCTCGGTCGTCGGCCGCTGGGTGGAGTGAACTTCCTCCGTCCGATGGGTTTGCGCCGGGCCGTGTCCGGGTAGCAAGGTCCCGTGGTAGGTGCCCTGAGACCGGTTCGGCATCCGGCACTGTTCTACCGCGGTGACAGTGAGTACCTGGACGGCGTCGTTCCGTTCCTGCTCGAAGGTCTCGACCGGGGCGAACCGGTGGCCGTGGCCGTTCCGGCGCGCAATCTCCTCCTCATCGAGAAGGCCCTGGAAGCCCGTGCCCGTGAGGTGCGGCTGACCGACATGTGCCTGGTGGGCCGCAACCCCGGCGCGATCCTGCCGACGGTCCTGCTCGCCTTCGCCGGTGAGCACGCGGGCCCGGTGCGGATCGTGGCGGAGCCGCTGTGGAGCGACCGCACGGGCGCCGAGTACCCGGAGTGCGTCCTGCACGAGGCGCTCATCAACCACGCTCTCGTGGGGCGGGACCTGGCGGTGCTCTGCCCGTACGACACCGCGTCGCTCTCGCCGGACGCGCTGGCCGACGCCGAGCGCACCCACCCCGAGGTGCGGGGACCGGCCGGGCCGCTCGTCAGCTCCCGGTTCGACCCGGACGGCGCCCGCGTGGAGCTCATGCGGCCGCTCGACCCGCCGCCGGCCGCGATCGAGCGGAAGTTCGACATCGGGCAGCTGGCCTCGTTGCGCGGGTTCGCGGAGATCTGGGCCGCGCGCCACGGCCTGCGCCGCCCGCGGCGGGACGACTTCACCCTGGCGATCGCGGAGCTGACGACGAACAGCATCCTCTACGGCGGCGGCGCGGGCGTGCTCCGGCTGTGGGCCGACGAGCGTCAGGTGGTCGGCGAGGTCACCGACACGGGCACGATCACGGAACCCCTGGCCGGCCGGATCCCCCCGACGGCGGCCGCGCTGGGCGGCCGCGGCCTGCTGCTGGTCAACCGCCTGGCGGACCTGGTCCGCACGTACTGGGTCCCGGGCCGCACGACGACCCGCGTCCACTTCACCTGCTGACCCCGTACCCCAACGGCCGACACGCGTACCTGACCGGACGACACGCGTACCTGGGCGGACGACACGGCACCTCGCGCAGGAGCGGGTCGTGTCGTCCATCGGGGTACGCGTGTCGTCCGGCTGAGTACGCGTGTCGTCCGGGGCGGGTCAGTCCTTGCGGGGGACCTGCTTGCCGAGGAAGCTGATCAGGCTCGGCACCACCGTCCGGTTGAACGGGTCGCCGTGCTTGCCGTGGGCCGTGTGGGCGACCACCGGGTGGGCCGCGTCGATGTAGCGGCGGACACCCGTGATGAACGGGTCCTCCGTGCCGCACCAGATGCCGTTGGCCACGGTCTTCGTCGCGTCGATGTGCCGCAGCGGGTCCAGCGCGGTCCAGTCGTTCAGGCCCGTGAAGATGTGCCGCTTGGCCATCTCCTGCCAGGACAGGATCAGCGCCGGGGCCAGCGTCGCGACCGCGGCCGGCGGCTGGCGCCGCTCCACGCGGCGGCGCGTGTACACCAGCGCGCCGAACCCGCCCATCGACACGCCCGTGCAGGCGAACGGCTGCCCGGTGTCGCCGGCGAAGCCGCGGGCCCGCAGCCACTGCGGGACCTCCTCCAGCAGCATCGCCATCGGGTCGTCGCCCGGGTGCACCTCGTGCCAGTAGTTGTCGCCGCCGTCGACGGCGACGAAGCCGAACGCCGGGACGGCCTTGCGCGCGACGTCGCTGGAGAGCTGCTTGAGCGTGCCGGTCGGGGCCGCGCTGCGGGCGTTGCCGTGCAGGCCGTGCAGCATCAGCGACATCGGCAGGCCCTTGGGCGGGGTCTTCGACGGCAGGATGAACACCAGGTCGACCATCCGGCCGCGGGCCTGGGAGTAGACGCGCTCGACGCGGGTGCTGCCCAGCTGGGTCGTCGGGTTCGACGACGTCACGCCCAGCGTCCGCTGCAGCGCCTGGCTGAACGGCAGCTTGCCGGTGGCGGTGCCGATGGCCAGGCCGCCCACGGCCAGCCCGGACGCGCCCGCGATCAGCACGGACCGGCGCGACAGCCACCGCCGTGCGTCCCGGACCGCGGCCGCCCCGGCCGTCTCCGGGACCAAGGGCTCGCCCGGAGGTCGCTCCCCGTTTTCCTCGTTCACCTGTCTCCGTCCCCCGCCTGCTGCTCCTAGGACGCCGCGCACCCGCTCCGCGTTCCCCTCACGTCCCTGTTCGCCGGGTTAGTCGTTCCCACCCTGCCCGGCGTTTCGGGTTTTCGCCCGCCAAGCCGCCTTGGCCGCCTCGGTCGAGTGTTCCGCCCGCTCCACAGTGTCCCCGAGACCCACCGCCATGGTGATCCCCAGGGGTATCAAAATGTGGTCGATGCCCTGCTCACCGGCGCCGAAGTGGCCGGAGGCCTCGAGCGTGACGAAGCCGTGCAGCGCGCTCCACAGCTGCGCGGCCGCCTGGTACTTGTCCGCGGGCCGGAACCGGCCGGCCTCGATGGCCCGCTCGGTCGCCCGGACGATGTGCTCGAACGCCTCCAGGCCCTCCTGGGCGGCTTCGCGGCCCTCCTCGGTGGTGAGATCCGACAGAGTCGCCCGCTTGCCGCCCGGCGCGGACTGGCCGAACGTCACCGCGAACAGCTGCGGCTGCTCGGCGACCGCCTGCCGGTAGGTCCGGGCCAGGCTGAAGATGTCCGCCACCGGGTCGCCGGTCTCGCCGACCTCGGCCAGGCACGCGCTGAGCCGCAGGAACCCCGTGCGCGCCACCTCGTCGACCAGCGCGGTCATGCCCCCGAAGTGCGTGTACACGGCCATCGTCGAAACGCCGACCTCCGCCGCCAGCTTGCGGGCCTGCAGAGCTTCGGGGCCGCCGTCGTCGAGCAGCCGGATGGCGGCCTCGACGAGCCGCTCCTTGACGTCGGTCGCACGCGGTTTCGGGCTCATGCTTGCCAGTATCTCATAACCCTGTTATAAATGGTGTCATAACCAAGTTATGGCAGCTTCGGAGGGGTCAGGCATGGGCAACAAGTTCCTCGAAGGCAACTTCGCCCCGGTGAGCCGGGAGCACACGATCACCGAGCTGGCCGTCACGGGGCGCATCCCCGAGTTCCTCGACGGCCGCTACCTGCGCAACGGGCCCAACCCGCTGTCCGAGGTGGACCCGGCGGCCTACCACTGGTTCATGGGCGACGGCATGGTCCACGGCGTGCGCCTGCGCGACGGCAAGGCCGAGTGGTACCGCAACCGCTGGGTGCGCAACCCGGCCGTCACGGCGACGCTGAACGGCGAGGACGCGAGCCGCTTCTGCGGGCTGGACGCGCTCGGCGCCAACACCAACGTCATCGGCCACGCCGGCCGGACCTTCGCGCTGGTCGAGGCGGGCGCGCCGACTTACGAGCTGACCGAGGAGCTCGACACCGTCGGCCGCTGCGACTTCGACGGCACGCTGCCCGGCGGCTACACGGCCCACCCCAAGCGCGATCCGCGCACGGGCGAGCTGCACGCCGTGTCGTACTCCTTCGGCATGGGCAACAAGGTCCAGTACTCGGTGATCGACGCGCAGGGCCGGGCCCGCCGCACGGTCGACGTCGAGGTCACCGGGTCGCCGATGATGCACGACTTCTCGCTGACCGAGAAGCACGTCGTGTTCTACGACCTGCCGGTGACGTTCAACGCGGAGATGGCGGTCGCGGCGAACGTGCCGGGCGCGCTGCGGGCGCCGGCGAAGCTCGTCCTTTCGGCCATGGTCGGCAAGGTCCGCGTGCCGGACCCGGTGACCGCGATGATGGCCCGCAAGATCGGCGCGAACGGCGGCCTGCCGTACCGCTGGGACCCGAAGTACCCGGCGCGGATCGGCGTCATGCCGCGCGAAGGCGGCAACGGCGACGTCCGGTGGTTCGAGGTCGAGCCGTGCTACGTCTTCCACCCGCTCAACGCCTACGACGACGGTGACAGCATCGTGCTCGACATCGTCCGCCACCCGAAGATGTTCGACACCGAGCTGCACGGCCCGGACGAGGGCGGCCCGACGCTGGACCGCTGGACCGTCGACCTCACCGCGGGCAAGGTCCTGGAGGAGCGGCTCGACGACCGCGGCCAGGAGTTCCCGAGGGTGGACGAGCGGCTCGTCGGCCGGCGCCACCGCTTCGGCTACTCGATGTCGGCCGACGGCGGCGCGACCCCCGGCGGTTCCCTGTTCAAGCACGACTTCCACGCCGGTTCACGGCAGGAGCGCGCGTTCGGCGCGGGACGGCAGCCGGGCGAGTTCGTCTTCGTCCCGTCCCACGCGGACGCGGCGGAGGACGACGGCGTCCTGATGGGCTTCGTCTTCGACCCCGCGTCCCAGCGCAGCGATCTCACGCTGCTGGACGCGGGCACGCTGGAGACCGTCGCGGCGATCCACCTGCCGGACCGCGTGCCCAACGGCTTCCACGGCAACTGGGTCGAGTCGGTTTAGGTCAGCAGGCGGTGGTCGCCGGTGTAGAGGTTCATCGAGTCGCCGCGCAGGAAGCCGATCAGCGTCATGCCGTTCTCTTCCGCGAGCTCGACCGCCAGTGACGACGGGGCGGACACCGCGGCCAGCAGCCCGATCCCGGCCATCGCGGCCTTCTGCACCAGCTCGAACGACGCGCGCCCGGAGACCAGCAGGCCGTACCCGGGCGCGGGGATCCGGTTCTCGAGGACGGCCCAGCCGAGCACCTTGTCGACCGCGTTGTGCCGGCCGACGTCCTCGCGGACGACGGCGATCTCGCCGTCCGGGGTGAACAGGCCCGCCGCGTGCAGGCCGCCGGTGCTGGCGAACACCTTCTGCCGGGTGCGCAGGGCGTCCGGCAGGGCGGACAGGGTCTCGCTCTTCACCGTGAACGTGGCCGAGGCGGGGGAGAAGCGGGTCTTGAGCTTGACCGCGTCGAGCGCGGCCTTGCCGCAGACCCCGCACGACGACGTCGTGTAGAAGTTGCGCTCGACCCCGGTGTCCGGCGGCGGCACGCCGGGCGCCAGCGCGATGTCCAGCACGTTGTAGGTGTTGCGGCCCTGGTCGTCGACGCCGTCGCAGTAGCGGGCGACGGCGATGTCCTCGCGGCCGCCGATCACCCCTTCGGACAGCAGGAAGCCGTGGGCCAGCTCGACGTCGTGCCCGGGCGTGCGCATCGTGACCGCCAGCGCCTTGCCGCCGACGCGCAGTTCCAGGGGCTCTTCGGCGGCCAGCGCGTCGGGACGGCGCCGGTCGCCGGTCGCGGAGATCTTCCGCACCGGCCTCCGCACGGTCACCCTGCCCATGACCCACACCCTTCTCCGCCGGAAAGTTTGACACTCGCATGGTGCAACACCGGGTATTTAGTAATACATTCCCTCCATCATCCCCACTCTACGGAGGGATCCGATGGCTCTCGGCTTCCTGGACCGTTCCCGGATCGTGGCACCACCAGGCTGGACGCGCTGGCTGGTGCCGCCGGCGGCCCTTTCGGTACACCTGTCGATCGGGCAGGCCTACGCGTGGAGCGTCTTCAAGACGCCGCTCGAGAAGACGATGCACCTGAACGGGACGCAGAGCTCGCTGCCGTTCCAGCTCGGCATCGTCATGCTCGGCCTCTCCGCGGCGTTCGGCGGCACGCTCGTCGAGAAGAACGGCCCGCGCTGGGCCATGTTCGTCTCGATGTGCTGCTTCGCCACCGGGTTCCTCGTCTCCGCGCTCGGCGTGGCGACCGGGCAGTTCTGGCTGGTCGTCGTCGGCTACGGCGGGATCGGCGGCGTCGGGCTCGGCATCGGCTACATCTCGCCGGTGTCCACGCTCATCAAGTGGTTCCCGGACCGCCCCGGCATGGCGACCGGGATCGCGATCATGGGCTTCGGCGGCGGTGCGCTCATCGCGTCGCCGTGGTCGTCGTCGATGCTCGGCACCTCGCCGACCACCGGCACGATCGCGACGGCGTTCCTGGTGCACGGCGTCGTCTACGCGGCGTTCATGTCGATGGGCTGGCTGCTCGTACGGGTGCCGGCCGACGACTGGAAGCCGGCCGGCTGGGAGCCGAAGACCGACCACGGCAAGGCCATGATCAGCACCGCGAACGTCTCGGCCGCCAACGCGATCAAGACGCCGCAGTTCTGGCTCCTGTGGGTCGTGCTGTGCTTCAACGTCACCGCGGGCATCGGCATCCTGGAGAAGGCGTCCCCGATGATCGTGGACTTCTTCAAGAACACCTCGACCCCGGTCGGCACGGCCGCGGCGGCCGGGTTCGTAGCGTTGCTGTCGCTGTGCAACATGCTCGGCCGGTTCGTCTGGTCGTCCACTTCGGACCTGGTCGGGCGCAAGAACATCTACCGCACCTACCTCGGCGTGGGCGCGGTGCTGTACCTGGTGATCGCGCTGACGGACAACTCCTCGAAGGTCGTGTTCATCCTGTGCGCGATGGTGATCCTGTCGTTCTACGGCGGCGGGTTCGCGACGATCCCGGCGTACCTGAAGGACCTCTTCGGCACCTACCAGGTCGGCGCGATCCACGGCAGGCTGCTCACCGCGTGGTCGGTGGCCGGCGTGCTCGGCCCGCTGATCGTCAACGCGATCGCCGACAACGAGAAGTCGGCCGGCAAGTCCGGCCCGGCGCTCTACCAGCTGTCGTTCTACATCATGATCGGCCTGCTGGTGGTCGGCTTCGTGGCCAACGAGCTGGTGCGGCCGGTGAAGGCGAAGTTCCACGAGCCCGTCACCTCGGACGCGGCCGCGAGGAGTGAGGCGTGATGAGCGAGCAGCCCCAGGAGACCGGGACGAACCGCGTGCCGCTGATCGTGCTCGCCTGGGCGTGGGTCGTGCTGCCCTTCGCCTACGGCGTGTACCAGCTGTTCCTGAAGCTGGTGCAGCTCTTCGGGTAGCCCTTGTGAGCTGAGTCACCCGTGCAGCGGGAGCGGGCCCGGCGGCGTCGGTAGGACGTGCACCTACTGGGGAAGATCGCCGTCGCCGGGCTCGCTTTCGCCGTCCTGGGCGGTACCGCCTACGGCTACACGAACCTCCACGCCCTCGACGACGTCTCGCGCGACAGCGTCATCGACGCCGAGGGCGGCACCGCGCCCGGGGAACAGCCCGCCGACGGCTCGCTCGACATCCTGCTCGTCGGCCGCGACTCGCGGACCAACGACCAGGGGCAACCGCTTTCCCCGGAGGTCCTGCGCGAGCTCCGGGCCGGGGCCAACGGCGACGACCTCACCGACACGCTCATCGTGCTGCGGATCCCGAACGGCACCCACGACGTGAAAGCGTTCTCCATCCCGCGCGACAGCTACGTGTCGATGCCCGGCGGGAAGGGGAAGATCAACGCCGCGTTCGGGCGCGCGAAGGCCGCCGAAGCCAAGCGGCGGCGCGACGCGGGGGAGACCGACAAAGCGAAGATCGACCAGGCCGCCCTCACCGCCGCGCGCCGCGGGACGCGGCAGGCGGTCGAGGGCCTCACCGGCGTCAAGATCGACCACTACGCCGAGGTCAACCTGCTCAGCTTCTACGAGATCAGCCAGGCGGTCGGCGGCGTCGACGTCTGCCTGAAGGAAGCCACCAAGGACAAGAACTCCGGCGCGGACTTCCCGGCCGGGCCGCAGCGGATCCAGGGCGCCGACGCGCTGGCCTTCGTCCGGCAGCGCGACGGGCTCCCGGGCACCGACTTCGCCCGCGTCCGGCGCCAGCAGGTGTTCCTCTCCGGGCTGGCCCGGCAGGTGCTGTCGGCGGGGACGCTGGCCAACCCCGGGAAGCTCTCGGACCTCATCGGCGCCGTCAAGCGCTCGGTGGTGCTCGACGACTCGTGGAACCTGCTCGACTTCGTCGCGCAGATGCGCGGGGTCAGCGGGGGCGGGATCCGGTTCGAGACGATCCCCGTCGTCAACCGCGACTACCGGTACGACACGGACAACCCCCACGCCACGGCCGTGCAGGTCGACCCGGCGGCGGTGAAGGCCTTCGCGGCGGACCTGATCGGGTCCGCCGCGCCGAAGACGCCGGCCGCCGCCCCGGTCACGGTCGACGTCTCCAACGCGAGCCCGAAGGGCGGTCTCGCCGCCCGCGTGGCCGGTTTCCTGGGGGACCACGGATTCACCAAGGGCACGACCGGCAACACCGCCTCGCGGCGGACGTCCCTGGTCCGCTTCGGCGCCGACCTCGCGCAGCGGGGCGCGGAGGTCGCGAAGCTGCTGGGCGGGCTGTCGACAGAGGAGTCCGCGGCGGTGCCGGCGGGCCACATCGAGGTGGTGCTCGGGTCGGTGTACGCCGGCCCGGGGACGACCGGTGGCGGGGGCGCCCCGGCCGCCGGCGACGAGCCGATCACCTCGGACGGGGTCGTCTGCGTGAATTGATCGCGCGCGCCAATCGAAAGCCCGGCCTTTCATCGGGTTCCGCGAAATTGCGCCAGGAATTTCCGCGAAGTACCGCGTTTCCGTTTTCCGCCGACCGGACCACGGCGGACCACCGGGGTGACTGGTCTTGACGCTGCCTCCCTGGTGAGGCAGTGTGCGGTGACCGTCGACGGCAGCACCGAGCGGCGGACCGGAAAAGATCACCAGACCGGTGGCGAACCGGAAAGTCAATTTCAGGAAATACGGAAAGTCCGGAACCTATGCGTAGCAGCGTTGCCCGCGGAGGGTGGCTCCTTCCGGTGCTCGCTTCCGCCGTTCTTTGTGCCGGGTGCCAGTCGTCGTCCACTTCGGCGCACTACCCCGACTCGATCGACGCCTGCAAGCTGCCCGGCTCGAACGCGCGTGACCGGCTCGCGCCCGGCACCGTCGAGGTCCCGGCCGACTCGGTGAAGACCGCCGACGCCAAGGTCGTCCCCCAGGACCGCTCCACCGAGGGCAACGACCTGACCAGCTGCAAGCGCCTGTTCGCCCGCGACCTCGGCGGTGGCAAGCCCAACATGCAGGACTACCGGCTCGTCACGATCGCCGTCGTGCGGTTCACCGACTCCGACCCGGGCGAGGGCGCGACCAAGGCCACCCAGCTGATGACCGACGCGCTCGGCGACCACTCGGGGGTCCGGCTCGCCACCGACGTCGGCGACGAGGCCGGGTTCTCCGAGCAGTGGGCCGCCGTGCGCACCGGGAACGTCGTGCTCAGCCTGGCCATCGCCGACGGCGGCACCGAGGCCGCGCTGATCCCGCCGGCGACCCTCGACAACGTCCAGGCCGTGGTCACCGACATGACCAACACGCTGCAGCGCGACTACCGGGGCTGAACCTCGAGCCGCACCACGATCGCCTTCGACACCGGCGTGTTCGACTTCTCCGCGACCGAGTCCAGCGGCACCAGGGCGTTGGCCTCCGGGAAGTAGGCCGCCGCGCAGCCGCGGGCCGTCGGGTAGGACACCACCCGGAACGACGGCGCGCGGCGGTCGCCGTCGCGCCACTCCGAGACCAGGTCCACCATCGCGCCGTCGGTCAGGCCGAGCGCGGCGATGTCGTCCGGGTTGACCAGCACGACCCGGCGGGCGTTCTCGATGCCGCGGTAGCGGTCGGAAAGCCCGTAGATCGTGGTGTTGTACTGGTCGTGGCTGCGCATCGTCTGCAGCAGCAGCCTGCCCTCGGGCACCTGCGGGTACTCCAGCTCCGAGACCGTGAAGTTGCCCTTGCCGTTGGCGGTGCCGGTGAACTCGCGGGAGTCGCGCGGCGCGTGCGGCAGCACGAACCCGTCCGGCTCGCGGACGCGGCGGTTGTAGTCCTGGCAGCCCGGCACGACGCGGGAGATGCGGTCGCGGACCAGGTCGTAGTCGGTCTCGAACGTCCGCCACGGCACCGCGTGCCCGGCGCCGAACAGCGTCTCGGCCAGCCGGCAGACGATGGCGACCTCGGACAGGAGGTGCTCGCTCGCCGGCTTGAGGCGCCCGCGCGAGGTGTGCACCTGCGACATCGAGTCCTCGACCGTGACGAACTGCTCGCCGCTCGCCTGGACGTCGCGTTCGGTGCGCCCGAGCGTCGGCAGGACCAGCGCGGTGCGGCCGTGGACGACGTGGGAGCGGTTCAGCTTCGTGGAGACGTGCACGGTCAGCGAGCACGACTCGAGCGCCTTCTCGGTCGCCTCCGTGTCCGGGGTCGCCGAAGCGAAGTTGCCGCCGACGGCGAAGAAGACCTTGCCGCCGCCGTCGCGCATCGCCCGGATCGCGTCGACCGTGTCGAAGCCGTGCTCGCGTGGCACCTCGATGCCGAACTCGGCGGCGAGGGCGTCCATGAAGGACTGCGGCATCTTCTCCCAGATGCCCATCGTCCGGTCGCCCTGGACGTTCGAGTGCCCGCGCACCGGGCACAGGCCCGCGCCCGGCTTGCCGATCATCCCCCGCATCAGCGCCAGGTTCGCGATCTCCGAGATCGTCGGGACGGCGTGCTTGTGCTGCGTGAGGCCCATCGCCCAGCAGTAGATCGTCCGCTCGGAGGAGGCGATCATCCGCGCGACGCGCTCGATCTGCTCGCGCGGCAGCCCGGTGGCGCGCTCGACCTCGGGCCAGTCGATCTCCCGCAGGTGCTTCGCGTAGTCGTCGAAGCCGTCGGTGACCCGCTCGACGAAGTCGCGGTCGACGATCGCGCCGGGCGCTTCCTCGTCCCAGGTCAGCAGCAGGTGCCCGACGGCCTGGAACAGCGCGAGGTCGCCGCCGAGGCGGATCTGGGCGAACTCGTCGGCCAGCGGCGTGCCCTTGCCGACGACGCCGCGGACGTTCTGCGGGTTCTTGAACCGCATCAGCCCGGCCTCGGGCAGCGGGTTGACGGCGATGATCCGCGCGCCGTTGCCCTTGGCCTCCTCGAGCGCCGAGAGCATCCGCGGGTGGTTGGTGCCCGGGTTCTGCCCGACGACGACGATCAGGTCGGCCTTGTGGATGTCGGCCAGGCTCACCGAGCCCTTGCCGATGCCGGTGGTCGCCGCCAGCGCCGCGCCCGAGGACTCGTGGCACATGTTGGAGCAGTCCGGCAGGTTGTTGGTGCCGAACGAGCGCACGAGCAGCTGGTAGAGGAACGCGGCCTCGTTGCTGGTGCGGCCCGAGGTGTAGAAGATCGCCTCGTTGGGGTCGGTGAGGGCCTTCAGCTCGCCGGCGACCAGCTCGAAAGCGTCGTCCCAGGAGATGGGCTCGTAGTGCGTCGCGCCTTCGCGGAGCACGAACGGCTCGGTGACGCGGCCCTGCTGGCCGAGCCAGTAGTCGGTCTTGGTGCGGAGGTCCTCGATCGGGTGCTTCGCGAAGAACTCGCGGTCGACCCGTCGTTTCGTGGCCTCCTCGGCGACGGCCTTGGCGCCGTTCTCGCAGAACTCGGCCAGCTTGCGCTTCTCGCCGTCGACCTCACGCGGTTCCGGCCACGCGCAGCCCGGGCAGTCGAAGCCCTCACGTTGGTTCAGCAGCCGCAGCGCCTTGACGGTCCGGCCGGTGCCCATCTGCTCGACGCTGCGCGCGAGGGACACGGCCACCCCGGGTATCCCGGCCGCCCAGCCCTTCGGCTTGCCCACCTCGAGGCGGGTCTCGTCCACGTCCTGCGCCGGCGCTTCACGAGTCATGTGTTCATCGTGCGCCTCGATGACCGCGCGCGCGAACAGGGGTCAGGCTTTCGTCGCGCGGAGCCCGCGGTCGGAGAGGGTGACGGCGAGCAGGAGAACGCTGATGACGACGAGTGCGACGGCCAGCCGGTGCAGCCCGGCCGAGTCCGCGTGCGGGCCGTAGCAGAGCGCGATCAGCGTCGAGGCCACGATCGCGCCGAGGTACTGGGCCGTGCGGAACAGGCCGCTCGCGGTGCCCATCTGCTCGGCGGGTGCCTCGCGGTAGAGCGTCGTCTGGTTCGCGACGCTGGTGAGGCCCTGGGCGAGGCCGAACAGCGCGGCCAGCGCCAGCAGCGCGGCGGTCCACGTGCCGTCGTGGACGAGCAGCAGCAGTGCCGAGCCGCCGACCAGCGCGACCGCGACCGTGACCAGCCGCGCCTTGATGCCGGAGCCGCGCCCCGAGAACGCGGCCGCGCACACCGCCGTGCCCGACATCGGCAGCAGCATCAGCCCGGCGGCCTCCTCGGACAGCTGCCGCGTGGTTTCGAGCCATTGAACGTAGCCGAACATGATCGCGTAGATGGCCATGAAGCTCAGGGCCTGCCGCAGGTAGGTCCGCAGGATCGCCCGGTTGGCCGCGAGCATCCGCAGGTCGAGGAACGGGTCGTCGCGCCGCAGCTCGACCAGCCCGAACGCGACGCCGAAAGCCGCGACGACGGCGAGCAGCCAGGGCTCGGTGCCCGGGTCCATCAGGAAGAACAGGAGCGCGAGCAGCGTCGCCGAGAACAGCGCGATGCCCAGGACGTCGATCGGCTTCGCGGTGCGCTCGCCGCGATCGTCCTTCGGCACCCACAGCAGCGCCAGCACCAGCGACAGCCCGGCGAGCGGGATGTTCACGGCGAAGATCGCCGGCCAGCCGAAGAGGCCGATCAGCAGCCCGCCCAGCGTCGGGCCGATCACCATCACGGTCTGCGCGGACATCGACAGCACCGACAGCACGCGCGCGGGCACGCCCTGGCCGCTCGCTTCCGCGTGATGACGCAATACGGCCATGGCGGCCGGGAAGCCGGCACACGTGCCGAGGCCGAGGACGACCCGCACACCGGTCAGCCAGCCGACCGAGAGCGGGATCATGCCCGCGATCCCCGCGATGATCACCAGCACCGCGCCGCCGAGCAGGACGCGGCGCGCGCCGTAGCGGTCGACCAGCAGCCCGACCACCGGCTGCCCGACCGCGGTGGCCAGGTAGAGCGCCGAGATCAGCCAGGCCGTCTGGCCGGGGCCGGCGCCGAAGCTCTGCCCGATCGGCACGAGCGCGACGGCGATGAGGGTCGAGTTGATCGGGTTGAGGACCGCGCCGGCCACCAGCGGGGTGACCAGGCGGGTGCCGAACTTCGCGGGGGCGGTGACGGTGCTCGTGAGCGCTCCTTCAGTGGTGGGCGACTTCAGTGTTCGGCGACGCGCTGCAGCAGCGGCAGCGCGCGCGTGACGGTCTCGAGCTCGGCGGGGGAGAGGGCGTCCAGCAGCGCCTGGGCCAGCCACTCGTCGCGGTGCTGGAGGATGCCGCGCACCGTGTCGGAGCCGGTCTCTGACAGGCCGATGACGACGCGGCGCCGGTCGGCCGGGTCGGGGGTGCGGGTGAGGTAGCCCAGCTCGTCGAGGACGCCGAGGGTCGAGGCCATCGACTGCTGCCGCACGTGCTCGGCGGCCGCGAGCTCGCCCTGGGTGGCGGGGCCTTCGCGATGGAGCCGGTTGAGCACGGCGGACTGCGACGGCGTCAGGATGCCGGCGTTGTCGACGTGGCGCAGCCGGCGGTGCAGCTGCGCGACGACGGCGCGGATCCAGCCGGCGCTCTCGGCCACGTGTGCGGGTACTTCGCCCATGCACACAGTCTAACTGTACAGTCCAGACTGTGCATCTGGATGTGACGCACCCCCGGTCGGGAGTGCGCGTGGGTCAGTGGCAGCCGTCGAGGGTCGGCACCGGGTACTTCGGGTCGTAGTAGCCGGGCGCGTCCTGGTCACCGTCGGTGGGCGGACCCGGCGGGTTCGCGTAGCCGGGGGCGAGGAGGCCCTCCCGGGCGTCGGCGCAGCCGACCGCCGACGTCGCGCTCCGGCCGCCGTCGATCCACAGCCCGTGGCTGGTCTTGGCGACGCCGGAGCCGGTGGCGACGACGTAGGTCTCGTCCACGCGCAGGAAGCTGACGATCTCGTTCGGGCTGGTCAGCGCATCGGGGTGGACGTTGTCGAAGGCGAAGGCGATGACGTACTTCGCGTCGACGGCCAGTTCGCCGGGCTTGTCGCCGGCGTGCGCGGTGAGCGTCCCGAAGGAGCGGGGACCCGCGTCGAGCAGGTGGTAGCCGTCGGCGATCTCGGTCAGGTAGGAGTCGAAGCCGGCCTTGTCCTTCCCCGGCTTCTCGGTGAGCCGCGGCGCGAGCTGCTCACGCTGGTCCGGCGCGAAGAGCGCGAGGTAGGCCTTCGGGTCGTGGGCGAACAACACCGCGGCGTCGAGGTGGGCGGCGGTGATGGCCTGCCGGACCTTCGCGTAGGCGTCCGCGACGGCGTCGGCCTTGAACGCGCCGACGGCGGCCGCGGCGGGCGAGGTGATGCCGTCCAGCCCCTTCGGCCAGGTGTCGGCGGGGGTGTTCGCGTACGGGTGCGCCAGGTCGACGTGGGCGAACTGCGCCACCGACGTCGGGTTCGGCGCGGCGGCCGGAGCCGGGGCGCGGCGGCCGGCCAGCACGATCCCGGCGGTCGTCACGCCGAGGATCGCCACGAAAACGGCGAAGATCCACCAGCGCCGCCGCGGTTTCCGCGGGCCGCGCTTCCGCTGCTTGCGGACCTGCTTGCGATCCTTCTTCGCGCCCAGCCAGGCGTCCGTCTGCGCGTGCTTGCGCCACTCCGGATCCGCCAGGTCCGGGTGGGAATCGAGCAGGTTTTCGTCGTCCACGTGATTCATCCCCCAAAGTCGATGCCTGATCATCGACGGCGGGGGCGAAGCGTTACGAGCCGAAGAACAGGAACGGGTCCTCGTTGACGCCGATGCCCTGGATCTGGTGCACGGTGATCGCGGCCACGACCAGGACGACGACCAGGAGCAGCGCCAGCACACCGGGCCAGCGGCTGTGCCCCGGCTGCTGGTGACCACCGGCGCGGCGCTCGCGTTTGCGGCGCTTCTTCAGCTCCTTCTTCGCGCCCAGCCAGGCGTCCCGCTCGGCGTGTTGCTGCCAGTCCGGGTTCATCAGGTCCGGGTGCGTCTCCAGGCGCCGGTCGTCCGGATCCTGCGGCTGCTGAGGCTCTGCCATCCCGAGTGCCTTCCCCCTGGGTGACCCGCCGTGACGGGTTCGTAGACTTGTCCATTGTGACCGAGAACGCTCCGCAGCAGACCACCGACCTTCCGGGTGCCTGGGACCCGGCCGCCGAAGAAGCACCGATGTACGACCGCTGGGTAGCGGCCGGGTACTTCACGGCCGACGCCACGTCGGAGAAGCCGCCGTTCTCGATCGTACTGCCGCCGCCGAACGTGACCGGTTCCCTGCACATGGGCCACGCCCTCAACCACACGTTGATGGACGCGATGAGCCGCCGCCGTCGCATGCAGGGCTACGAGGTGCTGTGGCTGCCGGGCATGGACCACGCGGGCATCGCGACGCAGAACGTCGTCGAGCGCCAGCTGGCCGGCGAGGGCCTTTCGCGCCACGACCTGGGCCGCGAGAAGTTCGTCGAGCGCGTCTGGGAGTGGAAGGCCGAGTACGGCGGCCGGATCCTCGGCCAGATGAAGCGCCTCGGCGACGGCGTCGACTGGTCGCGTGAGCGCTTCACCATGGACGAGAACCTGTCGAAGGCCGTCCAGACGGTGTTCAAGAACTTCTTCGACGAGGGCCTGATCTACCGCGCCGAGCGGATCATCAACTGGTGCCCGCGCTGCCAGACGGCGCTGTCGGACATCGAGGTCGACCACAACGACGACGACGGCGAGCTCGTGTCGATCCGCTACGGCGACGGCGCCAACGCGATCGTGGTCGCGACGACCCGCGCCGAGACGATGCTGGGCGACACCGCGGTCGCCGTCCACCCGGACGACGAGCGGTACGCGCACCTGGTTGGCACCGAGGTCGAGCTGCCGCTGACCGGCCGCCGCATCCCGATCGTGGCCGACAAGCACGTCGACCCCGAGTTCGGCACGGGCGCGGTCAAGGTGACCCCGGCGCACGACCCGAACGACTTCGAGATCGGCCGTCGCCACGACCTGCCGATGCTGACGATCATGAACGAGCGCGCCGAGATCACGGCGCCGGGGCCGTTCCAGGGTCTCGACCGCTTCGAGGCGCGCCCGGCAGTCGTGGCCGCGCTGCGGGAGGCCGGCCGGATCGTGGCCGAGAAGCGCCCGTACGTGCACGCGGTCGGGCACTGCTCGCGCTGCGACACGGTCGTCGAGCCGCGGCTGTCGCTGCAGTGGTGGGTCAAGGTCGAGGAGCTGGCCAAGCTCGCCGGCGACGCGGTCCGCGACGGCCGCACGAAGATCCACCCGCCGGAGCTGGGCAAGCGCTACTTCGACTGGGTCGACAACATGCACGACTGGACGATTTCGCGCCAGCTGTGGTGGGGCCACCGGATCCCGGTGTTCTACGGCCCCGACGGCGAAGTGGTGTGCGTCGGCCCGGACGAGCAGCCGCCGACCGGTGAAGGCTGGACGCAGGACCCGGACGTGCTGGACACGTGGTTCTCCTCGGGCCTGTGGCCGATGTCGACGCTGGGGTGGCCTTCGTCTTCCGCGGATCTGGAAAAGTTCTATCCGACCAGTGTGTTGTCGACGGGCTACGACATCCTGTTCTTCTGGGTCGTCCGGATGATGATGTTCGGCGTGCACCAGATGGACGGCAAGCAGCCGTTCGACCACGTGTACCTGCACGGCCTGATCCGCGACGCGCAGGGCAAGAAGATGTCCAAGTCGCGCGGCAACGTGATCGACCCGCTGGAGTGGATGGACGCGTACGGCGCGGACGCGACCCGTTTCACCCTGGCCCGCGGCGCGAACCCGGGCGCGGACATGGCCTTGGCCGACGAGTGGGCGGCGGGCTCCCGCAACTTCTGCACGAAGCTGTGGAACGCGACGAAGTTCGCGATGATGAACGGGGCTTCGGTCGCTGCTCCGTTGCCCGCTGCCGGCGAACTGACCGAGTCCGACCGCTGGATCCTGGGGCGGCTGAGCGCGCTGGTGTCCGAAGTGGACGGCCTGTTCGAGGACTTCCAGTTCGCGAAGGTGGCGGGCGCGCTCTACCAGTTCACGTGGAACGAGCTGTGCGACTGGTACCTGGAGCTGGCGAAGGTCCAGCTGTACCAAGGAGATGACGCTCGGGTCTCGGCGACGCGATCGGTGCTGGGGCACGTGCTGGACACGGTGCTGAGGTTGCTGCACCCGTTCATCCCGTTCATCACGGAGAAGCTGTGGACGGCGTTGACGGGCGGCACGTCGCTGGTCGTCGCGGCGTGGCCCGCTCCTTTTGAGGGCTACGCGGACACTGTGGCCGACGCGCGGATCGCGGACGTCCAGAAGCTGGTGACGGAGATCCGCCGCTTCCGAGCCGACCAGGGGTTGAAGCCGGGCCAGAAGGTGGCGACCCGCCTGGCGGGCTACGCGGGTGGTCACGAGCCGGCGGTCCGGTCACTGGTCCGGTTGACGGAGCCGTCGCCGGAGTTCGCGGCGAGCGCGTCCCTCGAGGTGGCCCTGGCGGACGGCGTGGTGACGGTGGAGCTGGACCTGTCGGGCACGGTCGACGTGGCGGCGGAGCGCAAGCGGCTCCAGAAGGACCTGGCGGCGGCGGAGAAGGAGCTGACCCAGACGGAGGCGAAGCTGGGCAACGAGGCGTTCATCGCCAAGGCCCCGGACCAGGTGATCGAGAAGATCAAGACGCGCAAGACAACGGCGGCCTCGGACATCGACCGCATCACGGCGCGGTTGGCTGCGTTGCCGGCTTCCTGAGGTTGTTTGACCAAAGCCCGGCGCTCCTTCGGGAGTGCCGGGCTTTGTCATGTGTCGATGGACCGTGCCGCTTCGATCAGGGCGACCGCCTCCGGTGTCACCCGCCGGTCCGAAGGCGTGGCCAGGTACGTCTGCATCCGCGGCGACGGCTCCACCAACGGCCGGAAAACCACCCCCGGCACCGGCAGCAGATTGGCGTGCGCCCGGTAGAACACCGTCCAGTGTGGACGGCCGAAGCCCAGTGTCCCCAACGTGTCCTGCGCCGTCGTGAACTCCGTTCCCAGCACCGGCTCGAACCCCGCCGCGCGGCAGCACGACACCACCAGGTCGTACAACGGCTGGTTCCGCGCCCGCGAACTGAGCCGCACCGGCAACGAAGCCAGCGAAGCGAAAGAGACCTCCGAAGCGGAAGCCAACGGATGAGACGCGGGCAAAGCCACCATCACCTCGTCCGTCCACAAAGGAGTCAAGTCGAGACCCGACGACGGCCACGAGCCCCGCACGATGGTCGCGTCCAGGGATCCGTCGCGGACTCGCTGCAGCCGCTCGGCCGTCGGGGCGTGGAGCAGCTCCAACGACGCCGACGGCGCGAGACGGGCGAACGCTCCCAGTAGGACGTCCAGCCGATCGCCCAGGCCTTCGCTCGTGCCCAGTCGCAGGAGGGCCTTCGAAGCGCGGAACTCCGACACCGAATCCGAAGCCCGCTCGGCCGCCGCCAGTACCGCCAGTGCGTGCGGCAGGAACCGCTGTCCCGCCTCCGTCAGCACCACCGAACGCGTCGACCGCGTGAACAGCGACACGCCCAGCGACCGCTCCAGCCGCCGGACCTGCTGGCTCACCGCCGGCTGGACGATGTGCAGCCGCTCCGCCGCGCGGCCGAAGTGCAGCTCCTCGGCCACCGTAACGAAATACCGAAGCTGCCGCAGCTCCACCTCAGGCCCCATTCATCAGTGTTCGTGATGAGTGTAAGAGCGGACTGCCCATCGAAAAGCGCGAACCCGGCCACCAGGCTCACGGCATGCCTTACGCAACCGTCAACGACACCCGCTTCTACTACGAAGACGCCGGCACCGGCCCGGCCCTGCTGCTCCTGCACGGCTGGGGCGCCAGCGGCCGCGTCTGGGGGTCGTGCCTGCCCGATCTCGTGCGCGACCACCGCGTCATCACCCTCGACTGGCGCGGGTGCGGCCGCTCGGACCGCCCCCTCGACGGCAACACCATCGCTGGTGCCGTGGCCGACCTCGAAGCCGTGATCGAGCTGCTGGAGATCAAGCCGGTCGTCGTCGGGTCCAGCATGGGCGGGGTCTTCGCCACCGAACTCGCGCTCGCGCGCCCGGAGCTGGTCGAGCACGTCGTCGCCGTCGACAGCCCCGGGTACTGGCCGAGCGCCGGCATGCTCGAAACCGTGCGCGAGCTGCGGGAGAACCTCGTCGACGACCGGTTCGGCACCGTCGCCGGCTGGGTGCCCGGCTGGTTCGGCCCGAAGGCCTCGCCCGGGCTGGTCGACTGGACCGTCCGCCAGCTGCTCGACTCCGGTGTCCACATCGACGCGCTCTTCACCGAGATCACCACCTACGACCCGCGGCCCCGGCTGAAGGACCTCAAGGTCCCGATCACCTACCTCCACGGCGAAGTGGACACCCAGATCCCCCTCGAAGTCCCGCGCGCCTGCGCCGCCGAGACGCCCGGCGCCCGGGTGCGCGTCCTCGCCGGCTGCGGTCACATCCCGCACCAGGAGGACCCCCGCGCGTTCACCGCCGCCCTCCGCGAGATCGCTTGAAATGCCGAAAGCCCGAGAAGGAAGCACCGTCGTCCACTACGACCGGACCGGCGACGGCCCCGCCCTGCTCCTGCTGCACGGCACCGCCGCCTCCCGCGAGCAATGGGGACCGTTGACGGCGAAAGCGCATGGCCACACCGTGCTCGCCCCCGACTTCCCCGGCTCCGGCCTGACCGAGGACGACGGCGGCCCGATCAGGATCGAAGACCTCGCCGCGCAGGCCGAAGCCGTGCTGGACCACGCTGGCATCGGGCAGGCCGACGTCGTCGGACACTCGCTCGGCGCCGTGGTGGCGGCCCACCTGGCCGGCACGCGCCCGGACCGCGTCCGGAAAGCGGTGCTGCACGCCGCGTGGCCGGTCACCGACACACGACAGGACGCCGAGTTCCGCTACTGGCTCGACCTGCTCGGAACCGGGAGCTTCGCCCGGATGCTCCCGCTGATGGCCTTCGGCCCGCGCTACTGGGAGCAGGCCACCGCGGAGAGCAACGAACAGCTGGTGAAGACGCTCGAGACGATGATCGAGCCGGGCACGGACCGGCAGATCGAGGCCGACCGCGGCGTCGACCTGCGGCCCGTGCTCGGGCGGATCACCGCGCCGGTGCTGGTGCTCGGCAGCGCGCACGATCGGCTGATCACGGCGGACCAGCAGCGGGAGCTGGTCGCCGCGATCCCGGACGCGCGCGCCGCCGAGATCGACGCGGGGCACGGTGCCCCGGCCGAGCTGCCGGACGAGTTCGCCCGGATCGCGCTGGAGTTCCTCAGCGCAGGGACTTGAGCACCACCGCGGCGATGCCCGCCATCCCGGTCTTCAGCGGGTGGTAGGCGGCGGCCACGAAGACGTTCTGGTCCTTGCCGTTGATCCACGCCGAACCGCCGCGCGCGCAGGCGTCGTGGCCGCGCGACGGGCCGAAGGTGTCGACGAACTCCGCCTTCCCGTCCGCGTCCGCGGCGTCGGCCAGCGTCCGGTTCAGCGCCTCCTCGACGCTGTTCAGCCACGCGTAGTCGCCGTCGGCGAACGGCAGCACGTCCGGGCAGTAGCCGGACGCCGGCGCGATCCGCGGGTAGCCGACCACCAGCACCCTCGCCCGCGGCGACCGCTCGTGGATCGCGGCCAGCACCGCCTCGACCCGCGGCCCGATGTTGTCGATCGCCGGGGCGATCGAGCCGTCGAAGTGCTCTTTGCAGGGGCTGCCGGTCGGGTCGCTCGCCCGCAGGTCCGGGCAGGTCGAGATCAGGCTGCCGAACACGTCGTAGTCGTTGCCGCCGATGCCGAGCGTGACCAGGTCGGTGTCGATCCGCAGCGCGCCCAGCTGCGGCGGGTTGGTGCCGTTGAACGGCACGCCCTGGGGCCGGGTCATGTTCGTGGTGTCCGCGCCGGCGCAGCTGACGTCGGTGAACCGCCGGGTGTGCAGGGCCGCGGCCAGCACCGACGGGTAGTTCGCGGTGGACCGCCCGCAGCCGAGCGGGTCGAGCCGCTGGACCGGGATGAACGGCCCGGAGGTGTAGGAGTCGCCGAGGGCGACGTAGCTGCCGATGCTCGCCGCGGACGCGGCGGTGGCCGAAGCCGGCAGCAGGATGGCTGCCGAGAGGACGGCGGTGAGCAGCCGGGGGATGCGCATGAAGACCTCGTTCTCGCTGGCGGAATCGCTGCTTCCACATCTAGCGAGCGCCGGACGGCGAGGGGGCGGACTTCACTCCTCAGTCGGGTCACCGTCGCCGTGCTCACGGTAAGTGATCAGCGTGCGCCAGAACAGCAACGGCCGGACGGTGCTCCCGGGCAGCAGCCGGGCCGCCTCGCGGCGCACCTCGGCCAGCGTCGGGTAGTCGTCGACGACCGGGGCCCGCGGGCCGTCCTCGCCGCCGCCGTTCAGCCGCTCGCCGGCGTAGACGACCAGCCGCGCGAGCGCGTTGACCGGGACCGCCGCGATCGCCCGCGCCCAGTCCGCGGGCGTGCTCGGTTTCGCCAGGCCGAGCACCACGAGCACGCCGCCGGGCACCAGGGCGCGGCGCAGCTTGGCGACCGTCTCGAACGGCATGTGGTGCAGGGAGGCGAGGCACGAGATGAAGTCGTAGTGCCCGTCGGGCAGGGCGTCGGTGGTGACGTCGGCCTGCCGGTAGACGATCTTGCCCGGTCCCGGCGAACCGAGGCCCGCCGCCGCCTCGACCATCGCGGCCGAGACGTCGACCGCCTCCACCGCCATGCCGGTCGCGGCCAGCCGCCGCGCGAACCGGCCGGTGCCGCAGCCGACGTCCAGCGCGATCCCCGGCCCGGGCGGCAGCTGGTCCAGCAGCAGCGGGTGGTAGTGGTCGTTGTGGTTGAACGGCATGCGTCGAGAGTGCCACCTCCGTCGCACGTAGACTCGGAAGGCAAGTGCGAAAACCCCAGGCCGGAGGAGATTCAGTGCCGCAGGATGAGACAGGTCGAAAGCCGGACCTGTCGGATCTGGACAGCTTCGCGGGCGTCGACGAGCTGGGTGCCGAAGGGTACGAGGACTCGGACGACCACGACCCCGAGCTGGACGCGCGGGACACCGCGTTCGAAGCCGGTGGCGGCTCGCGCGGCGGGATCGGCGGCGTCGGCCAGCTGGGCGACAACCTCGCCACCGGCCCGGTGCCCGACCTGACCGTGCCCGAGGACACCGAGCTCCACGAGCTCGACGACCAGGGCGCCCCCGAGGTCCACAGCGCCGAGGACGGGCCCGAGGCCCGCCGTGCGCTGATGGCCGTCGAGGCCGAGCTGAACCAGCGCTGGCCGGAGACGAAGATCGAGCCGTCGCTGACCCGCATCTCCGCGCTGACGCAGCTGCTGGGCGAGCCGAACCGCGGCTACCCGGTGCTGCACGTCGCCGGCACGAACGGCAAGGGCTCCACGGCCCGGATGATCGACGCGCTGCTGACCCGGATGGGCCTGCGCGTCGGCCGCTACACCAGCCCGCACCTGCAGCTGGTCACCGAGCGGATCGCGCTCGACGGCGTGCCGATCTCCGCCGCGCGCTACGCCGAGCTGTGGCACGACATCGCGCCGTACGTGGCCATGGTGGACGGTGCCGCCGCGGACGGCGTCGCGATGAGCAAGTTCGAGATCCTCACCGGGATGGCGTTCGCCGCCTTCGCCGACGCGCCGGTCGAGGCCGCGGTCATCGAAGCCGGCCTGGGCGGTGCCTGGGACGCCACGAACGTCGCGGACGCCGACGTCGCGGTCATCACGCCGATCGGCATCGACCACGTCGAGTACCTCGGCCCGGACATCCTCGGCGCTGCGCGCGAGAAGGCGGGCATCATCAAGGCCGGCTCGGTCGCGGTCATCGCCGAGCAGGACCCCGAGGTGCAGAAGGTGCTGCTGGAACGTGCCGTCGAGGTCGACGCGGCGGTCGCCCGCGCGGGCAGCGAGTTCGGCGTGCTGGAGCGCGAGGTCGCCGTCGGCGGGCAGCTGCTCAAGCTGCAGGGCCTCGGCGGGGTCTACGACGACGTCTTCCTGCCGCTGCACGGCGCCCACCAGGCCGCGAACGCCGCGCTCGCGCTGGCCGCGGTCGAGGCGTTCTTCGGCGCGGGCAAGGACAAGCAGCTGGTCATCGAGGCCGTCCGCGAAGCGTTCGCCGAGGTCGAGACGCCGGGCCGGCTCGAGCGGGTCCGCGCGGCCCCCGCCGTGATGATCGACGCGGCCCACAACCCGCACGGCGCCCGCGCGCTCGCGGCGACCGTGGCCGAGGAGTTCGCCTTCCGCCGCCTGGTCGCGGTGGTCGGCGTGATGGCCGAGAAGGACGCCCACGGCATCCTCGACGCGCTGGAGCCGGTGGTGTCCGACATCGTCGTGACGCGCAACTCCTCGCCGCGCGCGATGCCGCTGGAGGAGCTGAACCAGCTGGCCATCTCGGTGTTCGGCGAGGACCGGGTGGTCGCCGAGACCGACCTGGAGACGGCGATCGAGACGGCGATCGCGCTGGTGGAGACCACCGACGACCCCGAAGAGCCCCTCGCGGGCGGCGGCGTGCTCGTCACCGGCTCGGTGGTCACCGCGGGCGAGACGCGCACTCTGTTCGGGAAGGAGCCGGCGTGACCTCGAACGAGACGCCCAAACCGAAGGACCCGATGAAGGGCTTCCGCGGCGTGATGTCGGGGACGCTGATCATGGAGGCGATCACGGTCGCCCTGGCGCTGCCGGTGGTGAACAAGCTCGGCGGCGGGATCAGCACGGGCACCGGCTGGACGGTGCTGGCGGTCGCGCTGGTGCTGGTGGTGACGTGCGGGTTCGTCAAGAAGCCGTGGGCGGTGCCGGTCATCCTCGCGCTGCAGGTGGTACTGATCGCGCTGGTGTTCTGGCTGCCGGCGATCGCGGTGCTGGGCGTGGTGTTCTTGGCGATCTGGCTGTGGCTGCTGTGGCTGCGCAAGGACGTCGCCCGCCGCATGGCGGCCGGCACCCTCGCGAGCCAGCAGCTGCCTCAGCCCTGACCTACCGCAGGACGACCACCCGCAACGCGGGGGAGCGCAGGATATCGGCCTCACAGAAGCGTTCCTTCACCCACTGACCCCGGCTGTAGAGCTCCGTCTGGTCGCTGAAGTACGGCGACTTCGGGTTAGCCGACTGCGAGTACGTCAGCACCGTCGAGGAGTCCGGGCACGCGCGCCCGCGGAAGCCGACCACCTGGATGTAGCTGGATCCGTGCTGGACCTCGACGTTGCCGCGCGCCGGGTCCCACACCGGCGTCATCACGTTCAGCACGCCGAGGAAGCCCGGGCCGCCGTGGATCGGGATGCGCTCGCCGTTGCGCGTGACTGCCTGGCCGTCCTTGAGGCGAGCGTCCGGCGCGAGTCCCGCCGTGCGCAGCTCCACCAACGCGTCCCCGAACGCCTCCCGGACGTCCGCGTTGGCGACGTTGAGCGTGTTCGGCGTGGTCAGCGGCGCCTTCGGGTCGAACGGCACCGAGAAGCGGTCCACGTTGCCCAGCCGGGCGGCGAACCGCTGGAACAGCAGCGAACCCCGCGTGTCGAGCGTGTACGTGTGGTCCCAGTTCGCGATCGCCGAGCACGCCGGCCCGACCGGGACCGGGCCGGACGACGACGGCGCCTGCCCGCCCGGGAAGGACGCGCACAGTTTCGCCAGGTCCGCCGCCGTCAGGTCGGCGAACAGGCTGTGGTCGGCGAAGAGCATCTTCTTCATCGAGTCCGTCGTGAAGCCGCCCTTCTCGGCGGTGAGCAGCGCCTCCCGCGTCCGCGGCGACCGTTCGGTGCCGATGTCCCCGACGATGTGCGGGTACCCCGTGATCGGCGCCTTCGCGTTGGCCAGCCAGGCGCTGTCGTTGGTGTTCAGCTCGTAGTCCCGGCTCTGCTGACGCGGCAGCCGCGACGGCGCGAAGATGCCCGGCTCGAGCGCGCCGGGGTCGGAACCCCACTGGCACGACGACTTCGATCCGTCCAAAATGGCCAGTCCGACCTCCGGGAAGGTCTGCCGTCCCAACGGAGTGCTGCAGACTCCGGCCTGCTCGTCGGTGACGTGCGGGACGACCTGGATGTCGGCGTAGAGCGCGTTGCCCGCCCGGTCGGTGGCGATGGTGTTGACCCACGGCACACCCTGCGTGCGGCTCAGCGTGCCGACGATGTCCGCCGTGCTGCGCGCCTGGTCGAGCTCGAACCACGTGTTGAGCCCGCGCATGTTCGTGCCGTTGGCGTCGCGCACGGTGTACGCCGACTTCGTGGTCCACGGCAGCGGAATGCCCTGGAAGTCGCTCATCACCGGCCCGTACCGGGTGGACCAGAACGTCTGGCGCACCGGCTTGAGCGAGCCGTCGGCCTGGCGCACCTGGACGGTGACGTCGCGGGACGTCATCTTCTCCGGCTTTCCGTCGACGAGGTACGTCGTCGGGTCGCCCGCCTTCAGCGGCACCTCGAACAGGCCGAACGTGACCGGCGTGGACACCGTGTGCGTCCAGGCCGCGTCCGCGGTGTGCCCGATCTGGACGAACGGCATGCCGAGCAGGCTCGCGCCGGCGACGTCGAGCCGGCCGGGGATGGTCAGCTGGCTCTGCCAGAACCGGCGCCCGGCCTGCCACGGGTAGTGCGGGTTGCCGAGCAGCACGCTGCCCTGGCCGGCCGCGGTGGAGTCCGCGCCGACGGCGATGCCGTTGCTGCCGAGCCCGCTGCCGTTCAGCGCCTGCGCCACCTTCGCCGACAGCTGCCCGCCGGTGCCCGGGGCCGGCGTCGCGCCGGACGGCGGCGCCGTGAACAGCCCTTCGGTGACGACGCCCTGGCCACCGGTGATCGCGATGGCGTAGTAGTGCCGGTAGAAGTCCTGTTCGGTGATCGGCCGGACCCAGTCCGCGCCGTGGCAGGCCGGGTCGG
This sequence comes from Amycolatopsis sp. NPDC114505, assembly GCF_055633615.1. NCBI lineage: Bacteria > Bacillati > Actinomycetota > Actinomycetes > Pseudonocardiales > Pseudonocardiaceae > Amycolatopsis > Amycolatopsis sp. NPDC114505. The sequence goes on along the minus strand of NZ_JBVKDV010000004.1, from coordinate 865,878 downwards.
AGATACCGGCGCGGCCGGTGCGCGCGAGGTAGGCGTTGAACCCCTTGACGTAGCCGGAAACGACCTCGCGGACTTCCCGGCGCGGCCCCAGCGGCGCGGGCTGCGCGACCAGCCGGTCGACGACGTGGGAGTCGTTGATCCGCTGGAAGAACAGGTCGCTGTGCAGGTTGCTCTCCGCCTCGGACAGCGACGGGTAGCCGCCGCCCTCCGGGCCGAAGTACTTCGATCGCTGCCCGCTCACCGTGAGGTAGATGTTCGCGAGCTCGCAGACGTTGTCGGTCGCCGCCGCGAAGCCGTACCCGTAGCCGAGCCCGGCGTAGTCCTTCGCGACGATGTGCGGGATGCCGTGTTCGGTGTAGCGGAGGACGGCCTTCGCATGGCCGTCTTCGCCTGCTTCCGCGACGGCGGTGAAAAGTGTGGTGAAGGTGAGTGCCGCTGTCAGAACCGCCAGGCTCTTCCTGAATGGTCTCATCTGACCCCCTTGTCGTGATCGCCACGCTACCGAGGGAGACGACGGCCGGACATGGGGGAAAACCCGGGGATGTCGTTCACCCGGGCGCAAACCTGCGTTGGCCGCGGCGGGATAGAAACCGCGCATGACCGAACCGACCCACCACTCCCGCCGCACGCTGCTCAAGGCCGGTCTCACCGGCGCCGCCGCCACGCTCGTGGTGCCGTCGGCCGCGTTCGCCGCGACTCCGCTCGTGCGCGCCGGCCGGCCCGTGCTCACCCACGGCGTCCAGTCCGGCGACGTCACGCCCGGCTCGGCGATCGTCTGGTCGCGGGCCGACCGGCCGTCGCGGCTGGTCGTCGAGATCGCGCGCGACCCCTCGTTCCGGCACGCCCGCCGGGTGCCCGGCCCGCTCGCCGGCCCGGCCACCGGCGGGACCGGGCAGGTCCGCGTCGCCGGCCTCGCGCCCGGTACCGAGTACCACTACCGCGTCACGGCGGAGTCCCTCGACGGGCGCACCACGAGCGAGCCGCTGACCGGCCGGTTCGCCACCGCGCCGGTGGGCCGCCGCGACACCCGGATCCTGTGGTCGGGCGACGTCGTCGGCCAGAACTGGGGGATCAACCCGGACCTGGGCGGCATGACGATCTTCTCGGCGATGGCCGCCCGCCGCCCGGGCCTGTTCCTGCACAGCGGCGACACGGTCTACGCCGACGGCCCGCTGACGGAGACGGTCGCCCTGCCCGGCGGCCGCACGTGGCGCAACGTCGTCACGGCGGAGAAGTCCAAGGTCGCCGAGACCCTCGACGAGTACCGAGGCCAGCACGCGTACAACCGCCTCGACGCGAACTTCAAGCGCTTCGCCGCGCAGGTGCCGGTCTACGCCCAGTGGGACGACCACGAGGTCTTGAACAACTGGTACCCGGGCGAGATCCTCGATCTCCCCGCCTACACCGAAAAGCGCGTCGACGTCCTCGCCCCGCGGGCCTACCAGGCCTTCCACGAGTGGCACCCGATCGACTCGCGCCAGGCCGTCGACGGCCGCGTCTACCGCAGCTTCGAATACGGCTCGCGCGCCGAGATCTTCGTGCTGGACATGCGGACCTACCGCAACGCCAACACGGCCGACCAGACCAAACCCGGCTACATCCTCGGCGACCGGCAGGCCCGCTGGCTGGCCGACGCGCTCGGCCGCAGCACGGCGACCTGGAAGATCGTCCAGGCGGACATGCCGCTGGGCCTGGTCGTCCCGGACGGCACCGACATCGAAGCCGTGGCGAACAACCGGCCGGGCGCGCCGGGCGGGCGCGAGACGGAGCTGGCCTGGGTGCTGCGGGAGATCCAGCGCCGCCGCGTCCGCAACGTCGTCTGGCTGACCGCGGACGTCCACTACACGGCGGCGCACCACTATTCCCCGGACCGGGCGGCGTTCCAGGACTTCGACCCGTTCTGGGAGTTCGTGTCCGGGCCGCTGAACGCGGGCGCGTTCGGCCCGAACGCGCTGGACCCGACGTTCGGCCCGGAGGCGGTGTTCGTCCACGCCCCGCCGGTCGCCAACACGGCCCCGATCGACGGTTTCCAGCACTTCGGCGAGCTGAACATCGACGCGGGGAGCGGTGACCTGACGGTGGATCTCCGGGATGCCACGGGAGCGTCGCTGTGGTCGAAGAAGCTGCACCCGCAGGGCCGGTGAACACGGTCGGCTACGCTCACGCGCACCGACACGCACCCCCGTACCAAGGAGAAATTCCGTCGTGACTGAACGCACGCTGGTCCTCGTCAAGCCCGATGGCGTCGCGCGCGGCCTCGTCGGCGAGGTCGTCTCGCGGATCGAGCGCAAGGGCCTGAAGCTCACCGCCCTCGAGCTGCGGACCGTTCCGCAGGCACTGGCCGAGGAGCACTACGCCGAGCACAAGGAGCGTGCGTTCTTCGGCGACCTGCTGGAGTTCATCACCTCGGGCCCGCTGGTCGCGCTCGCCGTCGAGGGCCCGCGCGCCATCGCCGCGTTCCGCCAGCTCGCCGGCGGCACCGACCCGGTCGAGAAGGCCACCCCGGGCACCATTCGCGGCGACTTCGCGCTGGAGACCCAGTACAACCTGGTCCACGGCTCGGACTCGCCGGAGTCGGCCGAGCGCGAGCTGAAGCTCTGGTTCCCCGACCTGTGACCGGCACCGGGGCCACGCCCGCGCGTGGCCCCGGTTCTCCCCAGGAGCACCCGTGACGACGATGCCGTTCCCCGCCCGCGAGTACCTGCCGGTGCTGCGCGAGCTGACCAGCGCGTTCGCCGAGCGGCTGCGCACCGGTGACCCGGCTGCCGAGGTGCCCGACTGCGCCGGGTGGACGCTGGCCGACCTCGGCACCCACCTCGGGAACGTGCACCGCTGGGCCGCCACCGTCGTCCAGACCGGCGAAGTGCAGCCGCAGAACTTCGCGGCCGGCGCGGCCGCCGATCTCGCGTCCTGGTACCGCGAAAGTGCGGACCTGCTGCTCGACGCTCTCGAACAAGCCACCCCCGAAGACCGGTGCTGGCACTTCGGCGGCACCGAGAAGACCAAGGCGTTCTGGTTCCGCCGCCAGGTTCACGAAACCGCCGTCCACCTCGCCGACGCGGGCAGCGACCACGCGCTCGACCCGGCCGTGGCCGCGGACGGCGTCGACGAGGTCCTGACCGCTTGGCTCCCGCGGGTCACGCGTTGGCACACTGCGCCGTCGCTGGCCGCGCCCCTCGCGTTGCGCACCACCGACACCGGCGACGCCTGGACGCTGCACCCGGGGGAACCGCCCGCGCTCGGCCCCGCGACCGAACCCGCCGCGACCGCCGAGGCGCCGGCCCGGGACCTCCTGCTGCACCTGTGGAAGCGAACGGCGACCCCGCCGAGCGTCAGCGGTGACACCACGATCGCCGACCAGCTCCTCAAGGCCCCTTTCACCGCCTGACCCGGTAGCTGTTCTAGACCATTCAGGCGGCGTTCACCGGGAAGCCTTCCGCCGGCCGTGCCGCTGCGCTGTGCTGGTCGGGCTCACTCTCACTCGATACTGGGGTACCTGGTGAAGAAGTCACGCGTAGTGCTGCCGTTCGTCGCCTTGGTCGCGACGGCGTTCGCCGTTCCCGCCCACGCCGATCCGCTCCGGGCGCCGCTCGGCACGCCGCCGGTCGAGGCCGCGCCCGCCGCGTCGTCCGACCACCAGGGCCCGGCCGCCTTCGCCGCCGCGGACCCCAACGACGGGCTCGTCACCGGCAGCGCGACCACCGAGGTCGCGCCCGGCCTGAACCTCACCCAGTTCGACCGGTTCGACCCGGCGGGCTGGATCCGCGGCGACACCCTCGCCGTCGACCTGGGCAGCAAGGTCCTGAAGCCGGCCTACCTGAGCCCTGGCACGGTGTCCGCGCGCACGCCGCTCTCGCAGCAGGTCGCGCGCACCGGCGCGGTCGCCGGCGTGAACGGCGACTTCTTCGACATCAACGCCACCGGCGCGCCGATCGGCGTCGGCATCGACCACGGCCAGCTGCAGACCGCGCCCGCGGCCGGCCACAACTACACCGCCGCGATCACCGACGAGGGCAAGGCGCGGCTGGCTTCGGTCTTCCTCGAAGCCAGCGTCACGCTGCCCGGCGGCACCGTGAAGGCGACGAACTTCAACAGCCCGGTCCTCGGCCCGGACGCGATCGGCGTCTACACGCCGTTGTGGGGCGCTTCCGGCCGCGCGACCTCGGTGGCCGGCGCGTCCCGGGTGCTCGAAATGGAGCTGCGCGACGGCGTGGTCACGAGCGTGCGCCCGCAGCCCGCGGCCGGCCCCATCGCGGCCGGCACCACGCTCCTGCTGGCCCGCGAAGCCGGGGCGGACGCCCTCGCGGCGCTCAAGCCGGGCGACGCCGTCGGCGTCACGTACGCGCCGCGCTCGGACGCCGGGAAGATCGCGGTCGCCGTGGGCGGCAACGAAGTCCTGCTCCGCGACGGCGTCGTGCAGCCGGTCGACAACGTCGCCATGCACCCCCGCACGGCGGTCGGCTTCTCCGCCGACGGCAAGCGCCTCTGGCTGGCCACTGTGGACGGACGGCAGGCCGACAGCCGCGGGATGACCGAGCTGGAGCTCGCGCGGCACATGAAGAGCCTCGGCGCCGACGACGCGATCAACCTCGACGGCGGTGGCTCGTCGACGCTCCTCGCGCGCAACGAGGGCGAGGCCGCGCCGAGCGTCCGCAACGCGCCGTCCGACGGCGGGGAACGCCTGGTGCCCAACGGGATCGGTTTCGCGACCGTGCCGGGCAGCGGCAGGCTCACGGCGTTCTCGCCGACGCCGGCCGTCGCGACCGGCGACGCGAACCGCGTGCTGGCCGGCCTGACCCGGCACCTGGTCGCCGACGGCCACGACGAGACCGGCGCCGCGGTCGCCGCCGACCCCCGCTGGACGACCTCCGACCCCCGGCGCGCCACCGTGACCCATGGGGTCGTCACCGGTCACGGCGCGGGCGGCGTCGACGTCGTCGCGCGCGCCGGCCGCGCTTCGGGCAAGACGGCGCTTTCGGTGCTGGGCAAGCCGGTCCGGCTCGGCACGAGCACCGAGCAGGTCGCGCTGTCCGGTGCGGGTGCCAAGAGCACGTTCGAGGTCTACGGCTACGACGCCGACGGCTACGGCACCTGGCTGGAACCCGACGACGTCAAGCTCGACTACGACCACTCCGTCGTGCGGGTCGAGCCGTCGGGTGACGGCTACCAGGTGACCGCGCTGACGGCGTCCGGAGCCTCCGCCATCACCGCGACGGCGGCCGGTCTCACCACGCACCTGGCCGCCTCGGTCGGCACCGTGCCGCAGGTCGCGGCCCCGCTGGACGGGCCGGCGGGCTGGACGGCCACGGTGTTCCCGGCGGTCGTCGGCGCGGCGCTGTCCGCGGCGCCCGGGCGCGACGGCGGCGCCGGGCTCGCGCTGGACTACCGGCTCACCGGCACGACGGCGACGCGCGCCGCGTACGTGACGCCGTCGACTGCGCTTGCGGTGCCGGCGGGCACGCAGAAGATCGGGCTGTGGGTGAACGGCGACGGCAAGGGTGCCTGGCTGCGGGCCGAACTGCGGGACGCCGCGAACGTCGCGTCCATTGTGGACTTGTCGCTGAGCGTCGACTGGACGGGCTGGCGGTACGTCACCGCCGCGGTCCCGGCCGGGCTGCCGGACGGCCAGCGGCTGGCGCGCTTCTACGCCGTCGAGAACGTGCCGGACCAGCAGTACGAAGGTCACCTCGTGTTCGACGACCTGACCTTCGAGGTGGCGCCGACGACGGCGGTGCCGGGCGACCCGGCCCCGCACGACCCGGCGCTGGTCACCGACGGCACCCTGGCCGGCGGCCTGCGCGTCGCGGTCGTCAGCGACGCGCAGTTCACCGCGGACGACCCGGCCGGCCCGCTGGTCGCCCAGGCCCGCCGCGCCCTGCGCGAAGCCGTCGCGGCGAAACCGGACCTGGTGCTGATCAACGGCGACTTCGTCGACCGCGGTACGGCGCCCGACTTCGTGCTGGCGAAGCAGGTGATCGCCGAAGAGCTCGACGGCAAGGTGCCCTGGTACTACGTGCCGGGCAACCACGAGGCCGAAGGCGGCAACGGCCTCGCCAACTTCCAGGCCGCGTTCGGCGTGACGCACCAGGTCGTCGACGTGCACGGCATCCGGCTGGTGCTGATGGACTCCTCCCGCGGTTCGCTGCGGGCGGGCGGGTTCGACCAGGTCCGGATGCTGCGGGACGCCCTTGATTCGGCGGCGAAGGACCGGTCGATCCGCGGCGTCGTCGTCGCGATGCACCACCCGGTGAAGGACCCGAGCCCGACCGGGAACTCCCAGCTCGGCGACCGGAAGGAAGCCACGCTGCTGACCCAGTGGCTGACCGGCTTCGAGCAGGCGTCCGGCAAGCCGGCCGCTTCGGTGGCTTCGCACGCCGGCGTGTTCTCGCTGTCGCGGGTGGACGGCGTGCCGTACCTGGTCAACGGCAACTCGGGCAAGGCGCCCGCGGCCGCACCCGGCGATGGCGGGTTCGTCGGCTGGACGCTGCTGCGCGTCGACCCGGCCGACCGCGCCCAGCCGGTGCGCTTCGAGACGCGGCCGAACGTCGACTCGCTGACGCTGTCCGGGCCGACGTCGCTGGCGCGCGGGGAGCGAGCCGACGTCCGCGCGACCCTGCGGCAAGGTATCCGGGACGTGCCCGTCTCGTACCCGGTGAGCGCGGACTGGACGGTGAGCGGGGGCGTCGTGGCCTTCGACTCCGCTTCCGGCGTCCTGACGGCTTTGCGACCCGGGGTCGCGAGGCTTTCGGTGACGGTCAACGGGGTGACGCAGTCGCTGCTCGTGTCCGTCCATAGCTAAACCGTTCGGTTTTTGTCGGTGCCCGCTCGTATGGTCGGGGGTGTGGACGAATCGGAGGACCGGGAACCGGCACTGGTGCAGGCGAAGGCGCTGGTGAAGCGTTTCGGCGAGTTCGAGGCCGTGCGCGGGATCGACGTCGAGGTGCGGCGCGGGGAGGCGTTCGGCTTCCTCGGCCCGAACGGCGCCGGCAAGTCGTCGACCATGCGGATGATCGCGTGCGTGTCGCCACGCACGGACGGCGACCTCCGCGTGCTGGGGCTGGACCCGGACGCGGCCGGGCCGCGGATCCGCGCGCGCCTCGGCGTGGTGCCGCAGCAGGACAACCTGGACGTCGAGCTGACCGTCCGGGAGAACCTGCTGATCTACGGCCGGTACTTCGGGCTTTCGCGGGCGGCCGCCCGAAGCAAGGCGGACGAGCTGCTGGAGTTCGCGCAGCTGACCGACCGCGCGGCCGACAAGGTCGACCCGCTGTCGGGCGGCATGAAACGCCGGCTGACGATCGCGCGCTCGCTGGTCAACGACCCGGAGCTGCTGCTGCTCGACGAGCCGACGACGGGCCTCGACCCGCAGGCCCGCCACCTGCTGTGGGACCGCCTGTTCCGGCTCAAGGAACAGGGCACGACGCTGATCGTCACGACCCACTACATGGACGAGGCGGAACAGCTGTGCGACCGCCTGGTCGTGATGGACCACGGCCGGATCGCCGCGGAGGGCTCGCCTTCGGAGCTGATCAGCCGGTACTCGACGCGTGAGGTCGTCGAGCTGCGGTTCGCCTCTGGGCAGCAAGTGGCCGCGGCGCAGCAGGTCGAAGGGCTGGCCGAGCGGGTGGAGGTGCTCCCCGACCGGGTGCTGCTCTACAGCGACGATGGCGAGGCCACCCTGGAACACGCCCACTCGCGCGGCGTGCGGCCGCTGTCGAGCCTGGTGCGCCGCAGTTCCCTGGAGGACGTGTTCCTCCGCCTGACCGGCCGGACGCTGGTCGACTGATGGGGAACGAAGTGAGCGCACCGCTCCCGATCGGCTGTGCCCCTGCCGGCACCGCCTCGCGGGTGCCCGTCACCACCCTCGCGCGCGCCGCCGGCGGGAGGCGGCCATGACCACCGTCGAATCCACCGGCCGCGTCGTCGGCAGCTGGCACGGCGCCTGGCTGCGCGTCGAGGGGTACTGGACCTGGTACCGCCGCCACTGGCTGTCCACTTTGTACTCGACCGGCCTGCAGCCCGTGCTGTTCCTCGCCGCGATGGGCCTCGGTTTCGGGTCGCAGGTGAAGCCGGGCGAGGTCACCGGCGGGCTCTCGTACCTGCAGTACATCGCCCCGGCGCTGCTCGCCGCCGGCGCCGCGCAGCAGGCCGTCGGCGAATCGAGCTACCCGGTGCTGTCCGGGTTCAAGTGGCAGAAGGACTACCTGGCGGTCACGGCCACGCCGGTGTCGCCGGGCCAGGTGCTCGGCGGCCACCTGATCTGGTCGGCCCTGCGGCTGACGCTGGCGGGCGCGATCTACGCGGTCGTCGCGCTGTTCTTCGGCGCCTGGACCGGGCCCGGCGTGCTGCTGGTGATCGTCGCCGGCACCGTCACCGGGCTCGCCTGCAGCACGCCCGTGGCCGCGATGGCGGCGCGGACGTACGACGAAGGCCAGCGGTTCGGCGTGGTCTTCCGCTTCGTCCTGATGCCGATGACGTTGTTCAGCGGCACCTTCTTCCCGATCGCCCAGCTGCCGGGCGCGATCCGCTGGCTGGCCTGGCTCTCCCCACTGTGGCACGGCACGCAGCTGGCCCGCGGCGTGAGCGTCGGGGGAGTCGGTGGCTGGGCGATGCTCGGCCACTTCGCGGTGCTCGCGGCGTTGTTCACGGCCGGGTGGGCGCTCGCGCACCGGGCCTTCTACCGGAGGCTGGTGGTCTGATGGTGAGCGTCCAGGCACCACCGGCGCGAGCCGGGCTGCTGCTGCGGATCCTGCCGCCCGGGCTGTACGCGGGCCGCGCCCGCATGCTCGTCGAGCGGTCGGTCCGCGTGTCCCGCGCCAGCTGGCTGATCTTCGTGTCCGGCGCGGCCGAGCCGTTCCTCTACCTGCTGGCCTTCCAGCTCGGGTTCGGCAAGCTGGTCACCGAGGTGGCCGGCCCGGACGGCCGCCCGATGGGCTACGTCGCGTTCGTGGCGCCCGCGCTGCTGGCGACGTCGGCGATGAACGGCGCGGTCTTCGAGTCGACGTACAACCTGTTCTTCAAGCTGCGCTACGCGAAGCTGTACGACGCGATGCTGGCGACGCCGATCGGCCCGCTGGACGTGGCACTCGGCGAGATCGGCTGGGCGATGACCCGCGGCGGCGTCTACGCGGTGGCGTTCCTCGCGATCGCGGCGGCGATGGGGCTGCTGACGTCGTGGTGGGCCCTGCTGATGGTCCCGGCGGCGCTGCTGGTCGGGCTGGCCTTCTCGGCGGTCGGCATGGCGCTGGTGACGTTCCTGAAGTCGACGGCCCAGTTCGACTACATCGCCCTCGCCCTGATGCCGATGTTCCTGTTCGCGACGACGTTCTTCCCGCTGTCGGTGTACTCGGAGCCGCTGCAGTGGGTGGTCCGGTGCCTCCCGCTCTACCACGCGATCGAGCTGATGCGCGGCCTCGCGACGGGCCTGCTGTCCGGCAGCATGCTGGTCAACCTGGCCTACCTGCTGGTCCTGGGCGCGGTCGGCCTCTGGGCCTCGACGCGCCGCATCGCGAAGCTCCTCCTGACCTGACGCCGTGTCGTCCATCCAGGTACGCGTGTCGTCCGCCCGGGTACGCGTGTCATCCGTTCGCGTGCGGCTCAGCGGGCCGGGTCGGGCCGTCCCCGCGGCGCGACGGCGGCGAGCGCGTCCACCATCCCGTGCCCGTAGAAGCCGTTGAAGCCCTCGTACCCCGCGCAGTAGGCGTCCTGGGTCCCGTCGCCGGTGAGGTCGTAGTCGGCCGGACACGGCATCGGCATCGCCTGGGCGTCCAGCGTCCGCCGCAGCTGCCGCGGCCCGGCGTCCCGGTGCGCGGACGCCAGCAGCGCCAGCACTCCGGTGACGTGCGGCGCGGCCATCGACGTCCCGCACAGCGGCGCGTACCCGCCCGGCACCGTCGAAAGCACGCACTCGCCCATCTCGCCGCCGGGCGCGGTGACGTCGATCACGCCGAGCCCGTACGAGCTGTAGCCCGCCTTCACCCGGTCCGAGCCGACGGCGGACACCGCGACGACGTCTCGCAGCGCGGCCGGTAGCGCCTCACAGCCGGAACCCGCCGCGGGCGAGCCGGACCGCGCCGACGGCGTCAGGTCGACGGCCTCGTTGGTCGCCGCCGCGACGTTCAACGTGCCCGCCGACGTGCTGTATTCGACCGCGCGGGCCAGCGCTTCGTGCACCACCCCGCGGTCGTCGCCGCGGATGCACGACAGCGTCCACGGGTTCACGAAGAAACTGCTGTTCGTCAGCCGCATGTGCCGGGCCGCCGCCCACATCAGCCCGCACACCGCGGCCTCCGGGTCGGCGTAACCGCGGTCGTCGATCACCTTCACCGACGCCACCCTGACCCCGGGCGCCACGCCCGTCACGCCGTGCCCGTCGTCGGCCGCCGCGATGATCCCCGCCACGTGCGTGCCGTGCACCGACGTCGTCGGCGCCCAGGCCGACGGCGACCGGTCGGGGGCGCCGGTCAGGCAGCCGGCGGAGTCGTCGCGGTCGAGGGCACCGCTGAGGTCCGGGTGGCCGGGGTCGATCCCGGAGTCGAGGACGCCGACGACGACGTCGCGGCTGCCGCGCGAAACGGCCGGGCTTTCCGACCCGCCCGGGGTGCGGCCCGCGTTGATCATCCGCATGTCCCACTGCCGGTCGCTCAGGTCCGCGGTGGGCACGCGAGCCGGGTCGGTGACCGGCAGCGTCGCCCGCGCGGGCTGCGGCTTGACCTCGGTGGCGCGCTGCGCGGCCAGCCGCTCGGCCTGGGCGCTGAACGCCCGGTCGAGCCCGATCCGCCCGCCGAAGTCCGGGTCGCCCGAGGTGGCGACGGCGACGGCGATCTGCGGGTAGTAGACGGTGGTGGCGCCGCACGCGCCGGTCACGCGCGCGCGGGCGGTGGACTCGGGCGTGCCGCGGTCGAACGTGACGACGAAGCGCAGGTTCCGGCCGTGACCGCAGGAGGGCTCGTCGGCCGCCGCGGGACCGGCGGTGACGCATCCCGAAAGCACCAGGACGGTGCACACGGCCGCCCGCAGGGGCCGCGCCAGCAGGGACACCGGACCTCCCACCGGATGCAGGAACCGCGGGTGCCGGCACGCGAGATCCCGGTCACCCCGAGCCGCACGGTAGCCACCCCGTGCCCGGCGGACAAGCGCTGCGGCCAAGTTCCCCCGGCCGGTGCGTCCGGGACGCGCCGCGGCGCGCCCGGCGGCGTGGGCGGAGGTACCGAGTACGACGGAGCAGTCACCCGGTGTGGGATACTCGGGGAGGCCACCGGGCCGCGGGGCGCACGTGAGAGGTGCTGCCTGCGGTGTTGTGGCCCGGTGAGGTGCGCGAACTCCCGCGACGCGCGTCGCCGCCCGCGAGCCGGGTGGCTGGACGACGTGGTGGGCGGCCCGGGGGCCGCGAGTCCCAACGCACAACGCCGAGCAGACCTTTGACCGGGTTGCGCGCCACCGAGGCGGTGGTGCGGCGCCCGGTTGTCGGGCCAGGATTCCCGTCGCTGGTGACCACCACGGCGGAACGAACAGAAAGGGGCCCCTGCGCGGCCGCGTCCCTGCCGGTGAACATCGGCAGACGCGCCCGGGGGCGGAGGAGACACATGTCGAACGCGGAAACACCCGCCGAGCACACCGGCGGGAATCCCGCCACACCCGCGAGCGGTCCACTGGCCGACCTGCCTGCCCGGATCCGGGTGCACGCGCTGGCCAAGCTGCTCGAGAAGAACAGCCGGGACGTCATGGCCAAGCTCACCGAGCTGGGCGAAAGCGTGCGCAGCGCGCAGTCGAGCGTGACCAGGGACGTGGCGCACAAGGTCGCCGAGGCCTTCTCGGGCGGCGACGTCGAGGCGGCGCCGGCTTCCGGCGGTGACGTCGAGGTCGCCCCGGCTTCCGGTGGCGATGTCGAGGTGGCGCCGGCCACGCGGGCGAAGGCCGCTCCGGCGGTGCCCGAAGTGCCGGCCGCCGAGGCCGAGAAGCCGCGCCCGCGGCAGAAGACCCGTGCGCACCTGCCGGTGTTCGCCGCGCCGTCGCCGGTCTTCCTGCCGCCGGAGCCCGCGGCCACCAAGCCGGCCCGCAAGCCGGCCGACCCGTTCGCGGAGCCGCAGCCGCCGGCGCAGCCCAAGGCGAAGCCGCAGCCCGAGCCGGAAGCCGACGAAGACGAGGCCGAGGACACCACGCCGGCCACCGACTCCGGTGACGACGACGGTGACGACGCCAACAGCCGCCGCCGTCGCCGCCGCGGCCGTCGTGGCCGTGGCCGCGGCAAGGGCACCGACGGCAGCGACGAGAACGAGAACGAAGGCGACGACGGCCAGGCCGAGGAGCAGCAGCCGCCCGCGCGCCGCCGCTCCCGCAACGGCGACGAAAAGGCCGCGAAGGACGAATCGGACGCCACTGAGGAGCCCGAAGGCGCCGGCGACGAGTCCGACAACGACAGCGACGACGGTGAGGGCGGCAGCAAGCGCCGTCGCCGCCGCCGTCGCCGCAAGGGCTCGGACGGCGAAGACGCCGAGACCACCGACGACCCGCCCAACACCGTCACGCACGTCCGCCAGGCCAAGGCCGAGCAGGCCGAGCGCGAGCGCCCGGCGCGCGACGAGGTGCGCAGCGTCCGCGGGTCGACCCGCCTGGAGGCCAAGCGCCAGCGCCGCCGCGACGGCCGCGAGGCGGGCCGTCGCCGTGCCCCGATCCTGTCCGAGGCCGAGTTCCTCGCCCGCCGCGAAGCGGTCGACCGCGCGATGGTCGTCCTCGAGAAGGGCGATTCGACCCAGATCGCCGTGCTCGAGGACGGTGTGCTGGTCGAGCACTTCGTGACGCAGTCGGGCTCCGGCTCGATCGTCGGCAACGTCTACCTCGGCCGCGTCCAGAACGTGCTGCCGAGCATGGAAGCCGCGTTCATCGACATCGGCCGCGGCCGCAACGCCGTGCTGTACGCCGGTGAGGTCGACTGGGACGCCGCCGGTCTCGAGGGCAAGGCCCGCAAGATCGAGCAGGCGCTCTCCACCGGCGACTCCGTGCTGGTCCAGGTCACCAAGGACCCGGTCGGGCACAAGGGCGCCCGGCTGACCACGCAGATCTCGCTGCCCGGCCGCTTCCTGGTGTACGTGCCCGCGGGTGGCGCCACCGGCATCTCCCGCAAGCTGCCGGAGAACGAGCGCCGCCGGCTCAAGGACATCCTCAAGCGGATCGTCCCGGAGGACGCGGGCGTCATCATCCGCACCGCCTCCGAGGGCATCGGCGAGGAGGAGCTGGGCCGCGACGTCGACCGCCTGAAGGCGCAGTGGGACGTCATCAAGGAGAAGGCCGCCGCCGGTTCCGGCAAGAAGGGCGGCGCGCCGACCATGCTCTACGAAGAGCCGGACCTGCTGGTCAAGGTCGTGCGTGACCTCTTCACCGAGGACTTCACCAAGCTCGAGATCCAGGGCAACCGTTCCTGGGAGACCATCAACGGCTACGTCAGCCATGTCGCGCCCGAGCTTGCCGAGCGCGTCAAGCGCTACACCGGCACCGCCGACGCGTTCGCCGACCACCGGATCGACGAGCAGATCACCAAGGCCCTCGACCGCAAGGTCTGGCTGCCGTCGGGCGGTTACCTGGTCATCGACCGCACCGAGGCGATGACGGTCATCGACGTCAACACCGGCAAGTTCACCGGTTCGGGTGGCAACCTCGAAGAGACGGTGACCCGCAACAACCTGGAGTCGGCGGAGGAGATCGTCCGCCAGCTCCGGCTGCGGGACATCGGCGGCATCATCGTGATCGACTTCATCGACATGGTGCTCGAGTCCAACCGCGAGCTGGTGCTGCGCCGCCTGACCGAGTGCCTCGGCCGCGACCGCACGCGTCACCAGGTCGCCGAGGTCACCTCGCTCGGCTTGGTGCAGATGACCCGCAAGAAGATCGGCACCGGCCTGCTGGAGGCGTTCTCGACGCCGTGCGAGCACTGCAAGGGCCGGGGCGTGCTCGTCTCGACCGAGGTGCAGCGCACGGGCGGCGGCTCGCACTCCCACGGCGGGAACGGCAACGGCGGCGGAAACGGCGGCGGCGGTGGCGGCGGCGGGGAGAAGAGCTCCCGCCGGTCGCGTGGCCGTGGCAAGGGCGAAGAGGTCAAGGAGCAGGCCGAGGCCGCCAAGGCCGAGGTCCACGCGGTCCCGCCGCCGGAGCAGCGCGCGTCCGTCGCGTCGGCGGTGGCGGCGATGGCCAACGCCTCGAAGGTGGCCAAGGACCACGACCACGGCGCGGTGAACGGCAACGGGCACGTCCCGGAGGCCGGCGACCCGGCCGAGGCCGTCGAAGAGACGCGTCGGGAGGCCGTCGCCGAGCCGGCCACCGAGGTCGCGGACGTCCCGGTGACCACCGAGGCGGACGAGGTCCCGGTGCCGCAGGAGGAGCCCGCGGTCGAGCGGACCTCGGCGCCGGAGCCGGTGGAAGAGCCGGTCACCGACGCCGTGTCCGAAGACGCCGAGGCCACCGAGGCCGTCGAGGCCGCCGACGTCGAGGTGCCCGAGCCCGCCACGCGTCCCACCCGGCGCCGGTCGCGCCGGACCGCGTCGCGTCCGGCGGGTCCGCCGGTGCACGCGTCCGACCAGAGCCAGTGAACGACTAGGGGACCCCGGTGGTAACGCACCGGGGCACCCCACGTAACCTGTAGTACGGCCTGCCACCAGAGCAGGTCGCTGCGCGAGTGCAGGACCGCCTCCCAGAGGTGGGCCGATCGCGCGGGCCCCCACCCATTGTCGAGTAATGCAGGAGACTTCCGTGTCGGCGTACGCGATCGTCAAGACCGGCGGCAAGCAGTACAAGGTGGCCGTCGGCGACGTCGTCGAGGTCGAGAAGCTCGAGGGCGAGCCGGGCACCGAGCACATCCTCCCCGCCGTTTTGTACGTCGACGGTGGCGATGTCACCACGGACGCCGACGCGCTGGCGAAGGTCTCGGTCACCGGCAAGGTCGTCGAGCAGACCAAGGGTCCGAAGATCCGGATCCACAAGTTCAAGAACAAGACGGGCTACCACAAGCGTCAGGGTCACCGGCAGAAGCTGACCCGCGTCGAGGTCACCGCCATCTCCCTGTAAGAACTTTTCCGGATCTGCTTTTTCAGAAAGAGGGCTGAGCCATGGCTCACAAGAAGGGTGCGTCCAGCTCCCGCAACGGTCGTGACTCGAACGCGCAGCGCCTCGGCGTCAAGCGCTTCGGCGGCCAGGAAGTCAACGCCGGCGAGATCCTGATCCGCCAGCGTGGCACCAAGTTCCACCCCGGCGTGAACGTCGGCCGCGGCGGCGACGACACGCTGTTCGCCCTGGCCGCCGGTGCGGTCAAGTTCGGCGAGAAGCGTGGTCGCAAGACCATCAACATCGTCGTGCCAGCCGAGGCCTGAGTCTTCGGTTCTCGACGCTAGACCTCTGACGAGGGGTGGGACCGGAATATCCGGTGCCACCCCTCGTTTGTTTTGTGTGATCCCTGCTCGCGAATGAAAGAGGCAAGTCATGGCGTCCCGGTTCGTGGACCGCGCGGTCATCCACCTGACCGCGGGTGACGGTGGGAACGGCTGCGCCTCGGTGCACCGCGAGAAGTTCAAGCCCCTCGGCGGCCCGGACGGCGGCAACGGCGGCAACGGCGGCGACGTCCTGCTGGTCGTCGACCCGAACGTGCACACCCTGCTCGACTTCCACTTCCGCCCGCACGCCAAGGCCGGCAGCGGCAAGATGGGCCAGGGCGGCAACCGCGCGGGCGCGGCGGGGGAGACCCTGGTGATGAAGGTGCCATCCGGCACCGTCGTGTTCACCGAAGACGGCGAGATGGTCGCCGACCTCATCGGCCCGGGCACCACGTTCGTCGCGGCGCAGGGCGGCCGCGGCGGCCTCGGCAACGCGTCGCTGTCCTCGAAGGCGCGCAAGGCGCCCGGGTTCGCGCTGCTGGGCGAGCCGGGCGAGGCCCGCAACCTCGTGCTGGAGCTGCGCTCGGTCGCCGACGTCGGCCTGCTCGGCTTCCCGTCCGCCGGCAAGTCGTCGCTGATCTCGGTGCTGTCCGCGGCCAAGCCGAAGATCGCCGACTACCCGTTCACCACGCTGGTGCCGAACCTCGGGGTGATCACCGGCGGCGACACCGTCTTCACGATGGCCGACGTCCCCGGCCTGATCCCCGGCGCGTCCGAGGGCAAGGGCCTGGGCCTCGACTTCCTCCGCCACATCGAGCGGTGCGCGGTGCTGGTGCACGTCGTCGACTGCGCGACACTGGAGCCGGGCCGCGACCCACTGTCCGATGTGGACGCTCTCGAAACCGAGCTCGCCCAGTACACCCCGGGTCTCGGCGGGAAGCTCGAGGAGCGCCCGCGCGTGGTCGTGCTCAACAAGATCGACGTCCCGGAGGCCGCCGAGCTCGCCGAGTTCGTCCGGCCGGAGCTGGAAGCCCGGGGCCTGCGCGTGTTCGAGGTCTCCACGGCGTCGCGCAAGGGCCTGCGGGAGCTGACGTTCGCGCTCGCGGCGGTCGTCGAGGAGTACCGCGAGGCGCAGCCCGTGCTGGAGCCGGAGACGATCGTGCTGCGGCCCCTCGCCGTCGACGACACCGGGTTCACCGTCGAGTTCGACCCCGAGGAGGAGGGCGCGTTCGTCGTGCGCGGCGTCCGCCCGGAGCGGTGGATCCGCCAGACCAACTTCGGCAACGACGAGGCCGTCGGGTACCTGTCCGACCGGCTCAACCGCCTCGGCGTCGAAGACAAGCTGGCGAAGCTCGGCGCGCGGCCGGGCAGCCCGGTCACCATCGGCGACGTCCAGTTCGAGTGGCAGCCGTCGACGCCGAGCGTCGCGATGCACCTGTCCGGGCGCGGCACCGATGTCCGCCTCGAGAACCACGACCGGGTCGGCGCGGCCGAGCGCAAGGAAGCCCGCCGGATCCGGCGCGACGGTTCGGACGAGGACGACCTGGACCTCGACGCGTGAGTGGCACGCGCGAAGCCATCGCGGCCGCCCGCCGGCTGGTGGTCAAGGTCGGTTCGTCGGCCCTGACCACGGCGGGCAGCGGGCTCGACGCGGTCCGGCTGGACGCGCTGGTCGACGCGATCGCCGCGCGGGTCGCGGCCGACACGCAGATCGTGCTCGTGTCTTCGGGCGCGATCGGCGCCGGGCTGGCCCCGCTCGCGCTCGGCAAGCGCCCGAAGGACCTCGCGACCCAGCAGGCGGCGGCGAGCGTCGGCCAGCTGGCGCTGGCGCACGCGTACGCGGAGTCGTTCGGCCGGTTTTCGCTGACGGTCGGCCAGGTACTGCTGACGTCCGACGACGTCGTCCGCCGGTCGCACTACCGCAACGCGCAGCGGACGTTTTCGCGGCTGCTCGCGCTCGGCGCGGTCCCGGTGGTCAACGAGAACGACACGGTGGCCACGGAAGAGATCCGCTTCGGTGACAACGACCGCCTGGCGGCCCTGGTGGCCCACCTGATCGGCGCGGACGCGCTGATCCTGCTGTCCGATGTGGACGGTCTGTACGACGGCGACCCCCGCGACGGCGCCACCCGCAAGCTCACCGAGGTCCTCTCGGAGTCCGATGTGGACGGAATCTCGGTCGGCATGTCCAGCTCCGGCCTCGGCACGGGCGGCATGGTGTCGAAGCTGGCGGCGGCCCGCACGGCGGCGGGCGCGGGCATCCCGGTCCTGCTGGCGGCGGCGTCGGAAGCCTCCGCCGCGTTGACTTCCGCCTCCCCGGGCACGGCGTTCGCCCCCGCGGACACCCGCCTGTCGGCCCGCCGCTTCTGGCTCGGCTACGCGGCGGACACGACGGGCAAGCTCCGCCTGGACGACGGCGCGGTGACGGCGGTGGTCCGCCGCCGCCGCTCCCTGCTGGCGGCGGGCATCACGGGCGTGGATGGCGAGTTCCAGGCGGGCGACGTGGTCGACCTGGTCGACGCGAAGGACCGCGCGGTGGCCCGCGGAGTGGTGGCGTTCGACGCGACCGAGCTGCCCGACCTGATCGGCCGCTCAACCCCCGAACTCCCCCCGGAGCAACGCCGCGAGGTAGTCCACGCCGACGACCTCGTCCCCCTCCGCCCCTAACCCCCGCGTGCCCCCGCAGGCATCACCCGTGATCCCACGGGCATCACACGTGACTCGGCGGGCATCACGCGTGATCCGGCGGGCATCACCGTGTCGACCCTCCAATCACGCGTGTCGACTCCCCAATCACGCGTGATGCCCCTTCAATCACGCGTGATGCCTCGCTGATCACGTGTGATGCCCTTCCAGTCACGTGTGATGCCTCGCTGATCACGGGTGATGCCCCGCCGCGTCGGACCTCAGCCGACCGAAACCAAGCGCGCGCCGCCGTCGGCTTCCAGGATGGTGCCGCTCAGGTTGCGGTTCGTCGCCGCCAGCGCCACCACCTCGGCCACGTCGTCCGCCGTCGCCACGCGGCGGGACGGGATCGACGCCGCCGTCTGCGCGAAGAACCCTTCGCGCACCTCCGGCGGGAAGCCGCTCCACCAGGCCGTGTCGACGACGCCCGGCGAAACCGCGTTCACCCGCCGCGGCGCCAGTTCGACCGCCAGCGGCTTGACCAGTGCCTCCACCGCCGCGTTGAGCGCACCGATGCCCGCCGTCCCCGGCATCGCCGCGTGGGCGCTGATCGCGCCGAGCAGCGTGATCGACCCGTCCGCGGCCAGGTGCGGCAGCACCGCCTGGATCGTCGTCAGGTGTGCCCAGAACTTCGCGTCGAAGGCCCGGCGCAGCACGTCGAGATCCAGCGATGCGATCGGCCCCATCCCTTCGGCGCCGGACAGGCTCACCACCAGCACGTCGACCGTCCCCAGCGACGACGCCAGCGCGGCCATCGCCGCGGCGTCCCCGCCGTCGGCCTGGTGTCCCGTCAAGGACGGGTCGCTCGCCGCGACGTCGTCGAGGCGTTCCTTGCCACGCCCGGTGACGTGGACGTCGTAACCCCGCTCGCGTAGCCGCCGCGCGGTCGCCAGGCCGATGCCCGAGGTGCCGCCGGCGACAAGTGCGATGCTCATGCTCGTTCCCCATTTCGAACCGGTACGTCTCGTTTCGAAATCGACGCTACCATCGGATCCCATGACCGACCAGTCCCGTCCCGGCCGCAAGCGCAGCGAACAGAGCCGGCTGGCGATCCTCGCCGCCACGCTCGACCTGGTCGCGGAGGCGGGCTACGGCACGCTGACCGTCGAGGGCATCGCCGCGCGCTCCGGCGTCGGCAAGCAGACGATCTACCGCTGGTGGCCGTCGAAGGCCGACGTCCTGCTCGACGCGCTCGCGACGAAGGCGGACCTCTACGTCCCGATCCCGGACGAGGGGACGTTCCGCGCCGACCTCGCCGGCTTCCTGGACAGCACGTTCGAGCTGGGCGAAAAAGCGCAGGTGGCGGACACGCTGCGCGCGCTGATGGCGCAGGCGCAGATCGACCCGGAGTTCGGCAAGCGGTTCCGCGAGGACTTCCTCAACCGCCGCCGCGAAGCGCTCGGCACCATCGTCGACCGCGCCCGCGAGCGCGGCGAGCTGCCGGCGGAAGTCGGCTCCCGCACGGTGATCGACGTCGTGTTCGGCACGCTCTGGTACCGGCTCCTCGCGACGCGGGAGCCGATCGGCCGTGGCCTGGCCGGTGAGCTGGTGGCGCTACTGGCCGATCACGGCGCCTCGACCGCCGAAATCCGGTAACGCGCCACCGACGCGTCGAGGATCTGCACGGCCTGCTCGTCCGACGGCCCGGACCCGCGGAAGCGCTCCAGGTCCTCATCGGACTCCCAGCGCTCGTACACGGTGATCCGGCCGGGATCGAGCAGGTCGGCACCCAGCGAGTACTCGAGGCAGCCGGGCGCTTCCCGCGCCAGCCGGACGGCTTCGCCGCAGTCGTCGAGGTAGGCGTCACGGCTCTCGGGAGCGACGGCGAGCCAGCCGGCCACGATGATCACGTCGGGTTGATCCGATCCGGCTTGATCGTGAGCAGCAGCCGCGTCTGGTCCCGGCCGCCCCACCACGGGTACGGGCCGCCGAGGTACCGCTGCGCCAGCTTCTCGATGTGCTCGACCGCGCCGTCCTCGGTCATCTCCAGCACGCGCCCGCGGATCGCGTAGTAGCGCGACGGCCGCTCGCGGTCGGCGACGTTGAGCGCCACCCGCGGGTCGCGCTCGAGGTTGCGCTGCTTCTGGTGTCCCCGCACGGTGTTGACGAGGATGTGCGTGCCGTCGGTGTCCACCCAGGTCTGGGTGAGCTGCGGCGAGCCGTCCGGCATCAGGGTGGACAGGAAGCAGAGGCTGGGCTCGCGCAGCAGCGCGAGCAGGTCGCCGGGCAGTTCCAAGGTGATCTCCGCTAGAGCTGGTCGGGCGCTTCGATGCCGAGCAGCGAGAGCCCGAGCGCGAGCGTGGTCGACGTCAGCGTAGTCAACCTCAGCCGGGACGCGCGCAGGTCCGATGAGGACGCTTTCAGGACCGGACATTCCTCGAAGAACCGGGAAAACGAGACGGCCGTCTCGTACAGGTACGTACAGAGCTTGTGTGGCGCGTAGCCGTCTGTCGCGGCCTTCAGCGCTTCGCCGAACCTGAACAGCTTCAGCGCCAGAGCCCGCTCCGCCGGCGCTTCCAGCGTGATTTCGACGCCGCCGGGAAGCCCGCCCGCCTTCCGCAGGATCGACCGCGTCCGCGCGTGCGCGTACTGGAGGTACACCGAGGTGTTGCCCTCCTTGGCGAGCATCCGGTCCCAGGCGAAGACGTAGTCGCGTTCGCGGTCGCCGGACAGGTCGGCGTACTTGACCGCGCCGATGCCGACCGCACGCGCGACTGCGGCTTGCCCCGCCGCGTCCAGCTCACTGCGTTCGGCGACGACCGCGGCGGCCTGCGTCACGGCTTCGGTGAGCAGGTCGGCCAGCTTGACCGTGTCGCCGGAGCGGGTCCGGATGGTTTTGCCGTCCGCGCCCAGCACCGTGCCGAAGCCGATGTGCTCGGCGTGCCCGGTCAGCCAGCCGGCCGCGCGGCAGACGGCGAACAGCATCGCGAAGTGCTGCGCCTGCGGCGTCCCGACGACGTAGAGGAGGTCCGTCGCGCCGCGCTCGGCCGTCCAGTACCGGAGGGTGGCCAGGTCGGTCGCGGCGTACCCGTAGCCGCCGTCGCGCTTGCGGACGATCAGCGGCAGCCGGTCGCCCTCGCGGTTGCGGAAGCCGTCGGGGAACACGCAGACCGCGCCGTCGCTGATCTCGGTCAGCCCGGCCTGCTCGAGGTCGTCGACCACCGTCGCGAGGTACGGGTTGTAGAAGCTCTCGCCGTAGATGTCCTGGTCGGTCAACGTGATGCCGAGCAACGCGTACACCTCGTCGAAGTGCCGCGTCGATTCCGCGACGAGCTCCCGCCAGACGGCCAGGGTTTCTTCGTCGCCGCTCTGCAACTGCACGACGCGCTCGCGTGCCCGCGTCGCGAACGCTTCGTCGCCGTCGAACTTCTGCCGTGCTTCGCGGTAGAACGCGTCGAGGTCGGCGATGGCGCGATGCCCGGCCGGGACGTCGAGGAGGTGCTCGATGAGCATGCCGAACGGCGTGCCCCAGTCGCCGAGGTGGTTGTGCGGCAGCACTTCGTGGCCGGCGAACCGCAGCAGGCGCGCGAGCGCGTCGCCGATCACCGTCGTGCGCAGGTGCCCGACGTGCATCTCCTTCGCGACGTTCGGGCTGCTGTAGTCCAGCGCGATCCGCCGTGGCGCAGTCGTTTCGGGCACGCCGAGCCGCGGATCGCCGAGCAGCGCGGCGGTGCGCGTCTCCAGCCATTCCTTGCGCAGCACGAAGTTCAGGAACCCCGGCCCGGCGACTTCGGGTGGGTCGGCGATTCCGTCCAGTTCCAGCGCACCCGCGATCAGCGTCGCGACCTCGCGTGGCGGACGGCCGAGCCGCTTGCCCAGGCTCATCGCGAGGTTGCCCTGGTAGTCGACGCCCTCGCGCGGCGACGCCTGGATCAGCGCCTGCTCCGGCGTCAGCTCGACGTCCAGTGCCTTGCCGGCGGCGGCCACCACGCGGCGCGCCAGCTCCTCGGTAACGTCGGCGTGCTGCACGGTGTCCCTCCTTCGGCTCGGCTTCGGAGTGCGCAGCGTAGCGAGCGTGACCGGCCGGTGACGAAGGGTTTACCGCAGCTCGCTGCCCTTGGTCTCGGGCAGCGTGAGGATGACGGCGAACGCGATCGCCGCGCCGGCCGCGACGTACCAGAAGTAGAGCGTCGGCGAGATCGTGCCGAAGACGGTGATGAGCAGCGGGGCGGTGCCGCCGAAGATCGCGACGGTCAGGTTGTACCAGGCGCCGATCCCCAGCCCGCGCAGTTCGGTCGGGAACAGCTCGCTCATGATCGCCGGCGCGATCGACGTCATCGCCGTGTACAGCCCGAGCCCGACGCAGAACACGACGAGCAGGCCGCCGATGCCCGGCCCGATCAACGTGGACAGCGGCACGACGACGACCGCGGTCGCCCCCGACCAGACGAGCAGCTGCGGCTTCCGCCCGACCCGGTCCGCGAGCGCGCCCATCGGGTACTGCAGGGCGATGAACAGCGCCGTGCCGACGGACAGTGCGAAGAACACGGCGTCCGCGTCGGCGTGCCGGTTCTTCACCGCGAACGACGTGAGCGCGCTGAAGAACGTGTAGTAGCAGAGGGTCGAGAGCATCGTGAAGCCCACGAGCCTGCCGACGGCCTTGGGGTGGTGCGTCAACGTCGTCAGCAGTGGCCGTTCGAGTTTCCGCGCCTTGGCCTTCGTCTGCTCGAACAGTTCGGTCTCGGCCAGGCTGCGGCGCAGCCACAGCCCGACCGCGCCGAAGACGCCGCCGAGCAGGAACGGCAGCCGCCAGCCCCAGGACGCGAGCTGCGCCTTGTCCAGCGCGCGGGCCAGGACGAACCCGAGCACGGTCGCGATCAGCACGGCCGTCCCGGTCGAGATGTAGAAGAACGCCGAGTAGCGGCCCCGGCGTTCCGGCGGTGCGATCTCGCCGAGGTAGGCCGACGCGTTCGACACCTCACCGCCGAGCGACAGCCCCTGCGCGATGCGGGCGAGCAGCAGCAGGATCGGCGCCAGCCAGCCGACCTGCGAGAACGTCGGCAGCAGCCCGATCGCGACCGAGCCGCCCGCCATGAGCAGGATGGTGAGGATCATGGCGGGCTTGCGGCCGCGCGTGTCCGCGAAGCGTCCGAGCAGGACTCCGCCGAGCGGGCGGAAGAAGAACGCGAGCGCGTAGGTGGCGAACGTGTTGATCAGGGCCAGGGTGTCGTTCCCGGCCGGGAAGAACGCGCCGGCGAAGTAGATGCTGAACGTCGCGTAGATCGTCCAGTCGAACCATTCCAGCGCGTTGCCTGCGCTCGCCGCGAACAGCTTGCGCACCGGCAGCCGGTGCCGGACCTGCACGGTCATGGCAGCCTCCACGTCCCCCGAAGGTGGACGGGACTTTGCCACATTCGTTCGCGGTGCGAAAGATCCCGACTGCTCCGTTTCCTGTCGGCCTCCTCAGGCGGTGCTCGCCAGTGCGAACGGCAGCACCGCGGGCGCCCCGGCCCGCCGCAGCAGCCGCGCGGCCAGTGTCATCGTCCAGCCGGTGTCGATGACGTCGTCCACCAGCAGGACCGGCCCGGCCGGCAACGTCGCCGCGAGGTCGGCCGGCATGCTCATCCGCCGCCACAGGTCGGCCAGCCGTTGCGCGCTGTTGGCCTGACGTGGCGGCGGCCCGTCCGCGTCGAGCGCGCCCAGGAAGTCCAGCCTGCCGACCTCGGCCAGCCGCGTCGCCAGGCTGTAGACGAGCTGCGGCCGTGTCTCCGACGGGACGGCGATCACCGCGACCGGCCGTTCCGTCCACTGCCACCCGGCGAGCACCTGGACGCAGGCCTTGAACACCGATTCGGGAACGTCAGTGTCCTGCGCCGACGCGCCGACGAGCTCCCGCAGCCGGTTGCCCCACCCGACGTCGGTGAGCCGCCCGAGCACCTGGCCCGGCTCAGCCTGGTCGTCGGCCGAGATCCGGCCGGACACCGGAACGTCCAAAGAGGACATCCCGGTGGGCCACTGCTTCCGGGGCGCGACCTCGACGCCGGGACGCTGCAGCCGTTCCCGGGTCGCCTCGGCGACGTCGTCGGCCACCGTCGTGTCCCAGTACTTGCCGGTGCAGTTGTCGCACCGGCCGCACGGCGCCGCCTCGGGGTCGTCGAGCTGGCGCCGCAGGTACTCCATCCGGCAGCCGTCGGCCGCCAGGTACCCGAGCATCGCGTCCTGCTCGCGCTGCCGGGCCTCCGCGACCCGCCGGTACCGCCCGCGGTCGTACTCCCAGTTCTCGCCCGTGCTCGTCCAGCCGCCCTTCACGCGCCGCACCGCGCCGTCGACGTCCAGGACCTTGAGCACCATTTCCAGCCGTGACCGGGAAAGCTCCACCGACGGCTCGAGCGCGGCCGTCGAAAGGGGACGGTCGGCGTAGGAGAGCGTGTTCAGCACCTGGGTGACCCGCAGCTCGTCGGGGAAGGCGAGCGACCCGAAGTACGCCCAGATCGCCTTGTCCTCCTCGCCCGGCAGCAGCACGACCTCGGCGCGTTCGACGCCACGCCCGGCACGGCCGACCTGCTGGTAGTACGCGATCGGCGACGACGGCGCCCCGAGGTGCACGACGAACCCGAGGTCCGGCTTGTCGAACCCCATGCCCAGCGCGGACGTCGCGACCAGGGCCTTGACCCGGTTGCCGAGCAGGTCGTCCTCGGCCGCCTGCCGGTCGGCCGGGTCGGTCTTGCCGGTGTAGGCCGCCACCGGGTAGCCGCGGTCCTTCAGCAGCGACGCGACGTCGTGCGCCGCCGCCACCGTCAGCGTGTAGATGATCCCCGACCCGGGCAGCTCGGCCAGGTGCTCGGCGAGCCAGGCCAGCCGCGCCTGCGACGTCGGCAGCCGGCACACCGACAACCGGAGGCTCTCCCGGTCGAGGGTGCCGCGCAGCACCAGCGTGTCGGTGCCCGTGCCGAGGCCCAGCTGCTCGGCGACGTCGGTGACGACGCGGTCGTTCGCCGTCGCCGTGGTCGCCAGCACCGGCACGCCGTCGGGCAGGTCGCCCAGCAGCGTGCGCAGGCGCCGGTAGTCCGGCCGGAAGTCGTGCCCCCAGTCGGAGATGCAGTGCGCCTCATCGACCACCAGCAGCCCGGTGCTCGCGGTCAGCTTCGGCAGGACGTTGTCGCGGAAGTCCGGGTTGTTCAGCCGTTCGGGGCTGACCAGGAGGACGTCGATCTCGCCGGCCGCGACCGAGGCCTGCACCTGGTCCCACTCCTGCGGGTTCGCGGAGTTCATGGTCGCCGCGTGGATCCCGGCGCGGGCCGCCGCCGAGATCTGGTTGCGCATCAGGGCGAGCAGGGGCGAGACGATGACCGTCGGCCCGCTGCCCTGTTCCCGCAGCAGCGCCGTGGCCAGGAAGTACACCGCCGACTTGCCCCAGCCGGTGCGCTGCACGACCAGTGCGCGACGCCGCTGCGCGACCAGGGCCTCGATGGCCGTCCACTGGTCTTCGCGCAGCTTCGCCGAGTCACCGGCCAGGGCCCGGAGGAGGGTCTCGGCGCGGTCGCGGAGGGCTGGGGTGGTGCTGGTCGTGTCCACGTCCCCACGTCTACCCCATGGCACCGACGAACCGGGAATCGGCGGCGTCGCGAACGGACCGTTCGTGACGAATACGGGTGGTTATGTGACCTGAATCACAGACATTGCCCGGGTCGGGCGAGGTGGTGAACAGCACCCGACGCCTCGCGCGCGCGATGTATAGGCTCCCGAGTCATGTCACCACGGCGGATCGGGGTCATGGGCGGCACGTTCGACCCCGTGCACCACGGCCACCTCGTCGCGGCGAGCGAGGTGCAGTCCCGGTTCGGGCTCGACGAAGTGATCTTCGTCCCCACCGGGCAGCCGTGGCAGAAGACCGCCCGCCAGGTGACCAAGGCCGAGGACCGCTACCTGATGACGGTCATCGCGACCGCGTCCAACCCGGTCTTCTCGGTCAGCCGCGTCGACATCGACCGCGCCGGCCAGACCTACACCGTCGACACCCTGCGCGACCTGCACGCCGAGTACCCCGAAGACCAGCTCTACTTCATCACCGGCGCCGACGCGCTCGAGCAGATCCTGACCTGGCACAAGGCCGACGAGCTGTTCGACTTCGCGCACTTCATCGGCGTCACGCGGCCCGGCTACCGGCTCAATTCGCACCACCTGCCCAGCGGCAAGGTGAGCCTCGTCGAGGTCACCGCGATGGCGATCTCCTCGACCGGCTGCCGCGACCGCGTCGAGCGCGGGGAGCCGGTCTGGTACCTCGTCCCCGACGGCGTCGTCCGCTACATCGCGAAGAAGGATCTCTACCGGAAGAGCGACTGAAGCGCTCCTGGTCGCGGCGGGTACTCTTCTCGGGCGAACCCGATCTGTGAAGGAGCACCGTGGCAGCCACGTCCGAGGCACGAGAGCTGGCCGTAGCGGCCGCACACGCGGCGGCGGACAAGAAGGCCAGCGACGTAGTCGTGCTGGACGTGTCCGAGCAGCTCGTCATCACCGACGCCTTCGTCCTCGCCTCCGCGTCCAACGAGCGCCTGGTCGGCGCGATCGTCGACAACGTCGAAGAGAAGCTGCGGGAGAGCGGCCACAAGCCGGTCCGCCGCGAAGGCGCCCGCGAGGGCCGCTGGGTCCTGCTCGACTACGTCGACGTCGTCGTGCACGTCCAGCACGTCGAGGAGCGCTCGTTCTACGGCCTCGAGCGGCTGTGGAAGGACTGCCCGCGCATCGAGGTGGCCGGTCTCGAAGAGGTGCCCGCCGACGAGGACCCGGACGTCCCGTGAGCCCGCGGCGGCTCGTGCTCTGGCGCCACGGCGAGACGGACTACAACGCCGCCGGGCGGATGCAGGGTCACCTCGACTCGGCGCTGACGCCGGTCGGCTGGAACCAGGCCCGGTTCGCGGTCCCCGCGCTGGCCCGGTTCTCCCCGGACCTCGTCATCGCGTCCGACCTGCGCCGCGCCACCGACACGGCCACCGTGCTCACCGACGCGATCGGCGTCCCGCTGCGGATCGACAAGCGCCTGCGCGAGACGCACCTCGGCGAATGGCAGGGGCTCACCGGCGCGGAGGTCGACGCGGCCTACCCCGGTGAGCGCGACCGCTGGCGCAAGGACGCGACCTGGGCGCCTCCCGGCGGCGAGAACCGCCTCGACGTCGCCGACCGCGCGAGCGAAGTCGTCACCGACCTGCAGCAGGCCAACTCTTCGGTGGGCGACACCGTGCTGCTGGCCGCGCACGGCGGCCTGATCACCGCGCTCACCGCGCGGCTGCTGAACCTGCCGGTGGAGACCTGGCCGTCGCTGGGCGGGATCTCGAACTGCCACTGGGTCGAACTGGGCGCGCGCGACGGGAAGTGGCGGCTGCAGGCCTACAACGCGGGGATGCACGGCTAGCCGATGGGGCCGCGCCTGCTCGTGTTCGGCGATTCGCTGAGCTTTCACGGTCCCGAAGGACCCTGCGCCGCGGACGAACCGCGGCTGTGGCCCAACGTCGCCGCCGCGGCCCTCGGCGGCACCGCCGACCTGGTCGCCGGGATCGGCTGGACCGCCCGCGACGCCTGGTGGTCGCTGACCGGCGACCCGCGCGTGTGGGCCGATCTGCACCACGTCGACGCGGTCGTGCTGGCGGTCGGCAGCATGGACACGCTGCCTTCGCCGTTGCCGACCTACTTGCGCACGGGGCTGAAGTACCTGCGGCCCGACCCGGTCCGGCGCGTGGTGCGCAAGGCTTATCTCGCCGCACAGCCGCGGTTGTCGGTCGCGCTCCGCGGCCGTCCCACGGTGTTGCCGGCCAAGCTCACCGTGCAGTACCTCGACACGGCGGTGGGTGCGTTGCGCGTTCTGCGGCCCGAGCTGCCGATCTTCAGCATGCTGCCCTCGGTGCACCGGGCGGCGGCCTACGGCGGCGTGCACACCGCGCGTCCGGCCGCGGAGGCCGCGATGAAGGCCTGGGGGGCGCGAGCGGGAATTCCGTTGCTGGACCTCGAAGCCGTTGTCGGAGAGCACGTCCTGAGCGGCGAGGGGAACCCCGACGGCATGCACTGGGGCTGGAAGGGTCACGCCGCGGTGGGCGACGCGATGTCCGTGTTGATGGCGCCGGTGCTGACCCCCGGCCACGTAGGCTGACGGCGTGTCGGTCGCCGTAGTCACGGATTCCACCGCCCACCTGCCGGAGGGCTTCGCCGAACGGCACGCGGTCCGGGTGGTGCCGCTGCACGTCCTGGTCGACGGCGTGGTCTCCCTCGACGGCGTCGAGACCGGCCCGGCGGCGGTCGCCGAGGCGATGAGCCAGCGCAAGATCGTCACGACGTCCCGGCCCACGCCCACGGAGTTCGTCGCGGAGTATCGCGCCGCGTTCGACGGCGGCGCGGACTCGATCGTTTCGGTGCACCTCTCGCGTGAGCTGTCGGGCACCTGGGAAGCGGCGGTGCTGGCGGCGCAGGAGGTCGGGCCGGATCGGGTCCGCGTGGTCGACTCGCGCACCACCGCGATGGGGCTCGGGTTCGCCGCGCTGCACGCCGCGGCCGCCGCGGCCACCGGGGCTTCGGCGGCCGAAGTCGAGGCCGCGGCGGTGACCGCGGCGGCCTGTTCGTCGACGTTGTTCGTCGTCGAGACGCTCGACCACCTGCGTCGCGGCGGCCGGATCGGCCCGGCGGCCGCGCTGCTCGGCACGGCGCTGGCGGTGAAGCCGGTGCTGCACATGTCCGAAGGCCGGATCCTGCCGCTGGAGAAGGTCCGCACCATGAACCGGGCGCTCGCGCGGCTGGTCGAGCTCGCCGCCCAGGCCGCGCGGGACGACGACGTCGAGCTGGCGGTCCACCACCTCGCGTCGCCGGAGCGGGCGGTCGAGCTGGCGAACCGGCTGGAAGAGGCCGTGCCGCGGTCGGCGGGCTGCGTGGTTTCCGAGCTGGGCGCGGTGATCGGGGCCCACACCGGGCCGGGGGTGCTCGGCGTGGTCGTCCAGCGGACGGTCCCGTCCCGCGGCTAGTGCGGTGACCGGAGACGCCGGCCGGATGCGCTGACGGGCACCTTCCCCGCGACGGGCCCTTTCCGCTCGTCCTCTTCGGTCACGCGCGCGGCCCACCACCGGCGCCGGCGCGCCGAACCCTCCAGCATGCCACCCGGGTACGACGGAAACGGCCGTTCCGGCCCGGGCGGGGTGGATCCGTCCACAGCACCCCGGTTGTCCACAGGACGCGGCGGCACCCCTGTCGGACGCCGCCCCGCGAGCCCTAACGTCGATCGTGTGTTCGAGCAGCCCGCCCGGGATCCGGGCCCTCCCGTCAACGACCGGCTCGCCTGGCTGGCCGACCAGTTCTCGCCCGACGCGAGCACGGTCGGGCCCGGCGGCCGGCTGGTCCGGCGCTGGCTGCCCGGTGGAGCAGCCGGGGCCGGCCGCCGCCGGTGGGCGTTCGCCGGCGTCCTCGTCTCGGTCGTGGTGATCGTCCTCGGTGCGGTCGCGCTCTTCGGCGGCCCGCCGGTACCCGAGCCACCACCGTCGCTGCCCAGCGCGAAACCGGCGAGCGAAGTGCCGGCCCGGGCGGCGCCCCAGGCCGGTCTCGTCATCAGCGTGATCGGCCGCGTCCGGTCGCCCGGCCTCGTCACCGTGGTCCAGGGCGCCCGCGTCGCGGACGTCCTGCGGGCCGCGGGCGGCGCCGAGCCCGGCGCGGACCTGAGCGCGCTCAACCTCGCCCGCCGGGTGACCGACGGGGAGCAGCTCGCGGTCGGGATCCCGGCACCACCCGCCGCCGTGGCCGCCGGTGCTCCGGCGGCCGCCAAGGTCGATCTCAACGCGGCGAGCGCCGACCAGCTGGACACACTGCCCGGCGTCGGCGAGGTGACGGCCCAGCGGATCGTCCAGTGGCGCACCGAGCACGGCGGCTTCGCGAAGGTCGAGCAACTGCGCGACGTCTCCGGCATCGGGGAGAGCAAGTTCGAAAAGCTGCGCGAGCAGGTGACGGTCGGATGAGCACCCTCCCCACGACCGACACCCGGCAGGACCTGCGGCTCGTCCCGGCGGCGCTGGCGTGCTGGCTCGCCGCACTCGGCGGCCTGCTGCTGGGCTGGTGGACGGCCGTCGCCGTCGGCCTCGCCTCGGCGGTGCTCGCCGGACTGGTGCTCTGGCGGGCGCGAGGGCGTCCCCGGGCGCTCGGCGCGGCCGCGGCCCTGCTGGTGCTCGGACTCGCCGCCGCCGGCCCGGTCGCCTGGCGAATCCGGGACGCGCAACGCGACGACCTCCGCGCGGCTTCGGCCGACGGGCTCCCCGCGTCGGTGCGGGTCGTCGTCGCCGAGCGTCCGAAGCCCGTGCGCGGCGCGGGTTATGCCGATCAGCAGGCCGGTGCCCGGTCGGTGGTGCTGACCGCCGACGTCCGCACGGCGTCGGTCGACGGCCGGCCGGTCACGTCGTCCGGACGCGTCCTGCTCCTGGCGCCGGTCGCGCAGTGGGCGTCATTGCTGCCGGGCCAGGACGTGACGGCGAGCGGCCTGCTGATGGCGCCACGCGGCTCGGACCTGACCGTCGCGGTGCTGTCCGTGCGCGGCCCGCCGGGCGACCTCGGGCCGGCGCCGTGGTGGCAGCGGACCGCGGCCGGGCTGCGCGCCGGACTCCACGACCTGTGCCAGGTCCTGCCCGAGGAACCCGGCGGCCTGCTGCCTGGGCTGGTCTTGGGCGACACGAGCGGGTTGTCGCCGCGGGTCGAGCAGGAGTTCGTCACCGCCGGGCTCGCCCACTTGACCGCGGTCAGCGGGGGAAACCTCGCCGTGGCGTGTGGCGCGGTGCTGCTCCTGCTGCGCTTCCTGCGGCTCGGGCCACGGCTGTCGGCGGTGGCGGCCGGCGCGTGCCTGGCCGGCTTCCTCGTGCTGGTCGGGCCGGAGCCCAGCGTGCTGCGGGCCGGGGTGATGGCGGCGGTCGCGTTGCTGGCTCTGGCGCTGGGCAAGCGAGGCTCGGCGTTGCCCGCGCTGGCGTTCGCGGTGTGCGTGCTGGTGGTGACGGATCCGGCGATGGCGACGGACTTCGGGTTCGCGTTGTCGGTGTTCGCCACGGCCGGGCTGGTGCTCGTCGCGCCACGCTGGGCCGCTGCGCTGGCCCGTCGCGGCGTCCCGCCGGGGTTCGCCGACGGGCTGGCGATTCCGCTGGCCGCCTTCCTCGTGACGGCGCCGGTCATCGCGGGCATGGCGGGGTCGGTGAGCCTGGTTTCGGTGCTGGCCAACGTCCTCGCCGCGCCCGTGGTGGCTCCGGTGACGGTGCTCGGCCTGCTGGCGACGGTGCTCGGTCCCTGGTGGCCGGGCGCCGGGAAGGTCCTGGTGCACCTGGCCGACCCGGAGGCCCGGTGGCTGATCACCGTGGCGCGTCAGGGCGCGCGGGCTCCCGGCGCGGTTGTCGCCTGGCCCGGCGGCTGGTCGGGTGGGCTGCTAGCCGCCGCGGTCCTGGTGGTGCTGGTGCTGGCCGCCCGGCGCCGGCGGGTGCGGCTGGTGCTGGCGGTGCTGGTCGTCGGCGCGCTGCTGATCTTCGTGCCGGTCCGGGTGCTCGCGCCGGCGTGGCCACCGCGGAACTGGGCGATGGTCGAGTGCGACGTCGGGCAGGGCGACGCGGTCGTGCTGGCGACCGCCGAGCCGGGACGCGCGGTCGTCGTGGACACCGGACCCGAGCCGGGGCCGGTGGACGAGTGCCTGCACCGGCTGGCGGTCGACCGGATCCCGCTGCTGGTGCTGAGCCACCTGCACGCCGACCACATCGGCGGGCTGGCGTCGGTCTTCGACGGCCGGGCGGTCGGCGGGATCGCCGTCGGCCCGGGGCGGGCGCCGGAGTGGGCGTGGCGGCAGGTCGCCGCGGAGGCGAAGCGGCAGGGCGTGCCGCTGGTGGAGCTGAGCCCGGGGGAGCGGCTGGCGTGGCCCGGGCTGTCGCTCGACGTGCTCGGCCCGCGCTACGTGCCGGAGCGCTCGGCCGGGCAGCAGGACGGCACGACGATCAACAACAGCTCGGTGGTCTTGCGAGCGCGAAGCCCGGCCGGCCGGGTACTCCTGACCGGTGACGTCGAGCTGGCGGCCCAGGCCGACCTGCTGGCCGACGGCGACGACCTGAAGGCGGAGGTGTTGAAGGTTCCTCACCACGGTTCGCGTTACTCGCTGCCGTCGTTCCTCGCGGCGGTGGCGCCGCGGGTGGCGTTGGTCAGCGTGGGCGCCGGCAACACCTACGGGCACCCGAACAAGTCCACAATGGACAGCCTGAAAGCGTTGGGAGCATTGGTGACCCGGACCGATGTGGATGGTGATACGGCCGTGGTCGGCGACCCGGCCGGGCCGGCGGTAGCGCGCCGGGGCGAGCCGCGTGGCCCGCCCCGGCGGTGAGCGTCAGTAGCCGAGCGCCTCGTTCACGGCCTTGGCGGAAGCCGCCACGGTCGCCTTCGGGCCGATGTGGTTCTCGACCGCGTCGAGGGTCTTGAGGCCGTCGCCGGTGATCAGGAGGACCGTCTCGGCGTCCGGGTCCAGCTTGCCCGTCTCGATCAGCTTCTTCGCCGTCGCGACGGTGACCCCGCCGGCGGTCTCGGTGAAGATGCCTTCGGTGCGGGCCAGCAGCCGGATGCCTTCGACGACCTCTTCGTCGGTGACGTCCTCGATCGCGCCGCCGGTGCGGTTGACGATGTCGAGCACGTAGGGGCCGTCGGCCGGGTTGCCGATCGCCAGCGACTTGGCGATCGTGTCCGGCTTCACGGGCTGGACCACGTCCTGGCCGGCGCGGAAGGCGGCCGACACCGGCGAGCAGCCGG
Source organism: Amycolatopsis sp. NPDC114505 (assembly GCF_055633615.1). Classification (NCBI taxonomy): domain Bacteria; kingdom Bacillati; phylum Actinomycetota; class Actinomycetes; order Pseudonocardiales; family Pseudonocardiaceae; genus Amycolatopsis; species Amycolatopsis sp. NPDC114505. The sequence continues at coordinate 833,113 of NZ_JBVKDV010000004.1, read as the reverse complement.
TCGCCTGCGCGCCGAACACCTTGTACGGGCTGGCGTCCACGAGACCGAGCTGGCCCAGCTCGCGGAAACCCTTGTCCACCTTGGTCAGCTGCGAACCGGAGGCGATCGGCACGACGATCTGCGGCGGGATGCGCCAGCCCAGCTGCTCGGCGACCTCGAAGGCCAGCGTCTTCGAGCCTTCCGAGTAGTACGGCCGGACGTTCACGTTCACGAACGCCCACTTCGGGTGCTCGCCGGCGAGCTCGGTGGCGAGGCGGTTGACGTCGTCGTAGTTGCCGTCGACGGCGATCAGGTCGCCGTCGTAGACCGCGGTGGTGAGGATCTTGGCGCGCTCGAGGGTCTTCGGGATCAGCACGACCGACCGCCAGCCGGCGCGGGCCGCGGCGGCGGCCGTCGCGTTGGCCAGGTTGCCGGTCGACGGACAGGCGAGCACCTCGAAGCCGAACTCGCGGGCCGCGGCCAGCGCGACGGCGACGACGCGGTCCTTGAACGAGTGCGTCGGGTTGCCGGTGTCGTCCTTGACCCACAGGCGCTTGAGGCCGAGCTCCTTGGCCAGGCGGTCGGCGCGGATCAGCCGGGTCGCGCCGGGCTCGGTGTTCGGGATCTCTTCGATGTTCGACGGAACCGGAAGGAGCTTCTTGTAGCGCCAGATGTTCTTGGGGCCGGCTTCGATGTCTTCGCGGCGGACGCGGCCGAAGTCGTAAGCGACCTCGAGCGGCGAAAAGTCCTCGGCGGAGACGAACTCCGGCGCGAGCGGCTGCCGGTGGCCCTCTTCCTTCGACACCAGCTCGACGGCGGGACCGAGATCCGGGGTCTTCGTGGTGGAGGTCGTTCCGAGGGTGGCGGTCATCGCGAGGTTCCTTCCTCATCTGCCCCGCCGAAGCGGGCCGGAATTGGCACCGTGGTCGTCAGCTACCCCGCGAATGCGGGATGACGGGCTGTACGCCGGTTGCCGGGGCTTCGTCGGGCCGTTCCCTCTGCCCCTCTGGATGAGCGGTATTCGGTTGTCGGTGCGCGCCAAACTGCGCGCCGCCTCGAGGACACCGTACGACATGGCGCTCGGGCCGTGCCATGCCGGCCGCTCGACATCACCGGAGCGGGCGCACGACACCGCAAGTGAGAGGATCCTCCCGTGACCGCCCAAGCCACCGCCCCGGCCCCGCTGCACCTGGTCCTGGGTGAGGAAGAACTGCTGATCGAGCGCGCCGTCCGCGAGACGCTCGCCGCGGCGCGCGCGCTCGACGCCACGGCCGAGCTGACCCGGGTCCGGGTGTCCGATCTCACAGCCCCCGAGCTGGCCGAACTCGTCAGCCCGTCGCTGTTCAGCGAGGGTCGCGTGATCGTCCTGGAGTCGGGGCAGGACATCTCGCAGGAGCTGGCCGACGCCGTGGCGTCCTACCTGAAGGACCCGGCGGACGGCGTCGTGCTGGTCGTCGTGCACACCGGCGGCGGGCGCAGCAAGGCGGGCAAGACGCTCCCGGCGGTGCTGAAGAAGGCCGGCGCCGAGGTCACGGAGTGCCCGAAGATGACCAAGCCGGCCGAGCGCGAGCAGTTCGTGCGGCACGAGGTGCGCCGTGCGGGCGGCAAGATCGACCCGGCCGGAGTCGCCGCGCTGATCGACGCCGTCGGCTCCGACCTGCGGGAACTCTCCTCGGCGGCGACGCAGCTGGTGGCGGACGCCGGTGGGTCCGTCGACGCCGAAGCGGTCCGCCGCTACCACCGCGGGCGCGCGGACGTGACCGGGTTCGCGGTCGCGGAGAAGGCCGTGAGCGGCGATCGCTCGGCGGCACTGGAGTCGCTGCGCTGGGCGATGCAGCTGGGCGTCCCGCACGTCCTGGTCGCGGACGCACTGGCCGACGCGGTCCGCACGATCGCGCGGGTCTCCGGCGCGGGCCGGGGCAACCCGAACCAGCTGGCGGGCGAGCTGGGCATGCCGCCGTGGAAGATCCGCAAGGCGCAGGGCCAGGTCCGCGGCTGGAACCAGGACGGCCTGGCGACGGCGATGCGCGTGGTGGCGAGGCTGAACGCCGAGGTCAAGGGCGTGGCGGCCGACCCGGGCTACGCGCTGGAGCGCGCGGTCCTCCAGGTGGCGGCCGCCAAGGGCGAGCGCTGATCCCGGACATGAAGAAAGCCCCGGCCGAAGCCGGGGCTTTCTGGGAAATCGAACAGCCGGAAATCAACCAGCTCAGAGCGCGTTGACGCGCTTCGCCAGCGCCGACTTCTTGTTGGCGGCCTGGTTGGCGTGGAGAACGCCCTTCGAGACGGCCTTGTCCAGCTTCTGGGCGGCGTCGCGCTGCAGCTCGACGGCCTTGGCCTTGTCGCCGGCCTCGGCGGCTTCGCGGACCTTGCGGATCGCGGTCTTCACCGAGGACCGGATCGCCTGGTTGCGCAGACGCGCCTTCTCGTTCGTCGTGATGCGCTTGATCTGCGACTTGATGTTGGCCATAGGGGCAACTCCTCTTTCACTCGGTGAGATTCGCCGCCGCGCTGAATTGGCCCCACTCGGAGAGCGGGCTTCCTCCATGACGGAATGCCGCACGGGCAGCGAGAAGCAACTTTAACAGCCGGACCGCGGACGTCCGGCACCGGGAGTACGGTGGGCCGCGGTAGTGCCTAGGGTTCCGTCGCCGGTCCGCAGGCATCTCGCGGTACACAACCAGGACCGGCGGGTCTGGTCCGAGCGGCACCGTCGGCGGGCCCGGACGGCCGGTCGTTCATCTGACGGGGCAAAAGCCTGGAGGACCCGGTTTTCGCGCGCGCGAAAACCCGAAGGGTCCCATGAACACCACCGCCCTGTCCTTCGTCCTCGTCGCCGCGGTCGTGCACGCCGCGTGGAACCTGGCCGCCAAGCGGATCTCCTCCGGCGGCACCCAGTTCGTCTGGCTCTACTACACCGCTTCCGCGGTCATCCTCCTGCCGGTGACGGTCGTGCTGCTGGTCGTCGAACCGCAACGTCCACAGTGGAGCTGGCTGGTGGCCGCCGTGGTCACGTCGGTGCTGCACATCGCCTACGGCATCGTGCTGCAGCACGGGTACCGCGTCGGCGACCTCTCCGTCGTCTACCCGGTCGCGCGGGGCACCGGGCCGCTGTTGTCGGTGCTGGCCGCCGTCCTCGTGCTCGGCGAACGGCCCGGCTGGCTCGGCCTGCTCGGCGCCTTCCTGGTCGTCGCCGGGGTGCTGGTGATCAGCACCGGCCGCAAGGGCGGCGACCCGCACGCGGTCAAGGCCGGCATCCTCTACGGCCTGCTGACCGGCGCCGTCATCGCCGGTTACACCCTCTGGGACGCGCACTCGGTGACCGGTCTCGGCGTGCCGCCGGTCGTCTACTTCGGCCTCGGCTCGATCCTGCAGAGCGTGCTGCTCGTGCCCGGCGCACTGGCCGGCCGCGCCGAGGTGACGCGGATCTGGCGCGAGCAGCGCCGCGAGGTGCTGGTCGTCGCGGTGCTTTCGCCGGTCGCGTACATCCTCGTGCTGTTCGCCCTCACGATGGCGCCGGTCAGCCTGGTCGCGCCCGCCCGCGAGCTGAGCATCGTGCTCGGCGGCCTCGCCGCGTGGCTGGTGCTGGGCGAACGCGACGCCGTGCGGCGGCTCGCCGGGTCGGTGATCGTGCTGTCGGGCATCGCCGCGATTGCGGCCGCCTGAGCGCGTCCGGTAGGGATGGTCGGATGGAAGTCCTGAAGAGCAGGCTGATCGTCCGCCCGCGCGACGCCGGCGCGACGACGGCGTTCTACCGCGACACCCTCGGCCTGGCCGTGGAGCGCGAGTTCCCCGGCGGCATGGTGTTCTTCCTCGGCCACGGCTCCCTGGAGGTCTCCGGCCGGGGCGAGACGGGCTCGTCGCCCGATCTGGTGCTCTGGCTGCAGGTCCGGGATCTGGCCGCCACGATGGCCGACCTGAAGGCGAAGGGCCTGGAGCCGGTGCGCGACGCCCAGCGCGAGCCCTGGGGCCTCGACGAGGCCTGGATCGCCGACCCGGACGGCACGCGCATCGTGCTGGTCGAGGTGCCCGAGGGCCACCCGATCCGCGTGGACACCCGCTAGGCGGGCTTGACGGCGCGCAGCTGCGCGGCCAGCGCGGCGAAGCCGGGCGGGTCCCAGGTCCACGTCTGCAGGTCGGCGAAGCCCGCTCCGGCGGCTTCGTCGGCCAGGACGTGCCTGCTCACGGGCAGCCACTTCTCGTGCGCGGACAGCAGCAGCCGACCGCCGGGGCGCAACACCCGGAACAGCTCGGCGAACCCGGCCGCGCGGTCGTCCCAGAGCATGACGTTGTTGACGGTCAGCACGACGTCCACGGACCCGTCGGGCTCGCCGGTGTGCGCCGCCGACCCTTCCCGCAGCTCAGCGCGGTCGCCGCAGCGCTCGTGGCAGAGCCCGAGCATCTCGGGGGAGGGGTCGACGCCGAGGGCGCGCCCGGCCAGCCGCGCGGCGGCGTCCAGGCCGACGCCGGGGCCGGGTCCGACGACCAGGACGGTCTCGTCGGGCTCGATCCGGGCCAGGTCGACGATGCGCTGCTCGGTCGCGGCGTTGCCCCGCGCCATCACCCAGCCGCCGAGGCGGCCGAGCGGACCGGAGGGGTGACCGAACGCACGGTCGAGAACGCGGGCGAAGCCGCTGGTCTCCGGCTGGGGAGGGGGTGCCGGCTGGTGCGATGTGCTCATACTTCGAGGGCACCACGGATCACGAACACCCGCATCGGGGATGACCCCCACTGGCACCCGGAGGGGCATGGGAGCATAGAGGTGGCCATCCCCGACTTTCCGAGGACTCATTCGAGTGACAGCGCTCAACAAGTTCGCCGACACCACCTTCACGCCTCCGGAGCTCATCCGGAACTTCTGCATCATCGCGCACATCGACCACGGCAAGTCCACCCTGGCCGACCGCATGCTGCAGCTCACCGGCGTCGTGGAAGAGCGGGCCATGCGCGCGCAGTACCTCGACCGGATGGACATCGAGCGCGAGCGCGGGATCACGATCAAGGCGCAGAACGTCCGGCTGCCCTGGAAGGTCGACGGGCAGGACCACGTCCTGCACATGATCGACACCCCCGGCCACGTCGACTTCACCTACGAGGTCTCCCGGGCGCTGGAGGCGTGTGAGGGCGCCGTCCTGCTGGTCGACGCCGCGCAGGGCATCGAGGCCCAGACGCTGGCCAACCTCTACCTCGCCCTGGAGAACAACCTCCAGATCATCCCGGTGCTCAACAAGATCGACCTGCCCTCGGCCGACCCCGACAAGTACGCGGGTGAGCTGGCCCACATCATCGGCTGCGAGCCCGACGACGTCCTGCGGGTCTCGGCCAAGACCGGCATGGGCGTCGGCGCGCTGCTCGACGAGGTCGTGAAGTCGGTCCCGGCGCCGCAGGGCGACGCGGACGCGCCCGCCCGCGCGATGATCTTCGACTCGGTCTACGACACCTACCGCGGCGTCGTCACCTACATCCGCGTCGTCGACGGCAAGATCACCCCGCGCGAGCGCATCAAGATGATGTCCACCGGCGCGACCCACGAGCTCCTGGAAGTCGGCATCATCTCGCCGGAGCCGAAGGCCAGCAAGGGGCTCGGCGTCGGCGAGGTCGGCTACCTGATCACCGGTGTGAAGGACGTCCGGCAGTCGAAGGTCGGCGACACCGTGACGTCGGAACGCCACGGCGCCAAGGAAGCGCTGGCGGGCTACCGCGAACCGAAGCCGATGGTCTACTCCGGACTGTATCCGGTGGACGGCTCCGACTACCCCGAGCTGCGCGAGGCCCTGGACAAGCTCCAGCTGAACGACGCCGCGCTCGACTACGAGCCGGAGACGTCGGTGGCGCTCGGCTTCGGCTTCCGCTGCGGCTTCCTCGGCCTGCTGCACCTGGAGATCACGCGCGACCGGCTCGAGCGCGAGTTCGGCCTCGACCTGATTTCCACCGCGCCCAACGTGGTCTACGACGTGGTGCTGGACGACGGCAAGGAAATCCACGTCACCAACCCGTCGGACTGGCCGACCGGGAGCAAGATCGACAAGGTGCTGGAGCCGGTCAGCAAGGTCAGCATCCTGGCGCCGTCGGAGTTCATCGGCACGATCATGGAGCTGTGCCAGAACAAGCGCGGCCAGCTGCTCGGCATGGACTACCTGTCCGAGGACCGGGTCGAGCTGCGCTACAACATGCCGCTGGGCGAAATCATCTTCGACTTCTTCGACACGCTGAAGTCGCGTACGCGCGGTTACGCGTCGCTGGACTACGAAGAGGCCGGCACGCAGGCGGCGGACCTGGTCAAGGTGGACATCCTGCTACAGGGCGAGGGCGTGGACGCGTTCTCCGCGATCGTGCACAAGGACGACGCCTACAACTACGGCAACCGCATGGTGAACCGCCTCCGCGAGCTGATCCCGCGGCAGAACTTCGAGGTGCCCATCCAGGCGGCCATCGGCGCCCGGATCATCGCCCGCGAAACGATTCGCGCGATCCGCAAGGACGTTCTGGCCAAGTGCTACGGCGGTGACATTTCGCGTAAGCGCAAGCTGCTGGAGAAGCAGAAGGAAGGCAAGAAGCGGATGAAGACCGTGGGCCGGGTCGAGGTCCCGCAGGAGGCCTTCGTCGCCGCACTGTCCACTGAGGACTCGGGAAAGAACAAGAAGTAAGTGTCACGTTGATGTGACAGTGGCGCCCATATCCACGCCTCCGAGTGAATGTGGGCGCCGAACCCGTGTTCGACGCGGTTTCTGTCGGTGCTGTCTGGTTCGCTCTGGTGCGAAGAGCGAAAGGAGAGCACCATGACGGCCATGGCGGACAGCGAGCATCCCACCGATTCGGGCCCCTTGACGGTGCGCGACCTCGAGGGGATCCCGTATGACAGCCGACGCTACGAGCTCATCGACGGGGTGCTCGTCGTGAGCCCTGCGCCCGGCCTGAGACACCAGAAGATCGCCTACCGACTTCACGGCGTCCTGGAGGCTTCGTGCCCGCCCCAGTTCGAGGTCGTCGGGGCGCCGTTCGCGGTGCACCACGGTGACAAGATCGAGCTGCAACCCGACGTCCTGGTCGGCCGGGACGAAGACTTCACCGAGAAGGATCTCCCGGTGCCGCCGGTTCTCGCGGTCGAAGTGCTCTCGCCGAGCACGGCGATCCACGACCTCAACACCAAGAAGGCGATCTACGAGCGGCTCGGCACCCCCAGCTACTGGGTGATCGATCCCGGGGATCCCTCGCTGACCGTGTTCGAGCTGGACGAGGACGGGTGCTACCAGCAGGTGGCCAAGGCGGCGGGCGACGAGGTGCTCGAAGTCGAGCGGCCGTTCCCGGTGCGGATCGTGCCGCGGGAGCTGCTGGGCCGGCTCGGCTGACCGCGGCGGCTCAGCGGATGCGGGGTGTGCCGCGCAGCTGGGCGTGCAGCTGCCGGTTTCGCAGCTCCTTCCGCAGCCGGTCGACCACCGCGTCGAACAGGGCCGGGTCGAGGATCGCCGTCTGGTCGAACTGGCGTCGCTGGGGCGGCGCCGGGGCGAGGCGGCCGCGGGGTGCGTAGCGCTGCACCGAGCTCTCGACGCCTTCGCCGGTGACCAGGTCGACCCAGAGAGCGTCGCGCAGGAAGCCGTCGCCGAAGCGGGCCGAACGGCGCGTCGAGACGTCGGCGATCTGCGACCACGGGATCAGCCGCGTGCTGAGCGTGCCCGCGGGCACGCGGAGGCCTTCGTCGCCGACGGTGAGGTCCTGCAGGCCGGCGAGGCCGCGCTTGAGCCTGCGGGCGCGCGAGAGCTGGAAGGCCACGACGGCGAGGAGCACGGTCGCGGCGTAGGCGCCACCGATCAGCCACGGCGAGAGGCCGCGCACCAGACCGGAGACGAGTGCGGCGCCGAAGCCGGCGTCGGCGACAAGAAGCACGCCGACCAGGACCTTGACGGGCGTCGTGACGCGGGCGGGGGACTCGGACAACGGGTCGGCTCCTGGGTCCGGGCGGGTCAGGGGTTGCCGATGATCCGGTCGGCCGTCACGAACACCGCGACCCGCCGCTCGTCGGCCATCACGCGGTCGTACTCGTCCCAGTCGTCGTGGGTACCGGTGGCGGCGACGAAGACGTCACGCAGGAGCTTCGACAGGCCGGCGGGGTCGAAGGCGGGGTCGGGGTCGTCCGGCCCGACGAGGTGGGTGGCACCGGTGACGGAGACCCAGTTCCAGCCGCGGCGGAAGGTCACGGTGGCATGCCCGGCCCGCCGCAGCAACAGGAGCTTGTGCGCCTTGCCGACCGCGACGTAGGCGACGCCCGGAGCACCGGTCACCGGGTCATCGAAGACACCGGCGTTGACAACGGAGGAGTGAACGGTGCCATCGCCCCGCGTCGTGGCAACGGTGGCCAGGCCATTTTCCCGCAGCGACAGCGTGCGAACCTGCTCCAGATCAACGCTCATGCCCCAACCTAACCCGCCGGGCCGACCGGGTGTTCCGCTTTCACCGGCTGAAGTGCGGTGCTGACCGTCCGCACAGCCCGGCACCATTCCCCGCGCGGCGTTCGGGTGACCGTCGAGCGGGCGCGTTGCGGCGCGGCACCCACCGGCGATCTCCTGGTTCGACACCGAGGGGGGACGATGGCACGAGGCCTGTGTTTTCGCGACGCTGTTCGCCTCCTGGGCGGCGCTGACAACCGGACGGTCGCCGCGCTCGACAAGCTCGCCGGCGGAGTGCTCCTGGCCGCGGCAGCCGCGGGCGCGGACTTCGCGCTCGGCCTCTTCGATCCGAAGGCCGAGTTCGCCCGGTTGACCGGCGTTCTGGCTTCGGGCCTGCGGGATCGGCTGAGCGGCCTGAGCCGGGCCGATCGCACTCATCGGCTGACCGCGGCGCACGCGGTCGCGGTGCTCGCGTCCTTCTTCGAGGTGCTGTCGGAGATCAAGCTTCCTCCGGAACTGCGTGACCTCCGGCTCGACCGCGCCGACCAGCTGCGGGTGGCGCTCCACAGCCCGCACACGGCCAGGCGGTTGGATCGCCTGCTCGCCGCGGTGGTGGAGGACGACATCCCGATCCCCGCGCCGCACCAGCCGTATGAAGACGTGCTCCGGAGCTTGGACCGTTATTACCGGCAGCTGGCGGCGCGGACCCGGGACTTCCTGACCGGGCTGGCCGGCTGGGAGCTCCTGGACGAGACCGGCCGCGGGCGGTTCGAGCGCCGGCTCGCCGAGCTGAACGCCCATGCGGTGACCCGGTACGAAGCGCACTACCGGCGGTTGGCCGTCGAGTTCCCCGAGTTCGCGTTCTGGGCCGGTCTGCGGGACCACCAGGCGACCCGTGCGGCGGTCCGCGACCTCGGCGCCGGTCTCGCGGGGCTGGAACGCGCCCTCGCCGGACTCGCGAGCGCGCCACCAGGCGCGCACCCGCTGCGGCTCGCCCACCGCGGTGCCCTCGACCGGCCCATGATCTCGATCCGAGACGTCCCCGCCGGCCTGAACATCCCCACGCTGGCAGACGCCTACGTGACGCCACGGTTCCGCGTCGCCGAAATCGGTGCCTCCGATCCGGTCGCGTCCGAGCGCTGGTGGTTGCAGCGGGACGTGCGCGACGACCTCCCGGCGTTCCTCGTCGGCCACCTGACCGCGCCGCAGGCGACCCGGGCTCCGCTGCTCGTCCTCGGCCAGCCCGGCGCCGGGAAGTCGATCCTCACGCAGATACTCGCGGCGCGGCTCGCGACGGCCGAATACCTCGTGGTGCGGGTCGTGCTCCGCGAGGTGCGCGTCGAAGCCGACCTGCAGAGCCACATCGAGGACGCGGTGCGGGTCGCGACCGGCGAGGACCACACCTGGCCCGCGTTGACCCGCGAGGCCGCGGGCGCGCTCCCGGTCATCCTCCTCGACGGCTTCGACGAACTGCTCCAGGCCACGGGCGCGAGCCAGTCCGACTACTTGGAGCGGGTGGCCGAGTTCCAGCGTCGGGAAGCGGCCCTCGGCCGGCCGGTCGTGGTGCTCGTGACCAGCCGGACGGCGGTCGCCGACCGCGCGCGTCCCGCCTACGAGATGATCGCCGTGCGGCTGGAGCCCTTCGACGCCGACCAGGTCGGGCAGTGGCTCGACGTGTGGAACCGCGGCAACGCCACCTACTTCTCCGACAGTGGTCTGTGCCCGTTGACCGCGGCCGTGGTGGCGCCGCACGCCGAGCTCGCCGGCCAGCCGCTGATGCTGCTCATGCTGGCGCTCTACGACGCCGACGACAACTCGTTGCAGCACCACGACGCCGCGCTCGGACAGGCCGAGCTGTACGAACAGCTGCTGGCCCGGTTCGCCGCGAGGGAAGTCCTCAAGTCCGGAGGTGGCCTGACACCCGCGGAGTTCCGCCAGGCCACCGAGCAAGAACTGCTGCGGTTGTCGGTCGCCGCGTTCGCGATGTTCAACCGGACCCGCCAGTGGGTCACCGAGGCGGAGCTGGACGCCGATCTCGCGGCGTTGCTCACCTCTCCGCAGCGGCCCACCGCGGACCTGCGGGCCGCGCTGACCGCGGCCCAGCTGATGTTCGGCCGCTTCTACTTCATCCACGAAACCCAGGCCGTCCAGGACGACCGGCGGCTGCGCACCTACGAGTTCCTCCACGCGACTTTCGGGGAATACCTGGTCGGCCGTCTCGTCACGGAAGAGCTGGGCGACCTGACCGCCGCGGCCCGGACGATGGCCCACCGGGGCCGCCCCGGAGTACTCGAAGACTCCTTCCTGTACGCGCTGCTTTCGTTCGCCCCCTTGGTCATGCGCGAAACCACCGTCTCGTTCATCGGGGAGCGGCTGGCCGCTGTCCCCGATGCCGATCGCGCGGTGCTGCGGGAGCTGCTCCTTTCCCTGGTGCGGCAGGCACTCGAACTCCGGCACAGCGATGCCTTCGCCGGCTACCGGCCGAGGCCGGCGACGCAGCCGGAACGGCACGCGGCGTATTCGGTCAACCTGACCATCCTGCTCGTCCTCGTGAGCGGACGGCTCTGTGTCGACGATCTGTTTCCCGGTGCCGCCGAACCGATCGACGCCTGGCGCCGGTTGACGCTGCTGTGGCGTTCGCAGCTACCCGGAGAGGGCTGGAAGGGGCTCATCCACCGGTTCACGGTGGAGCGAGACTGGCGCGGCGAGCGCCGCACGGCGTACGTCGTCCCGATCCATTCGGCGGGCACCTGGAGCCCGGATACCTATTGGACCTACGGCCGGTACTGGCCGGGCCACCCGAAACGGCCGGGCGAGCCGTACCAGGGTCTGGGCTGGTACGAGGGCACTTACGGCTACCTCCGCAACCAAGGACGGTTCCAGTGCGAGGCCGACGACGAAGTCGTCCTGCACGCACTCGATCCGTTCCACGATGACCTCAGCGCCGCCGTGTTCACCTTCCACCACGTCGGCGGCCGGCCGCGACCGGTGTCCGGAGCGCACGCGCTGATCGCCCTCTGGCTGACGGCGACCGGTCCCGCCGACATGGACGCCTTGACCCAGGCGTTCGAGGTGGCTTGGGAGTTCGCGGCGCACGGCTTCGCGCCGAGCGACATCGACCAGCGGCATCGGTACCGCGTCCACGTCCTGTGGCTCCTGGCGTTGATCGCACGCCGTGTTCCCCGCGGCTGGCTCGGCACGCAGTTGTCCGAGTTGGAGGATCTGGCGAAGAAAGAAGACCGGGACTACGACAACAGCCTCCTGGTCCTGCTCCAGGATCTGGAACTGGACGACCCCGACGCCTTCGTGTGAGGGCGCCGGGGCCGACCAGGGTTGCTCAACAGGCGCCGTTGTCGGTCCACACTCCCCACTGGCCTGTTGTTCCCGGCTCCTCGCCCTGCGTCCACCAGCCCGCTTTCCACTTGTGGCCGTTGTGCGACACCACGTTTCCGCCCGTGTACACCTGCGAAGCGCTCCAAGCCGGGTCCGTGCACGTCCCCGGCTGAGTCGTCCCTCCCGTGTCCCACGAAACCTGCGACGACCGGTAGAAGTTGATCGACTGGGCCACCCAACGCGGTGCCTGGGCGCCCAACCGGGTCCGGAATGCCGTCCAGTCGTGCGTCGACCAGGGCGACCAGCCCAGCTCCGCGTGCGCGGCCAAGCGGGGGAACGCCAGGTAGTCGATGTCCGAAGGCGTCACCACCGTCTCCGTCCACAACGGGGACTCCACTCCGCGGACCGCCGACTCGCCGACCCCCGACAGGTACGCGCCCGGGTTCCAGCCGTACGCGTCCTGGACCTCGATGTAGCCCGCCCACGACAGGCCGATGGGCGTCGAGCTGTTGTACTTCATGTCCAGGTACGCCTTGTTCGCCGGCGACAGGATCACCTTGCTGCCGCGGGAAACCGCCGTCGAGACGCCCGAATTCGACGTCGTCGTCCCCCAGAACTGCGGGACCGCGGACGCCGGCAGCGCGGCCTTCGCGATGTCGTGCCAGCCCACCACCGACTTGCCCGTCGCCGCGACCAGGGGGAGGACCTTGTTCACGAACGTCACGTAGTCCGCCGCCGACGTCGACTGGGCCTCGTCGCCGCCGATGTGGATGTACTGGCCCGGGGTCAGGGCCGCCAGCTCGCGCAGGACGTCCGCGATGAACGTGTACGTGATGTCCTTCGAGATGCACAGCGAGCTGTAGCCGACCGCCGTGTCCGTCCGCAGCGCCGGGGCCACCCCGTTGCAGTTCAGCTCCGCGTACGACGCCAGCGCCGCGTTCACGTGCCCCGGCATGTCGATCTCCGGGATCACCGTGATGTGGCGCGAAGCCGCGTAGTTCACGATGTCCGTGTACTGCGCCTTCGTGTAGTAGCCGCCCGCGCCGCCGCCGACCTGGGTGCTGCCGCCGTACGTCGTCAGGCGGGGCCAGCTGTCGATCTGGATGCGCCAGCCCTGGTCGTCGGCGAGGTGCAGGTGCAGGTTGTTGATCTTGTACTGGGCGAGCTCGTCGATGTACCGCTTGACCGTCGACACCGGGTGGAAGTGCCGCGCCACGTCGAGCATCGCGCCGCGGTAGCCGAACCGCGGGTAGTCGACGATCGTCGCGCCCGGGATGCTCCATGGCCCAGTCTGCAGGGCCGGGCTTTCCACCCGGCCCGGCAGCATCTGCCGCAGCGTCTGGACGCCGGCGAAGAGCCCGTCGGCCGTCTGGGCGCGCACGGTGACCGAGGACGCCGTCGACACGAGCTGGTAGCCCTGCGTGCCGACGGACGCGGGCGCGCCGCTCAGCAGCAGCGCGATGCTGTCGGACGGCACGGTCGCCGGCGCGTCGGACACCGGCAGGGCGAAGCCGGTCGACGGCCGCAGCACCCCGGCCAAGTAGGTTCCGACGTCCTTGGCCGGCGCCGACCCGGCCTCGGTGACGATCTTCGTCGTCGAGACCAGCGGGAACGTGATCCCGGCCGCCGGGGTCACCGACGCCGGCACGGGCACGATCGACTGCAGCGCCGGGGTGGCCGCCGCGGCGGGCGCCAGCTGGGCGGCGGTCGCACTGGCACCGATCAGCGCCAGCACGGCGAGTGCGCGGCCGAGGCGGCGCGCGGGGGACGTCTTCACCGGGCCTCCTCGTCTGACGCGCGGCCGGAGCGCCGCGCTCGGGATGTCTTCACCGGGACCTCCTGGCGGGATGGGCACGACATCGCCGTCGCACCTGCCCGGATCGTCGCATTTTCGGCGGTCGTGGTCTAGACCAGTCTGGGTGGTTAAGCTCGTGCCGTGACGCGGGACTTCGTGCCGGGATCGCCGTTCGCGCTGCTGTCGGAGGCCGAAACGGCCGCTTGGTACGCCTACATGAAGGTGCACCTGCGCCTGGACTACGAGCTGAACCGGCAGCTGCGGGCCGACAGCGGTCTTTCGCTCGCCGACTACCACGTCCTGGTGGCGCTGACGAGCGGGTCCGAGGGGCGGATGCGGGTGACCGACCTCGCGATCCGCATCGGCTGGGAGCGCAGCAGGCTGTCGCACCACCTGAAGCGGATGCGGGAGCGCGGGCTGGTCGAGACCGGGACCGCCGCCGACGACCGCCGGGCCACGGAGGTGGTGCTGTCCGAAGCCGGCTGGGAGGCGTTGCGGCAGGCCGCGCCGGACCACGTCGGGTTCGTGCGCCAGGCGTTCCTGGACGCCCTCGGGCCCGGCGAGCTGGCGCAGTGGACAGCGCTGCTCGATCGCGTCTACGACCGGCTCGTCGGGAACGGCACCCTGCCGCGGCCGGAAGACCACCCCTGACAGTTGCGTGACATGTCACGTAATATGGCGGCGAACCCGGGAGGTAGTGATGGCGACGGTGGCCGAACTGATGGAAGCCAATCTGCTGGCGGTCTTCAACGAGCGCGATGACGAGCGACGGGCGAAGGCGATCGCCGCGACCTACGCGGCCGACGTCGTCTTCGCCGATCCCGAAGGCACCGCGACCGGGCACGACGAGCTGAACGCCAAGGCCAAAGGGCTGCTGGACCAGTCGCCGGGCTTCGTGTTCGCCGCGGCCGGTCCGGTGCTGGTCAACCACGACCTGGGCCACCTGGCCTGGGCGTTCGGTCCCGAGGGCGCGCCGCCGGTCGCGCGGGGGATCGATGTCGCCCTCGTCGAGGACGGGCGCATCAAGAAGCTCTACACCATGCTGCTGCCGGGCTGAGGCGATTACGCTCGGGAGCATGTTCGACGAGCTGACGTTCCCGGTCATCGCCGCTCCGATGGCGGGCGGGCCGACCACCCCCGAGCTGGTCGCCGCGGTCGGCGAGGCCGGCGGGTTCGGCTTCCTTTCGGCCGGCATGCTCACGCCCGCGGCGCTCGCCGCGCAGATCGACCGCACGCGGGAGCTGACCGGCCGCGGGTTCGGCGTCAACCTCTTCGTACCCCAGCCCGACACCGGCGCCGACGTCTCCGCGCATCGCGAGCGTCTGCAGGCCTTCGCCCGCGAATACGACGTCGAGCTCGGCGAGCCGAAGTGGGACGACGACGCGTACCCCGCGAAGCTGGACGTCGTGCTCGAGAAGCGCATTCCCGTGGTGTCGTTCACCTTCGGGCCGCCGTCGCCCTCGGACGTCGTCCGGCTGCACGAAGCCGGCAGCGCGGTCGTCGTCACCGTGACCACCCCGGAGGCCGCGCATCGGGCCGCCGACCTCGGCGCCGACGCCCTCGTCCTGCAGGGCTTCGAAGCGGGCGGCCACCGCTCCCTGTTCACCGACGACGCGAACCGGCCCGGCGGCGGTGCCGAATACGGCGTCCTGGCGCTGCTGCGGCTCGTCGCCGCCCACGTCGACCTGCCGCTGATCGCGGCTGGAGGCTTGGTGCACGGTGCGGACGTCGCCGCCGTGCTCGCCGCGGGAGCCGTCGCCGCTCAGCTGGGCACGGTCTTCCTGCGCGCCGACGAAGCCGGGACGTCCGAGGCGCACCGCAAGGCCCTGGCGCTGGCCGAGCGCGAGACGGCGTTCACCCGCGCCTTCAGCGGCCGCCCGGCGCGCGGGCTCGTCAACAGGTTCATGGACGCGCTCTCCGACGGCGCGCCCGCGGCCTACCCGCAGCTGAACAGCCTCGCCGGGCCGGTGCGCAAGGCCGCGGCGAAGGCCGGCGACCCGGAAGCGATCTCGCTGTGGGCGGGCCAGACCTACCCGCTCGCCTACGACGCGTCGGCCGCCGTCATCCTCGAGCGGCTGAAGGTCGAGGCGCGCGACGCCGCCGCACGCCTCGACCGCATCCGCTAGCTGTCCGAGCCGCCGGTGCGGTTCAGCAGCGAGTGGCGCTTGCTGTAGGCGAAGTAGACGATCATGCCGAGCACGAACCAGACGGCGAACCGGATCCAGGTCTCCGGCTGCAGGAACGTGATCAGCCAGATCGAGAACACGATGCCGATCGCGGGGACCACCGGCATGCCGGGTGTCTTGAACGTCCGCGGCAGGTCCGGCTGCTTGTAGCGCAGCACGATCACCGCGACGCAGACGACGACGAACGCGAGCAGGATGCCGATGTTCGTCAGCTCCGCGGCCTCGCCGATCGGCAGCACGCCGGCGATGATCGCGGACGCACCGCCGAGCAGCCACGTCATCCGGCTCGGCACCTGCCGCTTGACGTTCGTCTTGCCGAACCACGGCGGCAGCAGGCCGTCGCGGCTCATCGAGTAGCCGACCCGCGTGGCGCCCATCAGGAACGTGAACAGCACGGTGAGGATGCCGACGATGGCGCCGATCGCGATCACCGTGGCCAGCCCGGAGAGGCCGACCGACTTGAACGCCGTCGAGAAGCCGCTCTTCGGGTCGATCTCGGTGTACTTCTGCATGCCGGTCAGCACCAGGCAGGCCAGGACGTACAGCACCATCGAAATGGCCAGCGAGTAGAGGATCGCCTTCGGCATGTGCCGTTGCGCGTCCTTCGACTCCTCCGCGGCCGTGCTCATGGCGTCGTAGCCGAAGACGGCGAAGAACACCGTGGCCGCGCCGGTGACCGCGCCGCCGAAGCCGGCCGGGGCGAACGGCGTGTAGTTGCCCGTCTTGACGTAGAAGAAGCCGACCAGGATGACCACCAGCACGATCAGGACCTTGATCCCGACCATCGCCGTCTCGAACCGGGCCGCACTGCGGATACCGCGGTTGAGCAGGAACGCGATCAGCAGGCACAGGAGCGCGGCGAACAGGTCGACCTTGTGGCCCGGGCCGGTGCCGGGCGCGCCGAGCATCCAGGCGGGCAGGTCGAGGCCGAGCTGGCCGAGCAGGAAGCTGAAGTAGCCGGAGATGCCGATCGCCACCACCGCCACTATCGCGGTGTACTCCAGCAGCAGGTCCCAGCCGATGAACCAGCCGACGACCTCGCCGAGCACCGCGTACCCGTAGGTGTAGGCCGAACCGGCCTTCGGGATCAGGCCCGCGAACTCGGCGTAGGAGAACGCGGCCGCGGCGCTCGCGACGCCGGCGATGAGGAACGAGATCAGCACGGCCGGGCCGACGCCGGGGATGCCCGCCGAGTCGTCGCCGTGCGCGACGCTGCCGGCGAGGGCGAAGATCCCGGCGCCGATGATGCCGCCGATACCGATGGCGGTCAGCTGCCACAGACCCAAAGTCCGTTTCAGGCCACCTTCTTCCGAGGTGTCCTGGATCTGGTCGATCGGCTTGCGCCGGAAGATGCCGGAGCCGGCACCCACTGGAGCGGACATCATCGTCTCCCGAACGTCGCGGTGGACGGATCCGGATCACGGACCCAACGCCGGAACCTACCGCGATCTCGGTGTGAAGACAGCGTGAGCCGCTCAGCCCGCCGCGGTGTCCTCGCTCACGGCCTCGACCGCGCGCTTGGCCTGGGTGGTCCGGACCGCGCTCGCCGCGAAGTAGGTGAGCAGCTCGGCGATCTCCACCGGGTCGTCGAGCTGCGGGCAGTGCCCCCAGTCTTCGCGGACCAGCAGGCGGCTGTGCGGCACCAGCGTGTGCAGCTGCCGCCCGGACGCGGCCGTGACGAGCTTGTCCTTGCCGCACGCGACGACCAGCAGCGGCACCTTCACCGAGTCCAGGCGGTAGGCGTCGGCGAGCTCGGCGACGAGCTGCCGGGCCTGCTCCAGCCGGTTCTTGGTCGCGCGGTAGTCCGGGAACAGCGCGGTGAAGCGCTGGACCTGCATCGCGTCGGCCGCCGTCGAGTCGGCGTAGAGCAGCCGCGGGACGAGCTGCTCGGCGACCTTGCGCACCAGAAACCCCGGTACCGGGACCGGCAGCGCCGAGTAGAGCCGCAGCGGGAACGGGTAGCGCGCGACGGTCCGGATCAGCCAGGAGTCGACGAACCCGGGCGCGGCGATGGACACGACGCCGGAGATCGGCAGCCGGCTGTTCTGGGCCGCGCGCAGGCTCATGGTGCCGCCGAGGGAGTTGCCGGCCAGCACGACCGAGCCGAGCACGGCCTGCTCGCGGACGACGGCGGTGGTGAACGCGTCGAGCTGCGGCAGCATCGGGCCGGGCCGCAGCGGCTGCGCGTCCCCGAACCCGGGCAGATCGACCGCGACCGCCGGGATCCCGGCGGCCGCGAGCTGCTCCAGAGCGGGGCGCCACGTGTCGGCGCTGTCGCAGTAGCCGTGCAGCAGCACCAGCCGCGGTGCGCTCGGCCGCGGGTGCGGCGTGGCCGCACGGCGGCGCAGGGAACGGCGGGGGAGCTCCGGGTCACCGGCGACGTCCCCGACCTCCAGGACGCGGGTGCGGACACCGGCGTAGCGCCGGAAGGAGACCCGGATCGGGTCCGGGTCGCTGCTGGACCGGCCGCCCGGTCCAGCCGAGTCGGGCCGCTTCGTCGCGGTCATGACTACAGAATACCTTGCGACCATTGGGTTTTGGTCGAATTCAGGTGCTAACGACCAGATCTCGAACTGAGTACGTTAGGGATTCACCTAATGCCGAGCCGGGCGGAACAAGACGATCCGCCCAGCTCAGCGGGGGTCTAGCGGGTGAAGACGATCTTGCCGGCGGTGTCGCCGTCGAGCATCGCCCGGAACCCCTTAGGGGCCTCGGTGAAGGGCAGTTCGGCGCCGATTTGGGGCCGCACCCCGGTCAGGTCGAGGTAGGCGAGCAGGTCCGAGAGCTCGTCGCGGGTGCCCATGGTCGACCCGGCGACGCGCAGCTGGAGGAAGAAGACGCGCTGCAGCTCCGCGCCCGCGTCCGGCCCGCTGGTCGAGCCGGAGACCACGATGATCCCGCCCGGCTTGAGCGATTTGACCGAATGCGACCAGGTTGCCTTGCCGACGGTCTCGAACACGGCGTCGACGCGTTCGGGCAGCCGCGCGCCGGACTCGAACGTCTGGTGCGCGCCGAGGCTCGAGGCGAGCGCGCGCTTCTCCTCGCTGCGGCCGGTCACCCAGACCCGGAACCCGGCCGCGCGGCCGAGCTGCACCAGCGCCGTCGAGACGCCGCCGGACGCGCCCTGCACGAGCATCGTCTGGCCCGGCCGCAGCCCGGACTTCACGAAGAGCATCCGGTAGGCGGTCAGCCAGGCCGTGCCCATGGTCGCGGCCTCGGCGAAGCTGAGCGCGGCGGGCTTCGGCACGACGTTGCGGGCCGGGACGATCACCTGGTCGGCGAAGGTGCCCTGGTGCTTCTCGGTGAGCAGCGTCCGCTTCGGGTCGAGGGTGTCGTCACCCTGCCAGCCCGGCGCGTTGATCACGGAGTGGATCACGACCTCGGAGCCGTCGTCGAGGGTCCCGGCGCCGTCGCAGCCGAGGATCATCGGGAACTGCTCGGGCTTGATCCCGACGCCGCGGAGCGTCCAGAGGTCGTGCATGTTGAGGCTGGCCGCCTTGACGTGCACCCGGACCCAGCCTTCCGGCACGTCGGGTTCGGGGCGCTCGCCGACGACGAGCGAGTCCAGGGGGCTTTCGGCGTTGGGTTCCTGCGCGTACACGGCGAACATGTCCTGCAACGTACCGCCCCTGAAGCGCGGCAGCAGTGGAGCGCGCGTAGGCTCACACCGTGTTCAACGGGCTTGCCGACTGGTGGGACGGGGTCGAGCTGTGGCTCGCCCAGGCTTGGTTCCCGGTCCAGTTCGTGCTGGTCATGGTGGTCGTCGTACCGCTGTGCCTGGCCGCCGCGTGGGTGCTCGACAAGCTCGTCGGGCTCTTCGCCCGCAGGCTCGCACCGGGGCGTGACGACGACCGCTCCGACACCCCGTCCTAGGCTGGCGCACCATGTTCAACCGAAGGCGGATCACCGCCGCGCTGATCGGGCTCCTCGTGCTGGTGCTGGGGGGCTGGCTGGTCAAGGACGCCGTCGGCGACGGCTCCCCGGCGACCCCCGGCCCGAGCGGCACCCCGGGCACGTCGGCGAGCGCGCCGGCCAAGGGCGGCGCGGCCGTGCCGGGCGCGGACTCCGGCTTGCCGGTCAAGGCACTGACGACCCTGCCGTCGCAGGCAGGCGACACGTGGAAGCTGATCGAAAAGGGCGGGCCGTACCCGTACCCGCGCAACGACGACGTCGTGTTCGAAAACCGCGAGAAGCGCTTGCCCGGCAAGAAGTCCGGCTACTACCACGAGTACACCGTGAAGACCCCCGGCAGCGCCGACCGCGGCGCGCGGCGGCTGATCACGGGCCAGGCCCACGAGCTGTACTACACCGGCGACCACTACGGGTCGTTCGTCGTCGTGGACCCGGCCCGATGAGCGCCTCGGAGCAGGCGAAGGCCGCCGCGGAAGAGGCCTTCGCGAGGGGCGCGTACCCGCACCTGGTGAACTCGCACCCGACGGTGGACAAGGCGAGCACGCTGAGCGCGTTCGCCGCCGCACTGTCCTTTCCGGACTACTTCGGCCACAACCTCGACGCGCTCTACGACTGCCTGACCGACCTGTCCTGGCTGCCGCCGGGGGAGCACGTGCTGATCTGGCCGGGCTCGGACGCGTTGCGCAGGACCGAACCCAAGACGTACCTGGCGATCCGCAGCGTGCTTTCGGACGCGCAGCGCGCGCTCGGGCCGAGCGGGCGCAGCGCGGGTTCGTGGCGGCTCACGGTCGTGCTGCCGGACGCCTGAGCCTCAGTCCTGCGGGACCCAGTTCGGCTTGCGCTTCTGGGCGAAGGCCAGGATGCCTTCCTGGCCTTCCTCGCTCGCGAAGAACTTCGCCGACAGCCCGATCATCTCGTCGAACCCCTCGGACGGCGTCGCCGGGCGGGGACGGCTCAGCAGCGCCTTCGTCTCGGCCAGCGCCGTCGGCCCGCCCGCCGCCAGCGCCTTCACGAACCGGGCGACTTCGGCGTCGAGCTCTTCGGCCGGGACCGCCGAGTTCAGCAGGCCGATCTCGACCGCGCGGCGCGCGTCGAAGGTGTCGCCGGTCAAGAAGAGTTCGTGCGCCGCACGCGCGTTCAGCCGCGGCAGGACCGTCAGGGAGATGACCGCCGGGACGACGCCGATGCGGACTTCCGAGAAGGCGAACGTCGCTTCCGGCACCGCCACCGCGATGTCGCACGCCGCCACCATGCCGATGCCGCCGGCGCGGGCGGGGCCGGCCAGCCGGGCGACGACCGGCTTCGGGCTGGTCCACAGCTGCTCGAGGATCTTCGGGAACTCGTTCACGCCCTGGTCGCCCGCGCCGGCGCCGCGGGCCTCCTTGAGGTCCATCCCCGCGCAGAACACCGGACCCGTGTGGGTGAGCACGATGACCCGCACGGCATCGTCGGCGGCCGCTTTCGCCAGCGAGTCGGAGAGCTCGCGACGCAGCTGCGCCGACAGCGCGTTGCGGTTGTGCGGGGAGTCCAGGGTGATCGTGGCGGTGCCGCCCACCACGTCGTAGTGCACCAGTTCGTCAGCCATGACCGACACCTTTGCACACTCACCGCGCGCCACCGGTGTTACGCGGGCCACCCCGTGGGTGAGGACCCACGGGGTGGCCCGGACGTCAGCCGATGGTCGTCGTCGTGAAGACCGGGCTGGGGTTGGGGAAGCAGGCCGTCGGCGCGGTGATGTCGCCGATGATCGTGCTCGCCACCGCCTTGAACGTCAGGCCCGGGTCGCTGTAGCTCGTGCCGGACAGCTTCGTCTCGATCGTGCCCGACTGGCCGGCGGTCAGGTGCGCCGTGACGGTGGGCAGTTCGAAGGTGGCGCCGCCGGCGATCGGGCCGGGGAAGCTCAGGGTGGCGACCCCGTTCGCGACGGCGATGGTCGGCGGGGTCGAGCCGAGCCCGGAGCCGCCGGCCAGGTCCGCGCCGACGTACGTGGAGTTCGCCGGGATCGGGAACTTCAGCGCGAACGTGTTGATGTTCTTGACCTTGTTCCCGCTGACGTCGCCGGGGACGGTGTTCGGCGCCGGGTCGATGACGACGTCGAACGCGCCGCCGGGGGCGACCGTGGCGGGTGCCGTGACGTCGGCGTCCTGGTTCAGCGACACCTGCTGCGGCCCGACGATCGGGGCGTCGGCCTGGCAGTCGAACGCGACGGTGGTGGCCGCCGAAGCCGGGGCGGCGAGAGCGATCGGGAGGGCCGCGACCGCGACCAGGACGCCGAGCTTGGAAAGGTGAAGTGCTTTCACTTGTATCCATCTACCTGCGGTTTTGGAGGGGAGAGAAGAAAGCCGCGCAGCGCTTAGATAGTTACCGGCAAGTTAACTAGCACGTCAAGGATTTACCGTTCCCATGCGCGCAGCGTCACCAGAAATGTGAAAAAGACTCGCCTTCTGGCGGTGGTGGGCTCCGGGTGATCGCCTTGCGCTACCGAAAGTGGTTCAGCCCGCCGGGAAGCGGCGCACACTGACCTGCGGTCCGGGACCCCTCCCAGCGCTCTTTGGGTAAATACGTCGTACCAGACCGACGGACCGAGGAGTCATCTCGTGCACACGCTCGGCAGATCGGCAGTGGCACTGGCTGTCGCCACGGCGCTCGCCGGCTGCACAGCCGGTTCGCCACCGCCTCCGATGAGCAGCGCGGCACCCACCGCGAGCACCTCACCGGCCCCCGACGGTGCACAGCAGGCCTTGTGCGGACAGTTGCAGGAATTCTCCTTCCTGCTGATCCACTTCAGCGCCGACCTGGCCAGAACCGTACGGCCCGATGAAGGCAACGGCCGGAAAGCGCCCGGGATCGCCGAACTCACCCGGCAAGCCGACGTGATCGCCGACGCGGGCGCCGAACTGGCGAAGACCGCCCCGCCCGAGGTGAAGGCCGACGTCGACACGATGCTCAAGGCCGCCGCCGAATCGAAAGCACATCTCAAACCCGGCGAACACCGCGGGTTCGCCTTCGAACCGATGTACCGCCAAGACACGGAGGCGGCACGCCAAGCGCTCGACCAGTACGCCCCTTGCCGACACCGCGGCTGAGAAATGCCACGCGAACACGGACCCGGGGAAGTTGATCCAGCGGCTCTGGACCGGCACCACGCTCATGACGATCAGCCGCCCTACGTCCGGCATGGCACCGCCGGCGGGTTACGCGTACTGGCGGAGCAGTCCGCTCATCGCGGTGGCGTACCGGCTGATGACGACGTCGGCGACGCGCGGGTCGTCGGCCAGTGGCTCGGCGATGAACGCCCTCGGATCCGCCTCGCGGGCCAGCCGAGCGATGCGGTCCGGCAGCAGGCCCGGCGCGAGGAACCACGACGCCACGACCAGGTGCCGCACGCCGCGGGCGCGCAACCGGGCGGCGGCCGCGGGGATGTCCGGCTGGGCGGCCGACGCGAAGGCCTCGCTCACCGGGACACCCAGCCGCTCTTCCCAGCGCGCGGCCAGGGAGGCGACGACCGCGTTCGCCGACGCGTTGGACGAGCCGACTCCGCTGAGCAGCACACCCGTCCCGCGCCGGCGAGGAGCGGACGCCAGCCGGTCCAGGGCCACCGCCTCCAGGGCCGGGTCCGCGCCCAGCACGTCCGACACCTCGATGCGGAAGCCCGGGCACGAAGCCGTCACCGAAGAGATCAGCGCCGGCAGGTCGACGCGGGCGTGGAACGCGCTGCCGAGCAGCAGTGGCACCACGACCGCCGACCGGTGGCCCGATGCGTACAACCCTCGCAACACGTCCGTGACGAGCGGCGCCGAGAGGTCCAGAAAGGACTCGTGCACCGGCACCCCGGGCGCCTGGGCGCGCACGACGTCGACGAGTGCCCGCACGGTCGACGCCGAGCGGGGATCACGGCTGCCGTGCGCGACGGCGACCAGGGGCGGCGTCACGAGAAGCGCTCACCCACCAGGCCCGCGGCGAGGGTGTCGCCGTCCTTCGGGTCGATCACCAGGAACGCGCCGGTGCGCGGGCTGTCGCCGTAGTCGTCGACGCTCAGCTGCTCGGCCAGCGTCAAGGTGACCAGGCCGATGTCGTTCAGCTCCAACGAGTTCGGAGCGTCCACACTGGACAGCTTCTGCTCGTCGAACCGCGCGTGCAGCTCGCCGACCAGTGCCTGCACCGTGCGGGCGCCGTGCTTGACGAGCACGCGCGCGCCCGGCTTGAGCGGCTTGGACGACAGCCAGCACAGCGTGCCGGTGATCTCGTCGGTGACCCGCGGCGGCGCGTCCGCGGCGGCGATCAGGTCGCCGCGGGAGATGTCGATGTCGTCGGTGAGCAGCAGCGTCACCGACGTCCCGGCGCCGGCCTCGTCCAGCGGGCCGTCGGCGGTGTCGATACGCTCGACGCGGCTGCGGATGCCCTGCGGCAGCACGACGATCTCGTCGCCGGGGCGGACCGTGCCCGCGGCGATCTGGCCCGCGTAGCCGCGGTAGTCCGGGTACTCCGGCGTGCGCGGGCGGATCACGTACTGCACCGGGAAGCGCAGCGCCGAGTCGTGCGGGTCGGGCGCGACCGGCACGTCCTCCAGGTGCGCCAGCAGGCTGGGGCCGGAGTACCACGGCGTCCGCTCCGAGCGCGTCGCGACGTTGTCGCCCTCCAGCGCCGAGACCGGGATCGCGAGCACCGAGCCCTGGGGGTAGCCCAGCGTTTCGGCGTGCGTCGCGAACTCCTTCGCGATCACCGTGAACGTCGCCTCGTCGTAGCCGACCAGGTCGATCTTGTTCACCGCGAGCACCAGCTGCGGCACGCCGAGCAGGGCGAGCACCGCCGCGTGCCGCCGGGTCTGCTCGATGACGCCCTTGCGCGCGTCGACCAGCAGCACGGCCAGCTGCGCGGTGGACGCGCCGGTCACCGTGTTGCGCGTGTACTGCACGTGCCCGGGCGTGTCGGCCAGCACGAACGACCGCTTCGGCGTCGCGAAGTACCGGTAGGCGACGTCGATGGTGATGCCCTGCTCGCGTTCCGAGCGCAGGCCGTCGACGAGCAGCGACAGGTCCGGTGTGGACAGTCCCTTGTCGACGGACGCGCGGGTGACCGCGTCGAGCTGGTCGGCGAGCACCGACTTGGTGTCGTACAGCAGCCGGCCGACCAAAGTGGACTTGCCGTCGTCCACGCTTCCGGCCGTGGCCAGGCGAAGCAGCGAGCTCATCAGAAGTACCCCTCACGCTTGCGGTCTTCCATGGCCGCCTCGGACATCCGGTCGTCGGCGCGGGTGGCGCCGCGTTCGGTCAGCCGCGACGCCGAAACTTCGGCGATGACGTCTTCGACGGTGGCCGCGGTGGACTCGATCGCCCCGGTGCACGAGCCGTCGCCGACCGTCCGGTAGCGGACCGTCCGCTCGCGGACCTCCTCGCCCGGGCGCGGGCCGCCCCACGGCCCTTCGGCGAGCCACATCCCGTCGCGCAGGTACACCTCGCGCTGGTGCGCGTAGTAGATCGACGGCAGCTCGACCTTCTCGCGGGCGATGTAGTTCCAGACGTCGGCCTCGGTCCAGTTGGACAGCGGGAAGACGCGGACCTGCTCGCCCGGGCGGTGCCTGCCGTTGTAGAGGTTCCACAGCTCGGGCCGCTGCCGGCGCGGTTCCCACTGGCCGAAGGCGTTGCGGAGGCTGAAGATCCGCTCCTTCGCCCGGGCGCGCTCCTCGTCGCGGCGGCCGCCGCCGAACACGGCGTCGAACTTGTTCTCCGCGATGGTGTCCAGCAGCGGCGTGGTCTGCAGCGGGTTGCGCATGCCGTCGGCCCGCTCTTCGAGCCGCCCGTCGTCGATCCAGTCCTGGACCTTCGCGACGACCAGCCGCAGCCCGTGCTTTTCGACGACGCGGTCGCGGAACTCGATGACCTCGTCGAAGTTGTGCCCGGTGTCCACGTGCAGCAGCGGGAATGGCACCGGCGCCGGCCAGAACGCCTTGATCGCCAGGTGCAGCAGCAACGTCGAGTCCTTGCCGCCGGAGAACAGGATCACCGGGCGGTCGAACTCGCCTGCCACCTCCCGGAAGATGTGGATGGCTTCGGACTCCAAAGCCGCCAGGTTGTCCTGTGCCGCATCGGTCGCGGGCTCCAAGGTCGTCATGCGTCCCTTCCTCAGCCGTGCAGTCCGCACTCGGTCTTGCTCTGCCCGGCCCACCGGCCGCTGCGGGGGTCCTGACCCGGTTCCACGCGAGCCGTGCAGGGTCCGCAGCCGATCGAGAGGTAGCCGATCGAGACGAGGGGGTTCTCGAGGATCGAGTGGTCCCGGATGTAGCCGTTGAACTCGTCGTCGGTCCACGCGGCGATCGGGTTGATCTTCACCAGGCCGTTGCGGTCGTCCCAGGTGACGATCGGGGTGTTCGCGCGGGTCGGCGCATCGACGCGGCGGACGCCGGTCACCCACGCCGAGTAGTTCGCCAGTGTCTTGCGCAGCGGCACGACCTTGCGCAGGTTGCAGCAGAGCGCGGCGTCGCGGTCGTGCAGCTTGGCGCCGTATTCGGCGTCCTGCTCGGCGACGCTCTGCTCGGCCTGGGCGTTGACGATCTTCACGTCCGGGTAGACCGCTTGCACGGCGTCGCGCGTGCCGATCGTCTCCGGGAAGTGGTAGCCCGTCTCGAGGAAGAGGATGTCCACATCGGACTTCACCTTCGTCGCGAGGTCGATCAGCACGGCGTCCTGCATGTTGGACGCGACGATGAAGTCCTCGCCGAACGTGTCGACGGTCCAGCGGATCGCCTCGTCCGCGGTCGCTTCGGCGAGTTCTTTCGACGCGCGCTCGGCGAGCGTCTTGTAGTCGGCAGTGGCGGTCATCGGGACACCTCCGGAAGGGACAGTCCGAGGAACTTGACCGAGAAAACCCGGCGACAGGCGGAACAAAGCCAGCCGCCGTTCTCTTCCGGCCGCAGATCTTCGTCGCCGCAGTACGGGCAGTGGTACGGCACGGCGCGCTCGGTGGAGGTCACTGCAGGGCGCTCTCGTCGGCGCGCCCGGCCCACTGGGCGAACCGCTCGCCGGGTTCGCGTCCGGTGACGTAGTTGCGCACGACGCGCTCGACGTACCCGGTCAGCTCGCCCGAGGTCACCTTGTGGCCGCGCAGCTTCCGGCCGAACCCGGCGTCGAGGCCGAGCCCGCCGCCGAGGTGCACCTGGAAGCCTTCGACCTGCTTGCCGTCGGCGTCGGTGACGATCTGGCCCTTGAGGCCGATGTCCGCGGTCTGGATCCGCGCGCAGGAGTTGGGGCAGCCGTTGAGGTGCACGGTCACCGGCGTGTCGAGGCCGTCCTGGATGTCCGCGAGGGACTTCTCCAGGTCCGCGACGAGCTGCTGCGCGCGGGCCTTCGTCTCGACGATGGCGAGCTTGCAGAACTCCAGCCCGGTGCACGCCATCACGCTGCGCCGCCACGGCGACGGCTTCGTCTCCAGGCCCAGCTCGGCCAGCTCGGCTTGCAGCGTCTCGACCTGCTCCTTCGGGACGTCGAGCACGACGAGCTTCTGCTGCGGGGTGAGCCGGACGCGGCCCGACCCGGCCCGCTCGGCGGCCTTGGCCACGGCGACCAGCGTGCCGCCGGAGACGCGGCCGGCGATCGGCGCGGCGCCGAGGTAGAACTTGCCGTCGACCTGCGGGTGCACGCCGACGTGGTCGATCGGCACGGCCGGGTCGACCGGCGGCGGGCCGTCGATCAGCTCCCGCTTGAGGTACTCGTCCTGCAGCACCTGCCGGAACTTCTCCGCACCCCAGTCCTTGACCAGGAACTTGATCCGGGCCCGCGAGCGCAGCCGCCGGTAGCCGTAGTCGCGGAAGATCGAGATGACGCCTTCCCAGACGTCGGGCACCTCGTCGATCGGCACCCAGGCGCCCAGGCGCTGCCCGAGCATCGGGTTGGTGGACAGGCCGCCGCCGACCCAGAGGTCGAAGCCGGGGCCGTGCTCGGGGTGGTTCACGCCGACGAAGGCGATGTCGTGGATCTCGTGGGCGACGTCGGGCTGGCCCGAGATCGCGGTCTTGAACTTGCGCGGCAGGTTCGCGTACTCCGGCTTGCCGATGTAGCGGCGCTTGATCTCGTCGATGGCCGGGGTGCCGTCGATGACCTCGTCCGCCGCGATGCCCGCGACCGGCGAGCCGAGGATGACGCGCGGGCTGTCGCCGCAGGCCTCCATCGTCGTCATGCCGGCGTTTTCGAGCTTGGCCCAGATCGTCGGGACGTCCTCGACGCGGATCCAGTGGTACTGGATGTTCTGCCGGTCGGTGATGTCGGCGGTGTCGCGCGCGTAGGCCTGCGAGATCTCGCCCAGCACGGTGAGCTGGCCGGTGGTCAGCGCGCCGCCGTCGAGCCGGACCCGCAGCATGAAGTAGCGGTCGTCGAGCTCTTCGGGCTCCAGCGTCGCGGTGCGGCCGCCGTCGATGCCCGGCTTGCGCTGGGTGTAGAGGCCGAACCAGCGGAACCGGCCGCGCAGGTCGCCCGGGTCGATCGAGTCGAACCCGCGGTGGGCGTAGATGTTCTCGATCCGCGCCCGCACGTTGAGCGGGTGGTCGTCCTTCTTGGACCGCTCGTTCGGGTTCAGCGGCTCCCGGTAACCGAGCGCCCACTGCCCTTCACCGCGCTTCTGCTTGACGCGCGCGGGGCGGGCGGGGGTCTGGGGCGTGGCCATGGCGGCGTCCTCCGAGAGGCTTTTCGTGGCAGCGGAGGACCACCGGCTCGCGGGTGGCCTCCGGCGCCGGCTGTCCAGAATTCGTGGCAGGTGGTGGCGACGGGAGTCAGCGAACGGGTACGCAGAGGGCGCTGGCGACCCGCAGGAGGTCGACGTGGCGGCGCGCCACGAGGAGAACACCGGCATGAGTCACGGCGTCAGCGTGCCACGCGTCCACAATGTGGTCCAGGGGTGCCCGCATGGTGGGAGAAGGGTCACTCGCCTGGGAGAATGCGGTCGACCAGCAGGCCCACGACCTGCGCATCGGAGTACTCCGCGAACGCCTCGGGCAATGTCAACCGCTCGACGGTCAGTCCCGTCAGGGCCAGATAGAGCAGCAGGACGTCGTCGCGTCCGCCGGGCAGTCCGGCGGCTTCGTGGAAGCCCACGCTGAGGTCGAAGCTCTCCCGCACGGTCGCGGTCAGCGCCGCCGCCAGCCCGGGCCGCCGGTTCGCCTCCAGGCGCAGTTCGAGCAGGGCGAGGTAGGAGCTGCGGCGGGTGGTCAGCCGGCTCATCACGTCGCCGAGCAGCGCGGCGACCCGCCCGGTCGACGGCTCTTCGGCGCGGGGATCGGCCATGACCTCCTCGAGTGCGGACAGCCGGACGTGCACGCGATCGCCGGCCTCGGCCAGCAGCTGGTCGCGGTCGCGGAAGTAGTTCGACGTCGTCCCGGGCGGGACGCCGGCCTCGGTGTCCACCGCGCGGTAGGTGAGCCCGCGCGCGCCGTCGCGGGCGAGGACCTCGATGGCCGCGTCCGTCAGCGCCGTCCGCCGTTCGGTGTTCTGCCGCACGAATCCTCCTTGCCGACTCAAACCACTATGATTAGAGTACTACAGGTACAGTGGTTTGACGGAGAGGAACTGGCGATGCAGGTCAAGGGGTTCGGGGCGGGGTACCTGGTCGACGACGTCGCCGCGACCACCCGCTTCTACCGGGACGTGATCGGGCTGCCGGTCACGGTCGAGCTGGACTGGTTCGCCAGCGTCAACGCCGGTGCGCCCGGCTACGAGATCAGCTTCGTCCAGCGCGGGCACGACTCCGTCCCGCCGGCCTACCGGGCGCGGGAGACGGCGGGGCTGATGTTCGGGCTCGTCGTCGAGGACGCCGCGGCCGAGGCGAAACGGCTGGTGGACGCGGGTGTCGACCTCGTCACACCGGTCGTCGACGAGGCGTTCGGTCAGCGGCACTTCTACGTGGCCGATCCGAACGGTGTGCTGCTCGACGTCATCGAGATGATCCCGCTCGACCCGGACTGGGCGGCGGCGAACCTCCCGGCGTCGTAGGGGACAATTCGAGGGTGCCCGTACTGCGTTCCGACTCCGCCACCTCGATCGATCCGGCCTTGCCGGAGAGCGCGCTGAAGGGGCTCGGCAGCAGAACCTTCGGGGTCTACGTGCACGTCCCGTTCTGCGCGACACGCTGCGGTTACTGCGATTTCAACACCTACACGGCCGGTGAGCTCGACTCCGGCTCGTCGCCGCAGTCCTGGCTCGAAGGGCTGCGGCGCGAGCTGGAGCTGGCCGCGAAGGTCCTGGTCGTGCCGCCCGCCGCGGACACCGTGTTCGTCGGCGGCGGCACGCCGTCGCTGCTCGGCGCCGAGGGCCTCGGCTCGGTGCTCGACGCCGTCCGCGACGTCTTCGGGCTCGCCCCGGGCGCCGAGGTGACGACGGAGTCGAACCCGGAGTCGACGTCGCCGGAGTTCTTCGCCGGGATCCGCGAAGCCGGCTACACGCGCGTCTCGCTCGGCATGCAGTCGGCGGCGCGGCACGTGCTGAAGATCCTTGACCGCGTGCACACCCCGGGCCGGCCGGGCCAGGCCGCCGCCGAAGCGCGCGCGGCCGGGTTCGAGCACGTGAACCTCGACGTGATCTACGGCACGCCCGGCGAGCGCCCGGACGATCTCCTCGCGACGCTCGACGCCGTGCTGGCCGCCGGCGTCGACCACGTGTCGGCGTACGCGCTGATCGTCGAGGAGGGCACGGCGCTGGCCCGCCGGGTGCGCCGCGGGGAGCTGCCCGCGCCGGACGACGACGTGCTGGCCGCGGACTACGAAATGATCGACGCCACGCTGTCGGCGGCCGGGCTGCGCTGGTACGAGGTGTCGAACTGGGCGGCGAACGACGCCGCCCGCTGCCGGCACAACCTCGGCTACTGGCGCGGCGACGACTGGTGGGGCGCCGGGCCGGGCGCGCACAGCCACGTCGGCGGCGTGCGCTGGTGGAACGTCAAGCACCCGGCGCGCTACACCGCGCTGCTGGCCGCCGGCGAGTCGCCCGCGGGCGGGCGCGAGGTGCTCACCGACGACGACCAGCACCTCGAGCGGATCATGCTCGAACTGCGTGTCGCCGAAGGACTTCCGCTCGACGTCCTGGATGAGCCGGGCCTCGCGGAGGCCAGAGCGGCGGCGGCCGAGGGCCTGCTCGATCCGGCCGCTTTGGACTCCCGCGGCCGCGCGGTGCTCACCGACCGCGGACGGCTGCTGGCCGACGGCGTCGTGCGGCGGCTCGCGGGCTGACGGGATTAAATCCGGGGACCTCCTGGTTGCTTGTATAGAGCAACGACTTTTCCAGGAGGGCCCATGGCGCGCGCGATCAGGTTCGACGAGTACGGCGACGTGGAGGTCCTGCGGGTCGAGGACGTGCCGCGGCCGGCACCGGGACGGGGGCAGGTGCTCGTCGAGGTCCGCGCCGCCGGGATCAACCCGGGTGAGGCTTCGATCCGGCGCGGGCTCCTGCACGAGCGGTTCCCGGCGACGTTCCCGTCCGGGCAGGGCAGCGACTTCGCCGGCGTCGTCGCGGAACTCGGCGAAGGCGTCGAGGAGATCGCGGTCGGCGACGAGGTGATCGGCTTCGTCCACACGCGATCGAGCCACGCGGACTACGTCGTGGCGGAGGCTTCGGACCTCACGCCGCGGCCGGACGGGGTGTCGTGGGAGGCCGCCGGCTCGCTGTTCGTCGCCGGCACCACCGCCTACGCCGCGGTGGCCGCGGTGTGCCCGCGCGAGGGGGACACGGTCGTCGTCTCGGGTGCGGCCGGCGGGGTCGGATCGCTGGCCGTCCAGCTCGCGAAGCTGGCCGGCGCCACGGTGATCGGCCTGGCCGGGGAAGCGAACCACGACTGGCTGCGCTCGGTCGGGGCGGTCCCGGTCTCCTACGGCGACGGCGTCCTCGAGCGGATCAAGGAAGCCGCTCCGGACGGCGTGCACGCGTTCGTCGACACCTTCGGCTCCGGCTACGTCGACCTGGCGCTGCACCTGGGCATCCACCCCGGCCGGATCGACACGATCATCGACTACGAAGCCGCCGCGAAGTACAACGTCAAGACCGAGGGCAACATGGCCGGCGCGTCGGCCGAGGTGCTGCGCGAGCTGAGCCTGCTGGTGGGCAAGGGACTTCTCGAGGTGCCGATCGCGCGCGTCTATCCCCTCGCCGAGGTGCACGACGCCTACCGCGAGCTGGAGCAGCGGCACACGCGCGGCAAGATCGTCCTGCGGCCCTAGTTCTTGGCCGCCACGACTTTCAGGCCGGCGAGGTAGATGTCGAGGGCGAACTCGAGGCGTTCGGTCGCGGTCTCGGCGGAGAAGAACTCGCCGACGTGCAGCATGTTCGGGAACGCCTCGGGCGGCAGCGACCGCATGTACGCCACCATCTGCTCGCCGCGTTTCGCGGTGTCGGCTTCGTCGATGTCGCCCCAGGTCCAGCCGCTGGCTTCGTAGGCGTACGCCTTGGCGTAGAGCGCCAGGGCGTCGCCGGCGAAGGTCGCCTGCTTGAGCGTCAGGCCGCCCGCGCGCAGCAGTGCCAGCATCGCCTCGCCCTGCCGCAATGAGCTGGGCGTGACCGGCACGGCGATGTCCCACGCCACCCGCGCGATGCCGGGGTGGGCGACCATCACCCGGATCTGACCGCGGACCAGTTCCTTCACCTGCTCGTCCCAGCGCGCCGGGTCCGGCTTCGGGATCGGCGCTTCGGCGAGCACGGCGTCGAGCATCAGCTCCGCCAGCTCGTCTTTGTTGGCGACATGCGCGTAGAGCGACGCGGGTCCCGTCTCCAGCTCCTGCGCGACCCGTCTCATCGTGACCGCTTCGAGCCCCTCCTTGGCCAAGATCTCCAACGCCGTCTTCACGACGAGCTCCTGGGAGAGCGCGGGTTTCGCGGCGCGACGGCGCGGTGCGCTGCGCCACGGCGGTGGGGGAA
This sequence comes from Amycolatopsis sp. NPDC114505, assembly GCF_055633615.1. Classification (NCBI taxonomy): domain Bacteria; kingdom Bacillati; phylum Actinomycetota; class Actinomycetes; order Pseudonocardiales; family Pseudonocardiaceae; genus Amycolatopsis; species Amycolatopsis sp. NPDC114505. Next base: position 800,640 of record NZ_JBVKDV010000004.1, on the reverse strand, counting down.
CGGTCACGCGAACACTGTACTTGACGCGAACGCCGTTCGTATGTAGAACGGTGTTCGTAAGACGAACAGCGTTCGCAAAAGGGGATCTCATGACCACGACCACCGCCGAAGCCGACGTCCGCGCCGTGCTCGGCCGCCTCACCGAGGCCTGGAACTCCGCCGACGCCACCGCGTACGGACGGCTCTTCACCGAGGACGCGGACTACGTGACGTTCTTCGGGCTCAACTTCCCCGGCCGGGAAGCGATCGAAAGCTCGCACCGGGCCCTCTTCGAGGGGCCGCTCAAGGGCTCCAAGCTGACCGGGCAGCTCGGCGCGGCGGCGAAGGTGCGGTTCGTCCGTCCGGACGTCGCCGTGGTCGTCGCCGGGGGCGGCTCTTCGGTCACCGGGGCGGACACCACCGACGCGGGCCGCGAGTCGACCGTCAGCTTCGTGCTCGTCCAGGAGGACGGCGAGTGGCTGATCACGGCGTTCCAGAACACGCGCGTATCGGATCCGCGCGGGTGAAAACGCTTGCGGAGGCGTCGGGGGTCGTCGCGCGCCCGCCGGCCGAGGTGTTCGAGGACGTGCGGCGTCGGGTGACCGGGGGCGGCCATCCGATGCGGACGGAGGTCGACGCCGAACGGGGGTTCCTCGCGGTGCAGGGCGGCTGGTGGTACCGCGGGGAGTACCGCGTCACGCCCCATCCGGGCGGCGCGCGCGTCGAGCACCGCGTGGTCAACGCGGCCACCTGGGGACGCTGGGGAGTCCCGCTGGCCAACCGGTTCTTCGTCGGGTTCCGCGCGAAGACAGCCGCCGGTTTTGCCCGGATGATCGAAGAACTGGGGCGGCCCGATGGCCAGGAGCCGGAATCTGCGCGTACGGTGCTTAGGTAACCCTTAGTACCTGAGCGAGGAGTTGGCCGATGGCCGAAGCACCCCGGCGGTCCGGACGGCCCGCGGTGAAACTGCGCGTGCTGCGCACCGAGCGGCTGACCCCGCACATGATCCGGATCGTCGCGGGCGGCGAGGGCATCGCCGATTTTCAGCCCAACGAGTTCACCGACGCGTACGTGAAGGTGCTGTTCAAGGTCCCGGGCGTCGAGTACCCGGAGCCGTTCGACGTCCAGGAGTGCCGGGCCACGCTGCCGCGGGAGCACTGGCCGCGGATGCGGTCCTACACCGTCCGGGCGTTCGACCCGCAGGCCGGCGAGCTGATCTTCGACTTCGTCCACCACGGCGACGAAGGCATCGCCGGCCCGTGGGCGGCCGCGGCCCAGCCCGGTGACGAGCTGCTGCTGTCCGGCCCCGGGGGCGCGTACGCGCCGGGCACCGAGGCGGACTGGCACCTGCTGGCCGGCGACGAAAGCGCGTTGCCGGCCATCGCGGCGTCGCTCGAAGCGCTCCCGGCGGGCGTCGCGGCGCACGCCGTGATCCTCGTCGAGAACGCCGACGAGCAGCAGCCGCTTTCCACGAAGGCCGACGCGCAGATCACGTGGCTGCACCGCTCGTCCGGTGGCGACGTCGCCGCGGCGGTGCGGGAGCTGCCGTGGCGCTCCGGGGTGGTCCAGGCGTTCGTGCACGGCGAGGCGGGGTTCGTCCGCGAGCTGCGGCGGTACCTGCTCGACGAGCGCGGGATGCAGCGTGAGCTGCTGTCGATCTCGGGGTACTGGCGCGCCGGGAAGAACGACGAAGCCTGGCGTGAAGAGAAAGCGGCCGAACGGGCTCGCGAGAAGTAATCTCGCCGACATGGCGAACCTCAAGGTGGACGTCGACCCGGCCGAAGCCGGATTCGACGCGGACCGGCTTTCCCGGATGGACACCCATTTCGACCGGTACGTCGAGGATGGACGGCTACCGGGGTGGCTCGCGGTGGTGAGCAGGCACGGCCGGATCGTGCACGTCGGCAGCGGCGGGCACAGCGACGTCGAAGCGGGCACGCCGGTGGAGACCGACACGCTGTGGCGGATCTTCTCGATGACGAAGCCGATCACGTCCGTCGCGGCGATGATGCTGGTCGAAGACGGCCTGCTGGAGCTGGACGACCCGATCTCGCGGTGGCTGCCGGAGTTCGCGTCGCCCCGGGTGTTCGTCAAGGGCTCGGCGCTGCGGCCGGTGACCGAACCGGCTACGCAGCCCATCCGCGTCTGGCACCTGCTGACCCACACGGCCGGTCTGACATACGGCTTCCACCACGGCCACCCGGTCGACGCGATCTACCGGGCGGCGGGGTTCGAGTGGGGGACGCCGCCGGGTCTGGACCTGGCGGCGTGTTCGGAGCAGTGGGCGTCGCTGCCGCTGCTGTTCCAGCCGGGCGCGGAGTGGAACTACTCGATCGCGACGGACGTCTTGGGGCGGCTCGTCGAGGTCGTTTCGGGGCAGTCCTTGGACGAGTTCTTCTCGTCGCGGATCTTCACGCCGCTGGGCATGACGGACACGGGGTTCGTGGCTTCTTCGGTCGCTCGCTTGGCCGCGCTGTACGTGCCGGATCCCGCTACCGGCCGTGCTACGCGGAACGAAGCGTTCGGCGCTCTCGGAAAGTCCAGCCCGGACTGCCTTTCCGGCGGCGGCGGTCTGGTTTCCTCGGCATCGGACTATTGGCGTTTCACGGAGATGTTGCTGCGCGGCGGAGCATTGGACGACGTCCGGCTGCTCTCCCCGCGAACGGTGGCGCTGATGGCGTCGAACCACCTGCCGGGCCACGTGGACCTGGAGGAGTACGGCCGGCCGTTGTTCGCGGAGATGCCGTTCGACGGGCACGGGTTCGGGTTGGGGTTCTCGGTACTGGAGGACCCGGTGAAGGCACGGACGTTGTCGTCGGCGGGGGAGTTCGCCTGGGGCGGCGCGGCGTCGACGGCGTTCTGGGTGGATCCGGACGAGGACGTGACGGTGGCGTTCTACACGCAGCTGCTGCCGTCGAGCACGTATCGGCTGCGGTCGCAGCTGCGGCAGCTGGTTTACCAGGCACTGCTGGACTGATCGGCGTCCATTCGGGTGACGGGCGGTATCGGCTGACCTGGTCAAGCCGGTACCGCTTTTGGCGGACGTGCTGATGAGGCAAAGTGTGACCCGTGCTCGAAGACCCGATCCACTGGCGAAAGTTGGTCCGCGAATACGCGACGTTGACGCAGTCGCCGCCGGACCGAAGGCAGACTCGCGGTCAGCGCTTCAACGGGCTGATCGCGGAGTTGTTCACGGCGTTCGGTATCAGGGCCAAGGCGGACCAGCGAAGCGTGGGCGAAATCGATGTGACGTTCAAACATGCGGGACGGCACTTCATCCTCGAAGCCAAGTGGGAGCAGCGCAAGACTTCGACCGGGCCCATCGCCAAGCTGCAGCGGCGTGTGGAACAACGGATGATGGGGGTCACCGGCGTCTTCCTGTCGATGGGTGGGTATACCCCGGCTGCGCTCGAAGAGATCGACAAGGGCAGGCGGCTGGACTTGGTTCTTTTGGACCAGGAGCACTGGGAGGCGATGCTCAGTGGGTTCGTCCCACCAGCGGAATTGCTGGATCTGGTCACCGAAAAGGCTTCCTTCGACGGAAGCGCCTACACGCCGCTGCGCGCTCTTCTCGACCAGAAGACACCGGTGCCAGTTTTGAGTTTCGGCCAACAAGAGATGCCGAGTCTCCCGACTTTCACGTCTGAGGCAGGTCACGTCCGAGCCGAGGAAGGCGCGGTCGACTTCGAGTCCACGCGCCTGGGCATTTCTCCGGATCACAACGACAAGGTTCTCGTCACGGCGGAGTATGGCGTCTTCTCGGTCGACCTCGAGAACCGCGCAGCCACTTGGGCAGCAGCGGTCAGCGGCTGCGACGGCGCCGCGCTGCGATCCGGAACCGCGGTCGTGGTGCACCGTGCTCACGGAGTAGCGCGTTGCGAGGACGGCGCGGTGGAAGTCGTGTCTATGGGTGGGGCCGCAAGCGAGAATGCGCAGTTGGTGCACGACAGTCGAGGGGCGGTGTGGTGCTTCGATCCAGGGTCGGTCGGCAAGAATCATGGTGCGCCGGCCACAGTTATCGCGATCTGCGGCCGGCTCGGGACGGAGAGCGAACGTGAAGTTCCCTACCATCCAGCTGCAGCGACCGGTGCCACATGGGTGAACGATGCTGATTTGGTCCTGGCTGGAGAACCGGACTTCGTCCTGGTATCGAAGGCAAGTGATTCGCCGCGGCGATGGGCTCTGCCAAGTTCGCATCCAGTGACGACGGTGGCGGTCGATGCCTCGCACACCGTATCGCTCGCCAAGGACGCGTCGCTGTGGGTGACCGACGTCCGCAATGGGCACAGTGCTCTTCTCGGCCGAGTTAAAGATATCGAGATGCTCGACGGCCAAGTGGCGAGGGCTTCTTCGTCCTCCGTTCACGTTGCAGTTCGTTATCGTGGTCCAGGAGGCAAGAGCCGAGTTTCCCTGATGTGCGTGCGCGCTGAAGGAGAGTGGCTGCCGCCTGACTTGGTGACCGGTGCCGTCGCCGGCAAAGAAAGTACTGCTCCGGCTGTGCGGGAGACCAAGCCTGTTCCCGAAGTCCTGCAGAGAAGCCGACGAGTCGTGGAAGCGTCTCCTATAGTCGGCTCCGGTGCCGCGTCGAGCGCTCAATCGGTGTCCGATGATGCGCGGCTCGCCGATCGCCGTCGAGGTGAGCGCGAAGCGATCGCTCTGGCGGAGAAGCTTCCGCTGCACGTCCTTGAAGGAGCCGTGCAAGTGAGTTTCGATGTTGCGCGCTGGTTGAAGCCTCTGCGAGAGTATTGGCAAGGTATCGCCTCCGGTCAGGCATCTCAAGCCGTCTTGCCCGACTGGCTCCCGGCGATCGCCCATCACCTCGGCTCCTACGCGGCTCCGGAGGAGACGCTTGAATCGCATTTCACTCCGACGCCCTCGTACGTGCTCGGCTTCTCGGCCGGGCTGCGCGAGGTCTGGGTCTCGCTGGTCCAGCGAGGATTTGTGCCCGGTGATGTGAACGTGCTGAGCCACTGGCTGGCCCAGACGACTGGTTCGCCGGCGCGACCCCAGGGGTTGATGACCCCGAAGGAAGTGCGCGCCCAGTCCTACAAGGCGAAGGGACGGGCATCGTGGCGATGGACTGTCCGGATCGCGTTGTGGCTGTTCACAGCCTTTTTCGCGATCGGAACGATCATCGCGATCGAACTCACCGTGACAGACGGCTGGCCGGATCACTCTTTCGGCAACGCGCTGGGCGGGGATCTTTTCTACGGATTGCCCTTTGTGGTCTTGCTGTTCTTCACGATCCGAGACTTGAAAAAGCTGCGCCGTAAGTCCGGACGAGGCCAGACCTGAGCATGCCAAGGAACGAGGTGCCCGGCCTGGATCGGTGCGATCACGTGGTCTGTTACGGATTCCGCTGAAAGAACGAAAACCCCGGCCTCGACACCGGCGCCTCGGGATGATCCCGAAGCTGTACCTCCGCCTCCGCGACCCCCTCAGCGATCACCCGGCGCCCCCGTGCGTAGTCCAGCAGCTCCGCCACCGGACGGTTGTCCGCCGAATACACCGCCGTGAACCGCTCGAACCCGCGCTCCAACGCCGCCAGCCCCAGCATGTGCAGCAACGCCGAGGCCAGCCCCACCCGGCGCCATGCCGGGGCCACCGCTATCGCCACCTCCGCCATCCGCCGGCCCGTTGCCTCGTAGCGGGCCACCGCCACCCCCGGGCCCTCCGCTGACCTGGCCACCAGGGCGAACCGGCGCTCGTAGTCCAGCACCGTCAGGCGCTCCAGCAGCTGGGGCGTCACGCGCGGAGCCGAGCCGCAGAACCGGCGGCGAAGCGTCTCCGGGTCCGCGTTCCGGATCGCTTCGCCCAGCTCCGGTGCGTCCTGGGGTGTCAGCGGGCGGACCCACACCCGGCGGCCGTCCCGGAGGAGGAGTGTGCGGTCGAAACCCGGCGGCGGCTGCGTCACCGAACCACCCTAGCGGCCGCCCGATCGGGCGGGGGCCGGTTCCCGAAAAACGAGTACGTTGGCAGCAAAGGGTTTCCAGGGGAGGGGCGGCCATGCGGCGGATCGGGATCGTCGGAGCGGGGCAAGCGGGGCTCGTCCTCGGCATCGGGCTGCGGCAACGCGGTTACGACGTCACGATCTTCGCCGAACGCCCCGCCGAAGCCGTGCGCGACGGGCGTCTCGTCTCCAACCAGTGCCTCTTCCACCCCGCCCTCGAACGGGAACGCGCCCTCGGCATCGACTTCTGGGAGGCGCCGCCCATCCGCGAAGTCGCCTTCGCCGCCGCCGGTGAGGGCTCCGAGCCCGCCATCTCGTGGCGCGTCGGGCTCGACCGGCCCGCGCAGTCGGTCGACCAGCGCGTCAAGGTCGCCGACTGGATGACCGAGTTCGACCGCCTCGGCGGCGACCTCCGCCTCCGCCGCGCCACCCCGGCCGACCTCGACGACTGCGCCCGCGAGTTCGAGCTGCTCATCGTCGCGGCCGGGCGGGGCCCGCAGTTCGACGCGCTCTTCCCGCGTGACGACGAACGCTCGCCCTACCGCGAGCCGCAGCGCGCGATCGGCATCTGCTACGTCGCCGGCGCGCTCGACGCCGTGCCGGGGCTCACCTTCGGCATGGCGCCGGTCGGCGAGTTCTTCCTGCTGCCCGTGCTTTCGGTCCACGGCCCGGTGCACGGCATCGGCTTCTTCGGCCTGCCCGGCGGCCCGATGGACGTCTGGGACGGGTCACCGACGTCGGCCAGCACTACGAGACCGCGCGGAAGCTGCTGCGCACGCACTACCCGTGGCAGGCGGAGCTGCTCGACAACGCCCGTCCCGTGGCGCCGACCGAGATGCTGCACGGCCGGATCACGCCGATCGTGCGGCACCCGGTCGGCGCCCTGCCGTCCGGGGCGAAGGTCCTCGCGATGGGTGACACCGCGGTGACCAACGACCCGGTCGGCGGCCAGGGCGCCAACATGGCCGCCCGCGCGGCGCGGGCGTACCAGGAGGCCATCGTCGAACGCGCCGACCGGCCGTTCGACGAGGAGTTCATGCACGACGCCTTCGCCCGCTACTGGCAGCACGCCCGGCACGCGGCGCGCTTCAACAACGACCTCCTGGCCCCGCCCCCGCCCCACGTACTGGCCACTTTGGACACCGCGCAACGCGTTCCCGAAGTGGCGCACCGCTTCGCGCACCTCTTCGAGAACCCGGCCGACTACGCAGGCTGGCTGGGCGATCCCGAAGCGGCGATGGCGTACCTTCAGTCGAAGGGACCCCGGTCCGGAGCGCAGAGCGCACCCCGGGCGGGCACCGAACCGGCGACGAAGTAGCGGTCGAGCGAGGCGTCGACGCACGCGCTCTTGCCGCGCGAACCGTGGCCGTACGTGTCGAGGGTCAGCAGGCGCGCGTTCGCCAGCAGCTTCTCGGTCCGCTGGGCTCCGGCGTACGGCGTCTCCAGGTCACCCTGACGGTTGGCGAGGAGCAGGATCGGCGCCGTCGGCCGGTTCCACGGACCCGCGTAGCGGCCGGTGTCCGAGACGTCCCACGTGGCGCAGGGGAGCGTCTTGTAGACGTCGTACGCGCCGAAACCACGTCCGACCTGGTCCGCGCGCCGGGCGTAGTCCCACCACACGGCCGGATCACGCGGGTTCGCCGCGTCCGAGCACAGCGTCGCGCCGCCGCCCAGCAGGGAGTCGACGTCCGGCGGGCCGCCCGCCGCGGCCGGGGCGCGCGACGCCGGATCCGCCAGCGCCTGCAGGAACGCCGCCAGCCGCGGCGCGGCCTGCGCGTCGGTCAGGTAGTCGTGGATCGTGGCGATTGCGCTCTGGTAGGTGACGGCGACCTGCTTCCCGGCCGTGTCGGTCACCGTGACCGGGCCGGCTTCGAGCCGGTCCAGGATCGCGTCGTAGTCGAACGGGCAGCGCGACGCGCAGGCGTCCAAAAAGGACTGAAGCGCGCGCGGTCCGTCTTCGTAGCCCCGGAGCCGGTAGCTCATCGGACCGGTGCCGGTCGACCAGCGCACCGGGTCGTCGACGGCGTCGAGCGCGAGCGAGCCGACGCGGCCGGGGAACAGGTTGGCGTAGGTCTCGCCGAGGTAGGTGCCGTACGACTTGCCGTAGTACCGCAGCTTCTGCTCGCCGAACGCCGCCCGCAGACGGTCGAGGTCACGGGCGATCGTGCCGGTCGAGAGGTGGTTCGCCAGCGGGCCCGCGTTCTGCTCACACAGGTCGGTGACGGTCTGCGTGTCCGCGATCTGCTGCTGCTCGGCCGCGCGCGTCAACGGAAAAGTGCCGAGCGCCCGCTGCAACACTTCGAGCTGCGACGGGTCGGTGAAGCAGTGGATCTTCGAGCTGGCCCCGACGCCGCGCGGGTCGAACCCGACGATGTCGAAGCGCGCGTGCAGCTGTGGGGTGAGCGCCGGGGCGAACCGGCCGGACGAGCCGGGGCCGCCGGGGTTGTAGAAGATGGTGCCCAGTTTGTGAGCCTGGTCGGTGGCGGGCAACCGGCCGACGGCGATGGACACCGTACCGGCGGACGGGTCCTGATAGGACAGTGGGACGTCGAGGTGGCCACACTGGTATCCGGCGGCGCACGAGTCTTCCCAGACGATTCCGGCGGGGCTCGCCGCGGCCGCGGGCGCACTCAAGGCGACCACACCCGCGACGGCCCCCAGAGCCAGCGCAGCACGGAGTTTCGGAGAATTCATGGGCCCGATCGTCCCGCCACCGGGACCGGGGGCGCGCTGGTGCGCACCCCCGGAACCGGGGTAGGGCGAGCCCTACGCGGTGAGCTTCGGGATGATCTGCGAGCCGTAGGACGCCAGCGTCGCCTCGCGGTCGTCGTGCATCAGGTACAGCGAGAACTGGTCCACGCCCAGCTCCGCCAGCTCCTGCAACCGCTCGACGTGGGCCGATGCCGGGCCCAGCAGGCAGAACCGGTCGACGATCTCGTCCGGGACGAACTCCGTCGACGGGTTGCCCGCCTTGCCGTGGTGGCTGTAGTCGTACCCCTCGCGCTCGCGGATGTAGTCGGTCAGCTCCTTCGGCACCGCACCCGACGAGCCGTAGCGCGCCACCAGGTCGGCGACGTGGTTGCCGACCATCCCGCCGAACCAGCGCAGCTGTTCGCGCTGGTGCGCCAGGTCGTCGCCGACGTACGCCGGGGCCGCGACGCAGATCGTGATGCCGCCGGGATCGCGCCCGGCCGCGCGGGCCGCGTCACGGACCGCGCCGATCGTCCAGCGCGCGATCGCCGGGTCCGCGCACTGGAGGATGAAGCCGTCGGCGTGTTCGCCGACGGTCTTCAGCGCCTTCGGCCCGTACCCGGCCATCCACATCTCGAGCCTGCCGTTGCGGATCCACGGGATCTGCACGGTCGTCTCGTTCATCTCCACCGCACGGCCTTCGGCGAGGTCCTTCACCACGCGCATGCAGTCGCGGACGGTGGCCAAAGTGGACGGTGGCTTCCCGACGACCCGGTGCGCCGAGTCGCCGCGGCCGATCCCGCAGACGGTCCGGTTGCCGTACATGTCGTTGAGCGTGGCGAACGTCGACGCCATCACCGACCAGTCGCGCGTCCCGGGGCTGGTCACCATCGGCCCCACGACCAGCGACGACGTCGCCGCGAGGATCGCCGAGTAGATGACGAACGGTTCCTGCCACAGCACGCAGGAGTCGAACGTCCAGCCGTAGCGGAACCCGGCGTCCTCGGCGTCCTTCATCAGCCGCACGACGTCCCGCGCGGGCGGGTCCGTCTGCAGCACGATCCCGAAGTCCATGACTCCCTCAGTTCAAGTACTGGTTCAGGTCGCGCGAGAGGAACTTCCCGTGCGACGTCGACCCGGTGAACCCGTCCGGCGACACCACGACGCGCCCGCGCGACAGCACGGTGTGCACCCGGCCGGTCAGCTCAAAACCCTCGTACGCCGAGTAGTCCACGTTCATGTGGTGCGTCTCGGCGGACAACGTCTGGGTCGCCGTCGGGTCGTAGATGACGATGTCCGCGTCCGAACCCGCCGCGATGACGCCCTTGCGCGGGTACAGCCCGAACATCCGCGCCGGCGTCGCCGAACACGTCTCGACCCAGCGCCCGAGCGTCAGCTCACCCGCGACGACGCCCTGGTGCAGCAGGTCCATCCGGTGCTCGACCCCCGGCATGCCGTTCGGGATCGCCCGGAAGTCGCCGCGGCCCAGCTCCTTCTGGTCCTTGAAGCAGAACGGGCAGTGGTCGGTCGACACCACGGACAGGTCGTTCGTCCGCAAGCCGCGCCACAGGTCGGCCTGGTGCGACTTCTCCCGCAGCGGCGGCGACGCGACGTACTTGGCGCCTTCGAAGTCCGGCTTGGCCAGGTCCTCAATGGACAGATACAGGTACTGCGGACACGTCTCGGCGAAGACGTTCTGACCGTCATTGCGTGCCTCCGCGACCGCCGCAAGCGCTTGCGACGCCGAAAGGTGCACGATGTACAGCGGCGAACCGGTGACCTTCGCGAGCTGGATCGCCCGCGACGTCGCCTCGCCTTCCAGCTCCGGCGGACGCGTGAGGCCGTGCTGCACCGGGTCGGTGTTGCCCGCGGCCACGGCCTGCGCGGCCAGCTGGTCGATCGCGATGCCGTTCTCCGCGTGCATCATGATCGTGGCGCCGATCTCGCGCGCCTTCTGCATGGCCAGCAGGATTTCGCCGTCGGTCGAGTAGAACACGCCCGGGTAGGCCATGAACATCTTGAAACTGCCGACCCCGGCGCCGACGCAGGCCTCCATCTCCTTCAGCGACTGGTCGTTGACGTCGGAGACGATCATGTGGAAGCCGTAGTCGATGGCGCAGTTGCCGTCGGCCTTGGTGTGCCACTTGTCCAGTGTGGACAGCAGCGAGGTTCCCTTGGCCTGCACGGCGAAGTCGATGATCGTCGTCGTGCCGCCCCAGGCCGCCGCCGTGGTGCCGGTCGAGAACGAGTCGACGGAGTGCGTGCCGCCGAACGGCATCTCCATGTGCGTGTGCGCGTCGATGCCGCCGGGCAGCACGTACTTTCCGGTGGCGTCGATCGTCTCGTCGCCGGAAAGCGTCCCGGGTGCCCCGACGGCGGCGATGGTCTCGCCGTCGACGAGGACGTCCGCGGAGATCGCTCCGGACGGTGAGACGACCTGGCCGCCCGTGATGAGCGTGGTCATCAGGCCTCCGTGAGGGGGCCGTAGGTGTCCGGCCGGCGGTCGCGGTAGAACGCCCACAGGTCCCGGACCTCGTCGAGCAGCGTCATGTCGAGGTCGCGGATGACGACCTCGTCGTCGGTGTCGGACGCGGCGTCGCCGATCAGCTGCCCGCGCGGGTCGGCGAAGTACGTCTGGCCGTAGAAGTCGTTGTCGCCCAGCGGTTCCACGCCGACGCGGTTGATCGCGCCGACGAAGTACTCGTTGGCCACCGCGGCCGCCGGCTGCTCCAGCTTCCACAGGTACTGCGACAGGCCGCGGCTGGTCGCCGACGGGTTGAACACGATCTTCGCCCCGGCCAGGCCCAGCGCGCGCCAGCCCTCCGGGAAGTGCCGCTCGTAGCAGATGTAGACGCCGATGCGGCCCACGGCGGTGTCGAACACCGGGTAGCCCATGTTCCCGGGCCGGAAGTAGAACTTCTCCCAGAAGCCCTTGACCTGCGGGATGTGGTTCTTGCGGTGCTTGCCGAGGTACGTGCCGTCGGCGTCGATCACCGCGGCGGTGTTGTAGTAGACGCCCGGCTGCTCGACCTCGTACATCGGCACGATCAGCACCACGCCGTGGCGCTCGGCGACCTCCTGCATGAGCTTGGTCGTCGGCCCGTCCGGGATGCCCTCGGTGTAGGAGTAGAACTCGGTGTCCTGCACCTGGCAGAAGTAGGGTCCGTAGAACAGTTCCTGCAGGCAGACGACCTGGGCGCCCTGCGAGGCGGCGGTGGCGATGTGGTCGACCGCCGCCTTGGTCATGGACTCCTTGTCACCCGTCCACCGCTGCTGGATCAATCCGGCTCGGACCACGCTCACTGGCTTCCTCCTTGTTGGACGATGCGGACAGGGCGGCGAAGACGACGAACGCGCCGACGAAGCCGACCACCCAGTTGTAGTCGTAAAGCGGCTTGAGGAACGGGATGAGCCCGCCGGTGGGGAACGGTCCGCCGTAGGCGCCGCCGACCGCGAGCAGGGCTCCCACCAGCGTCGCGACCAGCGCGCGCCAGTTCCAGCCGCCGCTGAACCAATACACCCCATCGGGTGTGTACAGGTCCTTGAGACGCAGCTTGGTGCGGGCGATCACCCAGTAGCCCGCGACGAGCACCCCGGCGACCGCGCCGAGCAGGCCGCCGTAGAAGCCGAGCCACGCGAAGATGTAGATGTTCGGGTCGGAGTAGAGCCGCCACGGCTGGATCAGGACGCCGATGACACCGGTGATGCCGCCGCCGATCGCGAACGTGATCTTCTTCGGGAAGGCGTTCGAGAAGTCGTAGGACGGGCTGACGACGTTGGCCGCGAGGTTAGCCGAGATCGTCGCCAGCACCAGCGCGACCAGCGCCACGACGACCACGACCGGGCTGGCGAACTTGTCGGCCAGCTGCGCCGGGTCCCAGATGTCCTCGCCGTAGAGGACGTGCCCGCCCGACGTCGTCAGGATGGCGACGATCGCGATGAACGTCATGGTCGTCGGCAGGCCGAGGATCTGGCCGCGGACCTGCTTGCGCTGGCTGCCGCCGAAGCGCGTGAAGTCCGGCATGTTGAGCGACAGCGTCGACCAGAACGCGATCATCGCCATCAGCGACGGCGCGAACACCTTCCAGAAGTCCGGGCCCCAGCCGAGCTTGCCGCCGTCGGACAGGATCGGGCCGAGCCCGCCCGCCTTGACCAGCACGTACCCGAGCATGATCAGGAAGCCGACCGACACCAGCGGCGCCGTCCAGTTCTCGAACCGGCGGACGGCCTCCATGCCGCGCCAGATGATCAGCATCTGGCCGATCCAGAAGACGACGAACGACAGCCAGAGCGTCCAGTGCTGCCCGGCGACCATCGGCGCGTCCCGCCACCACGAGCCGAGCAGGCGCCCGAGGATGACGTAGATGGCTTCACCGCCGACCCACGTCTGGATGCCGAACCAGCCGCACGCGATGAACGCGCGCAGCAGCGCGGCCAGGTTGGCGCCGCGCAGGCCGTAGAACGCGCGGGCGAACACCGGGAACGGGATGCCGTACTTCGTGCCGGCGTGGCTGTTGAGCAGCATCGGCGCGAGCACGACGAGGTTGCCGATGGTGATCGTGATCAGCGCCTGCACCCAGTTCATGCCGAGCGCGATCAGCGACGCGGCCAGTGCGTAGCTGGGGATGTTGTGGGCCATCCCCATCCAGAGCGCGAAGTAGTTGTAGGTGGTCCAGGTCCGTTTTGCGACGGGGACGGGGGCCAGCTCTTCGTTGAAGAACCGGCTGCCTTCGAGAGACCCGACGTCGGCGGGGTCGAGCTCGACCCGGCCGTCGTCGTGCACGCGCTGGTCTGCGGGTGTCGGCGCCATTGCGGAATCCTGCGCGCCGCGTTGTGGCCGGGGCAACGGCAGACTGTTCACTCTTCCCTGATCAGGAGTGCAGACTGTCGATTGCGCGAACGGGCGCCGGGGTGCATGACCTGCGTCACACATCTCGCCGTCACGAACCGGCAAAGCGGGTGAAACGTCTCCACAGGATCTTCACACTTCGCGCGGACCCTCTCCACCGCCGATCCCTAAGGTCGTCCCCATGGAAGCAGGAGTGCGGCGGGTGCTCGTCGTCGAGGACGACGTCACGATCGCCGCGTCGATCGCGGCCCGGCTGCGGGCCGAGGGGTTCAGCGTCGACGTCGCCCACGACGGGCCGGCCGCGGTCGAAGCGGACACGGCCGTGGAGCCGGATCTCGTGGTGCTGGACGTCATGCTCCCGGGCTTCGACGGCCTGGAGGTCTGCCGCCGGATCCAGGGGCGGCGGCCGGTGCCGGTGCTCATGCTGACCGCGCGCGCCGACGAGACGGACATGCTGGTCGGGCTGGGGGTCGGCGCCGACGACTACCTCACGAAGCCGTTCTCGATGCGGGTGCTGACGGCCCGGGTGCACGCGCTGCTGCGGCGGGTCGAGCGCTCGTCTTCGGTCATGGGCACGCGGATCGTGCTCGGCGATCTCGAGATCGACGTCGACCAGCGGCGCGTCGCGCGGGCCGGCGTGGCGGCGCAGCTGACGCCGATCGAGTTCGACCTGCTGGTGCACTTCGCGCGGCGGCCGCGGGTGGTGCAGCCGCGCGAACGGCTGTTGTCGGAGGTGTGGGACTGGGACGTCCACAGCACGTCCGCGGGCACCCGGGCGGTCGACAGCCACATCAAGGCGCTGCGGCGGAAGCTCGGCGCCGACCTCATCCGGACGGTGCACGGCGTCGGGTACGCGCTGGAGGCGGGATCGTGAAGGCGCTGCTGGTCAGGGTGGTCGAGCTGCTGCCGCGGCCGCTGGACGGCGTCCGGTCGATCAAGCTGAAGCTGGCGATCCTGATGGTCGCGTCCGGCGGGGTCGCGTTCGCGTTCTTCAACTGGCAGATCGGCTGGCTGCCACCCAGGACGACGATCACGGCGATGGTGCTGGCGCTGGTGTTGTCGCAGGTGCTGGCCCACGGGATGACCCGGCCGCTGCGCGAGATGACGGGCGCGGTGCGGGCGATGGCGAAGGGCGACTACACGCGTCGCGTCCGGGCCACCACGCGGGACGAGGTGGGCGAGCTGGCGCAGGCGTTCAACCTGATGGCGGGCGACCTCGGCGACGCGGATCGGCAGCGCCGCGAGCTGATCGCGAACGTGTCGCACGAGCTGCGGACGCCGATCACGGCGTTGAGCGGAGTGCTGGAGAACCTGGTCGACGGCGTCGAAGATCCCGATCCCGCCACGTTGAAGACGGCGCTGCAGCAGACCGAACGACTGGCGACGCTGGTGGACGAGCTGCTGGATTTGTCTCGCCTCGACGCGGGGGCGATTCCGTTGCACAAGACGTCGTTTTGCCTTTCGGTGCTGCTTTCCGAAGCGGTGTCGGAGGCGGCGCTGGTGCGCGGGGTGACGTTCTCGGTGGCGGTTTCCCCACCGGACGCGGAGGTGACGGCGGACCGCGGCCGGCTGTTCCAGGTGGTGGCGAACCTGCTGGAGAACGCGGCCCGCCACGGCCCGGCGGGCGGCTCGGTGCGGGTGCTGGCCGAGGTCCGGCCGGGCGAGATCCGGATAGACGTGTGCGACGAGGGTCCGGGGATAGCCCCGGCGGACCGCCTGAGGGTGTTCGAGCGGTTCACGCGCGGCGAGCGGCCATCCGGCGGCGGGACGGGGCTGGGGCTGGCGATCGCGCGGTGGGCGGTGGAGCTGCACGGCGGGACGATCGGGGTGGTTTCGCCCGAAGCCGGGGTCGGAAGCCGGATCCGGGTGACGTTGCCGACGGGCTGACGTTCTCTTGGGGACTGACTGAGAGGGCCGTGCGGGCCATGACATTTGCGAACGCGAACGAGAGTTGAGGAACATGCCGAAGAGCAGGATCGGTGAGCCCGACGAGCCGGGCGCGGACAAGCGGGTGCCGCGGGGCAAGCGATCGGCGGGGGTGGCTTCACCCGAGCCGGGGTCGGCGGGGGAGGCGCCGTCCGGTCGGTTCGCGAGGGCATCCTCGGTCCGAGCCGCATTGGAGGCAGCGGGCGGTGGCGAGCCGGGCGATCCGGCCGGATCCGCGCAGGCGGCAAGAGGCGGGGCGCGGGCCGGCCGAGTCGCTGGGGGTGGCTCGGCTGGATCCGCTGGTGCGGCAGGAAGCGGGGCGCGGGTCGGCCGAGTTGCTGGGGGTGGCTCGGCCGGTCCCGCAGGTGCGGCAGGCGGCGGGGCTTCATTCGAACCCACAGCTGGGGAAGCCTGGACCGGCGGTGTCGCCGTCGCGGCTCCTCCCGTTCTCATGCGGCCGATCCCGCCTCCCAAGTCCGCCGTCGTCCCGCTCCCGCCCGCCGTTCTCCCCGCCGCCGGGCTAGCCGGGGTCGCTGCCGCTCTCGTGCTCCCCGTCGACCGGCCCGGCGTCGGATGGCTGCTCGCCGGAGTGGCCGTCACCCTCGCCGTCTTCCTCGCCGATCGGCGCTCGGCGGACGGCTCCGGGTCCTTCACCTGGGGCAGCGCCGGCTGGGCCTTCCTCACCCTCGCCCTGCTCGGGATGGGCGCCGTGCGGGCCTCCGGGTGGCTGTTCGTCCTCTGTGTGCTCGGCGCCTTCGTCACCGGGTCGCTCGCCGTCGTCGGGAAGCGGACCGTCAACTCCATCGTCTACGACATGCTCGCCGTCCCGCTCGAAGCCCTGCGCGCCGTTCCCTGGGCCGGGCGCGGGGTCGGCCGGTTCGCCGCCCGCCGGGACGGTGTCGCCCGGCGGATCGGGCTCGCCGTGCTCGCCACCGCCGCGCTCGTCGCCGTCTTCGTGCCGCTGCTCGCCAGTGCCGATGCCGCCTTCGCCGCCGTGGTCAACGCCGTCGTCCCCGATCTCAGTCTCGACGTCCTCGTGCGGTGGTGCTGTGTGTTCCTCGTCGTGGCGCTGCTCGTCGCCGGGGCCTGCTACTTCCTCGCCGCACCAGCGCATCGCGCGGAAACAGACCGTCCATACCGGACCAAGTACGGTCTGGAGTGGACACTCCCGCTGACCGTCCTCGTCCTGCTGTTCAGCGTGTTCGTCGGCGTTCGGCTGGTCGTCCTCTTCGGCGGGACCGGGTACGTCCTGCGCACCAGCAACCTCACCTCCGCCGAATACGCCCGCGGCGGCTTCTGGCAGCTGTGCGCCGTCACCGTGCTGACGCTGGCCATCGTCGCCGCGGCCTTGCGCTGGGCGCCGAACGTCACGAAGGCCGACCGGCTCCGCCAGCGCGTCCTGCTGGGCGCCCTGAGCGCGTTGAGCCTGGTGCTCGTCGGGTCGGCGCTGAGTCGCATGTGGACCTACCAGGAGGCCTACGGCTTCACCGTCCTGCGGCTGCTGGTCGAGGTCTGCGAACTCTGGTTCGGTGCCGTGTTCGTGCTGGTGGCGGCGTCGCTGCTCAAGCTTCGCTCGGCGTGGCTGCCGCGCGCGGCGATCGGCACCGCCGCCGCGGCGCTGCTGGTGCTCGCCGTGCTCGACCCGGAACGCCTCATCGCCGACGCCAACCTCGACCGCGCGGCCGCCGGGAAACCCCTTGACCACCGCTACCTGGCCGGGTTCTCCGCCGACGTCGTCCCGGTGGTGTCGGCCCGGCTGCCGGAACCGCTCCGCAGCTGCGTACTGCGCCAGGTCCTCGCCGGCGACACCCCCGACGGCTGGCCCGCCTGGAACCTCAGCCGCTCGGCGGCCCGCGACGTGACTCTCGGCAACTGCTGAACCGCCGGCGCGGGCTGTGCGTAGTTAAAAGCATTGCGCGGGAGCCACCGGGCCGTCGTGGGGGCGGCCCGGCGGCTTCCGCGCGCCAAGCCCTCAGAAGGCGAAGACGTCGTCCGAGTCGCGGTCCGCGGCGCAGCGGTTCGGGAACGACGTCCGGTACGACACCGGCTTTCCCCGCCAGGTGCCGACGACCGTCACGTCGACCGGGGCGTAGATCAGCGTGCACGCCTGGTGCTTCGCGGTGATCCGCGAGAAGTCGCCGCCGACGCCCGAAAGCACGTCGCACGCCTTGTCGCGCTTGGGGTGCGTGCCGCCGGTCGGGTCGCACGTCAGCACCACCGAGCCGATCCGGTTGGCGGTGTCGTGGCTGGTCAGCTGCAACGTCGACGCCGGCGGCTGCGCCGGCGCGAGGCAGCTCAGGCTCATCAGGCAGGCAGCGAAGGGGAGTAGGGCCATATCGGTTCCATCGGCAGCCCGAGGTCGATCACTGTGCTCCCCGTCCGGGTGAGTCTTCTTCCCTCGGCCGGGTGAGGTCCAGCGACAGCAACGCCACGTAGAGCGAGAGCATCGACTCCGGGTCCTCCAGCCGGACGCCGAGGACCTGCTCGATCCGGGCGAGCTGCTGGTAGTACGCCGTCCGCGAGGTGTGCGCCGCCGCCGCGGCCGCCGACTTGTTGCCGCCCTGCTCGCAGTAGTGCCGCAGCGCCTGCACCAGCCGGCTGCCGGACGCCGCGTCGCGCTGGAGCAGCGGCCCGAGCTCCCGCACCGCGAACGCCGTCACGCGCTCGTCGCCCGAAAGCAGGTGCAGCAGGCCGCGCAGGCGGACGTCCGACAGCCGGTGCAGCACGCGCTCGGCGCCCGCGCCCAACGCCGCCGCCGCGACCTGGCCGGCCTCCAGCAGCGTCCGGCCCGCTTCGGCGGGCGACGACACCGTCGTGCCGACCGCGAGCACGCCGGGCGCGCTGCCCCTGGCCTCGTGGACGTCGGTGGCGAGCCGGTGCAGCACGGTGTCGGCGTTCGCCTCCGGCGACAGCGCGATCAGCGCGCGCACGCCGAGGTCGTCGGTCGCCACCAGCGCCGACACCTTCGCGCGGCGGGCCGCGAGCACCGTCGCCTCGGCGAGTTCGCGCAGCACCGGCGGCGTCGAAAGAGCGGGACGGCTGCCGACCAGCCGAGGCCGGACCGCGAGCCCGACCAGCTGCCGCCCGGTCAGCGGCACGGCCAGTGCCGAGGCCCGCGCCAGCAGCTCCGCCGTCGGGGCCGGCGACGCGAGCAGCTCGTGCAGCACGGCCCGATGGGCTTGGCGCTCCAGGCTGTCGGAGTCCTTGGCCACGAGCCGGTGCACGGCCAGCGCCGACGCGGCCCGCTCGGCGACCACCTGGTGGCGGCGCGGCGGCTGGTCGGCGCAGACGACCACGAGGCGTCCCCAGTCGTGCCCGCGCGCGCCGACGACGGTCACCAGCCAGCCCGAGCCGGGGTGGTAGCCGGTCCGCTCGCCGACCTGGACCACCCGCGACCGGGCCGGCCAGCCGGTGAGCAGCTCGGCCGGGTCGGCGCCCGCCGCGTCGTAGGCGAGGACCTCGTGCGACAGCGTCTCCAGCACCACCGGCTGCTCGGTCAACCGGGCGACTTCGCCCAGGACGACGCCGGGTTCGGCGCCCGCGACCGTCAGCGCGGTGAACGTCTCGTGCACGCGCTCGGCGGCGCGCAGCTCGGCGACCTGGGCGTCGACGATCTGGCCGTTCACCGCCTCGGTGACGCTCACGTACCGGGTCTCGCGCGAGAGCGTCACCAGCGGCAGGCCGTGCTTCTCCGCCGACTCGACCAGCGCGGCGGGCAGCTTGTCGCTCCAGTGCCGGACCAGTTCGATCACCAGGCCGGCGGCGCCGACCCCGGCCAGGTCGGCGACGTACCGGGCCAGCGCCGGGCCGTCGTCGGGCAGCGCGACGCCGGTCGTCAGCACCAGCTCGCCGCCGCGCAGCAGGTGCGCGATGTCGGCGACCTCGGCGACGTGCGCCCAGCGCACCGGGGCGTCGAGCCCGGACGAGCCGGCGACGACGTGCGGGCGGCCCTGGCGCAGCACCGGCAGCGCGAGCACCTCGGCGACGGTCGGGTACATGGCTCCTCGGGTCTGATCGGCAGGGACAGACTGTACGGCCGGGACGGTGACTCCGTACACGTTGTCGATGGCGGTGGCGTGGCGCCCGACCGGAGACTCGCAGAAGACGTCCCCGAGCCGAGGAGTGCCCGCCGTGACCGACCGCATCAGCCACTGGATCGACGGCAAGCCGTTCACCGGGACCGCCGGGCGTTCGGGCGAGGTGTTCGACCCCGCCACCGGGCAGGTCCGGGCGCACGTCGACTTCGCCGGCGACGCCGAGGTCGAAGCGGCCGTCGCCGCGGCCAAGGCGGCGCTGCCGGGCTGGCGCGGGACGTCACTGGCCGGCCGGACGCGGGTGCTGTTCGCCTTCCGCGAGCTCCTGGTGGCGCGCAAGCACGAGCTGGCGAAGATCGTCACGAGCGAGCACGGCAAGGTCGAGTCCGACGCGGCGGGCGAGGTCGCGCGCGCGATCGAGAACGTCGAGTACGCGTGCGGCGCGGCCCAGCTGCTCAAGGGCGGGTTCAGCGAGAACGCGTCCACCGGCGTCGACGTCTACTCGATCGCGCAGCCGCTCGGCGTGGTCGGGGTGATCTCGCCGTTCAACTTCCCGGCGATGGTGCCGCTCTGGTTCGTCCCGAACGCGCTGGCCTGCGGCAACACCGTCGTGCTCAAGCCGAGTGAGAAGGACCCGTCCGCCGCGCTGTTCATCGCCGAGCTGTTCGCCGAAGCCGGGCTGCCCGCGGGCGTGCTGAACGTGCTGCACGGCGACAAGGTGGCGGTGGACGGCCTGCTGACGCACGCCGACGTCAAGGCGATCTCGTTCGTCGGGTCGACGCCGATCGCGCGCTACGTCTACGAAACCGGCACCGGGCACGGCAAGCGCGTGCAGGCGCTCGGCGGCGCGAAGAACCACATGGTCGTGCTGCCGGACGCGGACCTCGACCTGGCCGCGGACGCCGCGGTGTCGGCCGGGTTCGGCTCGGCGGGCGAGCGCTGCATGGCGGTGTCGGTGGTCGTCGCGGTCGACCCGATCGGCGACGAGCTGGTGCGCAAGATCACCGAGCGGATGTCGGTGCTGCGCGTCGGAGACGGTCGTGACCCGTCGTCCGAGATGGGCCCCCTGGTGACGTCGGCCCACCACGCGCGGGTTTCGTCCTATGTGGACGCCGGGGTGTCGGCGGGCGCGTCGCTGGTGGTGGACGGGCGCGGCATCGAGGTTTCCGGTGCCCCGGACGGCTTCTGGCTCGGCCCGACGCTGTTCGACCACGTCCGCCCGGAGATGTCGATCTACACCGACGAGATCTTCGGCCCGGTGCTGTCGGTGGCGCGCACGGCGTCCTACGACGACGCCCTGGACCTGATCAACGCGAACCCGTACGGCAACGGCGTGGCGATCTTCACCGGCGACGGCTCGTCGGCGCGGCGCTTCCAGAACGAGGTCGAGGTCGGCATGGTCGGGGTGAACGTCCCGATCCCGGTCCCGGTGGCGTACTACTCGTTCGGCGGCTGGAAGGACTCGCTGTTCGGCGACAGCCACGCGTACGGGCCGGAGGGGTTCCACTTCTTCACCCGGACGAAGGTCGTGACGTCGCGGTGGCCGGACCGGTCGCACGCCGGGGTGAACCTGGGCTTCCCGCGCAACTCCTGAGGTTCGCGGTCCGGCCGAGGGGGACCCTGGCGGTGTCCCCCGGCGGCGAGAACACGGGACTGCCGTTCCGGCGACGCCCCCTGGCGCCCGCTGCCTGTCCACAGCAGGCGGGCATTGTGGACAACTCGGCCCGATCCGGTCCATCGGCTCGGGATCGTCGGTGGCCGCCGATAGACTGGACCAGGGACGCCCCCCGGAGAGGGTGGGGGCCTGGCCGGGCGGCGGCGGCCCCGCCAAACGGGTGCTTGTCCGTCACTGGGCGACCGTGCGTCGCCACCAAGGCCGGCTTCACCCGCCAGGGGCCGAACCAGTGGATCCCGGTCGGGCGGCCCGAGTACCTGCGGCAGCAGGTCGAGCTGAGCCTGCGTCACCTCGGCGTCGACCGGATCGACCTGCTCCAGCTGCACCGGATCGACCCGAAGGTGCCGCTCGCCGAGCAGGTCGGCGAGCTGAAGAGCCTTCAGGACGACGGCAAGATCCGGCACATCGGCCTGTCCGAGATCAGCGTGGACGAGCTGAAGGAAGCGCAGAAGACCGCCGAGATCGTGTCGGTGCAGAACCTGTTCAACCTGGCCAAGCGCGACGCCGAACCGCTCCTCGACCACGCCACCGAGCACGGCATCGCCTTCATCCCGTGGTTCCCGCTCGCCACCGGCGCCCTCGCCGGCGCGGACAGCCCGCTGACCACGTTCGCCAAGGAGCACGACGCCTCGCCGTCGCAGCTCGCGCTCGCCTGGCTGCTCAAGCGGTCGCCCGTCGTGCTGCCGATTCCGGGGACGTCGTCGGTCGCACACCTCGAGGACAACGTCGCCGCCGCGGACATCGAGCTGACCGACGCCGAGTTCGACGCTCGGACCGAGGCGGTCTAAGCCGGCAGGACGTTGATCAGCAGCTTGCTGCGCGGGGCGATCAGCACGGTGTTGACCCGCTCCGGCCGGATCCGCTCGCGGAGCTTGCGCTCCAGCGGGTAGGTCCGGCCGCCCGTCTTCAGGTAGTAGTGCTCGTTGTGACCCTGGCTGAGCCGGGTGGAGAGCGCGATCGGGTGGTCGTCGCCGGGTCGTTGCCTGCCGAAGTCGTGGGTCCAGCCCGTGGTCGCGACCAGCTGACCGCTTCGCACGTCCGCCAGCCGGCGCAGGCAGACGAACGCGAGCCAGGCGGTGATCGCCAGGATCGGGACGAGGGTGCCGAGGACTTCGGCGGCGGTCTCCGCCACGACGGCGAGCAGCACCGCCACCACGAGGCCCGCGATGGCCAGGACGGCCGCGACCCAGAAGTTGAGGTCGAGCAGCTTTCCCCGTTGCGAGGGGTGAAGCCGGCCGTGGCGGTTGGCCAGCTCCACCTCGGCCTGCTCGATCACTCGGCCTCGCCTTCGGGGTGTTCCTTCTCGTAGGCCTCTCGGCCCTCGTGGTAGCGGTCGATCTGTTCGTTCTCCTGACGGCGGCCCTCGGTCACGACACCGACGGTGTCCGCGGTGCTCCACCCCGGATAGCCGCCGACCTTCTGCCACTCCGCCGGCTTGAGCGCGCTGCGGCCGTCCTCGGAGTACTTGTCGCCGAGGCCTTCGACCTTTTCGCGGCCGGGGACATGAGACTCGGCGGCTTCGTTCCAGCCCTTCGCCGTCTCCTCGGCGGACTTGGCCTCCTTGCCCGCCTGCTTGAGCTCGTTGGCCTTCCGCTCGATGCCCGCGGCGGTGTCGACCGACTTGTCCACGATCCTGTCGGCCGCCTTGCCGGCCTTCTTGAGCGCGTTCGCCGCGCCTTCCAGGGCCGCTTTCGACTTGCCCGCGCCCTTCGCCAGGCTCTCCAGCTTCTCGACGATCTTCGCGATCCTCGTGCTGATCTTCTCCGCGAGCACGCCGCCCTCGATGACCGTGTCGGCGATGAACGCCGCGATCGTGCCGCCGAACGTGCACCAGGACGCGGCCAGCGCGGCCAGGGCCTTGACGATCAGCTCGCCCACGAACGACGAGATCATGTCGCGGATCAGCCCGCGCTCGGTGCCGACCAGTGCCGCGCCGACGTTCATGGCCGTCGACGCGTCTCCGGCGTGCGAAGCCGCTCCGCGCAGCACGCCGACGTAGCTCTCCGCCGTCTTCTGGTACGCCTCGGCCGACCCGCAGTCGCTGAACGACTGCTGGACCTTCTTGGCCTGCTGCTCGTAGCTCTCGGCCGTCTCGGTGAGCGACTTGGCGATGTTCGTCCAGGTCACGGCCTTGGCGGTGACGGCTTCGGGCTTGCCGGCGAGCTTGTCGAGCCCGTCCTTGAGGAAGCTGATGTGCTCGATCAGCCAGCCGACCCCGGCGCTGGCCAGGGTGCCGAGCGGGTCCATCGCCGCGCCGAGCAGGTCGAGGGCGTCGGTGCCGACGTCCATGGCGAGGTTGCCCCAGTCGCCGTTGCGGGCGTCGGTGAGCGTCGACGCCGCGTCGCTGAAGATGCCCGCGCCGCCGGTCTGGGCGTTGACGTTGTCCAGCTCGCCCTTCGAGCCGTCGCCCATGCCACTCCAGAAGCCGCCCGGCGACTCGGCCGTGGCGACGAGTGCGTTCTCGGTCATGCCGGGAGCTCCTTGCCGATGCCCTCGATCAGGCACTTCGTCTTGTCTTCGTGGTCGCGGAACGCCGTGTGCGCGGTCTTCACCCGGTCCGCGACCTCGTGGCCGGCCGCGACGGCGTCGTTCAGGAAGCTGTCGGCGGTGTCCACCCACGCCTGGATCGGCAGCGCGAACACCTGTCCGACCAGCCCGAACGCGTCGAAGTCGAGCGCGCCGGCCGTGCCCGCGGCCTCGACCGCCTGCTGCACCCGGTCGGCGATCTCCCGGATCTCGTCCTCGTGGCCGCCGAGGACGTCGAAGTCGACCTTCATCGCTTCGCCCGCCATCACAGCCCCCGGCGCAGGATCGGGCCGCCGAAGTCCTCGTCGTCGTCCGGGCGCGGCCGGGCCGGGCGCACCGGCGGCGGCGGGGTTTGCGGCGGGGTTTCCCGTGGCTTTTCGGCGAATTCCCAGCGCGGCGACGCCGGTTCTTCTTCCGGAACTTCGGGCGCCGGGATCTGTTCCCGGAGGAATTCCATCGCGTCGCTGTCGGCGCCGATCACCGGCGCCATGATCGCGGTCAGCTGCTGGGCGGCGTCGACCTGCGCGCGTTTGGCGGCCGCGAGGACGGCCTGGGCGAGCCGGGCCCGCGGCAGCTCGTCCGCGCGCGGTCCGAACGTGAGTTCCTGCAGCGCACCGCTGGTGTTGACGGTGACCGTGACGGACCCGTCGGCGCTCGTGGCGGTCGCCGAGACGCGCTCGAGCCGGGCTTTCGCCTCGGCCGCGCGCCGGGCGATATCGGGCATTCCGGCCGAAGCGGGTTCAATTCGGTTCACAGCGACCTCGTAGTCGGTCCGAGTCGGGGGAGGGCATGCGCATCAGAGGCAGCCAACCGCTTTTCGGTTCCCGCTTCAAGCCGGAAATTCATTTCGAGAAGAATGCATGGGAATTCGTTTGTCCGCTCTTTACCCGACGCGCACCCCCGGGGTTGAGCACGACCGGCTCAGGCTTCCGTAAACTCAAGGTGAGCAGCGAGCGAAGTAGGTGAGGAACGGTGGCCAACGCGGACGAGCGCCGCTTCGACGTGCTGCGCGCGATCGTCGCCGACTACGTGTCCAACCAGGAACCCGTCGGCTCCAAGGCGATCGTCGAACGGCACAACCTGGGCGTGTCGAGCGCCACCGTGCGCAACGACATGGCCACTCTCGAGGAAGAGGGCTACATCACCCAGCCGCACACCAGCGCGGGGCGGGTGCCGACCGACAAGGGCTACCGGCTCTTCGTCGACCGGCTCTCGGAGATCAAGCCCCTGAGCGCGGCCGAGCGGCGGGCCATCACCACCTTCCTCGACAGCGGCACCGACCTCGACGACGTCCTCCGCCGCTCGGTCCGGCTGCTCGCGCAGCTGACCCGGCAGGTCGCCGTCGTCCAGTACCCGATGCTGACCAACGCCAAGGTGCGCCACCTCGAGGTGGTGCCGCTCACCCCGGCGCGGCTGATGCTGGTGCTGATCGCCGACAACGGCCGCGTCGACCAGCGCACGGTCGACCTCGGCGACGTCGTCACCGAAGAGGACGTGGCGCGGCTGCGCTCGGTGCTCAACACGGCCATGTCCGGCCGCCGGCTCAACGAGGCCGCCGCGCGCGTCGCCGAGCTGCCCGACAAGGCGCCAGGCGAGCTGCGGGACGCGCTCATCCGCGTCACCACGGTCCTGGTCGAGTCGCTGGCCGAACACCCCGAAGAACGCCTGGTCCTCGGCGGCACCGCGAACCTCACGCGGAACGTCGCCGACTTCCCGGGTTCGCTGCGCCAGGTCCTCGAAGCCCTCGAGGAGCAGGTGGTCGTGCTGAAGCTCCTGGCCGCCGCGCGCAACCCCGGTGCGATCACCGTGCGCATCGGTGAGGAAAATGAGGACGAGCAGATGCGCAGCACCTCGGTCGTCTCGATCGGATACGGCCAGGACATGGTGCTCGGCGGCATGGGGGTGGTCGGCCCGACCCGGATGGACTACCCCGGCACGATCGCCGCGGTGCGCGCGGTCGCCAACTACGTGGGGCAGATCCTGGCCGGCCGCTGAGCCGGGCAGAGCAGAAGGAGAAGCAGAGACGGTGGCGAGGGACTACTACGGCATCCTCGGGGTGGCCAAGAACGCGAGCGATCAGGACATCAAGCGCGCGTACCGGAAGCTGGCCAGGGAGCTGCACCCCGACGTCAACCCGTCGGAAGACGCGCAGCACAAGTTCGGCGAGGTGACGACGGCCTACGAGGTGCTGTCCGACCCGCAGAAGCGCAAGATCGTCGACCTCGGCGGCGACCCGATGGACGGTGGCGCGCGCGGCGGGGGCGGCGGCGACCCGTTCGCCGGGTTCGGCGGCCTCGGCGACATCATGGACGCCTTCTTCGGCGCGGCCGGGGGCGGCGGCGGCGGACGCGGGCGAGGACCCCGCAGCCGCGTCCAGCCCGGCTCCGACGCGCTGATCCGGCTCGGCCTGTCCCTCGAGGACTGCGCCACCGGCGTCGACAAGGAGATCGCCGTCGACACCGCGATCGTCTGCGACCTCTGCCGCGGCGCCGGCACCACCGAAGGCACCGGCGTCAAGACCTGCGACACCTGCGGCGGCGCCGGCGAGGTCCAGTCCGTCCAGCGGTCCTTCCTCGGCCAGGTCGTCACGGCCCGCCCGTGCCCGGTCTGCCGCGGCTTCGGCGAGGTCATCCCCGACCCCTGCCGCCAGTGCGGCGGCGACGGCCGCATCCGCGCCCGCCGCAACGTCACCGCGAAGATCCCGCCGGGCGTCGGCGACGGCATGCGCATCCGCCTCTCCGGCCAGGGCGAGGTCGGCCCCGGCGGCGGCCCGGCCGGCGACCTCTACGTCGAGATCGACGAGACCCCGCACGAGGTCTTCGTCCGGCAGGGCCACGACCTGCACTGCAACTTCCGCATCCCGATGACCACCGCCGCCCTCGGCGCCACGGTGCCCATCTCGACGCTCATCGACGGCGACTACGAGCTCGACGTCGAAGCCGGCACCCAGCCCAACGCCGAGCTCGTCCTCACCGGCAAGGGCATGCCCCGCCTGCGGTCCTCCGGCCGCGTCGACGGCCGCGGCGACCTCCACGTCCACATCGACGTCGTGGTCCCGACGAAGCTCGACGAGGCCCAGAGCGAGCTCCTCGTCGAGCTCGCCCGGCAGCGCGGCGAAGAAGTCCCGACCCTGGCGTCAAACGGCACCAAGCACGGCGGCCTGTTCTCCAAGCTGCGCGCCAAGAACCACCGCTGACCGTGCCCGACACCACCCTGCCGGTCTTCCTCGCCGCCTCGGTGCCCAAGAGCGGGCACGCGGTCCTCGACGGCGAGGAAGCCCGGCACGCGGCCACCGTCCGCCGCCTGCGCGCGGGGGAGCGGCTGGTCCTCTCCGACGGCGCGGGCACCATGGCCCGCTGCGTCGTCGAAGCCGTCCAGCCCGGCCGCGACGCCGTCCTGACGCTCACGGTCGAGGAGAGCTGGACCGAGGAACCGCCCGCCCTGCGCGTCGTCCTCGCCCAAGCCCTCGCCAAAGGCGACCGCGGCGAGCTCGCCGTCGAGCTCGCCACCGAAGCCGGCATCGACGCGATCGTCCCCTGGCGCGCCGCCCGCAGCGTCGCCAAGTGGGACGACGGCGGACGCGGCGACAAAGCCCTCGCCCGCTGGCGGGCCACCGCCCGCTCCGCCGCCAAACAAGCCCGGCGCGCCCACATCCCCGACGTCACCGAACCCGCCGGCACCCACGAGCTCGCCGGACTGATCGCCACCACCTCCCTGACGATCGTGCTCGAGTCCGACGTCCCCGACCGCCTCACCGACCTCGACCTGCCCGACACCGGCGACATCCTCCTGGTCGTCGGCCCCGAAGGCGGCATCACCGACGACGAGCTCCACACCCTGCGCGAAGCCGGCGCTCGAGCCGTCCGCCTCGGGACGACAGTGCTGCGCACCTCCACCGCCGCGGCCGTCGCACTCGGCGCGCTGGGCGCCCTCACCGCCCGGTGGCGGTGAAAAGATCACCGGAAAAAAGAACCCCGATTTTGCGCCCAGTTATGGCGCGATCACACTCCGACCCGTTACTCTCGTTTACTAACGCAGCACGCACCGTTCCGGACCGTCACGGCCCGAACCGGGTGCCGCGCCACTGGGAAGTTACAAAGCTCCGCCGGGCACCTCCCCCCTCGGTCCGGCGGCCGCCGCGGCAGCGGTAGATCGACCCCCAGGGTCTACCGCTCCGCGGCCCCCTTCCTCGCTTCGCTTCGGTCGTTGGGCCGCTTCGCGTTCGTTGTGTCTTCTGGGGGTCAAACCCCCAGACCCCCAGCCGGGGGTTCCCCCCGGACCCCCCGCTCGGTGCCGGTCTTGTTGGCGGCTGGGGTCGATAGGGTGTCTTCCATGAGTGAGGATGAGACTCTCTTCGAGCGGATCATTGCTGGTCAGATCCCTGCTGATGTTGTCTATCAGGACGATGTCACCTTTGCCTTTCGGGATATTCGGCCTCAGGCGAAGGTTCATGTGCTGGTCGTGCCCAAGGTTCGGTATCGGAACCTGGGGGAGCTTGCTGCTGGGGATCCTCAGTTGCTTGCTCAGGTTGCTCTCACTGCTCGGAAGGTTGCTGAGCTTGAGGGTGTTGCCGAGTCCGGGTATCGGGTTGTCTTCAACACTGACTCTGATGCTGGGCAGACTGTTTTTCATGTTCATGCCCATGTCCTGGGGGGTGAGCCTCTGGGGCTCTTCGGGGCTCCTGAGCAGGACTAGCCCAAACCCGTCTGCGTTCTGTCGGTGGGTGCCAGTATCGTTGGTGGGGTCCGTTCTCCCTCACCGAGAAAGCAGGCCTGAGGCCACGTGGCCGGAACCGTACCGGGTGGCGCCGCCCGACCCGATGTCCCCGGGGACGTCGCCAAGACCGAGGATGCCGCCGTGCAGGCGGCCCAGTCCCGGTTCCCCATTCCCGACGCCGCCGCGCTCAGCCTGCTCGGCTCCCGCGACGAGAACCTGCGTGTCGCCGAGGAACTCCTCGCCGCCGACGTGCACGTCCGCGGCAACGAGGTCACCCTCACCGGCACCCCCGCCGACGTCGCCTTCGCCGAGCGCGTCTTCGCCGACCTCGTCACGCTGGCCACCGGCGGGCAGCAGGTCGGCCCGGACACCGTCCGGCGCACCATCGGCATGCTCTCCAGCGGCGACGCGTCGCCCGCCGAGGTCCTCAGCCTCAACATCGTCTCCCGCCGCGGCAAGACCATCCGGCCCAAGACGCTCAACCAGAAGCGCTACGTCGACGCCATCGACAAGCACACCGTCGTCTTCGGCATCGGCCCCGCCGGCACCGGCAAGACCTACCTCGCCATGGCGAAGGCCGTCCAGGCCCTCCAGGCCAAGCAGGTCACCCGCATCGTGCTGACCCGCCCCGCCGTCGAAGCCGGCGAGCGCCTCGGCTACCTGCCCGGCACGCTCAACGAGAAGATCGACCCCTACCTGCGGCCGCTCTACGACGCGCTGCACGACATGGTCGAACCCGAGTCCATCCCGCGGCTCATGCAGGCCGGCACCATCGAGATCGCGCCGCTCGCCTACATGCGCGGCCGCACGCTCAACGACGCCTTCATCATCCTCGACGAGGCCCAGAACACCACGCCCGAGCAGATGAAGATGTTCCTCACCCGCCTCGGCCAGGGCTCCAAGATCGTCGTCACCGGCGACGTCACCCAGGTCGACCTCCCCAACGGGCAGCGCAGCGGCCTCCGCGTCGTGCGCGACATCCTCGGCGGCGTCGAAGGACTCCACTTCGCCGAACTGACCAGCCAGGACGTCGTCCGGCACAAGCTCGTCGGCGACATCGTCGACGCCTACGAGAAGTGGCAGGCCGTGCAGGACGCGCAGGACCAGCAGCAGGGCAACGCCTGGAAGGGCAACCGGCGGTGAGCATCGAGATCGCCAACGAGTCCGGCGTCGACGTCGACGAGACGTCCATCGTCTCGGCCGCCCGCTACGCCCTCGACAAGATGGAGGTCAGCCCGCTCGCCGAGCTGTCCATCCTGCTCGTCACCCTCGAAGTCATGGAAGACCTGCACGAACGCTGGATGGACCTCCCCGGCCCCACCGACGTCATGGCCTTCCCGATGGACGAGCTCGACTCCTCCCGCCGCCCGGACGCGCCCGACGCGTCGCCGGCGCTGCTCGGGGACATCGTGCTCTGCCCGGCGTTCGCCAAGGACCAGGCCAAGACCGCGGGCCACGGCCTGATCGACGAGCTGCACCTGCTCACCGTGCACGGCTGCCTCCACCTCCTCGGCTACGACCACGCCGAACCCGCCGAGGAACGCGAGATGTTCGCCCTCCAGAAGCGGATCCTCGGCGAGTACCAGGACGCCGTCTCCGCACTGGAGAAGCGCGACGCCCAGCGCAACACCGACGACCGCGTACTCGGCATCGCCGGACTCGACACGGGCGCCGCGCCGGCGGGCGAACCGGCCACCGGGGAAACGCCCTAGGCGCCAGCCATGGTCCAGCTCCTCTTCGCGATCGCGCTCGTGCTCCTCGCGGGCGTGTTCGCGGCGGCCGACGCCGCCATCAGCACCGTGTCGCAAGCCCGGGCCGAAGGCCTTGCCCGGCTCGGGCTGCCCGGCGCCCGTCAGCTCGCCGCCGTCGTGGCCGAACGCCGGCGGCACATCAACCTGCTGCTCCTGCTGCGCCTCGGCTGCGAGCTCACCGCCACCGTGCTCGTCACGGTCTTCGTCGGCACCCGGCTCCGGCCGCTGGGTCTCGCCGTGCTCGTCGCCGCGGTCGTCATGGTCGTGGTCAGCTACGTCCTCATCGGCGTCGGCCCCCGCACCCTCGGTCGCCAGCACCCCTACCGCGTCGGCCGGTACGTCGCCGGGCCGGTCCGCGTCCTCGGCTCGATCCTCGGCCCGCTGTCCCGGCTGCTCATCCTCATCGGTAACGCCATCACCCCCGGTCAGGGCTTCCGCGAGGGCCCGTTCACCTCCGAAGTCGAGCTGCGCGAGCTCGTCGACCTCGCGCAGGAACGCGGCGTCGTCGAGGACTCCGAGCGCGAGATGATCCACTCGGTGTTCGAGCTCGGCGACACCGTCGCCCGCGAGGTCATGGTGCCGCGCACCGAGATCGTCTGGATCGAGCGCACCAAGACCGTCCGCCAGGCCATCGCCCTCGCCCTGCGCACCGGCTTCACCCGGCTCCCGGTGATCGACGACTCGGTCGACGACATCGTCGGCGTCGTCAACATCAAGGACCTGATGTCGGCGTACATGGACCCGGACGGGTCGAGCACGGTCGTCGACACGCTGATGAACGAAGCCTCCTTCGTCCCCGACTCGAAGCGCCTCGACGAGCTCCTCAAGGAGATGCAGCGCTCGCACCACCACATGGCGATCGCCGTCGACGAGTACGGCGGCACCGCCGGCCTGCTCACCATCGAGGACGTCCTCGAAGAGATCGTCGGCGAGATCACCGACGAGTCGGACGCCGACGAGCGCCCCGAGGTCGAGGAGCTCGCCGGCGGCGCCGTCCGCGTGTCGTCCCGGATGAGCGTCGACGACCTGGGCGAGCTCTTCGGCATCGACCTCGAAGACCACGACGTGGAGACCGTGGGCGGGCTGCTCGCGGAGCGACTGGGTAGGGTCCCGCTGCCGGGGGCCGAAGCCGAGGTCGCCGGCCTTCGGCTGTTCGCCGAAGGCGGCAAGGACCGGCGCGGCCGCATGCGGATCACCTCGGTGGTCGTGCACCCGGCCACCGCCGATGCGATGACCGACCCGGCCGACCGCACCACCCGGCGCCGCACGCGCCTGCCCAACCCCGATGAACGCGACAGGAGCGTCGAACATGCCTGACCTCGAGGCCGAGGACCAGAAACTGGTGACGCTGGCCAAGTCCTCACGCGCCCGCATCCAGGCCCCCGAAGGCGCCGCGGTCCGCGACACCGACGGCCGCACCTACGCCGCGGGCACGGTCGACCAGCCGTCGTTCAAGCTCACCGCGCTCCAGGCCGCCGTCGCCGCGGCGCTGTCCAGCGGCGCCGAAGGCATCGAAGCCGCCGCCGTCGTCAGCGAAGAAGGGCTGCTCAAGGGCGCGTCCGTGCACGCGGTCCGCGACCTGGCGAAGTACGCGCCGATCATCCTCGCCGCCCCGGACGGCACGGTTCTCGAGGTGCTGGAGCGATGACGGAACACCGGTCCGGGTTCGCCTGCTTCGTCGGGCGGCCCAACGCGGGCAAGTCGACGCTGACCAACGCCCTCGTCGGCAGCAAGGTCGCGATCACCTCCAGCAAGCCGCAGACCACGCGCCACGCGATCCGCGGCATCGTGCACCGCGAGGACGCCCAGCTCGTCCTCATCGACACCCCCGGCCTGCACCGCCCCCGCACCCTGCTCGGCGAGCGGCTCAACGACATCGTGCACACGACGTGGTCCGAAGTGGACGTCGTCGGCCTGTGCGTGCCGGCGAACGAGAAGGTCGGGCCCGGCGACCGGTTCATCGCCGCCGAGCTGCAGAAGATCGCCAAGCGCACGCCGGTGATCGGCATCGTCACCAAGACCGACCTCGTCCAGCCGCAGCAGGTCGCCGAGCAGCTCCTCGCGCTGCAGGAGGTCATGGACTTCGCGGAGCTGATCCCGGTGTCCGCCGTGGACGGCTTCCAGGTCGGCGCGCTCGCGGACCTCCTCGTCGGCAAGCTCCCGGAGGGGCCGCAGCTCTACCCGGGCGGCGAGCTCACCGACGAGCCCGAGCAGACGCTGGTCGCCGAGCTGATCCGCGAGGCGGCGCTCGAAGGCGTCCGCGACGAGCTGCCGCACTCGATCGCCGTCACCGTCGAGGAGATGCTGGCGCGCGAAGGCCGCGACGACCTCATCGACGTCCACGCGTTCCTGTACGTGGAAAGGCCCAGCCAGAAGGGCATCATCCTCGGGCACAAGGGCGAGCGGCTGCGCGAGGTCGGGGCCACCGCGCGCAAGAACATCGAGGCGCTGCTCGGCTCCAAGGTCTACCTCGACCTGCACGTCAAGGTGGCCAAGGAGTGGCAGCGCGACCCCCGTCAGCTGCGCCGGCTCGGGTTCTGACGTGGCCGAGCAGCCGCGGCCGCCCGCCGACTACAACCCCGGGCCCCCGCCCGCGACCAACCTGGTCTGGGGGATCGTCAGCGCCGTCCTGTGCTGCCTGCCGTTCGGCGTCCTCTCGATCTACCAGGCCGCCAAGGTCGAAAAGCTCTGGGCGCAGGGCGAGCAGGACGCGGCACTGGCGTCGGCTCGCGACGCCCGGCGGTGGGCGGTCGTCGCCGCCGTCGCCGGCGCCGTCCTGTGGGTCGCCGCGATCGTGACGATCGTCCTGCTCTTCGGAACGCTCACCGACGACGCCGCGTCGAACTGACGACGACGCAGCAGGAGGCGATCCCGGTGACCCAGCCCTACCCGCAGTACCCGCCGCCGCCCGGCTGGGTGCCGAACTACGGGCCGCCGCCGGACAACAACCTGGTCTGGGCGATCCTGTCGACGGTGATGTGCTGCCTGCCGTTGGGTATCGTCGCCATCGTGAAGGCGAGTCAGGTCAACTCCCTGTGGTTCCAGGGCTTCCACGCCGAAGCGCACCGAGCCGCCGACGAAGCCCGCAAGTGGGCGATGTGGTCGGCGATCGCGTCCGCGGCGCTGGTCGTGCTCTACCTCGCGTTCGTCCTGGTCATGTTCGCCCTCGTCGGCGTCTCGTTCTGGTCGTTGGTGCCATGACGACCGTCTACACGGGATACCCGGCCCGCGGCGCCAGGGCCACGTTGCGCGCGCTCGGCGCCCCGATGGCCGTCGTCGGCGGGCTCGGCGTGTGCTGCGCGGCGGTCCTCATCGGCGACCCGACCACCCCCGGCGGCTGGCTCCCCGTCTGCCCGACCAAGGCGCTGTTCGGCATCGACTGCCCGGGCTGCGGCGGTATGCGGATGGCGTACAGCCTGATGCACGGCGATCTCCCCGCGGCCCTGCACTACAACGCCGTGTCGCTCGTCTTCATCCTCTTGTTCGTCTGGAGCACGGCCGCCTGGACGGTCGGGCGGCTGCGCGGCCGCTGGGTGAACAGCTGGCTGCACTGGCGGTGGACGCCGCTGACCGTCGGCGTCGTGTTCGCCGTCTGGTTCGTCATTCGCAACCTCCCGTTCGCCCCGTTCACCGGCCTGCGGGTCTGACTTTCGACGCACGGGAACCGCTTCGCCACGCACCGCGTCGGAGGCTCGTCCGGTTCACCCGGACAGTGGATGCCTGGGCAGCGCGGCCGCAGGTGAACCGAGTACGCTCCCGCGGACCAGTGCCGTACATTCGCACCGGTTCCGCGCGAAACGTGCGGTGGAGTGACCAGCGAGGGGGAGACCCAGATGACCGATCCCTACGGTCAGCAGCCGTTCGGGCAGCAGCCCGGGGGCCAGCAGCCGTTCGGACAACCGCCGCCCGGTCAGGCGCCGCCGCCGTACGGTCAGCCCGCGCCCTTCGGGCAGCCGGCACCATACGGGCAGCAGGCGCCGTTCGGCCAGCCGGGGAATCCCTTCGGTGCACCACAAAACTACGCGAACTGGGGCCAGCGCGCACTCGGCTGGCTCATCGACATGGGCCCGCTGGCCCTGCTGTACCTGATCTTCATCATCGTGGCGCTGATGGGGAAGATCGGCATCCTGCAGATCGTCGTCATCCTCGGCACGCTCGCCTGGATCGGCTGGGCGGTCTTCAACCGCTGGATCCAGCAGGGCAACACCGGTCAGTCGCTCGGCAAGCGCGTCGCGAAGATCAAGCTGGTCAGCGAGGCCACCGGGCAGCCGATCGGCGCCGGCATGGCGTTCCTGCGCGACCTCGCCCACTTCGTCGACGGCGTCATCTGCTACGTCGGCTGGCTGTGGCCGCTGTGGGACGACAAGTCCCAGACCCTCGCCGACAAGATCGTCGGCACGGTCGTCGTCAACGCCGACGACAACGGCGCCTACGGGCAGCCCGGCGCGGGCCAGCCCGGTGCGCAGCCGTTCGGCGGCTACCCGCCGGCCGGTCAGCAGCCGGGTCAGTTCGGCCAGCAGCCCGGCGGCTTCCCGCAGCAGCCCCCGTCCGGCGGCTTCGACCAGCCGCAGCCGGGTGGTTTCCCGCAGCAGCCCGCGCCGGGCGGCTTCGGGCAGCAGCCGCAGCCGGGCGGGTTCGACCAGCCGCAGTCCGGTGGGTTCGGCCAGCCGCTGGCGCCGCCCCCCGGCCAGCAGCCGTCGTCCGCGTTCGACGAGCAGGCCGAGCGGACCCAGATGCTCCGCCCCGGCGGCGCGTCTCCGTTCGACGAGGAGGCGGAGCGGACGCAGATGCTCCGCCCCGAAGGTCAGGGCGGACCCGAAGCGACGCAGAAGCTCCAGCCGGGCCAGTTCGGCCAGCCGCCGAACGACCAGCCGCCGCAGCACTGAGGCACTTTTCCCGCACCACCGCCGGGGTGACCCGGCGGGACGTTCACGAGTAATTGGGGTAGACGTTCATGACCAATCCCTACGGCCAGCAGCAGCCGCCTTACGGTCAGCAGCCGCAGTCCGGCGGTTTCCCGCAGCAGCAGCCGCAGCAGCCCTACGGCACGCCGTCGGGCGGGATGCCCGCCTACGGCCAGCCCGCGCCGTACGGCCAGCCCCCGTCCGGCGGCTTCGGCGCCCCCGGCTACGGCATGCCCGGCGGTGGCGGCGACATCAACGCCATCAAGGACTACAAGGGCTGGGCGATCGCCTCGCTCTTCCTGGGCGGCCTGATCCTCGGCATCTTCGCGATCATGAAGTCGAACGAGGTCGGCACGTACAAGATGCAGGGCAACTACATGATGGCGGAGCAGGCGTCGCGCACCACCAAGACGCTCTGCCTGATCTCCACCATCCTGGGCAGCATCGGCTGCGTCGTGGCGATCATCGTGATCATCGCCTCGGCGGTCGCCGTCAGCACCTGCTACGGCTACTACTGCTGACTTCCGCGGGGCGCTCCACCCCGGCATCGCCCGAGAGTGGGACGATGTCGGGGTGGTGAACCTCTACCGCGACACCGGGGTGGTGTTGCGCACGCACAAGCTGGGTGAGGCCGACCGGATCATCACCCTGCTCACGCGCCGGCACGGCAAGGTCCGCGCCGTCGCGAAGGGTGTGCGGCGGACGTCTTCGCGGTTCGGGGCCCGGCTGGAGCCGTTCGGCCACGTCGACGTGCAGTTCTACACCGGGCGCACGCTCGACGTGATCACCCAGGTCGAAACCGTCGACGCGTTCGCGCTGCCGCTGGTCGCCGACTACCAGCGCTACACCGCGGCCAGCGCGATCGCCGAAACCGCGGACCGGCTCTCGGCCGAAGAGGGCGAACCGGTGCTCAAGCTCTACCTCCTCGTCTGCGGCGCCCTGCGTTCCCTCGCCGCCGGGGAGCGTGACGCGTCCCTCGTGCTCGACGCGTTCTTCCTCCGCGCGATGTCCTACGCCGGCTGGGCGCCCGCGCTCACCGAGTGCGCCCGCTGCGGCCTGCCCGGCCCGCACGTCGCGTTCAGCGTCGCGGCCGGCGGCTCGATGTGCCAGGACTGCCGCGTCCCGGGATCGGTGCACCCCGCGCCCGAGGTCCTGGACCTGCTCACCGCCCTCCTCCACGGCGAATGGCCGATGGCCGAGTCGACCCTGCCGGGCACCCGCCGCGACGCGAGCGGCCTGGTCGCGGCCCACCTGCAGTGGCATCTGGAGCGTCAGCTCCGGTCCCTTCCCCTGGTCGAGCGACGCGCTCGGGAGACGGTCGTGCCCGGGCAGTAGGGTCGGCCCTGATCGGTTTCACCATCCAGGGAGGCTCGCAGTGCTGCGCAGGGGACGCGAGAACAAGGCGTCGCGGTACGAGCTGCGAGCCCCGGATCCGCACCCGTCCGGCGCGAAGCCGCCGGAGATCCCGCGCGAGCTGGTCCCGAAGCACGTCGCGCTGGTCATGGACGGCAACGGCCGCTGGGCCAACCAGCGCGGCCTGCCGCGGATCGAAGGCCACAAGCGCGGCGAAGCGGTGATGATCGACGTGGCCGCCGGCGCGGTCGAGATCGGCGTCAAGTGGCTCTCGGTGTATGCGTTCTCGACGGAGAACTGGAAGCGCAGCCCCGAAGAGGTGCGGTTCCTGATGGGCTTCAACCGCGACACGATCCGCCGCCAGGTCGACTACCTCGGCTCGATCGGCGTGCGCATCCGCTGGGCCGGACGGCGGCCGAAGCTGTGGGCGTCGGTCATCAAGGAGCTGCAGGCGGCCGAGGAGAAGACCAAGGACAACACGGCGCTGAACATGACGATGTGCGTCAACTACGGCGGCCGTGCCGAGCTCGGTGACGCGATGCAGCGGATCGCGCGGGACGTCGCCGACGGCAAGCTCGATCCCGGCAAGGTCACCGAGAAGACCATCGGCAAGTACCTGTACCAGCCGGACATGCCGGACGTGGACCTGTTCCTGCGGCCCTCGGGCGAGCAGCGGACGTCGAACTTCCTGCTGTGGCAGTCGGCCTACGCCGAGATGGTCTACCAGGACACGCTGTTCCCGGACTTCGACCGGACGCACCTGTGGCGCGCGTGCCTGGAGTTCGCGAAGCGGGATCGCCGCTTCGGCGGCGCTGTCGACCAGGCGTCGTCATGAGCGCGACCGAAGCGGCCGAGACCGCGGAACTGCTTACGCAGGCGAAGGAATCCCTCGAGCGCTACCTCGAGGTGCACGTCGACGACGACGGTGCGCTGACGTTCTCCCACGGCGACGTCCCGTGCGTGATCCAGGCGACCCGGCTCGGCGAAGGCCTCACCGTGCTGTCGCTGACCTGCGTGGTCGGCTGGGACCTCGCGGACGGGCCGGAGCTGTCGGTCGCCGTCGCCGAGCGGGCGGGGCAGGGACTGTTCGGGACGCTGGGCGTCGGGCACTCCGACAACGGCGTGGACGTGACGCTGCGGTACGCGTTCCCGGCGGCGGGCCTGGACGAGGCGGCGCTCGGGACGTTGCTGATGCTGGTGGTGTCGACGGCTTCGCAGCTGCGGACCGATTTGCCGGGAATCGTGCCCGGCGAGTAACCCACTCGGGGCGTTGTTTCCGCCGCGAACGGCGAATTCCGGTCGGAAACCGGCACTTCCCGACCGTTCGCGGCTGTGCGGCGCCCGGGCTGTCGGACCGGGCTGGCATCATCGCCTTCGTGAACATCGTTTCCGACTCGGCCCGGCGCACCCGCCGGTTCCGCATCAGCTCCGTCGAGGTGCTGTGCGCGATCCTGCTGGTCGCGATCCTCGCCCAGGGCTGGCTGCAGCAGGCGTTTGACGTGCCCGCGCTGCGCACCGGCTCGACCGTGTTCGTCGCGGTCTGCGTGCAGGCCCTGCCGTTCCTCGTGCTGGGCGTGCTGATCAGCGGGGCCATCGCGGCGTTCGTGCCTGCCCGGGTGCTGGAAAAGGTGCTGCCGAAGCGGGCCGGTGCGGCGGTCGGTGTCGCCGGGCTGGCGGGGGTCGCGCTGCCGGGCTGTGAATGCGCGTCGGTGCCGGTGGCGCGCCGGCTGATGGGGCAGGGCGTGGCGCCGGCAGCGGCGTTGACGTTCCTGCTGGCGGCGCCGGCGGTGAACCCGGTGGTGCTGGTCGCGACGGCGGTGGCGTTCCCGGGCAAGCCCGAGATGGTGCTGGCGCGCTTCGCGGGTTCGCTGGCGACGGCGATGGTGATGGGCTGGCTGTGGGCCCGCTGGGGCAAGCTGGAGTGGATCACCGAACGCGCGTTGCGGCGCCTGCCCGACGTCCCGAGCGGCCACCGCTGGCGGGTGTTCGCCGAGACGGCCCGCACGGACCTGGTCGAGGCGGGTGGCTTCCTGGTGCTGGGGGCGCTGATCTCGTCGGCGCTGAACGTGCTGGTGCCGGCTCGCTGGTTCGGGGTGCTGGGCGAGCAGGTGGTGCTGGGCATCGTGGTGATGGCGGTGCTGGCGGTGGTGCTGGCGCTGTGCAGCGAGGCGGACGCGTTCGTGGCGGCGTCGCTGACGGCGATGCCGATGCTGCCGAAGCTGGTGTTCCTGGTGGTGGGGCCGGCGGTGGACGTGAAGCTGTTCGCGCTGCAGGCGGGCACGTTCGGCAAGTCGTTCGCGGTGCGGTTCGCCCCGGTGACGTTCGTGGTCGCGGCGGCGTGTGCGGTGGTGGCCGGATCGGTGGTGGGGCTGGCATGAGGCGCGAAACGCAGAACATCCTGCTGATCCTGCTCGGCGGCGCGCTGGTCAAGATCGCGGTCAACGGCGACTACCTGCGCTACGTCAAGCCGGCACAGCAGCCATGGATCATCGCCGGCGGGGCGGTCATGGTGCTGCTCGGGGCCGTCGCGATCGTGCGCGACCTCGTTGCCGCGCGGGCGAAAGCCGTCGAGCACGATGGTCATTCGCACTCGGCGCGGCCCGCGTGGCTGTTGCTGGTGCCGGTGCTGGCGGTCTTCCTGGTGGCACCGCCCGCACTGGGCGCGGACTCGGTGATCCGCACCGAGTCCCGGGTCCCGGCGAGCGCGGCCGCCGCCAACGCGGCCGCCTTCCCGCCGTTGCCCGCGGGGAACGTGGTGCCGCTGTCGGTGAACGAGTTCGTCAGCCGGGCGGGCTGGGACGCGTCGGGCACGCTCGACCACCGCACGATCTCGCTGACCGGCTTCGTGGTGCACACCGGCGGCCGCACGCTCCTGGCCCGCCTGGTGATCAGCTGCTGCGCGGCGGACGCGTTCCCGGTGACGGTCCACCTCCGCGGCGGCGAAGCCGACCACCTCGCGAGCGACGCGTGGATCCAGGTGACGGGCCAGGCCGTCCCCGGCACGGCGACGAAGGACAACAGCTACACGCCCGACTTCACCTTGGCTTCGATGACGACGGTCCCGGCCCCGAAGGACCCGTACGAGTACTGACGAAGCTGGTCGCGCGATCGCCCGCCGTGGCCGCAGGCGTGCGGCACGGGGGTGTGCCGAGCGCGGCCGCGCTGGGTCCCCGCCGGACGCACCCGGCCCGGCCTGGAGCCGGCCGGGCAGGACCGCCCGGGCCGCGGCTTGAGGTCGGGTTGTCCCGGGGGCGGTTCGTTTCCCGGCGGGGCCGCTGGCGCCCGCGGGGCCGCCGCTGGCGGTGGGCTGGGCCGCGGCTTGAGGTCGGGTTGTCCCGGGGGCGGTTCGTTTCCCGGCAG
Source organism: Amycolatopsis sp. NPDC114505 (assembly GCF_055633615.1). Taxonomy (NCBI): domain Bacteria; kingdom Bacillati; phylum Actinomycetota; class Actinomycetes; order Pseudonocardiales; family Pseudonocardiaceae; genus Amycolatopsis; species Amycolatopsis sp. NPDC114505. Next base: position 760,926 of record NZ_JBVKDV010000004.1, on the reverse strand, counting down.
GGCCGCTGGCGCCCGCGGGGCCGCCGCTGGCGGTGGGCTGGGCCGCGGCTTGAGGTCGGGTTGTCCCGGGGTCGGCTCGTTTCCCGGCAGGGCCGCTGGCGCCCGCGGGGCCGCCGCTGGCGGTGGGCTGGGCCGCGGCTTGAGGTCGAGTTGTCCCGGGGTCGGCTCGTTTCCCGGCAGGGCCACTGGCGCCCGCCGGGCCGCCGCCGGCGGCGGGCCGGGCCGTGTGGGCTCGGTTCACCGAGTGGCGGGGGTCTCGAGTGAGCCCCTCGTGGCCAGCGCATCGGTCCGCCGGCTGCCCCGTCGCCCGGCGCTCGTCCCGGCGCTCGGCTTGACCGGGCGGAGCTTGGCTCGGGCGGGGCCGTCCGGCAACGCGGCCCGGCCATCGCTGTTCAGCATCTCAACCGGTCTCAGGCCGGCTGGCCCAGCTCGCCGGACCCGGGCCGGCCCGCCGTCGCCACATCCGCGGCCGCCGGCCACCGCGCGGCGGATCGGCGCGGATGCCGGCGCGAGGCTGGGCATGTCGCGAGTGAGTCATCCGCGACCTCGCGTGGCCGGGCGGGTCAGTGCTCCGCGCAGGTGCCGGTGATCTCCACCGTGTGCGAGATCTCCGAAAAGCCGTGCTCGGCCGCGATCTTCTCCGCCCAGCGCTCCACCGCCGGCCCCTCGACCTCCACCGTGCGGCCGCACAGGCGGCACACCAGGTGATGGTGGTGGTGCGCCGAGCAGCGGCGGTAGATCGCCTCGCCCGAGTCCGTCCTCAGCACGTCGATCTCGCCGGCCTCCGACAGCGACTGCAGCGTGCGGTAGACCGTCGTCAGGCCGATGCCGTCGCCGCGTTTGCGCAGCTCGTCGTGCAGTTCCTGGGCCGACCGGAAGTCGTCGACGGTGCTCAGCAGCTCGACGACCGCCGCGCGCTGGCGGGTCGATCGGCGCCCGGGCACCGGGGCCTGGCCGCGCGGTACGACGGCGTTCATCACTTTCCTTCCTGCACGTGGGCGACGGCGTCGACGACGATGTGCGCCAGGTGGTCGTCGGCGAGCCGGTAGACGACCTCGCGGCCGCGCCGCTCGCCCTGGACCACCCCGGCCGTCTTCAGCACCCGCAGGTGCTGGCTGATCAGCGGCTGGGCGACGTCGAGGGCGTCCACCAGCTCGTGGACGCACCGGTCGGCCGCGCGCAGCTGCAGCACGATCGCGATCCGGACCGGGGCCGCCAGCGCGCGCAACAGGTCGCCCGCGTCGTTGAGGACCGACGCGGGCGGGTGCGCCGGCGCCTGGGCCGCCGCAGGAGCGCACTCAGCGAGGCCCGGCTGGGCGCCACCCCCGGTGACTGTCGCCATTCCCGCCTCCACGCTGCTCGTCATCGCCGCCGGCGACCATGAATTCCGTAGTCATTGCCGATAACGGCACCACCCATCCTAGTGTTCCCCGCGATATCACCCGCTCCGTGATCGCGCCTTGCGGATTACGGCCGGTCGTAGTACTCCATTCGGGTGAGTTCGTGGGTAATTGCCTCTTCGGCTTCGCATGTCGTGGCCGACGGTGCAAGGTTGTCGCGGAGCGTTTCGTCGCTTCTCGTACGCTGGCGACCCGCCCGAGCAGAGCAGTGGGGAGACATGATCCGTTTCGCAACCAAGGCAGCCGCGGTGACGGTCGTCCTCTTCCCGCTGGTCGGAGCCGGGGTCGCCGGGGCGCAGAGCCAGGCCGTCGACGAGAAGACCGGGCCGGTCTCGTTCGCGAACATCGCGTCGGTCCGGATCGGCACCGAGGGCCAGAAGGGCGGCGCCCTCATCACCGAGACCCAGCGCTCGCCGCTGCTGCCCGGCCAGTCGAAGCTCGGCACGGACCGCGTCACGGTGCCCAAGGACGACGGCGAGCGCGCGACGTTCGGCGGGCACTACCGGATCGACCTCGGCCGCTACAGCGACGGCAACCCGTACCCGGCGGGCGTCGCGAGCCGCGACCACAACGTCGTCGCCGCGCTGCAGGCGACCACCGTGCCCACCGCCGTCGCCGAGACCAACTACGCGCTGCGCGACTCCTGGCAGGGCGGCGCGAAGGCGCTCGACGACACCGTGCTCGTGCTCGAAGGCGCGAAGACGTCGGTGGACTGCACCGCGCCGTCGAAGCTGACCGGCACGTCGTCGGTGAGCCGGCTGTGGGTGCGCCAGGACGGCGGGCTCGGCATCGTCCCGATGCCCGGCGGCACCGCGGGCCTCGAGCTGAAGAACCTGCGGCTCGGCCCGCCCGGCGACATCGCGAACGCGAGCAAGGACACCACGGTCTCCGACCTCAGGCTGACCCGCGTCGCCGCGTTCGACCAGCTGATCCGCCAGGACGGCTGGCGCGGGGGCGACTACACCGCCGTCGCCGGCTGGCACGTCGAGATCACCACCCACGTCAAGGACGCCGCGGGCACCGCGCTGCAGGACGTGCAGACGAACATCGTGCTCGGCGGGGTCAGCTGCTCGGTGCCGAAGGGCTTCGTCGCGAAGGCCGCGGGCGCCACCGGCGGCGGCACGAGCGCGACGCAGGCCGCGGTGCCGACCCAGGTCCCGGCCGGGTACCTCGGCGCGGCCGAGCCCGACACCGGCAGCGACGGCTCGCGCGTCCCGCTCGGCATCGGCCTGCTCTTCGGCGGGGTGTTCTTCGGGGCCGTCGCGCTGCTGCTCGGCAGGCGGCGCAAGTCCGGGACGGACTAGGTGCTGCGCACCGGGCTGGCCGCCGTCTCGGCGGCGCTGGCCGTGGCCGCCTTCGCGGCCGGCGTCATCCTGCTGACCTGGCTGCCGCCCGAGCCGACGGCGCTCGCCGCGCCACCGCCCGGCTCGCTGCCGGGGGAGAACGCGGCCCCGGCCGTGCTGCCCGCGGACAGCGAGTCCGCCGCGCAGCAGCGCCCGGGCACGGTCCGCCTGCCCGACGGCGCCACCGCCCGCCTGGTCCGCACGGAGCTCACCGACCGCGGCGTGCTCCCGATCCCGCGCGGCCTGGGCGACGCCGCCTGGTGGGGCGCCAAGCTGGGCGCGGCCCAGGGTGCGGCGCTGCTGTCCGGGCACGTGAACTGGGAAGGGCACCGGGGCCCGTTCGACGAGCTCTGGCGCATGCGCGAGGGCGACGAGGTCAGCGTGGCCGACGCGCGCGGCGGCCGTTGGGTCTACCGCGTCGACAGCGTGGTGACGCTCCCGAAGGAGACGCTGCCGGAGCAGGCCGCGAAGTGGTTCGGCCAGGACGGCCCGCACCGCCTGGTCCTGGTGACGTGCGGCGGCGACTACGTCGGCGGCACCGAGGGCTACGACGAGAACCGCCTGGTCACGGCCAAGCTGGTGACGCGCCCCGCCGGCTGATCGAGTTCGGTGCAACCTCCCGCGCCCGTCGGCGCATGTGTGTCTTCGCAACGGCACGACCAGCGAAGGAGCACAGGCGCATGCAGGAGCAGAACCCGGCGGAACCGAAGAAGGGCCTCGGCCGCTGGTGGATCGTCGGCGTCGCCGGCGCGTTCGTGGTCGCGGCGCTCGTCGCCACGCTGCTCATCTTCACCGGAAAGGATGAACCCGCCGGCGCGAACGGCACGACCACGCCCGTCGCGGAGCAGCCCGCTGGCCAGCAGACCAAGCAGGACACCGGCCAGACGCCCTCGCAGCTGTCTCTCCCCGGTGGCGGCGCCGCGAAGCTCGTCCAAGAGGACCTCGACGACGCGGGCGCCCTCAAGATCCCCGAGGGGCTCGACGAAGCCGCCTGGTGGGGCGCGAAGCTGGGCGCCGACCACGGGGTCGCGCTGCTGTCCGGGCACGTGAACTGGAAGGGGAAGAAAGGCCCGTTCAACGAGCTCTGGCAGGTCAAGCAGGGGCAGGAGGTCAAGCTGACCGACGCCGCCGGCGGTGCCTGGGTCTACCGGGTCGACGCGACCGAGACCATCCACAAGTCCGAGCTGGCCGGCCGCTCGGCGCAGCTGTTCGACCCCGACGGCCCGCACAAGCTGCTCCTGGTCACCTGCGGTGGCGAGTACGTCGGCGGGACCGAGGGATACGAGGACAACCGCGTCGTGACGGCGTCGCTGGTGACCCGGCCGTAGCCTGCGCGAAAAGGACTCGGCCCCGGCGGATACCCTGGACGTTCAAGTCCGATAACCGTCCCCGCATGCTTCCGGAGCGTGGAGTGCCCACGAACACCATCGATACCGTAGTCAGCCTGTGCAAGCGCCGTGGTTTCGTCTTCGCCAGCGGAGAGATCTACGGCGGTACCCGCTCGGCGTGGGACTACGGGCCGCTCGGGGTCGAGCTCAAGGACAACATCAAGCGCCAGTGGTGGAAGACCGTGGTCCAGGGCCGCGACGACGTCGTCGGCCTCGACTCCTCGGTCATCCTGCCGCGCCAGGTGTGGGTGGCTTCGGGGCACGTCAACGTGTTCACCGACCCGCTGATCGAGTGCCTCTCGTGCCACAAGCGGTTCCGCGCCGATCAGCTCGCCGAGGAGTACGCCGGCCGCACCGGCAAGGAGACCACCGAGGACGACCTGTCCGACGTGCCCTGCCCGAACTGCGGCACCCGCGGCAAGTACACCGCGCCGCGGGACTTCAACATGATGCTGAAGACCTACCTCGGCCCGGTGGAGTCCGAAGAGGGCCTGCACTACCTCCGCCCGGAGACCGCGCAGGGCATCTTCGTCAACTACCTCAACGTGCAGACGACGGCCCGCAAGAAGCCGCCGTTCGGCATCGGCCAGATCGGCAAGTCGTTCCGCAACGAGATCACGCCGGGCAACTTCATCTTCCGGACGCGCGAGTTCGAGCAGATGGAGATGGAGTTCTTCGTCGAGCCGGGCGAAGACGAGACCTGGCACCAGTACTGGATCGACGAGCGCACGAAGTGGTACACGGATCTCGGCATCAGCGCCGAGAACCTGCGCCACTTCGAGCACCCGAAGGAAAAGCTTTCGCACTACGCGAAGCGGACCGTCGACATCGAGTACCGGTTCTCGTTCAACGCCGGTCAGGAGTGGGGTGAGCTCGAGGGCATCGCCAACCGCACCGACTTCGACCTGACCACGCACTCGAACCACTCGGGCGTGGACCTGTCGTACTTCGACCCCACCTCGAAGCAGCGGTTCCGGCCGTTCGTGATCGAGCCGGCGGCCGGTGTCGGCCGGTCGATGATGGCGTTCCTGATCGACGCCTACCACGAGGACGAGGTGCCGAACGCCAAGGGCGGCACCGAAAAGCGCGTGGTCCTGAAGCTCGACCCGCGGCTCGCGCCGTACAAGGCCGCGGTGCTGCCGCTGTCGCGCAACGCCGACCTGACCCCGAAGGCGAAGGCCGTCGCCGACCTGCTGCGCAAGCACTGGAACATCGACTTCGACGACGCCGGGTCGATCGGCAAGCGCTACCGCCGTCAGGAAGAGATCGGCACGCCGTACTGCGTGACGGTCGACTTCGACAGCCTCGAGGACAACGCCGTCACGGTCCGCGACCGCGACACCATGGCGCAGGAACGCGTCGCGATCGACAAGCTGGAGTCGTACCTGGCCGGCCGCCTGATCGGCTGCTGAACCACCCGGAGCCCGGGCACCCCTGACACCTGTCACGGTCAATCCGTGACGCACGATCCGGGGACCCGGGCCTCCCGGGCGGCAGCCTGGGGGCATGCGAGAAAAAGACATCCAGGCGGTGGCGGCGGGGGCCGCGGTCCACCTCGCCGGCCTGCGCAAGCACTACGGTGACGTCCACGCGGTCGACGGCGTCGACCTCACGATCGCCCCGGGCGAGGTGGTCGCCCTGCTCGGCCCCAACGGCGCGGGCAAGTCCACCACCGTCGACATGATCCTCGGCCTGACCACGCCGGACGCGGGCGACGTGCGCGTGTTCGGCCGCAAGCCGGTCGACGCGGTCCGCGCCGGCCTGATCGGCGCGATGCTGCAGGGCGGCGCCCTGATGGACGACCTGACCGTCGGCGAGACCGTCGGCATGGTCGCGGCCCTGCACCGCCGGCCGATGCCGGTGGCCGAAGCCCTGCGCGCCGCCGGCGTCGAAGAGCTGGCCGGCCGCCGCGCCAACAAGCTCTCCGGCGGGCAGAAGCAGCGCGTGCGCTTCGCCGTCGCGCTGGTGAGCAACCCGGACCTGCTGATCCTCGACGAGCCGACCGCCGCGATGGACGTCGGGACTCGCCGCGAGTTCTGGCAGTCGATGTACTCGTTCACCGAGTCCGGCCGCACGGTCCTGTTCGCCACGCACTACCTCGAAGAAGCCGAGGAGTTCGCCGACCGCGTGGTGCTGATGCGCCGCGGCCGCGTCGTCGCCGACGGGTCGGTCGCCGAGGTCCGCGCGCTGGCCGGCGGCCGCACGCTGCGGGCCGCCGTCCCGGGCGCCACCGAAGCCGCGATCGCGGCGCTGCCCGGCGTCAAGGAGTTCGAGCTGCGCGGCGACCGCGTCGCGATCTCCACCGGCGATTCCGACGCGACGCTGTGGGCGCTCAAGGCCGTGGTGCCCGCCGTCCACGACGTCGAGATCAGCGCCGTCGGCCTCGAAGGCGCCTTCCTCTCCCTGACCGCCGACGAGACCCCGGAGTCCGTGCGATGAACGCCGCCTACCTGCTCACCGAGATCCGCCGGAACTTCCGGGCGCCGCGGTTCCTGATCTTCGTCGTCGCGTTCCCGGTGCTGATGTTCCTGTTGCAGGCCAACGTCTTCACGAAAGCGGACGCGCCGGACCACGCCGCGATCGCCGCCGCGATCATGATCAACATGATGACGTTCGGGACGTTCGCCGCGGCGACGAACAGCGGCGCCCGGCTCGCCCTGGAACGCGCGCTCGGCTGGCAGCGGCAGCTGCGCCTGACCCCGCTGACCGGCACCGGCTACCTGGCGGGCAAGGGCATCTCGGGGATGCTCGTGGGGCTGCCCGCGCTGATCCTCGTGCCCCTGCTGGCCGTGACGGCCGAGGGCGTGCACCTCGACGCCGCGGGCTGGGTGCGGATCTTCGCCGGGATCTGGCTCGGCACGATCCCGCTGGTCCTGCTCGGGCTGCTGCTCGGCCAGTTCGGCACGCCCGATTCCATGCAGCCGGTCAACATGATCGTCACCCTCGGCATGGGTTTCCTCGGCGGCCTGTGGATCCCGATCGAGACCATGCCGGGCTGGATGCACGACGTCGCGCAGCTCATGCCGACGTACTGGGTGCTGCAGGTCGCGCGACCCGCCGTGACCAGCGACATGGTGGTCTCGCTGCCGCAGGCCGCCGGCGTGCTCGGGGCGTGGACGGTCGTGCTCGGAGCGCTGGTGATCAGGCGTTACCGTAAGGACAGCGCCCGGGTCTGAGGGCCGGGGACAGGGGAATGGGAACGGCGATGGCCAAGGACGAATCGCAGCAGTACGGGCTGGGCAACCACGCCACGTGGTGGGAGGACCCGCCGCCCAACCGGGGCAAGAGCGGGCCGGACAAGTTCCGGTGGCCGTTCCTGTCGATCGTGTTCACCCTGCCCTACCTCATCCCCGTGACGAAGACGCTGCTGGCCGTGGACCGGGTGACCTTCGGCGTGGTGGCGCTGTGGGTGCTCGTCTACGGCGTCGCGGTGTCCTACGCGCTCTTCCCGATCGCGTTCGACCGCGGCCGCCCGTTCCGCTTCGCCTACAGCGTCTGGATGCTCGCCCTGGGCCTGACGGTGGTCGCCGTGACGCACACCAACCCGTTCGTCCTGCTCTACGGCACCGCCGCGCTGGTGTTCCTGCTGCCGCTGGCCTGGGTGGTGCTCCTCGACGGCGCCGCGCTGCTGGTCGCGGCGGTGATCCTGCTGGTGAACGGCCGCTTCGCCGACAACTGGGGCGACCTGGTCACCGTGGGGTCGGTGACGATGGCGATGTTCTTCATGTCCAGCCTGGTCCGCGCGGTCCGGCGGCTGCAGCTGGCCAACGAGGAGATCGCCACGCTCGCCGTGGCGAACGAACGCGAGCGCGTCGCCCGCGACCTGCACGACCTGCTCGGGCACAGCCTCACCACGATCACCGTCAAGGCCGGGCTGGCCCGGCGGGTGCTGGAGAGCGCCGGCGACATCCCGCGGGCGGTCGAGGAGATCCGCGAGGTCGAGAGCCTCACCCGCAGCGCGCTGTCCGACGTCCGCGCCACCGTGTCGGAGTACCGGGAGGTGTCCTTGTCGGCGGAGATCGTCGGCGCCCGGGCGGCGTTGCGGGCCGCGGAGATCGATGCCGACCTGCCGCACGCGGTCGACAACGTGCGGCCGGAGTTCCAAAGTGTCTTCGGATACGTGCTGCGCGAAGCCGTGACGAACGTGCTGCGGCATTCCGGGGCCAAGCTGGTCAAGGTGAAGCTCGGGGACACCTGGCTGGAGATCGAGGACGACGGCACCGCCACCGAGGTCGTCGCGGGCAACGGCCTGCGCGGGCTCCGGGAGCGGCTCGCCGCCGTCGGGGGGACGTTGCGGACGTCGGCGCGGCCCGGGGGAGGATTGCTGGTGCGGGCGGAGATCCCGCTGCCGGAACCTCGCGCGGCGGCCCCGGCCGTGCGCGCCGAACCCGCGGGAGGACTCGTTTGATCCGGGTGTTGCTGGCCGACGACCAGGCCATGGTGCGCGGCGCGCTGGCGACCGTGCTCGGCCTCGAACCGGACATCGAGGTGGTCGGGCAGGTCGGCTCCGGCGACGAGGTGGTCGCCGCCGCGCGGGAGACCAAGCCCGACGTCGCCCTGCTCGACGTGCAGATGCCGGGCAAGGACGGCCTGGAGGCGGCCGCCGACCTGCGGGCCGCGCTGCCGTCGTGCCGGGTGATCATCTGCACCACGTTCGGCCGGCCCGGCTACCTGGCCCGCGCGATGGCGGCGGGCGCGGCCGGGTTCGTCGTCAAGGACGCCCCGCCCGAGCAGCTCGTCGAGGCCGTCCGTCGAGTCCACAGTGGACTGCGGGTGGTCGACCCGGCGCTGGCCGCCGAGTCGTTGGCCACCGGCGCCAGCCCGCTCACCGGGCGCGAGCGGGACGTGTTGCGGGAAGCCAAGGACGGCAGCACGGTGGCCGACGTCGCGCGGGCCCTGCACCTGTCGGAAGGGACCGTGCGCAACCACCTGTCCGCCGCGATCGGCAAGACGGGTGCCCGGACGCGGGCCGAAGCGGTCCGCGTCTCCGAGGAGCGCGGCTGGCTCTGAGCGGCGCGCGGCCGTCTGACAAGATGGGGCGGGTGGGTACCGCTGAACGTACGAAGCCGACGCGCGCGAGCTGGGCGCGCCGGATCGCCTTCGGCACGGTCCTCATGCTGCTCGCGCTCGTCGGCGGCACGGCGTTCCGAGTCTGGCAGGTCGCGCGCGAGAACGACCGCACGCACGCCGACGTCATCGTGGTGCTGGGCGCGGCGCAGTACAACGGCAAGCCGTCGGACATCTACGCGGCGCGGCTGGTCAAGGCGAAGCAGCTCTACGACGCGGGCGTCGCGAAGACGATCGTCACCGCGGGCGGCAAGAAGGCCGAGGACAACTTCACCGAGGCTCGCGCCGGTCAGCTCTGGCTGACGCGGCACGGCGTTCCGTCCACCGCGACGCTGGCCGTCGGGGAGGGCAGCGACACGCTGCGCAGCCTCCGGGCGGTCGCGGACGAGGTCCAGGGACGCGGCTGGCACACGGCGGTGCTCGTCAGCGACCCGTGGCACTCGTTCCGGGCCCGGACCATGGCCGACGACCTGGGGCTGGACGCCTGGACCGCGCCGACGCACAGCGGGCCGATCGTGCAGGAGCGCGTCACCCAGGTGCGCTACATCGTCCGCGAGACCGGCGCGCTGCTGTACTACCGGCTGACGAAGACCCCGGCCGACGACCTCTTCGCCACGTTCCTGGGCTGAGATTTTTGTCGGTCCCGCCGTTTAGGCTGGTCGGGTGGACTACACGGAGCACGACACCGCCCGCCTGCTGCCGGAACCGGCGAAGGGCGCGGCGCTGCCCGGCACGCGCGCGGACGGGCGCAGCGCGTTCTCCCGCGACCGGGCCCGCGTGCTGCACTCGGCGGCGCTGCGGCGGCTCGCCGGCAAGACCCAGGTGGTCGGGCCGGGGGAGGGCGCCGAGGTCACCGGCGTCCCGCGCACCCGGCTGACGCACTCGCTGGAGGTCGCGCAGATCGGGCGGGGCATCGCCGAGGAGCTGGGTGCGGACCCGGATCTCGTGGACACCGCCGGGCTGGCGCACGACATCGGGCACCCGCCGTTCGGGCACAACGGCGAGCGAGCGCTCGATTCGGTGGCGGCCGCGTGCGGCGGGTTCGAGGGCAACGCGCAGACGTTGCGCATCCTCACCCGGCTGGAGCCGAAACTGCTCTCCGATGACGGTGATCCGGTCGGGCTCAACCTGACCCGCGCGTGCCTGGACGCGACCACGAAGTACCCGTGGTCGCGCAAGCCGGGACAGGTGAAGTACGGCGTGTACGCCGACGATGTGCCGGTGTTCGACTGGGTCCGTTCCGGGGCGCCGTCGGAGCAGACCTGCCTCGAAGCGCAGATCATGGACTGGGCGGACGACGTCGCGTACTCGGTCCACGACGTCGAGGACGGCGTGCTGGCCGGCCGGATCAAGCTGCGCGTGCTCGCCCACCCGGACGAGCGCGCGGCCGTCGCGGAGGCCGCGGCCAAGCACTTCTCGGCCCAGTCGGTGTCCACTTTGGAGGATGCGGCGGCGGAGCTGCTGGCACTGCCGGTGGTGGCGGCGCTGACGTCGTCGGAGCCGGACGGCTCACCGGGAGCCCAGGTGGCGTTGAAGCGGTTGACGAGCGAGCTGGTCGGCCGCTTCACGACGGCGGCGGTCACGGGCACCCGCGCGGAGTTCGGCGAGGGGCCGCTGGGGCGGTACCGGGCGCGGCTGTGCGTCCCGGAGCAGGTCGCGGCGGAGGTGGCGCTGCTGAAGGCGCTGGCGCTGCGGTACGTGATGAGCGACCACCGCCGGCTGGCGATGCAGGAGGGCCAGCGCGAGCTGCTGGTGGAGCTGGTCCACGCGCTGGCCCGCCGCGCGCCGGAGTCCCTGGACCCGCTGTTCGTCCCGGCCTGGAACGCGGCCCGCGACGACGCGGGTCTGCTCCGGGTGGTGATCGACCAGGTCGCCTCCCTGACCGACGCCCAAGCCCACACGTGGTACTCCTGGCACGTAACCCGCCACCACCGCTGACGGTCCCGCCCCGCGTGTCCGGCGAGGCATCACCCGAGTCTGGAGAGGCATCACGTGTGTCTGGAGGGGCATCACGCGTTATTGGCGGGTCGACACGGCGCGGCTCGAGCCTGATGCCGTGTCGACCCTCTAATCACGCGTGATGCCCCTTCAATCACGCGTGATGCCTTCCTGATCACGCGAGATTCCCCGCCAATCACGTGTGATGCCCCTTCCGGCACGCGAGCTGGGGAGGTGGCGGTGCGGACCTGGGCGCGGGGTGGTCCTGGCATGCGGGGGTGGCCTTCCGCGTGGGGGATTTGTCACCCGTGGGCGGAGTTCCGCGTGGCCGCCCGGTGGGGTGAACCGTTCCGGTAGTCTCGCCCGCATGGCCACGGACAGCCACCTCCGGTTCGCCCTCGGCGTCCACGCGGCCCTCGGTGCCGAGGGCGGGAACTCCTGTTTCTCGCCGTATTCGGTGGCCAGCGCGCTGACTCTGGCCGCCTTGGCCGCGCGGGGGGAGACCCGCGACGAGCTCGTCGCCCTGCTCGGTGATCCCGGTGAGCAGACGACTTTGCTGCGGGACGCCGCGCAGCTCGTCGACGAGGCCCGGGGTGAGCAAGCCGAGCTCGCCGTCTCGAACACGCTGTGGGCCGACGACCGGCTCCCGCTCGAAGACTCCCTCAAGGCCGAGCTGGCCGAGTGGCCCGGCGCCGCCGTCGCGAGCGCGCCCTTCGAGAGCCGGCCCGAAGCCGCGCGCGCCCTGATCAACGATGACGTCGGGCGCACCACGCGCGGCCTCATCCCGCAGCTGCTGCCGCCCGGCTCGATCGACCGGGACGTCGCGGCCGTGCTGGTCAACGCCCTCTACCTCAAGGCCGCGTGGAAGCTGCCGTTCCGCGAGGCGAACACCAGCGACGCGCCGTTCCACGCGCCGTCCGGCACTCGCGACGTCCCGACCATGTGGCTCAGCGAGCGCGTCGGGTACGCGCACGCCGCCGGCTGGCAGGCCGTGCAGCTGGTCGCGGCGGGCGGCCTGCAGGCCGTGGTGCTGCTGCCCGACGGCGACCTCGCCGACGCCGAAGCGGCCCTCGACCAGCCGACCCTGACGAGCTTGCTCGACGGCATCGGCGCGAAAGCCGTCGAGCTCGCGCTGCCGAAGATCTCACTGGACGTCCCCAGCTCGCTCACCGGCGTGCTGCGCGGCCTCGGCGTCCGCACGATGTTCACCGACGAGGCCGACCTGAGCGGACTCTCCCCGGACCCGCGGCTGACCGTGTCCGAGGTGCTGCACCAGGCCGTGCTGCGGGTGGACGAACAGGGCTTCGAGGGGGCCGCGGCGACCGCGCTGACCATGCGCCTCACCTCGATGATCATCGACGACCCGGTCACCGTCACGGTCGACCGGCCGTTCCTGCTGCTGGTCCGGCACGCCGGCACCGGGGCCCTCCACTTCCTCGCCAGGGTGGTCGAACCGTGAGCTTGAAGTCCGAAGCCGTCCCCGACCTCGTCCCGCCCACCCCCGAACCACCCGAAGGCCCGAAGCGCTGGGCGTGGCAGGACTCCGCCATCACCGGCGGGTTCCTGCTGTTCACGATCCTGCTCTACAACGGGCTCTGGTTCGACCTCAAGCGCGGCTACCTCTGGAACGGTGCCGCCGACCAGAGCCAGTGGGAGTGGTACTCGACGGTCGTCGCGAAGTCCGTCCTGCACTTCCAGAACCCGTTCACCACGGACCTCCAGAACTACCCGCTCGGCGTCAACATGGCGGCGAACGCGGCGATGTTCGGCCTCAACATCCCGCTCGCCCCGATCACGCTGACCTTCGGCGCGACGCTGACGTGGGCGATCGTGCTCACCGCCGGGCTCGCCGGCACCGCGACCGGCTGGTACTGGGTGTTCTCCCGCCACCTGGTGCCGAACCGCACCGCGGCCGCGATCGGCGGCGCGTTCTGCGGCTTCGCCCCGCCGATGATCTCGCACGGCAACGCGCACCCGAACTTCGTCGTGCTGTTCGTGCTGCCGTTCATCGCGCTCAAGACGATCCAGCTCGCGCACGGCGAACGTCCGGTGCGCAACGGGATCGTGCTCGGGCTGCTCGTCGCGTGGCAGATCCTGCTGGGCGAAGAGCCGCTGATGATCTTCGCGCTGACCTTCATCGTGTTCGCCGTCGCGTACCTGATCCCGCACCGCGCGGAGATCCGCGGCATGCTGGCGCCGCTGGGCAAGGGGATCGGCATCGGCGCGGTCGTCGCGCTGCTGATCGCCGGATTCCCGTTGTACTGGCAGTTCTTCGGCCCGCAGAGCTTCCACTCGCTGCTGCACGGTTCGGCGGGCAACGACACGGCGGCGTTCACGCGTTTCGCGACGCAGTCGATCGCCGGCGCGCCGGAAGCGGCCGCGGACGTGTCGATGAACCGCACCGAGGAGAACGCGTTCTTCGGCTGGCCGCTGATCGTGCTCATGGTCGTGCTCACGATCTGGCTGTGGCGTGACGTCGTGTCGCGCGCGCTCGCGATCACGATGTACGTGATGGCCCTCCTTTCCCTCGGCATCGAGATCACGGTGGCGCACGACGACACCGGCATCCCGGGCCCGTGGAAGTGGCTGGGCCAGCTGCCGCTCCTGGACTCGCTGCTCGAATCCCGGCTCGCGATGGGCTGCATCCCGGTGGTCGGCGCGCTCCTGGCGATCGCGACGCACCGCGTCTGGACGGCGGCGGCCGAGCAACCGGAACCCCTGGACGGCAAGCCCGTCTTCCCGCTGCGCATGATCTGGATCGGCGCGGTGGTGGCGGTGCTGCTGCCGATCGCGCCGACGGAGCTGGTGACGCACGAACGCCCGCTCTCACCTCCTTTCTTCGCCGACGGGATCTGGCGCCAGTACGTCGCCCCCGGCGGCTCGCTCGTACCCGTCCCGCTGCCGAGCACCGGCGAGGCCGAGCCGCTGCACTGGCAGGTCGACGCGGGCCTCGGCTACCCGATGCCCGAGGGCTACTTCGTCGGCCCGACCTCGCCGGACGACCGCCGCGGCCGCTACGGCGCGGTGCCGCTGCCGACCTCGGACCTGTTCGCCGAGGTCGAGAAGACGGGGCAGGCCGCGGACGTCACCGAAGCCGACCGCACCCAGGCGCTGGCCGACCTGCGCGCCTGGAACGCGGACGTGCTGGTGGTCGGCCCCCGGCAGAACCAGGAAGCACTGAAGTCCACTGTGGAGCTCCTCCTGCGCAAGCCGGCGGAGTTCGTCGGCGGGGTGTGGATCTGGGACGTGCGGCCCCTGACGCCGTGACCGGCGCCCGGGCGCACGCGTCGGTCAGGCCTTCGCGGCGTCGAGCAGGATCGCGGTCAGCTCCTTCGGTTGCGAGAACATCGGCCAGTGCCCGGTGGTCATCTCCACCAGCTCCCAGCGGTCGCTCTTCAGCAGCTCGACGACGTCGGGGCTGGGCGTGTCACCGTCGAGCAGGCACTTGATGTAGGTGGTCGGCAGCTCGCCCAGCGGCCGGGAAAGCACCGCGGGTTCGGTGAGCGACGCGGCCGGGTGCGGGGTCGAGCCCTCGACGAGCCGGGCGATCTCGGCGTCCGAAAGCCCTTGCTCCGCAAAGTCTTCCGCGGTCAGCGTGGGCCAGAAGCCGCGCTCGGTGAGCGCCGCGACCTGTGCCTCGGACCAGACGGACGTGAACGACTCCCCGTCGGTGGGCACGTTCGAGTCGACGAACACCACGCGCTTCAGCCGGTCGCCGATCCGCTCGGCCGCCTGCCCGACCGGGATGCCGGAGTAGCTGTGCCCGACCACCACGACGTCCCGCAGATCGCCTTGCGAGACGACGTCGACGATGTCCTGCACGTGCTTTTGCTGCCCGCCGGGCTCGTCGCGTTTTTCGGCGACGCCGGACAGCGTCACCGCGTGTGCGCCGTGACCCGCTTCGCGCAGCCCCGGGACGACGTCGTCCCATGCCCACGAACCGAGCCAAGCGCCTGCCACCAGTACGAATTCAGCCATGCCGGAAACCTAGTGGAGGGGTCCGACAATTTCGGTAGAGTCGGCGCCCGTGACCTCAGTGGACGACCAGGGCCGGACCGAACCGCCCGTCGACGGCGACGAAGCCGCGATCCTGCTCGGCTTCCTCGACTTCCACCGCGAAACCCTGGCCTGGAAGTGCGCCGGGCTGGACGAAGCGGGCCTGCGCGCGACGCACCTACCGGCCACGTTGACGCTGGGGGGCCTGCTCAAGCACCTCGCGTACGTCGAGGACTACTGGTTCTCCTGCGTCTTGTTCGACCGCGAGCCGGCGGCCCCGTGGAACACCGTCGACTGGCGCGAAAACCCGGACTGGGACTGGGATTCCGCCGCGCAGGACACCCCGGAGCAGCTCCGCGAGCTCTGGCAGGCAGCGGTGACGCGGTCGCGCGAGCTGTACGCGGAGGCGTTGACGAACGGCGACCTTTCGCAGGCGTCGAAGCACACCCGGCGCGACGGCACTTCGCCGAGCCTGCGCTGGATCCTGGTCCACCTGGTCGAGGAGTACAGCCGCCACAACGGCCACGCCGACCTCATCCGCGAGTCGATCGACGGCAGCACGGGCGAGTAGCTCAGCGGCTCTTGGCGACCGCGTCGGAGTCGATGCACAGGCTGCCGTCCCGCATGGCTATCCCGAGGACGTGCGTTTCGGTGCTGTCCGGGCGGCCGTCGCGGTAGTGCAGCCGGATCCGCGCGGTCACCGTGCTGCCCTCGACCGCGGGCGTCCCGAGAACCTCGGCGCCACTGAACTTGCTCCAGAACTTGTCGTAGCTGTCCCGCGTCCGCAGCCGCAGGTTCGGGCCGATCAGCTCCCAGCCGGAGTCGGTGTCCGGCATCAGCCCGTAGTAGTGGACGACAAAGCCGGCGAGGTCGCCGGTGGACGGCCGGCTCGAACTGGCCGTGGTCACCGCGACGGGGACGGTCGTCTCCGCCGCCGGGGTGCTCGTGCGCACCGGAATCGGTACCGGTGCGGCGAGGGGCGGCGAGGTCGGTGTCCCGGCCGGCGTCCGCGACAGCAGGGCGGGCAGCGCGATCAGCGCACCCACCCCGCCGAGCAGCAGGACCGTGACGATCGTGAGCGCGACCAGGAGGCCCGTCTTGCGCGGTGGCACGGCATCCGGTTCGACCCTGGTGAAGGCCCGGGTCGCGGCGGGCGGGGCCGCGAAGCCGGGACGAGCCCGCGGTCCGTCGAGTGCCGCGCTCGCACCCGCCGCCAGTGCCGCGGCGGTGGGGTACCGGTCGTCCGGGCTCTTCGCCATGCCCCGGGCCACGACGCCGTCGAGCGCCCCGGGGATGCCCGGGCGCAGCCTGCTCGGGCGCGGCGGCGCCTGGTTCAGGTGGGCGTTGAGGAGGGACGCGGCCGTCGTCGCGGCGAACGGTTTGGTGGCGGTCAGGCACTGGTGCAGCACACACGCCAAGGCGTAGACGTCGACGCGCTGGTCGGGCCGCGCACCGGTGAACCGTTCGGGAGCCATGTAGTCGAGCGTGCCGATCGCCGCGCCGGCACCGGTCAGTCCGGTCGCCGACTCCTGCGACCGCGCGATCCCGAAGTCCACCAGGTAGGCGAACCCGGTTCCGTTGATCAGGATGTTCGACGGCTTGACGTCCCGGTGGACCAGGCCCTCGGCGTGCGCGGCGGTGAGGGCCTGGGCGATCTGGCCGACCACGTCGACGGCTTCGCCCGGGTCCATCGGTCCGTGCTTGCTCAGCCTCGTCGCCAGGTCTTCGCCTTCGACGAGCTGCATGTCCAGGTAGAGGCGGCCGTCGATTTCCCCGAACGCGTGAATCGGCACGATGTGCGGCTCGCGCAGCCGGGCCGCCGCGTGCGCTTCGCGGCGGAAGCGTTCGCGGAACTCTTCGTCGGCGGCGAGGTGGGGCGGCAGCACCTTCAACGCCACGACCCGGTCGAGCCGGGTGTCGCGGGCGCGCAGGACTTCGCCCATGCCGCCGCGCGCGATCGGCCGCTCGATCCGGTACGGCCCGAATTCCGGGTTCACGTGGCTCCTTCGCAGGCGGATTACCCTTGCGAAGTCGCGGCGCGACCGACAGCGCGTTACACGTCGGCAGTCCCGGAACCCGTTCGGGTTACGGCGAAACCTGCCGTCGAACAGGGCGGGCGCTCGGTCCTTCACCCACGGCGGTGCGCGATCTGGAAGACGTTGCCGAACGGGTCGCGGACCATCGCTCGCCGGTCGCCGTAGGGCATGTTCGCCGGGGCCTCCAGGCTCGTCGCGCCGCAGTCGAGGGCTCGGCGGTACGTCGCGTCCGCGTCGGGGACGTACACGTGGAGGAACGCGGGGAACAGCTCGCGCTCGCCTTCGGCCGACAGCATCACGAGCGAGCCGCCGATGCGGATCTCGGCGGGCCGGCCGCTTTCGACTTCTCCGGTCGCGCCGAAGACCGAGCGCAGGAACGCGACGGCGGCGACGAGATCGCTCACCACCATCCGCGGGATCACCGTCTGGAAACCCGGGGTCATACCGGCCCACCCAAGCCGCTCGCGGCCGGGAGCACAAGTCACAGCCGCAGGCCGACCAGCTTCACCAGGAACCGGTCGACTTGTTCGACGGCGGGCGGCCACGGCAGGTCGGGCTCGTTGATCCGCTGCGCCAGCATGCCGTTGACGGCGGTCCGCAGGTCGATCGCGACGGTCGCGGCGTCGCCGGCCGGGGCCAGGCCCGCGTCCATGCACGCCTGGACCGCCTCGACCGTGCGCGCGACCATGACCTCCTTGAACGGCATGCCGAGCCGCCGGTGGACCTTGCTCTCGTGCAGCACCTTGTAGAGCCCGGGGTGCTCACGCGCCCACGCCGCCTGCGTCAGGATCCGGGCCCGCAGCGCGCTCGCCGGGTCCGGAGCTTCCGCGGCCGCGGCGTCGCCGGTGCCGACGAGCTCCTCGTGACAGCGTTGCATCGCGGCCAGCACGAGCGCGTCGCGGTCCGGGAAGTGCAGGTAGACCGACGTCGCCGCGATCGACACCGCGCGCGCGACGGCCCGCAGGGACAGTGCTTCGTCGTCGGCCAGCTCGTCGAGCATCCGCACGGCGGCCGTGACGATCTCTTCGCGCAGCAGCTCGCCCTGGCCACGGGCGTTGGGACGGCGGCGGGTCTCGGTCATGGTCGGCCCAGTGTAGCTGGACACCTATTGCGCTACAGGTGTAGCGTCACTCGCACTACAGCTGTAGCGCTACGAATGTTCACCACACTGAGGGAGCTCGACTTTGACCACCACCGCACCACCGACGAGCCTCGAGCGGCTGGCCGCACTCGATCCGGCGTTCGCCCAGCTGGTCGGCGCCACCGCGAAGTACGTCCGGGCGATCCCGGAGCTGACCGACCGGGAAAAGACGTTCCTGTGCGTCACGGCCGACGTCTGCCAGGCGAGCCTGGGCCTGGCGTTCAGCGCCCACGTGCGGGCCGGGCTGGCCGCCGGAGTGTCCACTTCGGACATCCGGGAGCTGCTGCGGTTCGTCGCCTACGACTGCGGTTACCACGCCGCGACGGCGGGCATCGAGCGGATCGCCGAGCTCGAAACGGAACTGGGCATCGAGCCGGAGCGGGTGGCCCCCGAACCCCTGCCCGACGGGCCCAGTCCGCTGCCGGCCGAAGTGCGGGCGCGGCTGGACGAGCTGGACGCGCACTTCACCGGGTACTTCGACCTGCAGTCGCGGATGCGCGCCGGGCACGGGCCGGGCACGCTGAGCGAACGCGAGCGCGGCCTGGTCAGCCTCAGCGTCGACGTGCATTACCAGACGCTGGCCGACACGTTCCGCATCCACGTCGGACGCGCGCTCCGGGGTGGCGCGTCGCCGGAAGACGTGCGCGCGGCCCTGCGGTTCAATGCCCAGTTCGGCGTCACGCGCGCCTGGCAGGCGTGGGAAGTGCTGAACGAAATCCTGGGCTAACCGAGGACTTCGTCCGCGAGCCGGGTCAAGTAGCCGGCGAAGCGTTCGCGGTCCTCGCGCGGCCAGTCGCCCACCAGCGTCTCGAACGCCTGGCGCTGGTGGGCCTGCGAAGCCGCGAGGAACTCCTTCGCCGCTTCGGTGAGCGTCAGCACCGCGCGGCGCGCGTCCCGGGCCGACGTCGAGCGCACCACGAAGCCGTCTCGCCCGGCTTCGCCGACCATCCGGCTGGCCACCGAGCGGTCGATGCCCAGCTGGTGGGCCACGTCGGCGACCGTCACCTCGTCCGCCGTGGCGCCGTCGACGGCCTGGATGACCAGCAGGTTCGGCACCGTCCACGCGGCCGGGGCGTCGGAGTCGAAGCGCTCGACGACGTCCGGGGCCCACTGGCGCGACCAGTGCCGGACCAGCCGGAAGAGGGCGGGGCCACCGTCGGAGCTTGATGCGTGCATAAGGCACGTTATAACGTGTGCTTTATGCACGCATCTCGGAACCTCGCTTTCGCGGGTCTGCTGCTCGGCATGGCCATGGCCCAGCTCGACGGCCTGATCGTCACCGCGGCCCTGCCCTCGATCGGCGAAGAACTGCACGCCCGCACCGGCCTCGTCGCGGTGACCGCCGCCGGCCTGCTCACCCTCACTGTCGCGACGCCGTTGCACGGCCGGCTCGGCGACCTCCACGGCCGCCGGATCTCGTTCGCCTGCTCGGTTCTCGTGTTCGCGGCGGCCTCGGCGTGGTGTGCCGCCGCGCCCGACCTCGGCTCGCTGATCGCCGCCCGCGCGTTGCAGGGCCTGGGCGGGAGCGGCCTGATCGTCACGGCGATGAGTGCGCTCGGCGAGCTGTTCGAGCGCGACGAGCTGCTGCGCCGCCAGGGCTGGCAGACGGCGGTCTTCGCGGCCGCCACCCTCGGCGGTCCACCGCTGGGCGGGCTGCTCGCCGCGGGCCCGGGCTGGCGGTGGATCTTCCTGGTCAACCTCCCGCTCTGCGTGCCCGCCCTGGTGCTCGGCCTGCGCGGGCTGCCCGCGAAACCGAATCGCACCAAGGAAAAGTTCGACGTCGTGAGCAGTGCACTGCTCGTGGCCGCGGGGTCGGCGGTCGTCGCGCTCGGCACGGTCGACGACCTCGCCCGAAGTCCACTGTGGACGCCGATCCTGGCCGGAATCGCCGGGGGAGCCGGGTTCCTGTTCGTGCGACGGCAGCGTCGCACCAAGAGCCCGCTGATCTCGCCGAAGGTCTTCGCGGACGCCGTCCTGGCGCGCGCGGTGGTGGTCAACGGCCTCGCCGGCGCCGCGCTCTACGGCACCTTCACCTACGTCGCGCTGGTCGCGGCCTTGACGGCGGCCGCGGCCGGGACCGGCGCGCTGCTCGTCGCGATGACCGCCGGGCAGCTCGCCCTGTCCGCGTCCTTCGCCGCGCTGGCCCGCCGACGTCCGGAAATGGCGGCGTGGGGCCGGTTCGGCTGCCTGCTCGGCACGGGCGGGCTCGCCGCGGTCGCCATCGCGGCCGCTCTGGGCGGCACTCCGTGGCTGCTCGTACCGGGGCTGTTCGCGGTCGGCGCGGCCTTCGCCGTCTGCACGTCCGCGTACACCGTCCTGGGCCAGACCCGCGCCCGCCGCGACCTGATGGGCGTCACGCTGGGCTCGCTGACCTTCGCCCGGCAGGCCGGCGGGCTGGCCGGCGCCGCGGTGTTCGGCTGGCTCGCGCTGGCCACGACCGGCGGGCTCGGCGCCGCCGGCCTCACCGTCGTGTTCGGCTCGGCGGCCGCGATCATGCTCGTGGCCTGCGTCACCGCGCCCGCTGTCACGTCTTCGGAAGCGGTCTCGTCCCCCTCGTGACCGCGAACGAAGGAGAACGCAGATGCCTCGCATCCCCGCGAAGAAGACGTCCGAAGCCGGCCTGGTGCTCAAGCTGATGTACCGCTTCGCGGGCCGGCGCTACGGCGCGGTGCCCGAGCCGATGGCCGTCGCCGCGCACCACGCCGGCCTGCTGCGGGCCAATGCCGTGCACGAGCTGATGGTGGAGCGGGCCTCGAAGAAGGTGCCGGCGAACGTGCGCGAGCTCGCCGTCTACCGCGTCGCGACCCGGATCGGCTGCTCGTGGTGCGTCGACTTCGGCACGATGCTGCAGAAGCACGACGGCCTCGACATCGAGCGGCTGAAGAAGATCGACGACTACGCGACGTCGCCCGCGTTCAGCCGCCAGGAACGGCTCGCGATCGCCTACGCCGACGCGATGTCCGGCGAGCAGGTCACCGTCACCGACGAGCAGGTCGCCGAGCTCGAGCGCGAGTTCGGCCGCGAGGGCGTCGTCGAGCTGACCTACCAGGTCGCGCTGGAGAACTCGCGCGCCCGGATGAACAGCGCGCTCGGCATCGTCGACCAGGGCTTCACCTCGGGCGACGCCTGCCGCGTCCCGCTCCCGTAGGACCCCGGGAATCGGACCCCGGTCGGACGCGGAACCGGGGTCCGCCGCGGGACCGTTCCGGCATGCACCTCGTCGCCAGTGAACGGATCAAGCTCTTCAGCATCGCCACGCCCTGGGTGTGCGGCGTCTTCGCGCTCGTCGCGCTGGCCGCCCCGGCCGCGCTCACCGCCCTCACGGCGACCGAGTCGCGGCTGCCGCCCACCGTCGCGAGCACCCAGTTCGGCTACCAGCTGGGGATGGTCGCCGTCCTGCTGGCGGCCGCGCTCGCCGTGACCAGCGAGTACCACTCCGGCACGATCCACGGCACCTTCCAGGCCGTGCCGAGCCGGTGGCCGGCCTTGCTCGCGAAGGCGGTGGTCGTCGCCGGGTTCGCCTTCTTGCTCGGCGAGGCCGCCGCGTTCACGGCCTGGCTGGTCGCGCGGGTCCTCGCCCCGGACGCCGACCTGGCGCTGGACAGCGTCGCGGACTGGACGATCGTCGCGGGCACCGGTCCGGTGTTCGCGCTGGCCGCCGTCTGCGGGGTCGGCGTCGGCCTGCTCGTGCGCCACACCGCCGGCACGGTCGCGCTGCTCGTCGCCTACCCGCTCATGGCGGAGAACGTCGTCACGCTCATCCCCCGGGTGGGGCCGGCGATCCACCGGTGGATGCCGCTGAACGCCGTCACGAAGTTCCTCAGCGGTAGCGGGGAGGCCAACGCCGGCAGGGACGGCGGGAACGCGGCCGTCCTGTCGGACTCGCCGCTGAGCCCGGGCTGGGCGCTGGCCTACTTCGGCGCTTTCGCCGCCGTGTTGCTGTCCGCCGGGATCACCCTTGCGCGGCGGCGGGACGCGTGATGCGGGTCAGCTTGTCCGGGTTGACCATGTCGTAGATGGCCACGATCTTGCCGTCGCGGACGCTGACCGACTGCACGTGCTCGTCGAGGGCCAGGAAGCCCTCGCGACCCGGCATCGGCGGCAGGTACATCCCCAGGTCGCCGTTGACCAGCACCGGCGCGCCGCGCTCGACCACCCCCGGCTCGTACTTGCGCATGAGGCCGATGAAGAACCGGGCGATCTTGTCCGGGCCCAGGATGAGCTGGCGGGTGGTGCGGCCCTTGCCGTCCGAGTCGCCGATGAGCACGACGTCCGGGGCGAGCAGTTCGGTCATCGCCTGGATGTCCCCGGCCAGGAGCGCGCCGACGAACTTCTCGAGGATCTGCGCCTGGTCGTCGAGCGGTACGCGGGGTGCCGGGTCGGCGTCGGCGAGCGCCTTGCGCCCCCGGGACGCGTGCTGGCGGGCGGCCTCGACCGAGACGCCGAGCGCGTCGGCGATCTCCGCGAACGGCACTGAGAAGGCGTCGTGCAGCACGAACGCGACGCGCTGCTCCGGCGTCAGCTTGTCGAGCACGACCAGCGCGGCCATCCGCAGGCCGTCGTCACGGACCGCGATGTCCAGGGGGTCCTCGCTCACCGGCTGCCCGAACGGCGTGACGACCGGCTCCGGCAGCCACTGGCCGACGTACCGCTCGCGCTGCGCGGCGGCCGACTTCAGCCGGTCCAGGCAGATCCGGCCGACCACCGTGGTGAGCCAGCCCCGCAGGTCGCGGATCGCCGCGCGGCCGGCGTCGTCCAGCCCGGCCAGGCGCAGCCAGGACTCCTGGACCGCGTCCTCGGCGTCGGCGCGCGTGCCGGTCAGCCGGTAGGCGACGCCGATCAGGTGACCGCGGTGCGCGGCGAACTCCGCGGCGAGGGTGTCCTGGGCGGTGGGCGTGGAGGCCATGCCCCGAGTGTGCCGTATGGGGTGAAGAGGTGAAGGCCTAGAGTGGGTGGCGTGGCAGGACGGATTCGGGAGAGCGACATCGCGGAGGTGCGCGAGCGGAACCGGATCGACGAGGTCGTCGGGGAGTACGTGGCGCTGCGCCGCGCCGGTGGGGGCAGCCTGAAGGGCCTCTGCCCGTTCCACAACGAGAAGACCCCGTCGTTCAACGTCCGCCCGACGCACGGCACCTTCCACTGCTTCGGCTGTGGCGAGGGCGGCGACGTGATCAAGTTCGTCCAGAAGATCGACCTGATCACCTTCGTGGAGGCCGTCGAGCGGCTGGCCGACCGGATCGGCTTCCGGCTCACCTACGAAGGTGGCGGCGCGACGATCCAGCGTGACCGCGGCAGCCGCAGCCGGCTGATCGAGGCGCACCGCGCGGCCCAGGAGTTCTACGCCGAGCAGCTGGGCACCGACGAGGCGCGCACCGCGCGGGACTTCCTGTCCGAGCGCGGGTTCGACGCCTCCGCGGCGAAGACGTTCGGCTGCGGCTACGCCCCCGGCGGCTGGGACAAGCTGACCAAGCACCTGCTCACGCGCGGTTTCGAGGTCAAGGAGCTGCTGACGGCGGGGCTGTCCAAGGAGGGCCAGCGCGGCCCGATGGACCGCTTCCACCGGCGCCTGGTCTGGCCGATCCGCGACGTCGGCAACGAGGTCGTCGGCTTCGGCGCGCGGCGGCTGTTCGACGACGACCGGATCTCGGCGAAGTACCTCAACACCGCCGAGTCGCCGATCTACAAGAAGTCCCAGGTCATGTTCGGCCTCGACCTGGCCAAGCGCGAGATCGCGAAGCGGCACCAGGTCGTCGTGGTCGAGGGCTACACCGACGTGATGGCGATGCACGCGGCCGGCGTGCCGACGGCGGTCGCGTCGTCCGGCACGGCGTTCGGCGAGGACCACATGAAGGTGCTGCGCCGGCTGATGATGGACGACGACGCCTTCCGCGGTGAGGTGATCTTCACCTTCGACGGCGACGAAGCCGGCCAGAAGGCCGCGTTGAAGGCGTTCGAAGGCGACCAGACGTTCGCCGGCCAGACGTACATCGCGGTGGCGCCGGACGGCATGGACCCGTGCGAGCTGCGCCTGGCCAAGGGCGACAGCGCGGTCAAGGACCTGGTCGCGCGGCGGACCCCGTTGTTCGAGTTCGTCATCCGGAGCACGCTCAAGAACTACGACCTCGACTCGGTCGACGGCCAGGTCGCGGCGCTGCAGAAGACCGTGCCGATGGTCGCGTCGATCAAGGACCGCGCGGCCCGCGACGGCTACGCGTCGAAGCTCGCCTGGTGGGTCGGCTGGCAGGACGTCGCACAGGTGGTCAACCGGGTCCGCGGCAGCTCGGGCGCGACCGACCGGCGCGGCGGCGCGCCCCTCAAGCAACCGGCCCGCGTCGGCGCCCAGGAGGCCCCGGCCGCTTCGGCGACGCCGGACCTGGCCCGCCCGGCGCCCAAGGACCCGCGGTTCGCCGTCCAGCGTGAGGCGCTGAAGGCGGCGCTGCAGCAGCCCGCGATCGCCGGGCCCGAGTACGACGCGCTGCCGCTGGAGGCGTTCACGCACCCGGTGTACGTCGCGGTGCACGAAGCCGTGCTCAAGGCGGGCGGCGCGGGTTCGGGCCTGACCGGGCCGTCGCTGCTGGACGCGGCCGCCCCGCACTGTCCGGAAGGGACGGTCCGGCGCGTGCTGTCCGAGCTGGCCGTGGAACCGTTGCAGGCCAAGGACGAAGTCGACTCGCGCTACATCTCGTCGATCCTCGCCCGGCTGCAGGAGGGCCTCGTCGGCCGGCAGATCGCGGAGATCAAGGGCAAGCTGCAGCGGCTCTCGCCGGTCGAAGCGCCGGACGACTACCGCGCGCTGTTCGGCGACCTCGTCGCGCTGGAGCAGTACAAGAAGTCGCTGGGCGAGCAGGCCGCCGCCGGCGCGTGGGGCTGAGATGAGCTTCCTGCGCCGGTTGCTGGGTGACCGCACGCCTCCGGACTTCGCGGGTTCGCTTTCGCCCGGGGAAGACGTCGTCGACAGCGCCCCGGTCGAGGGCGGCGGGTACCTCGTGGTGACGCAGCTCGGGCTGTGGGTCCCGGCCGAAGGCGGGGCGCGGCGCGTCGGCTGGCACCTCGTGGGCAAGGCGGCCTGGGCGGACGGCGTGTTCACGCTGACCGAGTCGGCCGAAGCCGGCACGGCGGGCGCCGCGGTTCTGCTGGCCGACCTGCCGCCGGTCCGCTACCGGCTGGCCGCACCGGGCAAGGTGCCGCGCGAGGCCTACCAGCGCGTCGAGGGTTCGATCCGCTCGCGGCACCGGCAGGAGATCGGGTCCGGGGGAGCGTGGTTCGTGCAGCGCAAGGTGCCCGGCCGCGACGGCAGCGTCCTGCAGGTCCGGCCCGACCCGGGCACCGACGCCGACCTGGTGGCGGCGATCGCCGAGCAGGCCGCCGCGAAGCTGGTCAACCCGGTCGAGTAGCAGTACGCTCGTACTCAGTACAAGCGTACTGCTTGCTGGGAGGCGGCCGTGTGGGATCCGGAGAAGTACCTCGACTACGCCGACCTGCGGGCCCGGCCGTTCTACGACCTGGTCTCACGCATCGGCGCGACGGCGCCCCGCCGCGTAGTCGACCTCGGCTGCGGCCCGGGCAACCTGACTGTGTCGCTGCGCTCCCGGTGGCCCTCGGCGGCGCTGGAGTGCGGCGATAGTTCACCCGAAATGGTGGCTGCGGCACGTGCCCGCGGCCTCGGGGCGTCGCTGCTGGACGTCCGCGACTGGACGCCGGCGCCGGACACCGACGTCGTGGTGTCGAACGCCGTCCTGCAGTGGGTGCCGGACCACTCCGCGTTGCTGCGCCGCTGGGTGTCCTCGCTGCCCTCGGGTGCTTGGCTGGCGATCCAGGTGCCGGGCAACTTCAACGCGCCTTCGCACGCGCTGACCAGGGAACTGGCGGCGTCCTCGGAGTGGTCGTCCCGGCTGGCCGAGGTGGTCCTCCGCGAGGACGACGCGGTCTCGAGCCCCCAGGAGTACGCGAACCTCCTGGCCGACGCGGGCTGCGGAGTCGACGCCTGGGAGACGACGTACGTGCAGCCGCTGCGGGGGCCGTCACCGGTGCTGGAGTGGATCACCGGAACGGCATTGCGCCCGATCCGCGCGGCCCTGCCCGACACCGAGTGGGAGCAGTTCCGCACGGAGCTGGCCCCCCGGCTGGCGGCGGCGTACCCGACCAGGCCCGACGGCACGACGTGGTTCGAGTTCCGCCGGGTGTTTTTCGTGGCCCAGGTCTAGCGACGCACCTTCTCACTGATCTTGGCCCGAGCAACCCCGGCGGCGCCTTGAACCATCGGATGGTCGACGACCCGGCGGTAGGTGCGCACAAGCTGCTCGTACCGCCCCCGGCCTGCCTTGGCGCCCAGCACGTACCCCAGGCCAGCCCCCAGCAGGAACTTCTTCATCCGCGTCCACGCCTTCCATCGGTAGGTCGTCCGACTGTCCATTGTCCAGGAAAACGGCCGCGAGGGGGCGGTTGCGCCAAGTGGGGGGTGGGTGCGGAGGGTGTGCGGGCATGGGCTAAAGTTTCTCTTGTCGGTCGGAGAGACCGGCACCGGAAGTGAGCGACATTCCCCTGTAGCTCAACTGGCAGAGCATTCGGCTGTTAACCGGAGGGTTCTTGGTTCGAGTCCAAGCGGGGGAGCAAAGCCCAGGTCACAGACCTGGGCTTTTTTGCTACCTGTGAGTAGGGGCGATTTAGTGTCTATCTTGACGATCGTCCAAACATGGCGGCCTGGTCGGCCGTGGCGTCGCTGTCGGGCCAGCCGGTGGCTGTCTCCGACGGATGGCGGGCTTCGGCTGCGTGCGGCGGCAAGCCCAGCCGGGCGCTGACCTGTCGCTCCCGGCACCGTCCGCTGACTCCAGCGGCGCACTGACGGCTCGTCGGCTGCACTGTCCGGCGGCCGCCTGCATACCGATTCTGCGTCGTCTATCGGCGCCAGCGAAGGCGAAGGTGCGGGTTCGAGCCTCGTCGGGGGCACGTACTGCATCCTCACAAGACCGCACCCTTCATGAGCTGCGGCTTTCCGCGACTGTCCGGATTGCTCGACGTCGTCACAAGGGCAGTGATGCCCGATGATCTCGCTGGTTTCGAGCACCCGGTCGTGGTGCGGCCTGATGCCCTTAGCAAAGTTGCGCAAGGGTGAGAGCCAGGCTGACCAGGCATTTTGCAGTGGCAGGTCGATGGTCGAGGCGCCCTACGAGCTTACGGGCTCGGGCGGTGGCAAGTTATGAACGCCAACTCGCAGACAGTTGCTCGGTTCGTCACGATCACGATGGGTCTGGTCATCGGCCTGACCTTCCTATTCGGCTTCGGCAACGTGTTGAACCTGGCGCTGAAGCTGCAGGTGCCCGTGTTCGTAGCGCCGCTGGTGGCGCCAGCCGTGGATCTGACAGTGCTCGGGCTCCTGGTTGGTACCCGGCATCTGGCTATGTCCGGAGCCGGTGACGATGTGTTGCGCGACCTACACGACACTTGCTGCTGGCGGCGAGTGTCGTCACCCTGCTGTTGAACGTCGCTGACCCGGTCTGCGCTGGTCAGTGGGGCAAGGCAGCCTTCGACTCGGTCGGACCGCTCCTGCTGATTGGGTGGGCCGACGCGGGCCCCGGTCTCCTTGGCGCGTTGAGCGCAGTGAATGCCAGTCCCGGTCCAAAGCAGCCGTCCCTGTATTCGTCTGCGGAACCGATGGATGGCAGTCTGCAAGAGGGCTCGTCAGAGTCGCCGGATTCGGCAAACCGGCAGCGTGACATGCAGCCGAGAGTAGCAACCCGCGGGGCCGGTGACCTTGACGATGAACTCGTCGAGCGAGCGCGTCGAGCGGACATTGACCATTGGCGGCGACACCGGCGACCCATATCCGCGGAGACCCTGCGGAAGGAGCTCCGCGTGGGTGCGGCAACCTCGCGGGCGCTCGTGGCAGTGGTACGTTGTGCGAACGCGTCAGTAGGCATGACCAGCACACAGCCAGAGTTGGCCTGATCGAATTGCTGTCTCAGGTCGTTGGAGACAGCAACAGTGCCCACGCACAGCGCGAGCGGCGGCGACTAAAGAGGGTCGTTCATCGAGCAGGGCCAGACCGCTTCAGAGCTGGCCTACCCAATGGGGTGTTATTACCGCGGCCGTCCTCGCAATCTTGATCCCGGTCATTGTCGTGCAGGGCAAGGGCTGAGGGAATCTCGCCGCGGCATCTGCTTGCCAGCCGCCCAGACGCCTGTCGGCTAGAGTCTGAGCGGGCGCATCAGTCTGAGGGAGGATCCGTGCTTGATGATTCCGAACTTCTGCTCGGGGTGTCTCGGCACTTGTCAACCTACGTAGTCTCGCCCGCGCACGCTGCTCTTGAGTCACTGCAGTTCGCTGGACAGGTGTACGAGCTGGCCTGGCGGCTGCGGAATGCGCCGCTGTCCTCCGCCGGTCGAGTCGAAGCGATCGCTCAAGAGGCAGCGATCGGCCGGCGGCAGCTGTTGCGCGAGGTGCTCCCCACGTTGCAACAGCTCGGCTGGGTCGAGTGCCATCACAACGGGAATAACGAATTGGTCAGCGTTGACGCGTTTATCCCGCCGGACAATGATCTGATCGCTGGCGTTCCCGCCCTGCTCAACATCGTCATGGCGACTCCGGTACAGCGGGCCGCGCTCGCCCTGCTGCGCGCCACATCGCTGCAACCGTTGGAGGAGTCGGCCGCGCTCCAACAAGCCTCCGGGTTCGGCGATGAAGCCGCGGTTGAAGCCCTGCGCCACCTTGGTTCCATCCAGCTGGTCCGGCAAACCCGGGGTGACGACGGAAGGGGCGTAGTATTCAACCCGAACGTATGGCCTGGCGGAGACGAAGAGCTGACCCGCGCTGCTTTGGCTGCTGAGGATGCCGGAGCCCGCGCCCACGTCGGGGCGCTACTCGAGGAAGTCGCTCAATCACCGGGGATCCCCGAAGCTCACGTGACCAGCACCGAACAAAGGTGGATCGACTTTGCCGTTCGCATGGGCATGATCCAGCGCTCGGTTGTACAGACCTCCGGCGGCGACGAAAAACGCTTCCTCTTCAGCCCGCACTTGAACCGAGACCCGTTCGGCACGACGTCTGCCGATCCTTCCGGGCACGTCCGCCAGCTTGTCGGGAGCATGATTTACGCTGCTACATTCGCAACTTGGAAACTGCGAAGTCCCGGCGCGTTCCTTTATACCTTGATACGCGACGGTGTCGCCGGCAACGTTCCGGAGATCGGTCAAGACTATCCGATGCTTGAGACAGCAGGCACGATCCGCGTGATCCCGGGCACCTGGACCAACAGTTTCCAGATGGAACTGCTGCAGGCCGACGTCGCAGAGGAGGCGCTCAGCATTCTCGACTCACGAGGGCAGACCCGCATACCAAGCACCGAGACGGCTTCCGCTCTGGGTGATCAACGATCTTACACCCATCTTGAACAGGAACGCGCAAGGCTCGCGCAACAAGCAGTCGGCGATGATGCCGACACGCGTCGCATGATTGATGCGCTCCGCGACACCACTGCCCGCAGGAGTTTCGGTGGGTTCTGACATCACCCCTGGCGACGGATCAACGAATCCTAGTGGCGTTGAGCCATCCGATGATAATGCGCGACAGTCGCATGAACCCGGCCTTTTTGATGTGTCAGGGGAGCAAGAAGAACCAGTCGCACTGCAAGGAGCAGGTTATAGCGACCAGGAGTCTGCTTCCCGTGAAGCTAAACCGAAGACGGCCACCCCTAGCAGCGAGTCCAAGCGCTCCGCTGGACGAGGAGTACGACGCCAACGACAGGAGAGAATATCTGCCGGGCCTGCTACAGAGGGCGCGGATCTGGAAAGGCGAGTTGCGCGGCTAGAATTTGCGGAAGGAGCGCTGTCTCGATGCCGAGTCCCGGTCTTTGTTGACGCCGAGGTCGGCCGTGAAATATTGACTGATCTCGATGTGCTCTCGCTTGATTTTGACAACAGGCTGCGGCTGTCGCGCTCTACGCTTGAATGCAAGAGCGGTCGCGGGCAGTCCGGTGAGGGTGACCGACTGTTGTGGCTGTCTGGGCTGCGCACTCTTCTTGAAGTCGACAGGGCTGTGCTCGTTCGGCAGACGATCACTCGACGAGGAAGAGCTCTCGCGACTGCACTGGGACTGCAGATTCTTGATACGCCAACGCTGTCACAACGTGAGACGGCACATGCGTGGCTGCCTGATCGCTTCGCTCATATCGATGGTCCGGCGTGCAGTGCCGCGGAAGCGCGTACAGATACGCAACTGCGCGGCCTCGGCCATATACCCGCCAAGTTGGTTGCCTTCTTGCGGCACCAGTCGCTGCTCGCGCCGAGCTACCGCATCCTCGCTGCATTGGTATCGCTCCGCGGGGCAATAGAGGACGGTGGAGTACTTCCGACACCTACGCGGTCCGTCCTGGCCGGGCATGCCCTACTGGGTCTGGCGGTTGCTGCCCTCCAGGACGCAGCTCTGCTCGACACAATTCCTGAGCTGCAGCTGAGGCGGCGCGTCGAACTTGCGCTCACTGTCGGTAGTCCAAACGATGACCACGTGCTGTCCGTACTTAGTCGGGCAGACCAGGTCATGGGCCGCGTAATAGACGGCCTGCATCGAGCGTATATAGATCAGGGGGCAGACCGGATAACTCTCCCCCCTCCGAGCCTGCGGCAAATCGTCGCGACGCCGCCTGACTGGGTTGACCGATACCTCGACCTCGTGAAGCGGATGCGAGCGAATCCTGCGATCGCACGGCAGCTCCCGCAGACAATCGAACTCGCCTGCTTCGATGCCCTATTGAATGACGATGCTTACAAGGCTCCTGCATTTAACCATTTGTTCACGATCGAGCATCGATCTATTCTTGTTGCCTGCATGCGAACGCTTGGGTACGTCGTAGGGACCACGCTATCTGAGGCAATCGCGCCGATTTCCGCGCTTGACTATGGTCGGTCGGCGCCGGATTTGCCGGATCGAACCGCGAAACAAGGATCGGTTAACGAACATTCAGCTTCGCCGCCGTCTGCGCGACGTGTCGATTAGCCTGCAACTGCGGAGGTCGTAGGAGTGTGGACTAAAAGACGTAACCGTAATAGCCAACATGCGCGGTGGGCTAGGAGGGCAGATGATGTGCTGGCGGTAGAACCGGCGCACGGCCGACACGCCCACAGCCGGTTACCGGACCACGAAACCCGCACCAGCGCCACCTTTAGAGAGCTCCGTCAGGAGCTGGAATTTGCGCGACGTCTTCGACTCTTGTCGACCGGCCACGTCGTTGTGAAAGATCAACAGTGGATCGAAGTCAGGTATCAGCGCGCTCACTTGATCACATCAAATAGGTAGGCGCCGGCGTCCCCGACGACGCAAAGTCGATGAGTGCCGGATGTCCATTCGCAATGTCGAATGTGTTGGGCTACCCGCATCATGGCTGCACAGTTGGTCGGATTTGCTAAATCCCAGATTCGGATCGTTTTGCTATCTGCAACGGTCGCAAGTAATCGGGCATCATCCGAGATCGCGCATGATAGAATTGACCCATCGGAATGATTCAAGGTGGCAATAAGTCGCCCGTCGTCCGGTCGCCACAGCCGGACTGCCGAGTCGTCGCCAGCCGCAGCAAGCCACGAACCGTCGGGTGCGACAGCGCAGCATTTGGATCGCAGGGCTGCGCCGGCAGATCGGAGCAGGAATCGTTGTCGGCCGCTCGGGATACTCCACACGCGCACGCCGTCATCGCTGGCGGTCACCAGCCATGAACCGTCTGGGCTCACGGCGCAACCATGCACCGAGCCCATGTGGCCCTCCAATGCCGTAAGCAGTGTGCGGCGTCGCAGATCCCAGATGTGAGCGGTGCCAGCGCCGCCGGTAGTAGCCAACCACGAGCCGTCAGGGGCAACCGCGCAATCCAAGCAGCGTCCGGGATGGACCATGCCCGTATCGATGACGGTGCCAGTGCCTATGTCCCACGCCCTTACCACTCCATCGTCGCCAACTATAACGAGGACGTGGCCATCTGGCGTTACTGTGCAGCAGTTGTACCCGATGGGGCTGGTCGTCGAAATATCTTGCGTGCCGGTATCGGCAGCAATTCGCCATATTTGCCCGCTACCACCAACAGCCAGTATCCTTGTGCCGTCCGGAGTGGAAGCACAGGAGCGCAGTGATGTCGGATTGACATCGATTACGGTTTGGCACGTCCATGTCGACGAATCCCAAATCCGAATGGTTTCGTCGTCGCCGCCGCTCGCTAGCCACTGGCCGGAACCACCGGCTGTTACCGCCCAGACGATCGACTTATGTCCCGTTAACACCTGACTGTGATCTGTCTGGTCAGTCGGCCATACTCTGATCGTTCGGTCATAGCCCGCGGATGCTAGCCATCGTGCGTTAGGGCTTACGCAGCAAGATGTGAGCCATGCAGTGTGGCCATCGTGGACGGTGTGATTTCCGTCGAACTCATCGGACCATACGCGTACGGTGTGGTCATTTCCTACCGTAGCTATCCACTTGCCGTCTGGAGCAATCGGACAGGCCCAGATCGCGGACGTGTGTCCGTGTAGTTCGCTCCGCAGTGCGCCTGTGGTTGAGTCCCAAATTCGCACGATGCGGTCGTCGCCAGCAGTCGCCACCCAGGTTCCGTCTGGAGAGACCGCGCAGGCCCAGATTGCTGGTCCAGGACGTCCGAACTGGCGAAGTATCCGACGGCTTGCGATGTCCCATAGATGAACCATCCCGTCGGCTGTAGCCGAAGCCAACCATGATCCGTCCGGGTTGAATGCGCATGCGCGCACTGCGGAGTTGTGGCCTCTGAATGTGGCAACGACGTGGCCCGTTTCAGCCTCCCAGATCTTCACTGTGCGGTCGTCGGCGCCAGTAGCAACTAGGCTGGCGTTCGGACTAACGGCACAGGTCCGCACGGTGCCGCTGTGGTCTTCCATGATCGCTCGCAGTCGCCCGGTCGGCACTTCCCAGATCCGTGCCGTGTGATCGTTGCCGCCGGCCACGAGCCAATCCCCATCTGAAGGTGCGGCACATGCCCGTACCGCCGAACGCGTATGTTCGCTTGTCGTTGGACGAGCGACTACGCGGCTGACGTCCCAGGTAATGACTGTGTGATCTTCGCTGGCGGTTATGAGCCATGCGCCGTCTGCGCTGAAGGAGCAACTCCGAACTGCGCCGTCGTGGCCGGTCAGTACGGTATGCATCCGTCCGGTCGCTGTTTCCCAGACACGTACAGTCCCGTCGCCGCCACCGCTTGCAACATAAACATGATCGAGGCTGAACGCGCACGCTCGGACCGATCCGTTGTGGCCGTCGAGTACAGCCTGCAAGATGCCTCGCTCGACATCCCATAATCGGAGTGTCCCGTCACCCCCAGCACTCGCTAGAAGCTTGCCGTCCGCTGTGATCGCGCAACCACGGACTGCGCCCGTATGTCCTTCGAATACGCGGATTTGTGCCCAGGTTTCGGTAGCCCAGAGGCGTATTGTCCCGTCACCGCCCGCCGTCACTGCCCAGCGGCCGTCCTCGCTTATCGCGCAGCCGCGCACTGTTCCATTGTGGCCCTTAAGGGTAGTCCGCGTTGTTCCGGCGGATACGTCCCACACGCGTGCTGTCTGGTCGTCGCTGGCGCTTACGAGCCAGGTGCCATCCGGTGCGACAGCGCACCGACGTACCACAGCAGTGTGTCCTTGTAGCACTGCCAGCGGTTCTCCGGTCGACAGATCCCACAGACGTACCGTGCTATCGTCGCTTCCGCTTACCGCCCAGGTGCCGTCTGGGCCTACCACGCAATCAAGTACGGGGCCGTCGTGCCCTCGGAGTGTTCTGATTCGCTGCCCGGTCCGGTGCTCCCAAACACCAAGCGTGCCGTCATCGCTTGCCGTTAACAACGTTGAACTGTCCGGACTGATCGCGCAGCGACCAATTGGCGCAGGGTGACCATGGAGACGTCTGTGTACGGCTGGGTGTGGAGCGTCCGGCAGAGCGCGTGCAGCCGACATCCGCCAACCTGGCGCCGCTTGATGGTATGAATTGATCATTTCGGGCGACACAGTTGACCTGCTAAGTCGGCTAAGCAGGATGTCGACTACGGCTGTGTCTGGCGTGGTGGGTGCCAGCAGGTTTGCGGAGCGCTGTAGGCCCAGTAGCAGCTCCTGTGTTATCGGAGATGACGCGAGGGTGAGGTCTGCTTCCACTGGTACTGGTCCGAGAATGCTCAGCTTTGTTGCGATGTAAGGAAAGTCTGAGAGTAGCAGTTGCAATTGCTTCTGCTGGCGAGATTCCTCTAGGTGGTACGTCAGGTGCTTCCATAGGTAGATGTCTTCCGTCGGCACTGACCTCCAGGTGCCATTATCTGGTCGCATGGCGTTGAGGAACGCATTGTTGAGCATGCGCAGGCCAACAGTGCCGCACTCGTTTCGTAGATATTCGCGAATAACGTCATGCAACCGAACACTTGTTGTCGACCCTTTACCATGGAGGGTCAGAAGACTGAGTTCTTCGAGATTCCTGCAGAGCTGTTCGGCATCGAGCGTGCTCATGCCATCGGTGACTTGCCAATAGCGGCTCAAGGCCTTAACGGGAATGTCGGTGTCTTCAGGAAAGATGGCTAGCTCGATGTAGCGATCCTTGGTGTCATCGCCGAGCCGGCTCATGCTCGCGCGCATCGTCGCGCTGACGGCGGTCGCGCGCTCATTGGGATCTCGCAAGTCCAACGATGTCGGTCCACTGGCCTCCAGTCGTCGGGCCACGTCCGCGGCTGAGGCTGCGCCAGACAGACCTCCCCGGATGCCGCTGCGGATTGCACGATTCACCAGAGCCAGTAGGAGTGGCCAGCCGCCAGTAGCCTGCAGCAGTCGGTCACGCTGACGGCCGGGCATGGTGAGCATGCCGGCGTGGAGGAGCCTATTCGCCTCGGTGTGATCCATGGGACCAATGTCGATGGATAATAGCTTTTCGGGCATGATTTCTCGGCGCCTAGTTGTCGCCAGGCGAACGCATCTCGGCGCTCCCAGAAGGAACGGCAGCACCTGCGATCGCGTCCAGACGTCGTCGACTATCAACAACATCGATCGATCGCGGATCAACTTTCCGAGCAGATCGCCGGCGACATCTGGCACCGAAGTGGTCGGACGGGTCCCTGATACGAATTCAGAAAGGTCATTGAGTTTGTCAGCCAGTTCGGCACCATCGACGTGCTCGCCGACAGTTGTGTAAAGCACGCCGTCCGGGAATAGGGCATGCGCATCCTTGCTGCGTCCGATTTCCTGCGCAAGAATGGTCTTGCCGAAACCGCCGGCTCCTTCAAGTGAGATCCCGAATTCTGTCGCGCGGGTTCCCTGGTCTCTGATTAGGCCCATCACTCGTTCCGTTAGGATCGGCCGATCGACGAGCGGTTGGAGCCGGGGTGGAAGGTTGCTGAGTGGTCTCTCGCCGATGTTGTCGAGAGCTCGCGCATGGTTGCCGTCTAAGGTCCTCTTGGTCGGTTCTTCCGGCGGCCCGATACGCCGAGGATCCACAGGAACAGGTCTGTCGTCGAGCTCATCCAGGAACGCCAGGCCAGCCCGCGCCGCCAGGCGGAAGTACCACCACCGGCCTCTCGTCTGCGCGTTGTCGTAAGAGGTGTACAGGAGCGAGTGGGCCTGGAGAGACAAAAGATACTGTGCTCGCCATTCGTCGTGCCACGCCCCGGATGCTATCTCTGCGGTTTGGTAAATCGCCCATACCATCTCGGCTAGAACACGGGAGACGCGGGGTGGGGCCTGCGCTTCAGGTGAGACGACGTACGACAGTAGTGCCTCAGCCTGGTCATCGGGTAGACCGGGGATAGCATGGAGAAGGGCCGAAAGTATCAGTGTGACGGGGTCTCGCGTAATCGGTGCCTCGGCGTCGAACGCCGAGAGGTCAATGAATCGCATCTGTGCTGGCCTAGCGGGTCGTCCCTTTGGTGCTGGGATCAGCACGTTGTCTAAATGTAGATCACCGTGCGCGTAGCCAACGATATAGTCGATCGTAACTTTGCCGACAACGGAGGAGCTATTTGTCATGCGAACTGGATTTGGAAGTGGGCCGAATTTGCAATCCTCATCAATGGTGATCCAGTCGCTTGATGAATCAATTAGGCCGGCCTCGTTGACCCATTGATGAGCGGAACGGCCCTCCTCGAGTGCGTTTCTAATCTCCATTTGCAGGTATGACGCCACGGTGGTAGTGCGTGGTTCCTGCAATGCTCTGTTCCACTCGGTTAGTATAAGGTGTACGGCGCGTCGGAGTGCTGCCGGCCGCTGATCGTCGGGAAGCTCGCTGAGTGTCCTGATCTCGGACAGGTTTCCAGCGATCTCCTGGAACATGAGAAAACGGCCATCGCCAACGGGATAGCGGCCGAAATGCTGTCGCACGAAATATTGTTCGGCAAATTGCTCGTTGGCCGCCCGAGCCTCCTCGTGGCGGCTGGCCTCTGCTGCGAACCCTCCAGCCGGGCACACCTTGACAATTAGTTTGTTGCCACCCTGTCGTTGTGATCCTCTGATGCGACTCACGACGACTGCTACTAGTTCGGAGCCTGTGTGCCCCCGCCGCTGCCAGCGCCGGCTGGGTAGCCGGAGTGATCTGGCGGTGCCTGCTGCCCATTCGGCGATAGCGGCGCAAACGGCCTCGTCGAAGCAAGCTGCCAGGTCCTGCGTAGAACGATTTGGCGGTGTCATGATCAACCGATCCCATCCTCGGGCAGGAGCATGCTGCGGCCCGGCCAGCGCAGCATTCTAACCGAGTCTTTCAGGGCGCGCTGGGATGAGCTGGACATGCGAGCCGCCACGGTACGACAGTGGGACGTCGAGGTCCACGCGGCTGACGGAGGCGTCACATGTCTGATCAAAGGTCGTCAATCCTGCAGGATCAGAACGATGAGCCGATGCTCACCTTGCTGAGGGCCATGTCTGCATCGCACGCTCGTGCTCAACGGCTTGAAGACCTCCGCATGATCCTGTCCGTGCTGATCGCGGTCTCCGGCCTGATCGCTTCGTTCACGACCGCTGGCGCCAACGTGATTGCGCTGATCGGTGCGGCGTGGGCTACGGCCTATTCGACTGGTTTGGTTTCGTGGACAAAAAAGGAGTTGCGTCACGCTGCCCTACTGCAGGAAATGTTTGATGTGCGTCTCTTTCGCATGGAGTGGAACGCCGTGCTTGCGGGGGAGCGGATTAGTGCTCAGGAGGTCAGCCGGTTCAGCAAGCGATGTCGCGCTCGCGATGACACTCTGTGCGACTACTACGAGATTCCAAATCTTCCGCATCCATATGACGTGCTTGCCTGCCAACAGCAGAATTTGGGCTGGGGGTCTCGGGTTCGGCGGCGATACGCGCATACGATCCTTGCGTCAATTTCCGTATCGGCCGGCTTGGGTCTGGCGATCGGAGTCGTTGCAAGCCTAACGGTTCCGCAGCTGTTGTTGCGTTGGTACGTGCCGTCCCTTGGAATGTTCTTGCTCGGTCTGGATACCTTTCGGGGGCAGCGAGACGTGGCTGCGGAACGCGACCGGGTACTTGCCTTAACTCGGGCGCGCATATCCGCTGCTGTTTCCGGCCAAGCGAGCTTGGCGACCCAGGTCGAGGAGCTCATGGCCTTGGCTCGGCACTCGCAGGACATCTTGTTTCTTTCCCGGGCACGCGTTCCTCGGATCCCGGACTGGTTCTTTATGTGGTTCCGTTCGAGCGATCGTGCTGACTTTCGGGCGGCGATGGATGAGTTGGTGTCGACGTTAAGCGGCCGAAAGAGTCAATAGTCTGAAGGCAATTGTCTGAAGCCTTGCTTCTGCTCAGCCCGTTCGGGGGCACGCACAGCATCCGCACGAGACCGCGCCCATCGTGAGCTGCGACTTTCCGCGACTGTCCGGATCGCTCGACGTCGCCACAAGGGCGTTGATGTCCAGTGATCTCGCACGATTTGGACGGCCGGGTGCGGCGCAGGTTGGGGCCCTCGGCAGGACTACCAAAGGATGGGAACGGGTCTGACCAGGGATTTTACGTCGGCACGTTAGTGGTGGAGGGTAGTTTCGAGCTTCCGGGGCTCAGCGAGAGCCCGTCATGAGTGCCGACTCGCAGGTGGTTGCCCGGCTCGTCACGGCGACGATGGGGCTGGTCATCGGACTGACGTTTCTCTTTGGTTTCGGCAACGTGTTGAGCCTGGCCTGGAAGCTGCAGGTGCCGGCGCTCGTGGCGCCGCCGGTCGCGCCGGCCGTCGACTTGACGGTGCTAGGTGTATGAGGCCATGACGTTGGTGACGCCGGTGTCGAGCCGGGATGCTGGTGGCTGATCTCCAACGGCAGTGTGGGGTCGATGATAGTTGTAATGCACGTTCCAGACCGCCAGGGCCTCGGTGCGGTGCTGTTCGCTGGTCCAGACGTGGGCATAGAGGAACTCTTCGGCCAGGATCCGGTTGTAGCGTTCGACTTTGCCGTTGTGGCGCGGGGTGTAGGGCGTGATCCGCTGGTGGCGGGCGCCGCGTAGGACGGTGGCGAAGTCGTTCGCGCGGTAGCAGGCACCGTTGTCGGTGACCAGGCGGTGGATGTGGATGATGCCGTGGGCTGCGAAGAACGCCCGTGCCCGGTGGACGAACCCGATCGCGGTGGCGGCTTTCTCGTCGGGCAGGGCTTCGGTGTAGGCCAGCCGGGAGTAGCCGTCGACGGCGGAGTGCAGGTAGGTGTAGCGGGCCCGCTCGCCACGACGTTTGCCGCGGCGGGCGCGTTTGTCCTGGGTACTGCCTTTGCCGTGGATCCGCCAGCCGCCTTCGTCGGGGATCTGGCCGGTCTTCTTCACGTCCAGGTGGACCATGTGCTCAGGCCAGCGCGCGATGATCGGCCGTGGTTGCCGGTTGGTGGCGCCAGTGGGGTCGATGAAGCGGCGCCGATTCAGGCCGAGGTGGAGCAGATGGCGGCTGACGGTGCGGACGGAGATCGTGATGCCTTCGGCGGCCAGTTCGGTGGCGATGCGGCGGGCGGAGTACTTCCGCTGCCGGCGCAGCTGCTCGATCCGGGCCACGACCTCGGCGGGAGTGGCGGTGGGCTGGTGGTGCGGGACGCTGGGGTGGTCGAGCAAGCCGGTCTCGCCGTGGCGTCGGTAGCGGTTGACCCACTTGCTGGCGCATTGGCGTGAGATGCCCATCTCGGCGGCGACGTGGGCGATCGGGCGGGTCTGGCAACGCGCGACGAGCCGGCGACGGCCTTCCACGGACAGCGGGGCATTACGGTGGTGCATGGACGGGTCTTTCTGCTTGGCGGACGAGTGGGTCGCACTTCTCATCCTGCCGTCGAAAGACCCGTCCCTCAGTCTCAGGCCCTGTCAGCCGACACCAACGTCATGACCCGCAACAGCTAGGGCTGCTCGTCGGTACACGACATTTGGCTCTCCCTGGGGCCGATGACGCCGTCTTGCGGCCGGCGCGGCGCCTACTGCTGGTGGCGAGCGCGTTAACGCTGTTGTTGAATGTCGCTGACCTCTTCCAGGTCAAAGTCCTGTTCGGGTAGCCAGTCCGGGATGTTGTGATCGTGGAGACGCTGAGTTATCGGGTTATAGCCCGCGCGATTCGTGATCACCAGGAAAGCTGCCGCGCGAGCCTTCCGGTAGTCAGGAAGCTCTTGTCCGCGGTAGCCGTTCAGTTCGCGGCTTGCCCAATCGCGTAGCTCCGCCGAACCGGACCGCTTGCCCAGGAGGATGCACTTCTGCAACAGCGAGGACAGGCTGACCGTGTCGTCATGGACTCCCGCTTCGAGCGCCGCGAGCAGCCCTTTGGATGGTTTGGTCGCCATCCGCTAATGGTCGCACCTCGGCCGGCGAACTTCCTGAAGGCCCAGGTCGTGTCACGCCGTGTGCGGGTTGCGGGCCCTGTCGGTGCGATGTGGGTTGACTTGCCCGGAGTGGACGGATGTCAACCGTGATACCGATGAGGCAGGGCGGGTGTCTCAGCGGCAGGTGCTGGCCAGTACCGGCGTGGGCTGCAAGCGCGGCGCTGCTGCCCCGGTTCGTCCGCTATCCGTCGTGGGGTCTGGCGCGGATGACCGTCGCCGTGGTGATCGTCCTGGGCACTATCCGGTGGCCTCACTGTGCGGTTCGAACTCGTGCCATAAGACGAGGATGCCGGTGTTGACCCCATCGGCGATATCTCGCCGTGAGCCACGGAGACGGGTGAGATAGTCCCGGACGTGGGTGCACTCAGACACATGCTCGTTCCGAGCCTGTTCTATCGTGAGAAGCCACTCGTCACGCGGTGAAGGGGTGGTGATAGGCGGCCTGGCGCGCGGCCGATCACTCGGGGGTGTCGCCTGCCTGGTTCGCGGCTTGCTGCGGTGCGACTGGAGGGTCTCCACTGCGCGGACACCCGCTCGAGCTGCCTCGCTGTTGACCCAGTCGTTGGCTTCTTCGAATGCCGAGGCAGCGGCTTCGTAGGCTTGCACGGCTGCTGAAAGACGGCTGGTCGCACGGTGTGCGTGGCCCAGGTGCATAAGCGCATGCCCAAGCCGCGGTCCGTCCTGGGCCTTTTTGAATGCGTTCACCGCCGCGCGGAATACGGTGGTCGACTTGGTTGCCTGGCCCTTCGCGAGCATCATCACGCCGATCTTGACCAGCGCGTGCCCGGCGTCGACCGACATGCTGGCGTCCTGGTAGGCGTCTGCAGCCTGCTGCAGCGTCCGCAGCGCCTCTCCTTCCCGCTGCTCGCGCAGCAGCCTGGCGCTCACGCTGTCGAGGGTGCGGCCTTCACCGCGCCGGTCGCCGATGTCGTGTTTCGTCTTCGCCGACTCGAGCTCAGCTGCCAGCCGGAGTCGTGTTCGAGCGCGCTTCATCGCCGCGCTCACCGCAGCCGGCGACATCGCGGCCTCTTCCGCGATCTCGGCGGTGGTCATCCCGGCGACCGTGCTTCTCACCACGAACCGCTGCTGCTCCGACAGCGGCTCGAAGTAGGTGCGCCAGTTCACGTTGGACAACGCGATCGTCTCCGCGGACGGCGTGGTCATCCGTGCCGCGAGCTCGCTCATGTCCTGCTCCGCGAGTTCGGCGCGGCGGCGCTCCTCGCGTCGCCAGTGCTCGCGGATCTGGTTGCGGGCCACAGCGTGCGCGAACGCGTCCGGCCTCGTGATCGTCGACCATCGGGTGAAGCACGCCAGCAACGTGTCCTGCACGATCGACTCCGCAGCCTCGCCGACGACACCGTTCGAACGGACGAAGTTTCTCAATGGCCCGAACTGGCGCGCGTAGAACGACTCGAACGGCTCCACAGGTTCCTCTCGCTCCGGTGTGGCCTCAGCGGAGGCCACACCGGAGCTGTCAGACACCGTCCAGTCGAGGTCGTCGCCGAGCACCTGGCAGCACGCCGCGGTGAAGCCTGGCGACGGGGCCACGGCGCCGGTCTCGACTCTGCTGATGAGCCCGCGCGAGTATCCGATCAGCTCGGCGAGCTCGGCCAGGGAGAGCTTGCGGCTGGTCCGTCGGGCCCGGAGCGCCGCGCCGAACGCCGCCCGCCTCACGGCCGGGTCCCTGCGTCGTCCTTGTCGTCCTCGTCGTCCGAGTTGGTGCCCGCCGAGCCGGGGGAGTTCTTCTTCTCGGCCGCCGTCTGCGCGTACTTGTACGCGGCGGCCACCGTCTTCAGCCAAGACTCCTTGAGCCACGGCGTGACGGTGGCCCACAGGAACCGGATGGAGC
Source organism: Amycolatopsis sp. NPDC114505 (assembly GCF_055633615.1). Taxonomy (NCBI): domain Bacteria; kingdom Bacillati; phylum Actinomycetota; class Actinomycetes; order Pseudonocardiales; family Pseudonocardiaceae; genus Amycolatopsis; species Amycolatopsis sp. NPDC114505. The sequence goes on along the minus strand of NZ_JBVKDV010000004.1, from coordinate 718,981 downwards.
CGGGCAATGCGGCGCTGAGCGCGGTCCAGGCGAGGTGTTCCCGGAAGCTATCCAGGTTGTCCATCTCATGCAGGGCCGGCACGTACCACGTGAGGACCAGGATGCCCATGAGCAGGACTGTGGTCGCGTTGGTGCCGGCGATCAGCGCTCGCACGCCGCGGCGGCCGCGGCGTTCCGGGTCGCCCTCGGGCTGCCCGCCGGAAGGCAAGGCAGTGCTCTGCAGCGTCATCGGTGAGGATTCCTCTCGGGTGCGTCGAATGTTGTGTCAGTGGTGTTGCTGCACGTGACGCCTTCGCTCCGCCCAGAGATCCGGTACCGCGCGCTGTCCTGAAGGTACTCGCCTGGCATGTCCGAGTTCACACCGCGCGTCCTCGGAGCTGCGCATAAACGTTGTGCAACGGCGAGTGACTCTCCGTCACGAGGAGTGATGAGGAAGATGCAGACCACGGCGTGTCTACTTGACAGGCCTGTTAGTGAGGTGGGCCACAGTCGCGCCCTGGTGCCGACGTGGCCATGTCGACCGGAAGCGTATCGTCGACATTGCGACGACTGGTGTGCCACTACTGGCGGGTACGCAAGAGTTGACGGCTTGATGTGAGTAAGCTCACATCAAGCGTGATCTTGTACCGGCTAGCTGTTTCACATCGACATAATCAGCGTCGCATTAGGGCGCTCCATCTTCGGGGCGTCGAATGTTGTGTCAGACAGGCCCGCCATCGTCGCTCCGCCCGAGTGATAGGTCCGATGGCGGGCCTGTCCTATACCTGCAGGCAGCAGGTACTGGGGAGGCAACGTAGCGGGCAGTGGTCGACGCGAGCAACTTGCCGTGCGCGAGTTGCCCCACCGTGATGTCGCTTGGCTGCGGGTGTCCGGAAGTTGTCACTGAACTCACCAGCTGTATTAGTCTGTTCTCGCAGGTCAGCGGGTGTGCGCGAGTTCTCGGGGCTGAAGTTCGCGCTAACTGGACAAATAGTAGACACTGTCACCTTGTGTGACTGAGGAAACCATAAGAGTGACAGTAGGCGTGTCACTCTAAGTGGTAGCCGACTACGCGCGGGTCGGCTGACATGAACTGGCTGTAGGTAGCCTATTCATTTGCGCAAATTAGGCTAGATGCTTCCGTGCGCTTTGTGCATAAATAGGAAGCAGTATCAAGCAGTCTTATTAATTTCAGTCAATGTGATTACGGTCACCACAGTGACGGCCACTTTGCGTGGTGATGTTGCTACATACGGCGTAGCGAGCTGTCGCTCTTTGTGATCATTGATTACTCATGGTTATAGCGCCTGTTTGAGTGTTGCCCTTGGGCTGCTCCGACTTCCTTGTTGAACCTTGATCGTATATCGTCGATTAACGATTAAGGGGGGTTGAGGTGCTCGATCGCGAAGTAGCGAAGACCTACGCCGAGTGGTTCCGGACGCTCGCGGACCCGACGCGGGTGCAGATCCTCAATCTCCTCGCCGAGACCGGCACGCCGATGACGGTGGGAGAGGTCGTCGAGCGGGTCAGCGTGGGGCAGTCGACCGTCTCCGCGCACCTGAAGGTCCTCGCCGAGACAGGGTTCGTGCTGGTCGAGCCGCGGGGGACGGCTCGGCTCTACCGGGTCAACGAGGAGTGCGTGTCGTGCTTCCCGAGTGCTGCGGATGTCGTAATGGGCCGGGGTGTCCGGTCGTTCGCCGAGGCCGTCGACCAGGAGGCTCAGTGAAACCCGACCGCGACGCCGTCCGCGACCGCTATGCCGCCGCTGCCAGGCAGGCGCTTGCCGGAAAGGGGATCGAAATGCTTGCCGACGACCGAGATGCCGACCGGCTCAGTGCCGTCCACTACGCCGGCGCGGAGCTTTCCGTCGAGGTAACCGCCACGAGCCTCGGCTGCGGCAACCCGCTCGCTGTCGCTGAGCTGAAGCTCGGCGAGACCGTGCTCGATCTCGGCTCCGGCGGCGGGCTGGACGTGCTCCTCTCCGCTCGCCGTGTCGGACCGGGCGGACGGGCCCTCGGCCTGGATATGACCGACGACATGCTCACCCTCGCCCGCCGGCACGCCGAGCAGGCGGGCGTCACCAATGCCGAGTTCCTCAAGGGCACGATCGAGCAGATTCCGCTGCCGGACGCCTCGGTCGACGTCGTCATCTCCAACTGCGTCATCGCGCTCTCGCCCGACAAGCCCGCCGTTTTCGCCGGCATCGCCCGCGTCCTGCGCGCCGGTGGCCGCCTCGGCGTCACCGACATCCTGGCCGACGACACGCTCACCGATGCCGAACGCGCGGCGCGGGCCGGTGCGGTCGAGTGCCTCGGCGGCGCGCTCACCGCCGAGCGCTACCGGACGCTGCTGCGCGACGCCGGCCTCGCCGATGTCGAGATCGAGCTGACCCACGAGGTCGGTGACCAGCTCCATTCCGCGATCATCCGCGCCACCAAACCGATCCCGGTCGCGGCGATGACCTCCGAGCACGCGGATCGGGTACTGGCGATCTACCAAGCCGGGCTCGACACCGGACATGCGAGCTTCGAGACCACCGCGCCCGGCTGGAAGACCTGGGACGCCGCCCATCTCCCGGATCACCGGCTGGTCGCGCTCGATCCGGCCGGGCGGGTCATCGGCTGGACCGCGGTCACCCCGGTGTCTTCGCGGTGCGTCTACGCCGGGGTTGTCGAGCACAGTGTCTACGTCGATCCGGCGGCGCAAGGGCGTGGTGTTGGGCGAGCCCTGCTGGTCGCGCTGATCGACTCGACCGAGAACGCGGGCATCTGGACGATCCAGAGTGGCGTGTTCCCTGAGAACACCGCGAGCCGGGAACTGCACCGCCGGGCCGGGTTCCGGGAGATCGGCGTTCGCGAACGCGTCGGCCAGCACCGCGGCGTGTGGCGAGACGTCGTCATGATCGAACGCCGCAGCCCGCGCGTCGGAACCTGACCGGAGCCGGTGCGCCCCTCGATTGCGCACCGGCTCCGGGCCTTCAGTTGCAGCAGCCCTCCGGCTTGGCCGTCGCGCCGGTCTCGGCGTCTGGCGTGCAGCATGTCGCCGGGGTGACCAGTGCGGCGTCCTCGGCGGTGAAGGTCAATTGGGCCACGTGGCTGCACGCTTCGACTTCCTCCCAGGTGATCGGGGTGGCCACGGTCGGGTGGTCGCGGCCACGCAGGGAGTAGGGCGCGACGGTGGTTTTAGCGGGGTTGTTCTGGGACCAGTCGATGAACACCCGGTTGGTGCGCTGGGCTTTGGCCATAACCGCGGTCACCCTGTCCGGGGTTTCGCGGGCAAGCCGCTGCGCGAGCTTCTTCGCATACGCCGAGGGCGCGGCAGGATCTGATGTCTCGATCGCAGCGTAGAGCTGCATCCCCTTCGAGCCCGACGTCTTCGCATACGGTGTCAGGCCGTCATCGACCAGGAGGTCGCGTAGCCGTTCGGCGACGCGGCAGCACTGCACGATCGACGTCCCCGGCCCGGGGTCCAGGTCGAACACCAACCGGTCCGGCGGAAGCCGCCGGCCTTCGGCGTCGACCTGCCACTGCGGGACGTGAAGTTCCAGGGCGGCCATGTTCGCCGGCCCACACCAGTGCGGGCAGCTCGTCGAGCAGCGCATACTCGATCTCGCCTTCGCCGCGGCCGGAACGCGAGCCCGTGCTGGGCAGCCGGACCGTGGGCAGCCAGCTCGGCGCGCCCTTGGGCGCGTTCTTTTCGAAGAACTGCTGCCCGCCGAAGCCGTCAGGGAACCGGATGAATGTGACCGGCCGGCCCGCGAGGTGCGGCAGGAGCACCTCAGCGATGTGGGAGTAGTAGTTGATGACCTCGCCTTTGGTGAAGCCATCCGGGTAGAGCTGCTTGTCCAGATTGGACAGCGTTAGCCGACGGTTTCCGGCCTGCACCGTCACTTTCGGTCCGAGCGGCGCGGCGTCAGCGGGCAGCGCGGGCTTCTTGCGGGCGGCCGGCTGTCTGCTCGGCGCAGGCGCCGTTTCGGCGGCGACCCGCTCGCGGGCGCGGGGAGCGAGAACCTCAGCGGGCGTGCGATCGTCGCGCAGGCCGCGCCAGGCGGTGTGGCGCAGCCTGCCGTCGCCGCGGGTGAACTGCCGGAACACCACCTCGCCGACCAGTTCGGGCTCCGTCCAGTGCGCGCGGGCAACGTCCTCACGCGGCGGGGTCACTGCGAAGGGGTGTTTGCGCCGTTCCAGCTTTTCGAGCCGTGTAAGTAGGCGAGCGCGGTCGGCCTCGGTGAAGCCGGTGCCGACGTCGCCGATGTAGACCAGTTCGCCGGTCTCGGGGTCGTGGCCTCCGAGCAGCAGCCCGCCGAGGCTGCCGTTGAGCCGGTTCTGGCCCGGGCGCCAGCCGCAGACGATGACCTCGGTGGTCTGGATCAGCGCGTGCTTGCACCAGTAGTCCGGGCGTTTGCCAGGGGCATAGGGGGAGCGGCGCAGCTTGGCCACCAGGCCCTCGTGCCCGGTTGCGGCGACGTGATCGAGCAAGTCCTTCGGTGTCCGCCGATCCGCGGACAGCTCGGTGAAGGTGAACCCACGCACGACCGAGATCCGGTACGGATCCGGCATCGCCAACCCGGCCAGCAGACCGCGGCGCTCCTCGTACGGCTCCCGCAGCAACGACTTCTCCCCGAGCTGGAGCAGGTCGAAAGCGAGGAACCGGACGGGCGCGTCCTCGAAGGGCTCGTCACGGCGAGGGGAGCTGCGGTGAGTCTGGTAGCGGCCGCGACGTTCCTGCAGCAACCCGAAGTCGATCTGCCCGGCTTCGTTGTAGACGACAATCTCGCCGTCGAGTACCGCGGGCTGGCCGTCGAGAGCGGGTGTGAGGACGCCGGCGAGGTCTGCGAACTCGTGAGTGAAGTCGATGCCGTTGCGGCTGGTGAGCACGGTGGTGCCATCGGCGGCGATCTGCATGCAGGCCCGGTAGCCGTCCAGCTTGTACTCATACGCCCACTCCGAGCCCTCCCGCAGCCGACCGCCGTCCGCCTTGGCCAGCATCGGCTCGATCCACTCCGGGACGCCGGACGAGCGGCGTGCAGGCATGCCCAGCCTCCCGTCCTCGCAGTGCAACACCGAATTTCGACGGTAACCCGGTTGGCTCAGCTTCGCCGAGTCTGCGCTGGTCAACGCCCTATCCGGTGACGGCAAGTGGCAAGACGAACGCTCAACGCGGCGGACGCCGCCGTGTGGAGTGATGTTGAGGTGCTTGACTTGACAGCGCGGCCACCGTCTCGCAGTATCCGAACAAGTGTTCGATGAGTTCGGGTGCGCTCGTGGCTTCCCCACGCGGGTGTCTCCGGTGCGTGTTCGTGGTGCTGGAGGTGCGTGGTGGCGGTGCCGGAGGCGGTGGCCGGGCTCGCGGCGATCCCTGGCCTCCGGACGGCCGCCCAGCTGAAGCAGCCGACCGCGGAGACGCCTGCCGCGGCCGGATTGCTTCCTGTGACGCCTGCGCTGGCCGAGCTGCTGCCGGGTGGTGGGCTGCGGCGCGGCAGCACCGTGTCGGTCTCGGGTTCGACCGCGTTGGTCCTCGCCCTGCTCGCCGAGGCCACGCAGCAGGGCTCGTGGGCTGCGGTTACCGGCCTGCCGGAACTGGGCGTCGCCGCGGCCGCCGAGCTGGGCGTCGACCTGGAGCGGTTCGCGCTGGTACCCCATCCTGGAGCCGAAGTGGTCGCGGTGGTATCCGCGTTGATCGACGGGTTCGACCTGGTCGTGCTCGGCCCGGTCGCCGCCCGGGGAGTCCAGCCGCAGCTGGCCCGCCGGCTTGCCGGGCGCGTTCGCAACCGGGGTGCGGTGCTGATCACCGCCGGTGCCTGGCCCGGTGTCGACCTCGAGCTCCGCGTCTCTCACCGCAAGTGGCGCGGCCTGACCGAGGACGGGTTCGGTCACCTGGAGTATCGCGACGTCGTCGCGACCAGCCGAGGCCGCGGCGCGGCAGCTCGCCCGCACACGGTCGCGCTGCAGCTGCCGGCCCGGGCGGTGCGGCCGCTGCGGGCCGCCCGCTCGCCCGGCGCGGCCTGACCGAGGCCGCAGGATGAACCCCTCGGCCCAGCCGACCGCTGCCGTCCAGCAGCACGTCGGCGATCAGCCCGACAGTGCGGTCCGATCAGGCGCGCGCCGGGAGTTCGGCGAGTTGCTTCCGGTTCGGCCGGCGGCCGGTCGAGCCACCGTCTGCCTGCGCGGTCACTGGCTCGACCTTGACCTCTACGGCAAGCTCGCGCCGTACAGCCACCGCTATCGGTTGCACGCCACGTTGTGCGAGGTGTGTCGCGCGCTGGAGGCCTGCGATTCGTCCGAGCGGCGTCTCGCTGAGTGGGCTCACCTCGACGTCGCGAGTAAGCGACCCGCTGACGCAGCGGTCGATGAGGGCTTGGTTCTTCTCGTCCGTCCGCCGGTGCCAGGGACGTTGGCCGGCCAAGTCGACCTCCACCTCGACGGCGCCCAGGTCGCCACCGCAACGCTCAGCATTTGCGTCCCGTGCCGGACCGCCACCCTCGACTACGTCCACGTCGTGGCGAGTTATCGGCGCCTGGGCTACGGCCGCACGCTCGTCGCGGCCGCGGTAGCCCGCGCGCCCGGTTACCGGTGGACGGCTCCGCTGCCCGACGGGCCGGTGGCTCAGTCGTTCCGGGCGCGCGTCACCATGCGCCGCGCTGGACCCCCGTGCGTGCACCGCGGCGACGGCGACTTCAGGCGGTAAGTGCCAGGGGAGTGCTGGGGAACCGGCCATCGAGGAACGTCTCGAGCAGATCCGGCAGCTCGGCCGGCAGCACCTTGTCCGCGCACTCGACCAGCGCGGCGACCGACCACCAGCGGCGCTCGATCAGGCCGGCGCGCTCGTTGTCGGTGTGCCGGAGGGCGACCTGAGGCGCGGTCCGGTCGGTGCGGGCGAGGTAGACGTGGTCGAGACGGTGATGCTCACGCCCGCGGTAGATGAAGCGGCTTTCACGGGTCCAGAGCTTGCGGCCGATCTCGTCCAAGACGAGCCCGGTTTCCTCGGCGATCTCGCGCCGCGCGGTGTCCTCAAGCTTCTCGCCGGGCTCTTGGCCGCCGCCGGGGAGCTCCCACCAGGCGTGACCGGGGTCGTCGGGGTCGCGGGCGTGGATGAGCAGGACCTCGTCGTCGCGGTTGAGGAGCAGGACGCGTGCGCCGACCCGCAGGGCCGGTTCGCTGGCGACGGTCATCCGGTGGTCCTCGTGCTCGGCGGCTCGGGTGGCGGCCGGGCACGAGTACCCCTGCTCAGAACAGTGTTGCCTCGCGGTCCGCGGCCGGGTCGGACGTTATCAGCGGCGCGGTCGCGGTCAGTGTCAGCGCGACGGCGAGTCCCGAATGGTCGGTGAGCGCGGGGTCCCCGGAACGGGTGTCGTGGATGTAGGAGCAGTGCGTTACGCGCTCGAGCAGCGCGGTGGAGGCGTGGGCGTGGTCGTAGCGGTAGCCGAGTTCGGCACGGCGAGCCCAGCTGTGCTCGACGGCGGTCGGGTGCAGCGCGCGGAAGGCGTCAGCGAGGCCGTGCCGGTGGGTCAGCTCAATGTAGAACGCGGTCTCGAACGGCGCGAACTGGCTGGGATGCGGAGGCACGTGCCCGGGCTCGAGGACGTTGAGGTCGCCCAGCAGGAGAACGGGGGCGTCGTCCGCGGTGGCTTCGTAGGCCGCGTGAAAGGCCTCGATCCAGGTGCGTTTGCGGGTGGTTTTCACTTCGGTGGCATCCCGAGAGGGAACGTAGGCACCGAGGATGCGCACCGGCCCGTGTTTGGTGCGCACCACGATGCCGGCCAGCCGAGCGGGCAGGTAGGTCATCGCGGCGCCGATGGCGTCCACGGTCGATTCGAGCTTGGATAGCAGCATGACGCCGCGTTCCTTGTCGGGGTGGTCGGGGTAGTGGACCGACCAGCCAGCCTCGGCGAAGGAGTCGGCGATGAGGTGGGTGCCGGGTCCGGAGCCGGTCTCGGTGAGCACGAGGACGTCCTCGTCGCGGCGGGCGAGCCAGTCGCGTTGGCGCCGTGCCCGTTCGAGGGCGGGGTTGCCGACGTTGAGGGTGAGGACGGTCAGGGGCATGCCGGGGTCTCCGCGATGATGTGGTGGATCAGGTCGATGATGGTGCCAGCTGTCGCCCGTGGGTCGTCGGCGCAGTCGACGACCTGGATCGGCCAGCCCTGGTCGTGGAGGAAGGTCGTCGCCGCGAGGTAGCCGTAGGTTTCGCGAAAGCTGCTCCCGGGTGTGCGCTCGAAGCGGCTGTGCCCGCCGCGCGTACGCAGACGGTGTTCAACGTCCGCGGGCGGGGCGCTCAGAGCGCACACGAGGTCCGGTCGGTAGACGCTGTGGTTGAGCGCCCAGACGACATCGAGCGGGATGTCGTCCAAGCCTTGCAGGACCAGCGACGATGCCGCGTACCGGTCAGAGAGCACGATCTTGCCCTCGGCCAGTGCTGGGAGGATCTCGATGGTCAGCTGGTGGTGCCGGTCGGCCGCGCAGAGGCAGGCTAGGGCCATGTCGCGGTAGGTGTCGGTGCCATGGCGGGCCAGGTCGCCCAGGGGAGAGCGGGACGGCTGGATGGTGGCGTGCACGGGGACACCGTCGGCTTCGAGGAGCTCGGCGACCAGCGCAGTGATCGTCGTCTTGCCGACGCCGCCAGGTCCTTCGAAGGTCACCAGCTTGCCCGGCAAGCGCGGCGCGCTCATGCGACGTCCAGAGGCAGCAGACGGCGGGTCTCGGCGGTCACCGGGCACAGCTCGGCGTCGACGTCGCCGATGCGGCCGCCGGCGGCGACGACCGCGGCCGGGCAGCCTTTGCCGCAGTCGGATCCGAGGCTGCAGGAGGTGCAGGTCGGGTTCGCGCCGACCTGGAACCGCTCGTGGAACCGGTACGCGTCGAGGCGAGCGGCGATGTCGCGATCGGTGAAGACGTTGCCGACGATGAAGTCGGTGTCGGGATGGCGGGAGATCGGGGTCCGGGCGGCGAAGACGAGGTACGGGCAGACGGTGACCTCGCCCGGAGTGAAGACGTAGATGATCGTCCCGGCCTCGCACCCGGCCAGGGGCTTGCGGCCCGTGTTGGGGAAGCGGATGTGAGCGATGTCGAGGTCGGGGCCGTCGAAAGGCGCGGTCAGCTCGAAGATCTCCTGCATGTGCATGGTCGTCTTCGCGAGTTTGCGCTGGGACTTCACACCGCGGCCCATGCTGCCCAGCGGGTTGAGCAGCACGTAGCGGGCGCCATTGTCGCGGGCGAACGCGCACAGCTGCACGTACTCCTCGTTGGCGGCCAGAGAGTTCGGCGTGCACAGCAGTCCCTGCAGCAGGCCGGCCGCAGCAAGCTTCCGCACGTTCGCCACGGTCACGTCGAACGAGGCGCGGTCGCCGCGGAACAAGCCGTGGGAATCGGCAGCGAACCCGTCGAGGGAGACGTTGACGTGGACCCCGGCCGTGGCCAGTTGCCGGATCAGCTTGTCGTCGAGCTCGGTGGCGTTGGTGCAGATGCCGACGTCGATTCCGGCGTTGCGGAAGGCGTGCACGATGCCGAGGAAGTCCGGGTGGACGGTCGGTTCCCCGCCGGTGAGCGTGACGCGCCGGACCCTGGCTTCAGCGAGGCGGGGCACGACCTTCTTGACCACCTCTGGCAGCGGCATGTCCTTGCCGCGTTTGGTTGCGGAGACGAAGCAGTGCGCGCAGCGCAGGTTGCACCGCTCCGTGATCTGCACCAGGGCCTTGCGGTTCGGTGTGTCGACGGTGGTGCGGAAGTAGCAGCTCGACGCCTGCTCGTCGATGGCGATCGGACGGACGGTCATCGTTGACTCCTTAAAGACGGTAGGAATAGGTGCGGCTGGGAAGTCATCCGTGCCCGATCCTTTTGCGCCGCAGCGGGATACCGCGCTGTTGCCGCACGACTTCGTCGCAGCTTTCGCACTGGCGGGGGATCGAGCGGTGCCGTCGCTGGTTCAGCGGCAGGAACGCCGCGTCGCCTGTGACACCGCAAAGCATGGTGATCGGTTCGCCCGGATCCGGGATTCCCTCGAGGCGTGCGTGGTGCCACACACCCTCCACCACCGGATGGATCATGAGTGGGTCGATGTAGATCACCGCGGCCGTCATGATGCTCGGTCCCACGCTGAGTCGTTCAGCGCATCGGCGGTCGCGGACTCACTGAGTGCCCGACGTTGCAGGGCTTTCGCCGTGTCCAGGTAGTCATCGAGCAGTGGCCGTTCGGTCAGGTACGCGGTGCAGTGCAGGTGCTTGAGCGCTACAGCCACGGCGGCGGGCCGATCTTCGAAGAGGGTGAAGGCCGGGGGCGGGTTCAGTCCCATTGCCGCCATGGGCACGATCCGGACGCTGACATAATGCAGGCTTGCTGCGGCGCGGAGGTGCTGGATCTGTTCGCCTGAACCGACCCCGTCTCGTGCCGTGCGCACGGCCTCCTCTCCGATCAGGAAGACATAGCGGCGTGGACCACTGTGCATGGCTTGTTGGCGAACGCTTCGTTCGAGTGGTTCCAGCTCGCCGTGGCACTGCCACGCCCCATCCGCAGCGGACGTTCCCTGGAAGGGGTGTTCAAGTCGAAGTAGGTCGGGAAGGCGGTAGGGTGCCCAATCCACGACCCGATTGGAAATCTGCTCGTATGTCCACATCAGACTGAACGTTTGCGTAGTGTTCTGTGTGATCAAGTTTTCGTCGTAGACGTGCTCGGCCATCGCTATGAGCTGCTTGTGCTCATTGCCGCCGATACCGAGGAAGCCGAGGATATGGGCAACGTCAGGCGGGCGCGGGATGTGAGTTGCCAGTTCCAATCCGGACAGGCGTGCCGGTGATACGCCGAGCTGTTCGGCGAGTCGGCGCAATCCCACTTTTCGTTGTTCGCGAGCCTCGCGCAGACAGGCGCTGACGATCAGTACGGCGGGTCGGCGGACGGTTGGCAATGGCATGGTTGGATCTCTCTGCAGGTTGCTGATCGTCGGGTCTGAGGTAAAGCCGAAACGGCTGATCCGCTGTTGTCGTCACCGCCAGCGCTCGGGCAGTGGCCGCGCAACGCCGAACTTCGGCCAGTAGGCGTCGAGCACGATCGTCGCCGCCTCGTGATCCACCTCGTTCAGTTGCTCACCGCGTGCCCGTGGTCGCTTGAGCTGTCGGAAGGCGGCCTCCAGGCTTGTGTCGCCTTCTGGCGCAATCTGGTCATCACCGTGTGCTACCGCTTGCATGGGTTGAGTTTCCAACGGGATGTTGCGGCCGCAAACGACGTCGACGTATGAGTTTCAGCAGGTAGGAGTCGTGTGATGCCGGATTCCATACGCCGGACGGATGGAATCTGACGCATGTTGCGTTCGGTCGAATACACTGCGCGTTAGAAAATGGGCAGGAGGGGAACTGGCGTGCAGCTGCCGACAAGAAGGTGTGAGAAGTGTGGTGCGCGCCTTGCTCGAGACCGGGTCAGCAACCACTGCGGTCCCTGTCTTCGCCTGCTGATCGCGAATGAGGCGCCATCCCAGCCGGACACCTTCTGGACTGCAGAGGGCATTGATGCCGCGCTCAAAGCGCGCCATTTCGGTCGCCTGTTCGCCGCCTACCGCAAGGAATCCAGCCCGCACGTGTCGCAGGCGGCCCTCGGCCGCTGGCTCGGCCTGACTCAAGCGCAAGTAAGCCGACTGGAAGCGCCGGACGCACGCCCGCCGAGCAACCTGGTGAACCTCGAACGATGGGCGAAGGCCCTGCGGATCCCGCCGGGCTTGCTCTGGTTCAGCGTTTCCCATACCGCCGATGAATTGGTCGGTGCAGGTGACGAGATTAGTCTCGAACGGGTGCAGAGGCGACAGTTCTTCAGGACCGCAGGTGTCGGCGCTACGGCGATCGGCGCGTCATTGCTCGGTGCCGGCCCGGCCGTCGCGACCAGCTCCCCGAAACCACGAAGTACCGACGTCGAGATCGTGCGCGACATGACGGCGACGTTTCGGCGTCTGGACAATCGCTTCGGCGGCGGGCACAGCCGCGCGACGACAACCATCACGAACTACCTGACATCGACCGTGACGCCGATGTTGAAGGACACGACCAGGAAGGCAGCGGCACGCGAAGAACTGCTCGGCGCGGCCGCCGAGCTGCACCAGGTTGCCGGTTGGATCGCCTTCGACGTCGGCAACGCCGCGGAGGGGCAACGGCGGTTGCGCGATGCGTTGAAGTTGTCGCAAGACGCGGGCGACGACGCGCTCGAAGCCGAGATGATGGCAGCCATGAGCCACCACGCCGCTTTCAACGGTGCCCCCGAGGTCGCCGTCGACATGGCGCTTGCCGCGCGGCGCACATCGAAGAGGTCCGGTTTGGCAGCTCTTCAGGCGGAGGCTGCGGTGCTCGAAGCTCACGGCCACGCGCTCCAGCGAAACACCTCTGCCTGCTTCGCGGCCCTCCGCGAAGCAGAACGAGCCTTCGAGCGCTTCTCACCTGGAGACGGACCGTCGTGGCTCAACTACTTCGACAGCGCGTACCTGTCGGCGAAGTTCGCGCACGTGTTCCGAGATCTCGGCTCTGCCGCCGAAGCCGAGCAGTTCGCTCGCCGGTCGCTCGGCATGGACGACGGCTACGAGCGGGGAAGGTTGTTCAACACGGCGTTGCTTGCGTCGACCTTGGCCGATCAGGGGCGCGTCGACGAAGCGTGTGTGCAGGCCGCGGCTGCGGTGCGCATGAGTGAGCACGTCCGGTCGATTCGTGGCGGCGCCTACCTCGCCGACGTCGGCCGTAGGTTGGCTCCTCACCGCTCCGATCCTCGCGTGCGCGCGCTCTACGTGCAGATGGACGCCGCGGGCGTGCCGACACCGGTTCAGCGGTAGAACGCTAGAACGTGGAGCAGTGCGACCTGTGAGGCGGCGCCCACGATCTCGCCCTTCGTGATGCGGTCCCGGACCGTGTCGAGCGGAATCCAGGCGACCCGCTCGGCCTCATTGATGTCTTCGGGCTCGCCGACGTACTCCGCTCCGCGGGCCACGAACAGGAGGTTCTCGGCGTCGGCGCTGCCGACGGTGGGCTGCATCGATCCCAGCGGCTCGACGTTCAGCGGCCGCCAGCCGGTTTCTTCCTCGACTTCTCGGACAGCTGTCGTCGCGGGGTCTTCGCCAGGATCGACGTAACCGCCGGGTAGCTCCCAGACCCACCGGTCGATGATGAACCGGTGACGCCACATCATGAGGACGCGGTCCTGGCTGTCGAGAACCGCCATCATCGCAGCCTTGGGCATGCGGAGCACGTACTGTTCGAACTTCACGCCGTCGGGTAGCTCGACCGACGCGATGCTCAGGCGCAGGCGGCGTGTGTCGTCGACGACCCGCTCGCCGTGGATCTTCCAGCGCGTCAGCTCTTGCCTGTTGGGTTCGGTGGCCACACCACGAGATGCTACGGCGTCTTCTCGAAGGTGCGCGCGTTGTCGGGCGAGGATCACTGCGCGTCTTCGCCGCGCGGGGTGACGTTCGCCAGTAACCAGGTGCTCCTCGACTCAGAGGTGTGCGAGGTCTTCACCCGGTCGGCGGTGCCATGGAAAGCCCTCGTCAACTGTTGGCGTCGAGTCCGGACATCAGCGAGGTCACGAGACGCCAAGACCGCGCGAGAGTGCGAGTAGCTCTTTCAAGTCGGCGTCCATGCCAGGATCTGCCGGTTGAGCAACGACGTGTACATCAGCCCTCGGCTCGCCTTCGGTGCTTTGGAGGAGGGCTTCGCGTAACCGTTCTGCGGTCAACGTCGATGCGACGTCGGTGGCCTCGCCAGGCTCGAGGTAGGGGCTCAAACAGACCAAGCCATCTCTGCATTCGATGGCCCGTCGGTAGAAGTGCAGCCTCAGGTGGCGCACGCGGAACGCCTCGCGTGTTTGCGAAGCTCTCGGTAGCAGTGAGATGTCCGGAAAAGCTCGGCACAAGGCAGCCCACAACGGCCTGAGCTGGCGGTAGTGCTTGCGGTCCACGAACCACAGCCGAAGCTTCACGATTCCGGCGCGGACACCGGGGTAGCCGACGCCGAAGAAGAAGATGGAGATACCGAGAGCAAGAAGGGGAGCGGTCCAAGAGGCGGTGCCCGGCACAGCGTCCCGCCGAAACGCCAGCCGACTCGCGGTCGAGGCGATCCGGGGCAGATGCGTTCCGAGGCAGCAGACGGCAAGTCCCGCGCCCGCAACTCGCAAGCTGAGTCGTACTCGCGACTGAGCCTTGCGCGCGGCCCGCCAGGTCTGCGCCGCGCCACGTGCCGTGGCGTAAGCCATGTAGACGTTGCCGATCAGATAGAAGAGCAGCGGCATCGTCGCTGAGCCAACGGCCTCGTAACTGAAGCCGCCGAGCGGCTTGTCGGCGATCGCGAAAGTGGTTGCCAGTGCGCAGCTGGCGGCGACGGCGATCGCGATCTCGATAAGGCCCCGCGAGGCAGCGAGATTGGAATCCACTATGGACTCCAACAGGACTATCAGCAGCGCAAAGAAGAACGTCAACACGACGTTCTGAAACAGCTTCGGCAGTTGACTCGCGGTCGTCTGCGGGGCGGAGCCGGAATCCGTCGCGAGCTGCGCGGTCAGCGCGAGGAAGACCAGGAACGTGCACGCGGTGATCACGCGAAGGCCACGGTCGACCGGAACTCGAACGAGTTGCGAGATCTTCCAGCTTGAAGCGCCTGCAGCCGCTCCCCACATCGCGAGGTTGGGCAGGCTCATCACAGCCAGCCCTGATGGTCGTCGAAGGCTCCGTGCAGTCGCCGGCCGGACTTGCTCTTCTCGACCGGTGAGAACTTCAGAGCTTCGAGCAAGGTTGCCCACTCCTTGATGACCGTGGCCACCATCTCGGCTTCGCGTTCCGCGACGGGTCCGTAGCCATCGCGGCGTAGCGCGTTCCTGACGACTTCGGCCGGGATGTCGGGGAACAGGACAGCCAGACCGGTAGCGCCGTCTTCGGCGCTGTGATCGCTGATCATGTGCCCGATCTCGTGCAGGATGATGTGGTCCTGATGCGCTGCCGTGGTGTGCTGCTGGTACAAGATCCGGTCGGCGTCCGCGAAGGCGATCCAAAGCCCGAAGGCGCCTGGGACCGGTAGCGGATACGGCACGAGCTCGATCGGCCTCCCGCGGTGTTCGGCCAGCTTCAGACACAGGTCGTGGACGTCAAGGGGAGTATCGACGTCCAGATCTCGAAGAAGCTTCTTCACACCCCGGCGAAGCTGCAGGTCGTTGCGCCAGGTGCCCCCGTCAGGGCTACGACGTGAGCGCAACTCGGTCGAAGATTCTCGTGAGGGCCGCTGCGGTCGCCTTCGGGTGGCTGACCAATCCGTTGTGGCCGCCCGGCAGCTCGGTGAACAGGACACCCAGTTCGCCGGCGAGCTGCTCGGCGCAGCGGTACTCCCACTGACCTCGCGAGAGGTCACCGCCGGTGAGGATGATGTTCGTCGACTGCGTCGCGGCGACGAGGTCCCCGGCGACCAGGGATGAGCTCCGGACCGCGGGGAAGTCGTGCTCGAAGAAGCGCTGAAGGTTCGCCATCAGGTCCCCCTTCGGTGGTGCTGGCCGGGCGCCTTCCTCCAGGGAGTCGCGCGCGCCCGTCAGTGACCCCATCTGGCGGATCGCCGATCGAACATCTTCCTGGGCCGTTGCCGCGACCTGGTCCAGTGCCGCTTCTCGGGTCGGGTCGAGGACCACCGCGCTCATCGGCGGCTCGTGAGCCACCAGCGTCGCCACACGACATGGCTCCAGAGCGACCAGGTGAAGCCCGATCAGTGCTCCGATGCTGGCGCCGACGACGTGCGCGGGCTCCGACGTGGATGCTGCCAGCACCGCGCCGGCGTCAGCGGCGTGACGGTGCATCGTGATGGGAGCCGGATCCGGAGAGCCAGCACTCCGCGAAAGACCACGCCGGTCGTAGGAGATCACGCAAAAGTGCTCTGCCAAGGTGTCTGCGAGCTGCTCGGTCGCGCCGGCTTCGCCGATGCCACCTTGGATCACCAAGACGGGTGCGCCGTGACCTCGGGACTCGACGTAGAGGAGCGCGCCATCGCACTCGACTTCGAACTGCTCTACCTGCATCGGCCATCCCCGATCTCGTCGACGGGAGGCGGAGCGGTACCGAATGCAGTGGCCGCGCTGATGAGCGAAGCTGTCACGACGGTCCTCCCAGCCCGTTGGTGATCAACTGCGGTCGATGGTGACAGATCGGCGTTGCTCGGCTTGATTCTTTCGACGCAAGTCACTCGGACGTGTGATCATCGGCTTTCTGCCTGCTGGCCTGGAAGTCGATGAACGCTCGTACATTGGACAGGGCGTCCGGCGAAAGGGCGCTCGCCCGGAGCGCGACGTCGCGAACTCCTTGCGCCGACAGCTTGGCGAGCAGGGCGTACTGCTCCTGAAGCTCGCGAGCCCGCTGACTGGTGCCGAAGTACTCGAGATCCACTCCGAAGTAGGCCGCGAGCTGCTGCGCGAGCCTGAGCTTCGGTTCGTTCGTGCCGTTGATCAGGTTGTACAGCTGGCTCTTCGAGATTCCGACGCCGTCGGCCACCTCGGCTACGGAGTAGGACCGGCCATCCGCGTGCTTCTTGACACTGATCAGCTGGTCGAGCAGCTTGCCGAACGGCTCGGCCTCGGCCGGCTGCGGATCGTTGGCTTCGGACACCCCGCCCCCTTCGATCGAGATTCCAACTTCCTGGAATTTGATCTCGTTGTATCCGGCTTGTTTGACTCTGTGTCCAGCTTTTCGTACTGTCTGTGTTGATCATTCCAACATATCGGGCAGCATGTACTTCGGGAACTGCTGAAGACAGCTGTCGCTCGATCGGGGTCCCCGCCCAAGTAGACGCCCACCTGGTGCGTCTGATGCGCGGGGAGGCGCTATGCGGAAGATCGACAGCTTCGCGGCAGCGGTGCATCGCCGACGGCGGTCGTGTGGGCTTTCGCTCGGCGAGGTGGCCGCGAAAGCCGGTTACAGCGCGAGCTACCTCTCGAAGCTGCTCCACGGCCATCGTCCGTTGCTGCCGGCGGTCGTTCACGACCTCGACAGGGCGCTCGCAGCCGAAGGCGAACTGGACAAGATCGCGGTGGAACAGCGTGGTGACACTCGTCCGATCGCGCGCCCCGTCCAACTGCCACCGGCCGCGACCGAATTCGTCGGCCGCGACGAACAGCTGCAGGCGATGGATCACGCACTGGTGGCCCAAGGTCGCCCGGGGGCGACGATCACCATCGTGATCGAAGGCGGCTTCTGGACCGGCAAGACCGCTCTCGCGGTGCACTGGGCGGCCGGCGTACTGGCCCGCTTTCCCGGGGGATGCCTGTTCGCGGACCTTCGGGGCCTCGCCCCCGGTGCGCCTGCCGATCCGGAAGAGATCCTGGACGGGTTCCTCCTGGCTCTCGGCGTGAGTTCCGCCGAGCTCGGCACCACCACCCTGCAGGCCAGGATCGCCCGCTATCGGACGTTACTCGCCGAGCGGCCGGCGATCGTGGTCCTCGACAACGTCGCCGACTGCCGGCAAGCAGAATGGCTGCTCCCCGGCGCGGGCAGCGTTGTGCTCGCGACCAGCCGGGAACGCCAGTCCGGCCTCGTGGCGCGCACCGGCGGAACGGTGATCGAGCTTCCGCCGCTGGCGGCTGAGCAAGCGCTCGGCCTGCTCGGCCGTCGTGTCGGGGAGGCACGTGTGCAAGCCAGCACAGCGGCCGCGGAACTCGTGGTGGAGCGGTGCGGCTGCTTGCCGATGACGGTTCTCATCGTGGCCGAGCACCTCCATCGTCACCGCGAGACGTCGTTCACCGCACTGGCCGAACGTCTCGACTCCGAGAAGACGCGCCTCGACCTGTTCACGTCCAGCGACCCGGCGGTGAACATCCACGGCGTCGTCGACGTCTCGTACCTGGCGCTGCCTCCGATGGCGCGGCGGGTGTTCCGGTATCTCGGCATCGGTCCGGCCAACGTCGTCACGGCCGAGTCGGTCGCAGTTCTTGCCGATCTGGACGTCGAACGTGCCAGCGACGCTCTCCGACTGCTCGTCGAGGCGCATCTGCTGGAGCAGTTGCCCGACGGTCGCTATCGCCTGAGCCTGCTGCTCCGGGCCTACGCGCACCAGCGCGCTTTGGTCGAGGAACGGCTCGCCGAGGTCGAGCGCGCGCACGACCGGGCGCTGCGCTGGTACGCCGCGACGGCCTGGGAGGCGAACAACACGCTGATCCCCAACTGGGCCGACAGCGGCATCACCCCGCAGAACATCGCCGGGATCGAGCCGATGTCGTTCCGAGCCGGTGGGTTCGACGCGGCCATGGCCTGGTGTGAACAGGAGGTCGCGACCGCACTGCAGGTGGCGCGAAACGCCCGGACCTACGGAGCCAAGGACGCCTTATGGCTGTTGCCCACCGCGTTCCTCCCGTACTTCGTACTCACTCGCAGTTGGAACACTTGGCTGGTCGCGGCCCACGATGGCCTTGCCGCGGCCCGGGCGGCCGGCAGCGACCCCGGGATCGCTCGCAGCCTGGAAGCCCTCGGATGGGTCGAACACGAGCTCGGACGCACCGACGACGGCATCGCGCACCTCGAGGAGGCGCTCCGAAGGCATGAACAGCTCGGCGACGATCGATCCCGAGCCTGGACGGCCTACGGTCTTGGCCTGGCCTACGCGACCTCCGGGCGGACGGTTGAGGCACGGGAACTGCACGAGCTTGCCGACCGCTTGTTCGCGGCTTCGGGAGTCAAGATCGGGCTCGCGGTGAACCGCGCCGCCCTGGCCGAGGTCTGCGACTTGCTGGGCGCGGCGGACAAGGCGATGGAGTACGCCCTTGACGCGCTGAACCGCGCGCAGATGTTCACGTCGAAAGCGGTCCTCGGCATCGCCCACCAGCGAATCGGGACGTTGCTTGCGCGTCATGACCACCACCGGGTCGCCCTGAAGCACTTCGACGAGGCGCTGGCCGTCCGCGGCCGGAGCTGGCAACGCTGGGGCGCCGCGGAGACGTTGATCTCACGCGCCGAGGCCCTTTGCAAGCTCAGTGAGTTCGAACAAGCACGGGAGGCATACGCCCGGAGCTTGGAAGTCCTCGAGGCTATCCGCGATTCGCGGGCATCGGAGGTTCGCGCCCGACTGGCGTCCTTGGACGCCGCGGGCGCGGGGTGGCCCCGGGGAGCGTCGGTCACTGCTTGACGATCCGCCTCTTCAGGCTCGTGATCCGCGTATTCTCGACCCGTGAGGCGTGCGAGGGTGGGACTTCTTGCGGTGGCGTGCATGGCGGGACTGGTCGCGTGTACACCTGGAGATTCGCAGACCGACAAGACAGCACGGCAGATCGCCGATGAAATCGACTCGCCACCGCAGACCTCTGCGGCGAACTACGCGTGGAAAGCCATCGAGGCTGCGCATGGCAGCTCGGAAGCCTTCGCCGTGGTCGAAATGCACGACAGCACGTCGGACAACCCGAACGATGCGACGGCGCATCTCGTGTTCCGGGTGTTTCATCCCGGAACGCAGGACGAGTTCTTCCCTCAAGACCCGGTGACCGCCTGCTACACCGTGGGCTTCAACTCCCGGGGCCTCGTCGACGCTCCGCATCGAACCGACTGTCCAGCCAATGCGACTCCTCTGACCCCAGCTCCGATACCGGTCTGGGAAGTGCCGCAGAGCTTCGACCCCGCCTTGCAGTCTGTGCTGGTCGGCCTGTCGAGATCCGCGACGAGGGACGAGGTGCTCGCGAGCCTGTCGCGCTCGATGCCGGCGCCGCCGGTCGACCCCGAAACGAAAACGCAAGGTCGGCCACCCACACAGGACGTTGCCCTGCGCGGCAACGACGTTGGTGTTGCCTACAGAGCAGGTGACCGGTCCACCGGAGGCATCGACTGCCTCCTGGGCTCGCGCGTCGGCGGCTCAACGTTGGTCTGGAGCCCGTCATGGCAGCAGGTTCAACCGGGCGAACTGCCCTGCACGGCAGAAACCGCGTTGGACCGGCAGGGCGTTACGCCGCCTCATTGACGCGGCCTTGCTGAAAACGATTGGCGTCTTGACTCAATCGGCACATATTCGGCACTGAATGAGCACAACGCTGTGTCGATGAGGCAGTTCCTTAGACGCGGCGACAGGTCCACAGTGGATTCAACAGAGCCTCTCGAATCACGTTGGCTCTAATCGAATCCCTGGAGGAACGATGAGTTCGTGCTCTCTGCGCGCCAAGGCCATTCGGGCCATGTGCGTCCCGCTCACCGCGCTGGCCGTGTCCGTCGGGGTCGCGAGCCCCGCCGGCGCGACTACCGAGATCCAGTTCCGCGAGGGGTGCGGCTACCTCGGCTGGGGCGAGTACCGGCACTGCGACGGCGGCACCGGCTCGAGCGTCGACCTGGACGTCGAAGACATCTGGGGCAACCTCTACCGCTACTGCGTCGGGCCCGGCAAGACGGACCTCCAGCCGGTGATCCGATGGAGGGTGACCGGCGCGTGGTGGAACGGCGGCGTCGGCTGCGGTCCGGGCTTCGAAGGTCCTGCCTGAACAAGAACTCGAGGGCAGCTCCGGTCCTCTGCCAGTCGACGCGGCGGGCGTTTGCGCCCTCCTCGATGACGCCCGCCGCGTCGGCGCAAACGATCAGGCAGCGACCGCGAGCATCGCCGTCATCCCCGCGAGGAGACACGGCCCGAACGGCACAACGCGGCTTGCGCGGTTGCGCGGGATGAGCACGAGCGCGAGCCCGGCCAGTGAGGCGAGCACGACCGCACCGGCCAGCTCGGCCCAGCCGGACCAGCCGGTCATCAAGCCGACCACGGCCGCCAGGCCTACGTCTCCGGATCCGACACCACCTTCGACCAAAACCGCGAGCAGCAAGTAAAAGCCTGCTGCCGCGAGCATCGCCCACAGCGCTCGAAATCCGGGACCGGGGTCAGAACGCGCCACGCACAGCAATCCGAGACCAAGAGCGCCGCCCACCAGCTGGGGCACGACGACGATCCGAGGTAACCGATGTTCGAGCCAGTCGATGATCGCCAACGGGACTCCGAGCGTCACTACGAAGGCGTAGACCGGAAACTCGCCTTGGTGACCGATGCGCCAGGCAAGGATCGCGAGCACCAGTGCGGTGACGATCGCGCCAAGCCACCACGACGACGCGATCCCGGTCGGTCGGTCCGAGAGCCGCTTGGTGATCAGGCTTCCCGCGGCCCCGAGACCGAAGCCCATCGCCGCGCCGACGATGGCCGGCCAAGCGTTCACCGCCGCGCCACCGAGCTGTCGCTGATGCCTTTCCCCATGAAGCAATGCTGGCCAGATCGCGGCTCGAGCGCACTGCTCGTCCTACCAACGAGTGAACTTTCACGGAGGTGGTGTCCAGCGCAAGACGGTCAGCTGATCATTCCAATGGGAGGGGACGTCATGAATCTGCGTCACGGTGCGAGTGGCACCATTGGTGCCTCCTTGATCTTTCTGCTCGGCGCCTGTACTTCCACTGAGCCGAGCCAACCACCGACATCTTCGAGCGCTGCGGCGACGACGAGCGTGGTACCGCAGCTGGCGGACCAAGCGAAGGAACGCGCGGTTGCGGCGTACCTCGGCATGTGGAGCGACATGGCCGACGCCGCGGTGACATCGAACTGGCAATCGTCCAAGCTCGCGCTGAACGCCACAGCCGACGCGCTGTCGCGGATTTCGCGCGGCCTCTACGCCGACCACTACAACGGCCTCGTCACCAAGGGAAAGCCGATCAACCATCCGACGGTTGAATCCGTCGAGCCCGCGGCTGCTCCGACGACGGTGAATATCGTGGACTGCGGCGATGACAGCTCATGGCTCAAGTACCGCGTCGATGCCGGCCAGCGTGCCGATGACGGGCCGAGCGGCCGTCGCCACATCGACGCGAAGGTGAAAAAGGCCGTGGACGGCTCCTGGAAGGTCGTCGACTTCGCGATCCAGGACGTGGGGACATGCTGACGCGAGTTCCGGCTCTCGGCGGGATGATCGTCACTCTGCTGCTGAGTTCGGCGGCCACTGCAGTGGCGGGTGGCTGGGGTTCCGTTGACTGCGCCCAAGAATCGTCGCCTTACTGCGAGCTCGGGGCCGGGAAGACCGGAAAGGCACCGGGAGGTGCCAGTCGCGTCCCAGACCAGCCTGGTCGGAAGAACGGCGGTGGACAGGTCGCTCCGCCACCCGGTGACCGGATCATGGGCGACAACTCGCCGGCGGCGAAGTGCTCGTACGTCCGGAGCAACTTCCAGCCGCCGGCGAACGGCGTGCAGACTGTGGCGTTCCACGACGCTGTCCGAGCTGTTCCTCGGATCGTTCTCGCCGACGCGTCACTTTCACGGGCAAGCACCCTCCTCGCGCAGCGGCAGGGTGGAGCTTGGTACGTCTATCGATGTACCGGCGCGGGCTTTCGCGATGGTCTTTACCGGGCGCCGATCTGGCTCCCCGACGGAGAGGTACCCGCAGAAGCGGCTGTGCCCTCTCCGCAAGAGTTGGCCGAGCAAGCTCGAGCTCAACTGCGCTTGCCGTCTCCGCGGATCGAGGCCAGTCCGGCTGGTGACAAGCTGGTGAGTCTGCCGACCTGGTTGTGGCTGGACCGTAGCAGTTGGGGAGCGCAGCAGGCGACTGCCGCTGTTCCCGGGGTTTCGGTGACGGCGATCGCGACGCCGAAGTCCGTCTCCTGGTCGATGGGGGACGGGAACACCTTGAGTTGCTCCGGCCCGGGAACCCCGTTCACGGCCAGGAGAGACGCCTCGGCGGCGTCCCCTGATTGCGGCCATACCTACCGCCGATCATCGGCAACGGCACCGGGCCAGCAATACCCGGTCGGGGCGACCATCCACTGGACGGTGACCTGGTCGGGAGCCGGGGCGAGCGGCACCTTCCCCGACCTGACCACGTCGGCGACAGCAGCGTTCCGGGTCGCCGAGGTCCAGGCGCTCGGTACCGGGCCCCGCTGACCAATCGGACCGGCTGCCGACAGCCGCTTCGCGCATCCGCATTCCCATTCTGAGCCGTGCACCAGCTTTCACGAGGTGTACGGCGCGGTCGAACCATGCCTGGAGGAACGTCGTGACGAGTATCCGCACCGGCGAACGCGGCGCCGGAACCGAAGTGGGTTCCGAGTCGTGGCTGGGAAAGAAAGGCCATCTCGCCGCGGTGCCGACAGGACGCCGGGCACGCCGGCGTTTGCCGCACCTTCTGGTCGGCGTCCTGCTGATCGTGGTGTGCGTCGGCGGAGCGCTCTGGTGGTCGAGCAGCGCGCAGGGACGCGTGCCGGTGCTGGCCGTCGCCCGGCCGGTGAGCGTCGGACACGTCCTTGAGCGAACGGACGTCCACGAGGTCGAGATCTCGGCTGCCGACGTGGTCGCGACAGTGCCGGTTGAGCAGGCGGCCGCCGTGCTTGGTCGGCCGATGGCGACGAGCCTCGACCCGGGAGCGTTGCTCACCCCGGGCAGCGTCGGCCCAGCGACGATCCCCGCTGCAGGGCACGCGATCGTGGCGGTCGCGCTGAAGCCGGGGCAGTTCCCGCTCGAGGTCGCGCCCGGCGCTCCCGTCCTCGTCGTGACCGCCACGCCTTCGGCCGTTGCGTCGTCGGCCGCGCAGGAGAGCGGACAGACGTGGCCAGCCACGGTGACGGGGCTGGTCAAAGGGGAGACTGACCAGAACACGGTTATCTCCCTGCAACTCCTGGGCGACGCCGCATTCGCACTCGCCCGGGTGCCGGTCGGCCAGGTGGCGCTGGTCATGCTCCCGGGCGGTGAACGCTGATGTTGATCGCTCTCGCCAGCGTGAAGGGCTCGCCGGGCGTCACCACCTTCGCCCTCGCCCTGGCCGCGAGCTGGCCGACCGAAGTCCGGCGTGTGGTCGTCGAGTGCGATCCCGCCGGTGGGGACCTGGTGCAGCGATTCGGTATGGCCGCGTCGCCGGGACTTCTCAGCCTTGCGGCGGCAGCACGGCAGCCCGTGGATCCCGATGTCGTCTGGAGCCATGTCCAGCCGCTTCCGGGTGGCGTCCAGGTCATTGCCGGTCCGCCGGGCGGGCATCAGGCTCGGGCCGCGCTGAGCACTCTGACCTCGGCGGCCTCACCGCTCTACGGCACTGCCCGTCGGCCGGCGGTGGCGATGTTCGCCGACTGCGGGCGCCTGGACCCGGGTTCCCCTGCTGAGGCGGTGATCCGTCACGCGGACGTCCTGCTGTTGATCTCCGGCACGTATAGCGACGAGCTCGCCCACCTGGCCACCCGCGTTCACGACCTGGGCCGGACAGCCGCCCGCGCGTGCCTGGTACTCGCCGGACGCGGGCACGCGACCCACGAAGTCGCGCGCGAGCTGGGCATACCGGTCATGGCAAGGATTCCCCACGACCCGACTGCCGCCGGGCGCTACACCGGGCGAGCGGCGCCTGGTCGACGGCGAGCAGGTGGGCTTGCCCGGGTCGCGACCGCCGTTGCTGAGGCCCTCTCCGGTGAACCCGCTCGCGAACCGTCACCGCCATCGCCGAGCGTCGTGCAGCAGGTGCCGGGTGTACCTGCCCAGCCCACAGCAGCGTCCGGCGTTCGCGTGCTGCCACCGACGGCCCTGCACAACGGCCACCTCCACAGCACCGCTCCCGGGAAGGACGTCCGACCATGACCGTGCTCGACGAGCACCGCCGGCCCGACCCGGCGGCTGAGTCCGGTCCCGAGGCACGCCTGCGGGAGTACTTGAGGCACACCCTCGCCGATGAGCTGCCGAGCCGCGCCGGCGCCGGCACGGAGTCAATGACCGGCACGCGGCGCCGCGAACTCGCCCGCGAGGTTCTCCGCAGCGCGGGCGCGGCGCACAGCGAGGCCGAGCTGCAGGCGGGCCGGTTGCTGGTGACACCGGACACCGAGGCCCAGCTCGTCGAAGCCGTGCTCGACGAGGTCTTCGGGCTCGGCGGGCTGCAGCCGCTGCTGGACGACCCGACGGTCGAGACGGTCAACGTCAACAGCTTCGACCGCGTCTTCGTCCAGTACTCCAACGGCACCCGAGCCCAAGTGGCGCCGGTCGCGGGCTCGAACGACGAGCTGACCGACCTCGTCCGCACCCTCGCCGCGCGGGCCTCCTCGGAGGAACGCCGCTTCGACCGCGGCTCGCCCGCGCTGAACCTCCAGCTCCCGGGTGGCGAGCGCCTGTTCGCCGTGCTCGGCCTCACCGCCGGCGGGGTCACAGCGTGCTCGATCCGCCGTCACGGCTACCTCACCACCAGCCTCGCACAGCTGCGCCGCCGCGGCACCCTCGACGTCGGCCTCGAACGGTTCCTGCGCGCACTGGTGCGAGCCCGCAAGAACGTCCTGATCACTGGCGGTGCCGGGTTCGGCAAGACGACGTTGCTGCGGGCGATTGCGGCGGAGATGGATCCGCTGGAGCGCATCGTCACCATCGAGGATGCCTTCGAGCTTGGCCTCGGGCTCGATCCGCGCCTGCACGCCGACGTCACGGCGCTGCAGGCCCGTCAGCCCAATGTCGAAGGCGCGGGCGCGATCAGCCAGGCCGAGCTCGTCCGCTGGGGGCTGCGGATGTCCCCGGACCGGGTGATCGTCGGGGAGATCCGCGGGCCTGAGGTCATCCCGATGTGCAACGCGATGTCCCAAGGTAACGACGGTTCGATGGCGACGCTGCACGCGAGCAGCTCGAAGATCGCCTTCACCCGGCTGGCGTCCTACGCCGCGCAAGGCGCCGAGCGACTGTCGCTGGAAGCGACCGCGCTGCTGGTGGCGTCCAGCGTGCACTTCGTCGTGCACCTGGCCAAGGCAGCCGACCGCACGACCCGGGTCGTGTCCTCGATCCGCGAGGTCGTCGACGCCGACGGCGGAACCGTCGTCTCCAACGAGGTCTACCGCCCCGGCTCCGATCTTCGAGCGCGCCCGGTCGCCGGCGCACTGCGCGCGGACACGCTGAACGACCTCGTCGACGCCGGCTTCGATCCCGACCTCCTAACCCAGCCCGAGGGGTGGTGGGCGACATGACCAGCATCCTCATCGGCTGTATCACCGGGCTCGGCACCGCCGCGGGCCTGCTGCTGACCCTCGTCGGCTTTCGCCGGCCGCAACCGCTGTCCCGGACGCGGCCCGCCCGGCAGACGCGGTGGCGAGCCGACCGAACCCACGCACTGCGCACGGGCGCGGCGCTCGGCGTCGGCCTGGTGGCCGCGGCGACGACCGGCTGGGTGGTCGGCGGGCTGCTGGCCGCCGCGGGTGCGTGGTTCCTGCCGGCGTTGGTCGGGCCCGACCGTGCGCATGCGCGGCGGGTGGCGCGGATCGAAGCGGTGGCGTCGTGGACGGAGATGCTGCGCGACACCCTCGCGGCCGCGGCCGGGCTCGAGCAGGCGATCCTCGCGACCGCGCCACTCGCGCCCACCGCGATCCGCGACGACCTCGGCCGCCTCGCCGCGCGGCTGCGCAGCGGACACCGGCTCGCCCCCGCCCTGCGGCGCCTGGCCGAGGAGCTGGCCGACCCGACCGCCGACTTGGTCATCGCGTCCCTGGTCCTGGCGGCCGAACACCAGGCTCGCCGGCTCGGCGAACTCCTCGGCTCGCTGGCGGAGACCGCGCGGGTGCAGGCGGCAATGCGGATGCGCGTCGAGACCGGCCGCGCCCGCACCCGCACCTCGGTGCGGGTCATCGTGGTCACTACGCTCGGATTCGCCGTCGGCGTCGTGGTCCTCAACCGCGCCTACCTCACCGCCTACGACGGCCCGCTCGGCCAAGCCGTCCTGCTCGTCATCGGTGCGCTGTTCAGTACAGGGTTCGCCTGGCTGACCCGGATCGCCGCCGGCCGCCCCACCGCCCGCGTCCTTTCGCTGAGCGACCCTCCTCAACCCGACCCGGCCACGGCCGCGGCGTTGCAGGGCGGTGAGCAGGCATGATCGTCGCGATCCTGTCCGGCGCCGGAACTGGACTTGGCCTTTGGCTGGTCCTGACTTGGGCGATCCCGCCGCAAGCCACCCTGCGCGGACGCCTCGCCACCGCGACGGTCGACCTCGTCCCGATCGCAGCGGCCACCGACACCCAATGGGCCACCACACTGGCCCGGCCTCTCATCCCGGGCCTGCGCGCCCTCGGCCTCCCGGGAGACCGGCTGACCCGGGACTTGCGGGTGCTGGGTCGCGGCGCCGACACCCACCTGGCCGTGAAAGCCGTGCTGGCCTGCGCTGGGCTGCTGACGCCGCTGCTGCTCCAGGGTCTGCTCGTCCTCGTCGACGTGCACCTCGGCGTCGAACTGCCCCTGGCGCTCGCGGTCCTGCTCGCGGCGGCCGGATTCGTCGCACCCGATCTCGAGGTCAGGGCCAAGGCCGCGCGTGCACGTGCAGAGTTCCGCGCCGCGCTCTCGGCGTTCCTCGACCTCGTCTGGATCACCCTGGCCGGCGGCGCCGGCGTCGAAGCGGCACTCCTGGCCGCCGTGAACGTCGGCCGGGGTGGCGCGTTCGACCAGCTGCGCCGCGCGCTGGACGCCGCCCAGCTGACGCGCACCGCACCGTGGTCCACCCTGCGCCGGCTCGGCGACGAGCTGGACATCAGCGAACTCGCCGAGCTCGCGGCGTCGATCTCTCTCGCGGGCACCGAAGGCGCCAAAGTCAGAACCTCCCTGGCCGCGAAAGCCGCCGCGCTGCGCACCCACCTGGTCGCCGACGCCGAAGCCGCTGCCCAGGCCGCGACCGAACGCATGGCGCTCCCGGTCACCCTGCTGTTCCTCGGCTTCCTCGGATTCACCGCCTACCCCGCCGTCACCCAGGTCCTCAACGGCCTCTGAGAAGTTTATGAGTTCGCGATTTCTGAAGCAATTTCCGCGACGAACCCGAAGGGAGGTCCTCGTGATCAGCATAGTTGAGTGCTTGGGTTCGCGAACCCAAGTGTCAGTCGGTCGTGTCGAGCTGCCGGGTGTGGGTGTACCGCTCGGCGCCGCCGATGGTGAGTCCAAAGAGGTCGGACAGTCGCCGGACGTCTCCGGTGGTGATTGCCTCGTGGAGGATGCGGTCTTCGCGGATGGCTTGCGCGGAGAAGCCGATGGTGGCGCTGATCCAGGTCGGGTCGACTCGGCAGGCGCGGACCGCGGTATGCAGGTTGATGAACAGGTACGGGTTGATCGAATGCGGCCAGCGCCTTGCACGTTCTTCAAGCCAGGCGGCGAGTTTGGTGCGGACAGGTTCTGCGAGGAGGATCGCGCGTCCGTCGATGTGAAGGTGCCCGTCTCGGACGTCCGTCAGCAGCAGGACGCACACATCCTTGGGGCGCAGGGCATGGAACGCGATGAGTGCGGCGAGCGCGGCTCGAATGGGTTTGGTGCTGAGCATCGCATGGCGCACCGGTGTCAAGTCGATCGGCAACGGATGGTTGCCGACCTGGGGGCCGCGCAGCCGGAGCGTCGGGTTCGTGAACACGAGGCGGCGGGCCTTGAGGAATCGGAACATCGTCCGCAACGCGGTCAGAGTCTGGCGGTAGCGGTAAGCCTGGGCGGGCATGACCGCGATGACGTCGTCTCGACCGACCTCTCGCAGCGAGGAAAAGCCATTGCTGGTTGCCCAAGTGCGTATGGCGGGAGCGGCGTGAGTGATCCGGGCTCGAATGGTGGCGGGGTTGAGCGGTCGCGAGCGTGGCGGTGTGGTGCTGCCGTCGCGCATCGCCTGGAACCACTCACGAAACTCATTGGCCATGGGCTCGGGCAGATCGGCGACCTGTCGTTCGGCGTAGGCGTCGAGGGTGGGCACACGATCGTCGTCGAGCAGATCGGCGGCGTCCAGAATTTCCAGGACGGACTTGAGGTTGTCCAGCGAGCGGCTGGTCGTGACGGCCCCGGCAGCGCTGGCGGTGATCGGTGCGCCGGGTGTGTCCTGAGTGGCGAGGAGCATGCGGATCGCGTTGCGGGTGTTGCTGTGCAAGCCTTTGCCCCAGCCGTGCCGGCTGGCGTGGTCAGTGAGGACGTCGTCGATGGCGACGGCCAGGTCGGGCAGCGGCAGGGCGAGTTCTGCCGGCCGCACGGCGGTGTAGTCACGTTCGAGGTCGCACAGTGTGAGCTGCCTATGCGAGACCGGGTAGTGGCTCGGCCATGCCGCGGCCGGGATTGGCGGCGGGGTAGGGCGTTTCTGCCGGAACAGGTCGGCGATGAACAGTTGCTGACCTTGCCGGTTGGCCTCGACGACGTCGATCGCGTAGTGGGGCGTGCGGACGAAGTGAGCCTGCCGACAGCACAGCCGGCAGTAGCCGCGCTCATTCAGCGGCACCATGCGCCTGCAGGAAGGACACCGCGACGGGGTGGAGAAACGGTGATTCCAGCCACGGCAAGCCTGGCAGACGCCGCCGTGCCACCGGGTGATGCCCCAGGCCAGGCAGTCCCGGCAGTGCGTGACCAGCGGCGCCTGACGGTGGCAGTGCCGGCACAGGCCCGCGGTGAAGTAGTCCTTGTCCGATCCGCATCGCTTGCACCGAACCGGTCTTTTCCAGACGCGAGGCACGCACACGTAGCAGGAGCGGCGTCCGCTATAGGCGATGGGGTTGACGCCGCAGTGCTCACACCGCCGAACGCGGCTCATGCCGGTGGGATGCTGCGGTGTCGGCCAAGCCGCGGCTTGATGACCGGTGGCCCGCCCGCCCCGGTCGTTTCGGCGGCTTTCTTCGGCTTGCGCGCGGCCACTTTCTCCGGCTCGCAGATGAGCAGCTCCGTGGGCTGGCATTCCAGCACCGAGCAGATGACCTCGAGGTCGTCGAGCCGGATGGTGGTGGGTGTGCCCGTCCACAGGGCCGACATCTTCCCGGCGCTGACCTCCATACCCGCCTCTGCCAGTCGACGGCGCATCTCTGTGGACTTCCAGATGCCCGCCTCGGCTGCTTTCATGCGCAGGTTCCAGCGCATCGGATCATTCCTCCTTACCGTTGAGCCGGGCGGCGACACGGTCATTGGCGGCCGCCCACGCTCGTTCGACGTGCTCGTCATGGACATGGATGTAGCGGGTCGTGGTGGACAGCCATTCGTGCCCGAGCAGTTCCTGAATGGCTTTGAGATCCATGCCCCGGGCATAAAGCGCCGAGGCGCAGAAATGCCGCAGTACGTGCGGGGTCAGACGTCCTACCCAGGATGGCAACCACAGTTGCACGGCGTCGACGAACCCGGCGCGCAAGGCATTCGGGCCCGCGCGCATACACCGTCCGGTGTTGCGGTCGCGGCGCTCGCTGGGCAGCAGCGGCGCGTCGGGGTCTGCCCAGTCGTCGCCGAACTGGTGTCGCACGTCGGTCAGCCACCACTCGATCAGCGCGTCGACGGAGTTGATGGCGGGCACCAGCCGGGTCTTCGGACCGTGGCCTTTGCTGCCTTTGCCGAAGCGCACGTGAAGCTTGCCGTGTTCGCCGAGATCTGGTCGCCAGTCGCGGATGTCCAGCATCGCGGACTCGCTGATCCGCAGGCCGACCCTGCGCCACAACGACGCTGCGAAGTAGTCTCGGGCTGCGGGCAGGAACTTGCGGGTCTCCGGCAGGCTGTCCCGCCATGCCGAGAACAGGGTGTCCACCTCGTCCTCGGCCGGCGGGATTCGCAGGATGCCATGTTCGGTGCTTCTGGGCCGGTTGAACTCGTCGATCGGCTGTGTGACGACGTAGCCGGTCAGAGCGTGGATGTCGCCCTGATAGCGAGTGATCAGGAAGTCGAAGAAGACGGCCAGTCGAACAGCCTTTTGGTAGATGGTGGATCTGGCGAGGCCGCGCTTCCGTTGCGCGGCAAGGAAGCGGTCGGCGTCCTCGGTCTGCACGGTCCACGGTGGACGCCCGACAAACTTGAGGAACTGGAAGACCGCCGACCTGTCCGAAGCCACCACGCCGTCGCTGACGCCCGAGCCTGCAAGGGCCAGTGCGAACTGGTCGACCAGTTCCTGCTCGAAGTCTTCCAGCTCTTGCGCAGTCCGCGGGCGC
Organism: Amycolatopsis sp. NPDC114505; assembly: GCF_055633615.1. Taxonomy (NCBI): domain Bacteria; kingdom Bacillati; phylum Actinomycetota; class Actinomycetes; order Pseudonocardiales; family Pseudonocardiaceae; genus Amycolatopsis; species Amycolatopsis sp. NPDC114505. Next base: position 688,189 of record NZ_JBVKDV010000004.1, on the reverse strand, counting down.
CGAGCGCTGCCCAGCGAGCGCACCACCGTCAAGGCCATTGGATACCTCGGTTCATCCGACGCCAAGATACGTCGAGAACATCGGCAGTTCGTCAGGAATCTGGACACTTCGTCGAGATCTTCACGCCAACGAGTGAACCGGGGTCTACCAGGAACAACGCCCTGCCAGCAGGCGGGCGCGCTCAACGAACTCGAAGCAGTTCAGACACACCGTCCACAGGAGACACCCATGCTGACCTACTGCCGAACCCTCTGGACCATCCTCGCCGCGCGGATCCTGCTGCTGCGTAGGGACAACAGTCGCGGCGAGATCACCACCACGGTCATCGTCACTGCGTTGATGGCGGTGCTGGCCATCGCGTTGATCGCGATCATCGCTGCCAAGCTGACCGCGAAAGCCAACAGCATCGACCTCGGCAGCTGACATGACCTCCACTTCACGTGGTTGTCTCGCCGAGGTCCGGCGACGAGTCCGGCGAGCGTTGGCGGGGGAGCGGGGGGAAGTCACCGTCGAGCTGGTGATCGCCACCCCGCTGCTTCTGCTAGCGCTGCTGGCAATAATCCAGTTCGCGCTCTGGTCCCACGCGACCCACATCGCCCAAGCCGCGTCCGCCGAAGGGCTCGCCGCGGCCCGCACTCAGGACGGCACCGCCGCGGCCGGCCACGCCGCCGCCCAACGCCTGCTCGACGACCTCGCCCAGGGGCCGCTGCGGTCCTCGCACGTCGCGGTGACGCGCACCGCGACCTCAGCGTCAGTGAGCGTGCAGGGCGAGATCGTCGCCGTCCTGCCCGGTGTGCACCTGCACGTGCACGCCGAAACCGCAGGCGAGGTCGAAAGGTTCATTCCCGACGCCTGACCGAAGAGGGGAAGAAACCATGCCATTGCTGGAAAAGCCGGATCCGGTGGCCGCCGGCGACTTCGCCGACGGTCCCGACATCATGCTGTGGAATCCCGCACTCACGGAGAAACGCTGGCGACACGAGGTCGTTCGCGAGTTCCTCCTCCGGTCCTGCTCGATTCGTTGCGTCGCTGGGCTGCTGACGCTCGCCTTGGCGCTGGGGACCGACGTCACGCGGACCCTCGCGGGCGCACTCATGATCGCCAGCGCCATCGCGCTGCTGCTGAGCGGCCTCTGCGATGCGGTCATCACCGCGGCCTGCCTGACCACCGATCACCAGCATCCGCATGGACACCGATGCCGTCTCGAACGCTCGCCCGGCAAGTTCTTCTACCGGAGCGACGATTTCGCCGACCTCGGCGACACGGCTCACCAGACGGCCGGCCTTCTGATCGATCTCATCGGCGAACTCCACGACAGCACCGCACGCGACTGGCTGGACCCCGACCTGCCCCGCCGAGCCCACGAAGCCGTCTGGGAGGCACTGACCCGTCTGACCCGCACACGCACCGCGCGTCGGCACACCGCGCTCGCGGCGGCACCGGGGGAGACCGGCCTCGCGTCGGCGACCGCGACGGCGATCACCGAGTTCGACACCCAGCTCGGCGAGCTGCTCTTCCACCTCCAGGGCTGCGTCACGCTCACCCGCGAATGGGACGCCAAGCTCCGCCACGCCGACCTCGTCGAGCGCACCAGCGTCGTCCACGCCGAGCTGCACACCGCCTCTCTCCGCGCGACGGTCGACGCCGCGGCGGAGCTGCCGAGGTCCGTGTTCGCGTACGTCACCGCCGCCCGCGACCTGACCGGAGCCGGCCCATTCCCGTGGGAGCCGGTGTCCGCGGAGCCGAGCCGGTGACCGCCACGCAGCCCGGCCGGGCGGCCCGCTGGTGGCGAGCCGAGTGCGGATCGGTGACTGCCGAAGCAGTGCTGGTCGCGCCGGTGCTGGTCATGCTGCTGGTGTTCGTCGCCGTGGTCGTCCACCGCGGCGTCGACGCACGGCTGCGGCTGGACGACGCCGCACACCAGGCCGCACGGGCGGCGAGCCTGCAGCGCACCCGAGCGGCCGCCGGCACCGCGGCGGACGCGACCGCCACCTCGGCGCTGGCACATGCCGGGCTGGATTGCCGCGACGCGGCGGTCAGCACGAGCACCTCGGCGAGCCCGGGTAGCACCGTCGTCGTCAGCGTCCGCTGCACCGTCGACTTCGGCCAAGCACTGATCTTGGGCGTCCCCGGCACTCGGACGCTCAGCGCCACGGCCAGCGAAGTCATCGATACTTACCGCTCCCAACCCGCCGCCGGAGGCGCGTGATGGACGCCCGCCGCCGCGCGGCGTGGTGGCGCGCCGACGAAGGCCGCGTCACCGCCTTCGTCGTCGTGTTGACGGTCGGTCTCCTGGCGCTGGCCGGTCTCGGGCTGGACGGCGGCCTCGCGCTCGCCGCCAAAGTCCGCGCTCATGGCCAAGCCGAATCCGCCGCCCGCGCCGGCGCACAGGCGATCGACCTCGCCGCGTACCGGGCCACCGGCGCGCTGCGGCTGGTACCAGCAGACGCCGACGAACTCGCCCGCCGGTACCTCGCCGGCATCGGCGCCACCGGCACCGTGACGGCCACGACCGACACCGTGACCGTCACCGTCACAACCAGCCAGCCCACGCAGCTGCTCTCACTCATCGGCATCCCGACGATCAGCGCCCACGGCAACGGCGCCGCCCACCCCCAGCGCGGCATCACCGCGCTCGAGCCATAACCCTCGAAGGAGAAGAGCATGATCACGACCGATGAGATCGAGCGCCGTGTCGAGAAGGCCGACGCGGACAAGAGCGCCAGGAGGACGGCCGCAGCCCGCGAGGTCGGCGAGCTCGCACACCGCCGTGCCACGCTGGCCGACGAATTGGCCGAGGTCGAACGGAAGCTCGGCACCGTGCTCGCCGCGGCGGCGGACGTCGTCGGCGTCGACGAGCTGGCCGAGTTCACCGACGTGCCGGCTGCCGACCTCACCAGGTGGCTCACCGCCGGCAAACCCCGCGCGCGGCGCGGTCGCCCGCCCGGAAGCCGCCGCCCGAAACCAGACACCCAGCCCGGGACCTCGCCAGCACCCGCACCGCCGGAACCCCGCCCTGGGCCGTTAGCGCTGGGTACGCAGCCCCCGATTGCGCAGGGCCAGCGAAGCTGAGCCGGGGACGCTGTGGTGCCAACACATCGTGCGGTCCTGCGCGGCGCGCGACGGCTGCTGCAGGCCGGCGTGGCGTTCACGCTGCTGTCCGGGCTGTGTGCCGGGCTGCCGTGGGTGCTGGCGCGGTTCATCGGCTGGCCCCTCCCAGATCATCTGCCGACGACGGCAGAGGTCGGCGAGGTGCTGGCGGGCCCGCTGTCGACGAGTCTGCTGCTCCACGTGCTCGCGTGCGGCGCGTGGCTGCTGTGGGGCGCGTTCATCGTCGAACTGTTCAGGTGTGTACGGGAGCTCGTCCTCGCCGCCGGCCGGCCGGAGCTCGCCCGGCGCGGCAGCCCGCTCCGCCGGATCGCCGCGGTGCTCATCACCACCGTTGTGGTGTCGTTCCTCAGCCGCACCGCCCTCGCCGCATCCGGCGGAAGCAGCGCGGTCCAGCCCGGCGTGACTACGTCGGCCACCGCGGCGTCGGTTGTCGATGGCGTGCCGGAGGATGTCGAGCTGGTGCGTCCGCCACGCGACGGTGTTCATGATTCGCTGTACCGGATCGCGCAGCGCCGTCTCGACGACGGCAACCGGTGGCCGGAGATCTGGCGCTTGAACACACAGCGCACCCAGCCCGGCGGTCGCAAGCTGACCTCGCCCAGCCTGATTCATCCCGGCGACCAGGTCCGCCTGCCGCCGGCCACCAGGCCCGTCCAGCCGAAACCACTGCAACTGCGACCACCGCCTCCGGCGAAGCCCGTGACGGTCTCCCCGCCGAGCCCGATTATGAGTCCCGCCGCTTCTCCCGGCCCTGGCTCGGCTTGGGGACCTGGCGTGTACGTCGGTCTCGGGCTGGCGGGCGCGGTCAGCACGGCGCTGCTGGTCGCCCGACGACGGCAGCGCGCCGGCTACCGGCCCGGCAGCGGTCAGCGCGGCGACGACCTGCCCGCCGCCCCAGTGGTCTACCAGCTGCAGCTGGCACACCAGCACGCCCAGGCCGGACTCGACGAGGCCGATCCGGCCAGCGGGGAAGTAGACGGCGACGTTGCCGAGCCGGATGCGACGCTTGAGCTGAGTGACGTCGTCGATGAGGTCGCCGCCGAACTGGCTCTCGACCTCGCGGCGACGCACGGCCTCGGTCTCATCGGACCCGGCAGCCACGCCGCGGCCCGCGCGCTGCTGCTCACGGCCATGACCTCCACCCGCGGCCCGCAGGTCGTCGCGCCGGCTCCGGATCTGCGTAGCTTGCTCGGCCTGCCGGACAACGGCGCCGACCTGCCGGACGGCGTCCACGTCGTCGATGACCTCGCGTCCGCGCTCGCACGCCTCGACAGCACGCCGGAGAGCGTCCGCAGGATCCTCCTAGCGGGCGCGCCGACAGGTGAGCCCGATCGCGCACGGCTGCAGCACGTCCTCGCCGAAGGCGACATTGGCACGACCGTGCTCCTGCTCGGCCAATGGCATCCCGGCGTCACGGTCTATGTGGACGCCGCGGGCGTGATCACCGCGACGTCACCAGGCCCGGGGGAGCCGATGCGCGGCCGGCGAGCCTTTTCCCTCCCCGAATCCGCGACCCGCGAGCTGTTCACCCTCTTCGACGCCGCACACGGCGTTCGGGACGAACAGCCCGAGCCCGCGGTCGGGTCCAGCCACGAGTTGGAGATCGCAGGCCCTCCAGCACCTGACCAGCTCGAAGCAGCACCCGAGCCGGTGACGGCACCTACCACCGAAGCACAGCGCGACGTGGCGACGCCGCTGATGCTGTCGGTGTTCGGGCAGCCGACGTTGTCATGGCGACCGGACGTCACACGCCCGGAGGACGTCGTCGAAGTCACCGGCAGCCTGTCGCGGCGGCTGTGGGAGCTGCTGATCTACCTGGCGCTGCATCCGGAGGGCGTTCCGCGGGCGGCGATCATCGACAGCCTGTGGGCTCACCGCCCAGCGCGGGATCCGGCTGCCGTGCTGCGCACCGTCCTGTCCCGCCTCCGCAGCACCATCGACAAAGCCACAACGCCCCACATCAGCGAACTCGTGGTCGTCCAGCACGGCCGGTATCGCCTCGACCCCGCGGTCGTCGAGGTCGACTACTGGGCGTTCGCCGGCGCGCTCGCCCGCCGCCGCACTACAACTGACGACCACCAGCGTGCCGCGGTCCACGCCGCGATCGTCGCCAGCTACGGAGGCGAGCTGGCTGCCGGCGTCGAAGCCGAATGGCTCACCGCGCTACGGGAAGGCGTCCGCCGCGACGCCCTCGACGCCGTCGCCGCCCTGGCCCGCGCCAGGGTCCAGAGCGATCCCGAGTCCACGCTGGAGCTTCTGGAATCGGCGCGGGACGTCGACCCGCACAACGAGCTGCTCTACCGCGACATCATGCGACTCGAACACAACCTCGGCCGGCACGACGCGATAGCCAGGACGCTGCGCCTGCTCGAAGCACGCCTCGCCGAGATTGACGAAACACCGACTGCCGCGACAATCGAGCTCGCTGAGCGCCTACAAGAACTCCACGTCGGAATAGCAAGTCCGAAAGACTGAAACATCGTGTCGACGCAGTAAAAGTACCTCTACGCTGAAATAGCTGAGCAGCCGCGACGGATGTTAATGTCGACGCACTGATAGTCATCGCGCAGAAAAGTCTCCCGGTGTTTCCGTTCAGAGTCGACATCATTCCCTGCGTCGCCGTCGAGGTTCCGCAACGCTTCCCATGGGCCGACGCAGCGCCGCATCGACCCTCTGATCGACCCATTCGCTGGAACCGGCCGTCCAGAGGATCCGCCTTTCGCGCGACCGCCCGCCGCCGGGAGTGCCCACCCGGGTGCCGATCGGGCTGGCGTTCCGTGGACCGTCTAAGGCGGATCCTCCGCGTGTGCGGGTATGGGCAGGTCAGGGCCTACATGCGGGGATCCGCTGATATCCCAGACTCGCTTGGAGACAAGCAGGTAAGCACATCAGGCCCGCCCCGTCGATCCCGCTCCTGTGATCAGGTCACCACGGTCCAGCTCCGCCGGCTATCTCACCTCGTGTCTACAGTCATCTCTTTCTTAGTTTTATTTCAAATGAAATGGACATTCCTCTTCGTGTGCGGACTAGTCGGCGGCTGCTCAGTGCTGCGGCCTGCACAAACGGTTCGGTGGGAATGCTTGAGATTCTTCTATTTGGATCAGAATTCGTCACCCGAATGGGGTGTGGAAAAGGATTGCGCGCGGCTGGTTTATCGAGTTACTTTTGTTGTGTCACCCGGTGAATCCGGAAATCAATAAGAAACGCGACGAATCATTCTGATCCGCCGCATCATCCGCGCCATCCACTTGGAAAGGAGTACCCGCGATGACCACGCCCACCCCGCCCGTCACGGCACCCACCACCGGGCCGACCACCCCGGCAGGCGGGACGGCGACCCGGCTCCGCAACGGCGAACTCCGCGCCATGGTCGCCAAAGTCCTGGCCGACAACCCCGGAACCATTCACACTCCGGGCGGTATCGCGGCCACCCTGAACCGCTCATCCGGCGCCGTCGGCAACGCCTGCAAAGCACTCGCCGACCGGGGAGAAGCCGAACTCGCCGCCGCCGCACCACTGAGCTACCGGGCAACGCCGACCACGGCGGCCGCCGCCGCGCCCGCCATCACCCCCGCGCCACCCCGCACACCCCGCGCGCCACGCCCGAAAACACCCACCGCGCCCCCGACCAGCCCCGCTCCATCCACGACGGGCAGCACCACCACCCGACCGGCGCGCACGATCACCGGACCGGTCAAACGTCCGAACGGCATGGACTACCACCCCCGGCTGCTGTCCGGCATGCCGGACGTGACCGCACTGGCGCGGCTGCGCGACGCCGGGGTCGCCGCCCTGCTGTACGGCCCACCCGGCACTGGAAAAACTTCGGTGGTGGAGGCGGCGTTCAACGACTGCCTCACCGTGCAGGGCGACGGCGACACCGTGGTCGCCGACCTCGTGGGCGACTACACCAAAACCCCCGACGGCGACTTCGTGTTCGTCCACGGGCCGCTGGTCCGCGCGATGCGCGCCGGGGTGCCGCTGTTCATCGACGACGCGACCCTGATCCCGCCGACCGTGCTCGCCGTGGTCTACCCCGCGATGGACGGACGCCGCGAAATCCTGATCAAGGCCAACGGTGGCGAAGTCGTCACCGCCGCAACCGGGTTCTACGTCGTCGCCGGACACAACCCCGGCGTCCACGGGGCCATCCTCACCGACGCCCTCTCCTCCCGCTTCTCCGTACACATCCAGGTCTCCAGCGACTACGCCCTCGCCGAACAACTGGGAGTGGACAAGAAAGCCGTGCGGGTGGCCCGCAACCTCGCGACCCGGCAGGAAAAGGGCGAGATCGGCTGGGCGCCCCAGCTGCGGGAGCTGCTGGCGTTCAAGAAGCTCGCCGACGCGTGGGACCTCGACGCCGCCGCCGGAAACCTGGTCGGGATCGCGCCGGAAGAGGACCGGGCGACCGTCGCCGCCGTAGTGCGCGACGTGTTCGGCCGCACCGTCGCCCCGCTCGCCCTCGGTGCCCGCATCCCCACCAAACCCTGAACCGTCACGACCAGCCAACCGTCGCGAAAGGACTTCGTCATGAGCGCCCACTTCATCACCGACCCGACCGCCACCGGTGCCGCCGTGTTCCCCGCGCGCCCGGAGTGGCTGACCCTGTCCGCCGCGTTCGCCGACGAGGTCCCCGTGCTCGCTGACCGCGACGACCTCGTGGTCACCGTCGCCCCCGGCGCGGGCGGAGGCGCCCCCGCGTGCTTTTACCCCAGCCGCGCCGTGATCGAAGTCGACGGCGAACACCTCGGCGTGGACCCCGCCACCGTGGACCCGGCCAACCTGTCTGACCGCGCCCGCTACGCCCCGGCATGGGGTGCCCTCACCCACGAATGCGGACACGCCAAACACACCGCGTGGGAACCCCCGGACGACGCCCTGCCCGCCGTCGTCGCCGCGATGCTGCTGGAAGAGCCCCGGATGGAAGCGGCGCACATCCGCCGCCGCCCGGACGACCGGCACTGGCTGCGCGCATGTGTGAAGGGCATCGTTGCGACCGACCTGCACCTCTACGCCGACCCCGCCACCGCCCCGAAGATGACCCCCGCCGACGCCGCACACACCGCCGCGCTCCTGCTGGGACGCGCGGACGGCGGAGTGCTCACCCGCGCCGAGGTCGCCCCTGTCGCCCGGGTGGTCGAGGACGTGCTCGGCGCGGAGGTGTTCGGCAAGCTGCGGGCGGTATGGCGGCAGGCGCTGCGGACCGCCGACGACGCGGGCGAGGAAATGCTCGAACTCGGGCGGCAGTGGTGCGAGATCCTCAGCACCGACCCGACCAGCCCGGACCCGGCCACGCAACCCGCCTCGTCCGGCACCCCGGCCTCGCCCGGCGGCCCGTCCGCACCCGGTACCCCGGCCGTCCCGTCGCCGTTGGCGGACGCTATTGCCGCCGTGCTGGGTGGGGTGGCGGCGAACGTCGCAGGGGAGACGGCACCCCAGGACCCTGCCGCCGTCGCTGCCGCCGAAAAGGAACGCGACGACGCCGCCGAACGAAAGGCGGGGGCGGTGGCGCGGCGGGTGTTCGGCACCGGCGGCCCCCGTGGCGGCGACACCAGGACGACGGGCACCCGGCCGCCCACACCCGAAGAGTGCACGGCTGCGCGGGTGCTCGCGCGGGCGCTGGACACCGCCGGAACCCGCGAACGCGTCGCCGTGCGCTCCACCTCGGAGGTACCGCCGGGACGGCTGCGGATGCGGGGTGTGCGTGCCGCCGAAGCCCAGCGTGCCGCTGGGGCCGTGGTGACCGCCGAGCCGTTCACCCGCACCATCCGGACACCGGTCACGGTGCCGCCGCTGCGGGTCGGGATCGCGTGTGACGTGTCCGGCTCGATGGGCTGGGCGCGCGCTCACGTTGCCTCGGCGGCCTGGATCCTGGCCAACGCCGCCCGGCACACTCGGGTGCCCGCAGACAGCGCGAGCGTGATCTTCGGGCACCACGTGCGCCCGCTGACCCGCCCGGGCAAGCCGCCGGCCGAGGTCACCGAGTTCCGCTCCAACGACAACTACGAGGACATCCCCCGGGCGCTGGATGCCCTCGACGGGTCCCTCGGCCTGTCCCGCCCGGGCGCGGCCCGGCTGGTGGTCATCGTGTCCGACGGCAACTTCCGCGCCGATCCCCGCCATGACGGGCAGAGGAAGCTCGACCGGTTGCGCGCGTCCGGGTGCGCGGTGCTGTGGCTGACCACCAGCGACACCGACACCCCGCTCGATGGGGCCATCGTCCACGTGCTGACCGACCCGGCTGCCGCTGCCCGCGCCATCGGCTACGCCGCGACCACGGCATTGCGCGCGACCGCTCGCCGGTAGGCGCGTCGGGCGCTGCACCTGTGTACCTCCACACCGCTGACTACTCGAACATCAACGGAAAGGCGAACAGAACATGGTTACCCGCCAAGAATGGATCACCGGCGCAGTACTCGATTTGACGTCCGAGCTGGATGGGTCGTGGGGCCTGGTGACCTATGTGCGCAACTCCGGCTACGTGACCAGCTTGTACGGCTGCATGGTGCTCCTCGGCCCGGCAGTTGATGCCCTTCGCATTGATCCGGTAAGGAACTGGCGGCCGTGGGCGTACACCATCGAACCCGTGTTGCCGTATGACGAGGACGAATTCGCGACCGGGTGGGTCGAGCCTGCCGGGTACGTCCACCACCCTCGTCTGAAGTACCCGCCGGGCTGGTTCATGCCCAGAGACTATCGCCCACGCCCGTTGGTCGTGGAGACTCGCACACCGATCAAGGAAGTGGCCGACCGCCTCGAAGAGGACGTGCTTCCCACTTACCGGTACTGGGCTGACCGCATCCGGGCACGCAACGCCCGACGCCGTGAGCGACTGGCGCAAGAACGCGCAGCCGCGCTCGACCTGGCGCAAGAGTTCGGCGGGCCAGTGCGTCTCGTGCCCGGGCCGCCGAGCGTCACCTCGTGCCGACTCGACGACGGGCAATCGCGCATCCAGTTGAACACTCGTTCGCCGTACGTGGAGATGTCGTTCTTCGTCCCTTGTGATCGCGCTGCCGTGATCGCACCAGAGTTGGCTCGGCTACTGGGTTTCGCCTCGACCACGACGACCTAAAAGAACTTCGAAAGAACAGCATGTCACACCAATATGGAGGAGATCACGATGGATGCCTCGATGACCGAACGCGATGAAGCCACCGGCGCTACCGCCACCAGTTACCACCACACTCGCGTCGTCGAGTTCGCCGGACGCACGCTCCGCGCGCGCGTCGAGCGCGACTACTACATCAACCAGAGCTTCGCTGTCGCCGAGGTACTCAGCGACCAAATGACGTGGACAAGCCTCGCCGCCGATGCTCCCAGCAACTGGTGGCACGACACGCCGCTACCGAGCGCAGACGTCCACGCTGCCACCGCTCTCGGCCCGCTGACCGAGCGTCTTCTCAGTAGGGCCGCCGAAATACTCGCTGCTCCGCCGACCACTCAGATCATTTCACCCCATGTCCACGGCGCGATCAGTGCCTTGCTGGCCACGACCTACGGCTTCGATGGCGAGAAGCGCATCGACCCGGACGACGTCGTTTGGGCGTACCACCATGGCGGCGCGCTGCACATACTCGAGCGCCCTGACGGTAGTGTCACCTTCACCAAAGCCCACCGAGGCGACTGTCCGTTCATTGCGACTGCTGGCGCGCAGAACTGCGACGACGAGTGCGTATTTACCCATCCGGCTGAGGTGAACCAGCAGGCGACACACTGACCTTCCCTGTCGGGGTTCCAGTACCAACGGGGGCGGATCACCATGATGGTGATCCGCCCCCGTTTGGTTGAGCTGACGGTCAGGTGGAGGTGAAGCGCTTGGGTGCCTCGCACGTTTTTGTCGCCAGTCCGTTGGTGACGAGCTTCTCCAGGGCGTTGTTCACCGCGCCGCTGGAGCGGACCAACTCAGTGCCGATCTTGGCGGGTCCGAACTCTTCGCCAGGACGGGCCTGCAGGAACTCCCTTACCAGCTCGTAAAGCGCGCCCTTCGGCAGTCGCTCCTTGTTCGGTGTGTCGGCCGTCGGGTCCCCGGAGGGTGCCGGGTCGGAGACAGCGCTGACGCCGACGGCAGGCGATGGCGAGGGATCCGCTTCTCGTTCCTCGACGTCTCCGGCGGGAGCGTCGCTCTTCTGATCTTCCATGGGGGCAACGTCTTCACCGGTTGCTGCGACTTCGGCGGCAGCGTCGTCGTTCTGTTCGTCGCGCAGCGTCCACGTGACGGGGACTGACTGGTCGTCGCCGGTGGTTCGGATGACCAGTCCTTCCTTGGCCCAGCGGGAAAGGAGCTTCGAAGCCGTTGAGCGTCCAACTCCGGCAGTTTTGGCGAGGTTCGCGGTTGTCGTGCCGGGGTTGGCTTCGAGCGTGTGGCGTACCTTCGCTTCCGCGGTCTCGGGTTTGGTGTCGTTCGACAACAGGTTCTGGGTTTCGGGCATGACGAGCTCCGTCTCGGAAGATGCGGTGGATGGTCATGCCCCGGCCGGGGCGGTCGCCCGCCGGTGCGCATCCAGTGGTTCGGGCTACATGTCTATGGACGCTCCGTCAACCCCTTCATGTCAAGCCATCGTCCAAACAAGACACATGTATCGCCCAGAAGTGCTTACGCGGACGCCTCAACGGGTTGTGGTTGGCCTGGTCGCGCCGACGTAGTCGTCGCCGGGGTGTCGGTAGGGCTCCACCTTGACGGTCTGTCCGAAGTCGGGGGCGTCGATCATGTTGCCGCCGCCGATGTACAGGCCGACGTGGTGGACGCGCCCGGCGGTGGCGTAGAAGACGAGGTCGCCGGGCAACAGCGGTGCGCCGGCGGGTACGTGCGGTCCGGTGGCGTACTGCTCGCGCGAGGTCCGCGGCAATGGGATGCCCGCGGCGCCGTAGGAGGCGCGGGTCAGGCCGCTGCAGTCGAATCCGGCGTCGCCGTCCAGCGGGCCGTTGCCGCCCCACACGTACGGCAAGCCGCGTTGTCCGCAGGCGTAGTTGATGGCCGTGAGCGCGGCAGGGGTCGGCGCGGCGATGTTCGCGCAGTCCCCGGCACCGGTGTGCTCGCAGGCCACTCCGGCGACCGCGGCCACGATCGCCTCCGCGGTCGACTGGTGTTGCCCGAACGCGTCCGGCGTGCCGGACCGCTGGACGGCCTGGGCCGCGTCATTGAGGCTTATCTGCTGCCAGCCGGATACAGCCTGCAGGTGCCGGTAGAACTGCGTCGCGGCGTAGGTCGGGTCCATGATCTGTTCGGGGGTGCCCCAGCCTTGGGATGGGCGTTGCTGGAAGAGGCCGAGGCTGTCGCGGTCGCCGTGGTCGAGGTTGCGCAGGGTGGATTCCTGGATGGCGACCGCGACCGCGATGACCCACCCGGGCTCGGGGACCTGCAGCTGCTTGCCGGTAGAGGTGATGATTGCGGCGTTGGCGAGCTGGTCGGGCCCGAAGCCAGGGACAGTGCCGGCAGTTCTCCCGCTGGGTGTGCAGGTTGTGCTCCCGGTCCCGGTGAGCGCGGTGACGACGGCCTGCGGTACGGCTCCGAGCAGCACCGGCAACGTCGCGAGCACGACGACAACGCCGATGGCGATCTTCGATCCCATGAGTCCTCCGCGCGTGATCAGGACCCGGGACGGCGAGTTCGGCTGGGTGTGGTGTCCGGCGGGATGGACGAAGGTGGCGGCAGCCGGTAGGCAACGGCCTGGCCGGACGTCGAGTAGCTCGCTTCGTCGGGCTCGGAGGTCGCCGCCGGGGCAAGGTTCGGCCAGGCGCGCGTCAGCTCGCCCAGTGCGTACCGCGGCGAAGTTCGCTTCGAGGACCTCGCGTTGAGCGGGAGCCAGATTTTGTCGGCCGGACTCGGGCACGGTGCGCCCGAGTCGAGGAGGTCGGTGGCTGCGGTGGCGACGGGGACGTCGGCGGTCTGGTCGAGGTCGGCGTGGATGCGGGCGAGCGCGGAACGGGCGCCGGCCTCGCGGCGGCTGGTCGGCAGCCAGAACAGCACCGGGGTGGCGATGCCGGTGGAGTCCGCGAGCCGGGCGTAGGCGAGCAACTTGCGGGAGACCTTGGTCAGCGACTCGCTGCCGGTGTCGTACTCGAGGAAGAACTCCAGCTCACCGGCGGCACTGGACCAGCGGCCGTAGGCGTCCGGAATGACGAGGTCGCCGAAGTGGCGGGCACAGCGGCTCTCCGACCACCACGCCGTGACCCCCTCACCACTCCGAACAGGGTCACGCCGTCGGCTGCGCGCGATCAGGGATGTAAAGAAGTCGCCGACGCCGACGGTGTGGGCGAGACGCTGGTTGTGGGCGATCGCCATCGCGCGGTCGTGCCGGTAGCCGAGGTCCTTGACCTCCAGGCCGTGCTCGGCGGCCAGGACGGCCGCGCCAGCGGGTCCGAGGACGTAGTGCATCGGCGCGGAGCCCAGCTGCCGGAAGGGCTGAAACCGGCTGACAGCGCGCCAGAGGTACAGCTCACGCAAGCGCTGGCGGGTCGAGCGGCTGGAGGGGAACGCGGCGTTCTGGATCTGGGCGGAGGTCAGGACGCGGTGCTCGAAGAGCAGGGCCAGGAGCCATTTGTCCCGGGCAGTGAGGCGCGCGGCGAGTGCGGCTTGATGTTCCACCGAGTTGGCTGCACGCGTGATGGTTCCGCCGGAACGGCACTGGCGAAGCATGTGCTGCCGACTGGTCACAGTGATCACCAGTTGCTCCGTTCAGTTTAGCGATCGCCGGATCCAGAGTGTCGATAATCCGGCAGAAGGGGGAAGGTTATTGAGGTTGGATGATCGTGAAAATATGATCGAATCATGACCATCAACGACGCGTTGTCTCCGTCCGGCAAGCCGCTTGAGGAGTTATTTGCTGAGCGAGTGAAGTTCGAACACGACTTGATCTCACAGCGGGTTACTTGGTTAATGACGCTGAATGGTTTCTTGATTGGGTCGATCACCGTGTTGGTGTCCAACGCTGACAAGCTCCCGTATCCCGCTGCTGGCACCGTGGCCCTGCTTGCTATAAGCCTCCTTGGGATGATTTGCAACGAGTCGTGCTTGTTTTCGAACTACTGGGGCGTCAGGGCTATCCGCGAGGCGGGTGGAGTTCTGGTTGATGAGTGGAGAAGACTTGATCTCGGCCAGAAGGAGCGAAGAATCCAGAGGATGCGCTTATATGGCAGAGATCCTCGTTCCTTCGGTCGTCCTGGCAAGGGTAAGCCGAGTCATGTGCTTCATCCCTGGATGTTGTTGCCTGCTAGCTTTTTCATGATATTTGTCGCGCTGTCGTTCCTTGGGCGTTTATTGATGCGAGACGGCAGTAGCTTGGGTTCTTTATGGGCTGTGTTAGCTGTTTTTTTGGCGGTGGCGCCATTTGTTGTATTCCCGTTGCTGGATCGACGTTACCTTGCAAGAGTTGTTGCAACCTGATTGCTACTGGATCCGGCGAGGGTCGATGTGATGTGTTCGAGCCATCTTTATGTGATCGTCGTCGTTGACTGGTCTTCCGTTCGGTGACACTGTTTTGAGCGCAGATCGATGGAAACTCTCCTCGGACCTATCGACGCAGTGCAGAGCTGACCGGATCTCCTTGGCTCGCCCGGGCACGGCGGGTCGCATCGGTGAGGTGATCATGGTGAACGGTTCGGTTTCGGCGCCGTTGACGACGAGCCGGGCACCGACGTGGTAGACGCCGAGGTGGGCGAGGTCGTGTTCGGACAGCCGCGGCGCGGTGTGGCGGGCGAGTTCACGGGCGTCCTCGGGGGAGGCGTTGAAGAAGATCTTCGACCTCGCGTTGGTCGAGATGCCTTCCTTGAGCTCGCGGGGGAGCTGTCCGAGGTGCTGGTGCGCGAGCGTCATCGCCAGCCGGAACCCGCGGGCTTCGGCGAGCATGTCCTCGATCGGGTAGGGCAGGTTGAGGAAGTTGTGGCACTCGTCGATCACCAGCGACGCGTCCGGGCGCTCGCGCTGCGGAACGCGGGCCCGGCCGGTGGTCGCCTGCCAGGTCCGGGCAACGACCAAGGACCCGACGAGCCGGGTCGTCTCGTCCCCCAGCGAACCTTTCGGAATCCGGACTAGGCAGATCCCGCCGTTATCGAGAACCTGGCTCATGTCGACGGTGGATCGGCCGCCGGCGATGGCGTCCTTGACGAACGGTCGCAGTAGGAAGGCGCGGAGCTTGTTCATCAGCGGGGATATGACCTGGCTGCGGCTGGAGTCGGTGAGCTCGTCGTACCACTCCCAGAACCCGGCGAGCACCGGGTCGGTCAGCCCGGAGGTGATCCGCGTCCGGAAGGCCTCGCTGGTCAGCAGCTTGGGCAGGTCGGCGAGCGTGGGCACGCCCTCCTGGGCACGTAGGGTCAGGCAGGCGGCGCGCATGAGGTCATCGGTCCGCGGACCCCAGAACGCGGAGTACACGCGGCGGAACACCGACACGAGGTTGTCGACCTCGCGGTCGGTCTCACCACCCTCGAGCGGATTGAGGCACGGTGGCCGCTGTCGAGAATCCGCGTCGAAGAGCACGACGCGGTCCGCGGACTCGCGCGGGAGCCGGGAGAGGACGTCGGTGACGAGGTCGCCCTTGGGATCGATGAGCACGATGCCGCGGCCGGCGTCCGCTTCATCGAGGATCAGGTTCCCGAGCAGCGTCGACTTCCCGGAGCCGGTGGCGCCGAGCACATGCAGGTGGTGGCGGGCGTCGGGCACGCGCAGCCCGACCGGGCGGGCGTGGCCGCTGTCGGCGACGCCGAGCGGCTTGACCTCGGGCCCGGGCACCGCGACGCCCGGCGGTGGCGAGACGGCCTTGGCGCCGGCGCGCTCGATGCCCGGGATCTCGGCGTCGACCGGCAAGTGGGCGAGCGCGGCCAGCTCCGGCACGGAGAGCAGATCGCCGCGATGAAGGCGTCGAGTGCCGAGGGCTTGAGCTGGGTGGAGCAGGCGGACGCGGTGGAAGTGGTTGTGCTCGGTGTAGGCGGCGAAGCTCGCGGCGAGAGCGTGCGCACGGCCGCGAGCGGTGTCCCGGGTCCGCCGGACGTCGGCGTCGGCGGCGTCGGCCGGGAGATGGGTGGTGACGGCGTAGCGGACGACGGCCTCGTACTGCGAGCCACGCTGCTTGCTGACGATCGCCCGGTTCTGCGCGGAGTACTCCAGCGACAGCTGCGGATCCCGGCTGATCCGCTGCGCATCACGTGACCGCCCCGAACGAGCTGCCGACGCGCCCGGCGTGAGCAGGTCGAGGACGCGACCGCCGAGCCGACCGGACGCGCCGGCGTGGACGCGGCGCGCGGCGCGGCGTGCTCGGCTGACTCGCCGGCCGGTGGCCGGTCGGGCGAGGATCTGCACGCTGGCGTATTCGTCGCGGCCGAGGCCGACCGGGGCGCCGAGCAGGCCGCGGATCGGGTCGGCGTCGAACCCTGTGCGGATCGGCAGCGCTTCGGGTCGCGCGAGTCGCAGCTGGCCGCCGACCGTGACCGGCCGTCGGCCGGTACTGGCTTCGTGCAGCGGCGGCTCGGCCGCAATGGTCCGGGTGTGGCAGCCCGGCCACGCAGCTTCGACCGCGCGCTCGACCAGGCCCGGCGGGATCACGCCCGGGACCCACAGCTGCAGGGTGACGCCGTGTTCGGAGAATCGGTATTCCCACGCGAGGTGCGGCTGGCCGGTGAACCAGCGTCGCCAGCTCGGGCGGAGCAGGCCGACGAGGTTGGACCACAGCAGGACGCCTCCGGCGGGATCGACGGTGGGCGGCGCGAGCACAGTGACGCACCGCGCGTCGGCGAGCAGCGCGGCGTGGCACCGGCTCCGCCACCAGCGCCGACCAACGGCCTGGCCCGCCGCGATGAGCGCGAGCACCGGAAGGACGATCGGTGTCCAGCTCACCGCCTCGTCGATGACGCCGGCGAGCAGCCGGTGCACCGCGCCCCACGGATCGGTCAGGTATCCGCCGACCCATCCCTCGTTCCGGATCACGAGGCGACCTCCGGGCCGAGGTCGACGACGTCGTCCATCGCGGGGTCGCCGAAGTCCTGGGCGATCTCGGCGAGTTCAGCGGGGTCGGTGGTGATGAGGACGTTTTCCGTCGGCGAGGCGAGGGCTTGGAAGGCGACCCATTCGGTGCCGGAGCCGAGCAGACCTTGCCCACGCTCGGCGGTGAGCAGGAACTGGCGTTGGCCTTCGGAGAGGTTGAAGGTCGCCGCGATCTGGTCGATCGCTTGCGGGGACTGGCGCAGCAGCACGGAGGTGGCGGCGTTGGCCACGATCGCGCGGCCGAGGTCGCTGCGCAGGAAGTCTTCGATGTCCTGGCTGGCGACGGTAAGCCCGGCCCAGTGCTTGCGGAAGGTCTTTGCCATCCGGTGCAGGAACTTCGCGCCTTCCGGTGACTGCATCAGCAGCCACGCCTCGTCGACGACCACCAGCCGCCGGCGACGGTCGGCGGGGTTCGATACTCGCCGCCAGATCGCATCCAGCGTCAGCAAGGTGCCGATCGCCTTGAGCTCGTCGGGCAGGTCCCGCAGGGAGAACACGACGAGGTGTCCCTCGGGTGTCGTGGTGGTGGGCCCGGCGAACAGGTCGGCGAAGGCGCCGTCGACGAACGGGTGCAGCCGAGCGGCGAGGTCCGTGGCTACGACATCGCAGGTGGCCGCGAGGGTGTCGCGCAGGTCCCGCATCAACGGCGCAGGCCGCGTCCAGGTGCGCGAGTCGTCGGTGATGCCGGCGTTCGCGTAGGTCGCGAGGATCGCGGTGTCGAGTACGGCGCGTTCGCCGGCGGCCAGCTCGGCGCCCAGACACACGGCGAGCACGGTGTGCAGGAACAGCGCACGCCGGTTCAGCGCGTCCTGCGGGGCGGTTCGCCGTCCGGAGGCGGTGATGTGAATGGGCAGGTCGAAGGGGTTAAGCCGGACACCTCCAGCGCCGAGGTGGACGTAGGCACCGCCGACCTGCTCGGCGAGGCGGGTGTACTCATCCTCGGGATCGATGACGAACGCCTGGATATTCCGGTACAGGCTCCGCAACGTCTCCAGCTTGACCAGGTAGGACTTGCCCGAGCCTGACCGGCCGAGGACGACGGAGTTGTGGTTGTCGCAGGCGAATCGGTCCCAGTGCACCAGGCCCTGGGAGCCGACGTTGTAGCCGTAGAGCACGCCGCTGGGCGAGGTCGACGTCGGATCGACTGCGGGCAGGTCGGGTGATGTGAAGGGAAACGCGGCGGACGCGGCGGCGGTGTCGAACGTCCTTTTCAGACCTAGCGAGTCCAGCCCGAGCGGCAACGTGGTGACCCACCCCTGCAGCGACCGGTAAGTCGCGGGTTTGGCGTCCAGCAGCAACGAGGCGCACAACGACCGCAGCGTCGACACCTCCTCGGCGAGCGCCTGCTCTTCGGGTGCGTGGATGGTGAGGTAGAGGCCGAACTTGAAGAGCCGGCCTTCGCCGCGGGCGATCCGCCGGGACAGGTCGGCGGCGTCGTCGGCCGCGGCGTCGAGGTCGGGGTCGTCGAGCTGGTCGTGGCGCGCGTGGTGGCGGCGCGAGGATTCCAGCCGGGCGCGTTGCTTCTTCAGGCCGCTGGCCGCGGTGACGGGGTCGACCGGCTGGACGTGGACGGAGACGTCGAGCCGGGCGGGGTAGGTCAGCAGCGGGGCGAGCCAGCCGGGGTAGACCTCCTGCGGGTAGCCGGTGACGCCGAAGGAGGCGACCCACTCGTTGCCGACCTCCAGGTGCCGTGCGCCGATCGACAGCGAGTCCGGCGTAAACGCCGCAGCGGAACCCGGGTGCTGGGTGCGGGACATCGCGCTTACCTGCCTTCGCTGTCGTCGTCGTAGAGGTCGGTCAGCGAAGCGGCGGTGACGATGTCGTCGGCGCCGGCCAGCGCAGCCGAGGGCGGGAGGAAGGTGTCGGGGTTGCAGGCCGCGGCCAGCACGCCGGTTGCAGTGGAGGCGTCGAGGGCGGTGACGGCGATCCCGGCCGTGGTCAGCAGCTCGACCGCTTCGGCGAGGCGGCGGGCGAGCCGCTGTTCGGCGGCCTGGCGCGCGCCGTGATCGACCGGGATGGCGTCGGGTTGGCTCCGGAGGCGCCGCACGGTCGAGGTGATACTGCCCGTGACCGGCGACCGTGTCGGTTCGCGCAGCACAAGCAGCACCTGGCGCCGCAGCAAGTCCGCGTGCCGGCCGAGCTCGGCGAGAAAGTTCGCGTGGTCGTGGGCGGCGGATTCGAGCGCGGGGTGGGGGAGTCCGCCCGCCCGGGCGCGCAGCTCGTCGATCTGCGGGGCGAGGTCGAGCCGTTCGGCCCGAACCAGGAACTGCACCGGCGCGGTCAACGAGTGCAGGTACCGCGCGAACGAGCTGACGAGTGCCTCCTGCTCGGCGGGGGTCCGCAGGGAGAAGTTGACCGTCGAGCACGCGGCGATCACCGCGAGCCCGTCGGCCCCCAGATCGACGACGCCGGCGGTGACCCCGTCCTCGACACCGCGCGCGGGCAGCTCCAGCGGCATCGGCGCCACGTCGTCTCGCGTGTGCTCCCCGGCGAGCCATGCTGGCACCGGCCGGACGCCCTCCGGGGCCGACACCTGGCGGCGCGGGGTGAGGCGCTGGCGCAGCGCGGCCAGCACCAGCTGGTCGAGGGGAACGCCGTCGCGGCGGCCGAGCGTGAGCACCGTGACCGCGAGCCCGATCGGGGCCGTGACGAGCAGGAACAGCGGCACCGGGAGCACGGTGCGGGTGGCGCCGTAGAGGGCGTAGAGCAGGAGGCCTGTGACGCCGAGGATCGCCAGCTGCCGCGCGGTGAGCGGGCCGAGCACGCGGTCGGGGCGGTCGACGTCGGCGGGAATGCGCACGGGACGGGACATGACCTCGCTACCTCACTTCGACTTGGGACGGCGGCGTCGCGGCGGCAGGTCCAGCGGCAGGGGCAACTGCGTGCCGACCGGCTTCCGCACCGACGCCGGCGGTGTCGGGTGCTGGGGTTTCGGCTGGCGCCGGAGGCCGAGCGGGAGGGGGTACTGCCCGGATGCGAGTGGCCGGTTGCCGCTGAACGCGTCGGGCGCAAGACGACGGTGAGCGCGGGCCGCGCGGTTGATCTGCCCCGACGGCGTGATCAGGCCTGGCCCGGTCTGCGGCGTGCGGATGGTCCTGCTGGGCTCGTCGGCGAGGCTGCGTCGCGTGTGCCGCGGAGTCTGTGGTGGCAGGTGGATCGGCAGCATGCCCGCGCTCGGCGCGATCAGCGCGTTGGGCAGCTTCGCGGGCGGTCGCGCGTTGCGGCTGACCCGTCCGTCCGGCGTCAGCAGTCCCGGTTGCCGCGGTGGGCGCGTGGTCGGCGTCGGTGCGGCGAGGTCGTCGGCCAGCGAGCGTCGCGGGGTTCGGTCGGGATCGCGGCGCACGGTCATCGGCAAGCCGCGCTGGTCCGCGGGCAGCGGGTTCGGCAGATCCTTCAGCGGCAGTGCACGAGGGTTCGCCCGGATCGTCGAGTCGCCGGTTCGGCTGGTGAACAGTGACAGCTGGCCCGGGACGGGCGTTCCGTCGAGCGCGCCGGCGCGGGGGAGTTCGTCCCATCCTCGGCGTGAGGTTCGGGCCGCGCTGGTGGTGCGGCGCAGTTTCATCGGCAGCATGAACTGCCCGGACCGCGTCGCCGGCGGATCCGGCAGTGCGCTCGACCCACCGATGCGTGCGCGCGAGGTGCCGCGGCTGCCGGCTGCGCCCGCGCCGGCAAGCAGACCCATCGACTTGTAGGCGATGACGCCGCGCGCGATCCGTCCGAGCATCGAGGGGCGTCCGGAGCGCAGCGGGGCGAGGAACCAGAACGGTATTTTGATCAGCACGTACATCAGCGCGATGCACAGCAGCAGGTTCATCAGCGCGGAGATGCTCGGCCCGAAGATCGTGAACCCGCCCGGGGCGAAGAAGACTTTCACCGTGACCACGAGCGTCAGCGACTGTCCGACTTGGATGGCCAATACGCCGCCGCAGCCTTTCCACCAGAGGTAGGCGATGCCTTCGGTGTGGGGGAGCGCGTGGAGCATCAGCGCGATCGGTGCGGCGGCGATCAGCAGGATCGTTACGATCACCCGCACGACGAACACGACGAGCAGGACCAGCAGCATCGCCACCAGGCCCAGCCCGAGGATGCCGAGGAAGATGCCGCCGCCGTGCAGGGAGCCCTGCACCATCGTGATCAGGCTGCCGGTCATCTGCGCCGGATCGGTGCCCTCGCCCAGCACCGCGGCCGACAGCGCGTTGGCGACCTGGATGCCCTTGGTCACCAAGAACAGCGACAGCGTGCCGGCGAGGAAACCGACGATGAGCCGGGGCGCGAGTTCCTTGACGGCGTAGCGGGCCTGCAGCGTCTGGTAGCTCATGATGATTAGCCCTGCCAGCAGCACCAAGATCACGTAGGCGGTGAGCAGGATGTGCCACGAGCCGGTCCAGACCGCACCCAGGCCGGGCAGCTGGTCCGGCTCGGGAGTGGTCAGCAGCGTCTTGCCGAGCAGATCCAGCAACGGGTTGAGCCCCGCGGCGACAACGGCGGCGAACAACGCGCCAGCCGCGACGACCATGCACCCGGTCAGCGAGGTCAGTCCGCACTCGGCGCCATCTCCCGGCAGGTTCGGTACCGGCGCCGGCGGCTGCGTAGCGGGGACGAGGGTGGACGGCTGCGGGATGCAATTCGGTCCCTGACACGGCGCGGTGGTGTCGGCCGGTGGCGCGCACTCCGGCGTAAGAGAGCCGGGGAAACACGGCGGCGGAGACGGCAGCGCGGTAAGCGGCGGCAAGGGCGTCGCCGGAATCGACGGCGCCGAGCTTGCGCTCGGAAGGTGACAGGCCGGTTCGGCCGAACCCGGTGCGCAGCTCGCGCCGGGCGGGAGCGGCAGCGGCGGGTCGACCTGCGCCGCGGCGATGTGCTGCGGACCGGCGGTGGCCGCGCTGGTGGCGACCGTGCTCCGCACGGTCGCCAGCAGCGCCACGACGATGGCGAGCCACACGGCGCGCCGCGGACGACGTGCCAAGGCTGGTGCACTGGGTGCGACCGTGCGGCGTGGTGTGGGGGCGGACATCGGCTACACCCCGCCGACGATCGTCTTGAGGATTTCGACGACGAGCGGCGCGAGGGCGGCGAGCCCGAACCCGATGCCGGCTGCCTTGAACGCGCCCTTGGCTTTCTCGATTTCGCCCGGGTCGTTGGAGGCCATCAGGTAGCGGAGTCCGCCGATGGTGAGGAACACGAGCGCGACGCCGGCGAGGATGCCCATGATCCATGTCCGGATGTTCGACAAAACCTGGTCGACCGACTGCGCGAGCGCGACATATTGCACGGTCTCCGCATGCGCGGTCGACCCGCCGAGCAGCAGCGCCGCGGCGGCCAGCGTGCAGCCGAGCAGCAAAACCGGGCGACGTGGTCGTCGCGTAGACATCGGAGCTTCCGGCACAAATTCAGTCCGCCGGCAGCTCACCGCACGAGCCGTCAGCCGGACGGACGCCCGGTGGTTGCGCCGGTTCGGCGGGCGCAGGGCGGGGGTGTGATGGCCGGGGCGGCGCGAGATCAGTCGCATGAGGACGCCTCCTGAACGGCGCCCGGTTCCGAAGTGGACCGGGATGGGCGAGGACGCGCGGGCACTCGCGTCCCGCGGTCACCAACTCCGGATTTCGGTGAGCGGGGAGACATCGGCCGCTGCGTCTTCTCCGGCCCTCGGCTGCTGCTGCGCGGCCGTGCGCGTCGCGTTGGCAGGTCGGTGTCGAGGTAGTCGGCGAGCTTGCGTTCGGCGCGATGGCGCGCTTGCTGGGTCGCCTTGTACGCCTGACCGCGCGCCCGCGCGGCCTCGGCCAGCGACAGCTCGCCAAAGCGCGTGTCACCGATCAACGCGGCCTCGGCGGAAGTCAGGACGCCGGCCTCGACCGCGGCGAGCAGAACAAAATCCGGGTGTCCGCCAGCCTGCTCGGTTGCGGGGGCGCGTGCGCCGAGGTCGGCGACCGGTGCCGCGGCGTCGAGCGCCTCGCGCAAGGCGCGGTGGCCGGCGCGGTAGGCGGCCCAGCGCAGCCGCACGAGGATGGCCGGCCGGGTGAGATCGACGTCGACCAGGGCTTCGAGGAATCCGGTCAGCACCGCGGCGTGGATGTCGTGGACCTCGCCGCGGAACCGGTTGGTCAGCTTCGCGGCGACCGGCAGCAGCACCGGCAGCGCGAGTCCGACGCAGGCGACCGTCCACGTGCCGGCTTCGGCACGGGAGCGGGTCACGAGCGCGGTCCACACCGCGTCCCGGGTCTCCTGTGGACATCCTTTGGAGACAGTCAGCGCGCCCACCTCATCGAGCGGCACCAGCCGCGCCGGGAGACCGCTCACCTTCCGGCCGTCGAGGGCGACCGGGTGCGGGCCGGTGACGAGCCAGGCGAATGCGGCGCGGGCGGTGTCGAACACGCCGAGCTCGGCGCGAGGTCGCGCAGCGGCGGGCCGGGGTACGGGCTTCTGCGGTGCGGTGGGCTGATCCATGACGGCACTCCTGAGCGAGCGGAAAGTGACGTCGCCAGGAAGCCCGCCAGGCCGCATCAAAACCGCTTCAAGCCCAGGTCAGAGCCGTGTCAGAACCGCTTCAGAGCCACGTCATGCCTGCGTGCGCGGGCCGAAATGCGCGGGTCGAACTGAGCTCCAGACCTGCGGTGTCACGCTCGTCGCGGCCCGGCCTGAGGTCCGTTGAGAACTCGTTTTCGGCGCGGCAGTGTCTCTTGCCGACCTCGTCTTCGGAGTTAGCCGGCGACCGCGCAGAAGGTCACCGACCCGTCCGGTCGGTGACCCGCATCCGGAGGTTCCGCCCGTGACCCGACGTACGCCGTCCCCGGCCAACCGACCGTCCGACCGCGACGACTCGACCCGCCCACACCGCCCCCGACCCGCCAACGGCATCCCCTACCCGGGCGCACCCGACCCCGCTGGCACAAGCACGCGGCCGCGCCGCTCCACGAAGACGACCAAACCCGCGAACCGCATCCGCGAACTCGCGCCGATCCCGCCGACCGTATGGACAGCCGGGCCTGAGCCGATCGGCCCGACTGCCACCTGGCCCGTGCCGATCATCGAAGCCATCACCACGAGCTTCTCCGCCCCTGAAGATCGAGTCGTACTCGCGCCGTGGCCGACCGCGAGGGCGGACGCGGAACGAGAAGCTGACGACGAGCTGACGGCAGCGCATCAGGCCGTGCGCGCGCTTCGCCACGACGCCGCGGTGCGGCAGCTCGTACCGACGACCTCCTCATCGGAGAGCGTCACCGCGGACCTCGAAGACCGCGCCGCACGCGACGTACAGCGAAGCAACTTGGTCATCACCTCGTTGCGTCCGGAACTCGGAGCTAACGGCTCGATCGAGACGTTCACGCTCGTGGCGGCTCGCGCGCTCACTTTCGGCGGGGTCTTCGCGGTCTACACCTCCAGCAACTGGTCAACCGGCCGGCTGACCGACCCGTCCGAGTCGCTCATCGCCGCCGCGCAAAACGCCGACCTGCTCTACCTGCAGCACATCATCACCCTGCACGTCCCGATCAAGAACGGTCGCTTGCAGCCGCCGCCCGAGCCCGACGACAAGCACGGCGACCACAGCGCGCGAAACCCCGGATCGGGAGCCGTGCACGCACGCGTGCACGGGGACGTACTCGTCTTCGCACAGGCCCGCGCCGACGTCGAGCCGTCCGAGGACCTCCGATGAGCAGCCGCCCGGAACCCAGGAGCGTCACCATGACCACCGCGCCGCCGTCTCTGGCTGACGAACCGACCATGCCGCTGTCGAGGGCGTTGATCGACGCCCTCGACACCGACCCATCCGTCGGCGCGCCGACGGGCGAAGGCGGCTTGCCGCTGTCGGTGTGGGCGACCGCGCAGACCTCGCCGGCCGCGCAGCGCAAGGGCCGGTACGTGCCGGAGTCGACCGCGCACCCGGCCAAGATGCTGCCCGCCGTCGCCGCGCACGCCATCGAGCACTACACGCAGCCCGGCGACCTCGTCCTGGACCCGATGTGCGGGATCGGCACCACCCTGGTCGAGGCGATCGACCTCCGCCGCCGAGCGGTCGGCGTCGAATACGAGCCGCATTGGGCCGACATCGCCCGCGCAAACCTGCGCTTCGCCTGCAAGCGCGGGCACGATCACGACGGCCAGGTCATCCGCGGTGATGCCCGCCAGCTCGAGATGCTCCTGCCGGACAAGTGCGTCGGCCGGGTGGCGCTGGTGGTGACGTCCCCGCCGTACGGGCCGTCGGTGCACGGCTTGGTCAAGACGGACCGGGAGACCGCTGATGGGAGGGTCAGTAAGCGCCATTACCGCTACGGCAGCGCGCTCGACCGCGGCAACCTCGCCAATATCGGCCATCACCGCCTTCTGGTCGGCTTCACCCGCATCCTCACTGCCTGCGCGCGCGTGCTGCGCCCGGGCGGACACGTGGTGATCACGGTCCGGCCGTGGCGCGAGCACGCCGAGCTGATCGACCTCCCGTCCCAGGTGATCAACTGCGGCGTCGCGGCCGGCCTCGACCCGGTCGAACGGTGCGTCGCCCTCCTGGCCCGCGTCGCGGAAAACGATCTGGTCGTGCGCGGCAGCTTCTTCCAGCGCGACTTCATCCGCAAGCAACGCGAGGCCGGTCTGCCGCTGCACCTGATCGCGCACGAGGACGTCATCGTCTTCCGCAAAGTCGCCCCACCCGTGGTCGACCACGCGTCCTCCAGGACCGCCGAGAAGCCGCATGCTGCTCCGTTGCGCTGGCGAACGGCATGACCACGGCAAGGCCGGGCACGGTGACGGACTGCCTTGGTGATCCAGCAGGTGCAGCACGCCGGGGCCGATCAGCGGCTGCGTTCGGCTACGTCGGGTGATCCTCGCGACGAACGTCGCCGCCACGTCGGGCGCGACGCTCGACCTGGCATTGCTCACTGTCCCGGTCGGAGCCGTGTGCGCTGGAGCGGCCCTCGGAATCCGAGATCACGTGCACGAGGCGTTCGGCCCAATCGGGGTCGCCGTGGCGATCGGCTGCGGCACCGGTCTGTCATGGCTGCTGGGATCCCCGGCCGTCGCGGCCGCCAGTGCTCTCGCCTTTCTCCTGTCGGAAACCACCGACGCGTACATCTACGCCCGGCTGACGCGCCGGCGAAGGCGTGCACTCGCGATGATCGGCTCGAATGCCGCCGGCCTCGTAGTTGACAGCGTCGTGTTCGTCCCGCTGGCCTTCGGCACCTGGGCACCGATTACCGGCCAAGTCGCCGGTAAAACCTCGGCGACGGCGGTCGCGGTCGGCGCACAGGCGGTTGCCCGAGCGACGCGGTTGCGGCTGGCGGCTCGATGAAGTTCTACCTGGTAACGCATCAGCCAGCATGGCTCGCCCGGCCGCTCGGCGTCCGCCTGTTCGTCTCGCACCGCCGCCTCGCCGGCCGCAAGACGATGCCGCGAGCCCAAGGACCGTGGGCTCTGGACTCCGGCGGATTTACCGAGCTGACGATCCATGGGCGGTGGCGCACCACTCCGGACGCCTACGTCAGGGCGGGCCGCCGCTACCGGGCGGAGATCGGCAGTCTGGACTGGGCAGCGCCACAGGACTGGATGACCGAACCGGAGATCTTGGCCCGCACCGGCCTCACCGTCGCTGGCCATCAGCGGCGCACTGTCGACAGCTACCTGCAGCTGCGTGAGCTGGAGCCCGAGCTGTCGTTCATCCTGGTTTTGCAGGGCCAAACCGTCGCCGACTACCAGCGCTGTGCCGATTTGTACGAACGTCACGACGTCGACCTGGCCGCGCAACGGCTCGTCGGGCTGGGCAGCGTGTGCCGGCGCCGAGCCAGCCAGGAAGTCGACGACATCGTCCGCGCCCTGGCCGAACGAGGACTACGACTGCACGGCTTCGGCGTCAAAACCTCAGGACTCCGGCGCTTCGGCGACGTCCTCGCGAGCGCGGACTCGATGGCGTGGAGCGCCCGTGGCCGCCGCGAACCCGGCTGCGCGCCCGGCCATCGAAGTGAGGCGAACTGCCTGCCATACGCACTGGCGTGGCGGCGCACCCTCGTCGACAGCCTGAGTACCACCCAGCGCATAAACCGGCAGCCGTCGCCGGCTTGTACGCGCCCGCCTCGCGGACGCGCCACCAGAACGAAGACCCGGGATGTGCTGCCATCGCGACCGTGCGGTGGTCGGCATTAAGGAGGTGCATGCCATGAGCGAGGAACGGTTGTCGCGTCGCGCCTGGACGCCGAGGGAAGTCGCGGCGCAACTCGGAATTCCCTACGAGACAGTACTCGACCTAATTCATAAAGGCAGTATTAAGTCTCTGAAAGCAGGGCGGTATTACCTGGTTCCTGATTTCGAATTAGACCGCTACCTGCGCTCGTGTCAGGGATGCTAGCGTCAATGTCGATCAAAAATTCGAAGCGCTCGAATCATCTCGTAACTGACTCTTTGAAGGAGTTTTGCTGTGGGCAGGCTGTCGACACCGATAGGCGCCTACGGCGTCATCGCGGTCGAGAAGCTACCCAAAACCAAGAGGCAGGGTGTGCGCTATCGCGCGAGCACCTACTTCAGGACAAGCGACGGAACCCTGCAGCGGGTGCGCCGGCAAGCGGTCGGCAAGGACCTGGCCATCAAGCGGCTGAAGGAAGCTCTCGGCGACCTCACGACGAAGTCGACCGACGGAGAAATAAGCCGGTCGACCCGATTTGAGGAAGTAATCACCCTGTACCTCGATGAGCTCGACGAAGAGGCAAGTTTGGGAAATTTCTCGCCGACATCCGTCCGGCTCTACCGCAGTGTGCTCAAGAACTGGGCGACCCCCCCGCTGGGGCAGTTGCAGTGCTGCGAGGTCAACGTCACCCGCTGCAGCAAGGTGATCAGGGACGCCCGGAAGAAGAAGAGTTACGACACCGCGAAGACCCTGAAGGCCGCGATGTCGGGCGCGTGCGACTACGCGGTCAGGCACGGCGCCATGGACGAGAACCCGGTCCGAAAAATCGGCCGGATGACACGCAACGGCGAGCAGAAGAAGGTGGAAGCGCTCACCGCCGAACAACGCGTCGACTTGCTCGCCAAGCTGCGCGCGTACGCACTGACCCGCCAAACCGACGCCTGCGGCCGACCTCTCGGCCCCCGCGGCCAGCTCTGGCTGGACCTGGCGGATCTGATGGAGATCATGCTCGCCACCGGCGTCCGGATCGGCGAAGCGTTGGCGATCCTCGGCACCGACATCGACCTCGACGCCAAGACCGTGGCGGCGACCCACCACATCATTCGTGTCGCCGGAGCCGGTCTGGTCCGCCGTCCCCAGCGCAAGGGCAACCAGGATGAGCTCGTTCTCGGTGTACCGGCGTGGGCCCTGCCGGTTCTGCAACGACGCAGGATCGCGGCAGCGGACGGCACGATCTTCGCCTCCTTCGCTGGCGGCTTCCTCGACCCGTCTAACGTCATCAACCGGCTCAGCGAGGCGGTGACCGCAGTAGGGTACGAGTGGGTGACCAGCCACGTGTTCCGTAAGACGGTCGGCACCGTCCTCGACGAAGCGGGCTTGCCGACAACGGCGATCGCCGACCAGTTGGGTAACAGTCGGCAGGTCGCCGAGCGCCACTACCGGAAGCGCCGCGCCGCCAACACGGCGAATGTGGCTGCGCTCGAGGACATGATGCGCGCAGGTGGATGAGATTGCGAGTCTCGCGGGAGCTCGTGCTGATCCGATCGCTGGCACGAATGGGAAAATTGGGGGCATCCGCGTCTCCGGTGCGGGCCCGCCTGCGGAGATCGCTCGACGTGAGAACATTATCGGAAAAGCTGTCGTCAAACTAGCTTGATATCAAGGGTGCAAGTACGACCTACTTCATTTCTGACGGTTTTGTTCGGCTGCCGGGAACCCCTACGGTGACGATGTGCCTTGGGAACGAGTCGCCAGGCACGTCGAACACCGTGTGATCGATGAGCGCACTCAGGTGTGGCGGCGCTCCGGTGGGATCGAATGCCTTGTGGCGCAGCGAGACCAGGAATCCGATCCGGATATCCGTGGTTTGATAAGTAATCGCCTGCTTGAGGTACGCCTGCTTGTCGCTCAAGGCCTGTTTCATCGAATCGACCTTCATCTCGATGCAGACGCTGAATCCGTTGAACCTAATTCTCAGGTCGATCCGGCCGCCGCCGACGTGCTGGACCTCGAACTCGGTGATCGCGCCAAGGCTGCTGGATTTCAGATAGTTGTAAAGATCCTCGTGGATGTCGGCTTCGACGGCCTTCGGGTCGAACAGGTACGGATACAGGTCCGATTGGGCGTTGGTCCGTGAGCTGACGAACTGGATGATCAGCCGGAGGACGTCGTCGACGGCATCCTTTGGCTCTCCGGCGTAGTCGGGGCTGGCTTCCAAACAAGTCTGGAGCTTGGCGTATACCTCCGCCTCGACCAGGTTGAGGCTGTGCCTGCCGATGGTAGCGTCGTTGACCACCTTGGCCAGTTCGGCGAGGGCTTCGGGTGACAGCTTCTCAGCGAGTTCGACCGCGGCCGTGGATCCGGGTAGGACCAACTGGTTGAGTGGCTGCGGCAGCGACGCGGTCGCCGTGCCGCTACCGCCTTTTCCCGGCCCTGCACCGGCCAATGCTTGCGCCTTCGCCGCCTGAAGGACCGCCTGCGCGGCGGCGAGCTTCTCGGCGACCTTGCGTGCGCGGTCACCCACCGCGGTTGCGGCTTCCTGCTCCAAGGCGTGGGTGTGATCTTCAAGGTTGCTCAGCAGGCCCGCGGTCCTGGCGAATCCCGATTCGATGACCGGCTGGACGAGCCTGAGCAGGCCGTCGATGTCCTCCTCGTGGGAGACCACCGCGGTGGAGCGCGAGCCCACGTAGATCTGGAGCAGGTCGTCAACGACCACCTCGGCCTTATAGAAGCTGTCTCGTTCGAACTCCTCCCGGAGCCGGCCCAGGTCGTCGGCCAACTGAGTCCACGCCAGCAATGCTGCTTGCTTCGGATCCCCGTACCAGTGGTTGAGGCCCATAGCCGTCACATTGATCCGACGAACCCGCTCAATCAGGTCGGCCAAGGCGAGTGGTTCGAGCTGGGAGGTCGACAGGGCCCCTACATCCGGCCTCGGCGAAGACTCGTCGAGGAGCGCACACAGCACTTCGACCACGGTCAAGAGGATGCTGGCGTCTTCACGTTCGTAAGTGTCCCAGGCGACCCGCAAGTACCCGGCGGACGCTTCGAGGTTGCGCAGCATGACCAGCAGGTCCGTGGCGCGGAGTGCGCCGACCAGCTCGATTCCCGCCAGCACCCACGCGGCGTCGGAGGCGATGTCTTCAGGATCGGCGCCTGGACGTGACCGGCCGACTGGTGCGTCAATCCCAGCAACGAGGCGTACGACGCCGGCGAGGCTCGCGGCGTGTGGCCAGTGGTCGACGGCGACACTGATGGCGCGGACGACCGCGGTGCCGAGCGGCTTGGGCATCGGCGCGTCGAAGCGCTCCAGAAGAGCCAACAACGCGAATGGCGATCCGATCTCGCACAGGGCAAGCCGGGTGCGGGCCTCGAGGGCGTCTGCCGCTCGCAGGGCGGCGCGGTTGTCCGGATCCGGCAAGTTGAGGAATTCGTGTACAGCGTCTTCTAGGGCCTTGGCCAGAACCGCGCCAACCTCGTTCAGCGCCGGTCCGCTAGTGAGCAGAGCCTCCAGACTGTCGGAGAGGATGACCGGGTTCGTGGTGGAGGTGACAGCGGTCGACACGCGGCGCATGGCTTCCGAGTAGCTGCTGGTTCGGCCGCTTGAGTTCGCGGCCTCGTGCGCGACCAAGTGGACCAGCGGCGGCAGCACTGGGCTATCGGCGAGATCAGCGGCGTCCCGAGCCAGTCGCTCCCAGCCACCGAGTGTGGCGAAAGCGCCCTCGGAAGGCGGTCCTCCCGAGCCTGCCGAAAGCAACTCCGTGAGGTCTCCCTCCAGCTCAACGGCCGCACCGCCGCTCATAGCATTCCTCTCGTCCGCGGTTAACCCACCCAGCTTCTCACCACACGTAGGAGTTACCCTCCGCGACAACCCGGTTGGCATCCGGAAGAAGCTCGACGAGTGGGGCAGCGTTGCGGGTAGCGACGAAGATCTGCATCTCCGCCTCGCCCGCGACGTCCCGCAGTGCTTTAACCATGGTGGCGAGGTCCTCTTCCGGCATTTCCTCGGCGGACGGCGAGTCGAGGACCAGGAAACCTGGGTGACGGCCGATCCCCCCGACGTAGCCGTGCTGGATGAGTGCGATGGCGGTCGCGATCTTGACTCTCAGCTTCTCGCCGTCTGTCAGCCCGGAGTACGTCTGCTTGACGTCGTTCTCGCGGAGCTCCATGTTGGCTGCGCCGCTGAGCTTGAAGCCGCTGAGGTTCTCGGCGCCGAAGCTCTGCGTCAGGCGTTCGATATCGGCGGAGATCCGGGCCAGCATCGGGTCTTGGTCGCTCTTCACCCACTTCTTCAGCGCCTGTTCGGCCGCATCCACGACGGCGAGCTGCACCGGGTCGACCGGGTCGACTGTCGCCGGGTCGCTCGATCGGGTTAATGCCCCGAGCGCGCCTTCGGCGCGGGCTAGGTTCAGTTCGAGCGCGCGACGGTCGCTCGTGGCTGAAAGAAGTTCACTCCCCAGTTCGACTCGCGCAGCCACCGCGTCACGTTCCTTCGTCAGCGCCGCGATCTCCGCGGTCAGCTCCGCCACAGCGGCCTCGGCAGCGGTCACCGCGGTCTGTGCCGCGTCGACCCCATCCAGGGGGCCCTCTTCGGCATCCGCGGACTCGCTCCCGGACGTCCTTGCGACCATGCCGGCCACGAGCTCGTCCGGGACGGATACGGCCACGATGACATCGGATTGGAGGGCTTCAAGATTTAGTTCACTGGTGCACACCGAACACTCGTGTTTGTCCGGTTCCGCCGCCTGCCGCTCAGGGGTGACCTGTGCAGCGCAACGTGGGCACACCGAAGGACGCATGCGGTGGAAGAACCTGGCCGCGAGCGCGTCCTCGTAGCTGGTGTGCACATGGGCCTTCAGCGCTTTGAGCTGTTGACGTGCCGTTCCGGCGAGTGAAGTCTGCGCGATCAGCTTCGCCTCAAGCTCGTGCACCTTTCGTGCGAGGTCTGATGCGCGGGTTGCGGCGTTGAGCATCACCTGTACATCCGGTGTTCCAGCGGGCAGCTTTGCGATTTTTGCTCGGATATCCTTGACCTGCGTCTCGGCCGCGCTTCGGCTCGCTTCCACTGCTTCACCGGCTGCCTGCGCCTTCTCGTTCGCGGCGGATCGTGCTTTGTCCATGCCGCGTCGCGCTGTCATGGCGGCAGCCTGCACCGGTGCCCAGTCCGTGCCGATGAACATCTGCATCATCCGGACGCCGATGGTCTGTTCGTTGCCGACGATCGGGTCGAGCTGGTTCGCGCGGACCACGAACGAGCTGGAGTACGCGGGCCACGCGTGCACCCGCGCCGCTGTGTCCGTCCAGACGGGGATGTTCTCCAGCCGCAACCGAGTCATCATTAGCGACCCCATGACACCTTCGAAGTCCGCGCCATCGAACTGCCCGAGGACTGTGGAGCTGGTGTCGCCGTCGATCGCTGCAACCTTAGTCACTTGCCCGGTGGCCACTCCGTCCACAGCGTCGAATGCCACTTGCAATCGCTCGGAACCCACCGTCCAGTCGACCTCAACGTGCTCAATCCAGCTCCGGACGTCGTTCTGGAACTGCGGACACCTGCCGGTCAACGACCACATGAGAACGTTCAAGAGGGTCGACTTGCCGCGAAGATTCCGTCCCGAGCCGATCCCGTTCACACCGGGCTGCGGCGACCATTCGAATTGAAACGGGACTTGCGCCTTTGGTCTTGCCTGCTCATCTATGTCCGGCGCCGGGCCGTCCTCTTCCGAGCCAGCCGTGAGAGAGAGGTCGTCGACGACGGGCCGGATCCACTCGGGCAGATCGGCGGCGTCGATCAGCGGGTGTCCTTGTGCATCGGGGTGATCCGGCTTGAGCCACTTCGTGCCGCTGAAATGCATCCGGGTCGCGCGCAGCGACACGGGAACCGCCTTAGTACCGCCGAGCGGGATGCCAAGCCCGCTGAGGATCTGGTCGACCTCGTCGACGGAGAGGCTGATCGGACCGCCTGTCCGCCTCCTGGCCAGGACGTCAACAACCTTCTTGCCCAGGGCGCTCACGCTTCTTCCCCTTCCTGACCGACCATTTCAGGGGCCAACACAGGTTTCGCTGCATTTAGCGCGTTGAGCCGCTCGCGCACCCGCGGCGCGATCGGCGCGATAGCGACTCCTAGATCCGTTCCCGCGTACGTGGCTTGGCGGTATTGCCGGTCCTTTAGTGCCTGCCCGCCGTCGTCTCCCGCGACGAGAGCGACCAGCTTCACCTGCTCGGCGTACCACCCCAGAATCGGATCCGTCGCAAGCTCCGTGACTGCGGACGCCCCGGCTGGCGTCAGGAAGAAGAGGTTGCGCTTGCTTTGCTTACCTGGTTGTCCGGTGCGGCGCAGCGTGGCGAGGCCGTAAGTCTCCAGGAGGGAGAACGCGTCGTCGAGCTGCTCGTACGCGCCGAAGAACCACCTCGGCATGGGGTACCAGCGCAGGTCAGGCTCAGGATCGTCCAGGAGTGATCGTGCCGTGACCAGGTAGCTGGGGTCGGCCGTGCCCGCTTCCACCATCGACACCAGCTCGTCGGCAAGGTAGTCCGGGTTTCGCAACCAGAAGTCCATCGCCTGGAGCCGCAGCTCGCTTCGGACGGACTTGACCGTGCCAGGCGGGTCTCCATCCATGGCTGGCGTGCCGCATCCGTCCAGGAGAACGAGCAATCGAATGGCGTGCTGGGTCCGCGTAGCAGCAGGGCGGCCCTCTGTATCTCCGGACTCCGCTGCGGTGGCCATCTTGTCCAACTTGGCATTCCCCCAGAAGCACCGCTAGTCGACCAGGCGACCTTCACTAGAACGGCCGCCAGCGTGCTCGCAGACGGCAGCGCGGCGGCCTCACGGCACATGATCACGCCGCCAACTACGTCGGACCAGTGCGACCGTCTGTTACGAACTGACACGTCACATGGCAGACACGGTATGTAACTG
This sequence comes from Amycolatopsis sp. NPDC114505, assembly GCF_055633615.1. Classification (NCBI taxonomy): domain Bacteria; kingdom Bacillati; phylum Actinomycetota; class Actinomycetes; order Pseudonocardiales; family Pseudonocardiaceae; genus Amycolatopsis; species Amycolatopsis sp. NPDC114505. The sequence goes on along the minus strand of NZ_JBVKDV010000004.1, from coordinate 654,085 downwards.
ATGCTGAATAGCGGCTTGCATAGATCCCGCAGAACGCACGTGAGGCGCACTCTCACGAACGGGAGTCAGCGGAATGCAGCTGCATAGGCCGGGCCGCGGGTCGAGTGCGGGCATGATCCAGCCCGCCGCACTCGGTGAGGGCTGCCAGCGCATTCGCTACGACGGGCGCAATATCGTGACCGCCTGTAGCCTGGTTGGGCGCCGCGCGGTTCAAGTCGCTGTACTGCCCATCGACGATGCATGGGGAGGGAAGCTGGCCGCCGAGCGCGTGGTCGTGCTGCGCCGGGATCGCCGACCGGATCGACGAGCGCTTTGACTATCTGCTTGCCGCCGAGGTTGGCGACACCGGCAAGCCGTTCGACCTGGCCCGCCGTCTCGATGTGTTTCCCCACTGCCGCGAACTCTCGCGCTGCCGCCAACACCATCGCTTCGGCCGGTCTCGACTCCTTCCTCACCAAGACCCCGGGCGGGTGCTGAACCACGCGCTGCGCAAGCCGCTCGACGTAGTCGCGGTGATCGTGCCGTGAAAGCTCCCGCTGCTGCTCACCTGCAAGGTCGCGCCGACATCGGCTGCTGGCAACGCCCTTGTGGTCAAGCCGTCGGAGGAAACGCCCCCAGCGTGACGCTGTTCGCCGAGAATCATCACCGAAGCCGGCGTGCCCGACGGCGTGTACAACGCGGTCCACGGCTTCGGCCCGAACTCCGGGGGAGTTCCTCGCCGCGCACCCTGGTATCACCGGCGAGTCCCGCACCGGCTCGGCGATCATGCAGGCTGTCGCGCTGCGTGTGCTACGGGTGTCCTTCGAGTCGGCAGCTCACCGGCACTCCCAGCGGCAAGTGCAACGCGCGTGAGCCTGCGGCGTACATCAGGGAGGCGGCACCTTGACCACGGACGGCGGTCCGCCGGGCTCGTTGCGAAACCGGCTTATGCCCATCGCGCTGAGCTGACGGAGCCGAGATGCTGTTGCCCTGCTGGGGTACTTTGCGTTGTCCCAGTGATGTCAATGATCGAACTCTTCCGCGATCAAAGCAAGAAGTGCGTCGACGTTAGCTGGGCGGAGGTCCGGATCAGAGTGGGTTGCGGCAGCGACGATGCCGCGCCAGGGACCGTCGGACGGGATCAGGGGGATGTTGGCTCGCGGCCACCGGCCGAGAACGGCCCAACCGATCATCTGCCCGATGCTGTAGACGTCAGCAGGAGGCCCCGCCGTGTGGGCGTTGCTCGATAATTCAGGTGCAGCAAAGCCCTCGGTGCCAAACAGCACCCCGGATCGGGTCCGGTCGGGATTGGTTGTTTGCCCTCGTGGGTGTCTAACAAGACCCCAATCTGCGAGGATCCACCGGTCGTCAACCTTGAGCACATTGGACGGTTTGATGTCGCGATGAAGATAGCCGAGGTCATGAGCTGCACGGAGTGCGGCGCAAATGGAACTGATCATGTTCCTGAGTGAAGACGAGTTCGACAACTGATCGACATGCAGCAGTGTTTCTGCCGTCCCGTCGGCCAGCGGCATCACGAACCAGTCGCACGTGTCGCTGTGATCGAGCGCCGGCATAACCCCGAGGTGTCCGCCGAGTCGCTGGGCCACGGTGATTTCCCGTTTCATTCGGGCTCGCGCAGCGGGATCGGTCGTCTTCAGTCGCTTGAACGCAACCCGTACTTCGGTCTCCTTGTGAGTTGCCCCGAACACGTGAGCCTGGGCACCATCATCGATCGGACGCGGGTCGAGGCGGTAGTCCCGTCTTTGACCCTTGGCGCTGTCTTGGATGCGTCGGTATCGGGCGAACAGGTCGCTCTCGTCGTCGTCACGCAGGACAGCGGACAACTTCGGTTCATCGGTGGTTCGAGGCGGCCATCCGGAGAGCCTGACCAGGATCGGAGCAGGCTGGGTTTCGTTGCCCCGCACGTCGGCAAGCACGTACGCCTGGTCGTCGCCGGCGGAAGCGAGACCGTAGATCGAGTTCACGGCGAGTTCGGCGACCGTGGCGTGAGATCGTTCTCTGATATCGGTGGCTTGCAGGGTTACGCGGATGCCCGAGCCATCAGGTGATGCGGTAATGACTCTGTTCGGATCAACCACCAGCAAGTGGCCAGGGTAGTGGTGGCTGGCGGCGATCCAATCGACATCGTTCACGATCGTCGAGCGACTGAGGTCGACGACGGCACTGTGTCCACCAGCAGCCAGGAAGAAACGGCGACGCTCCAACCAGCCAGCCGCACGAACGGCGGCGGGAAACTCGACGTCGAAGCGGTGCTGCTCGCCCACGCGTTGGCCCAGCCGGGTCAACGCCAAGTCACCACCCGCCTCGCGACTCGACCCGCCGGAACCGGACAGGACCCAGGGCTCGCCGTCCGAACCGGCGAGCAACACGGACGATGCGGTGAACCCGCCCGCGAGAAGTTCGACTTCTCCATCGAGGTAACGCGCGACCGTGCCGTGGCACATGACCAAGTATGACTGGTCAGGCAGGACTAGCGGGGCGCCGTGACAGCCCGCCAACCGCAGAGACCAGAAAGTAGTTCCACGTGCTGGATCAAGCTCCAGCACGCCTTCTTCGGTCGTCACCAGCAACATGCCGGAGCCACCCAGCACGGACAGTCCCAGAGGCCGAGCCCACCCGGCGTCGCCGACCTGGACCACATCTGCCGCAACTCCGGCCCCGGTCGCCTGGATGACCTCCCAGGGCAGCGGCATTTGATCGGGCCGGAACATGCGAGCAGGCGGCTCAGGCTGCGACTGGTCGACCAGCAAGTCGGTGAGAGAGACGAAGGACCGCTCGTCTACGTATGCCCGTGAGAAGGCGAGATTGAGCAGCTCGGCGGGTTTGATCAAAGCGCAGACCATCGCCTCCACGTGGACGCGGTCGAGCAGCAAGCCGGCAGAACTCACCTCTGGCACAGCGCCCTGCTCGATCCCCGACATGCACACGAGGACATGACGCTGATCCGCTGGAGCACGATCCGCGAGAGTCAGGAATTCCCTGATCATCTCGGGTGACACAGGTCGATCAGGCCATGCGACTTCGAGGACGTACCGGCGGCCATCCATGGCGAACTGCAGGCGCCGAGAGCCCTTGAGCTTTGCCGACGTGGCGGCCACGAAGGTCGGCGCGCCTCTGGCGAGAAGATGGCGCATGAGCGCGAGCAACTGCTCGTCACGTTCGACCATCGACAGATGCTGGCCGCGCAGTTGCCCGTAACTGTTGATCAACTGGTGGTCTTCCGGGATCGTGAGCATCAGCTCGCCTCGCTCGGAATCGGGATATCTGCTGTTTCTACCAGTTGCGACTGTCATCGAGCTCCTCGTCTCGGCCGATCTCCCGGCTGATCTCGCGTTCCGCGGCCGAAGCGAGAGATTGGTAGAACTGGTGCTCGACGGAACCACGCGACAGAGTGGATGCGATCTCGTTGGCTTTATCACGTTGTTCGACATCTTCCGGGAACGGCTGACCAGGTGTGCCGATGCGAGTGCCCCGGATCAAGGCCGAGTGCACTCCACCGCAAATCGCTCCGAGGTAGTCGCTACCGAGTCGATCTGCCGCTCTCATGCAGGCGACGACGAATTCGGTGTTGTTCCAAATGAAATCTCGCGGTGCGTGTCCCAGGATCGCGGCCACGGCGAGTACCTGCTCTCCGGAGCCCGAGTTTGCGGCTTCGGACAACAACTTCGATACCTGTTCTTCATACGGTCCAGCGACTGCGTTGAAGATTTCTGCGCCTGTCTGGCTTCGGGTCCATGACTGCGGCGCCTCGGCGATCCACGCGATGACGCGTCGTAGCAGTCGCTCGAAGTCCCTGCTGTCCTGGAAGTGCAGCGGGGTGTCCCAATGAGACGGAAGCGCGTCGTAGTCCTTAGGTGACGAGTGGTGTTCGTATGTCTCGGCGCGGCGGAGAAGAAGGTCGAGGACTTGTTCAGGTCGTGCTGCCGACAGTTCAGCCAGGAGAGTGGTGATGTGGTAGTCGTCGATGGATGGGCACTGGCGTAGCTGGTCGAAGAGGTCATCGATCTCTGCGTCCGTCAGGTTTTTCCATCGCGCGGCGCTAGGTGACGCGAGCAGCGCGGCGACTTCGTCAGCTATAGAGGGGGAATCGGCGAATCGGACGTGAGTGATCAACTGGAGAGCCAGTTGCTGGTCGCTGTCGATCGAGCCCGCAGCTGCCACGGCCAGCCGACGTACCTCCTGATCGTCGTGGGCGATCAGGTCGAGGAGCAGGGCTGGTTCACCCTCGAGCATGGTGGATCGGCGCCCGCGCCCCCACCCGAAAGCGTGCGCGACGGCTCGGGTGTCGACGATGCTCGGTGTATCGACCAGTGCTCGGGCAAGGTTCATTGCTTCGTCGGGAAGGGAGTCGGCGACCATGCCCAGTGCTGTGGGGACCAGATCGCGTAAGGCGCCAATCGATCCGGAGGCCGTCGGATCCGCACTGGTGCTCTCCGAGATGAGACGGCGAAGCAGAGTTACACCTACATCTGGGTGGCGTCTCACGAGCGACCACACGAACGGAATCGGGCTGGCCGCCATGGGTCCGTACGCGTAACGATCGAGGGCGAGTCTATGGTCAAGGTGATCGATCACTTCGTTTGATGACCAACGACCAGTCACGTCGTCGGCTACCTCTTCGAAGTGGATTTCCTTCTTCTCCTGCCATTTATCGTAGTCGTCGGAGTCGTAATTGGACGGACGCCAGCCGTCGTGCAACACGTTCGCAAGGCGATGCTCGATGTCATCAGGTAGAGCCGCAAGGACAGCGAGGGCCGCTGGACGTGTCTCCGTGGTGCTGTATCGCGCGTGCCACCGCACAGCCTGACGCACAGCGACAACCACGACTGGGTCGAGCTCTGGGTGGCCGGCAAGTCCTGTGAGGTGGTGGAGAACTTCGACAAAAGCGGACGTCCACCTAGCGCGTTCCTCGGCGCCGACCTGGCGGCCGTACATCCCCCTCGGATAGTGGATCGCGGAACCAAGGGCTTCTACGGCTCGCACGGCACGACGGACATCGCCCTCGCGTGCTTCCTTCAGTGCAAGATCGATGACACGGTCGCGATGGGGACGAGCCCACTCCGGGTTGAGCGAATAGCCTCGTAGCTCGAGGGACAGCCCGTTCGAACGTCGTTGTTCGAACTCAGTGGCCAGAACGGGTTCCAGCACGGCAAATGGCGAGTAGCGGTGCTCGGCGACTCGATCGTCGCGCAGCCAGCGCTCAACCGCGCTGATCATGCCGTCCTGGAAACCCGCAGGCTTACCGACTGCGTACTCGGCGAGTTCAGTCAGGAGGCGCATCGGGTGTTCCGGACGCTGGTGCGGTGGCCGGTCGTCGTCGCGTGCCAGTTCCCACAACAAGTCGGCAGCTTCGGCCAGGTGATCCAAGCTGTACGCGGTGCGATACAGGATTGCCGGGATCTCAAAGATGGCGTCCTCGTACACGGAGACGTCCGCCGAATCGGCGCTCCTACCGGCTGCAGCCTGGACATTCAACGCTGTGTGAACCATCGCAATCGCGTGCCCTGGCTGGAAGACGGCAACCTGGCGGACAGCCTGCAGGGTCTGAAGCCGCACAGATGTCGTGCCGGCCTCGTACTCATGGGTCAGCGCAGACCAGAGAACATCGACGGCTGAAGCCGCGTTCTTGTTGGGGCGCCTGGTCTGCCAGTCCACTCGGCCGGCATTCACGACGGCATGGGCCAACGGAGCTCCGGAGGCCGCGTCGCATACACGCTCCAGGTAGCCGGTCGATGTACCCCACGGCCCGTCGATGGCGGCGTCGGCGAGCAGCACGTCGCCGAGTAGGTCGGGAACGATTCGCACGGACTGAGCTCGGCGGAGTAGCACGCCACTGTCCTGCAGAGCTCGCAAGTGCCGTACTACCTGGTCGTACGGCCTGCCGATCACCGCGGCCGCGACGGCTTGAAATTCGGGCTGATCGAGCCGGAAGGGCTGTAGGACGGCCACGAGCTTGAGCACTTCGCGCCGAAGTTCCGCATCCCCACCCGGAGCGGCGGCGGCGGCATCCCCGAACGCTTGAAGGATCTCGTAGCGGATGTCCGAGCTGGCTTCCAACCGGTCAGGAGCAAGGTCTCCTTTCGCGATCAACGCGGCGCCGACGACGATCAAGAGCGGGCAGTCTGCCGCCAGGGCCGCCAGCCGAGGCGCCACTCGCGGTCCGAGATCGGGTCCGAGCACGCCGCCTGCCAACGTTTCGGCGTCGGCGATGGTCAGATCGCCGAGTTCCCACGTCGGCACCTCCGACTGTCGCACGCCAACTTGCCGGAGGTCGCTGTGTAGCTGCGGAAGCCCGTACGGTCGCGACGACAGCAACACCTTCGCACTCGGCCGGAACCGCCTGATCCCTGCGATGAGCGTGCCGACATCGGACCGATCGTGCGCATCGTCGATGACGACCATGAGTCCCTGGTCGGGTGGGAGCACCTCGAAGTCCTTCGGCGTGACGCTCACGCCCGTCGAGAGGAATCGGATCGTGGCCGACCTTGTCGTCTCGAACTCCTCGGTTGCGGCACGGAGCAGTCGGGTCTTGCCCATCCCGCCACGCCCGACGATGACGGCGATGTGCTGCTCGGAGTCCGTGGCGAAACCCGACAAGCCGGCCAGTTCGCTCGCGCGCCCGGCGAGGTCCCACTCGTGGGAGTAGATGCTGCCCTTCGCGAACGGGCGGAAGAACTCGTCGGCGGTCAGCCACGGGCCGGGGGAGGAGACGCCGAGGAACGGCTCTCGCCAGCCAGGAAAGTAGGTGTCCACGAGTCGGACGGCGGCATCGCGATCCTGAAGGGATCGCACTGCACGAGACAGGTCATCGATGTCCCAGAGAGCCCACTTCGGCTGGTGCTTGGCGATCTCCTGCCGTGCCTGTGGGCTCGCGATGCGGGTCAGGAAAATGAAGCAGCGATCGACCTCAGCCTTCAGCGCGGCGACCGCCTTCTTCACCTTCGCGGGACCGAACGACTGCTCGCGTTTGCACTGGATCCCCGTCGATGTCCCGTCAGCGTGGGTGACGATGACGTCGATCCCATCCTGCGTATGGCCTTGCCCGCCGTACCGATGCACCTGCGAACTCGGGTGCAAAGCCTGCATGAGGTCGGCGCTGAACTGCTCGAAGACGTCGGGCGGGAGCTCCTGAAGTGGCAGGCTAGGGCTCAGCGGGCGAGCTGGTGGATTGATTGTGGCGGCCGCGGCGCGGGGTTGGCGCGCGTCGCGGCGCTCTTCGGGGCCGTCGACGTCCAGCTGGAGCAACTTCGCGGCCTGGGACGCCACGTCTGCGGGCGGGTACGACCTGCCGCGCTCCCAGTTGCTGACCGCCTGCTGGCCGACGCCGAGACGCTGAGCCAGGTCGCGCTGGGTCCAGCGACGGGCTGATCGCGCCTTTCGCACCGACTCGCCGAAGCTCTCGTTCATCACATTATCGTACGCCTGCCATGCGTACGAGTCGTCAAGGCCGGCCAACTGGCTCAGAGCGGGGTACCTGGATGAAGGAGCTGAAGGCACGGCCACCGGAACCGGTAAGCGGATCGGCATCGGGTCGACCTTGGGTTCGAGTATCGAAAGCTTCGGCCAAGCCTGGCTCCAGGACCCTCATCTGCCATTCGGCGGCAACAACGAGGGCTCGTTCGTCCGGATGAGCCATGACGGCACGGTCTGAGTCACCACCGGGAGTGTCGCCCTGCGGGCAGGGCCACGGGACCGTGTATCGCGGCAGGGACTCCGAGCTCAGTGCGCAGGCCGGGATCCGCGCCGGGGCCTACACCCTGGTCGCCAGCGGCCCGGGTCGCCGGCCCGCAACTCCGCCGACGTCGCCGCCGAGCTTGGGTTCGTCACGAGGAGTGGTCGCGGCGACCTGGCCAGGCTCATCGTGCGCGTCGTCATCCCAGGCGTAGAGCCACGTGGACAGGGGACAGCCGCCGTCGGGGTCGAACCGACACATCAGTCGCCGGTCGACGACCACCGACCGCAGCCGCGAGATCGCCTTGGCACGCTCGATCGCACTAGCTACCTCTTCGCGCGAGGGGGCGGACGAGGTGCGCTGTGACGTCGAGCAACTGGTTCCCGTCGACGCCGGCTACCTGGACCACAGCGCGACCAACCGCGCGCCGGCGCATGGACTTGACGCCAGGCGGTGCATGTTGGTGCAGCTGCACTGCCGCAAGCGGCTCGGTCAGCAGCAGCCTGCTGACGGTTGTGGCTCGTCTGGGCCCGTTCGTCGGCCACCGCCGCTGAGTCGCGGCGCAGCAGTGCGATGCAGCGGCAGGCCGGGCACAGCCTTCGGTCGAGGTGTAGTCGAGCTGGACCCGGTGGCTGCTGGCATCGGCGTCGTAGTCGGGCATTCGCGCGTCCCGACGCGGACGCGCAGCGCCGCGGCTCCTGGAGCGGTGGCTCGCGTGTTCGGCTGAGGACAAGAGTATGCGGCAGCAAACTGCGACACAGCGGGGTCTAAATCCACAACCTGACTAATCACCTTTATCGGACAGGGTGCCTGCTGTCAAGGTAGATAGCTGCCATGCTGCTGATTCGTGGTTTTACACATCGCATGATCCGATGGGTCAGATTTCGTCGTGCCCCCGTTCGGATGCATGCACGCAGGGTGGGTAACAGGTCGTCTCAAGTCCTCGACTCTCTAGAGAGCTGTAGTTATGAGGTGAGAGGCGGGCGCATGGCCGATATTGATAAACTACTTGATCAGCTTGCGCAGAGAATGCAAAGCGACTGCAGTCGAATGAAGCGTTGGCGTATTATTCATCGCGGTAATGCGGTATTCTATAATCTAACAACGATAGTGGCTCCCGCTGTGTTGGCGGTCGGACTTGCATCATCGGAGACTTTGCTTGGAAGGTGCTTGTTGCTGGCCGTTGCCGTGGTCGGTGGCCTGAATGTCACGTTCAAGCCGTACTTGCACAGTAGGCGTCGACGATCAGATATGAATGCAATGCGGCGCCTGAATGATGAATTCCTTGCTGCGAGAGTGGCGTGTGGCGAAAATGAGTTAGATCAGCTCGCTGTCTTCATGAAGTACTCTGCAGAATATCACGTGCTATATGAAAAGCGCGCAGATGGATTGATAGAGAGCGCCGTTGCGGTCGAGGGTGATATGGAAGATGGGATCGGCGAAAATAAGCTGTCGGGCAACAAGGTAACCGGCTAGTCGTGTGACACGCATAATGACATTTATATGTGAAGCATCGAGAGTGTCCAGGCCGACTGCGCTTCGACACGCCGTGAGTGGGTCTAATGCAGCAAACTCGCTCGGCACTGGATGCTCCGCGGCTGGGCTACGTTCTGGCAGGTGACTTGATACACAAGCTGAACGGCGTAGTGTCCGTAGACTGGCGGGTTGGCGTGCTTCATGAGGGCGAAGTCAACTTCAGTTCGGATGCATCTCCGTCGATGCGGAGACGCTGTCGGAGCAGGACGGCCTCCTGAGTCATCAGTGCCGTCGATACAGAGCAAGTCGACGATCCGCGATGCGGTCGAACGCGATGAGATCCCAACCTGCCGCGATCATAAGTACCCTGCCAGGCCCGATCGCCACGGCACCGACGCTTCGGAAGTCGAGGGCGGTGAGAGCATCGCCGGTGGCGAGGTCCCAGACGCGTACGGTCTCGTCGAGGCTGGCGGTGACGGCGACCGGCCGGCTGTCGAGAGTGGCGCAGGCTACCGTCTGCACCCAGTGTGCGTGGCCAGTGAAAGTAGTGACTACTTGGCCAGTAGAGAGATCCCAGACTCGCGCGGCGTCGTCGCTGGCGGTGGTTGCAACCGCGCGGTGCTCGAGGGTGGTGCATGCCACGGCCTTCACAGGGCCAGTGTGGCCGGTGAGGGTGGCGAGCTCCTCGCCGGTGGCCAGGTCCCAGACCCGCGCAGTGCCGTCGTCGCTGGCGGTGACAGCGGCTGGTTGGTGCTCGAGGGTGGTGCAGGCCACCGCCTCCACAGGGCCGGTGTGGCCGGTGAGGGTGGTGAGCTGCTCGCCGGTGGCCAGGTCCCAGACGCGCGCGGTCTTGTCGCGGCTGGCGGTGACGGCGACTGGCTTGCCGTCGAGGATGGTGCAATCGACGTCCAGGACTGGGAGGGTGTGGCCGGTGAGGGTGGTGAGCTCGTCGCCGGTGGCCAGGTCCCAGACCCGTACGGTGTTGTCCTGGCTGGCGGTCACGGCGACTGGCCGGCCGTTGAGGGTGGTGCAAGCCAGCGCCCTCACAGGGCCGGTGTGGCCCGTGAAGGTGGTGAGCTGCTCGCCGGTGGCCAGGTCCCAGACGCGCGCGGTCTTGTCGCGGCTGGCGGTGACGGCGACTGGCTGGCTGTTGAGGGTGGTGCACGCCAAGGCGACGATTTCGGCGGAGTGTGCTCGCACTACGAGCGAGTTAGCCATTTCTGCAGAGAGCTGCCAGATGCGCGCGGTGTTGTCCTGGCTGGCGGTGACGGCGACTGGTTGGTTTTCGAGGGTGGTGCAGGCTACCGCCTCTACCAGGTCGGTGTGGCCGGTGAGGGTGGTGAGCTGCTCGCCGGTGGCCAGGTCCCAGACCCGTACGGTGTTGTCGTCGCTGGCGGTGACGGCGGCTGGTTGGTTTTCGAGGGTGGTGCAGGCCAGCGCCCTCACCGGGAGGGTGTGGCCGGTGAGGGTGGTGAGCTGCTCGCCGGTGGCCAGGTCCCAGACCTGCGCGGTCTTGTCGCGGCTGGCGGTGACGGCGACTGGCTTGCCGTCGAGGATGGTGCAATCGACATCCAGGACTGGGAGGGTGTGGCCGGTGAGGGTGGTGAGCTCGTCGCCGGTGGCCAGGTCCCAGACCCGTACGGTGTTGTCCTGGCTGGCGGTCACGGCGACTGGCCGGCCGTCGAGAGTGGCGCAAGCCACCGCCTCCACCAGACCGGTGTGGCCGGTGAAGGTGGTCAGTACGTCGCCGCTGGCCAGGCCCCAAACGTGCGCGGTGTTGTCCTGGCCTGCAGTGACGGCGACCGGCTTGTCCTCAAGGACGGTGCAAGCCAGCGCTCTCACTGGAAGGGTGTGGCCGGTGAAGGTGGTCAGCACGTTGCCACTAGCCAGATCCCAGACACGCACGGTCCCATCGTGGCCTGCGGTGACGGCGACTGGTTGGCCGTCGAGAGTGCTGCAAGCCACCGCTAGCACCCAGTGAGTGTGGCCGGTAAATGTGGCGCGCTCATTGCCGGTAGGCAGGTCCCAGACACGCACGGTCCCGTCGTGGCCTGCGGTGACGGCGACTGGTTGGCCGTCGAGAGTGCTGCAAGCCACGGCCCGCACCCAGTAAGTATGACCAGCGAGGGTGACGTGGAGAGCATGGGCAGAATAGCGTCCGGTCGCCCAGCGCGGTTGCCATGTCAGCGGCGCCGATAAGGCACGCTGGAGTCGCGGGGCACGGAAGCGTGCGGCGTCGGCGGCCAGAACTTGGCGCCGCCGTGGGGGCGGTAGCTGTCGATGGCTGTCGAACGAACAGCGGTAGACCGCGGCAGTGAGTGCGGCGGGGTATGGGTTGCTCCGATTCAGGACCAGCAGGAGTGCATTGGGTTCTGCGTGCACAAGGTAGTCGGCGTCGGATAGCAGCACCTCGATCTCGCCTGCGAGGGCAGCGTGGGTGGCTAGGTGGCGCAGAGTGTATGGGTGTGCGCGAGTCCAGTCACGGGATCCATCGAGCGTGCGGGGCACCCGGGTCACAAGGACCTCGGTTATGGCCTTGTGCACTGCGGCGTCGTCAGCATGCTCGCGGAGGTGGTCGGCGAGGGCTTGGTGGTAGAGCCGGTAGGTGGAGCGGCCATCCTCGGTGGCTTCGACGACGTAGGAGCCAGCATGTTCGCGCAACCAGAGGAGGTCGTCGTCGGTGTAAGTGATGCCGGCCGCCTGGGAGGCGACGGCGGCCCAGATATCCTCCCAGGGCAGGCCTTGACCTTCGGCGAAGGCCAGCGGACGGAGCAGGTCACGTACCTTGACGACGCTGTCACCGAGTCTGCTCTCAAGGTCACGGCGCATCGCGTCGCCTGGCAACCGAGGAAGGGTTCGGCGCCACGCCGGGTCACGCGGGTCGGCGCTCTGGCTCTGGGCGGCAAGGGTGGCGCTGGTAATCCGCGCAACCAGGAATGAGGGGTGAGCGGCCGTGGCGACTGCGTCCGCGACAGCTCGCAACAACGACGGCGGCTCATGACGGTAAGGGCTGTTCGGGCTTGCGTCGAGCAGCCCGCGGGCGGCGTAGGTGGTTAAGGCCGCGAGGTCGGCGTAGCGGACGGCGTCTAGATCGATCGCGCCCTCACGATCTAGACCGAGTCGCTCTAGTAGGAAATCTCGGGTGCCGACCAATAGTCGTAGTCTCCCAGCCGCGTGGTCGATTAGAGGCCGCAGCAGACGACGGGTGAGGTGATCTGGGTCGGTGGCTTCGTCGAGGGCGTCGATGAGCACGGTCAGCGGCCTACCGCCGCTCTTGAGTTTTTTGAGGAGCTGGCCGGGCGTGGCAACGTGGCATTGAATCGCGGCGGCGATTCCAGTCAGTACCTGGTCGGTACTCAGGCTCTGGGCATAGATCGCGACATCCACCGTCCCCAACGCAGGTACGGCTGCGGCGGGCAACCCGAGACTGTCCAGGGGCACCGTGGCACGCCGACGGGGATGGGTGAGGGTGGCGATCAGGCCAAGGACAGCGGTCTTACCGGATCCCGGATTGCCGGTGACCACTAGCAACGGTCGGGAAGTGGCCGGCTGATCAAGCCAGGCGGTAATTTCTTGAAGTGCGGTGTGGCGGCCAGCGAACCACCAGCCTTCGGTGCCGTTGCTGCTGCCACCCATAGCACGGACCAGCAACCGAGTTCGGAGTTCAACGTCGCGGCGTTCGGCCTGGACCTCGAACTCGCTTGCGCGCTGGATAGCCAGGTCGACCTCTGTCATCCGTTGGTCATGACGCGGGTTGGGTAGAAAAGCCGGGACCTCACCGGTGAGACCGGCGATGCTGTGGCCGATCGTCTGGTAGCCGGGCTTGTCGACGCTGGCGTTCATCGCCTTCACCACCGAGTCCAACGGCAACGTGACAGGGTTGTATCCAGCCGTGGGTAGGGCGCGGACAGCGTCGCGCAGGAGCTGCGGGAACACCCCTGCTCCGGCCTGCTCGAACGGAAGCGCGGAGGTGATTACGGCCAGGCCCGACCCGTGGTCGTCACCCCACCGTCGGATCATGGAGGTGATGGCGGCGGCGATGAGTTCGTTTCCACCCTGGCCGGAGTAGCAGGTGTCGAGGATCAACAGCACCCGCCGGACCCGCGTTCCGTGAAGCATTTTGCGTGCCAACTGCGCAGTCTGCAGGGCGTCTTCGACGTCGTCGGGATCGACGTCGCTGGTTAATAGCACGTGTTCGTGGGTGTCGTCGAGGACTTCGCCGTGGCCGCCGATGTATACAGCCAGGATGTCATCGGGTCGCCGGGCCTCGTCGCGGCAGAACGCGCGCAGCAGCGTGGTCAGCTGGTCCTTGGTCGGATTCAATCCCAGCGTGCTGACGTGCTGGTAGCCGAGGTCGTCGGTGAAAAGCGTGATGATCTCGTCGCGAGCCCGGGCTAATCTGGGCCGGTCCCACTGCGGCGCTTTCGGGTAGCGCTCAGTGGCAGTCGCGATCAGGTACCGCCGCGGTCCTTCGGAGTCAGCGGGCACGTAGGCCTCTTGCGATGGCCGCACCGGTGAATTTATCGGTGAGGTAGGCGGTGGCGGCGTGGGCGTGGGTGCCGTTGTGGACGACGGCGTTGCTCACTCGAGAGCCAAAGCGCGGTCGAAGGTCCTTCTCGAGTGCGACGACGTCGCCGTGGTCGGCCACGTTCGTCCATGACAGGTTGTCTGGACCCGGCCATGTGCCAAGTCCGTCGCGTGGGGTCGGGTCCAGGCGGTCGAAGATCAGGTTGGCGATGCCGAGGGGCGACCCAAAGGTGACCAGTGTGCGGACCGTGTGGTCTCGCATCGCGGCCAGGGTCTCGTAGGCGACCACCGAGCCCAGCGAGTGGGCCACGACCACCCGGGTCTCCGCGGTGATCAGCTTGCTGACCGCGGCGCGTGCTGCCTCTCGCAACTCCTGGTCTTGGAGGTAGCGGCGGACCTGTTTGAGGTCGAATATCAATGCCCGCATGGCCAGTCCGCCGAAAAACCGAGATCGGGACAGCTGTCGTAGTGCCGTTTGTACGGAGCCAGGCACTCGTACCAGCGTGTCCGCCTCGGGTGGCGCAACTTTGGGATCCACCTGTGCGGCCTCCTGCCACCACGCTAGTAGCAGGTCTTCTTCCAGGCCGTGCTCGACGTCTGCTGCAGTGAATACCGGATCGCCTACCGCCAGCCGTTCGCCGACCGGGCGGAACAGGTCTCCGTAGAAGGTCATTGAGACGTCTTTGGCGGAGACGGCGCCTTGGTGGCCAGCGTGGGTAAGCCCGTCCATGAGCGCGGGGGCCCAGTCTCGCAAGAGCGATTGCTCACCGGCGACTTGCTGCCCGATGCCGTGCACACACACAATCCGCCTCACGACGCCTCCCAACGCGAGAGCGCACGAGTCTACGGGTGCGCCACGGCTAGTGATCGCATGTGACGCGGTGCCCGTTCCGGCGAAGAACGTCGACCACCCAAACGGCCTAGCGTCCATGTCGACGATGGCCATTGCCTCCCGTAAGCGGAGCGAGGCGGCCTTAGCGTGTAGTTGAGCGCGGCACAAGCCGTCGAACGAGGGGCGATTTAAGGGCGAAATTGCAGGTCGAACGAGGTCGACCGACGTCGGCTGAGGGCATGAGCGATTGCAAACATCCCAGCTAGACCGACTGATGTCGACTCGAAACGACTCGAACCAATAATCCGGGAGGCTTCAGGTTCGAGTCCCGGTGACGGGCGCGAACACTGGTCTGCGGGACGTGGTCAACGTCGGCTGGAGCGTGCGCTGTGTGTGCCTCCGCGGGCTCCTACTCCGGCGGCGTGGACGAGAACTAGGTAGGCATCGGTGAATGGGGTCGGCGGGAGACCACCGACCGCCCCCCGCACACCCGAGCGGTCATCTTCGGACGATGACCGAATGGCGGAAGTTCGTTAGCACTTCCGGACAGCTTTCACCCGATCGTGCAGTTAGATGCCGAGGTCAGGCTGTCGTGGGAGGAGTTCACGTCCGGTGCAGTGCACCACGGCGCCCGACATAACGGTCGGGTGACCGCTGTTACGGATCTGGCGACGATCCCGACTCTGGTCTGCGCAGACGCGCAGACGCGCGGACGAGGAGACGGAATGCTGACCTGGTACACGGCATTGGGCTACGGGGCGCTGGGCGGCCTCATCGTCGAGCTGATCGCGATGTGGCAGCAGCTTCGAGGCTGGCAGGAGAGCCGTCGCAGCGCGGCACTCGCCGGCCTTCCCGCGCCCGCGCTCTTCAGCTGGTTCATCGATCCCGCTGCCGACGGGGCCGTTGCGGTGACGCGGATCCTGCTCGGCTGCGGCGCCGGGTACGTCTTCCACGCCGAACTGACCGGCGCTTACGCCGCGGTCGCGGTGGGTGCGTCGGCGCCGGCCCTGCTCGCGCACCTCGGCCGTGCCGGGACCGAAGCTCCCCCGGTGCCAACCCTGGCCACCGATGCGCAGCCGGAGGCCGGAGCGTGACCGGCTCGGCATTCGCCCGGCGCTACCTCGACTCGCTGACGGAGACCCGCCGGACGGCGACCGGGCGGGCGGTCTTCCGCGCGCGAACCGGGTACAACTTCTGGCAGCGGTACTGGGCTTCGTTCGTCGGCATGAGCCTGGCACCGCGCGACACCGAAGTCACGACCGCGGCCGGAGACCGGCACACGAAAACGCAGCCCTCCGGCGACGGCTGGCTTCCGCAGCTGCGTTCGATTGCGGGCTGGACCGCCCTGCCCGGCCTGCCTGAGCGCGCCCCGCTACTGGCCGGCAGCGAGGACGACATCGTCGTCCGGGCGACTTCGGTGGAGCACGGCGTCGAGGTCCACGTACACCGGTCGCGGGCCGCGTTCCGCGTCGAACTCGTCCTGCGCCTCAAGACGTCGTCGCCCTTGGTCGTTCCCCTTCGATACCGGTCCGCGGACGGCGAGAAAGTGCTGCTCGTCCCGCTGGCGCCGTCGTCGTTCGGCCCACCGTCGGCCCTGGCCGACCTGCCCGGCCTCGCCGCGGGTGACAGCTGGGAGATGGCGGCGCCCACCGGACCCGACGGGATCGGGAACTGGGATGCCGAGGTCGTCGAGGCATCGGTGACGGCAGCAGCGAACGAGGCCACCCGGAAAGCGTGGCGTGCGGTGGCTCTGCTCGCGCGTACCGAACTGGCCGCGCTGATTGACGAGGCCCTGTCATGACGAACCGGACGTCGAGCACGAAGACGCCGGACGGGCTCGCGGCCGTGAACGACCTGGCGCATTCCCTGACGCAGCCCGGCACCAGCCTCGAATCGGTGGTGCGCGGGCTCACCGGACGGCAAGGCTGGTGGAACGCCTGCCAGGACGCAGTTCTGCGCGATCGGGAATGGCTGCTCGACGGCCGCGCCGAGGAAGTGCGCGACTGGATCAACGACCACAGTCCGGCACCGGAGCGGGAGCCCATCCCCGAAGCGAACACCGCGTTCCTGGTCGCCCGGTCGCTGTCGCTGGACTCCGAAGCCGACCGGGACGAGGTTGCCGCTTTGGCCGGCCTCGCGCTCCGGTGGCAGCGCTCGGGATTGCTGCTCACCCGGACGGCACCGGGTTCGGGGCTGGTCTCCCCTCGGGGCTTGGCGGACTGCGCCGAAGGCACTCGACGCCGGATCGACCGGGTGCTGGCGGCGTTGCGGATCCCGGTCGGTGACGCGCAAGCCGGCGACGCCGCACGCACCATGATCGCGCTGACGGCCACCTTGCTGTCCGGGCTAACGCCGCTCAAGTGGCCCGTGGTCGGCGTTTCGGTCGTGTTCGGGGACTCCGGCGAGGAGCCCGGGTCGCACCAAGGCGCTTCGGGGGTGATCGAGCTCCGCGAATACCCGGCCGGTCCCGAAGGGTTGTTCCCCGACCCGCGGACGATGGGCGGCACGCAGGCCGGGCCCGCGTTCGCCGAGTCGTTGACCCACGCCTGGGAAAGGACACCCTGGCCAGGCCAGGGCCGCTGCGTGCTGTGGCGCCTCGTGCTGTCCGACAACGCCGGTTCCTCCCCCGCCATCGACGGCGGCTCTCTTGGCGCCGCGTTCGCCATCGGGCTGCGCGAGTTGTTCCGGCAGCGCCACACCGCCCAGCGGCTGGGGATCGGCTGGCTGCGGAAGACGTTCCACGGGCTGCGCCCCCGTACCGCCGTCACCGGCGTCATGACCGGTACCGAACAGCTCGGTCAGGTGACGGCGATGGGCGACAAGCTCCGCACCACCCTGCGCCGAGGCTGGCGCCTCGTGGCACCCGAAGCCAACCGCTACAACGGCAACGAAGCCGATCCGGAGACGGTCAGGTTCGCCGAAACCCTTTCCCAGGCCGACCGGTTCGCGCGCCAGTGGCGCCTCGGACGGCTCGTCACCGCCATCACGGTCGTGGTGGCCTGCGCGGCGACCGGGGTCTTCATCTACCTGCATGACGCGGCCAAGGGCGACCGCATCGCACTGGCGAGCAAGCTCGCGGACGTGTCCGGCAGCCTGCTCGGCACCAGCACCGACCTCGCCCAGCTATTCGCGGTGCAGGCCTACCGCCAGAACCCCGGACCGGAGACGCGCGCGGCCCTGTTCCGCGCCGTGACGAGCAGCCCCCACCTGGAGCGCACCTTTGGTGCCGACGGAGACGTCACGGCCACGTCGGCTTCGCTGAACGGGCGAGCGGTCATCACCGGCACCCAGCGTGGCGTCGTGCAGCGCTGGCTTCCGCACGAGACAACCAGCCGGCAGAGCCCCCAGCCGATTCTCCGCCTGCCCGACGCGATCAAGAAGGTGGCGACCAGTGGGGACGGCAGCGTCGTAGCGGCAATCAGCGACACCGGCGCAGCGGTCACGTGGCCGGGGGCTCCCGCGACCCCCATGCCGATCACGCCAGGACAACGCCCGCACGCGGCCGGCATCTCGCCGTCGGGCCGGTATGTCGCTATGTCGGGCTGGAACGCCAGCCTTGGCAAATCGACGCTCTACCTGTTCGACCGCACTTCCGGACGCACCGAGCGACAGGAGCTCGAGTCGTTCGACTTCCCGCCGGACTCGATCGTGTTCACCGACGACGACGAGGTCGTGCTCTTCGCCGGGGGCTCCGGGACCTGGGAACGGCGAACACTCCCGGCCTTCGACCGGCTGGCGGGATCGACGCTCAGGTTCGGAATGTACAACTACGGCTCGGCGATGTCGGCCGACGGCCAGTACTTCAGCTACACCAACGGCGCCGCTTCGCTGCCCGTCTGGGCTACCGAAGGAACACCGTCGATCGACCAGCCCCCGAAGACCGCGCAGGTCCGAGAAGGCCTGCCCGTAGCGCTCGCCCTCAACGACGAGGGCGACCAAGTCGCCTATGCCACCAGCAGCACCGTCTACATCTCCCAGCCCGTCGACCGAACCGCAACGCCACCGGCTCCGCTGGCTCTCGGCGGTCTCACGTCGATCACACCCGCAACCCTCACTTTCCTCGGCATAGACAGCAACCGGCTCGTCGCGGCCTCAGCCGACACCTTGGCCGTCTGGAACCTCGACCGGATATCGCGCATCGCCGACGAAACCAGCGCGAAAATCCCGTTTTCCTGCAACGCCTGCCCCGGGCCGAGCATCGGCGGGCAACCGAACGGCCCCGGTGTCGCCGTGGTCGACGGCGAGTTCGCCACACTCGCTGTTCAGCGTTTCGGCGAACCGCGCACCAGCGACCTTTGGCGCAGCGCCCCCAAGACCAGCATTCCGACCTTCGCGCCGCCCGTGTGGACCGCCGACGGAAGCCGGATCATCCTGATCGACACGATCTACAACAGCGCTCAAATCTTGGATCCCTCGCCCGGACTCGCGGTCGTCGGCACCTGGCCCGCCGTCCTGAACTCGCTGGCCCTGCCAGATCAGGTTTCCCGTGTCCAACTCACCCCTGATGGTCGGTCCGTCCTCGAAGTCCACGGATCGGGCGCAATCGAGATGCGCGCGGCCGAGACCGGCGAGGTCATCCGACATTTCGATGGCCCCAGGGAGATGGCACCCACCGCGGACAGCACACCGAGCCTGCCGCAAAGCTGGGTGGCGGCCGATCCGCAGGCATCCCATGTGGCCGTCGTGGACCTCGGCGAGATTTCCTCCGGAGCCGCTTCGAGCACCGTCATCCACGTCACCGACCTCGCCGACGGCACCACGCACACCATCGAAGGCCTGGACGTCGTCGGGATCGCCTACACGACCGACCGGCTCCTGGTTCAGCGCAAATCCGGCACTCTCGAGACCTGGACTCCGGACGGCACCACACGCAAGGGGACGATCCAAGGCGCGGCGGCGATGACCGTCGGCCCGGTCAGCGATGGGACGAAACTCGTCGCCGAAGTCAACGAAGCCGCCGGTATGGGCACCGTGCAGCTGCTCGACTACCCGTCCGGGTACCTCCTCGGCTCGGTGACCCCGCCGCAGGGAAGCAAGCAAGCTTCGATCGGGTTAGCGTTTTCACCGGACGGAAGCCGGCTGATCACGGCCACCGAGGACAACTGGAACGACCAAGCGTCGATGGATACCGGCTACCTCGTCAGCTGGCAGATGGATCCCGGCTCCTGGGTTCGGATCGCCTGCGACACGGCAGGGCACGAGCTCACCGAAGCGCAGTGGACCCAATACATCGGCACCCCGCCACCCGACGATCTCACGTGCACGGACCAGCTGTGAAAACCACCGCGACCCTCGCGATGTTCGTAACCGCGGCGCTGCTCACGAGCTGCGCCGACCCGGACGCCGAGCCGGCGCCGCCGGAGCGGAAAGCGACGCACGACCGCACCATCGAGCTTCCGCCCCAGGCGCATCCCAGCGCGATGGCCTACGCCGACGACGGCTCGCTGCGGATCACCGAAAAGTCGATCAGCGGCATCGCCCGCGTCGACGCCGGAGGTCACGTGGACTAGTTCCGCATCCCCGGCCAGTCGAACGATCCCGGCGAGATCCTCCGCGGACCGGACGGCAAGATGTGGTTCGTCGGGTTCGAAATCATCGGTGAAGTCGACGCTGGCGGGCGGATGACCGGCTGGCAGACCGGCCAGGGCTCGTCTCTCGGCCTGCCCGTCTCGTTCATCCTCGGCCCCGACGGAGCGGTCTGGTACACCGACAGCGCGGCGCCGAGCATCAAGCGCGTGGCCGCCGGACGGCAACCGGAGGTCGTCGCCACGCTTCGGCACGGCATCGACTACCAGTTCCCCGCGACGAGCATCACCACTGGACCCGACGGAGGCCTGTGGTTCTCCGTGGTGAACACCGCCCGTGGACCCGACATCATCGAACGCGTCGACGCCGCCGGCCGAATCTCGACGTGGAACCTGCCCGAAGACGCCACGCCGTGGGGAATCGCCGCGGGCCCGGAC
Organism: Amycolatopsis sp. NPDC114505; assembly: GCF_055633615.1. Lineage (NCBI taxonomy): Bacteria > Bacillati > Actinomycetota > Actinomycetes > Pseudonocardiales > Pseudonocardiaceae > Amycolatopsis > Amycolatopsis sp. NPDC114505. The sequence goes on along the minus strand of NZ_JBVKDV010000004.1, from coordinate 633,612 downwards.
GGAGCGCACTGGTTCAGCGAACGCACCGGCATCGGCCGCATCACCGTGTCCGGCGAAATCTCGCACTACCCGGTGCCCGGTGACCAGCGTCCGCAAGAGATAGTCGCCGGCCACGACGGCAACCTGTGGTTCACCACCCCAACCCGGCTGGGCAAGATCACCACCTCGGGCCGGATAACGATGACCGACGTGCCGGAGGCGAAATCCTTGTGGGCAATCCTCCCGTCGTCGGAAGGCGGCTTCTGGCTCGCCGACACCGGCGCGGACGTCGTTCGTCACTTCACCCCCGCCTGACCCGCTCGGCACTCCCCAGCCAAAGGACACCGATGACCACTCCCGATCAGACCACTGCCGGCACAACCCGCCCCCAGGATCCCACTGCCGCCCGGCGGGCTCGAATTCTGTCCGGCGCGGCTACGTTGTTCGCCGAGTTCGGCTACGCGGCCACCACCGTCGCCACCATCGCCCACCGCGCGGCGGTCAGCAGGCCTGTCCTCTACCAGTTCTTCGGCGACAAGGCGGAAATCTACGCCGCGGCGCTCGAAACCGCCGGAGAGCAGGTCGTATCCCGGATGAACGACGCCGTGCACGGCGTGACCGGCCCCGAGGCGCGCTTTCGCGCCGCGGTCGCGGTCTTTCTCAAGGCGACCAACGAACCCACGAAAGCAATCCTTCTCCTGCCGGACCCGGGAACCCACCGTGAGATCACCGATTTTCTGGCCCGGAACGACCAAGCGATTTCGGATGTCTTGGTGAGCGCGGCGGCCAAGCGCTTCCGAAGCACGAATCCGTCGGGGACGGCCTTGGCGCCCCTGTTGCGGTGGGCGTCGGCATCGTGGCGCAGCGGCGCGCCCGCCATCTCCGCCGCGCAACTCGAACAGTTCGTCGGCGACACGGCTTGGCAGCTCGTTCATCGGGACAGCACTGGCTCGTCGGCGGAAGCTGCCGCCGCCATGGAACTGCGCTACCAGCTCTCCCGGACCACCGGGCCCATCCTGGTCCAGCCGTTGGAGCTGCTGCCGGCGCCGACCGCCCGGATCCTGCCGGTGACGATCCACCTCGCCGACGGCTCCGCCGCCGTTGCGGTCCACGAGGCCGTGGTGGGCGTTCTCGACGCCTTCGACATCGAAGTGATCGAGGACAGGCTACCGATCACCGGCTCCAGGTTCAAGGTGATGCTCGGACGGACGAAGAAGACGCTGAGCTCGGCCGAAATGACCGATCTCATGGCACGGCTGGAACGAGCGACCGAGCTGGCGGTGCTTCACAAGCCCCAGGCCGAAGTCGACGCGAAACAGGCCGACGCGGTGGCCAAACTCATCACCGCGCTCGGCACCGAGCAGAACGCCTGTATCCAGATCGGCTCGGTGTTCCTGCTCAAGATCGACGGAGCCGTCGTCTCGCGGACCCTCACGCAACGCGAACTGATCTTCCTGGAACGCAACTCGCGGCTGCTGAATTCGCCGAAGGACATCATGGCTGCGCTCGATCGGTACGCCGAGAACACCCAGATGGCCGCGCAGGCCACGATCACCGAGAACGGCAACGCGATCTCGGTTTCCGGACTCCACCTCGACGGCTGGGCCGAGGTGACGATCGCCGCCGGGGAATCGCCTCCGGCCCGCTACCGGGTGTTCTTCAGGCCGTCCGCGACCGCGCCGCCGGTCCCGCCGGACGTGGTGACCGTGCACGCCGACGCCACCGGAAAGGCGATCATCCGGCAGCCGGGCCTCGCGATCACGATCACCCGACCGACCGCCTCCGAGGACAAGCTCGAACTCACGATCGCACCAGGCGAAGGAGCGGCCACCACTTACGACTTCGACTTCGCCTGACCCGGGCCTGGGCTGCGGGTCAAAGCTTGTGCGCTGCTAACGAGGACGGGGACTGGTCGCGCCGTCGCCGCGCACCTGCTCGTCGAGGTAGCGCCGCATGAGCTGACGCCCGTCGAGCCCGAACAGGGTCAGCCGCCGCGTGTGGTGCAGCAACAGCCGGGAGGCGTGCGCGAACGCTTCCGCGGTCAGCCGGGTGGCGACCTCGGCGCCGAAGAGCTCCTCGGCCGCGGCGGGGCCGAGCCTGGGCTTCGCTGACCTGCGTGTCGACGTAGGGGTCGACCAGCGCCCACCAGCCGCCGCCGGGCTGGTTCTCGCAGTGCCAGCACATCTGTGCGCCGCTGGTCATGTCCAGAGTCGTCTCGTGGTTTATCCGGAGCCTGCAACCGCCGAACCCAACCTCGACCACGACACCGCTCGCCGCCGGAACCCCGCGCGAGGAGATCATCATCCAGGGCAGGACTCGATCACACCACAGCCGACAGTTCCTCGGCGTGTCGCGGTCGCTGGGTCCGCGTCGGCATCGCGAGTGCCAAGTCGACGACCGCGCACACCAGTACAGCGGCCAGCCGCGACCGTTTCGGCGCCGGGCGACGAGTTGGCAGTTGCAGGCCCAGGTGTGGATCGTCTTCGCGCTGAGCGAGTCGCGGAAGTGCAGCAGTTGGGGGACGGCGTCCGAGATCTCGGCCGTGGTCAGCTCCCGGCCCACTGCGCGGTGCAGGATCGCCTTCAACCGCTCGGTGGAGTCGTACGTCACGCCGCACGCCGCACAGCGGGCAAGCGTGCGCGGCAGCCTGGCTGTCGAACTAGGGGCGATTTAAGGGCGAAATTGCAGGTCGAACGAGGTCGACTGACGTCGACCGAGGGCATGAGCGATTGCAAATAGCCCAGCTAGATCGACCTGCCTCGACTCGAAACGACTCGAACCAATAATCCGGAGGCGAGGTGTTCTCTGTGGGGCTGCGGACGCAGGAGACGGTCCTGCCACCCGACGGATGATTAGCCACTGAACCGACCGGGGACGGGAGGGGACTGGTCCCGGGGGAGTTGCGGCGGTCTGGTTACGTGCCTGGCATGCGCTAACGCCTTGTGACGTACCCGGGGTTGTCGCGGAGGGTCGACGGTCTCATCGAGGTCAGTGGGTCGCTTGCGCGATCACCACAGTGCTTGTCGGTGTGAGATTGCCAGGTCGCACCGTGCCGGCATGACAAGGTGATGGGCTGGCCACCCGCGCCAGTCGTTCGCCCGACCCGCCGGGCAGGTCGGATGAGACCAGTCAAGATCGGCGTTGGACCCCAGCAGCGACCCGAAATGCAGTTAGACATCATCGCCGGGGCGGACGGCTACCGCCATAATTTCCAGGACATGCGCCCAGCTGCCGCATAACGCAGCGCGCATAACCGGATCCGCTGCTGTCCCGTCGTCTAGCCTCGACCTCGTGCTGCCCGAGGAAAGTTTGACCGAGGCCGAGCGGAGACTCGTCAAAGCGTTGCCGACCGGTGAGCTCGTCGACCTGCGCGAATGTCCTCCGCCGGAGCGGGCGATCCGGGCCGAGCTTCTCGTCGAGGTGCTCACGGGCCGACGCTCGCCCGACGGGGCTGAGGTGCGCGGAGCGCGGCTTGCGGGTGCCGCGGTGAGCGGTGAGCTCGATCTCGAAGCGGCGACCCTCAGTTGTCCGATGCTGTTGTGGGAGTGCTCGTTCGACAGCCCGATCAACCTGCGGGAAGCACGGGCGATGACCGTGCGGATGCCGGGGTGTTCGCTGGCCGGGATCCAGGCCGATCTCCTGGAGGTCCGGGGCAGCCTCGACCTGCGCCGGGTCGTCACCGTGGACGCGGAGATCAGCCTGGTCGCCGCGCACGTCAGCGGGCAGCTGCACCTGGACGGGGCCGCGCTAGCGAGCCCCGGCGGGTACGCCCTCGCCGCGGACGGGCTCACCATCGATCAGAGCGTGTTCTGCCGACAGGGGTTCACCGCGACCGGCGAGGTCTGCTTCGTCGGAAGCCGGGTGGGCGGCTCGATCGAGCTCGACGGCGCCCACCTGGTCAACCTGGATGGGCCCGCGCTCAACGCCACCGGGCTCACGACCGCCGGCGACCTGTCCGCGCGCGACCTAGTCACGGAGGGCACGGTCAGGTTGGCCGGAGCCCACATCGCGGGGACGCTGAGCCTCAGCGGGGCACAGCTGACCGCACCCGGCGAGGCCGTGCTGCTGGCCGACGGTATCCGGGTCGACCAGGACTTGTTCCTACGGCGCGGTTTCACGGCCAAAGGCGAGGTGCGGCTGATCGGCGGTCACGTGACCGGCACCGTCGACCTCGGCTCCGCTCGCCTGGTCAACCGGGGAGGGACGGCGCTCAACGCCGTGAGCCTCGCCGTCGAGCAGGAAGTCTTCTGTGGGAGGGGATTCCGGGCGGAGGGCGAGGTGGTCTTCAGTCGGGCCCGAATGAGCACCCTCTCGTTCGACGCTGGGCACTTGTCCGCCTCGGGTGGTTGCGCGTTGCTCGCCCGCGGGCTCACGGTCGAGCAGGATCTGCTCGGGGAGAACGGGTTCAGTGTCGAAGGTGAGCTGAGGCTGAGCGGCGCCCGGATTGGCGGGCGGCTGGATTTCACCGGGGCGAAGCTGGAGAACCCGTCTGGTGTGGCGCTCGATCTGCAGGGCGTGCACGCACTGGAGCTGTCGCTCTGCCTGGCAAGCGCGCCGCAAGGCCTGGTCGACTTGACCGCCGCCCAGGTGGGCGCCTTTCACGACGACCCGGTCTCGTGGCCGAGTTCGTTGCGGTTGCGCGATTTCCTCTACGAAAGACTAGCCAATGACGAGGTGCGGCTTCGGGATCGACTCGACTGGTTGAAGCGCCACCAGGGCTACACGCCGGGGGTGTACGACCGGCTCGCCGTGGCCTACCGGCGCGCGGGGCACGTCGAACTCGCTCGACGCGTCGGTATGGCAAAACAGTGGCGCCGACGTCGGCAACTGGGGCTGCTGGGGAAGGCGTGGAGCCTGCTGCTGGGGGCCACGGTCGGGCACGGCTACCGGCCGTGGCTGGCCGGGGTGTGGCTGATGGGGTTGCTCGCGCTCGGCGGTCTAGTCTTCGGTGCCGCCTACCCTGGTGAGCTGACGCCGGCTGCGCCGGCGGTGCCGGAATTCAACGCGTTCGCCTACACGATTGACGTGCTCGTTCCGGTGGTCGACCTCGGGCAGCGGAAAGCGTGGCTGACCCACGGCCCGGCGCAGCTGTGGGCCTGGGCGCTGACCGGCGCCGGCTGGATCCTCACCACCGCCGTGGTCGCCGGCCTCACCAACGCCCTAAAGCGAGAGTAGGCCGACCTGGCCCGAGTGCCCGCGCATGGTTCCGTCAGCAAGTCTATAGCGATAATATTCGCGTACAGCTCCGACTGCGGCGAGTGTCGGGGACTGAAGCTCAGCTGCTCCTGTCGCCGGGATCTCCGAGCTGCGGTTCGCGGGGTCGAGCAGGTGCGCTTCGTGATGAACGGTGGCGAATTCGCGAGAAGTCCGGAATCGGCGAAGTGATCGACGATGCGGCTCATCGACTCGGCGGAGCGAGAACCCGTCCGCCAGAGCTGGTGGACGGCGCCTGCTTCACTTCGGTCTTGGACCCGGTGTCTGGCCCTGCGATGAGTGTGAAGGCGAGCGTGATCACTGCCGTGAGTGGAGCCAGCGAGGCCGTGATGCGCGAAGACATGTTGCCGACGCCGTAGATGGCCAGGCTTTCCTTCCAGGTCGAGTAGCGCTGGCTGTCGAGATTTCGCAGGACGTGCAGGTCCATTCGCCAGCCGATGAACGTCATCACCATCGTGAAGGTCGCGAGCTCGATCAGGTTGTCGAACGACGATTCACCGCCGAGGACCTGTGGAGCGGCGAAGGCCAGCAAGGGAGCGACGCCGACCCCGGCGACCAACGGCAGCACCTTGATCGGGCCCCGCTTGCCGGGCAGGTACTGCCAGAACGTGCCGGCGGCGACCGCCGCGAAGATCCATTTCAGGAATTCCCACGAGATATCCTGCACCCAAAGCAGCAGGACAGACGAGTTGATGGTTTCGCTGAAATCGCTGCGGATGAATTCCCGGAGGAAGCAAAGAGCTAGGCTCGCCGCGATTGCCGGCCATAACACCGACCGGACCATGACCTTGACATTGCCGTGCGGGGTCTTCCCCGCGCCCAAGGCGAAGGCGATATCGACTGGGGTCACTCGCCGGGGCAACAACTGCGTCGGCGACTTTCCGTCGCTGCGCGTAAGCCATGCTTTCGCGTGTGTCTCGACCTGCGCGGCGCCGTGCCGCGCGACCCAGTGCCGGATCGGCTCGCCCGCCATGAGCTTCAGATCGAGCACCGGTGACTTGGTTTTGCACAGCAGACGGAACGTGGCAACGACCGCGATCCAAACCGGCAGCGAAAACCCCGCGTAGGAGGGGTACCACGCGGCGGGGCCGAGTGCGACGAACAAGGAGGCAACCGTCAGCAGGGATTTCCTCGGCGGTGCTGGGTTTTTCCGCAGGTATCTGAGTGCGACGGTATAGGCGGCGATCGTGGGGACCAGCAGGTAGAGCCACTGGCTGTCGAACACCATGTTCCACAGGGAGTAGCGGAAGGCGAACTGCAGCGCGCCGGTGGCCGGCGCGGGATCTGCCAGCCACTGCGACAAGTCGAAGTTGTGCTCACCGACCCAGTACCCCTCGAATAGCAAGCTCGCACTGAACAGCGACGCGGCAATCCACAGCAGGTGAGCCGTCGTTGCTTTCCGAGACGGCCGCAACAGCACGCGCACCGCGTTCAGGACCGCGGCGACGACCAGCAGTGCAACCAGATACACCAAGCTCGTCTCGAGAGTGCTTAACACGACGGCGTGCACGGGGTCGATGTGCTCGAAGGTGAGGTCGCCGGAGAGGAGGGGAGCGGCGACGAGAATTCCGGCGAAGGCGACGGCCGACCGGAGCACGATCGTGCCACGAAGCCAGAATCGCCAGGCGAACAGCAACGCGAAGGCGCAGGCCGCGATGTCGACCGCCCAGGCCGCGTCCGACCAGTCGGGTACCCGCTGCCCGAGCGCGTCCAGGGTGATCCACGTGATGTCGATGCCCAGGACCGCGATCTGGAGCAGAAAGACCGGAAGAGACACGCGGCGTGCGTTGTTCGCGGTCTCGGTGATGTGCTCACCCGGCTCGAGCCGTTGCCTGCGGGCCCAGCCGATGAACAGCAGGACCAATATCGAATACGACGTCGCCTGCGGCCAGTCGAGCAGAGTCCAGCCGACGATGCGTCCTGCGGAAGTGCCCTGCCAGATGCTGAGGCCGGAGCCAGCCGGCGGGGCGAGCGAGACCGTCGTCAGCAGGGTCTCTGCCATCGGGACAGTCGTCCCGAAGTACCACGAGAGTTCGCCGGGTTCCGCGGTGGCGGGTTCGGGCCACGGAGTCGCACCATCCAACCAGCTGGCCGGCGCCTTGACGGTGACGTTCCAGGTGGTCGCCTGAGTAAGTCCCCAGCGCGCGTTGACCGTAAGCCACCAGTCGCCGTTGTCCTGTGCTTCGAGGTCCACCAGGTCCAACGTGGCTTTGCCGGGTTTCGTGAGGTCGAACCAGACTGTATCCGTCACAGTGACGTCGCCGCTGGTCATCTCCACCGAAGGAGGTTGATTCCGGGACACTGCCGATCCGGTGCTGCCGTCGCCGAACAGACACCGCATCGCCGATCGGTACGCGGTTTCATCGCGGTGACCGAGCAGATCGTTCGAGGCGTACCAGGAGTGCGGCAGGTGCACCGTCGTCGTGGCCGTCAGCCGAGGCGTGGTCAATCGGTCGGCGCTGATCTCGGCGTCGATGTCGACGGTAGCGGCGGGGTAGTCCGCGGCATCGCAGGTGGCGACGGTGCCGCTGGGCTTGTCCGATTCTCCGGCGATGAGTAGTTGCACGCCCAATACGGCCAATACGCCGACAGCTATCACAATCGCCGCGGTGACGATCCGCTGCGCCTGGGCCTTCACCCGTCCAGTACCCATGGCCCTCTAGTCGTCGACGGTTGAGGTCCCGTTATAAGTGGCGACGGATCGTGACCTTCGAGCATCCACCTCCGCGCCGTCGGGCTCGCAACGTACTCAGATGGTCAGACGATCTACTTCGTGGGCGACCGCCGGTCTGCGTTGCGCGACACCGGTGGTGTCGTCGGCGACCGCAGGGCGGACACGCCCGCGGCCTGGCTGTCGGACTAGAGGCGATTTAAGGGCGATATTGCAGGTTGAATGAGGTCGACTGACGCCAACTGAGATCATGAGCGATTGCAAACATCCCAGCTAGATCGACTGACGTCGACTTGAAACGGCTCGAACCAACAATCCGGAGGGAGCTTGGTACGAGTCCAGGCGAGGCGCAAAGCCAAGGCCGGCGGCCTGGGCTTCTCTGTGTTCGGGCTCTGCGTGACGGGCCGTCTGCACATCCGGCGTGAGCGACGGTGTAGGTCGCGTGGATTGGAGGCGGAATTTTTTCAGTAGTTTTTGTGAGGGTATGCGACGTGGTAGCCTCTGGAGGCAAGGAGGTGTCCCGTGGTCGAATCCATCGCGAACCCAGTGATGCTGACGCTCGCCCGGGACTCACGTGAGCTGACCCAGTCCGACGTCGCCAGGGAGTTAAGCGCCCGGCGCGCCGACGGCCCGAAGATCACGCAGGGTTATGTTTCCAAAGCCGAGGCGGGAGCCACCTCGGTTAGTGGCCGGCGGTTGGAACTGTTTTCCGCCGTCTTGGGCTATCCCATCGAGTTGCTCACGATGTCTGGCAGCGCCTTCGGGCTCGGGACCACGTGCGTGCACCACCGCAAACGCCAATCGCTGTCGGCTGCTGCCGGCCGGCGCGTGCACGCCTACCTCAACCTCGCGCGGATCCAGACCCGTCATCTTCTCCAAGGCACCGGCGTTCAGCCGGTGAACGCGTTCTTCCGCTGCCCTGTGTCCGTCATCGACACGGCGCGCGACGCCGCAGCTGAGGTGCGCAAGCGGTGGCAGGTACCACCCGGCCCGGTGGAGTCGATGGTTGACCTGCTCGAGCAGGCCGGCGGCATCGTGGTCCAGCGTCGGACGCCGTCGGCCGCGTGGGACGCCGTCAGCCAGTGGCCGGACGCCGAGGCGCCGGTCTTCCTGCTAAACGCTGCTACACCGCCGGACCGGCAGCGGTTCACCTTGGCGCACGAGCTCGGGCACATCGTCTGTCATCCGATGCCCGGCCCGGACCAGGAGAAGGAGGCCGACGAGTTCGCCGCCGAATTCCTGATGCCGGCCGCGCAGATCGTCGCGGACCTCAAGAGCGACCTGGACATCGCCGAGCTCGGCGCGCTGAAACAACGGTGGAAGGTGTCCATGGCGGCGCTTGTCCGGCGCGCTCACGACCTGGGCGTGATCACGGACTGGCGCTACCGCACTCTCAACGTCGAGCTCTCCAGCCTCGGCTACCGGACGGACGAACCGGGTGTACTTCCGCCGGAGCATCCGCGGCTGCCACTTCGGGCGGCGCAGGAATGGATCACCCGACAGCAGGATGGTCTCGACGACCTGGCTGCTCGCACTCTGTTGACGACTGCCGAATTCACCGAGGTATTCGGCCTCACCGGGCAGCCCGGCGCAGAGCTCACCTCCACTCTCGAAGGGGGCACGCGTGGCTGACGACGACCGTGCCGAATCGCGCGAAAGCGGCGCTCTCAACGCCGCGATCAAGGATGCCGAACGGCTCCGGCCACCCGGCCGCGTCGGCGTGCTTTTCGATCGCCTCCTAACTGCCGCGAGCACCCGCGAGTTGCATCGAGTCCTGGGGGCCGTCGATCCCACGTGGGGTGGGGTATGGGTCGGTGGCGACAACGCTGCATTGAAGATTGCCGGGTACCGCGACCTGGGCTTCGACGACCTTGTACTCGTCCCGGATCCGGAGGTCTACTGCAAGCGTTGCGCCACCCCGGAGGCTCCATTCGCCTTAGCGGACACGCTTGACAGCAGCTTGGGAGCGGTCCTGGACGACCAGCTGGCCCGCGGTGCTTCGGTTGCCACCACCCCGTCGCTGTTCGTCGCTGCCGGCGATGCGGCCAGCCTAAAAGCGCAGGTACGCCAAGTATCCGAGCTACAGCGCGACGACACGGTGTTCGTCGTCGCCGCAGCGGTCGCGTGGATCAACGACACATTCATCGACCAGTTCAGCGCGCTGCTGCGGGCCGCCAGGATTCCGATCGGGTTGCGGCTGGGAGGTCAGTTCGACCCGCTGGCCAAGTTCAAGGGAGCACCCGAGAACCTGCGCCGCCTCGAGCGTGAGGTTCCGTACCTCATGCGACTGGGCGCCGACCTCTCGGCGATCGACGGGCTCTGTCACGACGCCTTCGCCGGCGCGATTGGCCTGACCTCAACTCGCCGGCATCTCGTGCCGCCGGGGGAGAAGGCCCAGTCGGCGCCCGGTGACGGCCCATATCCGCCGAGCGTGCTGGTCGACGAGTTGTTGAGTTTCGTCAGGACGACGTCGCTCGCCGAGAAGTTCGCCAACTCGGCGCCGCCGTCGTGTTCCTGCTTGATCTGCCACGGACAGAAGCTCACTCGCCTGCTCGACCCGGCCGAGGACAAGCTCGAAGCCCGTTCGCACAACATCGCGGTGTGGAGCCGCCTCATGCACACCCTGTTGCGGGAGCTCCCCCGACGCGCCGATCGGGCCAATTGGTGGAAGAAGCGCTGCCAGGTCGCGGTGGACCATCACGAGCTGTTCAACGACCAGCTGCGCAACCCCAAGGCATTCAAGCCACAGCCGGCTTTGATCCGCTGGGCGAAGCTGCCTGCCTAGCGGACCGGCGTCGCCGACAGATGAAGGCCGTACACGCGCTCGGCGAACGCCCATCGAGCCGCTGAATGCTGCTGTACGACGAAGGCGTCCGGCTCCAGCGCCCAGTTCGTGTCGTTCCCCGCGAGAGCCACGCCCACACCGCCGTAGGAAGCCTCGAGCACCTGCTCGTCGGTGGGACTCGCAGTGCACAGCAGGACGCGCTCGGCAAACTGGCTGAACTCGAGAACCCGGTGCAACGCCGTCGTCCACGATCGCCGGACCGTGACCGTCACCCGCCTAACCCGCACTGGAGGCCGGGCAAGCCGACACAACCTCTCCGTGCTCTGCGCCACTGCGGCCTGCGGTAACCGGGCGACGATGCGCTCGATCCGTCCGGAGACCGATTCCCGGGGAATGTCCGCGTCCTCCGGCAGCTCCAACATGGCGTCGAGAGCCGCGAAGTCGTGGAGGCAGCCGAGACCCGCCAGCTGCCTGCGCTCGTGTTCGCCCTGCTCCAGGAAGTAGTGCGCGACGGCCGCGAGGCCTTGACCAGGCAGGCGTCGAACGTGGACTTCCTCGTCGAGGCCGAGCTGGCGGGTAGAGCTGACCGTGACGTCCACGCTCCGCTCCTTCGTGTTGCTGTTCCCTCGAATGGTCTACCGCACCGTCATGCGTCGTACTAGGTCGTGCTTTGCCCGGCCAACACTATCAACTATCTTGAAAGTTGATACTAGATGCCCGGAGGGCTCGTGGAAACCGACGAGGTGGGACGGCTCCTCTTCGGGAGGCCCTGCCGGCTCAAGCTCGCGCTGTGGATCCTCGACCGCCCGCAGCGCACGTTCTACCAGTCTGAGCCTCCGAGCGAAGTGATTCCTCAGAGCGCCGTTGGCGCCGAGCTGCGTCGGCTCGCGTCGCTCGGCATGCTCACGGTGTCGGGGGCCAAGGAGCGACGCCGAATCTACTACCAACGCACTGACAGCGGCCTGTGGGCCATCATCGAAGCGGCCAGAGAGTCCCTCGAAAGGTAAAATCTGCGCCGCAGCTAATCTCGGCCGTTAGGGTCTTGCCAAGACTTGCTCAACGCTTGCGGCCCAGCGCCTCATCCGCCTACCGACACCCGATGGCAGCGCCAGCAGTGATCGAACTCACTGCCGTCATCACGACGACGATCACCCACGGCGTTCCCGCCCGCAGCCTGCTCGACACCGGCGGCTTCAGACCCCTGCTACTCCCGCTTCTGCGATGAGTCGGATTTTGCGCTAGATGCCTGAGCGATCGCGCGGTTTCGTTGCTCGACGTTTCCGGGCCTGCTCAGGTGGCCTATCCGAGCAGGCCTGTGTCACTGGACATTGCGTCTGTTGCTCCGGTCGTGAGAGCTCCAAAATTCGGGGTCACAGCTCGCCGAGTTCGGCGTTCAGATCGTGCTCCTGCTTATCGTAGCCGCCGAGTCGCGGGAAGATACGCTCGCGGACCACGGCAAAGCCATCCGCACCGGCAGACTTCGCGTAGGTGGCGGCCCAGGTGGCGGCGCGGGCTTTCCTCTGGTCTGGGCCGAGTGCACGCAGCAGGTTCTCGACGGCGCCCGCTCCTGCGGCGAACGCGATGCCGGTGTCCGCGTTTTGCTTGCGCCAGGTCAGTTGACGCTCTTTGAAGTCGGCGAGTGAGCCGGTGCCAAGTGCCTCAAGGGCCGCCCTGCTGGCCGCGCCGTCGCGGCGGGCGAGCACCTGCGCGTAGAACAGCCCGGCCCTCGCCGCTTCCTCGGCTGCGTAGATGGTGCCGCCGATGATCACCGCGGCGACGACCAGTACTCCGGCGACTGCGGCGGTAGCGGAGGCGCCTACAGCAACGACCTCGACGGCCGGCGCAGCCAGTGGGGCGAGACGCGCGGCCAGTGCAGGGGAGGGACCGATTTCGAGCTTCAGCTTGCCGGTGAACTCGAGCGTCGCGGTGAGGTTGTCGTACTTCACGTCCGGAAGTTTCGCCTTGCGCAGCGTGAACGTGACGTATACGAACTTTGGGTCGGATTGAACTCCCACCTCGGGTTCGAGCAGCCATTTCTCGGCTTGTACGCCGAGCTTGACCTTCGCAGGCTTGCCTCCGGAGGGCGGGTCGATGCCGAGTTTGGCTTTGAAGTCGCTTTTGAGCTTCTCCTCGAGCTTGATGCTCCACTTGCCATCCTTGAGCGCCGCACTCGCACCTACGGCGCCATTGCCTGAGAACGCTTTGCCCTTCAGCGTGCCCTCGATCTTGACGCCGACAACAACTGTTGCGGTGGCCAGGGTGCCGAGGTCGGCTGAGAACGTCCCCTCGAACGCGGCGGAGGCGCCCGTGCCTGTGGGTGCTTCGCCGGGTGCGACCGGGGAGGGCTGCTGACCACCGAGAGTCAGTGGAGGCGGCACCGGAGCCGGCGGACTCGGCACGAACTGTGTCAGCTCGACCCGGCGGTTGCGGGCGTAGGACTGGCCGGTCGGCGCTGGGTCCGCGGGCTCGGCTGATCCGGCCGAGCTGACATCGACGGTGCGAAAACCCAGTGCTCGCAGGAATTTACCGACGCCTTCGGCTCGCTGCAGCGATAGCTGGGCGTTCGCCGTCTCCTCACCGCTGGCGCTGGCGTGTCCTCGCACCGAGAACTCGATGGAGGACAGCCCAGGCGCAAGCATGCCGACGGTGGCGAAGCGCCGGATCGCTGCCTCGTGCGAGGCGGTCAGCTCTGCCCGAGCGACCGGATAGTTCCACAGCACCAAGCGGTCACCGCCACTGTCGACCTGCGGCTCGGGATGCGCACGGGCCCAACCCCGCTCGTCGCCGGCCATGGTCAGGGGGTACCGGTGGGCGGGCCACCCACGGTGACGTCGATGCGTGGAGCTGGTGGCAGGTCCCGGTCCAGCAGCGGTGGGTGCGCGGCCAGGCGCGCCTTGAGGCGATCGGCCTCCAGCGCGAGCAGTCGGTTGTCCAGCACAAGCCGGCGGTTCTCCTCGGCGCGGCGGTCGCGAACCTCCTCCTCACAGGCGCAGCATTGCCCGACCACCGCCTCGGCGTAGAGCGCGGCCGTCGGCAGGATGTGTCGCCGCTCATCGCGAACTGTTGCCTCGATCAGGTCGGCGACGCTGTCGGTGAAGAACGCTAGCAGCCGCGGCTCCCGTTCGAGCCGAACCGGGACGGCCAGCTGGTCGCCGACGATGCCGACTGGAGTCGGGTCGATCAGCCCGCCGAGCGCCAGCGCAATGACCGCGTCGTCTGCGCCGCCGGAGCGCTCGTTCCACACTGCGAATCGGTAGTGGTCGATGTTCCGTTCGTCGTTGAGGTGATCCAGCAGCGCCTGGAGCCGCTCTTCGGCGTCAGCGGTCTCACGCAGGCCATACGACTCGAGGATGCGCAGTTGCCGCTCTTCCTGGGCGATGCGAGCGAGTTCTGCCTGCTTCTCATCGCGCTGCCGCTCCTCGGCCTGCGCCTTGGCCCACGCGTCGTAGGCGATGGTGAAGGCGCCGATGGCGCCAAGCAGCCCACGGTCGTCGTATGTGTCCAGGTTGCCAGTGTTGCCTTTGATGACTGCGGTCACTGCGAACGAGCTGATCAGCTCGTGCGTGATCGTGCTGAAAACGATGGCCTGGATCTGCCAATACACGGTAGTGCCGACTGAATCGTCGTGGGCCAGTCCGGCAACGGCGTCGGCAGATAGCATTGCGAGGACCTGATGGATCGCTTCCACCTGGCTGGCACCTGGCGGCGTGGTACCGGGCGGGATGCCGACTGCGGCCAAGTCGGTGAGTAGACGCGGTGCATGCGCGGCGAGGGCCTTGGCGAACAAGTACCGCTTGATGTCCGCCACGGATGTCACATCGGCGATGATCGCGCCAGGAATCGAGAGTGGAAAAATGATCGGCGTGCCGCGGATCAGGGTGACCGCATCAGCGACCGCGCGGGCCGCGGCGGCGACGGCGTTCCACTCGACTGAGCCGGTGTTGGAAGTCTCGCCGTCGCCGCAGGAGCAGCCCTCGCACAGAATGGTGCAGGCTCGGTCGCGGGCGTCGAGCAAGCGAGCGGCCGCGAACCCGGGCTCCAGCGAGCGGTCGAGTAGCGCTAGGCGTAGGGCAGTCTCATGCACTCGGATCGCGCTGCGGTCGAATCCGCGCAGCCGGGTCAGCTGCGAGCTGGGGATGAGCACGGTCAGGCGCACGTCCTCGGCACGTACGTATGTGGCGACACGGTAGTTCGCGAGCACCTCGAAGAACGGCACCGTCAGGGTGTGGCAGAGGTTCGGGTTGCGCAGCTTACGGGTGACCCGCTCTTCTCGGCCCGACTCGCGGGACTCGGTGACCTTCAGCGTGCGGCTGATTCGGACGCGGTTCGTAGAGCGGGCCGTGGCCTCGACGATCGAGTTGCGGGTCTGCTTCTCGGCGGTGTTGACGCCCGTCCTGGCAGTCATCCCGGCGGTGATGTCGGCATTGACCACGCCAACGGTAAACCCGACCTTCCCGCCGCTGGTCATCTCGAAGCCGGACTGCTGCGAGATGTCCCGCGACACGTCTACGGCGTCGCGGCGGCTACCGGAACTTTCAGTGTTCTGCTCAGAGTCGAACGAGTCGGTGGATTCGAAACCGGTTCGCAACCGGTCCCAGGTGAATACCTCGACCGTCTGCTCCTCGCTCGGGCCCAGCGTGAAGGAGTTGACGACCCTGCCTCGGGTGTATCCATCGAGCTTCCACTGTTGCGTGAATGGCATGTAGATGGCCAGTGGTAAGGAACGGACGTCTACGGGGTCGGCGGCTGCGACGGCGGCCGTGATCGCGTCTTGGTCCGGCACACCCCGTGACACTCGCTCCCAATCGGCGGGGTCGTCGGACAGCGGCACGTGGCCGATGCGCTGGACTTGCCCCGCGGCTTCGTCCGGACCGGCCAGGTTGATCACGATCGGGCCCTGTAGATCCCCGTAGATCAGATTGAGCCGGAAGAATCTCTCGTACTCGATCTCCTCGATGACATCATCGGGCGGGAGATCGATCCGGCAGGCGTCGAGCAATCGGCCCGGTCGCGGTTTATGATTCTCGGTTTCGTCATGCGGATCCGGTGTGATCATATTGTCTGCCACTGCTTCGTCCCCTCGTAGGGAAATTTGACGTTGTCCACGTTCGGTGATCGATTCCAGGTGGCAGCCCGAAGAGCACCGGTTCGGGCAGGTGACGATTTACCTCGTCACCTGGAAGTATCTCCGCCGATAGTCGTCTTGACTAAGGTTTCTGTTACAGGCGACTGGCTGTTCCTGTGACTGTTCATGCCTTCGGGCCATCCTTATGCTAGAGCACGATAGCCCGCGTGACCAGCAAGAATCGCTGCATACTGCGACTCGCTGGTTGTCGGCAGAGAAGATCTTAATGGCTGGGAAGTGGTCGAATTTGACATTGAGAAAGTCATCCTTTTGGCGCAATGTTGAAGCCGATCGACCGCGCCGACACGTTCTCCGTGATCGGCGCGAAAATGGCCGACTGTCACCCGATCCTGTTCCTGCGGCTGATGGACCAGGTTCAAGGCGGGTGCGAAACTCATCGTCGTCGACCCGCGCCGGACCGCCACCGCCGACAAGGCCGACCTCTTCCTCCAGATCAAGCCCGGTACCGATCTCGCTCCGTTGCTGCACCTGCTGGTCGCGGACGGCCGCATCGATCAGGAGTCCATCAACGAGTTCGCCGAGGACTGGGCGGAGATGCACGCGTTCCTGGCCGACTACCCGCCGGAGACCGTCGTGGAAATCATCGGCATCCCGGAGGTTGACCTCCGCCAGGCCGCGCGGTTCAGGGGCGACGTAGTCCGGTCATGGTGACGGTCCCGAGCCGGCGGACGGCGGCTTGTGACGGCAGGCCGGTAGTCGCTGTGAGGGCGTGCAGGCAGTAGTCGGCCAGTTCGGTGGCGGCGATGTCGTCGCGGACGTCGCCGGACTTTGCGGCGTCGGCGACGAGGTTCCGGATGAAGTCGCGCAGTCGTTGCCGGGCCTGCGCGACGTGCTCGCCGCGGTGGAGTGCGGCCGCGAGATCGCCGCCGTGGTGACTGTGGGACTCGTGCTGGATGAGCGCGTACGCCTCCAGTGCCGCGGTCAGCCGTTCGCCCGCTGAACTGGTGATGTCCGCGGCGTCGGTGAGCCGTTCGAGGTGGGTGGCGATCTGGCGGTCGTGCCAGGCGAGCAGGATCGCGTCCGCGTCGGGGAAGTACTTGTACAGCGTCGCCCGCCCGATGCCGGTCTTGCCGGCGATCCGGGACATGGTCACCGACGTCAGCCCGTGTTCGGTCACCAGTTCCGCCGTGGCGTCCAACGTCGCGTCGCGGACCGCGCGGCGGTGGACGTCGAGTTCGAGATCAGGGACGACGGACGCCCGCACATCGCGGCGCTGCTGGTCGGTCAGCGCGCTCTCGAGCTCCGCCTTGGCGGCTGGTTCGGAGCTTGGCTCGCCGCGGTCGCCGCGCGCCTGCGCGCCGAGGAAGACCCGGGCCCTCACGTAGCCTACCGCCGTCGGCCTTGGCCAGCATCGGCTCGACCCAGTCCGGCGCCGGGAGGAGTCACGCGCAGCCATGGCCGGCCTCCCCGGGGGTCGAGACATCGTTACTTGTCTCGACGGTAACCCGGCTGGCCTAATCCCGCCGTGTTTGCGCTGGTCAACACTCTGATCGGTGACGGTAGGTGTGAGGGTGAGCGCCCTGCGCTGCGGGTGTGTCATTGCACGGGTGAGGTTGATCCGCTCGGCTTGACAGGGCCCGCACCGTCTCGCAGTATCCGAACAAGTGTTCGATGAGTTCGGGTGCGCTCGCGGCTCCCCACGTGGGCGTCTCCGGCGCGTGTTCCTGGTGCCGGAGGTGCGCGGTGGCGGTACCGGAAGCAGTCGCCGGGCTCGCGGCGATTCCCGGCGTCCGCACGGCCGCCCAGCTCGGCGAGCCCAGCCCGGACACCGCCGCCTCCGCCGGTTCCCTGCCAGTGGCGCCGGCACTTACTGGGCTGGTGCCGGGCGGGTTGCGGCGCGGCAGCCAGACGCGCGGGCGACCGCCGTCGAGGCGCAGCGCGTAGGAGGCGACCTGGTCGTCGATCGTCCAGCGCTCGCCGGGCTCCTGGACGATGACCCGCGCCGACGGCGCCAACACGGGAGCGAACGCGTTCGCGATCGTCCGGGTGATCCTTCGATTGTCCAGAGAGGCGACGGCACCGGCGGGCAGGTCGAACGCCGCGAACGGCGGCAGCGGAGCGACGGCCGCCTCGAGAACCTCGTTGACCAGTTCCACATAAGGCAGCGGCGTGTTGGTGTTCTCGCAGGTCAGCTCAATCTCGCCGAGGTCTGGACGGCGGCCCAGCAGGACGGTGCCCGCGGGTGCCCGCTTGTGCAGGAAGTTCAGGACGTCGACGAAGTAGGCGGCCGGGCTGTACACGCAGCGGCAGTGGTCGCAGGCGCACATGTCGAGCGACCCAAAGAGCGTCTCCCAGTCGGGTACCTCGGGCGGCGGCTCGCCCGCCGGTGCGGCGACGATGGCGAGCGCGTCGCGGTTGAACCGGGCGCCGAACTCGGCGAGCAGGTGCAGCGCTGTCGCGCTGGTGCGGGCCGCGCGGTCGAAGACGCGCAGCGCCTCGGCCCGGCCCCCCCAGGCGGGCCTCGTAGGCGCGGACGAAGGTGCGCCTGCCGATGCGGGCGATGCCGAGCGCGGAGTCGATGCCATCCGCGATCAGCGCACCGGCCTGCTCGTATCGCGGCGCGCACCGGTACACCCGCTGGAGCCGACCGATGCTGCGCGTGGTCCCGTCCTGGTCGGGGAGGCCGGCGAGCGCGCCGGGATTGTCGGCGAGGTACTTCGGCAGTCGGTCGGCGATGATGTCGAAGGACTTGTTCTGCTGCAGGAAGGCGATCATTCCCGCGTTGTGCGGCGCGGCCTCAGCCACGAGGCGGGTGGTGACGGCCGCGGTCGGGAACGCGTCCTCAACCGCACGCATCATGAGGCGCGCGTACGTCCGCGCGCGTTCCTGATTGTCGCTGCCGGTGATCGAAGCGGGAACTCCGCTACCACCGGTACCCTCGATTAGGCCGAGCCAGTCGCCTTCCGTGAAGGCCGCGAGCTCGCGCGGTCGCCGGATGTCCTGCTTCAATCGGCTCACGAGCGGCAAGTGGTTGCCACTCAGCGCGGAGAACTGCAGGGTGCGCTCGAAGGCGTCGGCGTGCGCGCCCAAGCCGGCGTCGCCGCGCACCTGCTCCCAGAACTCCGCGATCATCCCTTCGTGGCCCAGATAGCGCGTGATGAACGCGGTGCGCACGGCCGGTTCCGCCCCGGCCATGTCGAGGATGTCGGCGAGGGCAGGACGGTTCACGTCGCCGGACGGCGTCGTCGCGAGATCGATTCGCAGCTCATCCAGCCTGTGCATGATCTCGTCGACCTGATCGCGCAGCGTCGCGGGGACAATGTTCCTCGCCAGCGCCGACTCCAAGCTTTGCTGGCACAGGTCGCGCTCCACCGCGAGCAGGCCCGGGAGATCTGTGGGGAGGGTAGACCGGAAGAGTCCATAGAAGGCCGCGGGCGCGATCCCGGTCTGCGCTTCGAGGCGGTGAGCGAGGACCGCGAAGGTGATATGCGACTCGACGAGGCTGGTCTCGCCGGCGAGGAACGTGATGTCGTCATGCTCCTCGTCCTGGATGAGCTCGGCCAGTTCGTGCTGCTCGAGCAGGCCCTTCAGCTCGTCAAGGAGCTCGTCGTACTCCGACACCGCGTTCTCGTCGGCGACGACGAGATCCACCTCGGCGTCCGGGCCGGAGTTGAAGACGATCCGTGACTGGTGGAGAACGTCCTCGCCGCGCACGACGTGCAACAGCAGGTCCGCCGAGAGCTTCTCCGACCGCGCGAACTGCTTTTGCGTGTAGGCGATGCGGTAGTTCCCCTCGGCGTCAGTGCGGACCCGGCCGAGCTCCTGTCTAGATCGCAGGTCACGGTCGAAAGCGACAACCACGACGCGGACCAGCGGCCGCCCACCGGCGCGCGTGACACGACCATGTACGACCAGGGACTCTCGCCTGCTCGCCACGACAGCACCTCCTTCTATCGGCTCAGGCATTGAGACGAAGTAAGAGCCGCCGCTGTCATCTGCGACCCAGAAAGACTGGTCCCGGCGCGAGGTGCACCAACAAGGTCAAGCCACAAGGCGATGTTGAGATTGATCATCCAAACTGATCTTCAACACCTTCCTGGCCTCTCCCCCACCCTACGAGCGAAGCCGGGCGCGGCCAGCACGAAGATCACCGCGAGGAGCAGCACCGCGCCCGCACGCCTGCGGCAGCCACGCCGCTTGGATCTACTCGTCTGAAGGAAGAGCTGCCGAACGAATTATCCAGATCGTCGACAATTTCGCCTGGTTCCTCCGTGCATCAAGGAGCCTGATCAACGCAGAACGTACGTCGAACTGTGTAATCGAGGTGTCTCGGCGTCTTGGCGTGGTGGATCAGAATCCTGGCGAGTAGGCGGCTGAGAGGGCCTACGGGGATGTGGTACTCGAACGCCGCCCACACGTGGATCAGAACAGCTTCGCCGGGCACCAACAACGGTTTGCGATACAGCTGCGTGACACCTGGTTGGACGAACGCGCGTGCCCAGTTCGGCGCGAACACGAAGCCGCCGTTGCCGAGAATCATTCGATTTGTCTGTCCAGGACCGGTTTGCGGCTGGATGAGGTGACTGAAGACTGGTTCGACGCCGTCGCGGTTCGGTCCGGTCTCGCCGTCGATTGCGTATCTGACCCGTCCCTGTACATGGCTTACATAACCGACTCCAGGACCGATGTTCTTGATAGTCAATACGATGTCGCCGACCTTCTGTGCGCCGCTGATTTGTAGCGCGACGAAGTCAACGTCGAACTCAACGCACGGGTAGAGGGCGCGTTGGAGCACGAACCGCACGTACCCGCCGACGAGCACGATCATTGCGGCGACGGCGGTGACAACAGGGGCGAGCTCGTTCCATCGCATCGTCTACCCACTCCCGTGCCGTGATTGATTCGGTGTCCTCGAGATCCACAAGGTTCGCGGTCGCGAGGGTCTTGACGTACCACGCTAGCTATGTCGTGGACGGAATGGGGAGCGTTTCGCGTTATCTCGGAATTCGTCTGGATGCCCCAACTGGCGTGGCGCTGGTCTGCCGTTTTGCAGCGTTGCAGACATCGGCATAAGCGCGCGGGGCCTGCTCAGCGGCTACTGAAGACTGGGCGGCAGGGTCGACTCCGACCAGGCTCTGGTCCAGGTGTTCGGTGGTCGCTCGCTCACAGCGGCGGCCTGCCGGTGACCCGGAAGAAGTTGGCGGCCTCCGCCGAGGCCGCCCAGTCGCCGTCGCCGCTGTCCTGGGTCCGGCATAGTAGCCGTCAAGTGATACGGACATCTGCGCTGTCACTTTGGTCATGGTGTTACCTCCGCCGTTGTGGCGCCGCCCGGCAGGCGTGCCCGGCAGACGCGCTCGGCGGGGGTCGGAGCCGCGGTGGGCGGTGCCAGCTAGGAACAGCCGGGCGTCGCGCCCGCCTTGTCCGACATCGGTACATCTGCCCGTCTCTAGTTCGATACGCGCCATGGCGTGAGGCGCTGCTTGGTCCAGTCGGAGATGTCGCCGATGAGCAAGCGCTTGAGGTCGCTGATCTCCGACCGACTGGGCAGCGTGATCAGGCGTCGCCCGAAATCGACGATTTCGACTCCGGTGAAGTCTGGGTCGGAGAATCGTCGGGTGCATTCCTTTCCTAGGCGGTAGGTGAAGATGACGTTGAGTGCCGCGTTGGTCGCAGCAGCTGCCGGGGCGGCGGCGCCGGGGATGGCGGCCAGGATTCCCATGATCGCCCAGTTGACGATCTTCGCACCGACAGCGAAGGCGGCGACGTTTGAGAGCGCAGCGCCGACAGTCCGTCCGGCAGCGGCTGAGGAGATGTATTTTTCACAACGTTTCGCGATCGTCGTCACCATCGTGAACCAGATCGCCGAGAGACCGGCCTCGTCGATCCCTAGACTGAAAAGTCCTGGTACGCCCAGGGCTGCCGCTGCGTAGGCTGCTACGCGAATGGCGTCGTCGAGTGTTTCTTCTTGCTGGTCGCGCTGAGCGTCGACCCCAGTCGGTGTCATAACATTGACCCCTCGCTCGATCGTCTTGTTGTTCGGTTTCACGTTAGGTTTTCTTGCGCAATTGCCGTCGATCGGGCTATGCCGACGCAAGGATCAACCCGTCGGCCGAGGGGCCGGGTGACCGACTCGACCCCTCGGCCGTTGAAGTCAGCCGGCGTCGGCGAATGTCAGGTGCACGCCCTTGACGGCCATCGCCCGGGTGTAGGTCGGCGGCAGCCCGGCGGCCTGAAGAGCGTCGTTGACGGCGGCGACGAAAGCCGTCAGCGCCGGGGTTGCGCTGCCGTAGTCGCCCGTCGTCGTCTGCGTCGACGCGCAGGTCGGGTCGAGAACCGCGCAGGCCATGGCGTAATTCGCAGCGCTCGGGAACGAGCCACTCGAAGTCTCGATCCACAGCTGCGCGTACCCACGGCAGGCCGCGAACCAGTACGGACTGGTCACGGTTGTGCTCATCACGGCCTGGTCACTTGCCGGGTAATAGTCCGCGTGAGCCGAAGCCCGGCATCCACCGTTCCAGGTGTCGCTGCTGCTGTCGGCTCTCCAGACGCTCGGAGGTACGGCGGCCGAGCGCAGACCGCCTGCCTTGATCCGTGCCACCTCCTTCTGTACGACGGCCTGTGACGTAGCCGACGACGGGTTGTCCGGTGTCGACTCGGGCACGGCTGCCGAAGCTGCGGCGGGGGTGCTGACCATCGCTGTCGTCAGGGCGGCGAACAGGAGCAACCGGCTGGCTGACCGGTGAAGTTTGCTGCGGAACATGGTGGTTCTCCTTCGACGTGAAAATAGCTGATGTCTGGTATTCGGAATTCACACTGGGTTCGGCCGGCATCCTCGTCATCGGTCAGGATGTGTACCCGCGGTCCCCGATGGATTGATTTACGTCCTGAGGTAATGCATCCCAGGATCGATCCGGTTCGTCCTTCTGGCTGTTGTGGCCGGATTGGCAGGCGCGTATGTTGCGAGCGTACTGATCGGCAAGAGCTGATTCAAATTGGTGACCGGACATTCGTTGGGCCTATTTATCTTGGATTCCGATTTCCATGTTGAATATGCGGCGGCCTACGCCCCGTTTGCTTGTTATGCATGCGGACTCCTTCCCGTTTCGCCACCGAGGTGGTTCGATTACGGGTACAACGGTGCGGCGCCCGGCTCGGTTTTCGCATGAGGTGATAGTCCTGACCGTGTCGGGACAACTGCCCGTGATCCTCGGGACCTGACTGGTAGCCGTCAGGACATGCCGCGGTGGAGAATCAGGCTGCTTCAGCGGCTCGGAGGCAGGTGATTTCCATGGAGCGTGCGAGGCGAAAGCTCGGCCGGGTCGCCGTCGTGGTGACCGCTGCCGACCTGGTTGTGACCACTGCGGTGGTTGCCATCGAGGTGTGGCCTGCATGGTGGTCGCCGGGTTTCGACATGCCTCGGATCGGGACCTATCTCGGTCTGGTCGGCCTATTGCTCGCCGGTCTCGTGATCGTGCGAACCCGGCCACGGAATCCGATCGGGTGGATGCTGCTGGGGTGTGCGACAGCACTGGCGACCGCACGGCTGGGCACCGTGGCGGGGCAAGTGGCATTGGTGTTCGACGTCCCGATGGCGCAGTGGCTCGTCTGGACCGGAGATTGGCTGTGGGTTCCGGCCTACGTCCTACCGTTCGCGGTGCTCCCCGCGGTATATCCATCGGGCCGGCCACCGTCGCCGAGCTGGCGATATCTGGCCTGGATCGGGACGGCAGGCACTGCCGCACTGACGTTGTCGCTCATGGCCACCAGCTTCCCGCGGCCGACTATGCTCCCGGTGTCCGCGTACTTGGTCACACTGCTGTCGTCGGGGGCGGAGACGCTGGTGGCCATCGCGATCGCCGGCGGGGTGGTGGCGACCTTCCGACGCGTGTTGGGAGCCCGTCCGCCGGAGCGTCAGCAGCGGGCGTTGCTGCTGACCGCCGTCGTCGTCAGCGGCGCAAGTCTCTTGCTTGTCCCCGCTGACATCCCCATCCCCGTACTGCCTCTTCTTGCGGGGGCGATAGCGGTCGGGGTGTTGCGGTATCGGCTGTTGGGAATCGAGATCGTCTTGCGACGCGGCCTCGTCTACACGGGGCTGACCGTGGCGGTCCTCGCCGTCTACCTGACGTTCACCGCACTGGGTGCGCAAGTGCTGGGCCAGACGCCGCTACCCGGTGCCGCAGCCGCCACCGTTGTGGCTGTGGGCCTCGCACCGGCGCGCGAGCGGTTGCAACGGGCAGTGGACCGGTTCATCTACGGCCGCCGCCCCGACCCCGTTCACGCACTCGGCCATTTCGGCGACCAGGTCGCGGAGGCTGACGAGACAGAATTGCTGCAAACCGCCCTACACAGCGTCGCCGGGTCGGTCGGCGCGACCGGGGCAGCGGTCGTGGCCGATGATGGCCACGTCATCAGCAGCGTCGGAGCGGCCCCCTGCCCCTACGAAATCGGCAGTCTCCGCTTCGGCGGCCAAAACCTCGGCACACTACACCTGGCCACCCGCTACCGCCCACCGCGATCGCCAGGGCCCGCCGAACGGCGCCTGCATACCGCACTCACCGCCCAGGTCGCTGTCGTGCTACAGGCGACCAGACTCACCGAAGAGCTCAAGACCGAGCATGACCGGGTCGTGAGCGCCACCCGTGCCGAGCGCGACCGGCTGCGCCGCGACCTGCACGACGGGCTCGGACCGTCACTGTCCGGCGTCAGCCTTGGTTTCCAGGCCCTCACGGACGCCGTCCGAAACAACGACACGGCCGTCTGCGAGACCCTGCTGGACCGAATCGACACCGAGGTCACCACCGCGGTCCGAGACATCCGCCGCATCATCGAGGACCTCCGACCCGCCGCGCTCGACCGGCTCACCCTGACCGATGCCGTCAGTCGCTACGCCGCATCGCTGTCCGGCCCGATCACCGTCAAGGTGACAGCCGCCGACGTCGGCGCTCTGCCACCGAATGTGGAGACCGCCGCCTACCGCATTGTGACCGAAGCACTCACCAACGTCGCCCGGCACGCCTTCGCCCATCGCGTCCACGTCGACTTCACCACCCGCGACCGGGCCCTGCGCCTGTCGGTCGCCGACGACGGCGAGGGCGGGGCCCACACTGGAGCACCCGGCGTTGGGCTCGACTCGATACGCCGCCGCGCCGAGGCTCTCAACGGCTCCTGCGCCATCGACTCCACGACCAGTGGAACCACCGTCGTGGTTACTTTGCCCTTGGACAACCGGTGAGCCGCGACCAGCGGGTGCGCGTCATCATCGCCGACGACCACCCGATGTTCCGGTACGGCTTGACCGCGGCACTAGCCGCCACCACCGAGATTGAGATCGTCGGAGAAGCGACCAACGGAACAGAACTGCTGGCGATCGTCGCCCGCGCGACACCCGACGTGATCCTCACTGACCTGACCATGCCCGGCATGGACGGCACCACCGCCGCCCGCCTGATCCTCTCCCGGCACCCAAGCGTGGGCATCGTCGTCCTCACCATGCACGAAGACGACGAACTTGTCTTCGGCGCCCTGCGCGCCGGCGCACGCGGCTACCTGCTCAAAGGCGCTGACCGCGCCGAAATCATCCGAGCCGTCCTCGCCGTCGCGGCGGGCGATGTCCTCTACAGCGCCGCCGTCGCCAGACGCATCGTCAGCTTCTTCACCACCACTCGACGCACCTACGCCGCCAACGCCTTCCCCGAACTCACCCCTCGCGAACGCGAGGTCCTGGACCTCGTCGCCACCGGATGTGGCAACCACGAGATCGCCCGCCGCCTCGTACTGTCCGACAAGACAGTCCGCAACCACGTCTCCGCGATCATCTTCAAACTCCAGGTCCGCGACCGCGCCGCCGTCGTCGCCAAGGCCCGCGATGCCGGCCTCGGCAAACCCGATCAGTCTCAGTGCCCCTAAGGAAAGGCCAGCGTCTCCGCTTGGTCGAGGGCCTCGTGACCGCTGCCGGCCTCGCCGACGACCTCGAGATCGGGTTGCTGAACGTCCACGCGTTCCTCATCGGTCATACCTCCATGTCGTCGCAGCTGGTCGACCGCGCTCGACGCCAGCCGGTCGAGCCACCATGCCACGGTCCGTCGTCGTTGCTGCCCACCTTGGCCCATTGGTGTGAATACCGGCTCGGAGTGGAGGGCCTCCTGGCGTGTGACTACTATTTGCGACTTCTTGACTGCGGACCGCAAAGTCGGGGATGGATAGGATTCGCGATGGGGTGACATAATCACTGTTATCGGCACTGTATTGATGCGATGTGAACGTTCAGTGCTAAGGTTATTAGCATTTATCCACTGGCCTACGTAGCGTGTCCGGGTCGTCCATTCCGCCCATTGTTCCGACGTGTGGACGCTTTTCCAGTGTTCCTTCTTCGATTTTTCGACTCCAGCTCACAGTTTTGGAGTCTTCGAAGTAGATCCAGGAATCTGGGTTTAGTGTAATTTCGTCTGGAATTTGTAGCTCTAGGCAAGGTGCAAGGTTGCCGTCTTGAGTGTAGTAGGTGTCGGGTTTTGCGGGTTCGGTCATGAAGATTACGTGCTCAATGGGTAGGCTGCTTAGATTCTGTAGCCACGCATGTCCTCCCGTTACATATGTTACGACGTGCGACGCTTGGTCGCGTTCATCGGCGGTGCGCTGTCGATCCTCTGCGCTACGGGATACGTTGGCGCTCCGCTGAGCCTCGACGGCTGACCAGCCGGCTACCCCAGCGCTCAAAATCGACACGGCTAGACTGGCGAGGGCTATCCGGTTGGCCGTCTTCATGGTCACCTCGTAGCGTGGATTCACGTGGTACTGATATGAATCAAGTCGCACGATTGCTCGCAGCGTTACAGCCCATGTCATTGGACTTTCTTTGTGATCACATGTGTCAGACTTTATGTCTAGGGGCGTGTCGCTGCTTAGCTGTGGCGCGCGTGGCTGGGCGGCTGTTGTCCCGGCAGGTCCCTTTCCCGGCGGGACAAGGACCGTTGTCATGGCCTCACTGATAAAGCGGCCGGCCGTGTTGTTGGCGCGGGATCGTGAAGAGCTGCTTCGGCTGACCGTCACGGGCGTGCATCCGGCGTCGTCGATCAGGCGGGCTCGGGTGTTGCTGGCACTGGATACCTCGGTTGATGAGCCTGATCCGAAAGTGGTCACCGTCGCCGACATCGACTGGGTCACCTTTGCTTCGACGTTCACCCTGCGCCGGCACAGCCCGCTACCGGCCACGCTGGGCATTCCAAGATCTGGTACCCAAGGCCGTTGAGGAGACCGGCGCACGCAAGCGGATCAATGGGTTGGCCCTCGTGCGTCGCCGTCCCAATGCAGCTCCGACGCTTCCGTTGGACGGCGGCTGGGACGATTTCGACATCGAGATCGAAACGGCTCCGGGGTCGATGCCGTGCTGGAGCTGGTCCGAACCGCCGCCTCCGCAATGAAGCGATTCAGGGGACGGCGCAGATCAAGACATCGATGTGTCGGCCGTACTCGCGGTTCTGACCGACTTTGCCGCTGTTGCGCCATCCTGATTCGAACTTCAACGGGAGGCAGAGTCTGCCAGTGAGACTCCAAGTGCAGCCAGCAGGTCGGTGTAGGCCACCATTAGTAATGCATAATGACTCTTATGCATGAGTCAGCGAAGCTGGCTTCGATGGAAGATCGGATGTGACGTGGCATGCGATTGTTGAATGCATGGTTGATAATCGCATGCCGATCGTGCGTTACGGCAGTCATGTCAACTCTAAATTGGGAGACAGGGGCGGCCGTTGAGGATGACGGATGAGGGACACATGGTCAAGCGGTCTAATTTGGTGGTGCGTGTCGCGGGTTCAGTGTATGCAATCAAACTGCGGTTTGATCAGCCTTTCATCATGTAGCCGAGGACGATGAGGTCCCAGCCTGCGCCGACTGCAAGCTCCCCTGCAGGCCCGAATTCCACGCATCGGACGCCGCGGAAATTGACTACACCGACTTCATCGCCGGTGGCGAGGTCCCAGATCCTCACGGAGTTGTCATCGCTGGTGGTGGCCGCGACGGGGCGACCTTGAATCTCGCCACAGGCCACTGCGCGCACCGAGTTGGTATGACCAGTGAAGGTCGTGATCTGCTCGCCGGTGGCGAGGTCCCAGACCCGCGCCGTGTAGTCGTCGCCACTGCCGCCGGTCACGGCAACGGCACGATTGTCGAGCCTGCCGCAGGCCACGGCTTTGACCGGGCAGACGTCTGCGATGTCCTCGCCGGTGGCGAGGTCCCAAATCCGCGCGTCGGAGTTGTCGTCGTTGCTGCCGGTGACGGCAACGGCGCGATTGTTGAGCGTGCTGCAAGCAACCCCCACCATCGGACCAGCGACGGCTGTAACTTCCGCGCCGGTGAGAAGGTCCCAGACTCGGGCGGTGCGGTCGTAGCTGGTTGTGACGGCGACGGCTCGTTCGTCGAGTGTGCTGCAGGACACCGCTCGCACTGACTGGCTGTGTCCAGTGAATTTGGTAATTTCTTCGCCGGTGGCGAGATCCCAGACCCGGGCTGTGCAGTCGTCGCTGGTTGTGACAGCGACGGCTCGTTCATTGAGTGTGCTGCAGGAGACCGCGCGTATTGGCTGGCTGTGTCCGGTGAATGTGGTGATTTCTTCGCCGGTGGCGAGGTCCCAGACCCGTGCAGTGTGGTCGTGACTGGCTGTGACAGTAACGGTCCGACCGTCGAGCTGGCTGCAGGCCACCGCGGTGATTTGCGCGGAATGACCTGTGCGTATCGGCGATTGGGTAGCCCTTCGGGGGAGCTGCCAGACTCGCGCGATTTCGCCGCCAGTGACCACGACCAGGTCTCCGTTGAGCGTGCTGCAGGTCACCGCCCATACGGAATCGATGTTTCCAGTGAAGGAAATGATTTCGTTGCCGGTGGTGAGGTCCCAGACTCGTGCGGTGTTGTCGTGGCTGCCGGTGACTGCGATGGGGCGGCCGTCGAGTGTGCTGCAGGCCACTGCCAGTACCCAATTATTGTGGCCTTTTAGCGTGGTGATCTCGTTGCCGGTGGTGAGGTCCCATACCCGTGTGGTGTTGTCGTGGCTGCCGGTGACGGCCACGGGGCGGTCGTCGAGTATCGTGCAGGCCACTGCCAGTACCCAGTTACTGTGGCCCGTAAAGGTGATGATTTCTTCACCAGTGGCGAGGTCCCAGACCCGCGCGCTGCGGTCGTTGCTGCCGGTTAACGCAATAGCGCGCCCGTCGAGCGTCGTGCAAGCGACTGCACGTACCGAATTGGCGTGTCCGGTGAAAGTGACGGTTTCTTCGCCGCTGGCAAGGTCCCAGACTCGCACAGTGCCGTATCGACTGCCGGTGACAGCGACGGGTCGGCCGTCGAGCGTGCTGCAGGCAACGGCGTACACCGAGCTGGTGTGTCCGGTGAATGTGGTGATTTTGTTGCCGGTGGTGAGATCCCAGACTCGTGCGGTGTTGTCGTGACCGCCGGTGACGGCCACGGGGCGGCCATCAAGCGCGCTGCACGCAATCGCGTGTACCCATTGCTCGTGGCCAATGAGGGTCATGATTTCCTCACCGGTGGCAAGGTTCCAGACTTGCACTTTGCCGTCGTATCCGCCGGTCACGGCAACGGTGTTGCCGTTGAGGACGCAGCACGCAATGGCGCCCACCATCCTGGTGTGACCGGTGTAGGTGCTGTGGAGCGTGTAGTTCGTTTGGCGACCGGTCGCCCATCGCGGTTGCCAGGTGAGAGAGGCGGCCAGTTCGTGGTGGAGTCGAGTGGCCTGGAAGCGTGCGGCGTCAGTGGCGAGAACCTGGCGCCGCTGAAGTGGCGGCAAGCGGCGGTGGATGTCGGCCGAGTTTCGGTAGATCGCGGCAGTGCGAGCGCCCTCGTCGGTGCTGGTTTGACGCAGAGCAAGCAAAAGAGGGTCTGGTTCTGCGCACGCGAGGTATCCAGGATCGGCAACAAGGTTGTCGATCTGATCTGCCCAAGCGGCGTGGGTGGCTAGGTGGCGCAAGGCGTACGGGTGCGCACGGGTCCAGTCACGGTGGCACTCGAGCGTGTGCGGTATCCGATTCAGCAGGACCTGGGTGACGGCTTCGTGCATTGCGATGACATCGATACCTTCGCGGAGGTGGTCGGCGAGGGCTTGGTGGTAGAGCCGGTAGGTGGAACGGCCGTCTTCGGTTGCTTCGACGATGTAGGAGCCAGCGTGCTGGCGGAGCCAAATTAGGTCGTCGTCGGTGTAGGTGGTGCCGGCGGCGCGGGAAGCGACGGTGGCCCAGATGTCTTCCCAGGGCAGGCCTTGGCCTTCGGCGAAGGCCAGCGGGCGCAGGAGGTCCCGCACCATGGCCGCTTTGGGGCCGAGTCTGGTGTCCAGGTCGCGGCGCATCGCCTCGCCGGGCAGCTGCGGCAGGCTCCGGCGCCAGACTGGATCGCGAGGATCGGCGGCGTAGGGCTGGGCGGCGAGGGAGACGCTGGTGATCCGCGCGACCAGGAACGAGGGGTGCGCGGCCGCGGCGACGGCGTCGGCGACGGCGCCCAGCAGCTCCGGCGGCTGATCGCGGTAGGGGCTGTGAGGGTGGGCCTCGAGTAGGCCGCGGGCGGCGTAGGTGGTCAGGGCGAGCGGGTCGGCGTAGCGGTCGGAGTCCAGATCGATCGCGGTGTCGCGGTGCAGGCCGAGCCGGTCGAGCAGGAAGTCCCGGGTGCCCAGCAGCAGCCGTAGCCGTCCTGCGGCGTGCTCGGCCAGCGGGCGCAGCAGGCTGCGGACGAGGTGGTCGGGGTCGCCTGCTTCGTCGAGGGCGTCGACGAGCACCGTCAAGGGGCGTGTCCTTGCCTGGAGGTCCTCCAAGAGCCGGCCGGGAGTGTCGGCGCTGGAGCGTACGGCAGCGGCGATCCCGGCTAGCACTTGGTCGGTGCTCAGGCTCTGGGCGTAGATCGCCACATCTACAGCCCCGACCGGCGGGACCGCGGCGGCGGGTAGCGCGAGGCTGTGCAGGGGAACCGTGGCCCGGCGCTGGGGGTGGGTGAGGGTGGCGATGAGGCCGAGGATTGCGGTTTTCCCGGATCCGGGGTTGCCGGTGACGACCTGCAGCGGCCGCGCCGGGTCGGGGTGCTGCAGCCAGGCGGTGACCTCGAGGAGTGCGGCGTGCCGGCCGGCGAACCACCAGTCGCCTGTGCCGTTGGTGCTGCCGCCCATTGCCCGCACTAGCAGCCGGGTCCGCAACTCGGTGTCACGCCGGTCGGCCTGCGTATCAAACTCGGCCGCTTGCTGGATAGCCAGGTCGACCGCAGTCATCCGCGGGTCGTGGCGCGGGTTGGCCAGGAACGGCGGGACCTCGCCAGTCAGCCCGGTAATGCCGTACCCGATCGTCTGGTAGCCAGGCTTGTCCGTGCTCGCGTTCATCGCCGTGACGAGCGCATCCAGCGGCAACGCCGCCGGATTCGATCCGGCGGTCGGCAATGAGTGGACCGCCTCGCGCAGCAGACGCGGGAACGCGCCGGCGCCGGCTTCCTGAGCTGGTTGGGCAGAGGTGATCACGGCCAGCCCAGATCCGGGTTCGTCGCCCCAGCTGTGGATCATAGCGGTGATGGCGGCGGCGGTCAGTTCGTTGCCGCCGTGGCCGGAGTAGCAGGTGTCCAGCATCAGGAGGACCCGCCGGACCTGGGTTTTCTGAAGCATTTTCTGAGCCAGCTGTGCGGTGCGCAGCGCGTCTTCGACGTCGTCGGGATCGGCGTCGGCGGTCAGTAGAACGTGTTCGTGGGTGTCATCGAGGACTTCGCCGTGGCCGGTGATGTAGACGGCCACGATGTCGTCGCGGTGCCGGGCCTCGTCGCGGCAGAAGGTGCGCAGCAGGCGGGGTAGTTGCTCTCGGGTCGGATCGAGGCCGAGAGTGTGGACGTGCTCGTACCCGAGTTCCTCGGTGAACAGGGTGATGATTTGGTCGCGGGCCTCGACCAGGCCAGGTCTATCCAGCTGCGGGGCGTTCGCGTAGTGGGCGATGGCGGTGGCGATCAGATAGCGACGCGGGCCGGTGGTGTCAGCGGGCATGCAGGCCGTCCGCGATCGCCTTTCCGGTGAGCGTGTCGGTGAGGTAGGCGGTGACGGCGTGGGCGTGGGCGCCATTGTGCACGACGGCGTTGTCCACTCGCGGCCCGAACCGGGGCCGAAGGTTTTTCTCCAACGCGACGACGTCGCCCTGGTCGGAGATGTTCGTCCAGGCCAGCTCGTCCGAGCCAGGCCAGGCGCCGAGCCCGCCATGCGGGGCCGGGTCCAGCCGCTCGAAGATCAGGTTCGCGATCCCCAGCGGCGACCCCAGCGTCACCAGTGCCCGCACCTGATGGCCGGGCATCGCCGCGAGCGTCTCGTACGCGACCACCGACCCGAGCGAGTGCGCCACCACCACCTGCGTGTCCTGGGTGATTAACTTCGCGACCGAGGCTCGCGCCACCTCCCGCAGGTTCGGGTCCTGCAGGTAGCGGCTGACCTGCTTGAGGTCGAACACCATCGCTCGCAACGCCAGGCCCCCAAAGAAGCGGGAACGGGACAGCTGCCGCAGCGCCGCCTGCACCGAGCCAGGCGCTCGCACGAGCGTGTCCGCCCCCGGCGGCGCAACCTTCGGATCCACCCGCGCGGCCTCCCGCCACCACGCCAGCAGGAGTTCCTCTTCCAGACCGGCGTCGACGTCATCGGCGGTGAAGATGGGATCGCCGACGGCCAGGCGTTCCCCGGCTGGGCGGAACAGGTTCCCGTAGAACGCCATCACGACGTCGCTGGCGCTTACAGCGTCGCGGTGATCGGCGCGAGTGAGGCCGTCGAGCAGGGCCGGCCTCCAGTCACGGAGCAGCAGTTCCTCGCCGGCGGCTTGCTGGCCGATGCCGTGCACGCAGACGATCCGCCCCACCATGTCTCCCCACACGAGAGTGCACCCCTGAATGGGGCACTACGGCTAGTGATCGTCGGTCGGGCTGGCCTCGTTCCCCCGCGGACTGCTGATCACCCGAATGGCCCATTGGTCCTGCGCGATCGAAGGTCTGCCGACCGCTCGCTTGGCCTACCTGGCCGACGAGGCGACCGACGTGGTGGGTAATTGCCACGCTCACTGGGGGTGAGGCCGAAGCAGCCGTGACCATGACAAAATCTGCCCGGCATTCACCTGCCGACCGCGGCTAGGCCGTGTGCTGTCGAGCACCAGCGCTATCACCAGCACGTGCCGCTCCGGCCACGGGTTCATGGGAAGCCTGCTCGGTGAGTCCTGCTCGAAGACCATCGGGAAGGTCGAGGAGCGCATCGGTCAGCGCTGGGCTCGTCAGCTCGTCGGCAGGGTGCCTACGGCTACGCTACGCCAGATCAACTGTATCCTGGGCAGGAACTTCGTCACCAAGTACGGCACCAAGCAGGGGATCATCGTGCTTGGCCGGGGTCCCGTTCGGCATCGGCGCGGTGATCGGCGGTGGCGCCAACGCCACCGTGGCGGTCCGGGCAGCCCGACGTGCTCTCGGCCCGGCACCGCAGGCGTGGCCCGAGGCCTCACTGGATCCAGTGCGTCCGACACTGGATTCTCAGCTCGTTCCTCCTGGCCCGAGCCGCCGACCGGCACTGTAGCCGGCCACGCTGGAGATATCCGATCTTCGGCGCCCGTTCCAGCGCCGCCTGAACGGGTCGCCGTCAGCCTCGTTGGCCTGAGAGATTACGAGAGCTGGATGTCCAGGCACGCAGCGGAACGGCCCGCCGACAATCCCCAGTCTGAAGCGGGAATACACACATTCCCTGTCGTCAGGTCTCACCGAGTATGGGATGCATGGAGAACGCGGTCAAGAACATTGATCTCCCAACCTGAAACGACAACAAGTTCACCTCTTGCAGTTACTGCGGCGCGCGGCGTGTCTTGAAAGTGGAGCACGTCAATTTCCGCACCCGTGGCAAGGTGCCAAATCCGAACGGTTCCGTCCTCGCTGCCGGTGATGCCGACAGGGCTGTCTCCGATAGTGCTGCACGTCGCCGACTTCACGGGGGCAGTGTGTCCGGTGAAGATCGTAATCTCTTCACCGGTCGCGAGATCCCAGACCCGTGCGGTAGCGTCGCTGGCACCGGTAACGGCGACGGGGCGACCGTTAAGTCTGCTGCAGGCTACCGTCGTCACACGGTTGGCGCGGTCGGCGTGGTGGACATGGTCGGCGAAGGTCGCGATATGTACACCAGTGGCGAGATCATAGACTCGCGCTGTGTTGTCGTCGTTGCCGGTGACGGCCACCGGGCGTCCTCCAAGTCTGCCGCAGGCCACTGCCTGTGCACCGTCTATGAAGTCGGAGGGTTGGGAATGGACGGAGAGGGCGGCGATCTGTTCGCCGGTGGTGAGGTCCCAGACCCGCGCTGGGCTCTCGCTGGCGCAGGTGACAGCAACAAGACGGTCATCCAGGTTGGTGCAGGCGATTGCTGTTACAGCCGAGTCGTGCCGGGTGGCAAAAGTGGTGATCACTTCGCCGGTCCTGATGTCCCAGACCCGCGCTAAACCGTAGAGGTCGGTAGAAACTACGACCAGGCGGCTTTCCAGAGTGCCGCATGTCATCTCCCAGAGAAGCCCGGGGCCGAGCGTGAAGCCAGTCAGTAAATATCCAGTTGCGAGGTCCCAGAGTCGCACAGTGTTGTCATAACTGCTTGTCACCAAAATACGTCGGCCATTCAGTGTTGACAGCGTATGCGTTCTGATAAGAGAGGAGTGTCCTTCCTGTCTGGTCGGTAGGAATCGTCGAGCAGTCGGCTGCCAGACATGTACGGTTCGATCAGTGCTGCCGGTGATGGCGACCAGTCGACCGTTCAGGACACCGCATGCTACGGCCATCACGGGACCGGAGTGACCCGTGAACGTCGTAATTTCGTGGCCGGTGGCGATATCCCAGACTCTCGCAATGCCGTCGTGGCTGCCTGTGATAGCGACGACACGATCGTCGATCGTACTGCACGCTAGGCTATTCACAAAGCCGGTGTGGACTTCGAACGTCGTCGTTACATCGCCGGTAGCGGGATCCCAAACATGAGCGGAACCATCTCGTCCGCCTGTGGCGGCAACCAAGCGGCCATCCAGATCGACGCATGCCACTGTCAGGACTGAGTCGGTATGGCCCGAGAACGCCGTAATCTCTTCGCCGGTGGCGAGGTCCCACACAAATGCAGGTCCGCCGTCCAAGCTGCCGGTTATGGCGATGGCACGTTCGTCGAGGGTGCCGCACGCGACTGCCGCGACCGTACTTGTGTGGCCCGTGAAGGTCGAGATCTCATCCCCCGTGGCGAGGTCCCAGACTCTCGCGGTGCTGTCGTGGCCACCGGAGACGGCAATGGGGCGTCCACCTAAGCTGCCGCAGGCAACCGCCCAGACTCCGCCAATGTGGATCGTGGGCTCGTCGTCGGCGTTGTGATCGATGTGCTGGGTGAAGGTAGTGATCTCCTCTCCGGTGGCGAGATCCCAGACTCGCACTGTCTCATCCTGGCCGCCGGTGACGGCAACGGAGCGTCCTTCGAGGCTGCCGCACGCGACTGCCAATACGGCGCCGGCATGACCGCCGAAGGCTGCGAGTTCTTCGCCGGTGTTGAGTGCCAAGACTCGAGCAGAACCGTCCATGCTCGCGGTGACGGCGACGGGACGGCCGTCAAGCGTCGCGTACGCAACGGCGCTGACGAAGTTGGTGTAACCGGAGAAGACTCGTTCGAGCCCGAGGTTGACCTGTTGCCCGGTTGCCCAGCGTGGTTGCCACGGCAGCGAGGCGGAGAGGTCGCCTTGCAGCCGGACAGCCTGAAAGCGCGCAGCATCGACAGCGAGGACTTGGCGGCGCCGATTCGATGGCAGGCGGCGATGGAGGTCGGCGGAACAGCGATATACCGCCGCCGTCAGAATGCCGTCGTCAGTGGTTGAATTGCGTAGGGCAGCCAGCAGCGTTTCCGGTTCTGCGTGTACAAGATAGTCGGCGTCGCTGATCAGGTCGTCGATGGCGCCGACTCGTGCTGCGTAGGTGGCAAGGTGGCGCAAAGTGTACGGATGGGCTCCGCCCCATATGCGGTGGCCGTCGACGGCGCGCGGGACCCGGTTCCAGAGGACGTCAACGATCGCCTGATTCATGTCGACAGGTTCAACGCCCTCGCTGAGGTGTTCGGCGAGCGCTTGGTGGTAGAGCCGGTAGGCGGAACGTCCGTCCTCGGTAGCTTCCACGACGTAGTAGCCGGCATGGTCGCGCAGCCACAACAGGTCCTCGTCCGTGTACTCGACGCCGGACGCCCGGGAGGCGGCAGCAGCCCATACGTCCTCCCAGGGCAGCCCCTGTCCCTCGGCAAAGGCGAGCGGACGCAGCAGATGGCGCACCTTCTCGGCCATCGCGCCGAGCCGGGTCTCCAAATCGCGCCGCATCGCATCGCTGGGCAGCCGCGGCAGGTTGCGCCGCCACGCCGGATCGCGGGGGTCGGCGGACTCTTGGTCTGACGCTAGTGTGGCGCTGGCGATTCGTGCGACCAGGAATGAGGGGTAGGCGGCTTCGGCGATGGCGTCTGCGACGGCGCGGATCAGCTCGGGGGATTCGTCGAGGTAGGGGCTGTTGTGCGTGGCTTCGAGCAATCCTCGCACGGCGTAGGTGGTGATGGCCTCTCGGTCGGCGTAGCGCTCAGTGTCCAGGTCGATCACGTCGGTGTCTTGTGCGCCCAAGCGCTCGAGCAGGACATCGCGGGTGCCGACCAACAGGCGAAGCCGTCCGTGGGCGTGATCAATTAGTGGACGAAGCAGACGGCGAGTGAGATGGTCGGGGTCGGCGGCTTCGTCGAGCGCGTCGATCAACACAGTCAGTGGCGCGTCCCGGTCGGCGAGGTCGTCCAGTAGCTGACCAGGCGTGACGGCGTCGGAGCGCACAGCGGCAGCGATTCCAGCCAGGACCTGATCCGTGCTGAGGCCTTGGGCGTAGATCGCTACCTGCGGCGTGCCCAGTTCGGGCACGGCCGCGGCAGGAAGTGCGAGAGAGTGGATCGGGACGGTGACACGTCGCCTGGGTTGGGTGAGGGTCGCGATCAGGCCAAGCACGGCTGTCTTCCCCGATCCAGGTTTGCCCGTGACCACCTGCAGCGGCCGAGCCGGGCTGGGGTGATGTAACCAGGCGGTGAGGTCCAACAGCGCGGCGTGCCGTCCGGCGAACCACCATCCTCGCGCGTCGTGCCCGCCCATCGCGCGTACCAACAGCCGGGTGCGGAACTCGAGGTCACGGCGCTTGTCCTGGGCCTCGAATTCGCTGGCGTGTTGGATCGCCAGGTCAACCTCGGTCATGGCCGGATTGTGGCGAGGGTTGGGCAGGAACGGCGGGATTTGCCCGGTCAGACCAGCGATGCTCGACCCGATCGTCTGGTAGGCGGGTTTGTCCGCGTTGGTGTTCATTGCGGTGATCACGGAGTCCAGCGGAAGGCTGTCGGGGTTGGTGCCTGCTGTGGGGAGGCCGTGGATCGCGGAGTGCAGCAACCGAGGGAAGGCGCCGGACTCGGCTTGCTCGGCCGGCTGGGCCGACGTGATCACCACTAGACCGGACCCGTGATCCTCGGCCCAGTTGCTGGTCATGGATGTGATCGCGGCCGCGGTCAGTTCATTGCCACCCTGGCCGGAGTAGCAGGAGTCCAACATCAGCAGTACTCTGCGGACTTTGGTGCCAAGCAGCATTTTCCGGGCTAGCTCGGCGGTCGGCAGAGCGTCCTCGATGTCGTCCGGTGACGTGTCCGCGGTGAGCAGCACATGCTCGTGTGTGGCGTCGAGGATTTCGCCGTGGCCGCCGATGAAGACGGCGAGTAAGTCATCCGCGCGACGGTCATTATCCCGGCAGAAGTCCCGCAGGAGCTTGGTCAGTAATCCGCGAGTGGGGTTGAGGCCCAGTTCACTGACATGCTGGTAGCCCAGATCGCGCGTGAAGAGCCCGATGATTTCGTCGCGTGCGGTGACCAGGCCCGGACGATCCCAGTCGGGTTGGTTTGGGTAGTGCGCGATGGCGGTCGCTATCAGGTACCGCCGAGGCTGTTCGTCATCGCGCATGCAAACCTCCCACAACGGCAGCGCCAATAACGTTCTCGGTGGGGTGGGCGGTGACGGCGAGGGTGCCGTTGGGGGCCGCCGCGTTGTTCACCGCGAACCCGAATCGTCGCCAGAGGCGGGCCAGCCGATGCCGCGCAGTGCCATTGCGGAGCGGCTCTCGTCGGCAGCGACGGAGCCGAGCGAGCGTCCCACTATCCAAGTCTCCCGAGTGATCAGCATGGCGACCGGGGCGCGGGTATTCGCTCGCAGCTCCAGGTTTTGGGCGTCGCGCTGGGCCTGTTTGGATTCGAACACGAGCGCTCGCTGCGCCAAGCTGCGGAAGAAACGTGATCGGGAACGTTGACGCTGGGCTACCTGTGCTGATCCTGGTGCCCAAACCGGGGTGTCCCGGTCCGGTAGAACCACCGTCGGGTCCACTCGGGCAGCATCCCTCCACCAGGGGAGCAGGGGTCCTCCCCCAAGTCCGCGGCCGACGTCGGCGGTGGTGAACACCGGGGCGCTGAAGGCCACGCGTTCGTCGGGCGAGCGGAACAGGTCGGACCCTGTCGTTACGTCCTCGGTGGTGGCCGCGTCACCCTGACCGGCACCGATGCGCCCGTCGAGAAGCGTGGGGGTCCAGACGCGCTCAAGCGTCTGTTCTTCGGAAACCCGCTGCCCGGTGCCGGGCACACACAAGACCCGCCCCACCATGTCTC
This sequence comes from Amycolatopsis sp. NPDC114505, assembly GCF_055633615.1. Lineage (NCBI taxonomy): Bacteria > Bacillati > Actinomycetota > Actinomycetes > Pseudonocardiales > Pseudonocardiaceae > Amycolatopsis > Amycolatopsis sp. NPDC114505. The sequence continues at coordinate 595,178 of NZ_JBVKDV010000004.1, read as the reverse complement.
CCAACTTGAGAGCGCACCAGCCTTGAGGTGCGACACCGTTAGTGATCGCGCAATGAGCGGCGCCTGTTCCCGACGCAGTCGATCGACCACCCAAATGGCGCAGCGGCGAACCCTGGAGATCGAACGCGTTGGTAAGGCCGTATGTGGCTCAGCCTGGCTGAAACACGAGATGAGCCATAGCATTATCTCGTCAGTTACTACGCGGCTGTGAGACGCGTGGCAGGCTTATTTACACTTGTAGTAAGTCTGCGCGTCACCCGTTTTGACGAATTGCCAGTTCTGTCCGTCGGGTGATTCCGTGGCGTATACTGGCGTGTCGCCTGAGGATGCGTCTGACCTGAATGGCCCGAACGACTGCACGTGCACGGCCGTGTCGCCGGCGATTGAGTAAGTGACGTTGAGATTGAACGTGTAGTTCGCCTTGCATCCGTGTGCGTCGATGCGGACCAGTGCTTGGCTGTCCTGGCTGACAGAAAAGGTTTGCCCCAGCGGCTCGGTTCGTGTGAGCTTGGCGTCAGGATTCACGCTGGGGTCGAGCGTTCCGTCCGCGCCGGCGTCAATGCCCTTGTCGACGAGTTTCTTAGTATCGAGGTCGAGATCGAACACTCGGCTACCGCGACCGCCGCAGCCTCCCTGGGGCAGGTAAACCCATGCCGCTGGGGTGTGGCTCGCCGGCTTCAATGACGGCGTGATCTCCAGGATGTCGACTGTCTTGCCCGCCTCGGCGGACATGAACATGTAGATGAACCCGGATAGCCAGAAGGCCCCACCGCGCGCGACGACCTGCTCGCGTAGGTCGGCACCACCAGCTGGAAAGGTGGTCAGGGCTGGTCCTTCGGAGGACATCGCGACCGCGGTTCCGCCGTCGCAACCTCGCATCGTCGGCCATGTGCTTCGGATCACGAGCGAGGCGTCAGGAGCCTGCTTGTTGGATGCGGATGTCACCGGTGGGCTGGGAGATGCAGTCTTCGGGAGTGATGCCGCGGGTGCTACGGAGACCGTTGAAGACTCGCTGACACTTGAGGTCAGCGGTGGAGAAGACTGCGACGGAGTGTCTGACTGTGCAGCGATCGCATAGGTGAGGCCCGACGCCAATGCAACAATGGTCGCTGCTGTCGAGAGTGCGACGCTCGTCCGTCGCGACGGCCTGCGAGATGTCGGTCGCGCCGTTGGAGGCAAAGGTTCGATCAACGTGATGCCGACGTCTTGCGGGTCGTTGGCCGCCGGGTTATGGAACACGGCCAGGTCCGCAATCTGCCCGGTGGTCCGTTGCTGTGGCTTGGGAAGGCCCCGTTCGTCGAGTGCGCTCCAAAGGTGCCGGAAGAGTTCGCTGAGTGTAAGTTTGGTGGGGCCGCCAGGGACTCCGCGGCGAAGCAGTTCGAGAAACACCCCTGTGAAGGCAGTGTTTCTTTCGCCTATGGGCGCCAGTGCCATCTCGGTCGGGGGCGTCGCGGCCAAGATGTGCGTGCCGGCGATGTTGAGATTTGGCGAAGTGCTCATTCCCTCCGCTGCGATCCCGCTGAAGCAGCAGTCGAGGATGAGAATGCGGTTGGTGGCACGGCTGTCAACGAGTATCTCGCGCAGCAGCTGGTAGCGGAGCGCGCTGACCTGGAGCTCGTCAGGGTCAGTGCCGCTGAGGCTGAGATAGAGATCGTTGTTGTGCGACAGGAGGCCGTGGCCGGCGAAGTAGACGATGAGTGTGTCATCGGTCGACATCGCGTACTGCCGCAGTGTGCGGAAGACCGAGCGCGCGTCGGGTGCGTTACGGATCGTGACGCATTGACTCGGAGGTAAGCCAAGCACGGCGGGATCGGTCAATGCCGACGTCAGGTCGGTGAGATTATTGTCCACCGACGGCAGGTTGTGTAGGCCGGTCACACTGGCGGCGTACACGCTTGTTCCGACGAGTACGGCTGAAGATCGCTGCAGATCTGGTTCAGGCACCGCTGTCAAACTCCCGCCCTGCGCCGCGGTGGCGCGTGTGTGAGAGATGTCGCCGGTTGCGTGCGTTGCTGTTACAGCGGAGGGCTAACGATCACGTCGTCGAGCGCGATGGTCACGTTTGCGATGCTCGAGATGCCAGGAGCGAGGTCTGATGCAAATCCGGTTGAGTGCTGGTGACGGTGGCTCGGTTCATGACCTGCGAGGTCTCTCGGATTGGCTGCGGCGGGTGGATGACCTGCGAGGTCGCGTCGAGCTCGGGGGCAGGGCGATCGAGCCTGGTCGGATGGGCGGTATTCCTGACGTCCTCGGCGTTGCCGTGGCTAGTGGGGGCGCAGCCACAGTGCTGGTCAGGTCGATCTTCACCTGGCTCGGGCAGCGGCCACGAGGCACCCGCGTATCGCTGGAGGCGGAGAACGGGGACGGCCGCAAAGTGCGCCTTGAGCTGAGTAGCGATCGAGACAGCGACGCGGTTGTCAGTGAGGTGTTGGCTTTCCTCTCCGACGGAACGTCGCGAGACGATGAGTCGGGATGACGGGTAATTCGTGTCGAGCTGTGCTAGGGAATCCACTCCGGTCAGAGCCAGCGCCGACGGGCTGGGGCTGGCATCGTTTGCGCCACGCTGACCGCGTGGCGAAATCGTCCGACCCCCTGTCCTCGGTTGCCTGTTCGGATCCAGGCACGTAGGGGTGCACATCGTCGAATGACACGAAATCTTCGGCAAGGCAGCGACTTGGCGGCCGTGGAGTACCGGTGGCCAGCTATCGTTTCGAGGCAACCGCGCGGAGCGCGTGGCGCAACGCGGATGGCGTCATTGGCGATGCGGGGCGGGCGCGCGGCGGCCTGGTTGTCGAACTAGGGGCGATTTAAGGGCGATATTGCAGGTCGAACGAGGTCGAATGATGTCGACTGAGGGCATGGGCGATTGCAAACATCCCAGCTAGATCGGCTGACGTCGACTCGAAACGGCTCGTACCAATAAACCGGAGGGTTCTTGGTTCGAGTCCAAGCGGGGGAGCAAAGCCCAGGTCTGTGACCTGGGCTTTTTTGCTACCTCGGGGTAAGGGCGATTTGGTTCGGAAGAGCGTGCTGCTGCAGAGCACGCGGTCCCGCTCCCGCCAGGAAGCGGGGCCGCCGGTTACGTGGTCAGTTGACGTACACCGAGTAGCCGATTCCACCCGACCTCGTGCCGTCGGCTGTGTTGCCTTGCTCGATGACCGCGTAGCTGCCTCGGTTCGGCGGGGTCCACGTCATCGTTCCCGCACCCGCACTGTCCGCCGGTACGGTGAGCACCTCCGTCTTTCTGGACCTAGTAGGTGTACGAGACGATGCCCGGCATACCCGGCGTGAACGCGAACGTCTCCGGCAGACCACTACCGCCTGGCCACTTGCCTTCCGGGCATTCCTTGGACGACACGTCGCTGAGTCGACCTAACCCCAGGACGTCGCGGACAGTGTGACCTCGGAACGCTGGTGGTCGGCGGTTTCCGCTGCCGCCATCGCGCCATCGGTGCCGGTGAGCGCGATGGCGAGCGCGACGTGCACGCCAGAAGCAGAGGATTGATTGCTCGCCGTGGTGTGGCCTGGGTCGGCCGCGGGGGTGAGCCGGTGTGTGCTGGTGCATCCGGGTGATGTTGCGGCCGGTGACTCAACCGGCCGCTCACGGCCGGCGTGGTCAGCGAGCTTGGCCGGACGCCTCCGTCGATGGGAGATTCATGCGCGCGAAATGGGTTTTGACCGGGCTTGTGGCCTTCGTCGCCGGAACCTCCCTCGCGGCTCCGACCGCCTCCGCGGCTACTCTCTACGGCTGCCCTGACTTCAACTTGTGCTTCTACTTCAACAGCAACTTCGAAGGCGCCCTCGCCAACTATGCCTATTCGGACGGCAACCTCGACAACGAGGTGTTCCGGTGGGGCGGCACGAACGGCCGCGGTGTCCAGGTGAAGAACAACGCCGCCTCGGTCATCAACAACGCAGGCTGGACCGCGACCGTCTACTACAACAGCGGCTGCAACGGCAGCGTCGCCTCGCAGTCGTTCGGGATGTACAGCGGGCACGACTTCACCGCGACCAGGACTAGCGCGGAAACGCCGTGGTCACGTCCGGCCGATGGCGGCGCCGCGCCGGTGCCTTCGTGGCGGTGGCCGCTCTCTCCGGGTGCTCGGCGGCGCCCGCCGCCACGTCCGGCTTTGATCTCGGCGCGGCGCTCGCGAAAGTGCCTGCCGACGTTTCGACGGTGCACGGTCTCGACCTCCCCCTCGACCGGTCGCTGTTGACGCCCGTCGAGGAGCTGGAGGTCATCCAAGCGCGCACCACCCTGATCGAGCGGTGCCTCACGGCCCATGGGATCGGCTTCGCCCTCGAAGCGGTCGATCCCGTGCGGGACGCCGTCAAGCTGCGGCGGCATGGTCTCGTCGACCCGGTCGAAGCCGCGACCTACGGCTACCGCGACCCGGCCGTGTTCGCCGCCCGCTCCGAGGCGCCCGCCCAGCCGCCGCCGGACGTCGTTGCGGTGATCACTGGTGCGCGCACCGGTGAGGTCGGTGGCCGGGACGTGCCGCCCGGGGGCTGTGCCGGTGAGGCGGACCGGGCGATCGCGCCCGACGCGAGGCCCGGTCAGGAGCCGGTGAGCTTCGGGTTGAGCAACCGCGGCTACGAGATCACCCGGACCACGCCGCCGGTGGCCGCGGCCGCCGCGAAGTGGTCGCGGTGCATGGCCGACGCGGGTTTTCGCTACGACGGTCCGGACGCCGCCGTGAACGATCCCGCCTTCGGCTCGGGCCGTGCGTCCGCGCACGAGATCGCCGTTGCCACCCAGGACGTGCGGTGCAAGGAACGGGTCGGGTGGGTCCCTACGTGGGTCGCGGTCGAGCGCGCGGTGGAGGACGTGCTCATTCCGCAGTACGCCGGTGACCTGGCTCGCGAGCGGCAGCACAAGGAGCTGCAGCTTGCGGTGGCGCGGGGGATCAACGGCTGACGAGCGTCAAGGCCGGCGGCGCGGTGGGCGGTGATGGGGCAGCTGGTGAGCCGCTGGCTCCTAGGACTGGGCTCGCGCGAGGATTCCGCGGATCAGGATGTCCACCGACCAGGCGAACCTCTCCTCGCCGGTGCCCGACATGATCTCCGTCCTCGCCGCGTGGATGCGGGGGTACTCCGTCGCCGGGGCTCGGTTGATCGCCTGGGCTACCGGGCCGTCCGGGGCTCCCGGGTCCGCGCCGAGTGCCTGCTCTGCCGCTACCGAGGTGATGAGCATCGTCAGCATGTCGATGGCCCACGCCGCGGTCTTCTGGTCGACGCCCGCTTCGGCCAGGAGCTCCAGGAGGGCTTCGGCGATGCGTAGTGCGTTGGGGCCCACCGCCGTCGTTCGGAACGCCATCAGCGCTACCGCCGGGCTGCTCATCAGGACTTCGGCGTACGAGCGGAGGAGTCCTTCGAGGCGGTCGCGCCACGAGCCCTCTGTCTCGTCGATCTTGACGTCCGCCAATGCGCGGTCCAGCACGAGCGCCTGGAGTTCGCTCATGTCGTTCACGTACACGTAGAGCGATGCCGGGCCTGTGTCGAGTGCCTTCGCGATCTTGCGGAGGTTCATCGGGCCGCCGTCTTCCGCGGTGATCTGGCGCAGTGCCTCCTCGACGATCGCGTCGCGGCTCAGGGGCGGCTTGGCCGGTCTGGTGCGGCGGCTCTCGACCTCGGGGGCTCTGAACGGATCACGGTGGGGCACTGGCGAACGGTATTCGTCGCGAGCCTTGTTCTGCAACTTGACGAACAACGATCGTAACGAATAGCGTTCGTTAAGAGCCGCGGTCGGCTCCATGACCTAGGGGTGATCACCACGTCCGAAAACACCATCGCCATCGTGGGCGCGGGCCTGAGCGGCCTCGTCTGCGCGCGCATCCTCCAGCGCAACGGCATCCCCGTCACCGTCTACGAAGCCGATGCCACACCGGATTCCCGGCGGCAGGGCGGCTCGCTCGACATCCACGAGGACACCGGGCAGCTCGCGCTCAAGGAAGCCGGCCTCTACGAAGCGTTCCGCGCTCGGACCCACGTCGGCGGGGAGGACATGCGCCTGCTCGACAAGACCGGGCGGGTGCACGTCGACCGGCGTGAACCCGCGGGAGGCAGCGGGCGGCCGGAGATCGATCGGACGGAGCTGCGGCAGCTGCTCCTCGAGTCGCTGGACCCGGACACCATCGCCTGGGGGCGCAAGGTCGTCGCCGCGCGGTCCGTCGACGCCGGGCATGTGCTGGAGTTCGCGGACGGCTCCGTGGTCCGCGCCGATCTCGTCGTCGGCGCCGACGGCGCCTGGTCGAGGATCCGGTCGCTGCTGACTCCGGTGAAGCCCCACTACACCGGGATCACCGTGGTCGAGCTGCGCCTGACCGACGCGGCCGTCGAGCATCCGGAAGCGCTCGCGCTCACCGGGCGGGGAAGCTTCTTCGCGCTGTCCGACAACAGGTACATCGGCGGGCACGGCGGGAACACCATCGCGTTCGGCTGCGGCCTGCGCGTCCCCGAGAACTGGGTCACCGACAGTGGAATCGACTGGCACGAAACGGAATCCGTGCGCGCGGGGCTGCTGCGCGAGTACCCCGGCTGGGTCCCGGCCCTGACCGACCTGATCCGCGAGTGCGACGACGACGCCGTCTGGCCGCGGCCGATCCACGCCCTGCCGACGGGGCTCACCTGGGAGCGGGTCCCCGGCGTGACGCTGGTCGGCGACGCCGCGCACCTCATGTCGCCGTTCGCCGGCGAAGGCGCCAACATCGCGCTGATCGACGGCGCCGATCTGGCGCGGGAGATCCTCGGCGGCTCCGACGTCGAAACCGCGCTCGCGCGCTACGAGAAAACGATGTTCCCGCGCGGTGCCCAAGCGGCCGCGGCGTCGCAGAAGGGTCTCGACATGATGTTCGTCGACGGCCGGCCGGTGAAGCTGATCCTGTTCTTCAAGGGCATGTCCGCCGTTTCGAGGTTGGCCCGATGACCACCACCGGCCGGCTGACGCTGGGCGCCGTCGAACTGACCGTCGCCGACCTGGACCGCAGCCTGGACTACTACACGCGGTCCATCGGCCTGCAGATCCTCGACCGCGAGGCCGGGAGCGCGTGGGTGGGAGTGCCCGGGCTGGTGCTCGCCGTCCTGCGGGAACGACCCGGTGCGGGCCTCCCGCCGGCGTCGAGCCCGGGGCTCAGCCACTTCGCGCCCCAGGTTCCGGCGCCCGCCGACCTGGCCCGGTTCGTGAAGCACTACGCGGCCGAGCACGCCGAGTTCGAGCTGGCGAACCACAGCGTCGCGCACTCGTGCTACGTCGTGGACCCGGACGGTCACTGCGTGGAGGTCACCTGCGCCCGCCCGCGCGACGAGTGGCGCTGGCAGGGCGACCAGCCGGCGGTCGTCGCCGATCCGATGAAGCTGACCGACTTCACCGACGAGCCCGGCGCGGACGAGCCGTTCACCGGGCTGCCGGCGGGGACCGAAATGGGGCACGTCCAGCTGAAGGTGACCGACGCCGAGCTGAAGGCCACCGAGCCCTTCTACGTCGACCTGCTCGGTTTCGACGTCCAGGGCAGGCTGGGCACCATGTTCCTCGCGATCGGGGTGAGCGAGCACCGGGCACTGCTCGTCCTCACCAACCGGTTCAGCCCGGACGGTGGCGAGCCCGTCCCCGTGGACACCGCGCACCTCGTCGGCGTCGACCTGCTGCTGCCCACGGCGGACGACGTGCACGCGCTGGCCGGCCGGCTCGCCGCGGCCGGCTACCCGCACGCGCTTTCGGCGGACGTGCTGGAAGTGCGTGACCCGTCGGGAAACCTGCTGCGCTACTCGAACACTCCGTAGCCCTCGACGGCGTGGGCCCGGACGCCGTCCATGTCGAGCTCCACGCCGATGCCGGGGGTGTCGGGAAGCGTGATGTAGCCGTCCTTGACGATCGAGCCGCTCCCGTCGGGGGCGTGGACGTAGCTGTCCCACACCGCGCGTTCCTCGAGGGCGTGCCATTCCTGGACGAGGAAGTTGGGGATCGCGCCGCATTGGTGCGACGTGGCCATCGTGCCCAGCGGCGTCGACACCAGGTGCGGGGCGAACGGAACATAGTGCAGCTCCGCGAGGTTGGCGATCTTCTTGGCCTCGGCCAGGCCGCCGCACTTCGGGACGTCGGGCTCGATGACGTCCACGGCGCCGCGTTCCAGCAGCTCGCGGAATCCCCAGCGCAGGTACAGGTTTTCGCCCGCGCAGATCGGCGTGCGAGTTTGTTCGCGCACCCGCACCAGCGCGTCGACGTTCTCCGCCGGCAGCGGCTCCTCCAGCCACATCAGGTGGAACGGCTCGAGCTCCCACGAGATCCGGCACGCGCTCGGCACGTCGTAGCGGGCGTGCAGGTCGATGGCCAGGTCGACGTCCGGTCCGATCGCTTCCCGGACGGCCGCCACGCGCTCGACCATCGAGCGCAGCTCGGCGGCGTTGATCGTGTGGTTGAAAGTGTCGAACTTGGCCGGGTGCTTGAGGTTGTCGATGTCGAACTTGATGGCGGTGAAGCCTTCGGCGACCATCCGCTGGGCCCGGTCGACGCACCCGGCGACCGAACCCGCCGGGTCGTCGCCGTCGCCGCAGTCGGCGTAGAGGCGGATGCGGTCGCGGAACTTCCCGCCGAGGAGCCGGTAGACCGGCTGGCCCGCGGCCTTGCCCGCGAGGTCCCACAGCGCGAGCTCGATCCCGGACAGCGCGATCACGAACACCCCGCTCTGGGCGCCCGCGAAAACCTTGCTGCGCCGCAGTTTCTCCCAGCACCGCTCGACGTTGCGCGGGTCTTCGCCGATCAGGAGGGGTGTCAGGGAGTCGATCATCCCGACCACCGCGCCCGCGCCGGCGTCGGGATTGGCCTCGCCGAAGCCGCTCAGGCCTTCGTCGGTGTCGATCCGCACCAGGGTGGCCTGACCGTGGTAGGCCACCACCGCCGTCGTGACGTTCACGATCCGCATTGCTCTCCCGCCGCTGAGTATTGCCGGTGAAAGGTCTGTCGCGAAGTCCAACTTGTCCTATAAGCTGATGACATGCCAAGGAGACAAGAGTCTCCGGACGCTGTCAAGGTCCGGACTCTTCCGGTGCAGGTGGCGGCCCACCTGACCCGGCGCATCGTCAGCGGTGAAATCGAAGATGGCCGGGCCCCGTCGGAGCTCGACATCTCGAACGAGTTCGGGGTGTCCCGCGTGGTGGCGCGGGAGACGCTCAAGATCCTTGCCTCGCTGGACATCGTCGAGGTCGCGCAGGGCCGCCGCGTCGTCGTCCGCCCGCGCGCGGAGTGGGACTACCTGAGCCCGTTGCTGATCGAGTGGCTGCCGACGGAGACCGTTGACGAACTGCTCCAGGAGCTGTATCAAATGCGGGCACTGCTCGAGCCCGAGCTCGCCGCGATGGCCGCGGCCGGCATCACCGACGAGACGCTGGCGCGGCTCAAGGGCGAGATCGACCGCATGGCCGCGCTCGAAACGGATCCCGAGGCCTACCTCGAGGTCGACCACGAATTCCACATGGAAATCTGCCGGGCGGCCGACAACCGCATCCTCGACCGGATCATGTACTCCGCCCGCTGGCTCGGCACGGCCAGCCGGCGCGTCACCAACGAGGCACCGGCCGGGTTGCGCCGCGCCACCGCCCAGCACACCGAGATCTACGAGGCGCTCGTGGCGCGCGACCCGGCAAAGGCCCGCGAGGCGATGCGCAAGCACCTGAGCAACAACTTCTCCACGCTCCTCGCGGAGAAGAAGCAGCGAAGCAAGCGGGCCGCCAAGCGGCGTTAGCACCCCTGCACGACCGAGTTCCGCCAACTGTCGACGAGGACGGACGAGGCATGGCAGCACCTGCGATCCCGCCGATCCGGCTGGGGCTGATCGGTACGGGGCTCGCGGTCGAGAAGCTGCACTGGCCGGCGTTGTGCGGGCTCGCCGACCGGTTCGCCGTCACCGCGTTCACCGACTCTTCCGCCGACCAGCGCACGAGGTTCGCCGGCTACAGCGGGGTCGATCCGGCCCGGGCCGTCGCCGACCGGGCCGCGTTGCTGGCCCGCGACGACGTCGACGCCGTGCTGATCTCGGTGCCGATCCCGCACCTGTACGAAGTCGCGTGCGACGCGCTCGCGGCGGGCAAGGACGTGTTCTGCGAGAAGCCCGCCGGCGGCGACGAGGAGCAGGCCGCGGCCTTCCTGGCCCTGGCGGCCGGACACCCGGACCGCACCTTCATGGTGGGGGAGAACTACTTCTACCGCGACGACCTGCGCTACGCCCGCGCGTTGCTCGACGACGGCGCGATCGGGCGCCCGCACCTGATGGCGTGGCGGCACGCCGGCCGGTCGGTGCCCCGGGCGGGCGGGTTCACCGGCACGCCGTGGCGGCAGCGGCCGCAGTACCGCGGCGGCGTGCACCTCGACTTCGGCGTGCACCACATCGCCCAGATCCGGCTGCTCTGCGGCGACGTCGCGCGGGTGCACGGTGCCGTGCAGGCGGCCAACAGCACGATCGACGCACCGTCGGACCTCACGCTCAACCTCGTCTTCACCGGAGGCGCCATCGGCAACTACACCGCGTCCTTCCCCGAGATCCCGGTACCGCCCGAACCCAACGACATGCGGCTGTACGGCACCGAAGGCGTGCTCGTGCTCGGCGGATCCGAGTCGGAGCGCCGCGTGACGCGCAGCAGTCCCGACGCCACCGCCCACACGACCGTCTTCCGCGGCAGCGACAACGGCTACCGCGCGGAGCTCGCCGACTTCGCCGACGCCGTGCAGTTCGGCGTGCGGCCGGTCGGCAGCGTCGCCCAGAGCGTGGCCAACGCGATGGTCGTCCTGCGGGCGCTCGACTCCGCGGACCGGGCGGCCGCACTGGCGCTCGACCCCGTGCCCGGCGCGGGCCCGGTACCGCTGTGGCGGCCCCGCGGCTCGGCCGGCCTGTTCGACGGGCTGCCGGGACACCGCATCAGCAGCACGGCGTCCTTCGCCGCGTGAACAACCCAGCTTGAAGCTCGCAGCTTTGAAAACTCGCAGCGTGGCACTCGCCTCGCTGCCCCCGCCGGTCGCAACGTCGCCCCGTCGGTACGAGGAGTTGTCATGGAAGAGAAAACTGACCTGTCGAGGCGCACCTTCCTCGGGATGAGCGCGGGGGTGAGCGCGCTGGGCGTGCTCGGTCTCGCCGGCTGCGGGAGCGGTCCCGCACCCGCGCCGCAGGTCGACGTCCAGGTGCCCAAGGCACTGCTTGACCAGGCGGCGGCGCTGCGCGGCGGGTCGGTGGGGATGCTGTCGCAGAAGCTGTACTCGGAGGCCGCCAACAAGGCGCTGGACAAGTCGCTGCAGGTGTTCGCACAGGCCACCGGCACCACGGTCCGCAACGACCTGGTTTCCGGGGACGCCGGCGACATGGTCGCGAAGATGGACGCCGAGGTGAAGGCGGGCACCAACCGCGATCTGGCCTTCATGAGCGATCTGCGGTTCGTCGGCCAGCTCCACAACCTCGGCGCCCTGACCGACGTCACCGACGTGGTCACCGAGATGAAAGCGCTTTACGGGGAGCCCGCGACGGAGGCGACCAACTACTGCGTGTTCGACGGGCGCTGGTTCGCGATCCCGTACCACTTCATCGCGTCCGGGATGTACCTGCGCAAGGACTGGTACGCGGAAAAGGGTCTCCCGCTCAAGCCCCACTACACGTGGGAAGAGCTGCGCGACAACGCGTTGGCGGTGTCGGACCCGGCCAAGCGGCGCTTCGGCTGGGGGCTCACGGTGAACCGCTCCGGGGACGCCAACGGCTTCATCCAGAACGTCATCAGCACCTACGGCGGCGCGATCGCGGACAACACCGGCACGAAGGTGGTGTTCAACTCGCCGGAGACGGTCGCCGCCGTCACGTTCATCGGCGACATCTACACGAACCCGAAGTACGCGCCGATGCTGCCACCCGGGATCGGCAGCTGGACCGACTCGAGCAACAACGAGAACTGGCTGGCCCAGATCCTGGGGCTCACGCTCAACCAGTTCAGCGTCTACGCTGACTCGAAGACCAAGAAGAACCCGGTCTACGCCAACACCCACCCGTTCAACGGCGCCACCGGACCGGCGATCGACCAGCCGCTCGCGTACGGCCAGTCCAACTCGTTCGTCGTGTTCAAGGGGGCGAAGAACCCCGACCTCGCCAAGCTGGTGGCGAAGTTCATGGTCAGCGGGAGCGCGCTGCTCGGGGTCGCGAAGGAAGCACCGTGCCTGGTCAACCCCGCGTGGGACAAGGTGTGGGACTCCGACCCGTACTACACCACCGGTGACCCGGCCTTCGCGGCGCTGCGGGAGCAGACCCGCGTGAAGCTCCCGCTGAAGACCCGGACCGGCTACGCGTTCCCCCAGGCCCCGAGCCCCGGCGAGCAAGCGTCCATCGCCGCCTACCTGCTGACCGACATGATGCAGTCGGTCATCCAGGGTACCCGGCCGGCCGACGCCGTCGCCTCGACCCACGCCCGGATCGTGCAGATCTTCGAGCAGCAGGGCTACAAGCAATGACGGTCGTGCGTCCGAAGAGGACACCGACGGCGCCGGCCCGGCCGGCGCCGAGCTCGTCGTCGCTCACGCCGACGCAGCGGCGGCTCGGGCGGGACTGGCGCCTCGCGGCGGTGTTCATCGGGCCGACGCTGGTGCTGGTCGCCGGCCTGATCCTGGTGCCGATCGTCAGCTCGGTCTTCACCAGCTTCACGGAACGCCACGGCGCGGAAACGGTCTTCGCCGGGCTGGGCAACTACACCGCGCTCATCGGCGACGCCCTGTTCCACAAGGGCGTGCTCAACTCGTTCGTCTTCACCGCCTACGCCGAGATCTTCAAGGTGGTCCTCGGGCTCATCGCGGCGTTGATGCTGCACCACATGCGGCGCGGGCGGGCGCTCATCGCCGGGGTGATCCTGCTGCCGTGGGTGATCCCGACGGTCGTCACGGCGTTCACGTGGCGGTCGCTGCTCGACCCGATCTTCGGCAGCGTCAACGTCCTGCTGACCGACTCGGGGATCGGGCCCGCCCTCGCCGCGATGGGGCTCGTCGACAAGTGGCCCGCGGAGTGGCTGTCCGATCCCGCGCTCGCGCTGCCGGCGGTCATCCTGGTCAACGTCTGGAAGGGCGTCCCGTTCTTCACGGTGACGTTCCTCGCCGGGCTCAAGGCCATCGACAGCGGGCTCCACGAGGCGGCGATGGTGGACGGCGCGTCGCCGTGGCAGCGCTTCGTGCACATCACGCTGCCGGGGCTGCGGCCGGTCATGATCGTGACGGTGCTGCTGTCGTCGATCTGGACGTTCAACAACTTCGACCTGATCTGGCTGATGACCCAGGGCGGACCGGGGGATGCCACCGCCCCGTACGTGATGGTGGCCTACTCGAAGGCCATCCAGCAGCTGCAGCCGGGCGCGGGCGCCGCGGTCACACTGGTGATGCTGCCCATCATCGCCGTCCTGGTGGTGATCCTCGTGCGGATGATGCGGCGCACCGACCAGCCGGGCGCCGCGGACCTGGGGCGACGGCGGCTGGGTCCCGCCCAGCGCCGGGCCCTGCCGTGGGTGATCGTCGCGGGCTCGGCGCTCGTCCTGGTCTGGGCGTCGCCGCACATCGTGTGGAAGGCCGCGCTCGTGCTGGGCGTGTTCGTGGTGCTCGCGGCCGCCGTCGGCCGGGTCGTCTCGGTGCTCGCCATCCGGGGCAACCGGCTGGCCGCCCGCGTGGTCGGCGTCACCGGCTCGGGGGTCGCGCTGGTGGCCCTGCTGGGTTTCGTGCTCGCCCCGCTCTACTGGATGACGGTCACGGCCTTCAAGTCCGACGACCAGATCGTCGCGCGCACCGACGACCTCTGGCCGGCCCCGTGGACCACCGAGCAGTTCACCAACCTGTTCACCGGGGCGTTCGGCACCTGGTACGTCAACACGATCCTGGTGTCGGTCGCGTCCACCGTGATCGCCCTGGTCTGCGCGGCACTGGCGGGTTATGCGCTGGCGCGGCTGAAGTTCCGGGGTTCGGAGAGCTTCACCGTGACGATCCTGCTCACCTACGTCATGCCGGGCGCGCTGCTGTTCATCCCGCTGTACCAGCTGATGAGCGGGATCGGGCTCAACGACTCGCTGTGGTCGCTGGTGCTCGCCTACCCGACGTTCACCCTGCCGTTCGCGACGTGGCTGCTCGTCGGCTACTTCAAGTCGATCCCGGCCGACCTCGAGGAGGCCGCGCTGGTCGACGGCTGCACGCGGCTCGGGGCGTTCCGCCGGATCGTGCTGCCGCTGGCCAAGCCGGGCTTGCTCGCGGTCGCGCTGTTCACGCTCACCAACGCGTGGAACGAGTTCCTGTTCGCGTTCGTGTTCATCACCAAGGACGAGAACAAGACGCTGCCGGTCGGCATGCAGTCGATGATCTTCGGCGACGTCGTGCCGCAGGGGCAGCTGGCCGCCGCCTCGCTGCTGGTCAGCATCCCGGTCGTACTCATGTACGGGTTCGGGCAGCGGTTCCTGACCGAGGGCCTCACCGCGGGGGCGGTGAAGGGATGATCAGCGAGGACCACGTCGCGACCGCGTCCCGGCCGAGTGACCTGCGCATCACCGACCTGCGGGTGGCCAACCTGGCCGGGGTGCCGTTCCGCTCGTCGATCATCCGGATCGACACCAACCAGGACCTCGTCGGCTACGGGGAGGTGCGCGACGGCGCCAGCGCCACCTACGCGCTGATGCTCAAGAGCCGTCTCGTCGGGGAAAACCCCTGCAACGTCGACAAGATCTTCCGCAAGATCAAGCAGTTCGGGTTCCACGGCCGCCAGGGCGGCGGGGTCTCCGGCGTCGAGATGGCGCTGATGGACCTGGCCGGCAAGGCGTACGGAGTACCCGCGTACGCGCTGATCGGGGGCCGGTTCCGGGACGAGATCCGGTGTTACGCGGACACTCCGTCGCTGCCGGACCCGCACGCGATGGGCGCCCGGCTGCTGGAACGCAAGCAGCGCGGGTTCACGATGCTGAAGATGGACGTCGGCGTCGACCTGCTGTGGGACGTGCCGGGGGCGCTGATCGCGCCGCCGGGCGCCCGTTCGGACGTCACGACGATGCACCCGTTCACCGGCATCCAGGTCACCGCGCGCGGCGTCGAGCACCTGGTGTCCTATGTGGACATCGTCCGCTCGGTCGTCGGCTACGACGTCGCGCTGGCCGCCGACCACTTCGGCCACATCGCCCTCGACTCGTGCATCCGGATCGGCCGCGCGCTGGAACCGTTCACGCTGGCGTGGATCGAGGACCTGATCCCGTGGCAGCTGACCGACCAGTGGCGGCAGCTGACCGAGGCCGTCGCGGTCCCGACGTGCACGGGGGAGGACATCTACCTGCTCGACGGCTTCCGTCCGTTGCTGGACGCGGGTGCCATCCGCGTCGTGCACCCGGATCCGGCGACGGCGGGCGGGATCGCGGAGACCAAGCGGCTCGGCGACTACGCGCAGGAGCGCGGGGTCGCGATGGCGCTGCACCTGGCGGCGTCGCCGATCGCGACGATGGCGTGCGTGCACCTGGCCGCCGCCACGGAGAACTTCCTCGCGCTCGAACACCACGCGGCCGAGGTGGAGTTCTGGAGCGACCTCGTCACCGGCCTGCCCCGCCCGCTGATCCAGGACGGCCGCATCACGGTGCCGGACACGCCGGGCCTGGGGTTCGGCGACCTCGACGAGGAGGTGCTGCGCCGCCACCTCGACCCGCGCGACCCGGTGTTCTTCGCCGAAACGAAGCACTGGGACGGAGAGTCGAGCCACGACCGGCTGTGGAGCTAGGCGCGGCCGTTTTCCGCCCGCCAGCGCTCGTACTCGGGCCGGGCCTCGTCCGACAGCGGGTAGTACAGCCGCATGTCGCCGCCCTCGGACAGGCGGATGCGGGAGAACTCCTCCCATTCCGCGTGTTCCTGGGCGTGGGCCACCAGGGCCGGGGCGAGCTTGACCGGTACCACGACCGCGCCGTCGTCGTCGGCGACGATGATGTCGCCCGGCTCGACCAGCGTGCCGCCGCACGCCACCGGGACGTTGACCGCGGCCGGGACGATGCCGGTCTGGGTGTGGAAGTTCGGGGTGGCGCCGCGGATCCACAGCCCGAGGCCGAGCTGCTTGGCCTCGCCCGTGTCGCGCAGGCAGCCGTCGACCACGACGCCCGCGCCGCCGCGGCCCTTGAAGAACGTCAGCATCATCTCGCCGAACACGCCGCTCTCCATGTCCCCGCGCGCGTCCACGACGATCATGTCGCCCGGCCGCGCGTGGTACATGACGTGCCGGTGCAGCTGCTTTTCCGGTTCCTCGTACTCGTCGACGGGGTAGCGGTCCTCCCGCTTCGGCAGGAACTGCAGCGTCAGCGCCGGACCGGCCACGCGCACGCCCGGGGTCACCGAGACCGGGCCGCGGATGAAGGCGCTGCGGATGCCCATGCGGCTGAGCTCGCCGCTGGCCGTCGCGCTGCCGATGGCCGCGAGCGCCGCGCTGAGCTCGGCGGGCGGGCGAACGATGTCGTGCGTCTCGACCACGTCGGTTGCTCCCTCAGGTCCGCG
Organism: Amycolatopsis sp. NPDC114505; assembly: GCF_055633615.1. NCBI lineage: Bacteria > Bacillati > Actinomycetota > Actinomycetes > Pseudonocardiales > Pseudonocardiaceae > Amycolatopsis > Amycolatopsis sp. NPDC114505. Next base: position 578,674 of record NZ_JBVKDV010000004.1, on the reverse strand, counting down.
CTGACGGTGACTTCCGGAGGAGATCTTGAGTCGAGCCTACCCGCTCGGCGACGCGCCGAGGGGCAAAGATCGATCCGAGCCCGCTGCGGAAGGCCGAACCCGATCGAGTGATCGTCGCTGTTTAGACTGGCCCGCGTATCTAGGGAGGGATATAGCGGTGACAACCGTCGTTGCTGATGTGCGGGTCGAGCGCAAGTTGCCGGCGCCGGTGTGGTGGACGGTGCTTTCCGGCGTCGTGCTGCTGGTGGCGGTGGTGGGGTACACCGTGTGGACCGGGCTCTGGACCGCGACCGGCGTGTACCTCGAGGACTTCGTGTCGTACGTGGCCACCGGCCGGGCGGTGCGGGCGGGGCAGCCGCTGTACGAGCCGGGTATCTCGCACTTGCCGATGATCGGCGGCACCTTCAAGTACACGCCGTTCGCGGCCGGGGTTTTCGCTGTGCTGTCCGCGGTTCCGCAGCTGCTGTTGCCGATGGTGGCGGTGCTGGCGAACCTGTTCGCGCTGCTGGCGGTGGTCTGGATCGCGCTGGGCAAGCAGGGGTACGCGGCCGATCACGGCCGGGTCGCGGCGACGGCGGCGTTGACGGCGCTGGCGTTGCCGCTGCAGCCGGTGCTCATGAACTTCACGGTGGGTCAGGTGAACCTGATCCTGGTCCTGCTGGTGCTGGCGGACCTGACCGGCCGGGATCGCTGGTGGAGCGGCGTCGGGGTCGGGCTGGCGGCGGGGATCAAGCTGACGCCGGGGTTCTTCATCGTCTACTTGCTGCTGACGCGCCGGTTCCGGGCCGCGGCGGTGGCGACGGGGACGTTCGTGCTGACCGTGCTGGCGGGGTTCGTGGCGTTGCCGCACGATTCGGGGGTGTTCTGGTCGGCGAACGTGGCGGATCCGTCGCGGATCACGGGTACCGCGGCCAGCGCGATCTCGCCGGAGAACCAGTCGATCCGGGGTGCGGTGTCCCGGTTGCTCGGTGTCGCGGATGTGGCCGGCCCGGTGTGGATCCCGGTGGCGGTGGTGGTCGCGCTGCTGGCGTTGTGGGTCGCGGTGCGTGCGCACCGGCAGGGGCGTGAGCTGCTGGCGGTGTGCGTGGTCGGGGTGGCGATGGTGCTGGTGACGCCGTGGACGTGGACGCATTACTGGGTGTGGCTGGTGCCGTTCTTCGTGATGGCGGCCTGCGGCGCGTGGCGGTCCCGGACGTGGTTGCCGGCGGCGGCGCTGGTGGCGGTGTACCTGCTGGTGTTCGGCTGGCGGGTGAGTGACCGGGCCGATGCCCCGATCGTCGGCTTGGTGGTCCTTCCGGAGAGCTATCCGCCGGTGCTGCAGGCCGCGGCTCATGCGTTGTACATCGTGCTGGCGGCGGGTTTGCTGGTGTTGGCCGCCGTCCGTCCCGGCTGGCTGAACCCGGGAGGCCTGGCCGCGCCCCCGCTTGACCGCGGCCAGACCCCCGGTGGTCAGCGGGCGAAGGTGAACCAGTTGATGTTCACGAAGTCCGACGAACCGCCGCCGAACGTCAGGTAGACGTCGTGCACTCCCGTCGCTGAGCCGACGATGTTCGCCGGCACCGTCTGCCAGTTCTGCCAGCCGCCGTTGTTGGCGAAGTCGATCTCCGCGAGCACCGGGCCCGACGTGCTGTCGACGCGGGCCAGGATCGCGCCGCTCACCCCGGCGGCCGCGCCCGAGGCCAGGCGGGCGACGAACTGGCGCGGGGAGCTCGAGCCGAAGTCGACGCCGGAGTACTTCAGCCAGTCGCCGCCGGCGATCCAGCCGACGTCGGTGCCGCCTTCGCTGCAGGCCTCGTTCTGGGTGCCGCTCTGGGCGCTGAACGACTCCGCCTGGATCGTCGAGTAGGCGCTCGTGCCACCGGGCGGGGGTGTCGTGCCGCCGCCCGCGCCCGGGCCGAGCGCGACCGTCCAGGACGTCGGCGCCGGGTCCTGGAGGTGGCCGTCGACCGGCTGGGCGCCCGTCGGGCCGACGTCGTCGTACGGGAAGGCGTAGCCGATCGTCGCGTGCTGGTGGACCAGCCGCGCGTAGTGGTTCGTCGTGGGGTCCTTGTAGTACTGGGACGGCGGGACACCGTCGGGCTGGTTGTTGCCGCCGCCGACCAGCAGGCTGCTGCGGTTGAGCGCGGCCGCGAGGCGGGCGGCGATCGCGCCGCGGGCGTCCACGCCGGAGTTGTACAGCGGTCCGCTCGCGCAGCCGAAGATGTCGATCGCGCTCGGCTTGGTGAACGGCACGCCGTTGGTGTTCAGGCCGGCGAACACGATCGTGTCGCCGCTGACCGTGCCCGTGTAGGAGCCGATGCTGCCCTGGCCGTTGATCGTCAGCGGGGTCGAGCGGTAGTGGTCCCAGACGGCGTTCAGGTAGCCGGTCCAGTAGCCGCCGAAGTCGGTCGGGGAGTGCCCGGGCGCGAGCACCCGCACCACCTTGCCGGACGTGTCGGTGACGACCAGCCGGTCCCACGGGGCCCCGTCCGTGTTGTGCTGCGCGCGCAGGCCGTCCGCGATCGCCCCGAGCGCGCCGTCCGGCAGCGGGCTGACCGACTGCGCGCCGGCCGCGCCCGTCGTCGCCATCGACACCGGCAGCGCCACCATGTCGACGTAGCTGATGTTCGCGTAGAGGTTCGCGCTGTTGTAGGTGAACTCGCAGAACGTCCAGTTCGTCTGCCAGTTCGGGTCCGAGCTGGTGAAGCCGGGCTGCACGAGCCCGGGGCCCGGGTTGACGAAGAACTGGATCCTCTTGTCCGCCGAGAACCAGACCCGGCCGCCGATGATGTAGTCGTGCAGTGTCACCGTGACCTGTGACCCGGAGCCGCCCAGCGGGATGGCGTAGTCCGGGATCGGCGTCACCGGCGAGGACGGGTTGGACAGGCGGTGGAACTGGCCGTCGGCCGTCACGAAGCCGGGCCAGCCGGAACTGTCCGCGCCGCTGATGTAGGCGTAGACGGTTCCGTTGCCGGAATTGTTCTTCAACGTCAACGGCAGGGTCGCCGCGGCCCGCGCTTTCGGCGCGGTGACGGCAGACCACAGTGGCGCGCTGGTCACGGCGGCCGCGAGACCGGCGGTGACGAAGGTACGCCTGGACAGCATGGCGCCTCCTCGGGGAGGGCGGCGACGTGCGTGGCGGCGACACGTGTCCGCGGGGTGGGGGAAGCCGAACGCTAAGTACGTGGCGCCGACGTGGTCAACACCACCAGGTCAGGTGTGGTACGAGCGGCCGCCGAGCCTGCCCTCCCGTACAGGTGCGCCATTCGGAGCAATGCGTGGCAAATGTCCACCGGGAACACGAAGAACGCAATTCCGGAGATGCTTCCTACTCCATTCGTGGCGTACTCATCCGGAGCGATCAACTTAGGTTGTCAGGGGCAGCGACCTTTTCCGCTAGCCGGACCACGGCCCGGACCGGTTAGCTGATCACTGGGCGCCGCGCGGGCGGTGCTCGGCTGAAAAGACCCGGCGGGAGCACTCCCCCCTCCCGCCTGCGAAGGTACGACGTCCGGTGCGCCCAGCCCCCAGTACGGTGCACCGGACGTCGTGCCGCCACGGGGAAAACGATCGTCCACAGGGGACGGACGAGCGTCAGACGGTGGCCGCGGCCCGGAGGTGACGGCGGGCGCTCTCGGCCAGCTCGTCGATGTTGCGGTCCAGCAGCGTCTTCAGGTAGCCGGGGCCGATGCCGAAGTCGTCGAACCCGGTGACCAGCCCGCGCAGCTTGTCGATCCGCACGTCGCCGCGCTTGGCCGGCATCTCGACCAGCTTGCGCTCGGCGCGCGCGCCGAGGCGCTCCTCCAGGCCGTCGACGATGTCCTCGATGGCCTCCGACCGCCCGGACGCCACGTTGACGACCTCGTCCCGGATGCCCTGGCCGAGCAGCGAGTCGATCATCCGCATCATGTCGCCGACGTCGAGCAGGTCGCGGGAGACCCCGGAGTGCAGCGTGACCTCACCCGAGAGCACTTGGCGGGTCAGCGACGGCAGCAGCTGGTGCGACGACTGCCCCGGCCCGACGATGTGCGAGAGCCGCAGGACGAGCCACCGCGCGCCCGACAGCGCGCAGACGTGTTCGAGGCACAGCTTGTGACGGCCGTAGGGCGTGAGCGGGAAGACCGCGCCGCCCTCGCTGCCGACCGACTGGTCGGCGCCGTACATGCCGGTCGAGGCGGTGGACAGGAAGATCACCGTGCGGCCGGCGGCCCGGCAGCGGTCGATCACGTCGTAGACCAGCGTGGACTCGCGCTGGAACGCGGACACGTCGCTGACGAGCACGGTCGACACGCCCGCCGCGATGAGCGTGACGTCCGGGTACCGGTCGCCGAAGTACCGGCGGGTGTGGTGCGCGATGAAGCCGGTTCCGATGATCTCCATCAGCGGGTCACCGTCCGGTCGTCGGCCACCCCGGCCGCGTTCGAGAACACTTCGTCGGCGAGCCGCGCGGTGTCCACGGAGGAGGAGAGCCAAGCCGCTTCGGAGTCGTCGCGCCCGGCCAGCGCGGCGACGGCGAACGAGCGCAGCGACAGCTCGAACTGGTGCGCCGGGGGGAGCCAGAGCTCTTCGACGTGGTCCTGTTCTTCGATGCGCAGCACCGGTTGCCGGCCCGGTGGGGGCGTGAAGGCGCGGTCCAGCGACAGCGCCGCGGCGCTGCCCCAGAGCTCGTACCGCGAGCGGTAGCTGTGCTGGAAACCGAAGTCGAGGGACGCGGTGACGCCGCTGGCCGAGGTGAGCAGCGCGTGCCCGGCGACGTCCACGCCGCCCTCGTCGAACCGCAGGGTGGCGCCGGTGACCCGGAGATCGGGCCCCAGCAGGAAAAGCGCCGCGCGCAGCGGGTAGACGCCGACGTCGAGCAGCGCCCCGCCGCCGAGCGAGGGCTGGTAGCGGATGTCGTCGGCGGGCAGCGGCGGGATGCCGAACGACGCGGTGAACGTCCGGAGCTCGCCGAGCCGGCCGGCGTCGAGCAGGTCGCGCACCCGCGTGTGCTGGGGGTGGTGGATGAACGTGAAGTTCTCGCGCAGCACCAGGTTCTGCTTCGTGGCCAGCTCGGCCAGGTCCTCGGCCTGCTCGAGGTTGAGCGTGAGCGGCTTCTCACACAGCACGTGTTTCCCGGCCAGCAATGCTTTCCTGGTCCACTCGTGGTGCAGGCTGGTCGGCAGGGAGACGTACACCGCGTCGACGTCGGAGCGGTCCAGCAGCTCGTCGTAGGTCGTCGCGGTGGCGTGGAAGCGCCCGGCGAACTCCGCGGCCTTCTCCGGCGAGCGGGCCGCGACGGCGGTCAGCGCCAGCTCGGCCACGGCGGCCGCGGCGGGCAGCGTGCGCCGCGCGGCGATCGACGAGCAGCCGAGCGCGCCGAGCCGCAGGGCCCGGCTCACCGCAGCCCCCGCAGGCACGCGATAAGGCTGCGGGCCTGCACGTTGACGTAGTGGCTGTGCCGCAGCAGCTCGTTGAGCTGGTTCAGGGTGAGCCACCGGAAGTCGGCCAGCCCGGCGTCCGGGAAGTCCGCGGGCACCTCGATGATCTGGTAGTCGCTGTACGCGTGGTGGAACCGGCCGCCCTCTTCGGAAAGCTGGGCGGAGAACAGCACCTGGTCTTCTCTTCTGCCGAGCACCATGTCGAGGAACGGCGGCCGGTCCGCGGCCGGGGTGAGCACGTAGTTGTCCGGGGTGCACTGCACGGTCGGGGCGAGCTCCACCACGTCGAGGTAACCGGGCTCGACCCGCGCGTTGAGCAGTGCGTGCAGCACGCCGTCGACGCGTTTCACCAGCAGGGCCACCACACCCGCGCCGTGCGGCCGGACGAGCGGCTGGGTCCACTGCGCGACTTCGCGCCCGTCGGTGGTGATGTCGACGGCGATGATGCTGAAGAACAGGCCGAGCTCGTGCGAGATCTCGGCGGGCGTCCGGACCCAGTTCGCGACCTCGCTCAGCGGGAGCGAGCTGGTGCGCACGACGTGCTGGGCCTGGCGCGAGGTGATCCAGCTGAGCACCTCGGTGCGGGTGTGCAGGCTGCCGGTGGGCTGGGCCGAGGAGCGAGCCACGGCCGCGGCCAGGTCGCTCACGGCGTCGGCCTCGTGGCCTTCGAGCCCGCCGGGCATGCAGGACAGCACCGTGCGGGCGTCCATGTTGACCAGGTTGTCCTGCTTGAGCAGCTCGTGCAGCTGGCCGAGGGTGAGCCAGCGGAAGTCGTCGGGCAGCTCGTCCTCGCCGGGGAACTCCGCGGCCTCGACGATCATGTTCCGGTTGCGCTTGCGGTAGAACCAGGAGCCCTGCTCGGACTGCAGGACGTCGGCGAGCACGGTTTCCGGGTCCGGGTCGCGGAAGTGGTCCAGGTAGGGGACCGGCCGCCCGCCGTGGACGCGGGTGTAGTTGCTCTTGGTCGCCTGGACCGTCGGCGAGACCTGGACACCGTTGACGTTGCCCGGCTCCGACTTCGCCTGCATCAGGCAGTGCAGGACGCCGTCGATCTCCTTGACGAGGATGCCCAGGATACCGATTTCCGGCTGGTTGATGATCGGCTGCGACCAGTGCGTGACCGGCCCGTGGTCGGTGTCGACCTCGAGCCCCTCGACGCCGAAGAACCGGCCGCTTTCGTGCCGGAGATTTCCGGAGCCGGGGTCGAAACCCCATTGCCGGAGCTGGCCGAACTCGATGCGGCGGACCTCGTGGCGGTGGGCGAGGTTGCGGTCGTCGATCCACTTGGCCACGACGTCGTTCGGGGTGGCGACGCCGTCGGTGGCGGCGGCGGACTTGGCGAGCCGGTGTGGCAACGTCACGTCCGGTTTGCGGAGCAAGCCGGTTCCAGTGTGACGCTCCATGGATTTCACCTCGCGTGGCCGGCGGACGGGACGTCCTATTTGTAGCGAGGAGAAACTAGGAGGAATGCTGGTCTTTTCGGCGTCGCCGAAGGGACACTAGGCGATTCATTGGATTCGCTGTGCACGACCCGGTGGGTGCTCCCGGCCGACCTAGGGTGGCCGGCGTGGACGTCTCCGGCGGGCATGTCGCCTTCTTCGGTTTTCCGGGCTTCGGTCACCTCCGGCCGACGCTGCCCGTCGTGCGCGAGCTGCTTTCGCGCGGGCACGACGTGTCGTACGTGGTCGCCGAGCGGTTCGCCGGCGTGGTCGCGGAGACCGGTGCGACGGTGGTGCCCTACCCGTCCGCCTTCCCGGAGTCGATGCCGGACGTGCACACCGCCGACGACCTCGCCGAGGTCCTCGCGCACTACCTCGACGAGGCCTACGCCCCGCTCACCACCGCCTGGGCGGCGTTCGCGGACCGCCCGGTGGACCTCGTGGTCCAGGACGTGCTGAGCACCGACGTCGGCGGTTTGGTCGCGCGGCGCGCCGGCTGCGGCGTCGTGCGCCTGTTCGCCGGGTTCGGCGGCAACGACGAGGTTCCCCTCAACGGCAGCGAGACCGAGCTCGACGGCCCGCCGCTCGACCCCGCCCACCCCGTGCTGGCGGCGTGCGGCGAGCGCATCACGGCGTTGCTCGCGAGGGCCGGCCTGGACACCCCGCCGGAGTTCCCGCCCGGCGGCGGGGACGTCGTGGCGAACCTCGTGTTCGTGCCCCGCGCCTTCCAGCCCCGCCCGGAGTGCTTCGGCGACGAGTTCGTGTTCGTCGGCCCGACCGGCGACGACGGCGCGGCCGCGGACAGCTGGGCCGCGCCCGGCGGCGACGTCCCGGTCGTGCTGGTGTCGCTGGGCACCTCCTCCAACAGCAACCCGGGGTTCTTCACCGCCTGCGGGCAGGCGTTCGCGGGCACCGGCTGGCGGGTCGTGATGACCACCGCCGGGCACGTCGGCGACGACGTCGCGGCGGCCATGCCCGACAACGTCGAGCTGCACTCCTGGCTCGACCACCGCGCGGTCCTCCCGCACACCGACGTCGTCGTCTGCCAGGCCGGGACGGGCTCCCTGATGGACGCGTTCGGCCACGGCGTCCCCGTGGTCGCCGTCCCGCAGCGCCCGGAAGCGCGGGTGACGGCCCGGCAGGTCGAGCGGCTGGGCCTGGGCCGGGCGCTGCTCGACGACGTGACCGGGGACGACGTCCGCGACGCCGTCCTGGCCGTCGCCGCCGACGCCGCCGTGGCGGCCGAGGTCGCCCGGATGCGGGCCGCCATCGCGGCGTCCGGGGGCGCGAAACGGGCGGCGGACGTGCTCGAACGCGCCGTGCGAGCCACCCATGGAGAGCGGGCATGAGCGACGACGACAAGCTGCGCGGGTACCTCAAGAAGGTCACCGCGGACCTGTACCGGACGCGCGAGCGGCTGCGCGACGCGGAGGACCGGGAGCACGAGCCCATCGCGATCGTGGCGATGAGCTGCCGCTACCCGGGCGGCGTCCGCTCGCCGGAGGACCTCTGGGACGTCGTGGCCTCGGGCCGCGACGCGATCTCGGGGTTCCCCGTCAACCGCGGCTGGGACCTCGACGCGCTCTACGACCCCGACCCGGAGCGCGCCGGGAAGATCTACACCCGACAGGGCGGCTTCCTGCACGACGCGGACCGGTTCGACCCGGAGTTCTTCGGCATCTCCCCGCGCGAGGCGCAGACGATCGACCCGCAGCAGCGGCTGCTGCTCGAAACGGCCTGGGAGGCCTTCGAACGCGGCGGCATCGACCCGGCGTCGCTGCGCGGCAGCAGCACCGGCGTGTTCGCCGGGGTGATGTACAACGACTACGCCACGCGCCTGACCGACCTGCCCGCGAGCCTCGAAGGCTATGTGGGCAACGGAAGCGCGGCCAGCATCGCCTCCGGCCGGGTGGCCTACACCTTCGGGCTCGAAGGCCCGGCGGTCACCGTCGACACGGCGTGCTCGTCGTCGCTCGTCGCGCTGCACTGGGCCGCGCAGGCGCTGCGGCGCGGCGACTGCTCGCTGGCGCTGGCCGGCGGCGTCGCGGTGATGTCGACGCCGGTGACGTTCATCGGGTTCAGCCGGCAGCGCGGCCTTTCCCCGGACGGCCGGTGCCGCTCCTACGCCGACGCCGCCGACGGCACGGGCTGGGGCGAAGGGGCCGGTTTCCTGCTCCTGGAAAGGCTTTCCGACGCGCGCCGCAACGGCCACCCGGTGCTCGCGGTGGTGCGCGGCTCGGCCGTCAACTCCGACGGCGCGAGCAGCGGGCTCACCGCGCCGAACGGGCCTTCGCAGCAGCGCGTCATCCGCGCCGCGCTCGCCGACGCCGGGCTGAGCGCCGCGGACGTCGACGTCGTCGAGGGCCACGGCACCGGGACCACGCTGGGCGACCCGATCGAGGCGCAGGCGCTGCTGGCGACGTACGGCCGGGAACGCGCCGGCGGGGCACCGCTGTGGCTGGGCTCCGCGAAGTCGAACTTCGGGCACACCCAGGCCGCGGCCGGGGTCGGTGGCGTGATCAAGATGGTCATGGCGCTGCGCAACGAGCTGCTGCCGCGCACCCTGCACGCCGAGGTTCCGTCGTCCAAAGTGGACTGGGACGCCGGCGAGGTCGAGCTGCTGCGGGAGGCCGTCGCGTGGCCGGCGGGTGAGCGGCCGCGCCGCGCCGGGGTCTCGTCCTTCGGGGTGAGCGGCACCAACGCGCACACGATCATCGAGCAGGCACCCGTCCTCGAACCCGCTGAGCCAGGTGGGCCGGCGGGGCTGGTCCCCGCGGTGTTGTCGGCGAAGAGCCCGGAAGCCTTGCGTGAGCAGGCGGCCCGGTTGCTGTCGCAGGTGGACGGACACCGGCCGGTCGACATCGCCTATTCGCTGGCCACCACACGGGCGGCGTTCGAGCACCGGGCCGTCGTGCTGGCGGAGACCGCCGAGGAACTGCGGGAGGGTCTCGCCGAGCTGGCGTCCGTCGGCGAAACCACCCCGGGCAAGACGGCTTACGTGTTCGCCGGCCAGGGAGCGCAGCAGCCGGGCATGGGCCGCGAGCTGTACGCGGCCTTCCCCGTCTTCGCCGAAGCCTTCGACGAGGTCTGCGCGGGCTTCGCCGGGCTGCGCGAGCTGATCTTCGAGGGCGGCGACCTGGACCGCACCGAGGTGACCCAGCCCGCCCTGTTCGCCGTGGAGGTCGCGCTCCACCGGCTGCTCGTCTCCTGGGGCCTGACCCCGGACTTCGTCATGGGCCACTCGATCGGCGAGCTGGCCGCGGCGCACGTCGCCGGGGTGTTCTCGCTGGCCGACGCGTGCCGCCTGGTCGCGGCGCGGGCGCGGCTCATGCAGTCGGTGCCCGAGGCCGGCGCGATGGCCGCCCTGCGCGCCACCGAGGAGCAGGTCCGGCCGCTGCTGGGCGAGCGGGTCGCCCTCGCGGCGGTCAACGGGCCCGAGTCCGTGGTCGTCTCCGGTGACGTCGACGCCGTCGAGGAGATCGCCGCGCGGTTCGCCGGGTCCAAGCGGCTGCGGGTCAGCCACGCCTTCCACTCGCCGCACATGGACCCGATCCTGGACGCGTTCCGTGCGGTCGCCGAGACCGTTTCCTATGCGGAGCCGAAGATTCCCGTCGTGTCCAACGTGACCGGCGAGCCGTCGGACGTCGCGTCCGCGGCGTACTGGGTCGAGCACGTCCGCGCCACCGTCCGGTTCCACGACGGCATGCGCTGGCTCGCCGAGCACCGGGTGACCCGGTTCGTCACGCCCGGACCCGGCGGTGCGGCCGCCGCGATGGCGGGGGACTGCGTGCCGGACGCGGTCGTGGTGCCGGTGCTGCGCCGGGACCGGGACGAGGTGCGCACCTTCACCGAAGCCGTCGGACGGATGCACATCGCCGGGTTCTCCCCGGACTGGGCGGCCGTGTTCGCCGGCCGCGGCGGGCGCGTCGTCGACCTGCCGACGTACGCCTTCCAGCGGGAGCGCTACTGGCTGGACGGGCAGCGCGCCGTCAAGCCGGCCGGTGCCCTGTACCGCGTCGAGCGAGTCCCGGCGACCGCCACCAGCCCGGCCGTCGACTGGCACGCCTTGGGCTCCGATGTCCCGCCGGTGGTCTACTTCCGGTGCGAGGCCGAGGGTGACGTCGTCGAAGCCGCCCACCGCTTGGCGCGGGAAGCCCTGGAAGTGCTGCGGACCTGGCTGACCGACGACCGTTATGCGAACTCCAAGCTCGTCTTCGTCACCCGCGGGCTCGCCGGTGCCGCGGTGCGGGGCCTGGTCCGCTCCGCGCAGGCCGAGCACCCCGGCCGGTTCGTCCTGGCCGACGCTGCCGAACTGCCCGCCGCGTTCGCCGTCGAAGAGCCGGAAGCCACCTACGCCGACGGCGAAGTCACCGTCCCGCGGCTCGTCGAGTCCACTTCGGACGGAGTCGGCCGCCTCGAAGGCACCGTGCTCGTCACCGGCGGGGCCGGCTCGCTCGGCGGCGAACTCGCCCGCCACCTGGTGCGCGCTCACGACGTCCGCCGGCTCGTTCTCGCTAGCCGCCGTGGAGCGAATTCGCCTGGTGCGCAAGAGCTTCAGGCCGAGCTGGCGGCCGAAGGCGCCGACGTGGTGCTGGCCGCCTGCGACGTCGCCGACCGGGAAGCACTGGCCGGGCTGCTCGGCGAGATCGGCCCGCTGAGCGCGGTGGTGCACGCGGCCGGGGTGCTCGACGACGGCGTCGTCTCCTCGCTGACGCCCGAGCGCCTCGACGCCGTCCTGCGGCCCAAGCTCGACGCGGCCTGGCACCTGCACGAACTCACCGAAGGACTGTCCGCGTTCGTCCTGTTCTCCTCCGCCGCCGGGGTTCTCGGGGGCGCCGGGCAGGGCAACTACGCGGCGGGCAACACCTTCCTCGACGCGCTCGCCGAGCACCGGCGGGCGAACGGGCTGCCCGCGGTGTCGCTGGCCTGGGGTCCCTGGGTCCCGGACGGCGGGATGACCGGGCAGCTGACCGACTCCGACGTCGCCCGCATGCGCCAGGGCGGCATCCGGCCGCTGCCCGCCGGCGACGCGCTGCGCCTGTTCGACCGCGCGATCGCCGGACCCGACGCGGTGGTGGTGCCGATCGACTTCGCCGTCGACGACCTGGACCACACCCGGCCGCTGCTCGCCGGGCTCACCGGGAAACGCGGCGGCACACCGGCCGGCCTGACCGGGCTGCCCGCCGCCCTCGACCTCGTCCGCGCCCAGGTGGCCGCCGTGCTCGGGCACGCGTCGACGGCGACCGTGCGCGCGGACCGGCCGTTCGCCGACCTCGGCTTCGACTCGCTGACCGCGGTCGAGCTGCGCAACGCCCTCGGCCGCGAGACCGGCCTGACCCTGCCTTCGACGATCGTCTTCGACCACCCGACCCCGCGTGCGCTGGCCGAGCACCTGCTCGGCGCGGCCGACCTCGTCCCCGCCGGGTCGACGCGCACGAGCGCCGACGAGCCGATCGCGATCGTGGCGATGAGCTGCCGCTTCCCCGGCGGGGTCAGCACGCCCGAGCAGCTGTGGGAGCTCCTCGAAGCCGGGCGCGACGTCATCTCGCCGTTCCCCGGCGACCGCGGCTGGGACCTCGACACGCTCTACCACCCGGACCCCGACCACCCCGGCACCTGCTACACCCGCGAAGGCGGCTTCCTCGCCGACGCGGCCGGGTTCGACCCGGAGTTCTTCGAGGTTTCGCCGCGCGAAGCCGTCGCCATGGACCCGCAGCAGCGGCTGCTGCTGGAGACCGCCTGGGAGGCCTTCGAGCGCGCCGGGATCGACCCGTCGGCGCTGCGCGGCAGCCGCACCGGTGTCTTCGCCGGGACCAACGGCCAGGACTATTCGACCCTGCTGCGGGACTCGGCCGACGACGTCGCCGGGCACCTCGGCACCGGCAACGCGGCGAGCGTGCTGTCCGGCCGGGTCTCCTACACCTTCGGGCTCGAAGGCCCGGCGGTCACCGTCGACACGGCGTGTTCGTCCTCGCTGGTCGCGCTGCACCTCGCGGCGCAGTCGCTGCGGTCCGGCGAGTGCTCGCTGGCGCTGGCCGGCGGGGTCACCGTGATGTCCACGCCCGCCGGGTTCGTGGAGTTCAGCCGGCAGCGCGGGCTCGCCGAGGACGGCCGCTGCAAGGCCTTCGGCGACGCCGCCGACGGCACCGGCTGGTCCGAAGGCGCCGGGATCCTGCTGCTGGAACGGCTTTCCGACGCGCAGCGCAACGGCCGTCGGGTGCTGGCGGTGCTGCGCGGCTCGGCGGTCAACCAGGACGGCTCGAGCAACGGGCTCACCGCCCCGAACGGCCCTTCGCAGCAACGCGTCATCCTCGCCGCCCTCGCCGACGCCGGGCTGGCGCCGTCCGAGGTGGACGCCGTCGAGGCGCACGGCACCGGCACGCGGCTCGGCGACCCGATCGAAGCCCAGGCGCTGCTCGCCACCTACGGGCAGGACCGCGAGCGGCCCCTGTGGCTCGGCGCGGTCAAGTCGAACCTCGGGCACACCCAGGCCGCCGCCGGGGTGGCCGGCGTGCTCAAGATGGTCCTCTCCCTGAACCACGAGGTGCTGCCGCGGACGCTGCACGCCGACGTCCCTTCGGAGCGGGTCGACTGGACCGCCGGGCACGTCCGGCTGCTCACCGAGCCGGTCGCCTGGCCCTCGGTGGACCGGCCACGCCGGGCGGCGGTGTCCGCGTTCGGCTTCAGCGGGACCAACGCGCACGTCGTGCTGGAACAGGCGCCCGCCCACGTCACGTCCACTGTGGACGAAACGCCGTCGCTGCTCTGGCCGCTGTCCGGCCACACCGAAGCGGCGTTGACCGCGCAGGCCGCCGCGGTGCTTCCGGTGGCGGCGCACGACATCGGCTCCGCGCTGGCCGCCCGGACCGCGTTCGACCACCGGGCCGTCGTCCTGGCACCCGACCGCGACACCGCGGTGGCGAACCTGCGGCTGCTCGCCGAAGGCGGCGAAGGCCCCGGCGTCGTGCGCGGCCGCGTCTCCGACGAGGGCCGGTCGGCGTTCCTCTTCACCGGCCAGGGCGCCCAGCGCGCGGGCATGGGACTCGCTCTGCGCGAGAAGTTCCCGGTGTTCGCCGACGCCTTCGACGCGGCCTGCGCGCGGTTCGACCTGCCGCTGCGCGAGGTGATCGCCGAGGGTGGCGATCGGCTCGACCAGACGCGCTTCGCCCAGCCCGCCCTGTTCGCGGTCGAGGTGGCGCTGTTCCGCCTGCTGGAGTCGTGGGGATTGACCCCGGACTTCGTCATGGGCCACTCGATCGGTGAGCTCGCGGCCGCCCACGTGGCCGGCGTCCTGAGCCTCGGCGACGCCTGCACGCTGGTCGCCGCGCGCGGCCGGCTCATGCAGGAGCTGCCCGCGACCGGCGCGATGGTGGCCGTGCGGGCGACCGAGGACGAGGTCCGGCCGCTGCTCACCGCGTCGGCCGGGATCGCCGCCGTCAACGGGCCCGCGTCGGTCGTCGTGTCCGGCGTCGAAGAGGACGTCCTCGGCATCGCCGCGCACTTCACGCGGCTGGGCCGGGAAACGAAGCGGCTGCGCACGAGCCACGCCTTCCACTCCCCGCTGATGGACCCGATGCTCACGCGGTTCCGCGAGGTCGCGGCCGGACTGTCCTACCAGGACCCGAAGATCGGGCTGGTCTCGAACCTCACCGGCCGGCTCGTCACCGCCACCGGACCCGAGCACTGGGTCCGGCACGTGCGCGACGCCGTCCGGTTCGCCGACGGCGTCGGCGGGCTGGCGTCCCAGGGCGTCACCCGGTTCGTGGAGCTGGGGCCGGACGCCGTGCTCGCCGCCATGGTCGGGGACTGCGTGGACCGGCCCGTGTTCGTCACCGCCACCCAGCGGCGCAAGCGCCCCGACGTCGAGGCCGTGCTGACCGCCGTGGCCGAGGCCCACGTCCACGGCTTCTCCCCGGACTGGACGACGCTGGTCCCGGCCGGCGAGCGGGCCGAGCTGCCGACCTACTCCTTCCAGCGCCGCCGGTTCTGGCCCGCGGGCGCGGGCCGCTCCGGCGACGTCGCGACCGCGGGGCTGGCCGCCAGCCCCCACCCGCTGCTCGGCGCGACCGCCGAGCTGGCCGGGTCCGCCGGGTTCCTCGGCACCGGCCGGCTTTCCCTGCGGACGCACCCCTGGCTCGCCGACCACGGCATCGGCGGCTCGGTGCTCTTCCCCGGGACGGCGTTCGTCGAGCTCGCCGTCGACGCGGGCGACCGCGCCGGCCGCCCGCAGCTCGAGGAACTGACGCTCGGGGCGCCGCTGGTGCTGCCCGCGACCGGCGGGGTCGCACTCCAGGTCCTCACCGGCGCGCCGGACGAGTCCGGGGCGTGCTCGCTGACCATCCACTCGCGCGCCGAGGACGCGGCCCCCGACAGCCCGTGGACGCTGCACGCGAGCGGCGTGCTGACCCCGGCGGTCCCGGCGCGCGGCGACGACCTCACCGAGTGGCCGCCCCCGGGCGCGGAAACCGTGGACACCGAAGGACTTTACGACCGGCTCGCGGACAGCGGGTTCGGCTACGGGCCGGTCTTCCAGGGCCTGCGCCGGGCCTGGCGGCACGGCGAGGACGTCTACGCCGAGGTCGAGCTCCCCGAGAACGCGGACGCGTCGGCGTTCGGGCTGCACCCGGCGCTGCTCGACGCGGTCCTGCACGCGGCGGCGTTCCTGCCGTTCGCCCCGGCTCCGAACGGCCGGCTGCCGTTCTCCTGGCGCGGGGTGTCGCTGCACGCCGAAGGGGCGCGTGGCCTGCGGGTTCGGCTCACCAAGACCGGCGCCGAGTCCCTCGCGATCACGATCGCCGACTCCGCCGGCCGGGCCGTCGCGACCGTGGAGTCCCTGGCCCTGCGGGAGTTCTCGCCGGACCAGCTCGTGGCCCGGCCGGACGCGCTGTACCGGCTCACCTGGCCCGTCCACGACAGCGACCTCGCCGGGCCGTCCTGGGCGGTCGTCGACTCGCTCGCCGACGTCACCGAGGTCCCGGACGTCGTCGTGCTGCCCTTCGCGACGCGGCCGGTGCGGGAGGCGACGCACGACGCGCTCGCGCTCGTCCAGACCTGGCTCGCCGAAGACCGCTTCGCCGCGGCGAAGCTCGCGCTGCTGACCTCCGGCGCCGTCGTCACCGAAGAGGGCGACGGGACGGCCGATCCCGCCCTCGCGGCGGTCTGGGGCCTGGTGCGCTCGGCGCAGTCGGAGCACCCCGGCCGGTTCGTGCTGGTGGACTCCGACGGCTCGGCCGAGCCCGCCACCGCGCTGGCGGCGGGGGAGAACCAGGTCGCGGTCCGGGCGGGCGTGGCGCGGGTGGCGCGGCTGGCGAAGGAATCCGACGCGCTCACCGTCCCGGCCGGCGACTGGCGGCTCGACATCGCCGAGCGCGGCACCCTCGACGGACTGACCGTCGTGCCCTGCCCCGAGTTCGCCGGGCCGGTCGCGCCGGGCGCGGTGCGGATCTCCGTGCGCGCGGCCGGCGTGAACTTCCGGGACGTGCTCAACACCCTCGGCATGTACCCGGGCCCGGCCACCGCACCGGGGCTGGAGGGCGCCGGGGTCGTGACGGCCGTGGGAGACGGCGTCACCCGGTTCGCGCCGGGCGACCGCGTGATGGGCATGTTCGGCGGCGCGTTCGGGCCGGTGGCGGAGGTCGACGAGCGGATGCTCTGCCGGCTGCCGGCCGGGATGTCGTTCGCGCAGGGCGCTTCGGTGCCGGTGGTGTTCCTGACCGCGCTCTACGCCCTGACCGACCTGGGCGACCTGCGGGCGGGCGAGAGCGTGCTGGTGCACGCGGCGGCGGGTGGCGTCGGCATGGCCGCGGTCCAGCTCGCGCGGCAGCTCGGCGCCGAGGTGTACGGCACCGCGAGCGCCGGGAAGTGGGACACGCTGCGGGCTTCGGGCCTCGCGGACGACCACATCGCGTCGTCGCGGACCCTCGACTTCGAGGCGGAGTTCCGCGCGGCGACCGGCGGGCGCGGCGTCGACGTCGTGCTCGACTCGCTCGCCGGCGACTTCGTGGACGCGTCGCTGCGGCTGCTGCCGCGGGGCGGCCGTTTCCTGGAGATGGGCAAGACCGACGTGCGCGACCCCGAGCGCGTCGCGGCGGACCACCCGGGCGTCCGCTACCAGGCGTTCGACCTGGTCGAAGCCGGGTACGACCGGATCCGCGAGCTGTTCGACCGGCTGCTGGAGTGGTTCGAGGCCGGGGTGCTGACCCCGATCCCGGTGACCACCTGGGACGTCCGGCGCGCGCCCGCGGCGTTCCGGCACGTGAGCCAGGCCAAGCACGTCGGCAAGGTCGTGCTGACCGTGCCCGCGCCGCTCGACCCCGGCGGCACCGTGCTCATCACCGGCGGCACCGGCGGACTCGGCCGCCTGCTGGCCCGGCACCTCGCGGAGTCCGGCGTCCGGCACCTGCTGCTGGCGAGCCGTCGCGGTCCGGCGGCCGAGGGCGTCGACGAACTGCGGGCCGAGCTGTCCTCGCTCGGAGCCGAGACTTCGGTCGTGGCGTGCGACGCGGCCGACCGGGAAGCGCTGGCGAAGCTGCTGGCCGACGTGCCGGTGGAGCACCCGCTGACCGCCGTGGTGCACGCGGCCGGGGTGCTCGACGACGGGCTCGTCGAAGCGCTCACCCCCGAGCGGCTGGACGCCGTGCTGCGGCCCAAGGTGGCCGCGGCGGCCAACCTGGACGAGCTGACCCGGGACCTCGATTTGTCCGCGTTCGTCCTGTTCTCGTCGGCGGCGGGCGTGCTCGGGGCGCCCGGGCAGAGCAACTACGCGGCGGCAAACGCTTTCCTGGACGGGCTGGCCCGGCACCGGCGTTCGGCGGGACTGCCCGCGCTGGCGCTGGCCTGGGGCCCGTGGCTGCCGACCGGCGGCATGACGGCCGCGCTGTCCGACGCCGACGTGCGCCGCATGGCGCGGTCCGGGCTGCCGCCGCTGCCCGCGGACCAGGGCCTGGCGCTGTTCGACGCGGCGCTGGGCGCGCCCGACGCGGTGCTGGTGCCGATGCTGGTCGACGCGCGCGTGCTGGGCTCGGCGGACGTCCCGGAGCAGCTGCGCGCAGTGGTCCGGACCGCCGCGCGGCGCCGGACGGCCGGCGGGTCCCCGCAGGCGGGTCCCGACCTGCGGCAGCGGCTGGCCGGAACGTCCGGCGAGGACCGGCGGCAGGCGCTGCTGGACCTGGTCTGCGCGCAGGTGGGCGCGGTGCTGGGCTATGGCGGCGGCGAGGCCGTCAACCCGCTGAGGGTGTTCAAGGAGCTGGGTTTCGACTCGCTGACCGCGGTGGAGCTGCGCAACCGGCTCAGCGCGGCGAGCGGGATCCGCTTGCCGGCGACGCTGATCTTCGACTACCCGACCCCGGCGGCGCTGGCCGGGTACGTGGGCGAGGAACTGTTCCCGGACGACGCCGGCGAGGCGGACGACGAACGGGAGATCCGCGCGGCGCTGGCTTCGATCCCGGTCGCGCGCTTCCGCGAGGCCGGGCTACTGGACGCGCTGCTGAAGCTGAGCGGGCGCGAGCCGGCCGTCGTGGCCGACCCCGAGGACGACGAACTGGGCGACCTGGA
Organism: Amycolatopsis sp. NPDC114505; assembly: GCF_055633615.1. Taxonomy (NCBI): domain Bacteria; kingdom Bacillati; phylum Actinomycetota; class Actinomycetes; order Pseudonocardiales; family Pseudonocardiaceae; genus Amycolatopsis; species Amycolatopsis sp. NPDC114505. Next base: position 560,286 of record NZ_JBVKDV010000004.1, on the reverse strand, counting down.
CGTCGACGACCTCGTGCGGATGGCGCTCGGCCCGGACGAGGCCTGAAACGGCGAGCGGCCGCCCTGGTGACCCCCCGACCGGGACACCAGGGCGGCCGTTTCGCGCCCCTGGAACTGTTTTCAGGAAATGAAGAATCGACGCCGTCCCGCGGCCGTCGTTTTCCGCGACGTGGCACTGCGGACGAAGAACAGCAGACCCACGACGATGGTGACGCCGCCGCCGATCACGCCGATGGTGTGCTCGCCCGCGTTGATGATGATCGCGACCCCGCCCGCGACCAGGATCAGCCCCATGACGAGGGAAACGAACGGACGGCCGCCTTGTTCTTTGGCCATGGGAAACTCCTTGGAACGGTAGACGACGAAATTTCTTGTCATCGATTCAAGCACACGGCGATCAGCGTCGTGAGTCCTCGAAAGTCGTCTTCGGACCATCGAAAGTTGACATTCCCGAGTTGCCGGTCGCCCTGGGTACTGGGAAGATCACACCCGTACGGGGGTTGCAACTTTGGTTGTGGCGACAAGCCACCTTGTGCAGTAGCACGACAGCGGTGGCAGCGGGTTGACTCGTCCTCAAGCACTACAGCATCGAATACGGAGCAGGCGCGTGATCACAGCACGAGATCTGACGAAGCGATACGGGGACACGACGGCCGTCAACGGCCTGTCGTTCGACATCAAGCCCGGCGTCGTGACCGGTTTCCTCGGGCCCAACGGGGCGGGCAAGTCGACCACGATGCGGATGATCCTCGGCCTGGACGCCCCCAGCGGCGGCTCGGTCACGGTCAACGGCAAGGCCTACCGGGACCTGCCCGCGCCGATGCGGGAGGTCGGGGCGCTGCTCGACGCGAAGGCCGTCCACGGCGCCCGCACGGCGTACCGGCACCTGCAGTGGGTGGCGCAGGCCGGCGGCATCCCGCGCAAGCGGGTGGACGAGGTGCTCGACACCGTCGGTCTCACCGAGGTCGCCGGCAAGAAGGTCGGCAACTTCTCCCTCGGCATGTACCAGCGGCTCGGCATCGCGACCGCCCTCCTGGGCGACCCGCCGACGCTGCTGTTCGACGAGCCGGTCAACGGCCTCGACCCCGAGGGCATCTACTGGATCAGGACGCTGATGCAGGACCTCGCCGCCGAAGGGCGCACGGTCTTCGTCTCCAGCCACCTGATGAACGAGATGGAAGAGACCGCCGCGCACGTCATCGTGATCGGCCGCGGCGAGCTCATCGCCGACATGCCGATCGCCGACTTCACCCAGCGCAGCGCGCGCAGCCACGTCCACGTGGTCTCGCCGCAGGCCGCCGAGCTCGCCGAAGCCCTGGAGCGGGCGGGCGGCAAGGTGACGAAGCTGGACGACGGCTCGCTCAACGTCGTCGGCCTGGACTCGCCGGAGATCGGTGACCTCGCGCTGGAGCGCCGGCTCGGGCTGCACGAGCTCACGCCGGTCCGCGCGAGCCTCGAGGCCGCGTTCATGGATCTGACCAAGGACAGCGTGCAGTACCGCTCGCACAACGGCGCGGCGCCGGAGGAGCACAAGGTGCTCGAGACGGTGCGGGCGCTCGCGTCGGAAGGGACTGAGTAACGTGACGACCGCAACGGCTTCGCTGCCGGAAACGAAGACCTCGCCCGGCATCGGCAACACGCTCGCCGCGGAGTGGACCAAGCTCAGGTCGGTCCGGTCGACCTGGCTCGTCGTCATCGCCGCGGCGGTGGTCAGCGTCGGGTTCTCCGTGCTGTTCAGCTTCCTGACCGAGCAGGACTACAAGAACCTGCCCGCGGGCCAGACGGCGGACTTCGACTCGGCGGGTACCGCCATGGTCGGGATGAACCTCGGCCTGATCCTCATCTCGGTGCTCGGCGTGCTCGCCGTGTCCGGTGAGTACTCGACCGGGATGATGCGCCTCACGCTGGCCATCACCCCGCACCGCGGCCGGGTCCTGGTCTCGAAGGCCGTGGTCGTCGGGCTGCTGGCGTTCGTGCTCGGCACGCTGTTCGCGGCGGCGGCGTTCTTCATCGGCCAGCTGGTCCTCGGCATCAACCCGGCCATCCCGACGCTGGGCCTCGGCGGCCCGGGCGTGCTGCGCAGCCTGCTCGGCTGGGGCGCGGAGTTCGCGGCGTTCGCGCTGCTGGCGCTGGCGTTCGGCGTGATGATGCGCAGCGCGGCGGGCGCCATCGCGACGGCCATCGGCTTCATCTTCGCCCCGGCGATCCTCGGCGCGCTGCTGCCGGCGTGGGTCCAGCGCGACATCCTCGCGTACTTCCCGGCGTCGGCGGCGGAGCAGCTGAGCACGGCCCAGCTGAAGACGGACTCGGCGACGTACCTCGGTCCGCTGACCGGCGGCGGCACGCTGCTGACGTGGGTCGCGGTGGCGCTGGTGGTGGCGTTCTCCCTGATGGGCAAGCGCGACTCGGGCTGAGCGGTCTCCCGCGGCAAGAGGTCGTGAGTGGGAAACAGTGTTCTAACCCTGTTTCTCACTCACGACCTTTTGCCGCGCCGAGGATGCGGTCGGCGGCCGTGACCGCGCCGCCGCCTTCGTGCGTGTGGTCCCGCATGGCCCGCATGCGTGCGCCGATGCCTTCGTCGGCCGCCACTGCGAGGACCGCGTCGCGGATCGACTCCGGCGTCAGGTCCTCCCGGGGCAGGCGCACGCCGAGGCCCAGCTCCACCACCCGCTCGGTGTTGACCTCCTGCTCGCCGTGCATCGGCACCAGCACCAACGGGGTCCCGCAGTAGAACGCCTCCATGACGCTGCCCATACCCGCCGACGTCACGAACGCCGACGCGTGCCGCAGCACCGCCGGGTGCGGAACCCATGGCCGCGCCTCGACATTCGGCGGCAACGCGCCCAGCGAAGCCGGGTCCACGCCGCCACCCAGGGTCATCACCAGGTTCCACGGCAGGTCCGCGAAAGCGCTTGCGCACTGGCGGAAGAAGTCCGGCTGGTCGTTGAACGCCGACGTCCCCAGGGACACCAGGAGCACCGGGTTCCCGTTCGACGGCGGCTCCCAGCCCGTCAGCGGCCGCTGCGGGCCGAAGCACGGGCCGGTGAACGCGTGCCGCGCGTCGAACGTCTCGCCCGCGTACTGGAAGTCGCGGGGGATCAGGACGAGCTTGTGGTCGCGTCCGTCGTCAAGGAACTGTTCCGCCGTCTGTCCCGGCGCCTCGGCCGCCAGGAGGGCGTTCAGGTCGGCCAAGAAGTCATAGGGCTCTTCGTCCACTGTGGACTTTTCGGGGTAGCGGGCCACGTGCGCCGGCAGCGAATAGTGCTCGTTGGACGCGAAACACGCCGAGAGCTGGACGGTCGGGCACGCGACGTCGTGGGCGAGCACCCGGCCCGCGATCCACATGGTCGAGTCGAAGGCGAGCACGTCGGGCGGGTCGTCCGCCAGCAGCTTCCGGACGGGCTCCAGCGGCGCCAGGCAGCTGGACGCGCCGGTCAGCGCGGCCGCCAGGCGGTGCGAACCCGGGTCGTCGGCCGGTCCGTGGTAAACGAGCGGCTGGGCGCCGGTCGCCGCGATCCGGTCGGCGAAGGCGCTGCCTGTCGCCACCGTGACCCGGTGGCCCCGCCGGACCAGCTCGCCGACGACGTCCAGGACGGGGGTCACGTGCCCGTAACCGGGCAGGGTGCAGAGCACGACGTGTCGGGTCACCTGGCCATGCTCGCACCGCGCATTCTGGGATTTCGCCAGACGTCCCGCCGCTAGCCTCGGGCGCGAACCCTGGTGGAGGTGGGCGGATGGAGTTCGGCTGGACCGCGGACCAGCGGCAGCGCTACGACCGGACGGTGGCCGACACGCGGGCGGCCTTCCCGGCCGCACCCGAGTACGTGTTCAGCCGCGAGAAGTGGGCCCTGCTGGGCAAGTTCGGCGTCCTCGGCGCCAGCGTGCCCGCGAAGCACGGCGGTGGCGGTCTGACCGCGCTCGACACCGCGCGGGTCTTCGAAGCCGCCGGGCGCGGCTGCCCGGACACGGGCCTCGTCTTCGGCGCGGCCGCGCACCTGTTCGCCTGCACGATGCCCATCGTCGACTTCGCCCCCGAGGGCCTGCGCGAGCGGCTCCTGCCCGGCCTCGCCGCCGGCGACCTGATCGCGGGCAATGCGATGACCGAGCCCGAAGCGGGGTCCGACGTCGGCGCGCTGCGGACCACGGCCACCCCGGTCGAGGGCGGGTTCGTGCTCGACGGCGTCAAGAGCTTCGTCAGCAACGGTCCCGTCGCCGACGTCCTCGTCACCTACGCGGTCACCGACCCGGCCGCCGGCCACTGGGGCATCACGGCGTTGGTGGTCGACGCCCGCTCGCCGGGGATCACCTTCGGCGAGCCGTTCGCCAAGCTCGGGATGGAAGGCTGCGTGGCCTCCGAGGTCACCTTCAGCGGCTGTTTTGTGCCCGCGGACGCCGTGCTCGGCCAACCGGGCCAGGGCTCGGCGATCTTCCAGCACTCGATGGGCTGGGAGCGGGCCTGCCTGTTCGCGCTGTACCTGGGCGTGCAGGACCGGCTGATCGAGCGCTGCCTGGCGCACGTGCGCGACCGCCGCCAGTTCGGCAAGCGGCTCGCGGAGTTCCAGTCGGTGTCCAACCGGATCGTGGAGATGAAGCTGCGGGCCGAAAGCGCCCGCCTGCTGCTGTACCGGGCCTGCTGGGCGCTGGACCAGGGCGAAGACGCGACGCTGTTCGCGGCGCTGTCCAAGCTCGCGGTGTCCGAGGGGACGGTGGCGAGCGCGACCGACGCCGTGCAGCTGTTCGGCAGCCGCGGCTACCTGCGCGAGCAGGGGATCGAAGCCGCGCTGCGGGACGCGATCGGCGGCACGATCTTCTCCGGCGCCTCCGACGTGCAACGGCAGCTGGTCGCGATGGAACTGGGGATGTGAACAGGGTGGAACTGCTGCACCAGCTGGTTCTTGACGCTGCCGAGCGCACGCCGGACGCCCCGGCGGTGCATTGCGGCGCCACGACCGTGACCTACCGCGAGCTCGACGAGCTGGCCGACCGCCAGGCCGCCGGGTTGTCCGCGGCCGGCGTCCGCCGCGGTGACCGGGTGCTGATCTGGGCGGAGAAGAGCGTCGAGGTGGTGGCGCTGATGCAGGCGTCGCTGCGGCTGGGCGCGGTCTACGTGCCGGTCGCGCCGTCGAACCCGGTCTCGCGGGTGCGGCTCATCGCCGAGGGCTGCACGCCCGCGCTGGTGGTCACCGGCGAGACGGCCGACTGGGGCCCGAACCCGCCGCCGCTGAGCTCGTTCGACGCACTGTCCGTTGTGGACCGGCCGAGCCCGCCGCTCGAGCACGTCGGGCCGGACGAGCCCGCGTACATCCTCTACACCTCCGGCTCGACGGGAGCGCCGAAGGGCGTCCTGATCAGCCACCGCAACGCGCTCGCGTTCGTCGGGTGGGCCGCGGCGGAGACCGGGCTGCACGCGGGCGACCGGCTGGCCAACCACGCGCCGTTCAACTTCGACCTGTCGGTGTTCGACCTCTACGGCGCGTTCTTCGCCGGGGCGTCGGTCGACCTGGCCGGCGCGGACCTGTCGTACTCGCCCGCCGAGCTGACGGAGTTCCTGCACGGGCGCGGGATCAGCGTCTGGTACTCGGTGCCGTCGGCTCTCCTGCTGATGATGCGCCACGGCGGCCTGCTCGCCCGGCCGGCGCCGGAGTCCCTGCGGGTCTGCGTGTTCGCCGGGGAGCCGTTCCCGATCGCCGGGGTGCAGACGCTGCGTCGCGCGTGGCCGGACGTCCGGCTGTTCAACTGGTACGGGCCGACCGAGACGAACGTCGTCACGAGCTACGAAGTGACGGCGGCAGATCTCGCGCGGACCGGTGGCCTGCCGATCGGGCGGGCGTGCTCGGGGGCGACGCTGACGCTGTCTCCCGAGGGCGAGATCGTCGTCGAGGGTCCGACGGTGATGCTGGGGTACTGGGGTGCGGCGCCGCAGCTGGGCGGCTACCACACCGGCGACGTGGGCCGGTACGACGAGGCGGGCGAGCTGGAGTACGCCGGCCGCCGCGACGCGATGGTCAAGCTCCGCGGCCACCGCATCGAGCTGGGCGAGATCGAGACGGCGCTGGCCCGCCACCCGGCGGTGGCCGAGGTGGCGGTGATCGTCGCGGGAGCGGGCATCGACGCCCGCCTGCGCGCGGTGATCGTCCCCCGCCCGGGCGAGCGCGTGACACTGCTGGGCATGAAGGCCCACTGCGCGGCCCACCTGCCGAAGTACATGATCGTGGACGAGGTGAGCGCGGTGGCGGAGCTGCCCCGCACGGCGAACGGCAAGACCGACCGCGCCGCACTGGCCGCCGCACACTGACGTTCCCGTCCCGACCGGGAAACGAGGAAGGGGCGGTCCCGACTCCGGGACCGCCCCTTTTCTCATGCCCTCAGGAGGCTCGTGCGATGACGTAGTGGGTCGGGAGGTTCAAGCCCGAGCCGTCCGCCAGGGTCTCCGTCGTGCGCAGCAGGAGCTCGCCGCCGTCGAGGATGGTGAAGCCGCCCACCTCGTACACCGTCTCCAGTTCCGCCTCGCCCGCCGCCGGCTGGAGGCCGATGCCGAAGTAGATCGACACGCGCTCCAGCTTGGGCAGGTCGTTCGCGGGGTCCGCGATCAGCTGCTGCATGTACGTGTAGCTCGCCGGCGTCAGCTCCTGGTTGAACACGCACCCGCGCGTCCCGGCCAGCGCGGCCAGGTTCCGCGCGCACGCCACCCGCTTCTCGACCGGCAGCTGGTGGATCACGCCGGACAGGTAGATGTTCACGTCGCCGTAGCGCGAATGGAACTCCGCCACGGCCGCGCCGTCGAGCACGTCGAGCAGCTCGTACGAGACGTTGTCCGCCGCGTTCTCCGCCCGCGCCCGGTTCAGCGCCGCTTCCGCGATGTCGACGCCGACGACCCGGTCGTACAGCCCGGCCAGGTACTTCGTCTGGGTGCCGTTGCCGCAGCCCAGGTCGACCAGCGGGAGCGCCGGGTCGAAGTGCGCCTTGAACAGCTCCGCGTGCGCGGCCGCTCCGTCGGCGGGCTCGCAGTCCCAGAACGCCGCGCCCACGCGGTCCGGGAGGTCCTTCCAGTAGGCCTCCCAGACCTGCCCGTCCTTGTTCGCCATCGTCGGCTTCTCCCGCCGGGTCAGTTCTTCGGCCACGGGATTTCCGGGGCCGCGTAGTACTTCACACCGAGCGCCTTCCAGCGCGGTCCCTGCGCCGCCAGCCGGGACGAGAACGACGTCCAGTCCTTGCTCGCCTGCGGCGACCAGCCGATCTCGGCGATGGCGGGCAGCCGGGGGAACGCCAAGAGACGCACGTCGTCGAGGCTGCGCACGGTGTCCGTCCACAAGGGAGCTTCGACGCCGTCGATGTTCGAGTTCAGCGCGCCGGGCACCACCGCGGTCGGGTCCCAGCCGTACGCGGCCTGGACGCTGATGTCGCCCGCCCACTCCAGGCCGAGGTCACCGGCGGGGACGTCGGGCGCGTACTTCATGTCCAGGTAGGTGTAGACGCACGGCGCCATGATCAGCTTCGCGCCCTTTTGGCTGGCTTCGCCTACCTCGTTCTGGGTGCCGTCGTAGATCCAGAACTCGCCGGTCGCGCCCTGCGGCGGGGTCGCGGTGAGCATCTCCGCCCAGCCCAGCAGCTTCTTGCCGTGCTTGGCCACCATCGGCGCGATCTTCGCCATGAACGCGGTGTACTGCGCGTCGTCGAGGTCCTGGATCTCGTCGCCGCCGACGTCGAGGTAGCCACCCGGGGTCAGCGCCGCGAGCTGGCCGAGCACGTCGCCGATGAACTTGTACGTGATCGGCTTGTCGACACACAGGTCCGACCGCGGCGCGGGGGTGAGCCCGGTGTAGACCGGCCCGGCGACCCCGTCGCAGTTGAGCTCGGCGTACGACGCCAGCGCCGCGCCGAAGTGCGACGGCATGTCGATCTCCGGCACGACCGTGATGTGCCGGCTCTGCGCGTAGGCGACGATGTCGCGGTACTGGGCCTGGGTGTAGAAACCGCCGGCCCCGCCGCCGGAGCCGGTGCTCGCGCCCTTGACGGTCAGGTTCGGCCAGCCGGTGATCTGCAGCCGCCAGCCCTGGTCGTCGGTGAGGTGCAGGTGCAGGTTGTTGACCTTGTACAGCGCGATGTCGTCGATGTACTTCTTCACGTCGGCCACCGGCAGGAAGTGCCGTGCCACGTCGAGCATCGCGCCGCGGTAGGGGTACCGCGGGTAGTCGAGGATGTGGCCGCCGGGCACCGTGAGCGTCCCGCTCAGCGACGCGGGCAGGAGCTGACGCAGCGTCTGCACGCCGTTGAACAGCCCGGCGGGCTTCGCGGCCCGGATGGTCACACCGGTCGCGGTGGAGTCGAGCTGGTACCCCTCGGCCCCGACACGCGGGTCGGCGCCGCCGAGCAGCAGCGAGATCCCGGGGAGCGCCTTCGGGACGCCGGGGAGCGCGGGTGCCGGGATCACGGGGACCCGGAACCGCGTCGCCGGGCGGAGCAGCCCGGCGAGGTAGTCGCCGACCTGGCGGGCGTCGGCGCCGCCGGAGGTGAACACCACCGTCGCCGGCCCGAGCAGGTACCGGACGGCCGGGTCCGGCGTCACCGACACCGGGGCGGGCACGATCTGCTGGAGGGTGGATGCGGCCGTAACCGGCTGCGGTGCGGCGCCGGCGGGCACCCCGGGGGCGAGCAGGCCGAGGAGGGAGAGGAGCAGCACCCCACGCCTGGCAGTTCGAGCGGTCATGAGCCGTCCATTGCGGATAGTGGAAAGAGAGTGGCCTCTACCTCTTAACGGCCTGGTGGGGCGCGAGTCCACCCGATCGGCCGACGTCTGGGGAGACTGCTAAGCCCCGCTACTCCGGACGCCGGAACAACTAAGGTTGTGAGCCGACAACCTTCCGTCACCGACTGTCAACCTTTGGCCGTTTTTCGCGGGTGTCCGAGCGGCCAAGATCGGGTAAGCACGCACTGCCAGGCGCGTCCGCCAGGGGGAAATCCGGCCGGACGCGGGGACCCCGGCCCGTACCGCCGACCGACACAGAAACGGGTGACCGACATGACCGAGACGCCGACCGCCGTCCACTACCGCGCCTACCTGCTCGCCTACGACCTGGAGAAGGAAGACCTCTACGACCGCACCCGCACGGCGTTCCTGACCCGCGCCGGCGTGCTGACCGAGCTGGCGTTGCGCGGCAACATCGCCGACGACGACGGCGACGCCGTGCTGGTCAAGTCGGATCCGACGGGCGACCCGGTGCTCGACCGGCTGCTGGCGCAGATCGGCAACGAGAAGCGCAGCTGGAAGTCGTGGCTGCGGCACGACTACAAGGAGACCCTCGAGGCGATCGAGGAGCAGCTCGTGGAGCAGAAGCTGCTCACGGTCGAGGAGAAGAAGGTCATGGGCGTTGTGCCGAAGACCCACGTGACCGTCACCGACCCGGCGCTGGCCAAGGCGCTGCAGGAGCACGCCGTCGAGGTGCTGCACGGGTCTACCCCGGCTTCGCAGGTCGGTGCGGATGACGCCGCGCTCGTTGCGCTGGCTGCCGCTGGGACGGTGCCGAGTGTTGTCACGCGCAAGGAGAGCAAGGGTGAGTACAAGGAGCGCATCGAGGAGCTGACCGACCGGGTTGGTGAGGTTGCTCCTGGGTTGGAGAAGGCGCTGCGCGGTATTCGGCTGACGATGATCGCTGCTCAGGGTGGGTTGGGGTTCAGCGGCTGACCGGCACCCCGAAGCTCCATTGTGACTACGGCCGGCGGTACCGCGTCAAGGCGGGAAAGATGCCTTGACCCGGTGCCGCCGGCCGTGTTTGGGCTTCGGATCGGGGTGCAGGGGGGAGTCTGGGGCCTCGTTCGTCGGTTGCCTGACGGAAGGGCCCGGTGGCCTTGCGGCCACCGGGCCCTTCCGCTTCTTCACCCCTGGGAGGGGTCATCCGAGGGCCGGCATCACCTTGTCCGCGAACAGGTTCAACGTGCGGGACATTGTTTCGTACGACTGGCCGCCGAAGTCGAGGTTCCACAAGATCACGTCCGGGCCCAGTACGTCGCGGACCTCTTCGATGCGGCCCAGTACCGTTTCCGGTGAGCCGACGACCGCCTTGGACTCCAGTCCGTCGGTTTCCAGGTCGAAGCTCGCCATCTGGCGGGCCATTGCCGTGTAGCCCTCGTATGCCGGGGATTCCACGTTGTGCCAGGACAGGATCGCCTCCTTGAAGGCGTTGAACGACTTCACCATGAACGGCACCGCCAGGTCGCGCGCCTCTTCGTCGGTGTCGGCGATCAGCAGGGGGATGCTCACCGCGAACTTCGGCTTGCGGCCGGAATCTCCGTGGTTCTCGAGGAACGAACTGCGGTACAGCTCGACGTACTCGCGCTTGCGGGCCATCTCGTTGAGCTGGGTCGAGCTGATCAGCAGGTTGAAGCCCTTGCGGCCGGTCCAGTCGAAGCTGGCCGGGGTTGCCAGCGCGGCCACCCACACCGGTGGGCCGTCCTCCTGGACCGGGGCCGGCAGCGAGTTCGCGTTCTCGTATTCGAAGAACGGCGTCTTCTCGGTGACGTCCTTTTCGTTCCACAGCCGCACGACCGCTTCGATCGTGGCGAGGAACCGTTCGCGGCTGGTGTCCATGTCGACGCCGAACGCCTCGAACTCGTACGGCAGGAACGCCCGCGCGAAACCGACGTCCAGGCGGCCGCCGCTCATCACGTCGACCTGTGCCGCGTGCGCCGCGATCTGGATCGGGTGGTGGAACGAGGCCTGGATGCCGCCGGTCATCAGGCGGATGGACTCGGTGCGCGCGGCCACGGCCGACAGGAACGCCAGCGGGCTGGGGGAATATCCGCCGTAGGAGCGCAGGTAGTGCTCGGTCATCTTGACGTAGTTCAGGCCGAGCTGATCGGCGAGCACACTGACCCGCAGCACATCCTGGAAGTACTGCGAGGCGGTCGTGGTCTCCGGGTCGCAGTCCGGCAACAGCGAGACGCCATACTCCACGTTCTGATACCTCCGGCGAATAGGGTGGCGAGCCTGGATGGGCCGGCTGCCACCTTTTTCCACCCGCCGCGCCCGCGACAGCCGCCCTAGCAGGCGAACCCTGGGGGAACTCTTAAGGAGTCCCGCGCCCGGAGCTGAGGTTTTGCCTAGAGACCCCATGCTAGCCCGGCTTCGCCCCCAAGAGCGTGCGTAGCGTCGCGGCAGCCGTGTCGGACACGTTAGGGGAATTCGGTGACTCTGGGATATCTCTTCGGCGCGAACATCTCCGATCCCGACCCCGAACACGGCGCGCACCTCTACGAGGCGTACCCGGCCATGCGCCGCTCCTACGAGCAGGTGCGCGACTGGACCGGCATCGAACCGCGCGCCCTGCTGCGCGGCGAGTTCGAGCCCCGCAGCGACCACGACCGCTTCAGCCTCGCCGGCATCCGGCTGGCCGCGCTGGCGTTCGGCATCCACGACGTGCTCGCCGAGTCCGACATCCACCCGGCCGTCGCCGGCGGCATCAGCCTCGGCGGCCTGATCGCGAGCTCCGTCGCGGGCGCCGTGGACCGCCGCACGCTGTTCGACCTGCTGGTCCGCGAGGCCAAGACGCCGCTGCCCGTCCCCGCCCCGCCGGCGCAGGGCGCGGCCATCGCCTTCCTCCCGGTCACCGAGGACCCGACGTTCTACTACGGCGACCGGCGCCCCGGCGTGTACCTCGGCGGCGACTTCGGCGTCCTCTCCAACGGCACCGCGCGGCTGCTCATGCTCAGCGGCACCGCCGAGGCCCTCGACAAGCTCGTCGCGCAGAGCCCGCCCGGCATGATCAGCGTCATCGACGGCCAGCCGTTCGCCGTCCACTCCCCGCTGCGCCAGTACGCGACCGACTTCATGGCCCCGACGGTGGAAGCCATGACCGTCGCCGACCCGCGGATCCCGGTGTGCTCGTTCCTCGAAGAACGCGCGCTGACGACGGCCGACGACGTCCGCGATCTGTTCCGGCGCAACAAGACCACCACGATGAGCCTGCCGCACGTCTGCGCCGGCATGAAGGACCAAGGCGTCCGGCTCGCCTTCGTGCTCGGCCCCACGCTGCCCGCCGGCGTCCTCGACTTCCCGTTCCCCGTCGTGCGCATCACCGAGCCGCACCACGTCACCGAAGCCATGACCGCGATCTACGACTACGCGGTCGACCTCGTCGCCCCCAGCGCGTGAAGCAAGGAGAGACCGTGAGCACCCGCACGCACGAACGTGCCAGCCTGACCGACCACTGGTTGTCCCTCGACCTCGACGCGTGGACGCGGCACGTGGTGCGACGGCACTTCAACCCCGAACTCGGCAGCCCCTACTGGCTCAAGCGCGCGACCGAGCTGTCGTTCGACCCGATGGACATCACGCGCTATGACCAGCTCGCCGAGTTCGGCCCGTTCCCACCCGGCGACCTGCGCGGCCTGGACCCCGGCGACCTCGTCCCGCGCACCGTGCCGCGCCCGCTGATCGGGCGCGTCTGGGAGTCCGGCGGCACCACCGGCGACCCCGTGCGCGTGTTCTACACCGAAGACATGATGACCCACCGCGTCGAATGGCGACGCTGGTCGTACCTCTTCGACGGGTACAAAGCGGGCCGCACCTGGCTGCAGGCGACGCCGAGCGGCCCGCACCAGATCGGCAACGGCGCGATCGAGCTCTCCGAGCAGCTCGCCGGGCTCGTCTACGGCATCGACATGGACCCGCGGTGGATCAAGCAGCTCATCCGCGCCGGCAAGATGAAGGAGCTGGGGGAGTACACCGAGCACGTCCTCGGCCAGATCGTCGACTGCCTGCGCTCCCAGCACGTCCACTACCTCAACACCACGCCCGCGCTGCTGCAGAAGCTGATCGCGCGCCACCCGGACCTGGTCGCCGCGCTCGACGGCGTCCGCCTCGGCGGCACCCACATGAGCCCGCAGATGTACCAGGACTTCGTCAAGGCCCTCGACGGCGGGCTCGTGCGCTCGGGCTACGGCAACACCTTCGGCAACGCGGTCAGCCTGCACCCGGAGGACGGCGGCGCGATCCTGCCCTACGCGCCGACGTACCCGCAGGTGACGATGTCCGTGGTGGATCCGGAAGACTTCCGCCGGACTGTCGACAAAGGACAGTCGGGCCAGCTGAAGCTGACCGTCCTGCACGAGGACCTGTTCCTGCCCAACCTGATGGAGCGCGACGAGGCGACCCGCTACGACACCAAGGGCGAATGGCCGGTCGACGGCGTCTACAACGTCCGCCCGCTGCAGGTGAGCCAGGCCGCGCCGGAAGGGCTCTACTGATGGCCCCGCCGACGGTGGTCGTCGTCGGCGCCGGGGTCATCGGCGCCTCGGTGGCCTACCACCTCGCCCGGCGCGGTGCCCGCGTGCACTGCGTCGACCGCGCGGACCGGCCCGCCTCGGGCACCACGGAGATCGGGTTCGCCACCGCGACGGCGTACCGGCGCTTCCCGAAGTCGTACTTCGAGCTCAACCAGGCCGGCATCGCCGAGCACGCGGCGCTGGCCGGCGAGTTCGCACCCGCGCCGTGGTGGCACCGCACCGGGACGGTGGCCTGGACCGACGACGAGTCGTTCGCCGGCTACCTCGCCCAGCTCGACGAGTGGGGCTGCCCGGTCGACCGGCACGCGGGTGCGGAAGCGGCCGGCGCCCTCGGTTCGTCGGTCGTCTTCCCCTCGACGGGCACGGTCGCCGTCCTCCCGGCCGAAGGCTGGATCGACGCGGTCGCGTTCACCCGGCACCTGCTGGACGAGGCGGTCTCCCTCGGCGCCACGCTGGAGCTGAACGCCGAGGTGACGTCGGTGTCGGGCGGCGTCGGGCTCGCGGACGGCCGCCGGATCGAGGCCGACGCCGTGGTCAACGCCGCCGGCTCGGCCGCGGACGAGATCGGCGCGCTGGCCGGCGCCCGCCCGTTCCTCGGTGAACCCCGGCGCAGCCTGATCGCGCACCTGCTGGTCGACGGCGACCCGCTCGACTTCATCCTGCGCGCACCCGAGGTCAGCATCCGCCCGGACGGGCCCGGCCGCGTCGTCCTGCGCTCGGACCGCGTCGACCGAGGCCTGCCCCCGCGCTCGGGCGAGCCCGAACCCGAGTACGTCAAAGACCTCCTGGACCGGGCGGCGAAGGTGGTCCCGCTGCTGGGCACCGCGACCGTGCGGACGGCCGAGGTGGTGGACGCGCGGTGCGCCCGTGACGAACTCCCGAGCGTCGGCCCGCTGTCGGCCGTCCCGGGGTACTACGAGGCCGTCGCGAGCGCCGGGGTCACCCTCGGGCCGCTGTTCGGCCGCGCGCTCGCCGGTCGCATCGTCGACGGCGTGGGCGACGAGCTCGTCGACGTCTTCACGCCGGACCGCTTCGGGAGAAGCTAGAAAGTTCCCCAAAAAATCCGCCGCATAATGATCTCGCACCGGGAAACCGGTCGCGAAGGGGTGTAGCTCTCAATTGGCCAGAGCAGCGGTTTCCAACACCGACGGTTGCAGGTTCGAGTCCTGCCGCCCCTGCCACGAACACCAGTGCCACCGGTTCCGGCCGGTCCCGCCGAACCGTTGGGAGTGACCGAGGTGACCATCTGGACCGAGCTGCTCGGCAGCCGGACCCACGTGCTCGGCGACCGCTACCCCAGCCGCGTCATCGAGGCCGGCGACGGTGAGGCGCTCGTGCTGCTGCACGGCGTCGGCGGGCACGCCGAGGCGTACGCGCGCAACGTGAACCGGCTGGGCGGGCACTACCGCACGATGGCGGTGGACCTGCTGTGGCACGGTTTCTCGGCCAAGCCGGAGTTCACCCACGACGCCGTCGGCACCTACGTCGAGCAGGTGCTCGACCTGCTGGACTCCCAGGGCATCGAGCGCGCGCACATCGAAGGCGAGTCGCTCGGCGGCTGGGTCGCGCTGACCCTGGCGCTGGAGCACCCCGACCGTGTCGGGAAGCTGGTCCTGAACACCACCGCGGGCATCAAGTGGGCGCCGGGTTCGGTCAACGAGCGGCCCGCCGAAGGGCGTGAGGCCCTGCGCGCGCGTTCGCTGGCCGCCATCGAAAACCCGACCCCGGAGACCATCCGCACCCGGCTCGAGTGGTTGATGGCCACCCCCGACCGGGTCACCGACGAGCTGGTCGAGGTCCGCCGCCGGATCTACGCCGAGCCCGCGACCAACGCCGCGCTGCGCACGGTGTTCGAGAACTCCTTCGGGTTCGGCTCCGGGCCGAACCGGAAGATCTCCGAGGACCGGCTGACGACGGTGAGCGTGCCGACGCTGGTGCTGTGGTCGGACCACAACCCCGGCAGCGGGCCCGACGTGGGCCGCCGGATCGCGAAACTCATCCCGGGCGCGGCCTTCCACAGCGTCGCCGACGCCGCGCACTGGCCGCAGTGGGAGCAGCCCGAGGAGCACGACCGCGTGGTCCTCGACTTCCTGGGCCGTGCGGAGTGACCAGCAGGAGGACGAACCCCATGCGCATCCGCAGTCTCGCCTACGTCGGACTGTCCACAAGGGAGCTTCCGGCCTGGGAGACGTTCGCCGCGGACGTCCTGGGCCTGCCCGGCCAGTGGATCGACGACGGGCGCCTGCTGCTGCGCATGGACGAGCGGGCCTACCGCTTCGACGTGCGCCACGGCGAGAGCGAAGCGCTGTCCTGGCTGGGCTGGGAACTGGCGAGCGCCGCCGACCTCGCCGCGCTCGAACACGAGCTGGCCGCGGCCGGCGTCGCGGTGACCCAGGCGACCGCCGCCGAGTGCGCCGACCGCCGCGTCGCGGGCATGGCCTGGCTGGAAGACCCGTCCGGGCTGCGCCACGAGCTGTTCTACGGGCAGGAGGCCGACTTCCGGCCGCTGCGCCTGACCCGCACGCTGACCGGCTACCGGACCGGCGAGCACGGGATGGGCCACGCCGTCGTCGGCGTCACGAACTACGCCGAGACGCTGGCGTTCCTGGTGGACACGCTCGGCTTCGGCGTCAGCGACACGTTCAAGGGCTTCATCGCGTTCCTGCACTGCAACCCGCGCCACCACTCCATCGCGCTGGTGGACACCGACGAGCCCGGCCTGCGGCACATCATGCTGGAGACGACGACGCTCGACGACGTCGGCTCGACCATCGATGTTGCCTACGACCGCCGCATCGTCACGCGCACGCTGGGCCGCCACACCAACGACCGGGCCGTGTCGTTCTACCTCGAGACGCCTTCGGGCTGGGAGATCGAGTACGGCTGGGACGGCCTGGACGTGGACACCGCCGACTGGTCGACGCGGCAGCTGGCCGGGCCGACCAGCCTGTGGGGGCACCACCACGTGTCCGGCACCGAGATCAAGACCTCATGACCCCCGACCCGATCGACCCGGACATCACGCAGCTGTCCGGCTGGCAGCGGGAATGGGTCAAGGCCGCCCGCGCCTCGGTCGACGACGAAGAGCTGGCGCTGCTGTGCCAGGCGGCCACCGACATCCCCAGCCCGACCGGCTGCGAGCGGGAGCTGGCCGAGTACTTCCGCGACGTGATGACCTCGGCCGGGATCGACAGCCGCGTGCAGGCGATCGACGAACGCCAGGCCAACCTCGTCACCCGCGTCGGCACCGGCCGCACGGGTGCGCAGCTGCTCGTGCTGGCGCCGCTCGACACCGCGTTCGCGCCGGGCCGGGAGGACGCACCGTGGCTCGGGGAACGGCCCCGCGACGACTTCACGCTGCCCGCGCAGCGCTACGGCGACAAGGTCGTCGGGCTCGGCGCGGAGAACCCCAAGGCGTTCGCCAGCTGCGCGCTGGCCGCCGCGCTCGCCGTGCACCGCTCCGGCGTGCCGCTGGACGGCCAGCTGGTGGTCGCGCTGGTCGGCGGCAGCATGCCCGTGCTGGCGGGGGAGCTGTCCTCGCGGCGCAACTCCGGCATGGGCGTCGGCACCCAGTTCCTGATGGACCACGGCCAGTGCTCCTCGGACCTCGCGATCGTGCTCAAGCCGGGCTACTCGGTGGTGCACGAAGAGGTCGGGTTCGCGATCTTCCGCGTCGTCGTGCGCGGTTCGGTCGGCTACACCGGCAGCCGGCACAAGGGCAGCTACAACAACGCGATCGTCGCCGCCGCCCGGATGGTCGGGCGGCTGGAGAGCTGGTTCGCCGAGTACACCGCGCGCAACTCCTCGGGCCAGGTGGCGCCGCAGGGCGCCGTCACCGCGATCCGGGCCGGCGATGGAACCAAGCCGGCGTTCAACCCGGCGACCTGCGAGTTCTGGGTCGACCTGCGGGTCAACCCGCGCACCACGGTCAACGCCGTGGCCGGCCAGTTCGAGGCGATCGTCGCCGAGCTGCGGGCGTCGGAGCCCGCCGTCGGGATCGAGGTCGAGCTGGTGGCCGGCCAGGCGGGGTCGGCCACGCCCGCCGACAGCCCGGTCGTCACCCGGCTGGTCCGGGCCTGGGAAGAGGTCGAAGGCCGCCCGCACGTGCCGGGCAAGCCGGGCAGCGGGCTGTCCGACGGCGGCGTGCTGCGCCGCCACGGCATCCCGACCGCGCGGATCGGCCTGCCGATGGCGGCCGTACCCGGGCCGTTCGAAGGGTTTTCGATGGGCGTCGCGGACCTGCCCGCCATGCGGCGGCTCGTCGACCTGCTGGTCGGCGTCGTGGTGGACGTGACGACGCGGCAGCGCGCCGAACTGTGTGAGCCTCCCGCGAGCAGTCGAGGAGACAACTGATGACCGACACCGTCGATGACAACTGGGGCTCCGCCCCAGGTCGGGGGCTCCGCCACCCGAACCCCCGAAAGACGGTGGACGAACAGGTCCGCCCGGCGCGCCGGCAGGCGACCGTCGGTGGCCCCGGCCGCCGGGACTGGTCGACCTGGCCGCGCTACGAAGCCGCGGCGCTCGGCTTCCGCGAGTACTGGTACCCGGTGGCGTGGTCGCGCAAGATCGGCAAGAAGCCGCACGCGGTCCGGGTGCTCGGCGAGAAGATCATGCTGATCCGCGACGGCGGCGAGGTCCGCGCGCTGCACGACCGGTGCCCGCACCGCGGGGTCCCGCTGAGCCACAAGATGTCGTCGCAGGAGTTCCCCGGCACGTGGAGCTGCTGCTACCACGGCTGGACGTTCGACCTGGAGACCGGCGTGCTGGTCGCGGCGATCACCGACGGCCCCGAGTCGCCGATCTGCGGCAAGGTCACCGTGCGCACCTACCCGGTCGAGGAGGCCCGCGGCCTGGTCTGGGTGTGGCTCGGCGACGGCCCGGCCCGCCCGTTCGAAGAGGACGTCCCGGAGGAGCTGCTCGACCCGGACGCGGTCGTCGTCGGCCGCATCACCGTGCGCGAGGGCAACTGGCGCTTCGGCGCGGAGAACGGCTTCGACGACGGTCACGCGAAATGGCTGCACCGCAACGCCTTGTGGACCAAGCGCGTCAAGATGCCGGTGTGGAGCGAGATGAAGGTGATCCGCGACGGGCCGTGGATCACCCGCCGCAAGGACAAGATGCACTACAGCGCCTCGTTCCCCGGCCTCGGCGACTTCCCCAAGAAGAAGTGGTACCGGCGGCGCGAGGGCAACAAGACGAAGGTGTCGCTGCGGCTGCCGGGCACGCTGCGGGTGAAGTACGCGGAGTGGTCGCACTTCGAGTGGTGGGTCGCCGCGACGGCGGAGGACCACACGTACGTCCAGCTCGCCGTGATGAACCAGGGCAAGTGGCGCAACCGCAAGTTCTGGCTCTACTACTGGACGTGGGCCCGCTGGGTGTTCCACGGCATGTTCAACGACGAGGACCGGCTGATGGTGGAGGTCACCGACGCCCCGCCGGAGCGCCTGTACCGCCCCGACGTCTCGCTGACCGAGTGGCGGCGGATGGTCGAGGAGGAGGCCCGGCGCAGCCCGGTGGAGGAAGTCAAGGAACGTCAGGCCGAGAAGAGGCGGGCGAAGCATGACTGAGCCTTTCCGTTTGGTGATCGGGATGTCCGGCTCCAGCGGGGCGATCTACGGCATCCGCCTGCTGGAGATCCTCAAGGGCATGCCCGAGGTCGAGACGCACCTGGTGGTCACGCCGGCGGCGCGGCAGACGATCGCCTTCGAGACGGACTGGAAGCCCGGCGACGTCGAAGCCCTCGCGGACCGCACGTACCGGCCCGGTGACATCGCGGCGCCGATCTCGAG
Organism: Amycolatopsis sp. NPDC114505; assembly: GCF_055633615.1. Classification (NCBI taxonomy): domain Bacteria; kingdom Bacillati; phylum Actinomycetota; class Actinomycetes; order Pseudonocardiales; family Pseudonocardiaceae; genus Amycolatopsis; species Amycolatopsis sp. NPDC114505. Next base: position 541,213 of record NZ_JBVKDV010000004.1, on the reverse strand, counting down.
CGGGTCGTTCCCGATCGACGCGATGATCGTGCTGCCGTGCTCGGTCCGAAGCCTCGGGGCGATCGCGTGGTCGCAGAACGACAGTCTTCTGGTGCGGGCGGCCGATGTGACGTTGAAGGAGCGGCGCAAGCTCGTGGTCGCGTTGCGCGAGACGCCGTTGCACCTCGGGCATCTGCGCGCGATGACGCAGGTGACGGAGATGGGCGGGATCATCGCGCCGCTGATGCCGGCGTTCTACGGGCGCCCGAAGTCGCTCGGCGACCTGGTGGACCACCAGGTCGGCCGGCTGTGCGACCTGCTGGGGATCAAGCCGCCGGACGAGCTGGTCGAACGCTGGCACGGCCCGTCGACCCACTGACCTACTGAGAAGGCCCCCTCCGCCGGAGGGGGCCTTCTTCGTGGGTGGTGGAAGATCGCCCCCACCGGCGGTGGACCGGTGAGGGCGACCTTCAGTCCAAGTAGGACGCCAGTGCGTCCCCGTCTTCCAGCAGTGCGCGGTGGTCCACTCGCGCGACGACATCGGGCGGGACCCGGCACGAGGGCGGGAACACCGCCGGCGGCACGGGTTTCGTGCAGTCGAAGATCAGCTTGGTCTCCATCGGGCCCTTCTCCTCCCGGTTGTGCCCGTAGGTCACCGGGTTGAGCTGGCCGCCGAGGAAGCCGGGCATGATCGTCAGGTCGCGGTCGGCCTGGAAGCGCGTCGCCAGGCACCACAGCGTCTCGACTTCGTTGAAGACGTCGACGTCGTCGTCGACCACGAACACGTGCTTCAGCAACGGGTCCACCGCCAGCGCCGCGCACGCCGCGAGCTTCGGCTCGCCTTCCACGCGCTTGCTCATCGACAGGTACAGGTGCGACCGCGCCATGCCCGACAACGGCAGGTGCACGCCGGTCACCGTCGGCACGGCTTCTTTGACCCGGCGGTAGATGCTGCCCATCCGGGGGAGCCCGCCGAGCATGCTGTGCTCGGTGTGCGCGTTGAAGACGTCGACGAAGATGGGCTTGCGGCGCATGGTGATCGCGGTGATCTTGACGTACGGCTGCGGCCCGGTGCGGGTGTAGAACCGCGGGTACTCGCCGAACGGGCCTTCGACGGCCGTCGCGTCCGGGTCGGTGTCGATCACGCCTTCGATGACGATCTCCGCGCGAGCCGGCACCTCGAGGTCGACCGTCTTGCAGGGCACCATTTCGAGGGGCTCGCCCAGCAGGCCGCCGACGACGTCGAGCTCGCCGCCGATACCCTCCAGCTTGGACACCGCGCCCATCAGCAGGGCCGGGTGGTGGCCGATGACGAGCGCGACCTCCATCGGCTTCTTCTGCTCGCGCAGCTTGCGCAGCACGTAAGCGGTGTGGTGGGCCGGGTTGACCTGGATGCCGACCTGGGCGCGGCCCTGCTGCTGGTGGCGGAAGATGCCGGCGTTGATCTTGCCGCTGTCCGGGTCGCGGCAGATGGTCACGGCCGAGGTGATGTACTTGCCCGCGTCCAGTTCCTGGTGCTTGAGCAGGGGCAGCAGGCCGACGTCGATGTCGTCGCCGGTGAGCACGACTTCCTGTACGGGCGCGGTGTCCACGGTGACCGGCTTGATCCCGGACCCCTCGCGCAACGCGTACTCCGGGACCATCGAGTGGACGTCGGAGCCGATGCTGCGCGCGAGCCGCTCGTAGGTGCCGTGCAGGTTGATGAGCAACGGGATCTCGGAACCGCCGACGTTTTCGCACAGCACCGCCGGGAAGCCGGGGTAGGCGGGGTCGTCCTCCATGCGGTCGACGAGCGCGGTGACCTCGAACTCGGGGTCGACCGGCTTGCGCACGACCTTGATCTGGTCCGGGTCCAGCTCGGCCAGGAATGTCCGCAGATCCTTCGCCATCAAACGCCTTCCGTTCGCACCGTGGCTCGCGAACCGAGTATCGGCCCCGGTCACGGACTCGGCGGGGCGCGACCGGCAAGAACTAGGGAAATGCTCCGTCCTCGTCCCGCGGTGGCGCTCGGCAGGGGTTGCCGGGTGCTAAATGGATTCGTCCACGAAGCCGCGCGTCGTCGTACGTCAGGAGAACGACATGACCGTCACCGCAGCGCCGCCCCGCGAAGCCGCGGCGGCCGAACTGGCCCGGTCCTGGGCCGAGGACCCCCGGTGGCGCGGAGTCCGCCGGGACTACTCCGCCGAGGACGTCCTGCGGCTGCGCGGCAGCGTGACCGAGGAGCACACGCTCGCCCGGCTGGGCGCGGAGCGGCTCTGGAACCTCCTGCACACCGAGGACTACGTCCACTCGCTGGGCGCGCTGACCGGCAACCAGGCCGTGCAGCAGGTGCGGGCCGGCCTCAAGGCCATCTACCTCTCCGGCTGGCAGGTCGCCGCCGACGCGAACCTCTCCGGCCACACCTACCCGGACCAGAGCCTCTACCCGGCCAACTCCGTCCCTCAGGTCGTGCGCCGGATCAACAACGCGCTGCTGCGCGCCGACCAGATCAGCTGGGCCGAGGACGAAAAGGACGCCCCGCACTGGCTGGCGCCGATCGTCGCGGACGCCGAAGCCGGCTTCGGCGGCGTGCTCAACGCCTTCGAGCTGATGAAGGGCATGATCGCCGGCGGCGCCGCCGGCGTGCACTGGGAAGACCAGCTGGCCGCGGAGAAGAAGTGCGGCCACCTCGGCGGCAAGGTGCTCATCCCGACCTCCCAGCACGTCCGCACGCTGCAGGCCGCGCGCCTGGCCGCCGACGTCTGCGACGTCCCGAGCCTCGTCATCGCCCGCACCGACGCGCAGGCCGCGAACCTCATCACCAGCGACGTCGACGACCGCGACAAGCCGTTCCTGACCGGCGAGCGCACCCCCGAGGGCTACCACCGCGTCCGCGGCGGCATCGAGCCCTGCGTCGCCCGCGGCCTCGCCTACGCGCCCTACGCCGACCTGCTGTGGATGGAGACGTCCAAGCCGGACCTCGAGGTCGCGCGCCGGTTCGCCGAGGCGATCAAGGCCGAGTACCCCGACCAGCTGCTGGCCTACAACTGCTCGCCGTCGTTCAACTGGAAGCAGCACCTCGACGACGCGACGATCGCGAAGTTCCAGCGCGAGCTGGGGCACATGGGCTACAAGTTCCAGTTCATCACCCTCGCCGGGTTCCACTCGCTGAACCACTCGATGTTCGCGCTGGCGAGCGGCTACGCCGACGAAGGCATGACGGCCTACGTCGAGCTCCAGGAGCGCGAGTTCGCCGCCGAGGCCGCCGGCTACACCGCGACGCGGCACCAGCGCGAGGTCGGCACCGGCTACTTCGACCTGGTGAGCACGGTGGTCAACCCGTCCAGCAACACCGTCGCGCTGATGGACTCCACGGAGAAGTCCCAATTCTACTGAGCGTTTCCCAAGACGGTTCCGTGTTAGAAACCAAGCCGACGACACAAAAAACCATTCAGGACGGTCGCTCATGCGCATGCCCGAAAACCTCGAAGACATGGTGTACGGAGTTTATGGGACCACTGAAATCGCGGTGAAGCCCTGCCCGTTCACGCAGGCCGAGATCGATGAGCTCGAGACCACCAACGAAATGCTCATCTACGTGCCCCAGGAGATCTCCGAGGCGCAGATGATCGAGACCGGCAAGCTGAACACGAACTTCCGCTGGGAAGTCGAGCAGAACATGATCAAGAGCCCGATGACCGACGAGTCGCACTGGCTCGTCTGCTCGGCCTCGCCGATCCCCGAGATGCTCGGCCAGAGCACCCAGGCCATCTCCCGCGTCTACGACGAAGAGGGTCTCGACGGCATGGACTTCCGCCGTTACCTCGCGTTCGTGCTCACCTACCGCCACCTCACCAACGAGTACCCCGACTTCCGGCAGTGGTGCCTGCTCGTCGGCGGCCACTACGACCGCAGCGGCATTTCGCTGGTCGGCTTCGACAAGCACGGCAACTTCGGGCACCACGGCTGGATGAAGAACTTCAAGGCCAAGATGTCCGGCGGCCGGTACGTCGCCTTCGCCCCGCGCAAGCACATCAACGCCGAGACCGAGCGGCTCGAGCGTCCCCGCCGTGGCGCGCGCAACAAGGCCACGCACGACGCCGGAACCGACTGACCTTTCCCGAATTCCAGCACATCCGTGCGTGGAGCTGTGCCGTCACTGGAGGAAGAACATGGCAGACGACGAGCGCGTGGACATCACGCGGAAGCTCGTTGAGTTCGTCGAGAAGCACCTGTTGGACGGCAAGGACGTGGGGGAACTGACCACGACCACGCCGTTGCTGGACTGGGGCCTGCTCAACTCGATCGAAACCACCCGGCTGGTCGCCTACCTCCGCGAGGAGTTCTCCGTGCGGGTTCCCCCCACGGAGATGGTGGCCCGTCACTTCAAGGACATCGAAAGCATCGCCGACCTGGTGACCTCGCTGCGTGCCCCGGTCGCCTGACCCCTGTCTCGGATCTTGAACGGAGAACCTGTGTCTTACGACTACGATGTCGGCATCATCGGCGGTGGCCCGGCCGGTTCCACGGCGGCGTCCTACCTGGCGAAGGCCGGCCTTTCGGTGGTGGTCTTCGAGGGCGAAACGTTCCCTCGCGAGCACGTCGGCGAGTCCCTCGTCCCCGCGGTCATCCCCGTGATGCACGACATCGGGGTCATCGGCAAGGTCGAGGCGGCCGGCTTCCCCCGCAAGTACGGCGCCGCGTGGACGTCTTCGGACACGCGTCCGACCAGCACGCTGGACTTCGACGCCGGTTCGCACGGACTCGGCGTCGCGGAAATCGCCTACGAGGAGCGTGACCAGGACGGCGTCGACCGCGTCTACGCCTGGCACGTCGACCGCGGCCAGTTCGACTCGCTGCTGCTCAAGCACTCCGAAGAGCTCGGCGCCAAGGTCTACCAGGGCGTCCGCGTCAACCGCGTCGACTTCACCGACCGCGACCGCCCGGTGCTGCAGGCCAAGATCGGCGAGCAGCCCCTCGAAGTCGCCGTCCGCGTCGTGCTCGACGCCTCCGGCCGCCAGACCCTGCTGGGTCAGCAGCTCAAGGTCAAGGTGCCGGACAAGGTCTTCAACCAGTACGCGGTGCACACGTGGTTCGAGGGCCTGGACCGCGCGTCGCTGGCGCGGCGTCCCGAGGACGCCGACTACATCCACGTGCACTTCCTGCCGCAGGAGAACACCTGGGTCTGGCAGATCCCGATCACCGAGACCATCACCTCGATCGGCGTCGTCACCCAGAAGGAGAAGTTCAAGGAGCACAAGGACGACCTCGAGGGCTTCTTCTGGAACTCCGTCGGCACCCGGCCGGAGATGCTGGACGCGCTGAAGAACGCCAAGCGCGTGCGGAAGTTCAAGACCGAGGGCGACTACAGCTACGGCATGAAGCAGATCGCCGGCGACGCGCTGGTGCTCATCGGTGACGCCGCCCGCTTCGTCGACCCGATCTTCTCCAGCGGGGTCAGCGTCGCGATGAACAGCGCGCGTCTCGCGGCCAAGGACGTCATCGCCGCGCACAAGGCGGGCGACTTCCGCCGGGAGCGGTTCGACAACTACGTCAACACCCTCCGCAAGGGCGTCAACATCTGGTACGACTTCATCTCGATGTACTACCGGCTGAACGTGCTGTTCACCGCGTTCATCGATGACGACCGGTACCGCAAGGACGTCATCCAGATGCTCCAGGGCGACGTCTACGACGCCGAGGAGCCGGCGGCCCTGACCGCGATGAAGGAGTACGTCGCCGCCGTCGAGGCCGACCCCACGCACCTGTGGCACGGGCACCTCGGCAGCCTCAAGGCCTCTTCTTCGGCACTGGCCCTGTTCTAGGCAGTACCTCCCGGTCGTGAGTGGGAAACAGGGTTAGAACACTGTTTCCCACTCACGACCGGCTGCGTCCGATCGGAGAGACCCGTCATGTCATCGCTCGACGAGCGCACCACCGAGTCACCCGCGCCCGAGGCCACCCCGAAGGGCCGGACGTGGATCTCCTACCTGGCCATGGTGGTCCTCCCGGTCGCGGCCGCGTTCTTCCTGCTGCGCACCGGGGGCGGTGACGGCCACGCGCCGACCGGGCACACCGGCGGCGCGGCCGACCCGGTCGCCAAGCTGCTGTTCGCGCTGCCGGTGATCTTCCTGGCCTGCCGGCTGCTTTCCGCGCTCGCGAAGCGGCTGGCGCAGCCGACGGTGATCGGCGAGATCTTCGCCGGGATCCTGCTCGGGCCGTCGTTCCTCGGCTGGGTGTGGCCCGCGGCCTACCACTGGATCTTCCCCGACTTCCTGGCCTCGACGATCAACACGTTCGCCCAGATCGGCCTGGTCATCTTCATGTTCCTGGTCGGCTACGAGCTGGACGTCGAGCTGGTCCGCCGCCGCAGCAAGGCAGCGGTGCTGGTGAGCCACGTCAGCGTCGCGATCCCGTTCCTGTCCGGGGTGGTGCTCGCGTTCGTCCTCCACCCGACGCTCGGCGCCGGCGTCGCGCGGCTGCCGTTCGCCCTGTTCCTCGCGATTTCGATGAGCATCACGGCGTTCCCGGTGCTGGCGCGGATCATCACCGACCGCAAGATGACGAAGCTGCCGATCGCCGCGCTGGCGCTGAGCTGCGCCGCCGTCGACGACATCACCGCGTGGTGCCTGCTGGCGCTCGTCGTCGCCATCGCGAGCGCGACCTCGATGGCCGCCACCCTGGTGACCGTGGGGCTCACGATCGCGTTCTTCGCGCTCATGCTGTTCGTCGTGCGCCCGTTGCTGCGCCGGCTGTTCGCGCCCACCGAGCAGGGCCAGAAGGCGCTGCCGACGACGGCGGTGGTGTCCGTGCTGCTGGCCGGGCTGCTGCTGTCCGCGCTGGCCACCAACGCGATCGGCATCCACCCGATCTTCGGCGCGTTCCTCTTCGGCGCCGTGACGCCGCGCGGTTCGCTGCCGATCCGCCAGGCCACCGACCAGATGCACGCGCTGACCGTCACGCTGCTGCTGCCGCTGTTCTTCGTCTACACGGGACTCCGCACGAAGTTCGACCTGATCGGCACCGACCCGGCGCTGTGGCTCTGGTGCCTGCTGATCGTCGTCGTGGCGATGCTGGGCAAGTGGGGCGGCAGCCTGGCCGCCGCGCGGTTGTCCGGCATCGGCAGGCGGGACGCGTGGTCGCTGGGCGCGTTGATGAACTGCCGGGGGCTCACCGAGCTGGCGGTGCTGAACATCGGCCTCGACCTCAAGGTGATCAGCCCGACGATGTTCGCGATGCTGGTGGTCATGACGCTGGTGACCACCGTGGCCACCTCGCCCGCGCTGACGCTGATCGAGCGGTACAAGCGCCGGCCCGCGGAACCGTTGCCGGCCGCGTAGGAGCCGGTCATGCCCGACATCACCTTCCTGCCCTATCCCGCCTACGGCCACATGACGCCGGCGCTGCCGGTGGTCGCCGAGCTCGTGCGCCGCGGCCACCAGGTCACCTGCTTCACCTCCGGCGAGTTCGCCGACCGGGTCGCCGCGACCGGCGCCCGCGCCGCGGACTACGGCTGCGACCTGTCCACCGCGCAGCCGGACATCACGAACGCCGAGGAGGCCGCCCGGGCGCCGTTGCACCTGCTCGAGCAGAGCATGGCCGTGCTGCCCGGCGTGGAACGCCTGCCCGCGCCGGATCTGCTCGTCTACGACACGACGCTGTGGGCGCCGGGCCGGCTGCTGGCCCGGAAGCGGAAGGTGCCCGCCGTGCAGCTTTCGGCGACGGTGGCGTCGAACGAGCACTTCTCGTTGACGAAGGAGAACCAGACCTACGGCGAGGCGGTCGACCCGGCCCACCCGGCGATCGCCCGGTTCGTCACGAGGCTGGGCGAGCACCTGGCCGCCCACGGCCTCGCGGACCTGACGCTGGAGGAGTTCTTCACCGGCGGCGACGAGTTCACGCTGGTGTTCCTGCCGCGGGCGTTCCAGCCGGCGGGCGAGACCTTCGACGAGCGGTTCGCCTTCGTGGGACCGTCGGCCGGGCCGGCCGCGGCGTCGTGGCGGCCGCCCGCCGACGGCCGGCCGGTCGTGCTGATCACCCTGGGCACGACCGTCAACGACCGGCCGGAGTTCTTCCGCACCTGCGCCGAGGCGTTCGCGGACGTGCCGTGGCAGGTGGTGCTCACCCTCGGCAAGCGCGTGGACCCGGCGACGCTGGGACCGCTTCCGTCCAATGTGGAGGTCCATCGCTGGGTCGCGCACGGCGACGTCCTGCCGCACTGCTCGGTGTTCCTGTGCCAGGGCGGGATGGGCAGCCTGATGGAGGCGCTGTCCTTCGGCGTCCCGGTGATCGCCGTGCCGCACCACCCCGAGCAGCACATCAACGCGCGGCAGATCCGGCGGCTCGGCCTGGGTGCGTCGCTGGACAAGGAGACCGTGACCGCCGAGCTGATCCGGGACACCGTGCTCGCCGTCGACCGCGACGATGCCGTGCGCCGGCGCGTCGGGCTCATGCGGCGCGAGGTGCACGCCGCGGGCGGGGCCGCCCGCGCCGCCGACGAGATCGAGGCCAGGGTCGCCGCCGCGCACCCGGCCGGAGGGAGCCGGAAGTGACCGAGCCGTCGCCGTTGCCCGTCAAGCGGAGCTGCCCGTTCGACCCGCCCGACGAGTACCGGGCCCGGCCGGGGATCAGCCCGCTGGCGTTCGACGTCAGTCCCGGCCCGGCCACCGGCTGGCTGGTGACGAAGCTGTCCGACGTCCGCGCGGTGCTGGCCGACGCCCGGTTCAGCCACCGCAACGACCTCGTCGCGCTCGCCGTGCCCCCGCCGTTCCCGATGGACACCTACGAGCCCGAGCCGGCCGCGCCCGGCGCGTTCCCGAAGATGGACGGCGCCGACCACGCGCGCTACCGGAAGCTGATCGCGAAGTACTTCACCGTGCGACGCACCCGGGAACTGGTGCCGGCCGCGGAGCGGATCGCCGGCGAGCTGCTGGACGCGATGGCGGCGCGGGGCACGGAAGCCGAGCTGGTCACCGCCTACGCCGAGCCGCTGGCCACCCGGCTGATGTGCGAACTCGTCGGCGTCCCGGAGGCGGACCGCGAGGAACTGCTGCACCACCTCAACGTCGTGGCCCGGATGCGGTACTCGCTGGAAGAGCTGATCGCCGCCATCACCGTCGTCGGCGGCACGCTGGAACGGCTCGTCGACGCGGCGTTCGAGAACCCGGGCGAGGACATGCTCGGCGAGCTGGCCCGCACCGGCGAGCTCGACCGGCCGGAGCTGGTGAACCTGGCCTGGGCGCTCGTCGGCGGCGGGTTCGACACGACGACGAACATGCTGGCGCTGGGCACCTTCGCGCTGTTCGAGCACCGCGACCAGCTCGAGCGGCTGCGGGCCGAGCCCGCGTTGTGGCCCAACGCCGTCGAAGAACTGCTGCGCTACCTGACGGTCTCGCACCTCGGCGCGAGCCGGGCGGCGCTGGAAGACGTCGAGCTGGGGGAGCAGGTGATCCGCGCGGGCGAGACGGTGGTCGTCGCGCTCCCGGCGGCCAACCGCGACCCCGAGCGTTTCCCGGACCCGGACCGGCTCGACATCGGCCGGGTCACCCAGGGCCACGTCGCGTTCGGCCACGGCGTGCACCAGTGCATCGGCCAGCACTTGGCCCGGTTCACCATGCAGGTGGGGTTCAAGGCGCTCTTCACGCGCTTCCCGGCACTGCGGCTGGCCGTGCCGCAGGAGCAGGTCCCGCTGCGCGACGACATGCTGCACTACGGGGTGCACGCCCTTCCCGTCAGCTGGACCTCCTGAGTCCTCTAGGCACCGCACTAGACCTGACCTGTCCGCCGTGGACAGCGTTGTCGCGCCTGTGTTGCCGTGGACGCCGAGCAGTCGCCACAGGAAGGAAGCCGCCCGCCGATGGAGCGTGAGATGACGGGTTTTGCGAGCACTCCGGGCGAGCCGGTCGCCGTGGTCGGGCTGTCTTGCCGCCTCCCGGGCGCGGCCGGGCCCGCCGCCTTCTGGCGGCTGCTGACCGAAGGCCGCAGTGCCATCACCGACGTCCCCGCCGGCCGGTGGGACGCCGCGGCGACCGGGGTCCGCCGAGGCGGGTTCCTCGACGACGTCGACCGCTTCGACGCCGCGTTCTTCGGCATCTCGCCGCGCGAGGCCACCGCGATGGACCCGCAGCAGCGGCTGGTACTGGAGCTCGCGTGGGAGGCCCTGGAACACGCGGGGATCGTGCCCGCGAGCCTCGGCGGAAGCGCCGCGGGCGTGTTCGTCGGCGCGATGTGGGACGACTACGCCGCGCTCGTGCACGCGAGCGACCCCGAAGCGATCACGCACCACACCATCACCGGCGTCCACCGCAGCCTGCTCGGCAACCGCGTCTCCCACCTGCTCGGCGCGCACGGCCCCAGCTTCACCGTCGACTCCGGGCAGTCGTCCTCGCTCGTCGCCGTCCACCTGGCGGTGCAGAGCCTGCGCCGCGGCGAATGCCCGGTCGCGCTGGCGGGCGGGGTCAACCTGATCTTCTCGCCGGGCAACGCCGTCACCACTGCTCGCTTCGGCGGGCTTTCCCCGGACGGCGAGTGCTTCACCTTCGCCGCCCGCGCCAACGGTTTCGTGCGCGGCGAGGGCGGCGGGCTCGTCGTCCTCAAGACGCTCGCGCGCGCCCAGGCCGACGGCGACGAGATCCTCGGCGTCATCCGCGGCACGGCGGTCAACAACGACGGCGCCGGCGACGGCCTGACCGTCCCGGACGCCCGGGCCCAGGCCGCGGTCGTGCGCGGCGCCCACGCCGACGCCGGGATCGAGCCGTCCGCCGTCGGCTACGTCGAGCTGCACGGGACCGGGACCAGGGTCGGCGACCCGATCGAGGCGGCCGCGCTGGGCGAGGTCTTCGCCGCCGGCCGCGCCGAGCCGCTGCCGGTCGGGTCGGTCAAGACGGTCATCGGGCACCTGGAGGGCGCGGCGGGCATCGCCGGGCTGCTCAAGGCGTTGCTCGCGCTGCGCCACGCGACGCTGCCCGCGAGCCTCAACTTCGCGACGCCGAACCCGGCGATCCCGCTGTCAGAGCTGAACCTCCACGTCGTGACGGAGAACGCCGAGTGGTCCGGCCGCCGGATCGCCGGGGTCAGCTCGTTCGGCATGGGCGGGACCAACGCCCACGTCGTGCTGGAGTCGGCCGACCCCGTCGCACCCCGCTCGACGACGGACACCGCGGCGCCGTGGCTGCTCTCGGCCCGCACCGCCGCGGCCCTGCGGGCGCAGGCCACCGCGCTCTTGTCCCATGTGGACGACCACCCGGAACTGTCCCCTGTGGACATCGGGTGGTCGCTGGCGAACCGCCGCACGGCGTTCGAGCACCGCGCGGTCGCCGACAGCCGGGACGCCCTGCGCGCGATCGCGGACGGCATGGGCGTCACCCAGGGCGTCACCGCCACGAGCGACGACCGCGTCGTCTTCGTCTTCCCCGGCCAGGGCGGCCAGTGGGCCGGAATGGCCGCCGAGCTCCTCGAGGGGTCGCCGGTGTTCGCCGCGCGGCTGGCCGAGTGCCGCGACGCGCTCGCGCCGCACCTCGACTGGGACGTCCTCGATGTCCTCCGCCAGGGCACACCTTCGCTCGACCGCACCGACGTCCTGCAGCCGGTGTTCTGGTCGGTCGCGGTGTCCCTGGCCGCCGAGTGGCGGGCGCACGGGGTCGAACCCGCCGCCGTACTCGGGCACAGCCAGGGCGAACTGGCGGCCGCCGTCGTCGCGGGCGCGTTGTCCCTGGACGACGCGGCGCGGATCGTCGCGCTCCGGGCGAAGCTGCTGGCCGAACGGATGGCGGGCAACGGCGGCATGCTGTCGGTCGACCTGCCGGCAGCGGCCGTCACCGAACTCCTCACCGCGTACCCCGGCCGCCTGTCGGTGGGCGCGGTCAACGGCCCGGCGACGACGGCGGTCTCCGGCGACCTCGACGCCCTCGACGAGCTGCAGGCCGAGCTGACCGCGCGCGAGGTGCGCTGCCGCCGGATCGCGATCGCGTACGCGTCGCATTCCGCACAGGCCGAGCCCCTGAAAGACGAGCTGCTACACCTGATCGCCGGAATCCGGCCGCGAGCAGCGCAGATCCCGTTCTACTCCTCGACCGCGGGCGGCCTGCTCGACACGGAACGGCTCGACGCCGGCCACTGGTTCGCGAACCTGCGGCAGCCGGTGCTGTTCGACCCGGCGATCCGAGCCGCCCTGGACACGGGGATCGGCGTGTTCGCCGAGGTAAGCCCCCACCCGGTACTGGTAGGCGGCATCCTGGCAGCGGCGGCCGACCACGACCGCCCAGCCGCGGCGGTCGGAACGCTCCGCCGCGGCGACGGCGGCCCCGCGCGCTTCGCGAGGTCGGTCGCGGAGCTGTGGACCCGAGGCGGCGGCGTCGACTGGACGGCGACGTTCTCCAGCGGCGGCCCGGTCGATCTCCCGACGTACGCCTTCCAGCGCGAGCGCTTCTGGCTCGCCGGCGGCTCCGCCGACACCGCCGACACCGCTGGCTCCGGCGGCTCTGCCGAACCCGCCGACACGACCGACACCGCTAGGTCCAACGGTTTCGCCGGCTTCGCCGACACCGCCGGCTCCAACGACGCCGCTGGCGCCAACAGCTCCGCTGGCTCCATCGGCTCCGCCGACCCCGCCTACCCTGCCGGCTCCAACGGCTCCGCCGCCACCACCGATACCGCGGGCCCCAACGGCTCCGCCGAAACTGTCGGTACCCACCGCTACGCTGGAAACCGGGGGCCGGAGGCACACCCGCAGGACCTCCTCGAGACCGTCCGCGCCCACACGGCCCTGGTCCTCGGCCACCCCGGCCCGGACGCCATCGACCCCGCGGCCACGTTCAAGGACCTCGGCTTCGACTCGATCATCGGCGTCGAGCTCATCACCCGCCTCTCCGCCGCGACCGGCCGGAAACTACCCGCCACCTCGGTCTTCGACCACCCGACCCCCGCCCGCCTGGCCGCGATGCTGCGCGGCGAGCCGTCCGCGCCCTCCCCGGCCGTCGCGGCCCCCGCCGACGAGCCCGTCGCGATCGTCGCGATGAGCTGCCGGTACCCCGGCGGCGTGCGGTCGGCGGACGAGCTGTGGCAGCTCGTCGCCGACGGCCGGGACGTCATCGGTGGCCTGCCCGCCGACCGCGGCTGGGACCTCGACAACCTCTACGACGCCAACCCGGGCAAGGCCGGCAAGTCCTACGCGCGCCACGGCGGCTTCCTCGCCGACGTCGCCGGGTTCGACGCGGACTTCTTCGGCATCTCGCCGCGCGAAGCCCTCGCCATGGACCCGCAGCAGCGGCTGCTGCTGGAGACCACGTGGGAGGCCTTCGAGCACGCGGGCATCGACCCGGCGTCGCTGAAGGGCAGCCGCACCGGTGTCTACGTCGGCGCCACGACGTCCGAGTACGGCCCGCGCCTGTTCGAAGGCGGCGAAGGCTTCGACGGGCACTTGCTCACCGGCACCACCGGCAGCGTCGCGTCGGGCCGGATCGCCTACGTCCTCGGCCTGGAAGGCCCGGCGCTGACCGTCGACACCGCGTGCTCGTCCTCGCTGGTCGCGCTGCACCTCGCCGTGCGCGCGCTGCTCGCGGGGGAGTGCACGCTGGCGGTCGCCGGCGGCGCGGCCGTGCTGGCCAGCCCCGGGATGCTCGTCGAGTTCAGCCGCCAGCGCGGCCTCTCCCGCGACGGTCGCTGCCGCGCCTTCTCGGCCGACGCGGACGGCACGGGCTGGGCCGAGGGCGCCGGCGTCGTGCTGGTCGAGCGCCTGTCCGACGCCCGGCGGCTCGGTCACCCCGTGCTCGCCGTCGTGCGCGGCACGGCGGTCAACTCCGACGGCGCGTCCAACGGCCTGACCGCCCCGAACGGCCCGTCCCAGCAACGCGTGATCCGCGCCGCGCTCGCCGACGCCGGACTCACACCGTCCGAAGTGGACGTCGTCGAGGCCCACGGCACCGGGACCCCGCTCGGCGACCCGATCGAGGCCCAGGCGCTGATCGCCACCTACGGCCAGGACCGCGAACGGCCGCTGCTGCTCGGCTCGCTGAAGTCGAACCTCGGCCACACGCAAGCCGCGGCGGGCATCGGCGGCGTGATCAAGATGGTCCAGGCCCTGCGTCACGGCGTCGTCCCGCGGACCCTGCACGCCGACGAACCCAGCCCGAAGGTGGACTGGTCCGCCGGCGCCGTGACCCTCGCCTCGGCCGAGCAGTCGTGGCCGGAGACCGGCGCACCCCGCCGAGCCGGGGTGTCGTCGTTCGGCATCAGCGGGACCAACGCGCACGTCATCGTCGAACAGGCAACGGAAGCCGTGCCCGTGGTGTCCGAAGAGGACGGACTGGGCGTCTGGGTGCTGTCCGGCCGCACGGAAGCCGCGGTCGCGGACCGGGCGTCGGCGCTGGCCGAGACACCGCACGGCGTCGCCGAAGTCGGCTGGTCCCTCGCGTCGACGCGCACCGCGTTCGAGCACCGGGCCGCTGTGGTCGGCGAACGCGCCGACCTCCTCCAGGGCCTGGACGAGATCGCCGCACGGACCCCGGGAGCCTCCGTGGTCACCGGCGTCACCGGTCCGATCGGACGCACGGTCTTCGTCTTCCCCGGCCAGGGCGCCCAATGGGTCGGCATGGCAGCCGGGCTGCTCGACGAGTCCCCGGTCTTCGCGGACCGGTTCGCCGAGTGTGCGACGGCGCTCGAGTCCTTTGTCGACTGGTCGCCTTTCGACGTCCTCCGCGAAGGCGCGTTGGACCGGGTCGACGTGGTCCAGCCGATGTCGTGGGCGGTCATGGTGTCGCTCGCGGCACTGTGGCAGTCGTACGGGGTCACGCCGGACGCGGTCGTCGGCCACTCCCAGGGTGAGATCGCCGCGGCGGTCGTCGCGGGTGGACTGTCCCTTGAGGATGGTGCCCGTGTGGTCGCGTTGCGCAGCAAGGCGATCGCCGCGGGGCTGGCGGGCAAGGGCGGAATGGCCTCGATCGCGCTGGACGCCGAACGCGTCGAAGCCCTGCTCGACGACCGGATCTCGATCGCGGCGTTCAACAGCCCGTCGTCGACCGTCGTGTGCGGCGATCCCGCCGCCCTGCACGAACTGGTCGCACGCTGCGAGAGTGATGGTGTCCGCGCCCGGGTGATCCCGGTGGACTACGCGTCGCACTCCGCGCACGTGGAGGCGATCGAAGCCGAACTGCGCGAGGTCCTGGCTTCGATCCAACCGCGTACCGGCGACATTCCCTTCTACTCGACCGTGACCGCCGAGCCGGTCGACACCGTGACCCTGGACGCCGGCTATTGGTACCGCAACCTGCGTCAGGCGGTGCGGTTCCGCGACACCGCCGACGTCCTCGCCGAGCGCGGGCACCGGTTCTTCGTCGAGGTCAGCCCGCACCCCGTGCTCGGTGGCGGGCTCCAGGAGACCCTCGAAGAGGCGGCCGTCGTCGGCACGCTGCGCCGCGGCGAAGGCGGCCTCCGCCGGTTCCTGCTGTCCGCGGCCCAGCTGTGGGCGCACGGTCACGACGTCGACTGGTCGGTGCTCTACCCGAGCCGGCGCACCGTGAGCCTGCCGACGTATCCCTTCCAGCGGCAGCGTTTCTGGCTCGAATCGGCGACCAAGTCCGACGACGACAGCGGGTTCTGGACCGCGCTCGACACCCTCGGTCTCGCCGACGACACGCTCTGGCGCGACGCGCGGATCGCGTTGACCCGCTGGCGACACCAAACCGACCTGGACACCTGGCGTCACCGCATCGCCTGGCGCGCGCTGCCCGAGCCGCCCGCCACCCCGCTCACCGGCACCTGGCTCGTGCTCACGCCCACCGCGGGCGCGCTCGCCGGGCTCGATGTCGTCGAGGTGCTCGTCACCGCGGACGACGACCGCACCTCCCTCGCCGAGCGGCTGACCGGACTGACGCCCGACGGCGTCCTCGCGCTGACGACCTCCGACGACCCGATCCACGCCGTCACCAGCGCGGCCGTGCTGGTCCAAGCGCTCGGCGACGCCGGGATCGACGCGCCGCTGTGGTGCCTGACCAGCGGCGCGGTCGCACTCGACACCGACCCCGCGCCGGACCCGGCGCAGGCCGCGGTCTGGGGCCTCGGCCGGGTGGCCGCGCTGGAACACCCCGGCCGCTGGGGCGGGCTGATCGACCTGCCGGAAACGCCGGACGCCGAAACCCTCGAAAAGCTGACCGCCGTGCTGGCCGGGGACGAAGACCAGGTGGCCATCCGGCCGTCCGGGGTGTTCGCCCGCCGGCTGGTCCCCGCGTCGGTCCGCGGCAAGACTCCGGCCCGGACCTGGGGGACCGGCGGCACGGCCCTGGTCACCGGCGGCACGGGTGCGCTGGGCCGGCACCTCGCCCGATGGCTCATCGAGCGCGGCGCCGAGCACGTCGTCCTGACCGGCCGCCGCGACGCGGACGTGGCCGAGCTGGGCACGCGGGTGAGCGTCGTGGTCTGCGACGTCACCGACGCGCTCGCCCTCCGGGAGCTGGTCGACGGCCTCGACGACCTCCGGACCGTCGTCCACGCGGCGGGCGTCGGCACACTCGCGACGCTCGATGACACCGACCCGGCCGCGATCGCCGAGGTCCTGCGGGCCAAGGTGCTCGGCGCGCGGCACCTCGACGGCCTCCTCGGCGACCGCGAGCTGGACGCCTTCGTCCTCTTCTCCTCGATCTCCGGCGTCTGGGGCGTCGCCGACCACGCCGCCTACGCCGCGTCGAACGCCTACCTCGACGCACTAGCCCTGCGCCGCCGGGCGCTCGGCCGGACCGCGCTGTCGATCGCCTGGGGTCCCTGGGCGGGCGGTGGCATGATCGCCGAAACCCTGCACGACGTCCTCGCCCGCCGCGGCGTCCCGGTCATCGAGCCCGAGCTCGCCCTGGCCGGCCTCGGGCAGGCCCTGGACCACGACGAGGCGTTCGTCGCGCTGGCCGAGATCGACTGGCCGGTGTTCGCCGACGTCTTCACCGCCGTCCGGCCGAGCCCGCTGCTCGCCGAGCAGCCCGCGGTCAAGCAGCTCCGCGAACAGTCCCCGGCAACGTCGGGCTGGGGTGATCAGCTCGCCGCGTTCACCGGGCCGGAGCGCGAAAAGTTCGTGTCCACTGTGGTCCGCCGGCAGGTCGCCGCCGCGCTCGGGCACTCGAGCCCGGAGAGCGTCGACGTCCGGCGCGCGTTCAAGGACCTCGGTTTCGACTCGCTCACCGCCGTCGAGCTGCGCAACCGGCTGAGCGCGGCGACCGGGCTGAAACTGCCGAGCACCCTCGTGTTCGACCACCCGACCGCCGCGCTGCTGACCGAGCACCTCCTCGCCGAGGTCGCTCCGGAGTCCACTGTGGACGCCATCCCGGCTACGGTCGCGGCGGCCGATGACGACCCGATCGCCATCGTCGCGATGGGCTGCCGCTTCCCCGGCGGCGTCACCACGCCCGAACAGCTGTGGACATTGCTGACCGACGGCGTCGACGCGATCTCCGGCCTGCCCGCCGACCGTGGCTGGGACCTCGGCTCGCTCTACGACGCCGACGCGAGCCGGCCCGGCACCACCTACGCCCGCCACGGCGGGTTCCTCGCCGACGCCACCCGGTTCGACCCGGCGTTCTTCGGGATCTCGCCGCGCGAAGCCGTCGCGATGGACCCGCAGCAGCGGCTGCTCCTGGAGGTCTGCTGGGAGGTGTTCGAGCGGGCCGGGATCGACCCGGCCGCACTGCAGGGCACCCCGGCCGGCGTGTTCGTCGGCATGACCGACCAGGCGTACGGCTCGGGTGGCACTGAGGGCGAGGACTACCTGGTCACCGGCGCGGTGTCCAGCGTCGCCTCCGGCCGGATCGCCTACGTTATGGGCCTGGAGGGCCCGGCCGTCACGGTTGACACGGCGTGCTCGTCGTCGCTGGTGGCCCTGCACCTCGCGGCGCAGTCGCTGCGCTCCGGCGAGTGCTCGATGGCGCTCGCCGGCGCGTCGATGGTGATGTCGACGCCGAGCCAGTTCCTCGGCTTCAGCCGCCAGCGCGGCCTCGCGCCCGACGGCCGCTGCAAGCCGTTCGCCGCCGCCGCCGACGGGTTCGCCCTCGCCGAGGGCGTCGGCGTCCTGCTGGTCGAGCGGCTGTCCGACGCGCGCCGCCACGGACACCCGGTGCTCGCGGTGCTGCGCGGGTCGGCGATCAACTCCGACGGCGCGTCCAACGGCCTGACCGCCCCGAACGGCGGGTCGCAGCAGCGGGTCATCCGCGCCGCGCTGGCCGGCGCGGGCCTGCGACCGTCCGAAGTGGACGTCGTCGAAGCGCACGGCACCGGGACCCCGCTGGGCGACCCGATCGAAGCCCAGGCGTTGATCGCCGCGTACGGGCCGGACCGCGAACGGCCGTTGCTCGTCGGCTCGCTGAAGTCGAACCTCGGGCACACCCAGACCGCGTCCGGGGTCGCCGGCGTGATCAAGATGGTCGAGGCGATGCGCCACGGGCAGCTGCCGAAGACGCTGCACCTCGACGAACCGACCGCGGAGGTCGACTGGTCTTCCGGCGTGGTCGAGCTGGCGGCCGAGGACCGGGCGTGGCCGGAGACCGGCGCACCGCGGCGCGCGGGCGTGTCGGCGTTCGGCATCAGCGGCACCAACGCGCACGTGATCCTGGAACAGGCGCCCGAAGCGACGCCGGTGGAGGCCTTGCCGGACACCGTCGGTACGTGGGTTCTGTCGGCCCGGTCCGAGGCGGCCGTCCGTGAACAGGCGGCAGCGCTGGCGGAGACCGAGCACGGCGTCGCCGAGGTCGGCTGGTCGCTGGTCAGCACCCGGTCGGCGTTCGAGTACCGGGCCGCGGTCGTCGGCGACCGGGACGAGCTGCGGGCCGGGCTGCGCGAACTGGCCGCGGGCGGCCCCGTGAGCACCGCGACCGCGGGCGAGACCGTCTTCGTCTTCCCCGGCCAGGGTGCGCAGTGGGCGGGCATGGCGGTCGGCCTGCTCGACGAGCCGGTCTTCGCGGCCCGGATCGCGGAGTGCGCCGCCGCGCTCGCCCCGCACGTGGACTGGTCGCTGACCGAGGTCCTGAGCGACGCGGACGCCCTCGAACGGGTCGACGTCGTGCAACCGGCGTCGTGGGCGGTGATGGTGTCCCTGGCGGCGCTCTGGCGCGCGCACGGCGTCGAACCGGACGCGGTCGTCGGGCACTCGCAAGGGGAAATCGCGGCCGCCGTCGTCGCGGGTGGACTGTCCCTCGAGGACGGTGCCAGGGTGGTGGCGCTGCGCAGCAGGGCGATCGCCGCCGGGCTCGCGGGACACGGCGGGATGGCGTGGGTCGCCGCCCCGGAAGCCGAGGTCGCTCCGCTGCTGGAGCCGTACGACGGCCGGATCTGCGTCGCCGCGGTGAACGGCCCCGGCTCGGTCGTCGTCTCCGGTGAGGTCGACGCACTGGACGCGTTCGTGCTCGACGCCGAGGCCCGCGAGCTGCGGGTCCGCCGGATCCCGGTGGACTACGCCTCGCACTCGGCCGCCGTCGAAGCGATCGAGGCCGAGCTGCACGAAGTCCTCGCGCCGGTCCGGCCCCGGACCTCGGCGATCACGTACATCTCCGGCGTCACCGGCACGCCGGTGGACACCGGAGCCCTCGACGCCGGGTACTGGTACCGCAACCTGCGGCAGCCGGTGCGGTTCCACGACGCCACCAAGACGCTCATCGAAGCCGGGCACCGGTTCTTCGTCGAGGTCAGCCCGCACCCGGTACTCGGCGGCGGCATCGAGGAAACCCTCGACGAGACGGACGAGAGTGCCGCCGTCGTCGGCACCCTGCGCCGCAACGCGGGTGACCTCCGCCGGTTCCTGACCTCCCTCTCCCAGCTGTGGGCGCACGGCCACGACGTCGACTGGGCGGTCCTCCACCCGGTCAAGCGCACGGTCTCGCTGCCGACCTACCCGTTCCAGCGTCAGCGGTTCTGGGTCGAACCGAAGGCCGCGGCCCCGGTCGTCCGATCCACTGTGGACGATCTGCGCTACGAGGTCCGGTGGAGCCCCGTGACCACCCCACGGGCCGCCACGCTCGACGCCGGCTGGCTCGCCGTGGTGCCCGCCGGCCACGACTTCCGGGACCTGCTCGGCCCGGACGTGCGGCTGCTCGAAGTGTCCACGGAGGACCGTGAGGAGCTGGCGGAGCTGCTGGCCGTCGAAGCGCCGCCGACCGGCGTCGTCTCCCTGCTGGCGCTGGCCGACGAGCCGCACGCCGCGCACCCCGTGCTCACCGCCGGGCTCGCCGGCAACGTCCTGCTCACCCAGGCGCTGGCCGATGCCGGGATCGCGGCCCCGCTGTGGTTCGCGACCCGCGGTGCCGTCTCGACCGGCCCCGGCGAGCCCCTGGTGAACGCCGCCCAGGCGATGGCCTGGGGTCTCGGCGGGATCCTCGGGCTCGACCACCCCGACCGCTGGGGCGGCCTCGTCGACCTGCCGTCCGTCCCCGACGCCTCGACCGCCGGCCGGTTCGCGGCCGTGCTCACCGGCCGCGACGGCGAGGACCAGGTCGCGCTGCGGCCGTCCGGGCTGTTCGCCCGGCGGCTGGTCCGCGCCGCGGCGTCCCCGCCCGTCCGCTGGCGGCCGCACGGGACAGCGCTGGTCACCGGCGGTACCGGCGCGCTCGGCGGGCAGGTGGCCCGCTGGCTCGCCGCGAACGGCGCCGAGCACCTGGTGCTCGTGAGCCGCCAGGGCGAAGGTGCGCCCGGTGCCACGGAGCTCGCGGGCGAGCTGTCCGCACTCGGCGCCAAGGTGACGGTCGCCGCCTGCGACGTCTCCGACCGCGACGCCCTGCGCGAACTCCTGGAAGAGCTGCCGCCGGTCAACGCCGTGGTCCACACCGCGGGCGCGGTGGACGTCGAACGGCCGATCACCGCCCTCACCCTGGCCGACTTCGCCGAGCTGGCCGAAGCCAAGGTCCGGGGCGCGCGCAACCTCGACGAGCTGTGCGGAGACGTCGACGCGTTCGTCCTGTTCTCCTCCGGCGCCGGGGTCTGGGGCAACGCGGGCCAGGCCGGGTACGCCGCCGCGAACGCCTTCCTGGACGCGCTCGCCCACCAGCGCCGCGACCGCGGGGTCCCGGCGACGTCGATCGCCTGGGGTGCCTGGGCGGGCGGCGGCATGGTCGACGAGAACGTCGGCGCGCAGCTCGAACGGCGTGGCGTCCCGATGATGCGGCCCGAGCTGGCCGTCACCGCGATCCAGCCGTCGGTCGACACCGGTAGCCCGACCGGCGTCGTCGCCGACATCGACTGGGCGAAGTTCACCCCGCTCTACACCGCGTCGCGGCAGCGCCCCCTGCTGCGGGAGCTGCCGGAGGCGCAGCAAGAGTCCCCTGTGGACAGTGACGGCGAGCTGGCGAAGCGGTTGCGGGCGGCGTCGGAAAACGAACGCGAGCGGGTCGTGCTCGACCTGGTCCGCGGCGAGGCCGCCACCGTGCTCGGCTTCCCCGGCCGCGACGCCGTCCGGCCCACGCAGACGTTGAAGGAGCTCGGGTTCGACTCGCTGACCGCGCTCGACCTGCGCAACCGGCTCAGCGCGGCGACCGGGCTGAAGCTTCCCGCCACGCTGGTCTTCGACTACCCGACCCCGGCCGCCGTCGCGAAGCACCTGCTCGAAGGGCTCTTCACCGAGGAGACCGCGGACGACGAGCTGGACCGGATCGAGGCCGCGCTGGCCGCCCTTCCCGCCGAGCTGGTCACCGCGCGGCTGCGGAAGCTGCTGTGGAAGTGGGACGACGCCGGCGAAGACGCCCCAGAAGACGACGGCATCGAACTCGACACGGCGACCGACGACGAGATGTTCGCGGCGATCGACCGAGAACTCGGAATCTCTTGACGTGACCGAAAACCAGGAGCGGACGCAGATGCGCAACGAGGACAAGCTCCGTGACTACCTCAAGCGGGTCACGGCCGATCTGAAGCTGGCCAACCGCCGCCTGCACGACGTCACCGAGCGCCGCGCGGAACCGATCGCCGTGGTGTCGATGAGCTGCCGGTTCCCGGGCGGGGTGACCGACCCCGAGCAGCTCTGGGACCTGCTCGCCGAGGGCCGGGACGCCGTTTCGCCGTGGCCCGCCGACCGCGGCTGGGACCCGGAGCTCTACGACCCCGACCCCGAGCGGATCGGCCGCAGCTACGTGCGCGACGGCTGCTTCCTGACCGATGCCGCGCAGTTCGACCCGGCGTTCTTCGGCATCTCGCCGCGCGAAGCCGTGGCGATGGACCCGCAGCAGCGGCTCCTGCTGGAGACCACCTGGGAGGCCTTCGAACGGGCGAAGCTCGACGCGGCGGCCCTGCGCGGCAGCTCGACCGGCGTGTTCGTCGGGGCCAGCAACCAGGGTTACGCCGGCGGCATGGTCACCGCGCCCGAGGGCCTGGAAGGGCTGCTGCTCACCGGCGGTTCGGCCGCCGTGCTGTCCGGCCGGCTCGCCTACACCTTCGGGCTGGAGGGCCCGGCCGTCACCGTCGACACGATGTGCTCGTCGTCGCTGGTCGCGCTGCACCTGGCGGTTTCCGCGCTGCGCAACGACGAGTGCACGATGGCACTGGCGTGCGGCGCGACCGTGATGGCCAACCCCCGCAACTTCGTCGAGTTCAGCCGCCAGCGCGGCCTCTCCGCCGACGGCCGCTGCCGCGCCTTCTCCGCCGACGCCGACGGCACGGGCTGGGGCGAGGGCGTCGGCGTCGTGCTGCTGGAGCGGCTCTCCGACGCGCGCCGCAACGGCCACCCGGTGCTCGCGGTCATCCGCGGCACCGCGATCAACCAGGACGGCGCGTCCAACGGCCTGACCGCCCCCAACGGGCTTTCCCAGCAGCGCGTGATCGAGGCCGCCCTGGCCAACGCGCGGCTGGCGCCGGAGCAGGTCGACGTCGTCGAGGCGCACGGCACCGGCACCAAGCTGGGCGACCCGATCGAGGCACAGGCCCTGCAGGCGACCTACGGCCGCGACCGCGAACGCCCGCTGCTGCTGGGCACGGTCAAGTCGAACATCGGCCACACCCAGGCGGCCTCCGGGGTCGCCGGCGTGATCAAGATGGTTCTGGCGCTGCGCGCGGGCGTCCTGCCGAAGACGCTGTTCGTCGGCGAGCCGACCCCGCACGTCGACTGGTCCGACGGTGCGGTTTCGCTGCTCACCGAGCAGCAGGAGTGGCCGGAGACGGGCGCGCCGCGCCGGGCCGGGGTGTCCTCGTTCGGCGGCAGCGGCACCAACGCCCACGTCGTGCTGGAAGGCGTCACCGAGGAACCCGCCGACATCGAAGAATCCACTGTGGACACCGCGGTGTGGGTGCTGTCGGGACGGTCCGACGCCGCGCTGAAGGCTCGCGCGGCGGAGCTGGCCGAGCTGACGGACGCCAACCTCGCCGACATCGGCTGGTCCCTGGCCGCCACGCGCTCGGCGTTCGAGCACCGCGCCGCCGTGGTCGGCCGGGACCTGCCCACGCTGCTCGCGGGTGTCCGCGAGATCGCCGAATCCGGCACGGCCGCGGGCGTCGGCGGCGAGGCCCAGGCCGTGGGCGGCACCGTGCTGGTCTTCCCCGGCCAGGGCGCCCAGTGGGCCGGGATGGCCGTCGACCTCCTCGGTGGATCGCCGGTGTTCGCCGCCCGGATGGCCGAGTGCGAATCGGCCCTGGAAGCCTTCGTCGACTGGAAGCTCACCGACGTCCTCGGCGACGCGGCGGCCCTGGAACGCGTCGACGTCGTGCAGCCGGTGTCGTGGGCGGTCATGGTGTCGCTCGCGGCGCTGTGGGCGGCCCATGGCGTCACGCCGGACGCCGTCGTCGGGCACTCGCAAGGTGAGATCGCGGCCGCCGTCGTCGCCGATGCGCTGTCGCTGTCCGACGGCGCGAAGGTCGTCGCGCTGCGCAGCAAGCTGATCGCGGGACGGCTCGCCGGGCTCGGTGCGATGGCGTCGGTCGCCGCGCCCGAAACGCAGGTCGAAGCGCTGCTCGCGGACGGTGTCTCCATCGCGGCCGTCAACGGACCCGCGTCCGTGGTGATCTCCGGCGAGATCGCCGCGGTCGAGGAGCTCCTGGCCCGCGCCGAAGCCGACGGGCTGCGCGTGCGTCGCATCCCGGTGGACTACGCCTCGCACTCCGCCGTCGTCGAAGTCCTCGAAACCGAACTGCTCGAAGCCCTGGCGGACCTCGAACCCCGCGCCCCGCGGGTCACGTTCGTCTCCAGCGTCACCGGTGCGGCCGCCGAGACGCTCGACGCCGCCTACTGGTACCGCAACCTGCGGCAGCGCGTGCGCTTCCAGGACGCCACCCGGACCCTCATCGCCGACGGGCACCGGTTCTTCGTCGAGTCGAGCCCGCACCCCGTCCTCGGCGGCGGCATCCAGGAGACCCTCGACGACGTGCTCGACCCCGGTTCGGCGGCCGTCGTCGGCACGCTCCGGCGCGGCGAAGGCGGCCTGACCAGGTTCTTGACCTCGGTGGCGCACCTGTGGACGCAGGGATGCGACGTCGACTGGTCGGCCGTCCACCCGGCCGCGCGGCCGGTCGCTTTGCCGACATATCCCTTCCAGCGGCAGCGCTACTGGCTCGAGACCCCCGTCGAAGCGGCCACCGAGTCGGATGGGGAGTTCTGGAACGCCGTCGAGGACGGCGCCCTCACCGACGAGCTGGGGGTCACCGCCGAAACGCCGTGGCAGGAGGTGCTGCCCGCGCTCGCGGACTGGCGCCACCGTCGCACCGAACTGTCCACAGTGGATCAGTGGCGCTACCGGATCACCTGGCACCCGATCGCCGAGTCGGTTCCCGCGCTGTCCGGCACCTGGCTGGTCGTGCACGCGCCCGACGTCTGCCTCGACGCACTGGAGAAGGCCGGCGCGACGGTCCGCACCCTGCGCATCGACGAGACCGACGACCGCGCGTCGCTGGCCGAGCGGCTGCGCGGCGAGTCCGACGTCGCCGGGGTGCTGTCCCTGCTCGCGCTCGACGAGAGTGCGCACGCCGCGCACCCGGTGCTGCCGGCCGGTCTCGCGGCGAACCTCCTGCTCTCCCAGGCTCTCGGCGACGCCGGCGTCACCGCGCCGCTGTGGCTCGCGACCCAAGGCACGGCCGTCGTCGTGCCCGGTGACGAGCTGCCGCACCCGGGTCAGGCCACGACCTGGGGCCTCGGCCGCGTCCTCGCTCTCGAGCATCCCGACCGCTGGGGCGGGCTGGTCGACCTGCCGGAGAACCTCGACGAGCAGGCCGCGGCCCGGCTCTGCGCCGTCCTCTCCGGCATCGGCGACGAAGACCAGCTGGCCGTCCGTGAGTCCGGGCTGTACCAGCGTCGTCTGCGCCGCGCGCCGGTCGACGGCACCGCCCCCGAGTGGCGGACGAGTGGCACCGCGCTGATCACCGGCGGCACGGGCGGCCTCGGTGCGCACGTCGCCCGCTGGCTCGTCGGCCGCGGGGCCGAGCACCTCGTGCTCACCAGCCGCCGCGGTCCCGACGCCCCCGGGGCTGCCGAACTGCGCGAAGAACTGACGGCCCTCGGCGTCGAGGTGACCATCGCCGCCTGCGACGTCGCCGACCGCGAGGCGCTGTCGTCGCTGGTCAGCGGCCTGCCGGGCATTCGCACGATCGTCCACACCGCCGGCGTCGGCCTGCTGGCCCCGCTGGCCGACACGACGTTGCCCGAGTTCGAAGAGGGTGCCCGCGCGAAGCTCGCCGGGGCCCGTCATCTCGATGCGCTCTTCGGCGAGGCCGACCTCGACGCGTTCGTCTTGTACTCCTCGGTCGCCGGCGTGTGGGGTAGTGGCGACCACGGCGCGTACGCCGCCGCCAACGCCTTCGTCGACGCCCTCGCCGAGAGCCGCCGCGCCCGCGGGCTGGCCGGCACCTCGGTCGCCTGGGGCATCTGGGCCGGCGACGGCATGGTCTCCGACGTCGTCGCCGACCAGCTCAAGTGGCGCGGGATCCCGTTCATGGCCCCGGAACCGGCCCTGCTCGGGCTCGGTCAGGTGCTCGACCACGACGAGCCGTTCCTGGCCGTCGCCGACATCGACTGGGAGCGGTTCGTCCCGGTCTTCACCGCCGCTCGCCCGCGGCCGCTGCTGTCCGAGGTGCCCGAGGTCGCGGCCGTGCTGGCCGCCGAGTCGGAGGTCACCGAGGAACAGACCGGCGCGGCGGGTGCCTTGCGCGCCAAGCTGTCCGCACTGTCCGAAGTGGACCAGGACCGCGAGCTGCTCGCGCTGGTCCGCAAGCACGCGGCCGCCGTGCTCGGTTACGCGGGGCCGGACGACGTCGACGCCTCGCGCGCGTTCCGCGAGCTGGGCTTCGACTCGCTGACCGCGATCGAGCTGCGCAACCGGCTCACCGCCGCCACCGGCCTCAAGCTGTCCGCCACCCTCGTGTTCGACTACCCGAACGCGACGACCCTCGCCCGGCACGTCCGCACCGAGGTCTTCGGCGATTCCGCCGCCACCGCCGTCGCCGCGCCGGTCACCGCGACCGACGAGCCGCTGGCCATCGTCGGCATGAGCTGCCGGTTCGCCGGCGGCATCGGCAGCCCGCGGCAGCTGTGGGACCTGATGATGGCCGAGGCCGACACCATCGGCGAGTTCCCCGGCGACCGCGGCTGGCACCCCGGCACGCTCTACGACGCCGACCCCGACAGCGCCGGGCACAGCTACACCCGCGCCGGCGGGTTCCTCTACGACGCGGCCGAGTTCGACCCGGGCTTCTTCGGCATCAGCCCGCGCGAAGCCCTCGCGATGGACCCGCAGCAGCGCGTCGTCATGGAAGCCTCGTGGGAGGCGTTCGAAGACGCCGGGCTCGACCAGGCCGCCGTCCGCGGCAGCCGCACCGGCGTGTTCGTCGGCGCCAGCGGCCACGACTACGGCCAGCGGCTGCGGGAAGTCCCCGAAGGCGTCGAAGGCCACCTCGTCACCGGCGGCACGGGCAGCGTCACGTCCGGGCGCGTCGCCTACACCTTCGGGCTCGAAGGCCCGGCGGTCACGATCGACACCGGCTGCTCGTCGTCGCTGGTCGCCCTGCACCTGGCCGGCCAGGCGCTGCGGTCGGGGGAGTGCGACCTCGCGCTCGCCGGCGGCGTCGCCGTGATGTCGACCCCGGCACCGTTCGTCGCGTTCAGCCGCCAGCGCGCGCTGGCCGCCGACGGCCGGAGCAAGCCGTTCTCCGCCGAGGCCGACGGTATGGGCCTGGCCGAGGGCGTCGGCATGCTGCTCGTCGAGCGGCTTTCCGACGCGAAGCGCAAGGGCCACCGCGTCCTGGCCGTGGTCCGCGGCACCGCCACCAACCAGGACGGCGCGTCCAATGGCCTCACCGCTCCGAACGGCCCCTCGCAGCAGCGCGTGATCCTCTCCGCCCTCGCCGCGGCCGGCCTCGAACCGTCCGAAGTGGACGCCGTCGAGGCACACGGCACCGGCACCACGCTGGGCGACCCGATCGAGGCCCAGGCCCTGATGGCCACCTACGGCCGCGACCGCGAAGCGCCGTTGTGGCTCGGCTCGGTCAAGTCGAACATCGGGCACAGCCAGGCCGCCGCGGGCGCCGCGGGCATCATCAAGATGGTGCTGGCCATGCGGCACGGCGTCCTGCCGCGCTCGCTGCACTCGGAACACCCGTCGCCGCACGTCGACTGGTCCGCCGGTTCGCTCGAACTGCTCACCGCGGCCACGCCGTGGCCGGACAAGCCGGGACCGCGCCGCGTCGGCGTGTCCTCGTTCGGCGTCGGCGGCACCAACGCCCACGTCGTGCTCGAACACGACCCCGCGCCCGAGCCGGAAACCGTGCGCGAGCCGGTGGCCGGGCCGGTGCCGTGGGTGCTTTCGGCCCGCTCGGCGGCCGGCGTCGCCGCGCAGGCGGAAAAGCTGGCGGCGTTCGGCCCCGCGGACATCGCCGACACCGGCTGGTCCCTGGCCTCGACACGGACCGCGTTCGAGCACCGGGCCGTCGTGCTCGGCGACGACCGCGAAGAGCTGCTGGCCGGCTTGCACGCCCTGTCCACCGGGACGCCGAGTGCGTCCGTGGTGACCGGCGTGGCCTCCGCGGCGGGCCGGACGGTGTTCGTCTTCCCGGGCCAAGGCGCGCAGTGGGCCGGGATGGCCGTGGAGCTGCTGGATTCGTCGCCGGTGTTCGCCGAGCGGTTCGCGGAGTGCGCGGCGGCGCTGGAGTCCTTTGTCGACTGGTCGCCGTTCTCCGAACTGCGCGACGGGTCGTTGGACCGGGTCGATGTCGTGCAGCCCCTGTCGTGGGCGGTGATGGTCTCCCTCGCCGCGCTCTGGCGGTCGCACGGTGTCGAGCCGGACGCCGTCGTCGGGCACTCCCAGGGTGAGATCGCCGCCGCGGTGGTCGCGGGTGGACTGTCGCTGATGGACGGTGCCCGGGTGGTCGCGTTGCGCAGCAAGGCGATCGCGGCGGGACTCGCGGGCCGGGGCGGGATGGCGTCGATCGCGTTGGACGCGTCTCGCCTGGCCGCCCTGCTCGACGACCGGATTTCGATCGCGGCCTTCAACAGCCCGGCTTCGACGGTGGTCTGCGGTGACCCGGCGGCGTTGGAAGCCCTGGTCGCGCGCTGCGTGGCCGACGGCGTCCGTGCTCGCGTGATCCCGGTGGACTACGCGTCGCACTCGGTGCACGTGGAAGCGATCGAGGGCGAACTGCGTGCCGTCCTGGCCACGGTCGAGCCGCGGACCGGCGACGTCCCGTTCTACTCGACGGTGACCGCCGAGCCGATCGACACGGCGACCCTCGACGCCGGCTACTGGTACCGCAACCTGCGTCAGCCGGTCCTGTTCACCCAGACCATCGAGGCGCTGGCGGCGCGCGAGCACGCCGTCTTCGTCGAGGTCAGCCCGCACCCGGTCGTCACGTCGGCGATCGCCGAAGCCGTCCCGGACGCCGTCGCCACCGGCACGCTCCGGCGTCACGAGGGCGGCCTGACGCGCTTCCGCACGTCGCTGGCCGAACTGCACGTCCGCGGCGTCGACGTCGACTGGGCGCCGGTCTTCCCGGGCGCCGCGACGATCCCGCTGCCCACCTACGCCTTCCAGCACCAGCGTTACTGGCTGGACGTCCCCGCCGCCACCGACCCGCTGGACGACGCGTTCTGGGCCGCCGTGGAGCAGTCCGACTTCGGGGCACTCGCCGCCTGGCGCGCGAAGCGGCACGCCGGGTCCACTGTGGACAGCTGGCGGTACCGGGTCGAGTGGACGCCGCTCACCGTCGCGACCGACACCACCGTGGCGGGCTGGCTCGTCGTCGGACCCGACCCGCACGGCCTCGCCGATGGCCTCGGTGCGCGGCCGCTGGAGCTACCGTCCGAAGTGGACCGTGAGCGGTGGGCCGAGCTGCTTCGCGAGGCGGGACCGTTCCAGGGCGTGCTCTCCCTGCTCGACGGTCTCGTCCCGAACCTGACGCTGCTGCACGCCCTCGGCGACGCCGGCAGCGACGCGCCGCTCTGGTGGGCCACCAGCGGCGCGGTCAGCACCGGCGCCACCGACCCGATCCGCGCCACCGAGCAGGCCCTGACCTGGGGCTTCGGCCGGATCGCGGCCATGGAGTACCCGCAGCGCTTCGGCGGCCTCGTCGACCTCCCGGCCGACCTCGACGCCCGCGTCGTCGCCCGGCTCGCCGCCGTACTCGGGTCGCCCGGCGAGGACCAGGTCGCCGTCCGCGCGTCCGGCGTCTTCGGCCGCCGGCTCGTCCGGGCGGAACCGGCCCGCGGCACGACGACGCCGTGGCAGCCGTCCGGCACCGTGCTGCTCACCGGCGGCACCGGCGGGATCGGCGCGCACCTCGCCCGCTGGCTCGCCGGCGCCGGAGCCGAGCGCCTGGTCCTCACCAGCCGGCGCGGCCGGGACCTCCCCGAGCTGACCGCCGAACTGGCGGACCTCGGCACCGAGCTGATCGTCGCGGCCTGCGACGTCGCCGACCGCGCCCAGCTGGCCGAGCTCCTCGCCGGCCTGCCGGACCTGACCGCGGTGGTGCACGCCGCCGCCGTCTTGGACGACGGCGTCCTCGACGGCCTCACCGCCGAGCGGATCGCGAACGTGGTGCGGCCCAAGGCCGACGCCGCCCGGCACCTGCACGAACTGACCGCGAACCGCGACCTTTCGGCGTTCGTCCTGTTCTCCTCGCTCGCGGGCACGCTCGGCGGGCCGGGCCAGGCGAGCTACGCCGCGGCCAACACCTACCTCGACGCGCTCGCCCGCGAGCGCCGCGCCGCGGGCCTGCCCGCGACCGCGGTGGCGTGGGGCGCGTGGAGCGGCGGCCGGGGCGAGGGCCTGGCCGCGCAAGGCCTGCCCGCGATGGCGCCCGAGCTGGCGATCCACGCGCTGCAGCAGGCGCTGGACTCCGGCGAGACCGTGCTCGCGGTCGCCGACATCCGCTGGGACCGCTACCGCAAGACCCTCGCCCAGGGCCGGCCGAGCGCCGCGCTGCTGGGCATCCCCGAAGCCACCGCGCGGGAAACCGAGGCCGTCGAAGCCGGCTGGGCCGAGCGCCTGACCGGGCTCGGCGAGGACGAGCAGCACCGGCTGGTCCTCGAGCTGATCCAGGCCCAGGCGGCGGTGGCGCTCGGCTACCCCGGCCCCGAGTCGATCGAGCCGGACCGCGCCTTCCGCGACCTCGGCTTCGACTCGCTCACCGCCGTCGACCTGCGCAACCGGCTCGGCGAGGTCACCGGCCTGCGGCTGCCGGTCACGCTGGTCTTCGACCACCCGACCGCCGTCGCGCTCGCCGCGCACGTCCGGCGCGAGCTGGTGGGTGACGTAGACGACACCGTGACCGAAACCGCCGCCCCGGTGACCGCGGTCGCCGACGAGCCGATCGCCATCGTCGCGATGTCCTGCCGCTACCCCGGTGGCGTCACCGATCCCGACGCGCTGTGGCGGCTCGTCGCCGACGGCGTCGACGCGGTCGGGGAGTTCCCGGCCGACCGCGGCTGGGACGTCGAAGGGCTCTTCGACGCCGATCCGGACAAGCCCGGCACCTTCTACACGCGCGGCGGCGGCTTCCTGCACGACGCGGCGGAGTTCGACCCGGCCTTCTTCGGGATCGCGCCGCGCGAGGCACCCGCGATCGACCCGCAGCAGCGGCTGCTGCTGGAGACGTCGTGGGAGGCCGTCGAGCGCGCCGGCATCGACCCGGCGCTGCTGCGCGGCAGCCGGACCGGCGTGTTCGTCGGCTCCAACTACCACGACTACGGCGCCCGCGTGCGGCACGCGCCCGGCGAGTTCGAGGGGCACCTGGCGACCGGCAGCGCGGGCAGTGTCGCGTCCGGCCGGATCGCCTACACCTTCGGGTTCGAGGGCCCTGCGGTCACGGTCGACACGGCGTGCTCGTCGTCGCTGGTGGCGCTGCACTGGGCGGTCAAGGCCCTGCGGTCGGGCGAGTGCGACCTCGCGCTGGCCGGCGGCGTCACGGTGATCTCGTCGGTCGACACGTTCGTCGAGTTCAGCCGGCAGCGCGCGCTGTCGCCGGACGGCCGGTGCCGCGCGTTCTCCGCGGACGCCGACGGCGCGGGCTGGGCCGAGGGCGTCGGCATGGTGCTGGTGGAACGGCTGTCCGACGCACGACGGCGCGGGCACCCGGTGCTGGCGGTCGTGCGGGGCAGCGCGGTCAACCAGGACGGCGCGTCCAACGGCATGACCGCGCCGAGCGGGCCCGCGCAGCAGCGGGTGATCCGCGCGGCACTGGCCGACGCGGCCCTCACACCGTCCGATGTGGACGCCGTCGAGGCGCACGGGACGGGCACCACGCTGGGCGACCCGATCGAAGCGCAGGCGCTCATCGCCACCTACGGCCAGGACCGCGAACGTCCTTTGTGGCTGGGTTCGGTGAAGTCCAACATCGGGCACACCCAGGCCGCGTCCGGTATCGCGGGCGTGATCAAGATGGTGCAGGCGCTGCGCAACGGCGTCCTGCCGCGGACGCTGCACGCCGAGACGCCGTCGCCGCACATCGACTGGTCCGCCGGGCAGGTGCGGCTGCTGTCCGAGCCGGTCGAATGGGCCGCGAACGGCCACCCGCGCCGCGCGGCGGTGTCCTCGTTCGGCGTCAGCGGCACCAACGTGCACACGATCATCGAGGAGGCTCCCTCGTCCGAGCCGGTCGCGGAAGTCGTTACGCCGCAGCGGTTCAGCGTCTGGCCGGTGTCGGCGCGGTCCGAAGCCGCCCTGCGTGGCCAGGCCCAGCGCCTGCTGGCGGCGACCGAGTCCGAAGTGGACGCGGCCGACGTCGCCCGTTCCCTGTCCGCCCGCGCGAAGTTCGGGCACCGCGCGGTGGTCGTCGGCGAGAGCCTCGGCGAACTGCGTGACGGACTGGCCGCGCTGGCGGATCGGCCCGGTGTGCACACCGCGCGCACCGGCCGGACGGCGTTCCTGTTCACCGGCCAGGGCGCGCAACGGCTCGGCATGGGCCGCGAGCTGTACGAGCGGTTCCCGGCTTTCGCCGACGCCTTCGACGCGGTGTGCGCGCACTTCGACCTGCCGCTGCTCGACGTCGTCTTCGGGGAGGACGCCGCCCGGCTCGACCGCACCGGCTTCACCCAGCCCGCCTTGTTCGCCCTCGAAGTGGCGTTGTTCCGGCTCCTGGAAACCTGGGCAGTCCACGCGGACTTCCTCGCCGGGCACTCGATCGGTGAGCTGGCCGCCGCCCATGTCGCCGGGGTGCTGTCCCTGGCCGACGCGGCGAAGCTGGTCGCCGCCCGCGGCCGACTGATGGAAGCCCTGCCTTCGGACGGGGCCATGGTGGCGATCGCCGCCGCCGAGGACGAGGTTGTCCCGCTGCTCGACGAGCGGGTGTCCCTGGCCGCGGTGAACGGACCCGAAGCCGTCGTCGTCTCGGGGGAGACCGAAGCCGTGCTGGCGCTCAAGGAGCACTTCACGGCGCTGGGCCGCAAGACCAAGCGCCTGCACGTCTCGCACGCGTTCCACTCACCGCTGATGGACCCGATGCTCGCCGAGTTCGCCGCGGTCGCGGAGGAACTGGCCTATCACCAGCCGCGGATCCCGGTCGTGGCGACCGGCGACGTCGCCACGCCGGGGTACTGGGTGCGGCACGTGCGCGAGGCCGTCCGGTTCGCCGACGGCATCCGCGGGCTGGTCGCGGAAGGCGTCACCCGGTTCGTCGAGCTGGGCCCGGACGCGGTGCTCGCCGCGCTCGTCCCGGACGGCGCCGGCCCGGCCGAGCTGAGCGTGGGTGCCTTGCTGCGCAAGGGACACGACGAAGAACGGTCCCTGCTCACCGCGCTCGCCGGGCTGCACACCGCCGGCGCCGACGTCGACTGGGCCGCGGTGCTCGCCGGGGGCGGGCACGTCGAACTGCCGACGTACGCGTTCCAGCGGGAGCGGTACTGGCTGGACGTCCCGGCCGTGGCCGGCGACGTCACCGGCGCCGGGCTCAGCGAACCGGACCACCCGCTGCTGGGCGCGGCGGTGTCGCTGGCCGGTTCGGACGGCGCGCTGTTCACGAGCCTGCTGTCGGCGACCAGCCACCCGCTGCTGGCCCAGCACGTCGTGCTCGGCAGCGTGCTGCTGCCGGGGACGGCGTTCATGGAACTGGCCGTGCACGCGGCGGACAAGGTCGGCTGCGAACGCGTCGACGAGCTGACCCTCGCCGCCCCGCTGGTGCTGCCGGAGACCGGCGGCGTCCGGCTGCAGGTCGCCGTCGGCGGGCCGGACCGGTTCGGCACCCGCTCGATCGACATCTATTCCCGTCCCGGCGAGGCCATGGAGGACGAGCCGTGGACCACGCACGCCAGCGGCACCCTCGCCGCGGCGGCGGCCCCCGCGGCCGGTGACCTGACCGGGGCGTGGCCGCCGGCCGGCGCCGAGCCGATCGACCTCGACGGGCTCTACGACCGCATCGCGGCCAACGGGTTCGCCTACGGGCCCGCGTTCCAGGGCCTGCACCGCGCGTGGCGCGCCGGCGACGAGATCTTCGCCGAAGTCGACCTGCCCGCGGAGGAACGGGCGGAAGCCGAACGCTTCGGCCTGCACCCGGCGCTGCTGGACGCGGCCCTGCACACCGTCGCCCTGCGCGACGAAAGCCGTGCGGTCCTGCCGTTCACTTGGTCCGGCGTGACCCTGCACGCCGGCGGTGCGTCGGCGCTGCGGGTGCGCGTCACCGGGCAGGGCGACGACACGGTGGCCTTGGCGGTCGCCGACCAGGACGGCCTGCCGGTGGCCACGATCGGTTCGCTGACGCTGCGGCCGGTCTCGGCCGAGCAGCTCGACGTCGCGCGGTCGGCGTACCACGAGTCGCTGTTCCGGGTGGGCTGGGTGATGGCCCCGATCACCCCGGTCAGCCACTCGGCGGCCGAACGCTGGGCGGTCGTCGGCCACGACGTCGGCGTCCGCGTCACCAAGGCCCTCGGCACCGCAGGTGTCCCGGTGGAGTCCTACCCGGACTTCGACGCGCTCGGCGCGGCCGTGGCGGCGGGTGCCCCGGTGCCCGAGGTGGTCGTGATGACCAGTGGCCCGCAGCACGACGAGGACGTCGCGCGCGCCGTCCGGACCGCCACCCACGGCGCGCTGGAGCAGGTGCAGGAGTGGCTGGCGAGCGAGCGGTTCGCCGGTTCGCGGCTGGTGTTCGTCACCCGGGGCGCGATCGCGACGCGGGTCGGCGAAGGCATCACCGACCTCGCGACGGCGGCGGTCGTCGGCCTGGTCCGCTCGGCGCAGTCGGAGAACCCCGGCCGGTTCGTGCTGGTCGACCTCGACGACCGCGAAGTCTCCTACGCGGCGCTCCCGTCCGCGGTGGCGTGCGGCGAGCCGCACGTCGCGGTCCGGATCGGCGCGATCCAGGTGCCCCGCCTCGCCCGGGTCCCGGCCACCGCCCCGGCCCCGGTCCCCGAGTGGGACCCCGAGGGCACGGTGCTGATCACCGGCGCCACCGGGACGCTCGGCACGCTGGTCGCCCGGCACCTGGTGACCGCCAGGGGCGCGCGCAGGCTGGTGCTGACCAGCCGGCGCGGGCCGGCCGCGGAAGGCGCTCGTGAGCTGGTCGAAGAGCTGACGGCGTGGGGTGCGGACGTCACCATGGCCGCCTGCGACGTGGCCGACCGGGACTCGCTGGCCGCGCTGCTCGCGTCGGTGCCCGCGGAGCACCCGCTGACCGCGGTGGTGCACACGGCGGGCGTCCTCGACGACGGCGTCGTGTCGGCGCTGACGACCCGCCAGTTGGACACGGCACTGCGGCCCAAGGTCGACGCGGCCTGGCACCTGCACGAGCTGACGGCCGGGATGAACCTGGCCGGGTTCGTGGTGTTCTCGTCGCTCGCCGGTACATTCGGTGGCACGGGCCAGGCGAACTACGCGGCGGCCAACGCGTTCCTCGACGCGCTGGCGCACGTGCGCCGGGCGCAGGGGCTGCCGGGGCTGTCGCTGGCGTGGGGCCTCTGGGCCGAGCGCAGCGGCATGACGGGGAAGCTCGGCGAGGCGGACCTGTCGCGGCTGGCCCGCGGCGGCGTCGAGCCGATGCCGTCGGAGGAGGGGCTGGACCTGTTCGACGTGGCCTGCACCCTCGACGAGGCGGTCCTGCTGCCGGTCCGGCTGGTGGTGGAGGCGATGCGCGACCGCGTCGGCGAGGACGCGATCCCGGTGATCCTCCGCAGCCTGATCCGCACCCCGGTGAGGCGAGCGGTCCGCGCGACGACGGCCCCGGCCGACCCGGCGGACAGCCTGACCCACCGGCTGGCGGGAATGTCGGAGGCGGAACGCGACGGAGCGTTGCTGGACCTGGTCCGCACCCACGCGGCAACGGTCCTGGGCTACGCGGGCCCGGACGCGATCGAGCCGGACCGAGGGTTCTTGGAGCTGGGCTTCGACTCACTGAGCGCGGTCGAGCTGCGGAATCTGCTGGGCGCGGCAACGGGGTTGAGGCTGCCGGCGACGTTGCTGTTCGACTACCCGTCGACAACGGTCCTGGTGGAGTACTTGAGGTCCGAGCTGGTCCCGGACGTCCCGGCGGCGATCCTCCCCGCTTTGGCCGAGTTGGACCGGGTGGAGTTCGCGCTGCCGGAGCTGCTGGCGGATTCTTCGGCCCGGGCGACTCTCGGCACCCGCCTGCAGGAGCTGCTGGCGAGGGTGAACGGTGCTTCGACCACGGTCACGGCGGTGGAGGAGAAGCTGGAGTCGGCAACGGACGACGAGATGTTCGCCCTGATCGACGACCTCGACCTCGACTGAGCCGGTCTGCCGCGGCTGGTCGTGAGTGGGAAACAGTGTTCTAACCCTGTTTCCCACTCACGACCCCGCCGAGGGCAGCGAAGTCTAGGGATTTGCGGGTGCCGCATGCGTTTCACTCGAGGCGACCACGCCGTGAACCTGGAGGTACCTGGTGGCACTGTCTTCGGACAAGGACAAGGTCGTCGAAGCGCTCCGGGCGTCCTTGCGGGACAACAAGCGGCTGCGGGAGCAGAACGACCGGCTCGCGGCCGCCTCCAGGGAACCGATCGCCGTCGTCGCCATGGGCTGCCGGTTCCCCGGTGGCGTGACCGGCCCCGAACAGCTCTGGGACCTCCTGCGCGACGGCACCGACGCCATCGGGAGCTTCCCCGCCGACCGCGGCTGGACCGCCGCCGAACTCGCCGGCAGCGACACCGCCGAGGGCGGCTTCCTCGACCGAGCCGCCGACTTCGACCCCGGCTTCTTCGGCATCTCGCCGCGCGAAGCCCTCGCCATGGACCCGCAGCAACGCCTGCTCCTGGAAGTCTCATGGGAAACCTTCGAACGCGCGGGGCTGGACCGGAACGCACTGCGAGCCAGCGACACCGGCGTCTTCATCGGCTGCAGCAACCAGGCCTACGGCTCCACCGACCTCGACGGCCTGCCCGACGAAGTCCGCGGCCACCTGCTCACCGGCAGTGCCGTGTCCGTCGCCTCGGGGCGGATCGCCTACACCTTCGGCCTCGAAGGCCCCACCGTCACCGTCGACACCGCCTGCTCGTCCTCGCTCGTCGCGCTGCACCTCGCCGTGCAGGCGCTGCGCGCGGGGGAGTGCTCGATGGCGCTCGCCGGCGGTGTCACCGTGATGGCGACGCCCGTCGTGTTCGTCGAATTCACCAGCCAGGGCGGGGTTTCCGCGTCCGGGCGCTGCCAGTCCTTCGCCGACGCCGCCGACGGCACCGGCTGGGGCGAGGGCGCCGGCGTGCTGCTCGTCGAGCGGCTGTCCGACGCGCGCCGCAACGGCCACCCCGTGCTCGCCGTCCTGCGCGGCTCCGCGGTCAACTCCGACGGCGCGTCCAACGGCCTCACCGCTCCCAACGGCCTTTCGCAGCAACGCGTCATCCGCGCCGCGCTCGCCAACGCCGGCCTCGAACCGTCCGAAGTGGACGCCGTCGAGGCGCACGGTACCGGCACCACACTGGGCGACCCGATCGAGGCGCAAGCCTTGCTCGCGACGTACGGACGCGACCGCGAACACCCGCTCCGCCTCGGCTCGATCAAGTCCAACATCGGGCACACCCAGGCCGCCGCCGGCGTGGCCGGCGTGATGAAGATGGTCCTGGCCCTGCGTCACGGCGAGCTGCCGCGCACCCTGCACGTCACCGAGCCGTCCAGCCAGGTCGACTGGACGCGCGGCTCGGTCGAGCTGCTCACCGAGCACACCGCCTGGCCCGAGACCGGCGCGCCTCGCCGGGCCGGCGTCTCGTCGTTCGGCGTCGGCGGGACCAACGCCCACGTCGTCCTCGAAGCGGCCGAGCCGTCGCCGGAGGAACCCGAAGCGCCGCGGGGCCCGGCGGCCTGGGTCCTGTCCGCACGCAGCGCCGAGGCGTTGCGCGAGCAGGCCGACCTCCTGCGCAAGCACGTCACCGGGACCGTCCGGCCGGGCGACGTCGGCCTGACGCTCGCCACCGCCCGCACCGCCTGGGAACACCGCGCCGCCGTGGTCGGCGACACCGTCGAGGACCTGGTCCGCGGCCTGGACGCGCTCGCGAACGCGACGCCGTCGGCCGAGGTCGTCCGGGGTGTCGCCGCGCCGCCGGGCAAGACGGCCTTCGTCTTCCCCGGCCAGGGCGCGCAGTGGGCCGGGATGGCCGTCGGCCTGCTCGACGAGCCCGTCTTCGCCGGCCGGATGGCCGAGTGCGCCGCCGCGCTGGCGCCGCACGTCGACTGGCCGCTGCTCGACGTCCTGGGTGACGCGGACGCGCTGGCCAGGGTCGACGTCGTGCAGCCGGCCTCCTGGGCCGTGATGGTCTCGCTCGCCGCGCTCTGGCAGGCGGCGGGGGTGCGGCCCGGCGCCGTCGTCGGGCATTCCCAGGGCGAGATCGCGGCCGCGGTCGTCGCGGGTGGACTGTCCCTTGAGGACGGTGCGCGCGTGGTCGCCCTCCGGAGCAAGCTCATCGCCGAAGAACTCGCAGGCAAGGGCGGGATGGCCTCCGTCGCCTTGTCCCTTGAGGACATCACCGCGCGACTCGACGAGCGGATCAGCGTCGCGGCGGTCAACGGCCCGGGCTCGGTCGTGCTCTCCGGCGAGCCGGAAGCCCTCGACGCACTCGTCGAAACCCTCACCGCAGAAGGAATCCGCGCGCGCCGGATCCCGGTGGACTACGCGTCGCACTCCGCGTACGTCGAGGCCATCGAGGCCCCGCTGCTCACCGCGCTCGCCCCGATCACCCCGCGCGAAGCCGTGCTCCCGCTGCACTCCTCGGTGCTCGGCGAGCGGATCGACACCAGCGTCATGGACGCCGCCTACTGGTACCGGAACCTGCGTCGGACGGTCTTGTTCGACACGGCCGTGCGCGGCCTGGCCGCGGCGGGGTTCACCACGTTCGTCGAGGTCAGCGCCCACCCCGTGCTCGCCGCCGCCGTCGAAGACACTCTGGACGAGCCCATCGTCGTGGGGTCGCTGCGTCGCGGGGAAGGTGGCCTGCCGCGCTTCCTGACGTCGCTGGCCGAGCTGTGGAGCCGTGGCGCGTCGGTCGAGTGGGCCGGGCTGTTCCCCGGCGCGCGGCTCACCGACCTGCCCACCTATCCCTTCCAGCGCGAACGCTACTGGCTGACCGCCGCCGAGAAAACCGCCGGCGCGGCCGACGACCAGTTCTGGTCCGCTGTGGACAGTGGGGACGCCGACGCTCTCGCCGCGTCATTGGACGTCGATACGACGGCGATCGCCGACGTCCTGCCCGCGCTGGCCCAATGGCACAAGCGCCGCACCGAACAGTCCGTTGTGGACAACTGGCGCTACCGGATCGCGTGGCAGCCGGCCAACCCGCCCGCGGCGGAGCTCACCGGCCGCTGGCTGGTCGTCGCCCCCTCCGGATACCCGGCCGACGCCCTCGTCGAGGGCTTGGCCGCGCACGGCGCCGAGCCGGTCCTGCTGACCGTCGAACCCGGCGCTCAGCTCCCCGAGCTGCCCACCGAAGGCGTCACCGGTGTCCTGTCCTTGCTCGCCTTCGCCGACGATGGTCTCTACGCCACCATCGAGCTGGTCCGCGCCGTGTCCGCGCCGCTGTGGCTGCTGACCCGCGGCGCCGTCTCCACCGGCCGCTCCGACCGGCTGACCCACCCCGCACAGGCGCAGATCTGGGGCATGGGCCGGGTCGTGGGCCTGGAGCACCCGGACCGCTGGGGTGGCCTGGTCGACCTGCCCGAAACCCTCGACGACCGCGCGCTCGGCCGCCTGGCCCGGGTGCTCAGCGAGGCGAGCGAGGACCAGGTCGCGATCCGCGCGGCCGGGATCCTCGTCCGCCGTCTGGTCCCGGCGCCGCTCGGCCGCACCGCCCGCGAGTGGCGGACGAGCGGAACCGCGCTGGTCACCGGCGGTACCGGGGCCCTCGGCGCGCACGTCGCCCGCTGGCTGGCCGGCGCGGGTGCCGAGCACCTCGTGCTGACCAGCCGCCGCGGCCCCGACGCCGACGGCGCCGCTGAGCTGCGTGAAGAGCTGACGGCGCTTGGCGTCGAGGTGACCATCGCCGCCTGCGACGTCGCCGACCGCGACGCGCTGGCCGCCCTGCTCGCCGGCATCGAACCCCGCACCGTCGTGCACGCGGCCGGCGTGGGCCGCTCGGCCGCCC
This sequence comes from Amycolatopsis sp. NPDC114505, assembly GCF_055633615.1. Classification (NCBI taxonomy): domain Bacteria; kingdom Bacillati; phylum Actinomycetota; class Actinomycetes; order Pseudonocardiales; family Pseudonocardiaceae; genus Amycolatopsis; species Amycolatopsis sp. NPDC114505. The sequence continues at coordinate 501,330 of NZ_JBVKDV010000004.1, read as the reverse complement.
TCGCCGACACCGACCGCGCCGAAGTCGCCGAGACGCTGCGCGCGAAGGTCGAGGGTGCCGCCAACCTCGACGCCCTGCTCACCGGGGACCTCGACGCGTTCGTCCTGTTCTCCTCCAACGCCGGTGTCTGGGGTGGCGGCGGCCAGGGCGCGTACGCCGCGGCCAACGCCGCCCTCGACGCGCTGGCGCAGCACCGCCGGGACCGCGGCCTGACCGCGACATCGGTGGCGTGGGGCGCGTGGGCCGGCGCGGGCATGACCGGCGACGACTCGGGCGAGCAGCTGCGCCGCCGCGGCATCCGCGCGATGGACCCCGCGCTCGCGCTCACCGTGCTCGGTCAGGCGCTCGACGCGGACGAGACGTTCCTGTCCGTCGCGGACATGGACTGGGCGCGATTCGCCCCCGCCTTCACCGCGGCCCGCCCGCGGCCCCTGCTCGACGAGCTGCCCGAGGTCCGCGACGCCCTCGCGACGACGCCGGTCGAGGCGGACTCTTCCTTGGCGCAAAAGCTTTCCGGCCTGACCGAGGCGGGGCGAGCGGAGGCGTTGCTCGATCTCGTGCGTGCCGAGACCGCCGCCGTCCTGGGCTACCCCGGGCCGGGCTCGGTCGAGCCGGACCGGGCCTTCCGCGACCTGGGTGTCGACTCCCTGATCGCCCTGGAGGTGCGCAATCGGCTCGTCGCGGCGACCGGGCTCAAGCTGCCCGCCGTCGTCCTCTTCGACCACCCGGACCCGCGGCGGCTCGCCGCGCTGCTGGGGCACAAGCTGCTCGACGCCGGCCCCGTGGCGGCCGATCAGCTGGTGTCCCAGGTGGACGTCGACGAGCCGATCGCGATCGTGTCGATGGCGTGCCGCCTGCCCGGTGACGTGCGCTCGCCGGAAGACCTATGGGACCTGGTTTCCGCCGGCGCCGAGGGGCTGTCGGCCTTCCCTGTGAACCGAGGCTGGGACGTCGACGGCGTCGGCGGGTTCGTCCACGACGCCGACGAGTTCGACGCCGGCTTCTTCGGGATCTCCCCGCGGGAAGCCCTGGCCATGGACCCGCAGCAGCGGCTGCTGCTGGAGAGCGCGTGGGAGGTCTTCGAACGCGCCGGGATCGACCCGCGCTCCCTGCGCGGCAGCGCGGCCGGGGTGTTCGTCGGCTGCGGCACGCAGGGCTACGCGACCGGCCACGCCGAGGCCGCGGAAGAGGTCGAAGGGCACCTGCTCACCGGGAACGCCGGTGCGGTCGTGTCCGGCCGGGTGTCCTATGTGCTCGGTCTCGAAGGTCCCGCGGTGACCGTCGACACGGCGTGTTCGTCGTCGCTGGTGGCGCTGCACCTGGCCGCCCAGTCGGTCCGCTCCGGCGAGTCGTCGATGGCGGTGGCCGGCGGTGTGACGGTGATGGCGACGCCGGGCGCGTTCCAGGAGTTCGCCAAGCAGGGCGGCCTGGCCGGCGACGGCCGGTGCAAGTCCTTCGCCGAGGCGGCGGACGGCACCGGCTGGGGCGAGGGCGTCGCGCTCGTGCTGGTCGAGCGCCTGTCGGACGCGCGACGCCTCGGCCACCCGGTGCTCGCGCTGCTGCGCGGGTCGGCGATGAACCAGGACGGCGCGTCCAACGGCTTGAGCGCCCCGAACGGCCCGTCGCAGCAGCGCGTGATCCGCGCGGCGCTGGCCAACGCGGGCTTGGCACCGTCCGATGTGGACGCCGTCGAAGCGCACGGAACGGGCACGACGCTCGGCGACCCGATCGAGGCGCAGGCGTTGCTGGAGACGTACGGCCAAGACCGCGAGCGGCCCCTGTGGCTCGGTTCGGTGAAGTCCAACGTGGGCCACACGCAGGCGGCGTCGGGCGCGGTGGGCGTCATCAAGATGGTCCTCGCCCTGCGCGGCGCGACGCTGCCGAAGACGCTGCACGTCGACCGGCCGTCGGACCGGGTCGACTGGACGTCCGGCGAGGTGCGCCTGCTGACCGAGGCACAAGGGTGGCCGCGCGGTGACCGGCCGCGTCGGGCGGGTGTGTCGTCGTTCGGGGTCAGCGGGACCAACGCGCACGTCATCATCGAGGAGCCGCCCGCGGTTCCGTCCGTCCACAATGTACCTTCCGAAGGCGTTGTGCCGTGGGTGCTTTCCGGCCGGACCGAGCAGGCGGTGCGTGACGCCGTCCGCGCGCTGCCGGACGGCGACCCGGCCGACATCGCGCTGGCGCTGGCCGCGCGGTCGGCCTTCGAATACCGGACCGTCGTCGTGGGAGACGGTCGCGACGACCTGCTCGCCGGCCTCGCCGCGACGACTCCCGGACTCGCGGAGCCGGGCAAGACGGCGTTCCTGTTCTCGGGCCAGGGGTCACAGCGGGTCGGGATGGGTGCGGAGCTGTACGAGCGGTTCCCGGTGTTCGCGGACGCGTTCGACGCGGTCTGCGCGCTGGTGGACTCTTCCCTCGATAGGCCGTTGCGCGAAGTCGTTTTCGGCGACGCTCCGGCGCTCGACCGGACGGGGTACACACAGCCGGCGCTGTTCGCGGTCGAGGTGGCGTTGTTCCGGCTGCTGGAATCGTGGGGAGTGGTCCCGGACCACGTCGCGGGCCACTCGATCGGCGAGATAGCCGCGGCGCACGTCGCCGGAGTTCTGTCCCTTGAGGACGCTTGCACGCTGGTGTCGGCGCGGGCGAGCCTGATGCAGGCGCTGCCCGACGGCGGCGCGATGCTGGCGGTGCAAGCCACCGAGGACGAGGTCGTCGCCGCTCTGGACGACGGCGTGAGCTTGGCCGCGGTGAACGGACCCGACGCCGTGGTGGTCTCCGGCGAGGTCGACGGGGTCGAGGCGCACTTCGCCGGGCTGGGCCGGAAGGTCCGGCGGCTCACGGTGTCGCACGCGTTCCACTCCGCGTTGATGGACCCGATGCTGGACGCGTTCGCGGCTGTCGCCGACGGCCTGACGTTCCACGCGCCGAAGATCCCGTTGGTGTCCACTGTGTCCGGTCGACTGGCCGGGGACGAGATCCTGACCCCGGTGTACTGGGTACGTCAGGTCCGCGAGCCCGTCCGGTTCGCCGACGCGTCCGCCGCGCTCGCCGGGCTCGGTGTCACGCGCGGGCTCGAACTCGGCCACGGCGGCGTGCTCTCGGCGCTGGCCGCGTTCCCCACGGTTCCCTTGCTGCGCAAGGACCGTGCCGAGTACGCGAGCCTGCTGACCGCCCTCGGCGACGCGCACACGCGGGGCCACACGGTCGACTGGCAGGCGGTCCTGCACGCGGCGTACCCCGGGCGTTCCGGTGGCGACGTCACGCTGCCGACGTACCCGTTCCAGCGCACGCGCTTCTGGCTGGAGAGCCGGCCGGCGCCGGACGCGCAGTTCTGGGCGGCCGTCGAGAGCGGCGACTTCCAGGCTCTGGCGGCTTGGCGCGAGCGCGGCCAGGCCCCGGCCGGCCAGTACGAAGTCACCTGGGCACCCGTCGACCCCGGTGACGCTCGGCTCGGCGGCCGGTGGCTCGCGGTGGTCCCCGCCGGCGCGGACCCGAACCTCTTCGACGACGTCCTCGAGGTCACCGCCGAAGACGATCGTGCCTCCCTCGCCGAACGCTTGCGGGGCCGCGACCTCGACGGCATTGTGTCCACTTTGGACGTCGAAGGTCAGCTTGCCTTGGTCCAAGCCCTCGGTGATGCCGAGATCGACGCGCCGCTGTGGTGCGTCACCCGGGGCGCGGTCGCCGCGGCCGAAGGGGACGTGCCGGACCCCGTCCAGGCGATGGTCTGGGGCCTCGGGCGCACGGTCGCGCTGGAGCACCCGCACCGCTGGGGCGGCCTCGTCGACCTGTCCGCCGACGCCGACGAGGAGACGGTCCGCGCGATCCTCGGCGGCGCGACCGGCGAAGACCAGGTCGCCGTCCGCGGGACGCGGGTACTGGCCCGCCGCCTCGTCCGCCGCACCCCGCGTCCGGCGACGCCCTGGCAGCCCAGCGGCACGATCCTGATCACCGGCGGCACCGGCGCGCTCGGCAAGCACGTCGCGCGCTGGCTGGCCGGCGCCGGAGCCGAGCGGCTCGTCCTGACGAGCCGGCGGGGCCCCGACGCGCCGGGTGCCGGCGACCTCGAAGCCGAGCTGACCCGGCTCGGCGTCCGCGTCGACGTCGTGGCCTGCGACGTCACCGACCGCGCCGCGCTCGAAGCGACCCTGGAGTCCGTCGGCGAACTCACCGCGGTCGTGCACACCGCCGGTGTCCTGGCCGACGGGGTCCTCGAAGCCCTCACCCCGGAACGCCTGGCCGAGGTCGTCGACGCGAAGGCCGTCGCCGCCCGGCACCTGCACGAACTCACCACCGGGCTCGACGCGTTCGTCCTCTTCTCCTCCTTCGCCGGCACCTTCGGTGCGGCCGGGCAGGGCAACTACGCCGCCGCCAACGCCTCCCTCGACGCCCTCGCCGAACAGCGCCGCGCCCAGGGCCTGGTCGCGACGTCGGTCGCCTGGGGCCCCTGGGCCGACGGCGGGATGGCCACGGCGGCCGCCGCCGAAGAGCACCTCGGGCGCACCGGGCTCGCCCCGCTGCGGCCCGACCGGGCGATCGCCGCGTTGCGCGCCGCGATCGAGAGCGGTAGCCCGGCGGTCACCGTCGCCGACGTCGACTGGGGCCGGTTCGCGGCCGCGCTCACCGCGCACCGCCCGAGCCCGCTCATCGCCAGTCTGCCCGAGGTCCGGCAGCTCGCACCCGCCGCCGCGGACCCGCTCGAGCTCGCCGGACTGTCCACGACGGACGCCGACCGGCTCCTGCTCAAGCTGGTGCGCGAACAGGTCGCGCACGCACTCGGCCACCGCTCGGCCGACGACGTCGCGGCCGGCCGCACCTTCAAGGAGCTGGGGTTCGACTCGCTGACCGCCGTCGAGCTGCGCAACCGCCTCGACACCGCCACCGGGCTGCGGCTCCCGGCCACCCTCGCGTTCGACTACCCCACGGCGACCGCGCTGGCGGCGTACCTGCGCGCGGAACTGCTGGGCGAAGCCGAAGAAGCGTCGGTAGTGGTGGTGCAGAACACCGACGAGCCCATCGCGATCGTCGGGATGAGCTGCCGGTTCCCCGGCGGGGTCCGCAACCCGGCCGAGCTCTGGGCGCTGCTCGCCGAGGGCCGTGACGCCGTCTCGGAGTTCCCCGCCGACCGCGGCTGGGACACCGACGCGCTCTACGACCCGGACCCCGACCACGCCGGGACGACCTACGTGCGCGAAGGCGGTTTCCTGGCCGGTGCCGACCGGTTCGACGCCGAGTTCTTCGGGATCTCGCCGCGCGAGGCGCTGGCCATGGACCCCCAGCAGCGGCTGCTGCTGGAGGCCTCCTGGGAGGCGCTGGAGCACGCGGGCATCGACCCCCTGGCCGTGCGCGGCGCGCCGGTCGGCGTGTTCGCCGGCACCAACGGGCAGGACTACACCGCGGCGCTGCACTTCGGCGAGGCGAGCGTCGACGGCTACCTCGCCACCGGCAGCGCCGGCAGTGTCCTTTCCGGACGGATCGCCTACGAGCTCGGGCTGGAAGGCCCGGCGATGACCGTCGACACGGCGTGCTCGTCGTCGCTGGTCGCCCTGCACCTGGCCGCCCAGTCGCTGCGCGCGGGCGAGTGCTCGCTGGCCCTGGCCGGCGGCGTCACGATCATGTCGACTCCCGGCCTGTTCGTCGAGTTCAGCCGGCAGCGCGGCCTCGCGAAGGACGGCCGGTGCAAGGCCTTCGCCGACGAGGCCGACGGCACCGGCTGGGGCGAAGGCGTCGGCGTCGTCCTCGTCGAACGGCTTTCCGACGCGCGTCGCAACGGACACCCGGTGCTCGCGATCGTCCGCGGCAGTGCCGTCAACCAGGACGGCGCGTCGAACGGCTTGACCGCGCCCAACGGCCCGTCGCAGCAACGCGTGATCCGTGCGGCGCTGGCGAATGCGGGCCTGACGCCGTCCGATGTGGACGCGGTCGAAGCGCACGGCACCGGCACGACACTGGGCGACCCGATCGAAGCGCAGGCCTTGCTGGCGACCTACGGCCGGGACCGCGAAGAACCGCTGTGGCTGGGTTCGATCAAGTCCAACGTCGGGCACACGCAGGCCGCCGCCGGTGTCGCCGGGGTCATCAAGATGGTCCTCGCGATGCGCCAGGGCGTGCTGCCCGCGACCCTGCACGTCGGCGAGCCGTCGCGGCACGTCGACTGGGACAGCGGTGCGGTCTCCCTGCTGACCGAGTCGCGCCCGTGGCCCGAGCACGAGGGACCGCGTCGCGCCGGGATCTCGTCGTTCGGCGTCAGTGGCACGAACGCGCACATCATCGTGGAGCAGGTTCCCGAAGCGCCGACCGAGTCCACAGTGGAGGGCGAAGAAGCTCCGTGGGTGATCTCCGCCCGCTCGGAGGCAGCGGTCCAGGACCGCGTCGCCGCGCTGGCCGAGGTGCCCGGGAGCGTCGCCGAGATCGCCTGGTCGCTGGTGAGCACCCGGTCGACCTTCGAGCACCGCACGGTCATCCTCGCCGACCACCGCGAACCGACCACGACCGTCACCGGGACAGCCGGGGCCGCGGGGGAGACGGTGTTCGTCTTCCCCGGTCAGGGCGCGCAGTGGGTCGGGATGGCCGTCGACCTGCTCGACGAGCCGGTCTTCGCGCGGAGGATCGCCGAATGCGCCGCTGCGCTGGCCCCGCACGTCGACTGGTCGCTGACCGACGTCCTGAGCGACGAGGAAGCCCTCAAGCGGGTCGATGTCGTGCAGCCCGCGTCCTGGGCCGTGATGGTGTCCCTGGCCGCACTCTGGCGAGCGCACGGGATCGAGCCGGACGCCGTCGCCGGGCACTCCCAGGGCGAGATCGCGGCCGCGGTCGTCGCGGGTGGACTGTCCCTCGAGGACGGTTCGAAGGTCGTCGCGCTGCGCAGCAAGGCGATCGCCGCCGGACTCGCGGGCAAGGGCGGCATGGCCTCGATCGCGCTCGACGTCGGCCGCGTCACGGACCTGCTGCCGGAGGGCGTCGCGATCGCGGCCTACAACAGCCCGACATCGACGGTCGTGTGCGGCGACCCGGCCGCCCTGGACGAGCTGATCGCCCAGTGCACCGAAAAGGACATCCGCGCCCGGCGCATCCCGGTGGACTACGCCTCCCATTCCGTCTACGTCGAAGGCATCCGCGACGAACTGCACGAGGTCCTGGCCGGTCTGAGCCCCCGCACGGGTGACGTGCCGTTCTACTCCGCGGTGACCGCCGAGCCGGTCGACACCGCCACCCTCGACGCCGGCTACTGGTACCGGAACCTGCGCGAGCCGGTCCGTTTCCTGGACACGACCCGCGCGCTCGTCGAGCGGGGGCACCGCTTCTTCGTCGAGGTCAGCGCGCACCCGGTGCTGCTGTCCGCCATCCAGGAGACCCTCGACGACACCCCGGGCGTCGTCGTCGGCACCCTGCGCCGCGGCGAAGGCGGCCGGCACAGGTTCCTGACGTCGGTCGCCGAGCTGTGGACGCAGGGGCACGACGTCGACTGGCGGACCTTCGTCCCCGAGACCCGCACGGTCGGCCTCCCCACCTACCCGTTCCAGCACCGGCGCTTCTGGCCGAAGCCCAAGACGCCCGTGGCGGCCACCGGCTACCCGGTCGACGACAGCTTCTGGGCCGCGGTGGAACGCGAGGACCTGGCGTCGATCGCCGGCACCCTCGCCGTCGCGCCGGAACCGCTCGGCGACGTCCTGCCCGCGCTCGCGTCCTGGCGGCGCACCCGGCTCGAGAAATCCACTGTGGATGGCTGGCGGTACCGCATCACCTGGAAACCCTTCGCCACCGAACAGAAACCCCTGCCGGGGAGTTGGCTGTTCGTGACGCCCGAAGGCAGCGACCACCCTTGGATCGAGGCGGGGCGTCAGGCTGTCGAGGGCGCGACCGTCGTCCCAATCACCGTCGGGGCCACCGACCGGGCCGCGCTCGGCAAGCAGCTGGTCGACCTCCCCCCGGTGGACGGCGTCCTCTCCCTGCTGGCCCTCGACGGGACCGGAGACGCGGTGCTCCCGCGCGGCGTCGCGAACACCCTGCTCCTGACCCAGGCGCTCGGCGACGCCGGGATCGCCGCCCCGCTGTGGCTCGCCACGGCGGGCGCGGTGGCCACCGGCCGCGCCGACACCGTCACCGACGCGGCGCAGTCCCAGGTCTGGGGGCTGGGCCGGGTCATCGGCCTCGAACACGCCGACCGCTGGGGCGGCCTGGTCGACCTGCCCGCAACGACCGATGCGCGTGACCGGCAGCGGCTGACGTCGATCCTGGCCGCGGCCGGCGACGAGGATCAGGTCGCCGTCCGCGCGTCCGGGGTGCTCACCCGCCGCCTGGTGCCGGCCCCGGTCGGCGACGACGTGCCGGCTCGCGACTGGCGACCGGACGGCACCGTGCTGATCACCGGCGGCACCGGCGCGCTCGGCGCCCACGTCGCGCGCTGGCTCGCCGGCCGCGGCGCCCGGCGCCTGGTGCTCACCAGCAGGCGGGGCGAGGCAGCACCCGGCGCGGCCGAACTCCGCGAGGAGCTGACCGCCCTCGGCGCGGACACGACGATCGCCGCCTGCGACGTCGCCGACCGGACGGCCCTGAAAGCGCTGCTCGACGGGCTGGGCGAGCCCGTCCGGGCCGTCTTCCACGCGGCCGGGATCGTCCAGGGCACCGCGCTCGACGACACCGAGCTGACCGAGTTCGCCGAGGTCGTCCGAGCCAAGGTCGCCGGCGCCACGCACCTGGACGAGCTCCTCGACGACCTCGACGCGTTCGTCCTGTTCTCCTCCAACGCCGGCGTCTGGGGCAGCGGTGGCCAGGGCGCGTACGCGGCGGGCAACGCGTTCCTCGACGCGCTCGCCCAGCGCCGTCGTGACCGCGGGCTCACCGCGACTTCCGTCGCGTGGGGCGCCTGGCAGGGCGCGGGCATGGCGGGCGACAACGACGCCGAGGAGCACCTGCGCCGCCGGGGTGTGGGCGCGATGCCGCCGGAGCGGGCCCTGCTCGCGCTGGGGCAGGCGATCGACCGCGACGAGACCGTCCTCACCGTCGCCGACGTCGACTGGGAGCGGTTCGTCCAGGGCTTCACCGCCGCGCGGCCGCGCCCGCTGCTCGACGACCTCCCCGCGGTCCGCCGGGCCCTCGACGCCCGGCCGGCGGAGGCCGAGACGGCGGACTTCGCGAGCCGGCTGACCGGCTTGCCGGCCGTCGAGCAGGAGCGCGTGGTGCTCGACCACGTCCGCGACGCCATCGCCCGGGTCCTCGGGCACGCGGGCGCCGAGGAGATCGACGCGAACCGGCCGTTCAAGGAGATCGGCTTCGACTCCTTGACCGCGGTGGAGCTGCGCAACCGCTTGCGCGCGGCGACCGGGCTCAAGCTGCCCGCCACCCTCGTCTTCGACCACCCGACGCCGTCCGCGCTGGCCGGGTTCCTGCTGTCGGCCCTGGTCGGCGAGGAGGTCTCGGTCCTGGGTGAGCTGGACCGGATCGAGGCGCTGGTTTCAGGGGTTTCCCCAGACGATGACGCCTTTGGGCAAATCACCAGCCGACTTCAGACCATGCTGAACAAGCTGGGAGAGACCCGGGCGTCCGACGGGCGTCCCCGGGCCGCCCAGCAGCTCGAAGGCGCGACGGACGACGAAATTTTCGACTTCATCCACCGGGAGCTCGGCAGGTCGTAGATGCCCTCGCCGGTGGAGGACCACAGGCGAGGGCGCTGGTGAACGAAGAGAAGCTCCGGGACTACCTGAAGTGGGTCACGACCGACCTCGCCGAGACCCGGCAACGCCTCCAAGACCTGGAGGCGGGGGAGAAGGAGCCCATCGCGATCGTCGCGATGGGCTGCCGGTTCCCCGGCGGCGTGACCTCCCCGGAGGATCTTTGGGACCTGGTCTCCGCCGGGACCGACGCGATGTCGGCGTTCCCGGCGGACCGCGGCTGGGACGTCACCGGCGGCGACTACGCGCGCACCGGCGGGTTCATCGACACCGCCACGACGTTCGACCCGGCGTTCTTCGGGATCAGCCCGCGTGAGGCACTGGCCACCGATCCGCAGCAGCGGCTGCTGCTCGAAGTGTCCTGGGAGGTCTTCGAACGCGCGGGGATCGACCCCGGCTCCCTGACCGGCACGTCCGCCGGGGTCTTCGTCGGCTCGACGCCGTCCGGGTACGGCCTGGGCAGCGAGACCGGCGAGGTCGCCGGCCACCTGCTCACCGGCAACGCGGGCAGCGTCCTGTCCGGCCGGCTCGCCTACAGCTACGGCCTTGAAGGGCCCGCGGTCACGGTCGACACGGCGTGCTCGTCCGCGCTGGTCGCCCTGCACCTCGCCTGCCAGGCCCTGCGCAAGCGCGAGTGCTCCCTCGCCCTGGCCGGCGGCGCGACGATCATGTCGACCCCGGCCGTCTTCCTCGAGTTCGCCCGCCAGGGCGGCCTGTCCGGTGACGGCCGCTGCAAGCCGTTCGCCGAGGCCGCCGACGGCACCGGCTGGGGCGAGGGCGTCGGCCTGCTGCTGCTCGAGCGCCTGTCCGACGCGCGCCGCCGCAACCACCCCGTGCTCGCCGTCATCGAGGGCTCGGCCGTCAACTCCGACGGCGCGTCCAACGGCCTGACCGCCCCGAACGGTCCGTCCCAGCAGCGCGTGATCCGCGCGGCACTGGCCGCCGCCGGGCTCTCGCCCGCCGACGTCGACGTCGTCGAGGCGCACGGCACCGGCACCACGCTGGGCGACCCGATCGAGGCGCAGGCGCTGCTGGCCACCTACGGGCAGAACCGCCCGGCAGACCGGCCGCTGCGGGTCGGCGCGGTGAAGTCCAACATCGGGCACACCCAGGCCGCCTCCGGCGCGGCCGGCGTGATCAAGATGGTCCTCGCCCTGCGGCACGGGCACCTCCCGCACACCCTGCACCTGGACGAGCCGTCGTCCCACGTGGACTGGACGGCCGGGTCGGTCGAGCTGCTGGGCGAGCCGATGCCGTGGCCGGAGCGCGACGCGCCCCGCCGCGCCGGCGTGTCCGCGTTCGGCGTCAGCGGCACCAACGCGCACGTCCTGCTCTCCGAACCACCCGCGGCGGAAGAGACCGAAGAAGTCCCGGCCGCGGCCGGACCTTGGCCGTTCCTGGTCTCCGCGCGCGGCGCGGCCGCCCTGCGCGAGCAGGCCGCGAGCATCCGGACCATTGCCTCAGCGGAAAACCTGGCCGACCTCGCCTGGTCGCTGGGGACCGGCCGGGCCGCTCTCGACGACCGCGCGGTCATCCTCGCCGAGGGCCGGGACGAGCTGCTGCGCGGCCTCGACGCCATCGCCGCGGACGGCGTCGCGCCGGGTTTGGTGCGTGGCGCGATCCGGCCGGGGAAGCTGGCCTTCCTGTTCACCGGCCAGGGTTCCCAGCGCCTCGGCATGGGAAGCGAGCTGCACGAACGGTTCCCGGTCTTCGCCACCGCCTTCGACGAGGTGTGCGCGGAGTTCGACCGGCACCTCGACCGTCCACTGCGGACGGTGATCGACTCGGGTGAGCGTCTCGACGAGACCGCGCACACCCAGCCCGCGCTGTTCGCGATCGAGGTGGCGCTCTACCGGCTGGCCGAGTCCTGGGGCTACCAGCCGGACTACCTGCTGGGCCACTCCATCGGCGAGCTGGTCGCCGCGCACCTGGCCGGCGTGCTTTCCCTCGCTGACGCGTGCACGCTGGTCGCCGCGCGCGGCCGGCTCATGCAGGCGCTGCCCGCCGGGGGCGCGATGGTCGCCGTGCAGGCGACCGAGGACGAGGTGGTGCCGGCCGGCGGGGTCTCGATCGCCGCCGTCAACGGTCCGTCGTCGATCGTGCTCTCCGGCGACGAGGACGTCGTGCTGGCCGCCGCCGAGCGGTTCGCCGGGCTGGGCCGCAAGACGAAACGCCTCGACGTCTCCCACGCGTTCCACTCCGCGCGCATGGACGGGATGCTGGCCGAGTTCCGGCGGGTCCTCGACGGCCTCACCTTCCACCCGCCGAAGATCGCGGTCGTCTCCAACGTCACCGGCACCCTCGCCGACCGGCTGACCTCGCCCGAGTACTGGGTCTCGCACGTCCGCGAGGCTGTGCGTTTCGCCGACGGCGTCGGCTGGCTGACCGAGGCCGGGGTGACCGGCTTCCTGGAGCTGGGCCCCGACGGCGCGCTGGCCGCGCTCGCCCAGGACTGCGTGCCCGCCGGTGCGGCCGTGGCCGCGCTCCTGCGCCGCGACCGTCCCGAGACGACCGCCGCGCTGACCGGGCTCGCCCGGATGCACGTGTCCGGCCACGGACCCGACTGGGCGGCCGTCCTCGGTGGTGGCCACCGGGTCGACCTGCCCACGTACCGCTTCCAGCGTCAGCGTTACTGGCTGGAGCCGTCGGTCCCCACCGGAGCCGGGGACGACGAGTTCTGGTCCGCTGTGGACGCCGGGACTCTCGCCGAGGTGCTGGACCTGCCCGAGGGCGCCGCCGGCGACCTGCTGCCCGCGCTGTCGGCCTATCGCGCGAAGCGCCAGGAAAAGTCCACTGTGGACGCATGGCGGTACGGGATCGGCTGGGCTCCTGTTTCCCCGGCGCAGAAGCCGCTCTCCGGGACCTGGCTGGCTGTCGTCCCTTCGGCGGACTTCACGTCGCCGGTGCTCGACGCCTTGGCAGGCCGCGGCTTTGTCCCCGTCACCCTCGACCAGCTGGCCGAGCACTCCGCAGTGGAAGGTGTGCTTTCCCTGCTGGCCTGGGACACCGAAGCCCTGCTGCGCACCATCGAGCTGGTCCGCACCACGACCGCCCCCGTCTGGGTCGCCACGCAAGGTGCTGTCTCCACCGGGCAGTCCGACCCGCTGACCGCGCCGGACCAGGCCCCGCTGTGGGGCTTCGGCCGGGTCGCCGCCCTGGAGTACCCGCAGCTCTGGGGCGGTCTCGTCGACCTGCCCGCCGAACTGGACGAGCGAGCCCTCGACCGGCTGGCCGCCGTCCTGACCTCGGCCGAGGACCAGGTCGCGCTGCGCTCTTCGGGGGTCTTCGGCCGCCGCCTGACCCGGGCCACCGGCCCGGCCGCCGAGCCGTGGGCGCCCGCCGGGACCGTGTTGATCACCGGCGGCACCGGCGCGCTGGGCGCGGTCGTCGCGCGCACGCTCGCCGAGGCCGGGGCCGAACACCTCGTCCTGGCCGGCCGCCGCGGTCTCGACGCCCCGGGCGCGACGGCGTTGCGCGACGAGCTGACCGCGCTCGGCACCCGGATCACCGTCGCCGCCTGCGACGTCGCCGACCGCGACGCCGTGGCCGGGCTCCTCGACGGACTGCCCGACCTCGACGCCGTCATCCACACCGCCGGCGTCCTCGACGACGCCGTGCTCGACGGCGTCACCGCCGAGCAGCTGGACACCGTCTTCCGGCCCAAGGTCGACGGCGCCCGCCACCTCGACGAGCTGACCCGCGACCGCGCGCTGTCCGCGTTCGTCCTGTTCTCGTCCTTCGCGGGGAGTCTCGGCGCGGTCGGGCAGGCCGCCTACGCCGCCGCCAACGCCGGGCTCGACGCGCTGGCCGGGCAGCGCCGCGCCGCCGGGCTGCCCGCCACCTCCGTGGCCTGGGGCCCGTGGGGTGGCAGCGGCATGGCGGCCGACGACCTGGTCGCCGACCGGATGCGCCGGGGCGGCGTGCCGCCGATGGCCCCGCGCCTGGCCGTCGCCGCCCTGCGCCGCGCGATCGGCGGCGGGGAAGCGAACCCGATCGTCGCCGACGTCGACTGGGCGAAGTTCGTGCCCGGGTTCACCACCACCCGCCCCAGCCCGCTGCTCGGCGACCTGCCCGAGGCGCGGGACGCGATGCCCACCCGCGAAGAGCAGCCCCTGGCCGCCCGGCTGGCCGCACTGTCCACAGAGGACCAGCAGGCGCTCCTGCTCGACGTCGTCCGCACTCAGGCCGCCGCCGTGCTCGCCTATCCTGGCCCGGACGCGGTCGACCCCGAGCGGGCGTTCAAGGACCTCGGCGTCGACTCGCTGACCGCCGTCGAGCTGCGCAACGGCCTCGGCGCCGCGACCGGGCGCGCGCTGCCCGCGACGCTGGTGTTCGACTACCCGACCCCGGCCGCCGTCGCCGGCTACCTGCGCGAAGAGCTGGCCGGATCCGCCGCGACGCCGGTCGTGACGCAGTCCGCCACGGCCGTCGAGGACGAGCCGCTCGCCATCGTGTCGATGGCCTGCCGCCTGCCCGGCGGCGTGCGATCGCCCGAAGACCTGTGGGACCTCCTCGAAGGCGGCCGCGACGCGGTCGGCACCTTCCCCGAGGACCGCGGCTGGCCCTTGGCCGACCTGTACCACCCCGACCGCGACCACGAAGGCACCAGCTACACGCGCCATGGCGGCTTCCTCGACGGCGTGGCCGACTTCGACGCGGGCTTCTTCGGCATCTCGCCGCGGGAAGCCCTCGCGATGGACCCGCAGCAGCGGCTGCTGCTGGAGACGTCGTGGGAGACGTTCGAGCGCGCGGGCATCGACCCGCTGTCGCTGCGCGGCTCGCAGGTCGGGGTCTACATCGGAACCAACGGCCAGGACTACGCGGCGTTGCTGCGCGAGGCCGGCGAAGGCAGCTCGGACGGCCACGCCGGGACCGGGAACGCCGGCTCGGTCGTCTCCGGCCGGATCTCGTACGTGCTGGGTCTGGAAGGACCCGCGGTCACGGTCGACACCGCGTGCTCGTCGTCGCTGGTGGCGCTGCACTGGGCCGCGCAGTCGTTGCGCTCGGGCGAGTCGTCGATGGCGCTCGTCGGCGGCGTGACCGTGATGACGACGCCGGGTGCGTTCCTGGAGTTCAGCAAGCAGGGCGGCCTGGCCGAGGACGGCCGGTGCAAAGCGTTCGCCGACGGCGCGGACGGCACGGGCTGGGGTGAAGGCGTCGGCCTCATCCTCGTCGAGCGGCTGTCCGACGCGCGCCGTAACGGGCACCCGGTACTCGCGATCGTCCGGGGCAGCGCCGTCAACCAGGACGGCGCGTCCAACGGCCTGACCGCCCCGAACGGTCCTTCGCAGCAGCGGGTGATCCGGGCGGCACTGGCGAACGCGGGCCTCGAACCGTCCGATGTGGACGCCGTCGAAGCCCACGGCACCGGGACGACGCTGGGCGACCCGATCGAAGCGCAGGCGCTGCTGGCCACCTACGGCCACGACCGTGAACACCCGCTGTGGCTGGGTTCACTGAAGTCCAACATCGGGCACACCCAGGCCGCGGCGGGCGTCGCCGGGATCATCAAGATGGTCCTCTCCCTCGGTCACGGACTGCTGCCGAAGACGTTGCACGTCGACCGGCCGTCGCGGCACATCGACTGGGACAGCGGCGCGATGGCGCTGCTGACCGAGTCACGGGACTGGCCGGAGCACGACGGACCGCGCCGCGCGGGCGTGTCGTCGTTCGGCGTCAGCGGCACGAACGCCCACGTCATCCTCGAAGGCGTGCCCGCGGCCGAAATGCCGCGCACCGAGGCCGGGCTCGTGCCATGGGTCCTTTCCGGACGGTCCGAGGCGGCCCTGCGGGACGCGGCCCGGGACCTGCTGCGGCTGCGCGACGCCGACGTCGCGGACGTGGCCGCCGGCCTGGCCGGACGCGCCGCGTTCGAGCACCGGGCCGTCGTGCTCGGCGCGGACTTCGCCGAGCTGGCGACCGGCCTCGAAGCCCTCGCGGCCGGCGGTCCGGCGGCGAACCTCCTGCGGGGCAAGCAGAACGCCGGTAAGACGGCGTTCCTGTTCTCGGGCCAGGGTTCGCAGCGCGTCGGGATGGGTGCGGAGCTGTACGAGCGGTTCCCGGTGTTCGCGGACGCGTTCGACGCGGTCTGCGCGCTGGTGGACTCGTCGTTGGATAGGCCGTTGCGCGAGGTCGTCTTCGGGGACGCTTCGGCACTCGACGAGACCGGGCACACCCAGCCCGCGTTGTTCGCGGTCGAGGTGGCGTTGTTCCGCCTGCTGGAGTCGTGGGGCGTCCGGCCGGACTACGTGGCCGGGCACTCGATCGGCGAGCTGGCCGCCGCGCATGTCGCCGGAGTTCTGTCCCTCGAGGACGCTTGCACGCTGGTGGCGGCCCGGGCGAGCCTGATGCAGGCGCTGCCCGAAGGTGGCGCGATGCTGGCGGTGCAGGCGACCGAGGACGAGGTCGCCGCCGTACTGGGCGACGACGTGGGATTCGCCGCGATCAACGGTCCACAAGCGACAGTCGTCTCCGGCGAAGTCGAAGCCGTCGAGACGATCGAGCGGCACTTCGCCGCGCTGGGCCGGAAGGTCCGGCGGCTCACGGTGTCGCACGCGTTCCACTCGGCGCTGATGGACCCGATGCTGGACGCGTTCGCGGCCATCGCCGACGGCCTGACCTTCCACGCGCCGAAGATCCCGCTGGTGTCCACTGTGTCCGGTCGACTGGCCGGGGACGAGATCCTGACCCCGGTGTACTGGGTACGCCAGGTCCGCGAGCCGGTGCGGTTCGCCGACGCCGTCACCGCGCTGAGCGGACTGGGCGTCACCGGGTCCGTCGAGCTGGGTCCGGACGGGGTGCTCGCCGCGCTGGCACAGGAAAACCTGTCCGCGACGGCGACCCTGCGGAAGGACCGGCCCGAGGAGCGGACGCTGCTCGCCGCGCTGGCCCACCTCTACGTCTCGGGGCACGCCCCGGACTGGGCCGCGGTGCTGCGCCCGGCGTCGTTCGTCGTGCTGCCCACCTACCCGTTTCAGCGCGAACGCTACTGGCCCCGCACGCCCGAAGCCGTAACGGCGACGGCGAACGTCGTCGACGGCGAGTTCTGGTCGGCGGTCGAGACCGCGGACCTGTGCGCGCTCGCCTCGACCCTGGACGTCGCCGAGGCCGAGCTGGCCGGCCTCGAAACCGCCCTGCCGCTGCTCGCCCGGTGGCACGGCGACCGCGCGAATCTGTCCACTGTGGACAACTGGCGCTACGCCGTGAACTGGCGGCCGCTGAAGCCGGCCGAGGGAACCCCGGGCACCTGGCTGCTGGTGCTCCCGGAGCGCGGCGTCGAGCCGCACGTCCTGGCCGCGCTGACCGCGGGGATCGACTGCGTCCCGCTGCGCCCCGCCGACCTGCCCGGCATCGACGGTGACTTCGCGGGCGTGCTGTCGCTGCTCGCCCTCGACGAGCGTCCCGCGCCGGACGCCCCGGAGATCACGGTCGGCCTCGCCGCGACCCTGGAGCTCGTGCAGGCGCTCGGCGACGCCGCGCCGCTGTGGTGCGCCACTTCCGGTGCGGTCTCGGTCGGCCGCGCCGACACCGTCCGCAGCGCGGCCCAGGCCGCGCTCTGGGGCTTCGGCCGCACCGCCGCCGTCGAACACGCCGGTCGCTGGGGCGGCCTGGTGGACCTGCCCGCCATCCTCGACGACCGCGCGGTCGCCCGGCTGGCCAGCGTCCTGGGCGGGACCGAGGACCAGGTCGCCGTCCGCGACTCCGCCGTCTTCGCCGCACGCCTCGAACGCGCTCCCGCGACGACGTCCGGCACGTCGTGGCGGCCGCGTGGCACCGTGCTGATCACCGGCGGGACCGGGGCGCTCGGCGCCGAGGTCGCCCGCTGGCTGGCCCGCACCGGAGCCGAGCACCTGGTTCTGACGAGCCGCCGTGGCCTCGACGCCGCCGGCGCGCCCGAACTGCGTGACGAGCTGACCGCGCTCGGCGTCACCGTGACCGTCGCGGCCTGCGACGTCACCGACCGCGAGGCCGTCGCCGCGCTGGTCGACGGCCTCGACGGGCTGCGGGCCGTCGTGCACGCCGCCGGGGTCGCCCAGTCCGCGCCTCTGGCCGGGCTCGGCGTGGCCGAGTTCGCCGGGTTCACCGCCGCGAAGCTCGCCGGCGCCGCGAACCTGGACGCCGTCCTCGGCGACCGCGAACTCGACGCGTTCGTGCTGTTCTCCTCCATCGCCGGCGTCTGGGGCAGCGGTGGCCAGAGCGCCTACGCGGCCGCGAACGCCTACCTCGACGGCCTCGCCCGCCGCCGCCGCGCGGCCGGGCTGGCCGCGACGTCGGTCGCCTGGGGCCCCTGGGCGGGCGGTGGCATGCTGGCCGACGAGGGCGCGGAGGACCACCTGCGCCGCCGCGGTCTCCGGCCCCTCGACCCGCACCTCGCGATCACCGCACTGCGTCAGGCCATCGAGGCCGGCGACACCGCCGTGACCGTCGCCGACGTCGACTGGGCGCGGTTCGCCCCCGGCTTCACCTCGGTCCGCGCCAGCGCGCTGCTCGGCGACCTGCCCGAGGTCCGCGCCGCGCTCGACGTCGCGGTCGCCGCCGCCCCGGCCCGGGAGCTGACCGCCGGCGAGCTGCTGGACCTCGTCCAACGCGAAGCCGCCGCCGCCCTCGGGCACGCCGACCCGGCGTCGGTCGTGGTGGACCGGCCCTTCCGCGACCTGGGCTTCGACTCGCTGACCGCCGTCGAGCTGCGCAACCGCCTGAGCGCGGTCACCGGGCTGAAGCTGCCATCGACGCTCGTCTTCGACCACCCGTCGGCCACCGTCCTCGCGGACTTCCTGGGCCGCGAGCTGTTCGGCACCGAAACATCCACCGTCCCCGTCCAGCGGGTCGAGGACGCCGACGAGCCGATCGCGATCGTCGGCATGAGCTGCCGCCTCCCTGGCGGGATCACCTCACCGGAAGACCTGTGGCGGCTGCTGGCCGACGGCGGCGACGCCATTTCGGCCTGGCCCGAGGACCGCGGCTGGGACGTCGAGGGCCTCTACGACCCGGATCCCGACGCCGAGGGCAAGAGCTACTCCCGCGACGGCGGCTTCCTGACCGGCGCCGGCGAGTTCGACGCGGCCTTCTTCGAGATGAGCCCCCGCGAGGCGCTGGCCACCGACCCGCAGCAGCGGTTGCTGCTCGAAAGCTCCTGGGAGGCCCTGGAACGGGCCGGCATCGACCCGCGGTCGCTGGCCGGCAGCCGGTCCGGCGTGTTCGTCGGCGCGGGCGTCTCGGGCTACGCCGCCGGCCTGCGCGAAGCCCCCGAAGGCCTCGGCGGGCACCTGCTCACCGGCAACGCGGGCAGTGTCCTTTCCGGACGGATCGCCTACCACCTCGGCGTCGAGGGCCCGGCCCTCACGCTGGACACCGCGTGCTCGTCGTCGCTGGTCGCGCTGCACCTCGCCGCCCGGTCCCTGCACTCGGGCGAGTGCACGCTGGCGCTGGCCGGCGGCGTCGCCGTGATGGCCAACCCCGGCGCGTTCGTCGAGTTCAGCCGGCAGCGCGGCCTCGCGCCGGACGGCCGCTGCAAGGCGTTCGCCGACGGCGCCGACGGCACCGGCTGGTCCGAGGGCGTCGGCATGCTCGTGCTGGAAAGGCTTTCCGACGCCCAGCGGCTCGGCCACACCGTACTGGCCGTCGTGCGCGGTTCCGCGGTGAACTCCGACGGCGCGTCCAACGGGCTCACCGCCCCGAACGGCCCGTCGCAGCAGCGGGTGATCCGGGCCGCGCTCGCCGACGCCGGACTCGAAGCGTCCGATGTGGACGCCGTCGAGGGGCACGGCACGGGCACCCGCCTCGGCGACCCGATCGAGGCGCACGCGCTGCTGGCCACCTACGGCCGGGACCGCGACCGCCCGCTTCTGCTCGGCTCGCTGAAGTCCAACCTCGGGCACACCCAGGCCGCGGCCGGGGTCGCCGGGGTGATCAAGATGGTGCTCGCCCTCCGAGGCGGGCTGCTGCCGAAGACCCTGCACGCCGCGCGGCCGTCGTCCGAAGTGGACTGGACGGCGGGCAGCGTCTCGCTCCTGACCGAAGCGATGCCGTGGCCGGCCGGCGGTCCGCCGCGCCGGGCCGGGGTGTCGGCGTTCGGCGTCAGCGGCACCAACGCGCACGTCATCATCGAAGAGGCCCCGGCGGCCGAACCGGAGCTGCCGCGCCCGCGCCGCACCGGGCTCGTCCCGCTGGCGCTGTCCGGCCGGTCGGCGGAGGCGCTGCGGGCGCAGGCCGCGCGGCTGCTCGGGCTCCCGGAGACCGACCCGGCCGACCTGGCCTGGTCACTGGCGACGACCCGCTCGGCGTTCGAGCACCGCGCCGTCGTGCTGGCGGAGGACGACGCCGCACTGCGGGCCGGGCTCGCCGCGCTGGCCGAGGGGACCAAGTCCGCCGGGGTGGTGCGCGGGACGGCCGCGCCCGGCCGCACGGCGTTCCTGTTCACCGGCCAGGGCGCGCAGCGGATCGGCATGGGCCGCGAGCTGTACCGCGAGTTCCCGGCGTTCGCCGAAGCGTTCGACGCGGTGTGCGCGTACTTCGACGCCGAGCTGGACCGGCCGCTGCGAGGCGTCATCGAGGCCGGCGAGCTGCTGGACCGGACCGAGTACACCCAGCCCGCGCTGTTCGCGGTCGAGGTGGCGCTGTACCGGCTGCTCGAAGACTGGGGTGTGCGGCCCGACTTCGTCGGCGGTCACTCCATCGGCGAGCTCGCCGCCGCGCACGTCGCCGGGGTGCTGTCCCTCGAGGACGCGTGCACGCTCGTCGCCGCCCGCGCGCGGCTGATGCAGGCGCTGCCCGAGGGCGGGGCGATGGTGGCCGTCGCGGCCACCGAGGACGAGGTCACGCCGCTGCTGACCGACGGCGTGTCGCTGGCCGCGGTCAACGGGCCGTCGTCGGTCGTGCTTTCCGGTGACGAAGACGCCGTGCTGGCGGTCGCCACGCGGTTCGAGAAGACCCGGCGGCTGCGGGTGAGCCACGCGTTCCACTCGGCCCGGATGGACGGCATGCTCGCCGCGTTCCGCGCGGTCGCGGCGGGGCTGACCTACCACGAGCCGGCCGTGCCGGTGCTGTCGAACGTCACCGGCTCGCTCGCTTCGGCGGCCGAGCTGGGCGACCCGGAGTACTGGGTCCGGCAGGTCCGCGCGACCGTCCGGTTCGCCGACGGCGTCCGGACGCTGGCCGGGCGCGGCGTGACCCGGTTCCTGGAACTGGGCCCGGCCGGGGTCCTCTCCGCGATGGTCGCGGAGTGTTCCGATGAAGCTCTCGCCGTGCCGGCGCTGCGGGCCGACCGTCCCGAAGTCCGCACGCTGCTGTCGGCGCTCGCCGAGCTGCAGGTCGACGGCGCCGGGGTGGAGTGGGCGCGGGTCCTGCGTGACGGCGTGCGCGTCGAGCTGCCCACCTACGCGTTCCAGCGCGAGCGGTACTGGCTGGAGGTGCCGGACGTCGACGGCGACCCCGCGTCGCTCGGGCAGTCCGGTGCGGCGCACGGCCTGCTGTCGGCCGCGGTGGAACTGGCCGGCGCGGACAGTGTCGTGCTCACCGGGCTCCTGTCGGCCGAGGGTGCGCCGTGGCTGGCCGAACACCGCGTCGACGGCGAGATCCTGTTCCCCGGCGCGGGTTTCGTGGAGCTGGCGCTGCGCGCGGCCGACGAGGCCGGCTGCGACCAGGTCGAAGAGCTGGTCCTGGAAGCCCCGCTGGTCCTGCCCGAGCGCGGCGGCGTGCCGGTGCAGGTCCGCGTCGAGGCCCCGGACGGCGCCGGCCGCCGCGCGTTCGGCATCCACACCCGCGGCGACGGCTGGGTCCGGCACGCCGCCGGCACCCTCGCCGCCGGTCTGTCCACTTCGGATACCTTGACGGAATGGCCGCCGGCGGGCGCCCTGCCGATCGAAGACTTCTACACCCAGCGCGCGGCGGCCGGGTTCGCCTACGGGCCGACGTTCCAGGGCCTGCGGGCGGCGTACCGCGTGGGCGACGACGTCTACGCCGAGGTCGCCCTGCCCGCCGGAACCGCCACCGCGGAGTGGGGCCTGCACCCGGCGCTGCTCGACGCGGCGCTGCACGCGCTGGCCTTCGCCGACCTGCCGGACATGCTGCCGTTCTCGTGGTCGGGCGTCAGCCTGCACGCGACGGGCGCGACCGAGCTGCGCGTCCGCCTGCGCCGGACGGGCAGCGCCGTCCGGCTGACGCTGGCCGACCCGACGGGCCAGGTCGTCGCCACGGCCGACGCCGTCACCCTGCGCCCCGCCACCCGTCGCGCGGCCACCACGCACCACCGCGTCGAATGGGTCGTGAGTGAGAAACAGTGTTCTAACCCGGTTTCCCACTCACGACCGGCCGCGGCGATCGGTGACCCCGGGCCGGCGGAGCTGCCCACCTACCAGGAGTTCGCCGAGCTGGCGGCCGCCGGCGAGGTGCCCGAGGTCGTCTTCGCCTCCTGCCGGCCCGACGACACCGATGACCTCACCTGGGCCGTCTGGGCTTCGGCGCAGCGGGCGCTGGCGCTCGTCACGTCCTGGCTGGCCGACCCGCGGTTCGCCACGTCGCGGCTGGTCTTCGTCACCCGAGGCGCGGTGGCCGTGACCGACGGCGAAGTTCCCGACGTCGTGGAAGCCGCCGTCTGGGGTGCCGTGGAGCCGGTGCTGGCCGAGCACCCCGGGCGGTTCGCCCTCGTCGACGGCGCCGCCGTCGAGCCGGTCGCGGATCGGTTCGCGGTGCGCGGCGAGGTCGGCTACGAGCCACAGACCGCCGTGGTCACGCCGGACGCCTGGAAGCCCGAAGGGACCGTGCTGCTCACCGGCGCGTCCGGCGAACTGGGCGCCGCCGTCGCGCGGCACCTCGTCGAGGACCGGGGCGTCCAGCGGCTCGTCGTGCTGGGCGAAGCAGCCGTGCCGGGCGCCGAGCTCGTCGCCTGCGACCCCGCCGACCGGTACGAACTGGCGCGGGCGCTCCGGTCCATCCCGGACGTGACCACGGCCGTCCACATCGGACTCGCCGAGGGACCGGCCGACCTGCGCGACCGCGCGGACATCGCCCTCAACCTCGCCGAGCTGGACGTCCACCTCGTGGTCCTGACCGCCGCGGGCGGCGCCGGCCTGGTCGCGGCGCAGACCGCGGTGCTCGAAGCCGTCGCGCACAGTGCGCTGGCCTGCCGGCCTGATGAGACGTTCGACCTGCTGGGGACGCGGGGTGCGCTCCGCGTCGTCGAGCACACCCCGGCGAAGGCCAAGACGCGCCGTGTGGTCGCCCAGGTGGCCGACGCGGGCAACGCCCTGCACCAGAAGCTCGCGCGGCTGCCCGAGACCGACCGGCACCGGGCTTTGCTCGACCTCGTCCGCACCGAAGCCGCGCTGGTCCTGGGGCACGATGGACCCGAGGCCGTCGGCGCCGACCGCGCGTTCAAGGAACTGGGCGTCGACTCGCTGACCGCCGTCCAGCTGCGCAACGCGCTCAACGCCGTGACCGGCCTGCGGCTGCCCGCGACGTCGGTCTTCGACCACCCGAACCCAGTCGCGCTGGCGAAGGCACTGCACGCCGAGCTGTTCGGCGAGGAAGACGTCGCCGAGGAGGCCGTCACCCGGGCGGTCGACGAGCCGATCGCCATCGTCGGTATGGCCTGCCGCTACCCCGGCGACATCACCGACCCCGACGAGCTCTGGCGGCTGGTCGCCGAGGGCCGTGACGCGATCTCGCCGTTCCCCACCGACCGCGGCTGGGACCTCGAGGCGCTCTACGACACCGACCCCGACGCGCCGGGCACCTGTTACGCCCGCGAGGGCGGGTTCCTGCACGACGCGAGCGCGTTCGACCCCGGCTTCTTCGGGATCAGCCCGCGCGAGGCCGTCTCGATGGACCCGCAGCACCGCCTGCTCCTGGAAGTGTCCTGGGAGTCGATGGAACGCGCCGGGATCGACCCGGCCACGCTGCGCGGCAGCCGCACCGGCGTCTTCGCCGGCATCACCTACCAGGACTACGGCGGCCTCCTCGGCGCCGCGACCGACAGCTTCGAGGGCTTCCTCGGCACCGGCAACTCGCCGAGCGTGCTGTCCGGCCGCGTCGCCTACACCTTCGGCCTGGAAGGCCCCGCGGTCTCGATCGACACGGCGTGCTCGTCGTCGCTGGTCGCGATCCACTGGGCCTGCCAGTCGCTGCGGGAGAGCGACTGCACCCTCGCCCTCGCCGGCGGCGTGACCGTCATGTCCACCCCGGTCTCGCTGGTGGAGTTCAGCCGCCAGCGGGCGCTGGCCGCGGACGGGCGTAGCAAGCCGTTCTCAGCCGACGCCGACGGCGCGAGCTGGGCCGAGGGCGCCGGGATGCTGCTGCTGGAAAGGCTTTCCGACGCCGAGCGCAACGGCCACCGCGTGCTCGCGGTGATCAAGGGTTCCGCGATCAACTCCGACGGCGCGTCGAACGGCCTCACCGCCCCGAACGGGCCGTCGCAGCAGCGGGTGATCCGGCGGGCGCTGGCCAACGCGCGGCTGACACCGTCCGATGTGGACGTCGTCGAGGCGCACGGCACCGGTACCAAGCTGGGTGACCCGATCGAGGCGCAGGCGATCATCGCCACCTACGGCCGCGAGCGGCCCGCGGACCGGCCGGTGTACCTGGGCTCGTTCAAGTCGAACGTCGGGCACGCGCAGGCGGCGTCCGGCGTCGGCGGCGTGATCAAGATGGTCCAGGCCATCCGGCACGGCCTGCTGCCGAAGACGCTGCACGCGGAGGTCCCGTCGCCGCACGTCGACTGGGACGCGGGCGACGTCAGCCTGCTCACCGAGACGCGGCCGTGGCCCGAGGGCACGCGCCGGGCGGGCGTCTCGTCGTTCGGCATGAGCGGCACGAACGCGCACCTGATCCTGGAGCAGTTCTCCCAGCCGGCCACCGAGCGGCCCGAATGCTCGGAGTCCGTCGTGCCGCTGCTGCTGTCCGGCCGGACGGCCGACGCCGTGCAGCGCCAGGCCGAACGGCTGGCCGCCGTCTTGTCCACAGAGGACATCGCCGATGTCGCCGCTTCCCTGGCCACCACGCGGTCGGCGTTCGAGCACCGGGCCGTCGTCGTCGGCGCCGGCCGGGACGCGCTGCTGGCCGGCCTGACCGATCCCGCCGTGCGCGGGGTCGCCGGGACGCCCGGCAAGACCGTGTTCGTCTTCCCCGGCCAGGGCTCGCAGTGGGTCGGCATGGCCCTCGAACTCGCCGATGCCGCGCCGGTGTTCGCCGAGCGGCTCGCCGAGTGCGCCGCCGCGCTCGAACCGTTCGTGGACTGGCGGCTCGCCGACGTCCTGGGTGACGCGGAAGCCCTCCAGCGGGTCGACGTCGTGCAGCCGGCCTGCTGGGCGGTCATGGTGTCGCTCGCCGCGCTGTGGGAGTCCTACGGCGTCCGGCCCGACGCCGTCATCGGGCACTCCCAGGGCGAGATCGCCGCGGCCTGCGTCTCCGGTGGACTGTCCCTTGAGGATGGTGCCCGCGTCGTGGCGTTGCGGAGCAAGGTGATCCGGGCGTCGCTGGCCGGGCGCGGTGCGATGGCGTCGATCGCCTTGCCGGCCGAGGAGATCGAACTACCGGACGGCCTGTCGATCGCCGCGCTGAACGGGACCGCTGCGGTCACCGTCTCCGGCGACCCGGACCAGGTCGACGCACTGGTGGCCCGCTACGCCGCCGACGGCGTCCGGGCCCGCAAGGTCGCGGTCGACTACGCGTCGCACTCCGTGCACGTCGAGGCGATCGAAGCCGAGCTCCTGGACGTCCTCGCGCCGGTCACCCCGCGTGAAGCCCGGATCCCGTTCTACTCGACCGTCACCGGCGACTGGCTCGACACCACCGAGCTGACCGCCGCCTACTGGTACCGCAACCTGCGGCAGCGCGTGCTGTTCGCGCCCGCCACCGTCGCGCTCGGCGAGCAGGGCTTCGGTGTGTTCGTCGAGTCCAGCGCGCACCCCGTGCTGGGCACCGCGATCGCCGGAACCCTCGACGACGCCGTCGTCACCGGTTCGCTGCGCCGCGACGAGGGCGGGCTCACCCGCTTCCTCACCTCGGCCGGCGAGCTGTGGGCGCGCGGCGTCGACGTGGACTTCGCGCTGACCGGGTTCATGGTGGACCTGCCGACGTATCCGTTCCAGCGGCAGCGCTACTGGCCGACGCTGCCCGGCCCGGGTGACGTCGCCGCGGCCTCGGACGCCGCCGACGCCGGGTTCTGGTCGGCCGTCGAACGCGACGACGCCGGTGAGCTGGCGAAGACGCTCGGCATCGACGCGGGAGCCGTCGAAGACCTGCTGCCCGCGCTGGCCGCCTACCGCAGGCAGCGCCGTGAAGAATCCACAGTGGACAATTGGCGGTACCGCGTCGGCTGGCAGCCGGTCACGGCCGACGCCTCGCCACGCCTCGACGGCACCTGGCTCGTCGTGCGCCGACCGGGCGACGAGACCGCGTTGCCGCTGGACCGCTTCGGTGCCGAGACGGTCACGGTCGAGGTGGAGTCCGGGATCGACCGAGCCACCCTGGCCGAGCGGATCGGGGGCATCGAACCGGCGGGGATCGTCTCCTTGCTGGGGACCGACGTGTCCTACCGCGGGCTCGTCGACACGCTGACCCTGATCCAAGCGATCGGCGACGCTCCCTTGTGGACACTCACGCGCGGTGCGGTGTCGACCGGCAAGGCCGACGCGCTCCGCAACCCCGCCCAGGCGCCGGTGTGGGGCCTCGGCCGCGTCGCCGCGCTCGAACTCCCCGGCCGCTGGGGCGGCCTGCTCGACCTGCCCGCCGACCTCGACGACCGCGCGACCGCCCGGGTGGTGGCGGCGCTCACCGGTGACGAAGACCAGGTCGCCGTCCGCGCGTCCGGCGTCTTCGCCCGACGGCTCCTGCGCTCGCCGCTCGGCTCGACGCCGCCGGCCCGCGAATGGACGCCGGAAGGCACCGTGCTGATCACCGGTGGTACCGGTGGTCTGGGCGCGAAGGTCGCCCGCTGGCTGGCCGGGCGTGGCGCCGAACGGCTGGTGCTCACCAGCCGTCGCGGCGCGGACGCCCCGGGCGCGGCCGAACTGTGCGACGAACTCGCCGCGCTCGGTGCCGAGGCGACCGTCGTGGCCTGCGACGTCGCCGACCGCGACGCACTCGCCGCGGTGCTGGCCGAGCACCCGCCGACCGCCGTCGTCCACGCGGCCGGTGTCCTCGACGACGGCGTCCTGGACTCGCTCACCCCGGACCGGCTGATGGGCGTGCTCAAGCCCAAGGCACTCGCCGCGTTCCACCTGCACGAGCTGACCAAGGACCTCGACCTGTCGGCGTTCGTCTCCTTCGCCTCGACGGCAGGCGTCTGGGGCGGGTCCGGCCAGGGCAACTACGCCGCCGCCAACGCCTACCTCGACGCGCTCGCCGAGCACAGGCGCTCGCTGGGGCTGGCCGCGACCTCGATCTCCTGGGGCCCGTGGGCCGACACCGGCATGGCCGACGCCACCGCCGTCGCCGAACGGCAGCGGCTCGGTGGCATCCACGCGCTCGACCCGGAGCTGGCGATCTCGGCGCTGCAGCAGGCCCTCGACCACGGCGAGACCACCCTCACCGTGGCGGGCGTCGACTGGGCGCGGTACGTGCCGTCGTTCACCGCCGTCCGGCCGAGCCCGCTGCTGCTCGGCATCCCCGAGGCGCGGCAGGCGATCGAAGCCGCGGGGGAGACCACCCCGGCCGTCGGGCTGAGCGAGCGTGACGTGCTCGAGTTCGTCCGCACCCAGGTCGCCGGCGTGCTCGGGTACGCCGGGCCCGGTGACGTCGAGCCGAACCGCGCGTTCACCGACCTCGGGTTCGACTCGCTGACCGCGGTCGACCTGCGCAACCGCCTCAGTGTCGCAACGGGACTCAAGCTGCCCGCGACGCTCATCTTCGACTACCCGACCACGACCGCCCTGGTCACGCACCTCAAGGGCGAGCTGGGCGAACCGGTCGAGACGACGTCCACTGTGGACGTCACGCCGAAGGCCGTCGAGGACGACCCGATCGCCATCGTCTCGATGGCGTGCCGGTTCCCCGGCGGCGTGCGTTCGCCCGAGGACCTGTGGGCCCTTCTGTCCGGCGGCGCGGACGCGATCACCGACTTCCCCGACGACCGCGGCTGGGACCTCGACGCGCTCTACGACCCGGACCCCGACCACCAGGGCACGTCCTACACCCGCCGCGGCGGGTTCCTCGACGGCGCCAGCCGGTTCGACGCCGCGTTCTTCGGCATCAACCCGCGCGAAGCGCTGGCCATGGACCCGCAGCAGCGCCTGCTGCTCGAAACCGCCTGGGAGGCCATCGAACGAGCCGGGATCGACGCGGCGTCGCTGCGCGGCGGCCCGGTCGGCGTCTTCGCCGGCTCCAACGGCCAGGACTACACCCCGCTGCTCGCGCTCGGCGACGACGAGGGCGTCGAGGGCTACACCATGACCGGCAACGCGGGATCCGTGGTGTCCGGCCGGATCTCCTACGCGCTCGGCCTCGAAGGCCCGGCCGTCACGGTAGACACGGCGTGCTCGTCGTCGCTGGTCGCGGTGCACCTCGCCGCGCGGGCGCTGCGGTCGGGGGAGTGCTCCCTCGCGCTGGCCGGCGGCGTCACGATCATGTCGACGCCGTCCGGGTTCATCCAGTTCAGCCGCCAGCGCGGCCTCGCGCTCGACGGCCGCTGCAAGGCCTTCTCCGACGACGCCGACGGCACCGGCTGGGGCGAGGGCGCCGGCATGGTGCTCCTCGAACGGCTCTCCGACGCCCGCCGCAACGGGCACCCGGTGCTCGCGCTGGTCCGCGGAAGTGCGGTCAACCAGGACGGCGCGTCGAACGGCCTCACCGCCCCGAACGGCCCGTCGCAGCAGCGGGTCATCCGCGCGGCACTGGCCGACGCCGGGCTGGCACCGTCCGAAGTGGACGCTGTCGAAGCGCACGGCACCGGCACGGTGCTGGGCGACCCGATCGAGGCGCAGGCCGTTCTCGCCACCTATGGGCAGGACCGCGACCGGCCGCTGTGGCTCGGCTCGGTCAAGTCCAACATCGGGCACACGCAGGCCGCCGCCGGCGCGGCCGGGATCATGAAGATGGTCCTGTCGCTCGGCCACGACGTCCTGCCGAAGACCTTGCACGCCGACGTCCCGTCGTCCCATGTGGACTGGACCGCGGGCGACGTCCGGCTGCTGTCCGACGCCGTCGAGTGGTCGCCCAACGGGCACCCGCGCCGAGCCGGGATCTCGTC
Organism: Amycolatopsis sp. NPDC114505; assembly: GCF_055633615.1. NCBI lineage: Bacteria > Bacillati > Actinomycetota > Actinomycetes > Pseudonocardiales > Pseudonocardiaceae > Amycolatopsis > Amycolatopsis sp. NPDC114505. The sequence goes on along the minus strand of NZ_JBVKDV010000004.1, from coordinate 472,473 downwards.
GTTCGGCGTCAGCGGCACCAACGCCCACGTGATCGTCGAGCAGGCCCCCGAAGAGCCCGCTGCGGCCGAGTCGGTGTGGTCGGGTCCGGTGCCGTGGGTGCTGTCGGGCCGGTCCGAAGCCGCGCTGCGAGCGCAGGCCGCGCAGCTCGCCGACCGCCTGGCCGACGAGCGGCCGGCCGACGTCGGCTGGTCCCTGGCCACCGGCCGCTCGGCGTTCGAGCACCGCGCGGTGGTGATCGGCACCGAGACCGAGGAGCTGCGGCGGAGTCTGCGCGATCTCGCCGACGGGCCGCTCCCCGGTCCGACGAGCGAAGGCCGGATCGCGTTCCTGTTCACCGGACAGGGCGCGCAGCGGCTCGGCATGGGCCGCGAGCTGTACGCCGAATATCCGGTGTACGCCGAGGCGTTCGACGCCGCGTGCGCGCACTTCGACACCGAGCTGGACCGGCCGCTGGCCGACATCGTCTTCGGCGACGAGGACCTGCTGAACGAGACCGGCTACACCCAGCCCGCGCTGTTCGCGGTCGAGGTGGCACTGTTCCGTCTGCTCGAGTCCTGGGGCGTCCGCCCCGAGTACCTGGCCGGGCACTCGATCGGCGAACTGGCCGCCGCGCACGTCGCCGGGGTGTTCTCCCTGGCCGACGCGTGCCGGCTGGTCGCCGCGCGCGGCCGGCTGATGCAGGCACTCCCGCGTGGCGGCGGCATGCTGGCTGTGTCGGCCACCGAGGATGAGGTCACGCCGCTGCTCACGGACACGGTGAGCATCGCCGCGATCAACGGGCCGATGTCGATCGTGGTCTCCGGCGACGACCTCGACGAGATCGAGCAGCACTTCACCGCACTGGGCCGCAAGACCAAGCGGCTCACGGTGTCCCACGCGTTCCACTCGCCGTTGATGGATCCGATGCTGGCCGACTTCGCGAAGGTGGCCGAGCAGGTCACCTACGCCGAACCGGCCCTGCCGATCGTGTCCACGGTGACCGGCGCGGTCGCGTCCGTGGTCACGCCGGAGTACTGGGTCGGCCAGGTGCGCGCGGCCGTGCGGTTCGCCGACGCCGTCACGACCCTGCACGGCCTGGGCATCAACCGGTTCGTCGAGATCGGGCCGGACGCCGTCCTCACACCGATGGTCGACGCGGCCGTGGCAGTGCCCACCCTGCGCAAGGGCCGGGACGACCGCGTCAGCGTGCTGGCCGCGGTCGGCGAGCTGCACGTCCACGGCCAGAGTCCCGAGTGGACGGCCGTGTTCGCCGGAACCGGCGCGCGCCGGGTCGACTTGCCGACGTACGCCTTCCAGTACCAGCGCTTCTGGCCGCACCTGTCCGGCCTGCCCCTCGGGGACGTCACGGCCGCCGGCCTCACCGCGGTCGACCACCCGCTGCTCGGCGCGGCGGTCTCCGTGGCCGGCTCCGACGAGCTGCTGTTCACCAGCCGGCTCGCGCTGTCCACGCACCCGTGGCTGGCCGGGCACGAGGTCATGGGCCAGGTTCTCCTGCCGGGCACGGCGTTCCTGGAGCTGGCCGTCCGCGCCGCCGACCAGGCCGGCTGCGCCCGAGTGGACGAGTTGACGCTGGCCGCGCCGCTGGTGCTGCCCGCGCGTGGCGGCATCCAGCTGCAGTGCTCGGTCGGCGCACCCGGTGAGGACGGGACACGCACCTTCAGCGCGTACTCGCGGATCGAAGGCACCGAGGACTGGGTCCAGCACGCCACCGGCCTGCTCGCCGTCGAAGCCGGGGATCCCGGCGAACCGCTGTCCGAATGGCCGCCAGCGAAGGCGGAATCCCTTGCGGTGGAGGACTTCTACGACACCTACGCGGCGGGCGGGTTCGCCTACGGGGACGCCTTCCGCGGCCTGACCGCCGCCTGGCGGGCCGGCGACGACGTGTTCGCCGAGATCGCCCTGCCGGAGTCGGCCCGCGCCGACGCACGCCGCTTCGGCCTGCACCCGGCCCTGCTCGACGCGGCCCTGCAGGCCCTGCTCTACCTGCCCCTGGCCGGGTCCGGGCAGAGCAGGCTCCCGTTCTCCTGGTCGGGCGTCACGCTGCACGCGTCCGGCGCCGACTCGCTCCGCGTCAAGCTGAGCCTGGCCGGCGCGGACGCACTGGCGCTGACCATCGCCGACGCCGCGGGGCACCCGGTGGCCACTGTGGACTCCCTCGCCATGCGCCAGGTGTCCGCGGACCAGCTGACGACCGAGCCCAGCGGGTTGCGCGACTCGCTGTTCCAGGTGGACTGGACGCCGCTGGGCACCGGGTCCGAACCGGACACCGGCTCGTGGGCCGTGCTCGGTCCCGACCCGCACAAGCTCGGCGTCCAGCTCGGCACGTCCGGCCCGCTGAAGTCCTATGTGGACATCGACGCGCTGCTCGCCGAGGGCGGCACGCCACCGGAGGTCGTCTTCGCGCCGCTCGTGCCCGGCCGCGCGGCGGACTTGCCCGGCGAGGTGCGCGCGGCGACCGGATCGGCGCTCGCCACCGTGCAGCGCTGGCTCGCCGAAGACGCCCTGGAAGGCGCGAAGCTCGTGTTCGTCACCTCCGGCGCGGTGGCGCACCGCGGCGAAGTGACCGACCTGGCCAACGCCGCCGTCTGGGGTCTGGTCCGCTCGGCCCAAGCCGAGAACCCGGACCGGTTCCTGCTGGTCGACGTCGACGGCAAGGAAGCGTCCTACGGTGCCGTCCCGGCCGCGCTGGCGACCGGCGAGCCACAGGTGTCCATTCGCGACGGTGAGCCGCACGCCGCCCGCCTGGTCCGCGCCGAGGCGGCCGGCGGTGTGCTCAGCGCGCCGAAGGACGGGCACTGGCGGCTCGACATCGTCGACAAGGGCACGCTGGAAAACCTCACGCTGCTGCCCTGCCCGGAAGTCGTGGAGCCCCTGCCGGACGGGCACGTGCGGATCGCCGTCCGCGCGGCCGGCGTCAACTTCCGCGACGTCCTCAACGCGCTCGGCATGTACCCCGGCGAGGCCGGGCAGATGGGCCTCGAAGGCGCGGGCGTCGTCACCGAGGTCGGCCCCGGCGTCACCGGACTCGCCGTCGGCGACCGCGTGCTCGGCATGTTCCCCGGCGCGTTCGGGCCCCTCGCCGTCGCCGACCAGCGGCTCGTCGCCCGCGTCCCGGACGGCTGGTCGTTCGCCGAGGCGGCGTCCGTGCCGATCGTGTTCCTCACCGCCTACTACGCGCTGGTCGACCTCGGCCGCGTGCGGGCGGGGGAGACCGTGCTGGTCCACGCGGCCGCGGGCGGCGTCGGCATGGCCGCTGTCCAGCTCGCGAAGCACCTCGGCGCCGACGTGTTCGGCACCGCGGGCGCCGGCAAGTGGGACGCGCTGCGCCGGCACGGCCTCGCCGACGACCGGATCGCGTCCTCGCGAACCCTGGACTTCGAGGACCGGTTCCTCGCGGCCACCGAGGGCCGGGGCGTCGACGTCGTGCTCGACTCGCTGGCCGGGGAGTTCGTCGACGCGTCGCTGCGGCTCCTGCCACGCGGCGGCCGGTTCCTGGAGATGGGCAAGACCGACGTCCGGAACCCCGCCGACGTCGCCGCCGCCCACCCGGGCGTCGCCTACCAGGCGTTCGACCTCATCGAAGCCGGGCCCGACCGCATCGCCGAGATGCTGCGCGAGGTCCTCGACCTGCTCGGCCAGGGCGTGCTGCGGCCGATTCCGGTCACCGCGTGGGACGTCCACCGCGCACCCGCGGCGTTCAAGCACCTCCAGCAGGCCAAGCACGTCGGCAAGGTCGTGCTGACCGTGCCCGCGCCGCTCGACCCCGACGGCACGGTCCTGATCACCGGTGGCACCGGTGGCCTGGGCGGGCTGCTGGCCCGGCACCTGGTCACCGAGCACGGCGCCCGGCACCTGCTGCTCACCAGCCGTCGCGGCCTCGCGGCGGAGGGAGCCGAGCAGTTGCGGGACGAGCTGACCGGACTGGGCGCGACTGTCACCGTGGCGGCCTGCGACGCGGCCGATCGCGACGCGCTGGCCGCGCTGCTCGACGGCATCCCCGCCGCGCACCCGCTGCGGGCGGTCATGCACACCGCCGGGGTGCTCGACGACGGCGTCGTCGGCTCGCTGGACGCCGCTCGTCTCGACAAGGTGCTGCGGCCGAAGGTCGACGCCGCGGTCCACCTCGACGAGCTGACCCGCCACGCCGACCTCACCGCGTTCGTGCTGTTCTCCGGCGCCGCCGGCCTGTTCGGCGGCGCGGGACAGGCGAACTACGCGGCCGCAAACGCTTTCGTGGACGCCTTCGCCACCCACCGGCACGCCCTCGGGCTGCCCGCGGTGGCGCTGGCGTGGGGCCCGTGGTCGGCCGCCGTCGGCATGACCAGCGGCCTGACCGAGACGGACCTGGGCCGGATGGCCCGCGCCGGGCTGCTGCCGCTGTCAGCCGAGCTCGGTCTCGCCCTCCTCGACGAGGGCGTGGCCTCCGGCGAGGCGGCCGTGGTGCCGATGCGGGTCGACACGGCCGCGCTGGCGTCCTCGGGCGCGGTGGCCCCGCTGTTCCGGGGGCTCGTCACCGCCCCGGCGCGGCGGGCGGCCGTGTCCGTCGCGAAGGCCGAGCCGGCGGGCCTGGCCGAGCGGCTGGCCGCGACCCCGGTCGCGGACCGCGAGGACCTGGTGGTGGACCTGGTCTCCGGCCAGGTCGCCGCGGTGCTGGGCCATGCGTCCACAGTGGACATCGATGCCGGCAAGGCGTTCAGCGAACTGGGCTTCGACTCGCTCACCGCGGTCGAGCTGCGCAACCGGCTCGGCGCGGTTGCCGGGAAACGGCTGCCCGCCACGCTGGTGTTCGACTACCCGACGGTCCTCGAGCTGGCCGGCTACCTGCTCGCCGAGATCGCTCCGGCGGCGCCGTCGGCGAACAGCCTGGTCGACGACCTGCGCGGTTCGCTCGCGACGCTGCCCGAGGGTTACGAAGGCCGCGACGAGATCACCGAGCGGCTCCAGAGCCTGCTCGCGTGGTGGACCGGCACCGCCCCCGAAGAAGCCCCGTCGGACGACGTCGCGGCCGCGTCCGCCGACGAACTGTTCGACCTGATCGACAAGGAGTTCGGGGCGTGACCTCCGACAACGAGAAGAAGCTGCTCGACTACCTCAAGAAGGTCACCACCGACCTGAGGGCGGCGAACCAGCGGTTGCGCGAGGTCGAGGACCGGGACGCCGAGCCGGTCGCCGTGATCGGCCTGGGCTGCCGCTTCCCCGGCGGCGTCCGCACCCCCGACCAGCTGTGGCAGCTCCTGGCCGCCGGCGGCGACGGCATGGCGGGCTTCCCGACCGACCGCGGCTGGCCGGCGGCGCTGTACTCCGGCGACGCCGGGCAGGCGGGCACCAGCTACGTCCGCGAGGGTGGGTTCGTCTACGACGCGGCGGAGTTCGACCCCGGCTTCTTCGGGATGAGCCCGCGCGAGGCGCTGGCGACCGACCCGCAGCAGCGGCTGCTGCTCGAAACGGCGTGGGAGACCATCGAACGCGCCGGGATCGACCCGCTGTCGCTGCGCGGCACCAAAGCCGGGGTCTTCGTCGGCGGCACGTCCACCGGCTACGGCTCCGGCCTCACCGCGCTCCCCGACGGCGTCGAAGGCCACCTGCTCACCGGCAACTCGACCGCGGTCATCTCCGGCCGCGTCGCCTACCAGCTCGGGCTCAAGGGCCCGGCCGTCACCGTCGACACGGCGTGCTCGTCGTCGCTGGTTGCGCTGCACTGGGCCGCCCAGGCGCTGCGGCGCGGCGAGTGCTCGCTCGCGCTCGTCGGCGGCGTCACCGTCATGTCGACCCCCGGCATGTTCCTGGAGTTCAGCCGCCAGCGCGGGCTCGCGCCCGACGGGCGGTGCAAGCCCTTCGCGGCCGCGGCCGACGGCACCGGCTGGTCCGAGGGCGTCGGCCTCGTCCTGGTCGAGAAGCTGTCCGACGCGCTGGCCAACGGGCACCCGGTGCTGGCCGTGGTCCGCGGCTCCGCGGTCAACTCCGACGGCGCGTCGAACGGCCTCACCGCCCCCAACGGCCCGGCGCAGCAGCAGGCCATCCGGGCCGCGCTGGCGAGCGCGGGGCTCAAACCGTCCGAAGTGGACGCCGTCGAGGCGCACGGCACGGGCACCACCCTGGGCGACCCGATCGAGGCGCACGCGCTGCTGGCGACCTACGGCCAGGACCGCGACCGGCCGCTCTGGCTCGGCTCGGTCAAGTCGAACATCGGCCACACCCAGGCCGCCGCGGGCGTGGCCGGCGTGATCAAGATGGTGCTGTCCATGCGGCACGGGCTGCTGCCGCGGACGGTGCACGTCGACTCGCCTTCGCCGCACATCGACTGGGCGGCCGGGGCGGTCGAGCTGCTCACCGAGAACGTCGCGTGGCCGGCCGGTGAGACTCCGCGCCGCGCCGGCGTTTCGTCGTTCGGCATCAGCGGGACCAACGCGCACGTGGTCCTGGAAAGCTACGACTCCACGCCCGCCGCGGCGGGCGCGGTGGGCGGACCGGTGCCGCTCGCGCTCTCGGCCCGCTCCCGCGAAGCCCTGCGCGAGCAGGCCGCCCGGCTGCGGGAACACCTGACGGCGGGCCAGCCGCTCGCGGACACCGCGTTGTCGCTGGTCACCGGCCGGTCGGCGTTCGAGCACCGGGCCGTCGTCCTGGCCGCCGACGTCGCCGGGGCCGCGACGGCGTTGGACGCTCTCGCCGCCGACGCGCCGTCCGCGTCCCTTGTGGACGGTGTGGCGGGCAAGACGGGCAAGCTCGCCTTCCTGTTCTCCGGTCAGGGTTCCCAGCGGATCGGCATGGGTGCCGGGCTGCGCCGCGAGTTCCCGGTCTTCGCCTCGGCCTTCGACGAGGTGTGCGCGGGCTTCGACTTCCCGCTGGCCGAAGCGATCTCGGATGAGTCCCTGAACGACACCGGCTACACGCAGCCCGCGCTGTTCGCCGTCGAGGTGGCGCTGTTCCGGCTGCTGGAGTCTTGGGGCGTGAAACCGGACTTCCTGGCCGGGCACTCCATCGGCGAGCTGGCGGCGGCGCACGTCGCCGGGATCCTCTCGCTGGCCGACGCCTGCGAGCTGGTCGCCGCGCGCGCCCGGCTGATGCAGGCGCTCCCGGCCGGCGGGGCGATGGTCGCCGTCCAAGCCACCGAAGCCGAGGTCACCCCGCTGCTGGGCGAGCGGGTGAACCTCGCCGCGGTCAACGCGGCCGACTCCGTCGTGCTGTCCGGCGACGAGGACGCCGTCCTCGCGGCCGCGGCCGAACTGGCTTCGCGCGGGCGCAAGACCAAGCGGCTCGCCGTGTCGCACGCCTTCCACTCGGTGCTGATGGACCCGATGCTGGCCGAGTTCCGCCAGGTCGTGGCCGGGCTGACCTTCTCGGCGCCGAAGATCCCGATCGTCACCGGCGAACCCGCCGACCTGACCGACCCGGAGTACTGGGTGCGACACGTGCGCGAACCGGTCCGGTTCGCCGACCGCGTGACGGCGCTCGAAGGCCGGGGCACCACGCGGTTCGTCGAGATCGGCCCGGCCGGGACCCTCGCCGGGCTGGCGGGCGTCCCGGTCGTGGCGATGCTGCGCGCGGGGCGTGACGAGCGGGAGTCGGTCCTGACCGCGCTGGCCGAGCTGTACGTGCGGGGCGGAACGCCCGCCTGGACCGCGCTGCTCGACGGCGCCCGGCGGGTCGACCTGCCGACGTACGCCTTCCAGCGCGAACGCTTCTGGCTCACCTCGCCCGAGTCCGCCGAGGTCGTGGACACCGGCGCGGAGCAGTTCTGGTCGGCGGTCGAGCGGCAGGATCTCGCCGCCTTGACCACCGCGCTCGACGTGCCATCGGAGACCCCGCTGAGCGACGTCGTCCCCGCGCTGGCCGCGTGGCGCCGTCGCGCGCACGACGAGTCCACAGTAGACAACTGGCGTTATCGGGTCGGCTGGCGCCCGGTCACCGGAACGACCGCGACCCGGTTGTCCGGCCGCTGGCTCGTGGTGGGCGACGGTGCCGACGACGTCGTCGAGGGCCTGCGCGACCGGGGTGCGGACGTGCTGCATGTCCCGGCCGGCGCCGCGCTGCCAGCAGACGAACCCGCCGGAATTCTTTCGCTGCTGGCGGTGGAAGACACCCTCGCTCTAGTGCAGGCTCTCGGGACGCTCGGCTGGTCCGCGCCGCTGTGGTGCGCGACCCGCGGCGCGGTCTCGACCGGCCGCTCCGACCCCCTCACGCACCCGGAGCAGGCGCAGGTGTGGGGACTCGGCCGATCCGCCGCGGTGGAACACCCGCGTCGTTGGGGCGGCTTGGTCGACCTGCCCGAGACGCTCGACGAACGAGCGCTCGACCGGCTGTGCGGAGTGCTCGCCGACGGCGATGAAGACGAGGTCGCCGTCCGGCCCTCCGGGGTCTTCGCCCGGCGGCTCGTGCGGGCACCGCTGACCGGCGAATGTCCTCCGTGGACGGTCACGGGGACGGTGCTGATCACCGGCGGCACCGGCGCCCTCGGCGGGCACCTCGCGCGCTGGGCGGTCGAGCGCGGCGCGTCGCGGGTCGTGCTGGCCAGCCGTCGCGGCCCGGCTGCGACCGAACCGGCGATGCCCGAGATCACGGTCGTGGCCTGCGACTTCACCGACCGGGACGCGGTCACCGCGCTCGTCGATTCCCTGCCGGACCTGACCGCCGTCGTCCACGCGGCGGGCGTGCTCGACGACGGCGTGCTCGACGGGCTCACCCCCGAAAAGCTCGACCGGGTGCTGCGCGCCAAGGCGACCACCGCCTGGCAGCTGCACGAGGCCACCGCCGGCCGCGAGCTCTCGGCGTTCGTGCTGTTCTCGTCGCTCGCGGGCACCGTCGGATCGGCCGGGCAGGGCAACTACGCGGCCGCGAACGCGTACCTCGACGCGCTGGCCGCGTACCGGCGTTCGCGCGGGCTTCCGGCGACTTCGCTCGCCTGGGGGCCGTGGGCCGACGCCGGCATGGCGGCCGACGAAGTCGTCCGCGACCGGCTGCGACGCGGCGGGCTCTCGCCGCTGAACCCCGGCCTCGCGCTCTCCGCGCTCGACCGGGCACTGGGTGCCGGGGACGTCGCGATCGCGCTCGCCGACGTCGACTGGCCGGTCTTCGGTCCCGGCCTCACCGCCGTGCGCCCGAGCCGCCTGCTGACCGAACTGCCCGAGGCGGCCGGCGCTCCGGACGCCGAACTGTCCGATGTGGACATGCTGACGCTGGTCCGGCGCCAGGTCGCCGCGGTGCTCGGGTACACCGAGGAGGTCGCCGCGGACAAGTCGTTCAAGGATCTCGGGTTCGACTCGCTGACCGCCGTCGAACTGCGCAACCGGCTCGGCGCGGCCACCGGAACGGACCTGCCCGCGACGCTGATCTACGACTACCCGACGGCCGCCGACCTGGCCGCGCACCTGGCGGGCACGACGGACGAATCGCCGGTGGTCGAGCGGGCAGCGGCGTCCACTGAGGACCCGATCGTCGTCGTGGCGATGGGCTGCCGCTTTCCCGGCGGCGTGCGGTCCCCGGAGGACCTGTGGGAGCTGCTGATCTCCGGCGGTGACGCGGTCGGGGGCTTCCCCGCCGACCGGCACTGGGACGTCGCGGGCCTCGCGGCGGCCGGCGTCGTCACCGGCGCGGGTGCGTTCGTCGACGGCGTCACGGAGTTCGACCCGGCGTTCTTCGGCATCTCGCCACGGGAAGCGCTGGCGATGGACCCGCAGCAGCGGCTCGTCCTGGAAACCGCTTGGGAGGCCTTGGAACGCGCCGGGGTCGACCCGGCCGGTGGTCCGGACGTCGGCGTGTTCCTCGGCACCAACGGGCAGGACTACCCGGCCGTGCTCGCGGGCTCGGGCGAGGACTTCGGCGGGTTCGTCGGCACCGGGAACGCGGCTTCGGTCGTGTCGGGCCGCGTGTCGTACGTGCTGGGCCTGGGTGGCCCGGCGGTCACCATCGACACGGCGTGCTCGGCGTCGCTGGTGGCGCTGCACCTGGCGGCGCAGTCGGTGCGGTCGGGCGAGTGCGCGATGGCGCTGGCCGGCGGCGTGACGGTGATGGCGACGCCCGGCGCGTTCGTCGAGTTCTCCCGCCAGGGCGGGCTCGCGGCGGACGGTCGCTGCAAGGCCTTCGCCGACGACGCGGACGGCACGGGCTGGGGCGAAGGCGCGGGCGTCGTGCTGGTCGAACGGCTGTCCGACGCGCGGCGGCTCGGGCACCCGGTGCTGGCGGTGCTGCGCGGCTCGGCGATGAACCAGGACGGCGCGTCGAACGGGCTCACCGCCCCGAACGGTCCGTCGCAGCAGCGGGTGATCCGGGCGGCGCTGACGAACGCGGGCCTGCAACCGTCCGATGTGGACGCCGTCGAGGCGCACGGCACGGGTACCGCGCTGGGCGACCCGATCGAGGCCCAGGCGTTGCTGGCGACCTACGGCCGGGACCGTTCGCAGCCGTTGTGGCTGGGTTCGCTGAAGTCCAACATCGGGCACACGCAGGCGGCGGCCGGGATCGCCGGCGTCATCAAGATGGTCCTCGCGCTGGAGCACGGCGTGCTGCCGAAGACGCTGCACGCGGACCGTCCGTCGCGGCACGTCGACTGGTCGAGTGGCGCCGTGGCTTTGCTGACGTCGGCCACGCCTTGGCCGCGTTCGGAGCGGCCGCGTCGGGCGGGCGTGTCGTCGTTCGGCTTCAGCGGGACGAACGCGCACGTCATCCTCGAACAGCCGCCAGTATTCGAAGTGGCCGGTGCTTCGGGTTCGGACGTGATTTGGCCGTTGTCGGGCCGCTCGGAAGGGGTGCTGCGAGCTCAAGCCGCGCGTCTCTTGGAGTTCGTCTCCGCCTCGGACGCCGACGTCGCCGACGTCGGCCGGTCGCTGGCCGCGCGGGCGGTGTTCGACCACCGGGCGGTCGTGACGGGCGCCGACCCGCTCGCCGGGCTGGCCGCGGTCGCCTCGGGCGCCTCGGGCGCGGGCGTCGTCACCGGACAGGCCGGCGACGGCGCGACCGGCCTCCTGTTCGCCGGTCAGGGATCGCAGCGGGTCGGGATGGGGGCCGAGCTGTACGCGCGGTTCCCGGTGTTCGCGGACGCGTTCGACGCGGCGTGCGCGGTGCTCGACCCGGCGCTGGACCGGCCGTTGCGCGAGGTGGTGTTCGGCGACGCGGCGGCGCTCGACCGGACGGGGTACACGCAGCCGGCGCTGTTCGCGATCGAGGTGGCGTTGTTCCACCTGCTGGAGTCGTGGGGCGTCCGGCCGGACTACCTGGCCGGCCATTCGATCGGCGAGCTGGCGGCGGCGCACGTCGCCGGAGTGTTCTCACTGGCGGACGCCGGCAAGCTGGTCGCCGCCCGGGCGGGCCTGATGGAGGCGCTGCCCGCCGGCGGCGCGATGCTCGCCGTGCAGGCGTCGGAGCAGGAAGTTCTCGAGATCGCGGCGGGCCGCGCGGACCTGGCCGCGGTGAACGGGCCGCAGTCGACGGTGCTGTCCGGCGACGCCGAGGTTTTGGCCGAGATCGCGGCCGAGCTGACCGGGCGCGGGGTGAAGTCTAGGGATTTGCGGGTCTCGCATGCGTTTCACTCGAGGCGTATGGACGCGATGCTGAAGGAGTTCGCCGAGGTGGCGCGCGGGATCGGGTATGCCGAGCCGCGCATCCCCGTCATGTCCACGGTGAGTCCCGACGCGGATGTCACGGACCCGGAGTACTGGGTGCGGCAGGTGCGCGAGCCGGTCCGGTTCGCCGACGCGGTGTCGAGGCTGCGTGAGGCCGGGGTGACCCGGCTGGTGGAGCTGGGTCCGGACGGGACGTTGTCGGCACTGGCGGGGGCGACTCCGATGTTGCGCAAGGATCGGCCGGAGCCGTCGACGGCGTTGTCGGCGCTGGCTTCGCTGCACGTCAGCGGGGGTGCTGTGGACTGGACGTCGCTGGTGTCCGGGAGCCGGAACATCCCGCTGCCGACATACCCCTTCGAGCGGCAGGTTTTCTGGCCGGAGCCCTTGGTGCCGGTGATGTCGCCGGTCGACAGTAAGCAGTATCGGGTGTCTTGGCGGCCGGTGGCGGAGCGGGCTCGGGTGGGGTTGTCCGGTCGTTGGCTCGTGGTGGTTCCCGCTGGGTGCGGGGAGGAGCCGCTGGTCAAGGCGGTGCTTCCGGCGCTGGTGGAGGCGGGTGTCGAGCCGGTGCCGGTGACGCTCGAAGCGCCGGATCGCGACGCGGTCGCGGCCGAGTTGCTCGGCCTCGGCTCCGCCGCCGCTGCGGGCGGCGAGCCGCTGCCCGGAACGGCCGGCGCGCCTGGCCTCGGGTCGCTCGGCGTGCCTGGTGGCTTGGGTGGCGAGCCTGCTCTCGGGTCGCTAGGCAGCTTGGGAGCGGAATCCGCCCCCGGCCCGATCACCGGCGTCCTCTCGCTGCTGGGCCTGGCCGTCCATCCCACCCCCGGCCAGCCGTCCGTTCCCCTCGGCCTGGCGCTGAGCACGACCCTCCTCCAAGCCCTCGGCGACGCCGGCGTCGACGCGCCGCTCTGGTCCGTCACCACCGGAGCCGTCGCCCTCGAAGGCGAGACTCCCGCGCACCCCCTGGCCGCCGGGGTCTGGGGCCTCGGGCGGACCGCCGCGCTCGAACACCCGGACCGGTGGGGTGGCCTCGCCGACCTCCCCGCCGACCCCGGCGAGCCCGAGCTGACCCGCCTCATCGCCGCCCTCGCCGGTACCGATGGCGAAGACCAGCTCGCGATCCGCCCCGCCGGCACCTTCGCCCGGCGGCTCGTGCGAGCCCCGAGTGCAGAGACAGGCGAGCCCTGGACCCCCACCGGCCCGGTGCTGGTCACCGGCGGTACCGGCGCCCTGGGTGCCGAGGTCGCCCGGTGGCTCGCACGCACCGGTGCGCCGCACGTCGTGCTTGCCGGACGGCGGGGTCCCGCCGCTCCCGGCGCCGCCGAACTGGAAGCCGAGCTCAGCGCACTGGGCACCAAGGTGACGATCGCCGCCTGTGACTTCGCCGACCGGGGTGCCGCCGCCGAGCTGCTCGACTCTCTTCCCGGTCTCGACGCCGTCGTGCATGCCGCCGGTGTTCTCGACGACGGCGTCCTGGACTCCCTGACGCCGCAGCGGCTCGCGACCGTTCTCAAGTCCAAAGTAGACTCGGCGATCAACCTGCACGAACTGACCCGCGACCTGTCCGCGTTCGTGCTCTTCTCCTCCCTGGCGGCCACGCTCGGCGCGGCCGGACAGGGCAACTACGTCGCCGCCAACGCCGTGCTCGACGCGCTCGCCGAGCACCGGGCCGGGCTCGGCCTGCCCGCCACCTCGATCGCGTGGGGTCCGTGGGCCGGTGCCGGCATGGCCGATGGGACCAGCGCCCGCGCCGAACGTGGCGGGATCCGTCCGCTGGCCCCCGAGCTCGCCACCGCGGCCCTGCACCGCGCCATGAGCGGAGACGCGCCTGTCGTCGCCGTGGCCGATGTCGACTGGGCCGTGTTCGCCACCGCTGTTCGCGCCGCGCGGCTGCTCGACGACCTGCCCGAGGCCCGCCGGGCCCTCACCACGGTGGAGAAGCCGGACCTCCGGGCGAAGCTCGACGCGCTCACCGGGCCCGAGCGGGAGCGCGCGCTGCTCGAGCTGGTGCGCGCCGAGGTCGCCGCCGTGCTCGGGTACGCGAGTCCGTCCACAGTGGATCCCGGCCTCGCGTTCAAGGAGCTGGGGCTCGACTCGCTGACCGCCGTCGAGCTGCGCAACGGGCTTGCCGCCGCCACGGGGCTGTCCCTGCCCGCGACGCTCGGGTTCGACTACGCCACCCCGGCGGCGCTGGCCCAGCACCTCGGCCGCGAGCTCGGCCCGGCCGACCCGGCCGCGGCGGCCGAAGCCGAGCTCGACCGGATCGAAGCGGCCTTCGCCGCGCTGACCGCCGAGCAGCTCGCCGGCACCCGGATCACCACGCGGCTGCAGGCGCTGCTGGGCCGGCTGGCCACGGGCCCGGCGGAAAACACGCGGCAGAAGCTCGAGACGGCCAGTGAGACCGAGATCTTCGACTTCATCGACAACGAGCTGGGACTCGCGTGACGCGCGGGTTCGCCGGCGGGCGGGGTGCGACGTGAACGAGGAGAAGCTGCTCGGGTACCTGCGCAAGGTCACCGCCGACCTGCACGAGACCCGGGAACGCCTGCGGGAGGCCGAGTCCGCGACGCCCGAGCCGATCGCGATCGTGGCGATGGCCTGCCGGTTCCCCGGCGGCGTCGAGACGCCCGAAGACCTTTGGCGGGTACTCGAAACCGGCACCGACACGCTGACGGACTTCCCGGCCGACCGCGGCTGGGACCTCGACGCGGTCTACCACCCCGACCCGGACCACCCGGGCACGAGCTACGTCGACCAGGGCGGGTTCGTCCGCGACGCGGGCGCGTTCGACGCCGCCTTCTTCGGCATCTCGCCCCGCGAGGCCCTCGCCATGGACCCGCAGCAGCGGCTGCTGCTCGAGACGTCGTGGGAAGCACTGGAACGCGCCGGGATCGACCCGCAGTCGCTGCGCGGCGAACCGGTCGGCGTGTTCGCCGGGACCAACGGCCAGGACTACCCGGGGCTGCTCAGCCTCGCGCCCGGCGTCGGCGACGGTTACGAGAGCACGGGCAACGCGGCGAGTGTCCTTTCCGGACGGATTTCCTACGCGCTCGGCCTGGAGGGTCCGGCCGTCACCGTCGACACGGCGTGCTCGTCGTCGCTGGTCGCCCTGCACTGGGCGGCGCACGCGCTGCGCGAGGGGGAGTGCGATCTCGCGCTCGCCGGTGGGGTCACGGTCATGACCACGCCCGGCGCGTTCATCGGCTTCAGCCGGCAGCAGGGCCTGGCCGCGGACGGCCGGTGCAAGGCGTTCGCCGACGGCGCCGACGGCACGGGCTGGGGCGAGGGCGCCGGCGTCGTGCTGCTGGAACGGCTGTCCGACGCCCGGCGCAACGGCCACCCCGTGCTCGCGATCGTCGCGGGCTCGGCCATCAACTCCGACGGCGCGTCGAACGGGCTCACCGCCCCGAACGGCCCGTCGCAGCAACGGGTCATCCGCGCCGCGCTCGCCGACGCCGGCCTGTCACCGTCCGATGTGGACGCCGTCGAGGCGCACGGCACCGGGACCAGCCTGGGTGACCCGATCGAAGCGCAGGCCTTGCTATCCACCTACGGCGAGCACCGGCCGCCGGACCGTCCACTGTGGCTCGGCTCGATCAAGTCGAACCTCGGGCACACCCAGGCCGCCGCCGGCGTGGCCGGCGTCATCAAGATGACGCTTTCTCTGCGGCACGGCGTCCTGCCGAAGACCCTGCACGTCGAGCGGCCGACGTCGCGCGTGGACTGGTCGGCCGGCGACGTCCGCGTGCTGACCGAGCCGGTCCCGTGGCCGGCGGACGGGCGGGTGCGCCGCGCGGGCGTCTCGGCGTTCGGCGTGAGCGGCACCAACGCACACGTGCTCCTGGCCGCACCCCCGGCCGAGGAAGCCGCTCCGGAAACCCCCTCGCCCGCCGTCGTTCCGTGGGTCCTTTCCGGACGGTCGGAAGCCGCGCTGCGCGCCCAGGCCGCCCGGCTCGCCGGTGTGGAGGGTGACCCCGCCGGGATCGGGCTGGCGCTCGCGACGACCCGCTCGGCGTTCGAGCACCGGGCCGTGCTGGTCGGCGACGCGGCCGAACTGGCCGAGGGCGTGCGCGCGCTCGCGAAGGGCGACGACGTGCCCGGGCTCGTGCGCGGCGCGGTCGCCGAAGGGCTGACCGCGTTCCTGTTCACCGGCCAGGGCGCCCAGCGCGCCGGCATGGGCCGGGAACTGTACGAGCGTTTTCCGGCGTACGCAAACGCTTTCGACGAGATCTGCACGGAGTTCGACCGCCACCTCGACCGTCCACTCAAGACGGTCATCGACTCGGGCGAGCGGCTCGACGAGACGGCTTACACCCAGCCCGCGCTGTTCGCGGTCGAGGTCGCGCTGTTCCGGCTCCTCGAGTCCTGGGGCGTGACGCCCGACCACCTCGCCGGGCACTCCATCGGCGAACTCGCGGCGGCGCACGTCGCGGGCGTGTTCTCCCTCGCCGACGCCGCCGAGCTGGTCGCGGCGCGCGGACGGCTCATGCAGGCGTTGCCGGCCGGCGGGGCGATGGTCGCCGTCCAGGCCACCGAGGACGAGGTGACGCCGCTGCTCACCGGCGCTGTCTCCCTCGCCGCGGTCAACGGCCCGGACGCCGTCGTCGTGTCCGGCACAGAAGCGGCCGCGGGAGAGATCGAGCGGCACTTCGCCGCCCTCGGCCGCCGGACTCGGCGGCTCACCGTCTCCCACGCCTTCCACTCCCCGCTGATGGACCCGATGCTGGCGGAGTTCGCCCAGGTCGCGGCGCGGATCACCTACGCGCGGCCGCGGCTCCCGATCGTCTCGACGGTGACCGGCGCTCCGATTTCCGACGAGCTGACCACTCCGGACTACTGGGTGCGCCAGGTCCGGGAGCCCGTCCGGTTCGCCACCGCCGCGGCGGCCCTCGCGGACCTCGGGACCACCCGGTTCCTGGAGCTGGGGCCGCACGGCGTGCTCGCCGCCATGACCGAAGAGTGCCTGCCCGGCGTGACGGTCGCGTCGCTGCTGCGCAAGGACCGCGACGAGGTCCGGACCGCGCTGGCCGCCGTCGCGAGTGTGTATGTCCAGGGTGCGCGAGCCGCCTGGGGCGAGCTGTTCCCCGGCGCGCGGGCGCGGGCCCTGCCGACCTACGCCTTCCAGCGCGAGACCTACTGGCCGGAGCTGCCGCGCCCGGTCGGCGGCGCGACCCGCGACAGCCTGCTGAAGCTCGACTGGGTGCCGGTCGAAGCGGCGGAGCCGGTCCCGGCGGCGTGGGCCGTGCTCGGCTCCGGTCACCGCGAACTCGGTGCCGCCCTGTTCGCCGAGCTGGGCGCGCTGGCCTGCCACCCCGACCTCGACGGCGTCGCGGAAGCCGGCGCGCTGCCCGACGTCCTGGTCGCCCCGTTCCGGTGCGAAACGCCGGGTGAGGCGGCTCGGCGCGCGCTGCGGCTCGTGCAGTCGTGGCTGGCCGACGAGCGGTTCGACGGCCGCACCCTGGTGGTCCTGACGCGGCACGCCGCCGTCGCCGACGGGATCGAGGACCTCGCGCAGGCCCCCGTGTGGGGCCTGGTGCGCTCGGCCGCGGCCGAGAACCCCGGCCGGTTCGTGCTCGCCGACGTCGACGACCCGGCGTCCGCGCGGCTGCTGCCCGCCGCACTCGCCACCGGCGAACCCGAGTTCCTGCTGCGCGGCGGTGAAATCCGGGCGGCGCGCCTGGCGAAGACGACCTCGTCCGAGCCCGGCCCGTCGGCGTCCTTCGGTCCGGAAGGGACGGTCCTCGTCACCGGCGGGACCGGGGCGTTGGGCGCTCTCGTCGCCCGCCACCTGGCCACCCGGTACGGGGTGCGGCACCTGCTCCTGGCCAGCCGGCGCGGCCCCGATGCCGACGGCGCGGCCGAGCTGGTCGCGGACCTGACCGGGCTGGGCGCGGAACCGGTCGTCGCGGCCTGCGACGCCGCCGACCGGACGGCGCTGGCCGCGCTGCTGGGGGGCATCCCGGCCGACCGGCCGCTGACCGGCGTCGTCCACGTGGCCGGCGTGCTCGACGACGGCGTCGTGTCCGCGCTGACCCCCGAGCGCCTGGACGCCGTGCTGCGGCCCAAGATCGACGCCGTCACGAACCTGCACGAGCTGACCGCCGAGGCGGACCTGACCGCGTTCGTCGTGTTCTCCTCGATCTCCGGCACGCTCGGCCCGGCCGGCCAGGCGAACTACGCGGCGGCCAACGTCTGGCTCGACGCGCTGGCCCGCCACCGCCGTGACCGCGGTCTCCCCGCGCTCGCCCTCGGCTGGGGCCTGTGGGAGCAGACCGGCGGCATGACCGACGCCCTCGCCGACCGCGACCGGCGCCGGCTGGGTGCCACCGGCATGATCCCGCTGTCCACTGTGGACGGTCTGCGGCTGTTCGACGCGGCCTGCCGCGCCGGGGAGCCCGCGGTGCTGCCGATCCGGTTCGACTTCGCCGTGCTCGGCGCCGCCCCGGTCCTGCCGCCGGTGTTCGCCGGGCTCGTCCCGCCGCGGCCGGTCGCCGAGCCCGTCCCCGACCGGCCGGCCGACGTGCTCGACGTCGTCCGCACCGCCGTGGCGCTGGTGCTCGGCTACGCCAACGCGGCGGCCGTCGAGCCGGACCGGGCGTTCAAGGACCTCGGCTTCGACTCGCTGACCGCCGTCGAGCTCCGCAACCGGCTCGCCGCGACGACCGGGCAGCGGCTGCCCGCCACCCTGATCTACGACTACGCCACCCCGAACGCCCTGGCCACGCACCTGGCCGGCGACGCGGGACCGGCGCTCGTCGCCGTCACGGCCCGGACCGACGACGAGCCGATCGCGATCGTGTCGATGGCCTGCCGGTTCCCCGGCGGCGTCCACACCCCGGACGAGCTGTGGACGCTGCTCGCCGAAGGCCGCGACGCGATCGGCGGCTTCCCGGCCGACCGCGGCTGGGACCTCGACGCGCTCTACGACCCGGACCCCGACAGCGAGGGCACGTCCTACGCCCGTGAAGGCGGTTTCCTCGACGACGCCGCCTTGTTCGACCCCGGCTTCTTCGGGATCTCGCCTCGGGAAGCCCTGGCCATGGACCCGCAGCAGCGGCTGCTGCTCGAGACGTCCTGGGAGGCCCT
This sequence comes from Amycolatopsis sp. NPDC114505, assembly GCF_055633615.1. NCBI lineage: Bacteria > Bacillati > Actinomycetota > Actinomycetes > Pseudonocardiales > Pseudonocardiaceae > Amycolatopsis > Amycolatopsis sp. NPDC114505. The sequence continues at coordinate 453,837 of NZ_JBVKDV010000004.1, read as the reverse complement.
GGAGCGCGCGGGCATCGACCCGGAGTCGTTGCGGGGCCAGCCCGTCGGCGTGTTCGCCGGGACCAACGGCCAGGACTATCCCGCCTTGCTCGCGCTGTCGCCGAAGAGCGCCGAAGGCTACCTCGGCACCGGCAACGCCGCGTCCGTGCTCTCGGGTCGGATCTCCTACGCGCTCGGGCTCGAAGGCCCGGCCGTCACCGTGGACACGGCGTGCTCGTCGTCGCTGGTCGCGATGCACTGGGCGATCCAGGCCCTGCGCGCGGGGGAGTGCTCGCTCGTGCTCGCCGGCGGGGTCACCGTGCTGTCGACGCCGGGCTCGTTCGTCGAGTTCAGCCGGCAGCGGGGCCTGTCGCCGGACGGCCGCTGCCGCGCGTTCTCCGACGACGCCGACGGCACCGGCTGGGGCGAAGGCTCCGGAATGCTGGTCCTGGAAAGGCTTTCCGATGCACGCCGCAACGGGCACCCGGTGCTCGCGATCGTGCGAGGCAGCGCGGTGAACCAGGACGGCGCGTCGAACGGCTTGACCGCGCCGAACGGTCCTTCGCAGCAGCGGGTGATCCGGGCGGCGCTGGCGAACGCGGGCCTGACGCCGTCCGATGTGGACGCCGTCGAGGCGCACGGCACGGGCACGTCGCTGGGCGACCCGATCGAAGCCCAGGCGCTCATCGCCACCTATGGCCAGGACCGCGACCGTCCACTGTGGCTCGGCTCGATCAAGTCGAACCTGGGGCACACCCAGGCGGCGGCGGGCGTCGCGGGGGTCATGAAGATGGTGCTGGCCCTGCGTCACGGCCTGCTGCCCCAGACCCTGCACGCCGCCGTGCCGTCGTCCCATGTGGACTGGGACGAGGGTTCCGTGCGGCTGTTGTCGGAATCCGTGCCCTGGCCGGACGACGACCGCGTCCGCCGTGCCGGCGTCTCGTCGTTCGGGGTGAGCGGCACCAACGCCCACGTCATCGTCGAGTCCGTGCCGAGCCTGGCCGCGACGGAAGTTGCCGAGCCGCGCGAGCTGACGGCGTGGACCGTGTCGGGGCACTCCCCGGAAGCTCTGCGGGGACAGGCCCAGCGGCTGCTGGCCCATGTCGAGACCCACCCCGCGGAGATCGGCACCGCACTGGCGGCTCGCACGGTGTTCGCGCACCGCGCGGTCGTCGTGGGCGCCGACCGCGAGGAGCTGGTCAAGGGGCTGGCCGCCGTCGCCGCCGACCGTCCTGCGCCCGGCGTCAGCACGGGCGTGCGGGCCGAGGGCGGCACCGCGTTCCTGTTCACCGGGCAAGGTGCGCAGCGGCTCGGCATGGGTGCCGGGCTGCGCCGCGAGTTCCCGGTGTTCGCCGAAGCCTTCGCCGAGGTGTGCGCCGAGTTCGACCCGCACCTCGACCGGCTGCTCCTGGAGGTCGTCGACACCGACCTCCTCCACCAGACGGGGTACACCCAGCCAGCGCTGTTCGCGGTCGAAGTGGCGCTGTTCCGGCTCCTGGAATCCTGGGGCGTCCGCCCCGACCGGCTCGCCGGGCACTCGATCGGCGAACTGGCCGCCGCGCACGTCGCGGGCGTGTGGTCGCTGCCCGACGCCTGCGCCGTCGTCGCCGCGCGGGGCCGCCTGATGCAGGCGCTGCCCGCCGGGGGCGCGATGCTCGCGATCGAGGCGACCGAAGCCGAGGTCGTCCCGACGCTGCCCGCCGGCGTCGAGCTGGCCGCGGTCAACGGACCGGCGGCCGTGGTGGTTTCCGGTGCCGAAGACGGCGTTCTGGCGGTCGAACAGCACTGGGCCGGGCGCAAGACGCGGTGGCTGCGCGTCTCGCACGCCTTCCACTCGCCGGCCATGGACGCGATGCTCGCGGAGTTCGGCCGGGTCATCGGGGCAGTGACATTCGCGCCGCCCGCCATTCCGATCGTCTCGACGCTCACCGGCGAACCCGCGACCGACCTGACCTCGCCGGAGTACTGGCTGCGCCAGGCGCGAGGGACGGTCCGGTTCGCCGACGCCGTCACCACCCTCGCCGGGCTGGGCGTGACCCGGTTCGTGGAGCTGGGCCCGGACGGCGTCCTCACCGCGATGGCCGCGTCCACCGTCGACGCCCTGACCATCGCGCTGCTGCGCAAGGACCGTGACGAGCCGCGCGAGCTGCTGACCGCGCTGGCGAAGCTGCACGTCAGTGGGTCCACAGTGGACTGGGGGACTGTCCTCGGCGGACCTGGCGACCCGGCGGAGCTACCGACCTACGCCTTCCAGCACGAGCGGTTCTGGCCCGAGTTCTCGCTGACGCCGGCCGGTGACGTCACGATGGCGGGTCTCGACCGCCCCGACCACCCGCTGCTCGGCGCGTCGGTGACGAACGCCGAGGACGGCGTCGTGGTGTGCACGGGCCGCGTCTCGCCGCGCACGCACCCGTGGCTCGCCGACCACGTAGTCGCGGGCAGCACACTGTTCCCCGGCACCGGGTTCGTCGAGCTGGTCCTGTGCGCGGCCGAACAGGCAGGCGCGGGTGGCATCGACGAGCTGGTCATCGAAACGCCGCTGCCGCTGCCCGAGCGAGAAGGCGTCCAGCTGCAGGTCGTCCTCGGTGCGCCGGACGACTCGGGTTCGCGGGGAGTCACCGTCCACTCGCGACTCGACGACGAACCGTGGACCCGGCACGCCAGTGGCAGGCTGGCCGCCGAACCCGGTCCCGTCCCCGAAGACCTGACGCAGTGGCCGCCGGCCGGGGCCGAGCCCCTGGACCTCGACGGCCTCTACACCGAGGGCCCGGACGGTGGCTTCGGCTACGGCCCGGCCTTCCAGGGCTTGCGCGCGGCTTGGCGGCTCGGTGACGAGGTGCACGCCGAAGTGGCCCTGCGGCCCGAGGAGCACGCGGACGCGGCCCGGTCCGGGCTGCACCCGGCGCTGCTGGACGCGTCGCTGCACGTGCTCGGCACGGTCGCCGAGTGGGCGGGCCGGAACTACCTCCCGTTTTCCTGGAGCGGGGTGACGCTGCACGCGAGCGGCGCGACCGCGGTCCGGGTCACGGTCACCCCGAACGGCCACGACACGGTGCGGCTCAGCCTGGCCGACCCCGCCGGCCGCCCGGTGGCGTCGATCGACGCGCTGGTGCTGCGCCCGCTCGCCGCCGGGGCGGTGCGGCCGCTCCGGAAGGCGCACGAGTCGCTGTTCCGGCTGGACTGGCGGCCGGTCGAGGCCGTGGCCCGGCGGTCGGCGGTCGTCGGTGATGACGGCCTCAAGGTCGGGCCGGTGCGCGACGCGGACGGCGTCACGCTGGACAGGCGGCCGGTCGAGGCCGTGGCCCGGCGGTGGGCGGTCGTCGGTGACGACGGCCTCAGGGTCGGGCCGGTGCTCGACGCGGCCGGCGTCACCTGCGAGTCCTATGTGGACCTCAAGGCGCTCGGTGCCGCGGTCGGTCTCGGCATGGCCGTGCCCGAAGCGGTCCTGGCCGTCCGCACCCCGGCGGCCGGCGAGCTGCCGACCGTCGCCCGGACGGCCGCGCACGACGTGCTCTCGCTGCTGCAGGACTGGCTGGCCGACGACCGGTTCGCCGCCTCCCGCCTGGTCGTGGTGACCCGCGGCGCGGTCGCCGCCGCGGCCGGGGACGACGTCCCCGGCCTGGCGTGCGCGCCGGTCTGGGGCCTGGTCCGCTCGGCGCAGTCCGAGCACCCCGGCCGGGTCCGGCTGATCGACCTCGATGACCACGACGAGTCCGCCGCGGCCCTTCCGGCAGCGGTCCTCGCCGACGAACCGCAGCTCGCCGTCCGCGAAGGTTCCCTGCTCGCCGCCCGGCTGACCCGCGCCACCACCGAGGCCGCCACCGGCAAGCGTCCGTTCGGGCCCGACGGCACGGTGCTGCTCACCGGTGCCACCGGCAGCCTGGGCCGCGTGCTGGCCCGGCACCTGGTCACCGCGCACGACGTCCGGCGGCTCGTGCTGACCAGCCGGAACGCGGCCGGTGCCACCGAGCTGCGGGACGAGCTGACCGCGCTCGGCGCCGACGTCCGGCTCGCCGCCTGCGACACCGCGGACCGCGTCGCGCTCGCCGCGCTGCTGGCGGACATCCCCGACCTCGCCGGGGTCGTGCACGCGGCCGGCGTGCTCGACGACGGCGTCCTGTCCTCGCTCACGCCGGACCGGATGGACGCCGTGCTGCGGCCCAAGGTCGACGCCGCCTGGCACCTCCACGAGCTGACCGCGGACCGGAACCTCTCGGCGTTCGTGCTCTTCTCCTCGGTGTCGGCCACCTTCGGCGGACCCGGGCAGGGCAACTACGCCGCGGCGAACGCCTTCCTCGACGCGCTCGCCGCTCACCGGGCCGCCCGCGGCCTGCCCGCCCAGGCGCTGGCCTGGGGCCTGTGGGAGACCGGGATGAGCTCCGCGCTGGACTCGGCCGACCGGAAGCGGATGTCGCGGGGCGGCGTCCACGCGCTGCCCGTCGAGCAGGGGCTGGCGTTGTTCGCCACCGCGACGTCGCTCGCGGAACCCGCGCTGGTCCCGGCGAAGCTGGACCTGACGGGGCTGGGCGACCGGGTCGCGTCCGTCCTCAAGGGACTCGTGCGCCCCGCTCGCCGGGCCGCCTCGGCCGCCGCTCCGGTGTCCGGCGAGGCCGCGTTGCGCGCCGCACTGGCCGGGAAACCGGAACCGGACCAGCTGGCGATCCTGCTGGACCTGGTCCGGGCCACCGCGGCGACGGTGCTGGGCCACGCCGGCCCCGACGCCGTGCGGCCGGACGTCGGGTTCCTCGTCGCCGGCTTCGACTCGCTGACCGCGGTCGAGCTGCGCAACGCCCTCGGCGCGTCCACCGGCCTGCGGCTGCCGCCGACACTGGTCTTCGACTTCCCGGCGCCCGCGGACCTCGCCGCGCACCTGCGGGCCGAGCTGAACGTCGGCGCCGCCGCGCCGAAGACGTCCACTGTGGACTCCGGGGAGACGCTCAGCGCGTTGTTCCGCACGGCCTGCGAACTCGGCAAGATGAAGGAGGGCTTCGAGCTGCTGCAGAACGCGGCGCTGCTGCGGCCCACCTTCGACACCGCCGCCGACCTGGCCGAGCAGCCGGGGTCGGTGCAGCTCGCGGCCGGGGAGCGCCCGCCGACGCTCATCTGCTTCAGCTCGTACGTCGCGCTGGCCGGGGTGCACCAGTACGCCCGCTTCGCCTCGCCGTTCCGCGGTGACCTCGACGTGCACGCGCTGCCCGCGCCCGGGTTCGTCAAGGGTGAGGCGCTGCCGACCAGCGTCCGCGCGGTCGCCGAGGTCCAGGCGGACTCGGTGCTGCGGGCCGCCGCCGGTGCGCCGTTCGTGCTGCTCGGGTCGTCGTCGGGCGGGATGCTCGCGCACGCCGCCGCGGAGGTTCTCGAAGAGCGGGGCACGCCGCCGCTGGCCGTCGTGCTGCTCGACAGCTACCTGCCGCGCGAGGACTCGCCGCTGGACCGGTTCCGCGACGAGCTGTTCGGCGGCATGTTCGACCGCGAGGAGGTGTTCGCGCCGATGGACGTCGCCCGGCTGTCGGCGATGAGCTGGTACTTCCGGCTGATGGCGGGCTGGGCGCCCGCGAAGCTGTCGGTGCCGCTCCTGCTCGTCCGCTCGTCGGAGCCGCCGGTCGCGGGCGGGCGGCTCGCCCCCGAGGAGTGGCAGACGCACTGGGACACCGCCGACACCGTCGTCGACGTGCCGGGCAACCACTTCACCATGGTCGAAGACCACGCCGCCACTACCGCCGAGACCGTGCGCGGGTGGCTGGACACCACGCTGAGGACGGAGTTCACGCATGACTGAGAACCCGGAGCTGTGGCTCCGCCGCTACCACGACGCGGACGAAGGCGCCGTCCAGCTGTTCTGCCTGCCGCACGCGGGCGGGTCGGCCAGCTTCTACTTCCCGATGTCCGCCGGGCTCGGCCGCTCGGTCGAGGTCCTGTCCGTCCAGTACCCGGGCCGACAGGACCGCCGGCTCGAGCCGGGGATCGACAACCTGCCCGAGCTCGCGGACCGGGTCGTCGAAGTGCTGGCCGAGCGGACTAGCAGGCCGTTCGCGCTGTTCGGCCACAGCATGGGCGCGACGCTCGGGTTCGAGGTCGCCACCCGGCTGGAACAGGCGGGCGTGACGCCGTTGCACCTGTTCGCGTCCGGCCGGCGCGCGCCCGCGTGCCGCCGCGACGAGTCCGTGCACAAGCTCGACGACGACGGGGTGATCGCCGAGATGCGCAAGCTCGGCGGCACCAACGCGGCCGTGCTGGGCGACGAAGAGATCCTGCGGATGGCGCTGCCCGCGATCCGCAACGACTACAAGGCCGCCGAGACCTACGTCCGGCAGCCGGGACCGAAGCTGGCCACGCCGATCACCGTGCTGACCGGCGACGCCGACCCGAAGACCACTTTGGCCGAGGCCCGCGCGTGGCAGGACCACACCGACGGCGAGTTCGAGCTGAAGGTGTTCGGCGGCGGGCACTTCTTCCTCGCCGACCACCAGCCCGAGGTGCTGCGGCTGATCTCCGCGCGGCTCACGGGCACCTTGTCCGGCCACCACTGAAAGGCAGCCTGCCGTGCGCGTGTTGTTCGTGACGCTGGACGAGAAGTCCCACCTGTACTGCATGGTCCCGGCCGCCTGGGCGCTCGTCGCGGCCGGGCACGAGGTGCGGGTGGCCGCGTCGCCGGGGTTCACCGACGTCGTCACCGGCACCGGCCTGACCGCGGTGCCGGTCGGCGTGGACAACACGATGCACGAGGGCATGAAGCAGAACCGCGACGCCCAGGAAGCCGACATCGCGAACTGGAACGACACGGACCCGGCGTCGCACACGTGGGAGGCGCTGCACCAGCGGTACACCTTCACCGTGTGGGCCGGGTTCGCGATCTACAACGACGACATGGTCGGCGACCTGGTCGCCCACGCTTTGGAGTGGCAGCCCGACCTGGTCGTCTGGGACGCGCTGACCTACGCCGGGGCGATCGCGGCGAAGGCGTGCGGCGCGGCGCACGTCCGGCAGCTGTGCTGGGCCGACGTCTGGTGCGCCATGCGAGCGACGTTCCTGAAGGTGATGGCCGAACAGCCGGCCGAGGAGCAGGAAGACCCGCTCTACGACTGGCTGGAGCTGACCGGCCGGCCGTACGGGGTGGACTTCGACGAAGGGCTCGTCACCGGCCAGGCGACCATCGACCCGCTGCCGGAGTCGCTTGGCGCGCGCTCCGGCGTCCGGCGCCTGCCGGTGCGGCACGTGCCCTACAACGGGCGGGCCGTGGTCTGGGACTGGCTGCGCACACCGCCGTCGCGGCCGCGGGTGTGCTTGACGCTGGGTTCGTCCAACACGGACGCTTTCGGTGGCGACTACGTCTCGATCCCGGAGATACTGGCCGCGTTGTCCACTTTGGACATCGAAGTGGTTGCCGCGCTGGTGCCCGAGCAGCGCGAGGCCCTGACGGAGGTGCCGGCCAACGTCCGGGTCGTCGAGTCGGTCGCGCTGCACACCGTGCTGCCGAGCTGCGCGGCGATCGTGCACCACGGCGGGTTCGGCAGCTACGGCGCGGCGCTGGTGGCCGGCGTCCCGCAGCTGACCGTCACCACGCCGATCGCCGACCACCTCCTGCGTCCGCAGCGGCTGGTCGACGAGGGTGCGGGACTGTTGTTCACCCACAACGGCTTCACGGCCGACGACCTGCGGTCCGCGGTGGCCCGGCTGGTCGGGGAGCCGGAGTTCGCGGCCAACTCGCGCCGCCTGCGTGACCTCGCACTGGCCCAGCCGACCCCGGCCGAGCTGGTCGCGGACCTGGAGAAGCTGGTCGCCGAGCGGTCGTGAGTGAGAAACAGGGTTAGAACACTGTTTCTCACTCACGACCTCTTTCAACCCAGGCGGCGGCGGATCTCCGGGGCGTGCTCGATCGCGAAGGCCACCAGGGCCGAGACTTCGCGGACCTGCTCGCTCGTGACGGACGGTCCGGTCGGCAGCGTCAGCACGCGCCGGGAGAACGCGTCGGTGGCGGGCAGCGAGACCGGCCGCTCGGTGCGGTAGGGCTCGCACTCGTGCACGCACGGCGAGAAGTAGCGCTGCGCCAGCACGTTGTCCGCCCGCAGCAGGTCGAGGAGGGTGTCGCGGGACAGCCCGCACTCCTCCTCGTCGACCTTCACGACGTTGTACTGGTAGCTGTTGCGGTTCTCCTCGTCGTAGCGGTGCATCTCCAGGCCGGGCAGCCCGTCCAGCAAGGCGGTGTACTGCTCGTAGTGCGCGCGGTTGGCGGCGATGGTCGCGGGCAGCGCGTCGAGCGAGGTCAGCCCCATGGCCGCCGACGCCTCGCTCATCTTGGCGTTGGTGCCGGCGAACTCGGTGACGTGCTCCTCGCCCCAGCCGAAGTTGTGGGTGTAGCGGGCGAGCTGGGCGAAGTCGTCGTCGTTGGTGACGATCCCGCCGCCCTCGAACGTCGTGACGACCTTCGCCGCGTGGAAGCTGAACATCTCGGCCTTGCCGAACCCGCCGAGGGGCTGGGAGCCGAAGCTGCAGCCGATGCCGTGCGCGGCGTCGAAGAAGAGGGTCAGGTTGTGCAGCTCGGCGATCTTCTCCAGCTCCTGGATGGCGGCCGGTTGGCCCCACAGGTGCACGCCGACCAGACCGGTCGTGCGGTCGGTGATCAGGCGCTCGACCTGCTCGGGGTCGATGCACCCGGTGGCCGGGTCGAGATCGCAGAAGACCGGCGTCAGGCCGAGGTAGCGCATCGCGTGCGCGGTCGCGACGTAGGTCATCGACGGCATGATGACCTCGCCGGTGAGGCCGGCCGCCCGGGCCATCACCTCGAGCGCGATCGTCCCGTTGCAGGTCGCGACGCAGTGCTTGGCCCCGGCGTGCTCGGCGATCCGCGCCTCGAACTCCTTGACCAGCGGGCCGCCGCTGGTGAGGCGCCCGCTGTCGAGGGCCACTTCGAGCCGTTCGTAGAACTTCGCCCGGTCCCCGGTGCTCGGTTTCCCGACCACCAGGGTCTTCTCGAAGGCCATCGGGCCGCCGAACAGCGCCAGGTCGTCAACGCTCGTCTTCATGAAAGGTCCTTCCCCAGGGGTCGCGGTCTGCCCTTTCCCGCGATGACGTGCATTTCGTTGCTTTACAACAGCTGTTGAGATCCCCCTCGAACGGTCGTCTGCAGGATAGGTACGCCGCGCGGGACTGACGGATCTTGCCGGGAAACTCTGTGGAAGCCCCTAGTCGTCCCGGCGTAGAAACGTTCAAAGCGCTTTTGGGGGGAAATAGCCAGAAGTTGCGTGGTAGCCGGTGCGACACGCGGCGGCGGTGGCCGACGATGCAGCGGTGAGCAGGCATATCGCGGTCTTCAGCTTCCCCGCGTACGCGCACGTCGCGCCGGTCCTCCCGATCGTCGCCGAGCTGGTGCGCCGCGGCCACCGGGTCACCTTCGCCGTGGTCGACGAGTTCGCCGCGAAGGTGGCGGCGACCGGTGCGGAGGTGCTGCCCTACACCTCGACGTTCCCGTGGGCGACCGGGCTGGGCGACACCGCGTCCGACGGGTACGCGCTGCGGGCCATGCTGGCGTTCATGGGCGAGGGCCTCGCGCCGCTCCCGGCCGCGATGAAACGGTTCGCCGACGACCCGCCGGACCTGGTGATCCACGACCTGGCGGCGTCCGAGACCGCGCGGCTGATCGCGCGGAAGTGGTCGGTGCCGGTGGTGCAGTCGGTCCCGGAGTTCGCGTCCAACGAGCACTTCCGCCTGAACGAGGCACAGGCCGAGTCCGACTCCGCCCGGCCGCCGGACCTCACCGACCCCGACCTGACCGCGTTCGTGGCGGACACCCAGCGGCTGCTCGCCGAGCACAGTCTGTCCGATGTGGACACCGGCGACGGCGACCCCGGCTACCACCTCGTCTACCTGCCGAAGGCGTTCCAGATCCGCGGCGAGACCTTCGACGACCGCTTCGCGTTCATCGGGCCGTCCTTCGACCGGACGGCGCCGCCGGGGGAGTGGACCCCGCCCGAGGACGGGCTGCCGCTCGTGCTGATCTCGCTGGGCACTTCGCGCAGCCGGGAACAAGTCGGCTTCTTCCGCAAGTGCGTGCGCGCGTTCACCGGGCAGCCGTGGCACGTCGTGCTGACGCTCGGCCGGTGGGTCGACCCGGCCGAGCTCGGGCCGTTGCCCGACAACATCGAGGCGCACCCGTTCGTCGCGCACGCGGCGCTGTTGCCGCACACCAAGGTTTTCGTCACGCACGGTGGGCTCGGCAGCACCATGGAGAGCCTCCACTACGGCGTGCCGATGGTGATGACACCGTCCCAGAGCGACCAGGTGGTGACCGCGGCCCGCGTCGCGGAGCTCGACCTCGGCCGCGTGGTGTCCCGCACCGAGGTCACCGAAGCGGAGCTGCTCGAAGCCGTCACCACGACCGCGTCCGACCCGGTGGTCGCCGAGCGCGTCCGGTGGATGAGCGACCAGGTCGCGCTGGCCGGCGGGGAGACCCGGGCGGCCGACGCCGTCGAATCGTGGCTCGGAGCGAAAGTGGAGGCGAAGTGAAGCTGGCGGAGGTCTACCTCAGCGGGATCGGTACGTACGTGCCGGCGACCACCGGCGTCGAGGCGGCGATCGAGCAGGGGTGGATGACCGCCGAGGACGCCGAGACGTCCGGGCTGACCGGCGCGGCCTGCGCCGGCGAGACCCCGGCCCCGGACATGGCGCTGTGGGCCGGGCAGGAAGCCGTGGCCCGCGCGGGCGTCGACCCGGAGTCCCTGGACGTGTTGCTGTACGCGGACAACTACCACTCCGGTCCGGACGGCTGGTTCCCGCAGTTCTGGCTGCAGCGGCACCTGGTCGGCGGCGACCTGCTCGCGGCGCAGCTGCGTCAGGGCTGCAACGGCATGTTCGGGGCGCTGGAGCTGGCTTCGACGTACCTGATCGCCCGCGGCGGCGGCACGGCGATGACGGTCGCGTCGGACAACTCGACGTCCCCGCTGGTGAACCGCTGGCGCTGCCTGCGCCCGGACTTCGTCATCGGCGACGGCGCCACGGCGGTCGTGCTGAACACGACGTCCGGCTTCGCGCGCCTGAAGTCGGCGAGCTCGATCACGGTGCCCGAGCTGGAGGGCATGCACCGCGGCGACGAGCCGATGTTCCCCCCGGGCGCGACGATCGGCCGGTTCATGGACTTCGCCGAGCGCATCGACTTCTTCGGGTTCAAGAACCGCGACACGATGCTCCACAGTGGCCTCAACCTGCTGAAGACGCGCTCGGAGCTGATCGACCGGGTGCTGTCGGAGGCGGGCATCGGCATCGACGAGGTCAGCCGCATCGCGTACAACCACGGCTCGCGCAAATACGTCGAGGATGGGTTGCTGGCGATGCTGGGGATCCCGCTGGAGAAGTCGAACTGGGACTTCGGCCGCGGCCTGGGTCACCTGGGGGCGAGCGACCAGGTGGCGTCGCTGGCGAACATGCTCGGGACGGGCCAGCTGCGGCCGGGCGACCACGTGCTGATGGTCGGGATCGCGCCGGGGGTCAGTGTGGCCGGCGCGGTGGTGGAGATCCTGGACGTGCCGGAGTGGGCTGAGCCGGTCGTGCCCAAGGGGTGAGGTGGGGTTCGGAGGTCGCCTTCACCGGACGAGGTCTGGTGGGGGCGGCTTTTTCGTGCTCGGGGCGAGGCGGGGCTGGGTTGGGCGGTGCCGGGGCGGGGCTGGGCGAGGTGGGGCGGTGCCGGGGCGGGTGCCTCGGGGCGTAGCGGGGCGGGTGCCTGGGGCCGCGGCCGGGTGCGGGTGCCTGGGGCCGTGGCCGTGGCCGGGCGCGGGTGCGGGGCGTTCGCCTGCTCGCTGCGGTGCGGCTTCCTGCCGCCAGAACTCCCCCGAGTGAGCTAGCCCGGGCCGGCCGCGCAACTGCACCGGCAAGCTCTCCGGCAGCGGACAAGCGACTGTCCGTGACAGCGCCCGACCTCCGCACCCCCTACCGAACCGAACCCCTGCGGACCACACCGGACCACCCCGTGAATCGCCCACGACGCCGCACTCCGGTCACTCCCGGTGCGACCGTACCTGTCACAGGGTAGCCGCTCCGAACTTCAGGTGGAAACTGACCAACAACCCGGTGAACCCACTGCGCAGGACCCCGGAAACGCGAATCGGGTGGTCCGAGGTCGCCCTCGTCCCACCCGATTCACCCGGTCAGCGGTGCGCCGGCTCAGCCGCCGCTGCCGCCGCCGTACGCGCCGCCCAAAAGGCGGCTGCGGCGCTTGCGGTTCTTTTCGTCGTCAGCCTTGGCGTTGTCCGCCTTCGAGTCCGACGGCTTCTTCTTGGAATCGTCTTCCTTTTTTCCGAAAACACCCACTGCCTCGGTCCTTTCTTTGCGCCGACCCATCATCGCAAATCGATCCGTGCCTTCGCAGGATAGCGCAGGGTACTGCCGGGCGCACCCTTCGCGACCCGCATTCAGGGTATTTCCCGGAGGGTTCCCGCCTCGCGGGAAAAGGGCCGGCCGGGTCGCCGGGGCCGGTGTCGATACCGGCATGAACCGGACATCGAACCCAACCCGGGCGGCCCGGCCGGCCCTGGGGAAAGCGGTGCTCAGCGGATGTACTGCGGGGTCACCTTCGGCGGCCACTGGCCGATGCACAGGATGCCCTGCGAGTACGCCTTCGAGACCAGCGCCGAGCGGTTCGGCGACTTGAACTGCCGCAGCATCGCGCCGACGTGGTACTCGATGCCCTGCCTGCTCAGGTACAGCTTCGAGGCCAGCTGCACGGTCGAAATCCCGGCGGCGACGCCCTCGAGGACCTTCGCGTCGAGCTCGCTGAGCAGCTTGGTCTTCTCGATCGCCGGCCGCGGGGCCTCCGCGGCGCGGTCCGGCTTGATCAGCACGACGATCGTGGTGACCTGGCCCGACTGGCTGCGCACCGCGATGCCGGTCAGTCCGCCCGAGAGCACCGGCTGCGCGGGCCGCACGCCCACCAGGCGGGCGCTGAAGCGGTCGCGGCGGCCTTCGTTCAGCCGCGCCAGCTGCTGGAGGGTGAACTGTTTGGCACTCGGGTGCACGAAGTCCACAAAGCTCTGTCCAAAAACGTCGGACGCGGTTCGGCCCAGCTGGCGGAGGAAATCGCCATTGGCCTCGATCACCCGGAGGTCGGGTCCCAGATTCGCGATGCAGACATCGGACAGGTCGAAGGCGGGGACGTTCTGGTTCTGTCTTTCAGCGACGGGCGGCAGACCGTGCGGAACCGCCGCCGGCCGCTCGACCAAGGAATCGACACGCGTGTTCATCGAGTTCGAACCCCCAGATTCGTTCTACGTTTCGTAGGCATTGTCCACGGACAAAAGACGTCTACGACCCCCGAGCTCCCCTCAAGAGGGTCAACGGCACCGGCCCGGATGGGTTATTCACACCACCCCAGCGGAAACCTCGAGCCCTTCCCCAGAAGGATCCTCGAGTCCACCCGGACTGATCCGCTTCGGTCCGTTTCGTTGGAAACAAACCAAACGACGTCTCGTACGCTAGCCAACGGGTTATGGCCCGTCAATGCCGGTCGGGGGGTTGGGGGCTAACACTGGGGTCCGCCCGGCCGGAGGTACGGCACCCGCGGGCGCACCTTCGGTAGTGCGGTATCCGCCCGTTCACTCTGCGCTCGCGAGCGGTTCGCCGGCGGGTCAGCCCGCGGTCGTGGTGACCGGCAGTTGCTGGACGCCGAACACGCCGCCGGCGTGGAACGGCACGTCCGCACCGGGGGTGATCCGCAGGTGCTCGAACCGCTCGAACAGCAGCTCCAGCGCGATCCGCCCTTCGAGCCGCGCCAGCGGCGCGCCCAGGCAGAAGTGGATGCCGTGCCCGAACGCGGCGTGGGTGTTCGGCTTGCGGGTCAGGTCGAACCGCCACGCGTCGGTGAACTCGCGCTCGTCGTAGTTCGCCGACACCACCCAGGCCCAGACGATCGAGTCGGCGGGGATCACCGTGCCGGCCACCTCGACGTCCTCCGTGGTCACCCGGACCACCCGCGGGAACGGCGGCCGCAGCCGCAGCACCTCCTCGAGCAGCGGCTCCACCAGCGCCGGCTCCGCCCGGACCTGCTCGTAGACGCCGGGGGCGTCCTCCAGGCAGAGCAGCACGTTGCCGAGCAGCATGGTGGTGGTGACGTGCCCGGCGAGCAGCAGCAACGCCGTGAAGTTGCCGACCTCCTCGTCGGTCAGCCGCTCGCCGTCGATCGAGGACTCCACGAGCCGGGTCAGCAGGTCGTCGCGGGGCTCGGCGCGCCGGGCGGCGATCTGGGCGTTGAGGTACGCCTCCATCTCCTCGATCGCGATGGCGAGCTTCTCGCCGGTGCTGGGGTCGTCGACCTGCAGGGCCATCAGCGCCTCGGCCCAGCCCCGGAACAGCTCCCGGTCGCCGGCGGGCACGCCCAGCAGCTCGGCGATGACGATCACCGGCAGCGGGTAGGCCAGCACGTCGACCAGGTCGAACGCCGTCGCGTCCGGCTCGACCGCGGCCAGCAGCTCCCGGGTCAGCTCGGTGATCCGCGGCGCGAGGTCGGCGACCACCTTGGGGGTGAACGCCTGGCTGACCAGGCGGCGCAGCTTGCGGTGCTCGGGTGGGTCGATGACCAGCAGGGTGCCCGGGGGTGCCTGGTCGCCGGGCGAGGTCAGGCGCGTCGTGTCCGACGAGAACAGCTGCGCGTCGGTGCTGACGCGGCGGACGTCGGCGGAGCGGAACACGTGCCAGGCGCCGGCCTCGTCCTGCCACACGGGCGTGTCCGCCCGCATCTTCTCCAGCCAGGTCAGCAGGGAAGCGCCGCCGTCCGGGGCGATCTCCGGGGCAGCGGTCGGCTCGGTGGTGTCCACTTCGAAATCACTCCCAGGGATCAGGCGGTCAGTCGGGCCTCGACGCGGTCCGCGGCCGCCGCGGCACCTCCGGCGCCGGTGATGTGCTCGCGCATCCGCGCCACGCGCTCGTGGGCGCCGGCGTCCTCGGCGAGGCCGGTGACGGCCTTCAGCAGCGACGCCGCGTCGACGTCGTCCGGGGCCAGCCGGACGCCGAGACCGAGCTCGGCGAGCCGGTCGGCGACGATCTCCTGCTCCAGCGTGCGGGGCACGACCACCGGCGGGACGCCCAGGGCCAGGGACTCCATGGTGCTGCCCATGCCGGCGTGCGAGACGAACCCGCTCGCCCGGCTCAGCACGGCGGGCTGCGGCACCCACGGGTGCAGCTCGAAGTTCGGCGGCACCGGGCCGAGGTCGGCCGGCGAGACCAGGCGCCCGATCGTCATGACGACGTGCCACGGCGACCCGGCGAACGCCTCGAGGCACGAGGCGAAGAACTCGCGCTGGTGGTGGTAACCGAAGCTGCCCATGGCGATCAGCAGCACCGGCCGGCTGTCCGGCGGGGTCCAGCCGCCCGCGCGGTCGCCGAGGCACGGCCCCACGAAAGCGAACCCGTCGTCGAAGGTGTCGCCGCCGGGCTGGAACTCCCGCGGCAGGAACACGAGTTTGGTGTCCTCACGGGCTTCCGCGAGCTCCGCCGCGGACGTGCCGGGCAGGTGCTCGGCGAGCACGTCCCCGACGACCGCCGCGGCCTTGGCGAGCGCGGGGTGGTCCGGGTCGGGCGCGGGGACCTTGCCCGCCATCGAGGCGTAGGGCGAAAACTGCCCGTTCGCGACGAACGTCGAACACGACAGGATGGCCGGGATCTCCCACTTGCGCGCCAGCAGACGTCCGGTGGGGTAACCGAAAGCGTCGTACAGGAAGACGTCCGGCCGGTCGGCTTCGAACGCGCCGAGCGCGGTCCGCAGCGGCGCGAACCCTTCCAGCGCCTGGGCGAGCCCCGCCTCCGCGACGACGTCACCGGTGATCTTTTCCGGGATCGCCACGGTGTCCCACGACTTCGGCACGTGGGACTCGTACGGCAGCACGGTGGCGCCGGTGGCGCGCACGGCCTCGGCGTACTGCTCGGCCACGACGTAGCTCACCCGGTGGCCGCGGCGCACGAGCTCGGCCGCCACGGGCAGCGTCGGGTTGACGTGCCCGTGGGCGGGATAGTTGAGGAAGGCGATGTGGCTTCCCGGCGGGGGAGTCATGCATCGAAAGCTAGTCGCGCGCGGCGGGCAGTCAACCATGTCTAGGCGAACCCCTCGGGTCCCGCGGTGAGCAGGGAAAAGGGCGTTCCTCCTGTGTTAACTGTTGCCATGTCCGATTCGGCGCAGCGGAAGGAAGCGGCCGTGAGCCTGTTCGTCGAGGCCGAGGGGATCACCAAGACCTTCGGCAAGGTCCGCGCGCTGGACGACGTCAGCCTGCAGGTGCCGCGCGGCACCGTGTGCGGGCTGCTGGGCCACAACGGCGCCGGCAAGACCACTCTGGTCAACGTGCTGACGACGCTGGTGACGCCGACGTCGGGCCGCGCGAGCGTCGCCGGGCTGGACGTGCAGCGCGACGCCGTGGCACTGCGCAGCCGCATCGGGCTCACCGGCCAGTTCGCCTCGGTCGACGAGCAGCTTTCCGGCTTCCGCAACCTGATCCTGATCGCCCGCCTGCTCGGCGCCTCCACCAAGGCGGCCAAGGAGCGGGCGGACGAGCTGCTGACGGCGTTCGGCCTGCTCGAAGCGGCCGGGCGCCCGGCCAAGACCTACTCCGGCGGCATGCGACGGCGCCTCGACCTGGCCGCCAGCCTCGTCGGCCACCCCGACGTGATCTTCCTCGACGAGCCGACGACGGGCCTCGACCCGGCGGCCCGGATCGCCATGTGGGAGATCGTCGAACAGCTCGTGCGCGACGGCTCGACCGTGCTGCTCACCACGCAGATGCTCGACGAAGCCGACCGGCTCGCCGACAAGATCGTCGTGCTGGCACAGGGAAAGGTGATCGCCGCCGGCACCGCGGCCTCGCTCAAGGCGCAGGTCGGCAAGCGCACGGTCACCCTCACGCTGGCCGACCCGGCCGACACCGAGCGCGCCGCGGACGCGGTCCGCCTCGCCGGGATGGCCCCCCGGGAGTCCGGAGTGGACGATCTGGCCGGCCTCGCGCTGACGGTGCCGGTGGAGAAGTCCACCGACCTCGTGCGGGTGGTCCGGGCGCTCGACGACGTCAAGGTCGAGCCGGTCGAGCTGGCGCTGGTCGACCCCCGCCTCGACGACGTGTACCTCGCGCTCTCCGGCGGGCCGGCCGATTCCCCCACCCCCACCGAGAGGCACTGACCCATGAGCGCACCGACGACGCTGTCCACTCCGGACCGGTCCACTGTGGCCGGACCGGGCGGCGGTCCGTGGCGGGGCACCTCGGTGCCGATGCAGATCATCATCCTCACCGGCCGCTCGCTGCGGGCGGTCGTGGCGTCGCGGGCGCTGGTGCTGCTGGGCCTGCTGCAGCCGCTCATCATGCTGATCCTGTTCAGCCAGGTGTTCGCGAGCCTGGCCGGCACCAGCTCGTTCCCGGCCGGGGTGTCCTACATCGACTACCTGATGCCCGCGGTGCTGGTGATGGGCTCGCTGTCGGTGGCGCTGCAGTCGGGTGTCGGCCTGCTCGACGACATGCGCAACGGCGTCGTGGCGCGGTTCCGCACGCTGCCGATCGCGTCGGCGTCGGTGCTGGTGGCGCGCAGCCTCGCCGACGTCGTGCGGCACGCGCTGCAGCTGGCGATCATGCTGGTGCTGGCGGCGACGCTGTTCGGGTTCTCACCCGGCGGCGGCTTCACCGGCGTGCTGCTGGCGTGGCTGATGTGCATCGCGGTGGGCTGGTCGCTCAGCTGGATGTTCATGGCGATCGGCGTCTGGATCTCGAACGTCGAGGTGATGCAGGGCGTCACGTCGATGGTGATGTTCCCGCTGATGTTCGCGTCCTCGGCCTACGTCCCGCTGTCGTCGCTGCCGGCGTGGCTGCGCGCGGTGGCGACGGTGAACCCGCTGACGTACTCGGTGGACGCGTCGCGCAACCTGGCGCTGGGCAACCCGGTGGGCATCGGCGGACTGGCGGCGCTGGGCGCGGCCGGCCTGATCGGTATCACCGGCGCGATCGTCGCCACCCGGGGCTTCCGCCGCTCCGCCTGACCCCCTTCTCGAGCCTGCCGCGGCGGGGTCGTGAGTGAGAAACAGTGTTCTAACCCTGTTTCTCACTCACGACCAGCCGCGGCAGACTGCTTACGGGAGCAGGGCTTCGAGGGCGTCGGCGGCCGCGGCCGCGCCGCCGGCCTGCTCGATCTCCTTGGCCATCAGCGCGAGGCGGGCGGTCAGCGAGTCGTCGGCCGCCATCGCCTCGACCGCGGCGAAGATGACCGGCCCGCTCGCCCCGGTGACCGGGATGTGCCGGCCCAGGCCAAGTTCCGCGACGCGGTGGGCGTTGGCCAGGGTCTCGCCGCTGTGGGAGACCGCGACGACCGGGACCTCGTAGCGCAGCGCCTCCAGGACGCTGCCCATCCCCGCCTGGCAGACCAGCGCCGTCGCGTGCTTCAGCACCGACGGGTGCGGCATCCAGTTGTGCGCCTCGACGTTCGGCGGCAGCTCGCCGAGCGCGGCCAGGTCGGCGCCGCGGCCCAGCGTCAGCACCACGTGCCACGGCTCGCCGCGGAAGGCCTCGATGCAGCCGGTGAAGAACCCGAGGTCCTTGCTCATCGACGTGCCCAGCGAGATCAGCACCACCGGCAGGCCGTCGCCGGGCGGGGTCCAGTGGCCTTCGAGCGGACGGCAGTCCGCGGTCGGGCCGACGAACCGGTACCGCGAGCCGAACGTCTCGCTCCCGTAGTGGAACGCCTTGGGGATGTAGACCAGACGCGGCTCGTCTCCGGTCGCGCTCAGGCTGGCCATCGCCAGGTTCGGGTCCAGCCCGTGCCGCGTGAGCAACGCCGAGACGTCCGCGCCGAACTCCTCGCCGAACCGCGCGAGCCGCGGGTCCTGGTGGTCGAAATCGGTGGCCGCGGGGTGGTCCTCGGGCGGCTGGGGCGAGCCGGGGATCTCGTCGTCGTCGTTCTCGATGAAGACGGGACAGCTCTCGACGAGCGGGACGTCCCAGGCGTGCGCGAGCACGCGGGCGGCGTTGCCGCTGATGGTGTCGTGGACGATCAGGTCGGGCCGGTCGCCGGAGAGCCGCTCCAGCGCCGGTCCGAGCGCCGCGAAGCCCTCGCGCATCAGGTCGATGATCATCGTCACCGCGTCGTCGGCGCTGTCGACCTTGGTGACCGCCGCGGGGAAGTCCGAGTGGTACGGCAGCACGTCGGCCGGGCTGTCGCGCAGCAGGCTCGCGAACTGCTCGGCGACGGCGAACGTGACCCGGTGGCCGCGCGCGGCGAGCGCTTCGACCGGGCCCAGCATCGGGTTGATGTGCCCGACGCCCGGAAAGCTGAAGAACATGATGTGCCGGCCCTGGGTCATGGCTGGATTATCGCGAGAAACCGCAGCTCAGAGGCGGTTCGGAAGCGAAGTCTAGGGGAATCGCTACCCTCACTTTCCGTGCTTAAACATCACTTCTGAGTGACTACGAAGGTTGCGGATCCGCGCGGCTCGCGCGACTTTCGTTGCTCGGGTCGATGACTCCCGGCCGTCGAAAACGCAAGGTCCATCCGGGTCTACTTGAGCTATGACCCTTACCAGTGGAACCACCGACAGCCGGCCGGGCCGCACGCGCCCGGCGTTCGCGCGGACCCCGGTTCTCCTGATCGCGGGAGTCGCCGGAGCCCTGCTCCTCATCGCCAGCCGGAACTACGGGTTCTCCTTCGACGAGGCCTACTTCGTGGTGGCCGGCCGCGACCACCCCGCGTGGGGCTACTTCGACCAGCCCCCGCTGGTGCCGTTCCTGGCCGCGGGGCTGGACCACCTGTTCCCCGGCTCGCTGGTCGCCCTGCGGCTGCCCGCCACGCTGGCCGCCGTCGGCGGGATCGTGCTGAGCGCGCTGACCGCCCGCGAGCTGGGCGGCCGCCGGGTCGCCCAGACCGTCGCCGCGGCGGCGTACGCGATGTCCGGCGCCACGCTGATCTGCCACTACCTCGCGACCTACTCGATCGACCCGTTCTTCTGGTCGCTCATCGTCTGGCTGGTCGTGCGGTGGGTCCGGGTGCGCGACGACCGGCTGCTGTTCGTCGCCGGGCTCGTCACGGCCGTCTCGCTGCAGACGAAGTTCCTGGTCCCGGCGCTGTGGGTGGCGCTCGCCGCCGCGTCGCTGGTCTTCGGGCCGCGCGACCTCGTGCGCCGTCCGCTGCTGTGGGCGGGCGCGCTGGTCGCGACGCTGACGACCGTGCCGACGCTGGTCTGGCAGGCCACCCACGGCTGGCCGTACGCCCGGATGTCCGAGGTCGTCGCGGCCGAGTTCCCCGGCACCGGTGAGTTCCTGCTCGAGCTGCTGTCCGGGCCCGGCCTGGTGATCGGCGTCCCGCTCGCGCTGTTCGGCTTCGGACGTCTGCTGATCGCCCGCGACCTGCGGCCGTACCGCTTCCTCGGCGTCGCGTTCCTGCTGCTGATCGTGGCGTACCTGCTGACGTCGGGCCGGTCCTACTACGTCTACAGCCTGTACGCGCTGCTGTTCGCGGCCGGCGCGGTCGGCCTGCAGGACGTCAAGTGGCCCACCGCGGCGAAGGCGGCCGGCTGGCTGCTCGTCGCCGTGTCGATCGTCCAGGCGCTCGTCGCGCTGCCGATCTACCCGAAGTCCTGGGCCCAGCGCATTCCCGACGTGCCGCTGGTGCCGTTGACGGCGAAGGTCTTCGTGCAGTCCGACGGTCAGCTCGGCCAGCTCTCCGACGCCGTCGTCAAGGTCTACGCCTCGCTGCCGCCGGAGCAGCGCGCGCGGACGGCGATCATGACCGACAGCTACGCCTTCGCCGCCGACCTCCAGCTCTTCGGCGCCGAACGCGGACTGCCGGACGTCTACAGCGCGCACCGCGGGTACTTCTACTTCGGGCACCCGGACGAGAGCGTCGACAGCGTCCTGTTCGTCGGCGACGCGAGTCCGCTGGTCGCCGGGGCGTTCGACCGGCACCAGGACGTCGTGCCGCAGCTGATGACCGTCTTCAGTGGACGGCACACCGCGTGGGACGCCTTGTGGCCCCAGCTGCGGACGCAGTAGCTCAGCCCTTGAGCGGCTCCCACCAGTCGCGGTTGTTCTTGTACCAGTCGACGGTGTCGCGCAGGCCGGTGTCGACGCCGACCCGGGGCGAGTAGCCGAGCTCGGTGGAGATCTTCGTGATGTCCACCGAGTACCGGCGGTCGTGGCCCTTGCGGTCCTCGACGGGCCGGATCGCGGTGTGGTCCCGGCCGGTGATCTCGAGCAGCCGCTCGGTGAGCTCCCGGTTGGTCAGCTCGGTGCCGCCGCCGATGTTGTAGACCTCGCCCGCGCGGCCCCGCTCGGCGACGAGCTGGATGCCGCGGCAGTGGTCGTCGACGTGGAGCCAGTCGCGGACGTTGAGGCCGTCGCCGTAGAGCGGCACCTGGAGGCCGTCGACCAGGTTGGTGACGAACAGCGGGATGACCTTCTCGGGGAACTGGTACGGCCCGTAGTTGTTGGAGCAGCGGGTGATCGACGCGTCGAGGCCGTGGGTGATGAAGAACGAGCGGACCAGCAGGTCGGAGGACGCCTTGGACGCCGAGTACGGCGAGTTGGGGGCGATCGGGTGGGTCTCGGGCCAGGAACCCTCGTCGATGGAGCCGTACACCTCGTCGGTGGAGACGTGCACGAACTTGCCGACCTCGCGCTCAAGCGCGGCCTGCAGCAGCGTCTGCGTGCCGAGGACGTTGGTGCGGACGAACTCCGCCGACCCGGCGATCGAGCGGTCCACATGGGACTCGGCGGCGAAGTGCACGACCAGGTCGGTGCCGGTCAGCTCCCTCTCCACGACCTCGGGGTCGCAGATGTCGCCCACGACGACGCGCAGGCGTTCGTCCCCGGCGACCGGCGCCAGGTTCGCGCGGTTGCCCGCGTAGGTGAATTTGTCGAGCACGACCAGCTCGTCGGGCTCGAATCCGGCGTAGTGGCCGGAAAGCACGTTGCGGACGTAGGCCGAGCCGATGAAACCGGCGCCGCCGGTGACCACCATGCGCATGGGAAGGATCCTCCGGGGTTCAGACCGTGGTGAGCGGCCGCGCGCGGCGCGCGAAGTCCATGACGTACTCGCCGTAGCCCGAGCTGCCGATCCGCTCGCCCAGCGCGTAGCACCGGTCGGCGTCGATGAAGCCCATGCGCAGCGCGATCTCTTCGAGGCAGGCGATCTGCACGCCCTGGCGGGCCTCCATCGTCTGCACGTACTGCCCGGCGTCCAGCAGCGACTTGTGCGTGCCGGTGTCCAGCCACGCGAAGCCGCGGCCGAGGTCGACGCAGCTCGCGCGGCCCCGGTCGAGGTAGACGTTGTTGACGTCGGTGATCTCCAGCTCGCCGCGCGCGGACGGCTTGAGCCCCTTGGCGATCTCGACGACGTCGTTGTCGTAGAAGTACAGCCCGGTGAGCGCCCGGTTCGACTTCGGGTTGGCCGGTTTCTCCTCGATGGAGATCAGGTTCCCGTCGGCGTCGCACTCGCCGATGCCGTGGCGGTGCGGGTCGGAGACCTCGTAGCCGAACAGGACGCAGCCCTTGAGGTCGTGCGTCGCGGCGCGCAGCACGTCCGAGAAACCCTGCCCGTGGAAGATGTTGTCGCCGAGGATGAGGGCGGAGGTGTCGTCGCCGACGTGCTCCTCGCCGATGATGAAGGCCTCCGCGAGGCCGTTCGGGTGGGCCTGCTCGGCGTAGCTGAGCCGCAGCCCGAGCTCGGCGCCGTCGCCGAGCAGCCGCTTGAACGCGGGCAGGTCGTGCGGGGTCGAGATGAGCAGGATCTCGGTGATGCCGGCGAGCATCAGGACCGAGAGCGGGTAGTAGATCATCGGCTTGTTGTAGACCGGAACGAGCTGCTTGGAGACGCCCAGCGTGACCGGATGCAGTCGGGAGCCACTGCCGCCGGCCAGGATGATGCCTTTCATGTGGGCCCCACGTTCTTGGTCGGGAAGGATCGCGTCCGGCCCGACCCTAAGCGCGGGACTAGTAGGAGAATCTCCAGTCCTGGCCCGGGTTCAGCGGTGGGCGGCCTGCTGCCGGGTCTCCGTCGTCGGCACGTACGCCGGCAGGTCCGCCGCGATCCGGAACCCGCCGTCCGGGGCCGGCCCCGCCTGCAGGGTCCCGCCGACCAGCTCGACGCGGTGGCGCAGGCTCGACAGCCCCATCCCGGAGCCGCTGCCGGCGAGCACCTCGTCCGGCTGCCGCCTGGGCGGGGTGTTGACGACGCGGATGCCGACACCGTCCGGCCGGTAGCGCAGCTCGACGCGGATTTCGGCGCCCGCCGCGTGCTTGCGGGCGTTGGTCAGTGCTTCCTGCACGATCCGGTGGACCGTGCGCGCGATCGTCGGGGACATCTGCGAGCGCTCGCCCTCGACGTCCAGCTCCACCGGGATCCCGGCCGAGACCGACTCGGCGACCAGCGTGGCGGGGTCGGGCAGCCGCTCCGGCGGGCCCGCCGGTCCGGTCCGAGGACTCGGGCTCGCCAGCCGCTCGGAGATGTCGGCCGACGTCGTGTTCAGCACCCCGACCAGGTCGCGCAGCTCGTCGAGCGCCATCGCGCCGCGCGCGCGGATCTCCTCGGCGGCCTTGCGGACGTCGGGTTCCTTCGAGCTGATACCCAGCGCCCCGGCGTGCAGGACCATCAGGCTGAGCCCGTGCGTGAGGACGTCGTGCATCTCCGAGGCGAGCCGCCGGCGTTCCTCGAACCGGGCCTGCTCGGCCAGCAGGTGCGTCTCGCGTTCCGCCCGCTCGGCGCGGTCGCGCAGCTCCTGCAGCAGCTGCTTGCGCGCGCCCAGGTAGAGGACGACCGCGGCCGGGCCGATCGTGCTGAGCAGGCCGACCGGGGTGATCGTCCAGCTGGGCGCCCACGGCTCGCTGCCGACGATCGCCAGTGCGCCGACGAAGGTGTACGCGACGCGCTGGCTCTGCGTCCGGACCAGGAAGATCACGATGACCGGCGTGATGCGGGGCAGGATCAGCGGGCTTGCCGGGTCCTCCGGGGAGAGCAGGCCGGGGGCGAACGCGTCGGCCAGCACCGTCGCGAAGGTGACCGCCAGCGCGATGCTCGCGACCGTCTTCGGGAAGCGCCGCAGCCCGAGCACCGAGACGTCGACCAGCAGCTGGAGGATCAGGTCGGCGCGGGGGCCGGCCCAGCCGGTGGTGGGGTGGCTGTTGACGCTGATCGCCACGTCGAGCGCGCCGAAGATCACCGCCAGGCTCAGCAGGGTCGCCAGTTCGTGCTTGGGCCCCGCGCGGGTGCCAAGCTGCTCGCGCAGCGTGGCCCGGGTACCTGGAGTGACGTCCGACACGGGCTCCACGGTAGCTCCCGGGTCCCCGTCCCGGACGGGGATCGCCGGTTCCGGGCCGGACTAGCGACGAAAGTTGCCCCCTGGTGGACGGACCGACAACTTTCGTTGGTTCCCCTTCACCCCGTCGGCCCACGGGTAACAACGGGGACCTCAAGTCTTGGTTAAATGTCCAGTTTTGGGCTCTCGGTAATGCTACAAGTATGTCACCCGTCCGGGTGGTGGTCTTCGCTGACAGCATGCGTCGCGCCTGGTACGGTCACTCGTTAGTGGAGGAAGTGGCACAGATCGGGCACCGACGGTGGTTTTCATCCCGGCGGCGGTGTCAATAGCGTTCGAACGGTCAGGTCCTTCGGCGGCTCTGGGGGCTGCGGGAAAGGGCTCGGTTTTGCCGGGTTCGCAGGAAAGGTCGATGGCGGCATGTCGGATCCCACTCCGAATCCGGTCTTCGCCGGGTATTCGGGCGCATTGTCCCGGTGTGCGGCACTCGCGTGGACGGAGTCCGCGCAGGCCGCGCTGGTGGACGGGGTGCCCGACGGCGGCGTCCGCGCCCTGCTGAAGGGCTTCGAAGCGACGGAAACGGGCCGGTCTGCGAATTTTATTCGCCTTTCCGGTGACGCGGTCGGCGAGCCCTCCGAGTTCCACACGCTCACCGAACTGTTCGCGGGTCACGCCGATCCCGGCGGGGTCATTGCGCGCACGCTGGAAATGCCCGCGGAAGACGGTTCCGCGTTGCACCGGAAATTCCGCACGCTGCGGTCGTTTCTCCTTTCCGGGATATTGCGGAAAAAGAATGTCGTGATCGTCGTCGAAGACGCTCAATGGTGCGACGAATCGTCGGTGCGGTTCTTCGACTTCCTGCTGCGGTGCGGTCGCGGAGAGCGGTTTCTGCTCGTCCTCTGCCGCCGCCCCGACGAGGCGGGCCCCGGCAGCTGGGCACTGGGGCAGATCGGTGCCCAGGACCGCTGCCACCGCTGGGAAGTCGCCGCGTCGAGCCCGGTCGACGCGCTGGCCGGGTTGTCCGCTCAGGCGCGGACCGTGGCCACCGCCGTCGCCGTCCTCGACGAACAGAATGTGACCAGGGTGGCCGCTTTGTGCGGGCTGCCCGCGCGCCCGGTGCGGATCGCCATCGACGGAATTCGACGAGCGAATCTGTTCGCCGGCAGCGTGCTCGACCGGTCGGTCCGATCCCGCCTGCTCGCGGAAACGCCCGCCGAAGAACTCGCTCACCTGCATTTACGCGCGGCCAGGGTGCTCAACGACGACGCGCGGCCCGCCGCCGAGGTCGCCCCGCACCTCGGCGCGCTGCCGCGGCTCGACGAGCGCTGGATGATCGACCTCGCGCTCGAAGCCGCGACCGCCGCGGAGCACCGCGGCGACCCGGCGACCGCGGTCGCCCACCTGTCCCGCGCGGCCGCCGCCGAGCCGGGCCGGCTCGACGTCCGGCTGGCGCTGGCCGCCGCCCGGCTCGAGCTCGACCCGGAAGCGGCGATGACGGAGCTGCGCACGGCCGCCGGCCAGGCCGGCGACCCGCGGGCGCACTGCGCGATCGCCGTGCTGTTCGCGCTCGCGGCCACCGCCGCGGACGCCGCGGGCCGGCGGCAGGCCCCGCTCGGCGGCCTGGTCGACCGGCTGGCCGCGCGGCTCGGCACGAACTCGCCCGCGGTGCCCGTGGCGGCCCTCGCCGCCGCGGCCACGACCCGGGAGGCCGCACGCGGCCTGCTGCGGGACCGGGCCGCGACCGCCCCCCGCGCGGCCGCGGCCCGCCACCCCGGTGCCCGGGACCTCGTGGACCGGGCCGCCGGCCTCGCGCTGGCCGGCCGCGGCAGCGAGGTCGCCGCGGCCTGCGCCCGCGCCGTGGTCCGGCTGCCGGTGGCGGCCGCGTCGAGCGACGACCTGCTCGCCGCCGCGCGGACCCTGCGGCTGGTCGACGACGCGCCGAACGCCTTGCGGGCCCTCGACCGGGCGGTGGCCGAGGCCGCCGTGCGCGGCGACCGGGCCGGGCTCGGCCGGGCGCTGGCCGCCCGCTACCGCGCGCTGCGGGAGAGCGGCGACCGCGAGGGCGCGCTCGCCGACATCCGCGTCGCGGCGCTGGCGACCGCGGGACAGCGCCCGGGCCTCGAGGTCCGCACCGCGCTGGCGACCGCCTTGTGCGACGACGGCGAACCGGCCGCCGCCGAAGCGCTGCTGCGCGCGGCACGCCCGGACGAACTGGCCGCCGCGCCGGCGGAGCACCACCTCTGGCTGCTCGGCCTGGCCAGGGTCCGGGTGCAGCGCTCCGATGTGGACGGTGCGCTCGAGCTGCTGTTCGAATCCGGCCGCCGGCAGGACGAAGCCGGCATCGGCAACCCGGTGTTCGCGCCGTGGTGGTACGCCGCGACGCTGCTGCTCGCCCGGCAGGGCCGGCACGCGGAAGCGGCCGCGTACGCCGAACGCGGGCAGGAGCTCGCCGAAAGCTGGCCGACGCCGACCGCCCGCGGCCTGGTGCTGGCCGCGCGCGGCGTCGTCGCTTCGGGGACGCGGGCGGTCGAGCTGCTGGCGGAGGCGGGCCGGGTCCTGGCGACCTCGCCGTGCCGGGTCGAGTACGCGCGGACGGAATACCTGCTGGGCAAGGCTTTGACGTGCACCGGTGACCGCAAGGCCGCGCGCCAGCACCTGCGCCAGGCCGCGATGCTGTCCGCCTGTTCGGGCTGGTGCTCGATCGGCGCGCTCGCCCGGGAGCTGCTCGAGGAGTCGGGCGGCCGGCTGCGGAAACCGCGGGCCGACGTGCTGACCCAGCGCGAACGCGAAGTGGCCGGGCTGGTCGCCGGCGGGGCGAGCAACCGCGACGTCGCGGGCACCCTGTTCGTCTCGCCGCGGACCGTCGAGCTGCACCTGACCAACGTCTACCGCAAGCTGGCCGTCGACAGCCGGGCCGAACTGGCCGACGCGCTGCGGGCGAGCGCGGGCTCGGCCGCCCCCGGGGCACCGAAGAGGACCCATGGGCTCGCCGGGTAGCGAAGACGGCGCGGTGCGCACCGAGCGGACGCCCCCCGAGGCGGCCGGTGTGCCGCCCCAGCGCGGGGTGCCCGGGCCATCGCTGGCCGAGCGGGACGAGGAGTCCGCGCTGCTGACCGGGCTGGTCCACGACGTGCGCGACGGACGTCCGGCGGTCGTCACGGTCACCGGCGCGCCCGGCACCGGCCGCAGTGCGCTGCTGGCCGCCGTCGCGGCGACCGCCCGGCAGGCGCGGCTGCGCGTCGCCCACGTGCCGTGCTGCCCGTCCGACGGCACCCAGCCCTTCACCGTGCTGCACCAGGTCTTCACCGCGCTCGGCGCCGCGCTGCCCCCGGCGGCGATCGGGGACGGCGCGGGCGTCCGGGTGCTGCGCGGCTTGTGCCGGGACCTGGCCGAGGCGGCCGAAGGCCGGCCGTTCGTGCTCGCCGTCGACGACCTGCACTGGGCCGATGCCGCGTCGCGGGCGTGGCTGCACACGCTTTCCGGGCTGCCGGCCGAGGTCCCCGTCCTGCTGGTGGTCAGCCAGGCCAGCGGGCTGGACACGTGGTGTCCCCGCGCGAGCACCGCGCACCGCGTCCGGCTGCGCCCGCTCGGCGACGCCGCGGCGGCGGGCCTGGTGCGCGAGCGGCTGGGCGCGGCGGCCGGCGCGAAGCTGATCGAGCACGCCGTGCGCGGCAGCGGCGGGAACCCGGCGGTGCTGACCGAAGGCCTGAACCGGCTGCGCATGGAACCGGGTTTCGCGCGGGAGCAGGAAGGTCTGTTCACCGCGATCGCCGGGGAACGCCTGCTGCGCCTGGTCGACGACCTGCCCGCCGAGCTCGCCGCCGTGCTGCGCGCCGTTTCGGTGTGCCAGGACGGGTTCGGCCCGGCGCTGCTGGCCGAGCTGGCCGGGTGCCCGCCGGAGCGGCTGGCCGGGGACCTCGCGCGGCTGCGGGCGCTCGGCCTGCTCGCCGCGGACGGCGGACTGGCGGGACCGGACGTCGGCCAGCGCGTGCTGGGCGGGATGACCGAGGGCGACCGTGACGCCTTCTTCACCCGGGCGGCGAAGCTGGGCCACGAACACGGCGTCGCGAACGCCGCCGTCGCCGCGATCCTGCGGCGGACCCGCGTGATCGGTGAGCCCTGGGTGGTGGAGGTGCTGCGCGCGGCCGCCCGCTTAGGGCAGGCCGGCGGCCGCGACGGGCAGGCGATCGCGTCGCTCAAGCGGGCCCTGCAGGAACCACTCGAACCGGCACGGCGCGCGGCCGTCCTCCTCGACCTCGGCGCCGCGGAGCTGCTGCTCGACCAGGACGCGGGCGACCGTCACCTGGCCCAGGTACTGTCCGAAGTGGACGGTGCGGGCCCCGGCGGGCACCGGTTGCTGGCGGCGGACCTGCTCAACGCGCGGGGTGGCCTGAGTGCGCGCACCCTCGCCGCCGCCTTCCGCCGCCCCGACGTCTCGGCGGCCGAGCGAGACACCCTGCTGGGCCTGTACTGGCTGGCCGACGGCGACCCGCAGGACCGGTCGACGGTCGGCGGCTACGGCATGCCACCGCTGCCCGAACGGCCGTCGGACCCGGCGCAGGCGGCCGTGGCCGCGGTGCTGCTCGCCCGGCGCGGGCTGAAGCCGGCCCGGGTGCGCGGGCTCGCGCGCGCCGCGCTGGCGCAGCCGATGGCGGAGGTGAGCTCGCTGACCGTGCGCGCCGCGGCGGTCCGCGCGCTGGTCCTCACCGGCGACCTCGCCGAAGCCGCGCCCCACGGCGACGACGTGCTCGCGCAGGCACGGCGTCGTCGCTCCCGGACGCTGGTCGCCCGCGCGCTCGCCGAGCGCGCCGAACGGCACCTCGCAGCGGGGGCCCTCGACGAGGCGGCGGCCGACCTGGCCGACGCGCACGAGCTGGTGCCGCCCCGGCACTGGCACTCGACGTTGCGCGCCCGGGTGGTCGCGACCGAGGCGCGGGTGCACCTCGAAGCCGGCCGCGCCGACCTTGCCCGGCAGGCGCTCGACCGCGACGCGATCGAGCCGGGACCCGGGCTCGGCAGCGCGTTCCTGTTGTACGCCCAGGGAGCGGTACTGCTCGGCGAAGGCCGGCCGGGCCCGGCGCTCGCCCCGCTGCGCGAGTGCGGCCGCCGGCTTTCCGCACGGGGCTGGGAAAATCCGGAAGTCCTGCCGTGGCGATCGGCCGCGGCCCAGTGCGTGGTGGCCGGCGGCGAGCGTGAAGCGGCCCGTCTGCTGCTCGCCGAGGAGCTGGCGGCGGCGACGGCGTGGGGCACCCGGGCGGCGGTCGGCAGCGCCCACCTGGCCGCGGCGCTCACCCTCGGCCCGGCGGACCCGGACCGGGCGGGACACCTTGGGCAGGCGGCCGGGCTGTTGCGCGGCAGCGGCAGCGACCTGCGCCACGCGACGGCCCTGGTAGAGCTGGCGGCAACGGGGGCCGCCGAGCACCTCGAGGAGGCGAGCACCCTGGCGGCGCGTTACCGCTGGCGTCACATCCTCGACCGGCTGCGGGAGCTGACCGGCGGCCCGGCGGCGGACGGTGGCGGGCTTTCCGAGGCCCAGCGCAGGGTGGCGAAGCTCGCCGCGGCGGGTACGTCGAACGCGGGGATCGCGGTGGAGCTGGCGGTGACCCGCCGGACGGTCGAGCTCCACTTGACGAACGTGTACCGCAAGCTGGGCATCGACGGCCGGCGCCAGCTGGCCGAGGCGCTCGCCGGTGCCGGCGAGGAGGGGTAGCCGTGGCGTCGGCGGAGTGCGGGAGCGGTGTGGCTGGGGGCCGGGTGCGGTGGTGCGGGCCGCACCTGACCGAGGTTGCGGCGGGGATCTCCGGCGCCGGGATCGCGATGACCCGGCAGACGGTTGGGCTTCGCCGGGTGGCGAGGCTGGTTGCGGCAGGGATCTCCGGCGCCGGGATCGCGGCGACCCGGCGGACGGCTGGGCTCCACCCGACCAACGGCAAGCGGCAGCTCGCCGAGGCGCCAACCACCACCGGCGGGGAGGGCTGACCGTGCCTCTACCGGAACGTGAGGCCGAACTGCGGCGGCTGCGGGACGCCATCGCCGCCGCGCGGGTGGGGGATGGCTCGGTCACCGTCGTCACCGGGCAGCTCGGTGTCGGGAAGTCCGCTCTGCTCAAGGAACTCCTCCGCTCGGCCGAAGCCGACCCCGACGGCCCACGGGTGCTCACCGCCGCCGCCAGCCGCACTGAACAAGACTTCGACTTCGGCATCGCCTGCCAGATTCTCGAACCGCTCGTCGCCGAAGCGGATGCCTCGGACGCCGATCGGTGGTTCGCCGGGGCCGCCGGGGGTGCGCGGTGGCTGTTCCCCGGGGCTCCGGGCTGGCCCGGGTGGGAACCCGGTGACCACAACGATGTGCTGACCGTGCACGGACTGCTCGGCCTGCTCGCCGCCATCAGCGCCGACCGGCCGCTCGTCGTGCTGGTCGATGACCTGCACGTCGCCGACCGGCAGTCGCTCACCTGGCTGCGGCACTGCGCGCGGCGGATCCACGAGCTGCCCTGCGCGCTCGTCGTCGCCGTGCGGGAAGGGGCCCCCGGGGCCGACCGGCCCGCGATCCGTGAGCTGTGGGAGCTGGCGAAGACCCGGATCCGGCCGGCGAACCTGTCCGAAGACGGCGTGGGGGCCGTGCTGCGCGCGGTGTCCGACGGCCGGGCCGGTGACCCGCGCGCCGTCGCCGCCTGTCACGCGGCCAGTGCCGGAAATCCCTTGTACCTCACCGAAGTCGTGCGTGGTGGCCGGCCGCACCGGGGGCCGTCGGTGCTGCGGGAACGGCTTTCCGCTCAGCTCGCCGTGCTGCCTCCGCAGGTCGGCGACTGCGCCCGGGCGATCGCGGTGCTCGGTGAGCACGCCCAGCCGTGGCTGGTCGAACACCTCACCGGCGCCGACTCGGTCGCCGTCGCGGAAGCCGTGCGGGCGCTGGACCGGCTGGGGGTGCTCGCCCCGGCCTGCCCGCCGCGGTTCGCCGCACCCGTGCTGCGGACCGCGATCGAAGCGTCGATGACCGCGCAGGAGGACCTGCGGCTGCGGGTGCGCGCGGCGACCGTGTTCCACGAGGCCGGGTTCGCAGCGGAGACGGTCGCCGTCCAGCTGCTCGAGGTGCCCGCGCCGTCGCCGTCGCCGTGGATGCCGGAGGAACTGCGCACGGCCGCCGACGCCGCGACGAAACGCGGAGAGCCCGAGACGGCGGCGCGCTACCTGCGCCGCGCGCTGCTCGACCTGCCGCCCGACGGACCGGAGCGCGGCTGGCGGCTGGTGGACCTGGCCCTCACCGAAGCCGCGTTCGACATCTCCGCCGCGATCCGGCACCTCACGCAGGCGATCGGGCTGCTGCCCACCCCGCGCGAACGGGCCGAAGCGGTCACCCTGCTGCCGCTCTCGGCGTTCCTCCGCCCGGAAGCCGCCGTCCTCGTCGCCGGGGTCGCCCAAGAGGACGCCGGTGCGCAGTCCGGGCTCCGCCTGGAGGCGCGGATCCGGCTCACCCGCTGCGAAGACCCCGCGCAGCTCGCCGTCGCGGTCGACCGCCTGCGCGAGCTGGGCCCGGAGCCGCCGCTCGCCACCCTCGCCGAACGCGAGCTGCTGGCGGTCCTGCTGCACGCGGCCACGCTGAGCGCCGGGCTGCCCGCGGCGACCGTGGCCGAGCTGACCGACCGGCTGCTGCGCTGCGCCCCCGCGTCGTCCGCGGAGTTCGCGGGCACCGCGCCGCTGCTGATCATCTCCGCGCTCACCGCGGGGGCGCTCGACACGACGTCGTCATGGCTGGAGAGCGCGGCGGGCGAACCGGTCCGCGGCCGCCCGGCGCGCCCGGCTTCGCTGATCGCCACGCGCGGGGCGGTGCTGGCCCAGACCGGGCAACTCACGCGCGCCCGGTCGTCGGCTTGGGAGGCGTACGAGCTGATCGGCGGGAACCTGGGCGAAGCACCCGAGTCGCTGGTGATGGCGCTCGTCGCGATCGCGGTGGTCACCCGGGACGAGCGGCTCGCCGCGACGCTGGTCGAGCACTACGACGAGCACGCGCTCGCGCGGACCGGCCTGCACGTCCGGGCCGCGCTGCTGATGCTGCGCGGGGCCGCCACGGCGGTCGAGGACCCCCGGGGCGCGCTGGCGAAGTTCCTCGACTGCGGCGCGGCCCTGCACCGGGCGGGCTGGCGGAACCCGGCGCTCTTCCCGTGGCGGACGTGGAGCGCGTGGCTGCAGCGGCGGCTCGGCGACCCCGTCTCGGCCGGCGAGCTGATCGACGACGAGGTCCGCTGGGCCCGCCACTGGGGCGCGCCGGCGCCGATCGGCCGCGCGCTGCGGATCAAGGCGTCGCTGTCCTCGGGTGCCGAGGCCGACCGCATGGTGGCGGAGTCGATCGTGACGTCCCGGGCGTCGGGGGACCGGCTGGAGCTGGTCCGCGCCCTGCTGGCGGAGGGCGCGCTGCTGCGCGGCACCGGAAAGGCGGAGGCCGACGACCGGTTCCGCGAGGCTTACCGGCTCGCGGAGGGCTGCGGCGCGCCGTGGCTCACCTGCCGTACGGCCGAGGAAACGACCGCGGCCGCCGGACCGTCGGCGGCGCTCAGCGAGGCAGAAGGCCGGGTGGTCGCGTTCGCTCTCGACGGGCTGACCAACGGCGAGATCGCGGCGGAGATCAACGTGACCCGGCGCGCGGTCGAGAAGCACCTGACGAACTGCTACCGGAAGCTCGGCATCTCGGGTCGCGCGGAACTCGCCGAAGTCTTCGGCGCGTGGGGTTTCGGGGCGCGCAGCAGCGCCTGAGTCAGCCCGCGAGACCCGCTTCGTGAGCCAGCAGACCAGCCTGCGTCCGGTTCGCGCAACCCAGCTTGGTCAGCATCCGCGAGACGTAGCTCTTCACCGTCGCCTCGGACAGGTGCAGCTTGGCCGCGATGGCGGCGTTCGACATGCCCTCGCCGAGGCAGACCAGCATGTCGAGCTCGCGGTCGGTGAGGTCGGACGTGCGTTCCCGGGCCTCCTGCGAACGCTCGTGCTCGCCGGCCGACGCGGTGACCATCCGGCGCGCGGCCTCCTTGGACAGCACTGTGTGCCCGTCGGCGGCGACACGCACCAGCCCGATCAGGTCCTCCGGGGGCGTCGACTTGAGCAGGAAGCCCGATGCCCCGGCCCGCAACGCCTTGAGGACGTAGCTGTCGGTGTCGAACGTCGTGAGCGCGACGACCGACGGCGGGTTGGGGAGCTTGACGATGCGTTCGATCGCGGTCAGCCCGTCCACGCCGGGCATCCGCAGGTCCATCAGCATGACGTCGGGCCGGAAGCGGCCCGCGGCCTCGACGGCCTCGGCGCCGTCCTGCGCCTGCCCGACGATCTCGATGTCGCCGGCGGAGGTCAGCACCGTACGCAGGTGCGCGAGCACCATCGGCTCGTCGTCGACGATCACCAGGCGGATCACGCTGTCGTCTTTCCCTTGGGTGCGCACACCCCGCAGTATCGCACTGTCCGGGCCACCTCCGCCCGGACAGTGCGACGCGGTGTCGATCAGTCCCGGGCGACCAGGTCCAGCAGCTTGCCGGTGAGGTCGAGGTGCTCGTCCACGCTGCTCGTCAGGTAGCTGATGTCGACGAAGGTGTGGTCCGGTTCGAAGACCTCGACGATCTTCTTCACCGACTCGGCGATGAGCTCCGGTTCCGTGCCCGGCGCGGCGTTCACGCGCAGCGCCGTGCCGATGGCCTTCGGGTCCCGCCCGGCCTTTTCGGCGTCGGCGCGGATCTTGGCCAGGGTCGAGATCAGCACGTCCGCGGGGAACTGCTCGGGGACCGACCAGACGGGCAGCCAGCCGTCGGCCCGCTCGGCGACCCGGCGCAGCGACTTCTCGCCGAACCCGGCCAGGTGCACCGGCGGCTTCCGCACCGGCTTGAGGTCGACGTGCGACTCGGCGATGGCGTAGCCGACACCGTCGTGCGAGACCAGGTCGCGGGTCCACCAGGTCTCGAGCAGGTCGAGCAGGTCGTCCAGCCGCTTCCCGCGTTCGTTCATCGGGATGCCGACGGCGGTGTACTCGTCGGGCGACCAGCCGATGCCCAGGCCGGGCAGCAGCCGCCCGTTGCTGGCGACGTCGATGCTGGTGAGCAGCCGCGCGAAGTTCGCGGGCTGGTACTGGGTGGCGTTGATGGTGCTGGAGCCGAGGATCGCCGTCTCGGTCACGGCGGCGGCGACGGCCAGCGCGGTGAACGGGTCCTGGGCGGTGTGGAACTCCTCGGGCATGGTGTCGTAACCCGGGTAGGCGACGACGGGAGTGACCGGCGAGAGCAGCCGGTCACCGACCCAGAGACCGGCTGCCCCGGCCTGTTCGGCCTCGCGCGCGTACCGGGCGATCCCGCCCGGTGTGGCGGCTGCCTTGCCGAAGACCGGCAGGCTGAACCCCAACTGCATGAACTCTCCCCTGAAGAACGAATGGATCTTCCTGATGCCAGTAGTACTCCCGTTTAGTTGCTCGTTCAAGTAGGTCCGGACTTCAGGCGAGCGCCGGAGCGGCCGCGTGGCTCGGGCTACCAGTCGATCTTCGCGAACAGGAACGGCTCGTTCTCCGGAGCTTCCTTCCGCGCCCGCAAGGCTTTCTCGGCGGGCGCCCCGACCGGCACGCGCAGCGGAGGCGCGGCCTGCTCGATCGTCGTGGCCACCGTGACGGCCACTTCTTCGGGCGTCACGACCTCGCCGCGCAGGGCGGAAAGCTGGTCGTACAGCGGGGTGTACGGGTCGTCGTCCCCGAAGAAGACCTTCGCGCGCTCGCCGCCGCCCGAAGAAACCGCGCCGGGCTGGACGATGCTGACGTCGACGCCGAAGTGGCCCGTCTCGATGGCGAGCGTCTCGGCGATCGCCTCCAGGGCCCACTTGCTGGCGGCGTACGGACCGATGATCGGCAGCACGAGCCGCCCTTGGATGCTCGACACGAAGACGAGGTGGCCCGATCCGCGTTCGCGCATCGCGGGCAGCACGGCCTGCGCGACCCGCAGCGCGCCCACGGTGTTGAGCCGGAAGAGCCGTTCGACCTCGTCGAGCGGAACGGTTTCCAGCGGCGCGCGCACGGTTTCGCCGGCATTGCTGATCAGGACGTCGACCTCGCCGGCGTCCCGGACGGCGCGGTCGACGCTGTCCTGGTCGGCGACGTCGAGGCGCAGCCGCCGGTCGACGGGCAGGTCGGCCAGCGCTTCGGGGTTCCGCGCGGTGGCGATCACCCCGTGGCCGCGGCGGGACAGCTCGAGCGCGATCGCGCGGCCGATGCCCTTGGACGCGCCGGTGATGAGTACGGACGACATGGTGGTGCTCCTCAGGAAACGAAGTTGGGGCCGTTGGTGGTGAAGGTGTCCTTCTGCGCCAGGACGAACTGCTCGACCGACTGCGGTGTCACGCCACCGATCTCCTCGACGACGTCGTTGGTGCCGGCGAACACGCCGTCGCGGTAGTCGACGGCGACGTTGCCGAGGTGCTGGACGAGGTGCGCGGGCAGCCCGCGCGCGGTCATGGCCGCGGTGAACTCTTCGACGCTGATCGGCTCGTAGCGCACCGGGATGCCGAGGGTGGCGGCCATGATCCCGGCGATCTCGTGGTGGTCGAGCTCGACCGGGCCGTGCAGGGTGTACGCGGCGCCGTCGTGCGGCTCGGGGTCGGTCAGGACCGCGGCGATCACGTGCGCCTGGTCGGCCGAGGCGATCGGCGCGTGCCGTCCTTCGCCGAAGGGGAGACGCAGGAGGCCTTCGCCGTCGCGCAGCTCCCACCACGAGGTGAGCCACTCGGCGAAGAACGTCGGCCGCAGGTGCGTCGTCAGCAGGCCGGTGCGCTCCAGCACGCGTTCGGCCAGCCAGTGCTGCCGGGCCGCGTTGCTGCGCGCCTCGCGGCGGGCGGAGATCTGCGACATGTCGACGAGCGAGCGGACGCCGTTTTCCGTTGCGGCCTGGGCGAAGTTGACGGTCGCTTCGAGCAGCCCCTCGCGGATCGGGTAGCAGAAGTAGGCGCCGCTGACGTCGCGCAGGGCGGCGGTGACGCCGTCGAGGTCGAGGAAGTCCGCCTGGACCACCTCGGCACCCGCCGCGGCGAGCGCGCGTGAGCGGTCGTCGTCCCGGCGCACCATGGCCCGGACGCGGTGGCCGCGGGCGAGCAGGAGGCGGGCGGTCGCGCCGCCGGTCTTGCCGGCCGCGCCGGTGACGAGGAAGAGCGCCATCTCAGCCCGCCTCTTCGCCGACGAGGGTGCCGCGCATGAGCCAGGTCGGGCCTTCGGCGTAGGTGGCGGCCTCGGCGAAGAACGCGCCGAAGTGGGGGCCGCCGGCGTGGGCGTCGAAGGCGGCGACGTCGGCGTAGACCTCGTTGAGGTAGAAGACGTCGGGGTTCTCCTCGTCGGCGATGACCTCGAACCGGCGGGAGCCCGGCTCGTGCGCGAGGGAGTCGCGTGCGGTCTTCGCGGCCAGGCGGACGAAGTCGTCGTGGTGGTCCGGCCGGACCGTGAAGGAGACGAGGAACTGGTACACGGGACCCTCCAGAGGGGGAGTTCATTCACTGAACTACCTCACCGTAGCACGAGTCAGTTCAATGAACGAACTACCCGGTGTACGCTGGGGGCATGGCTCTCCCCAGCACCTACGCGGACCGCAACTGCTCGCTGGCGCGCTCCCTGGAGGTCGTCGGCGAGCGCTGGACGCTCCTGATCGTCCGCGACGCGTTCTTCGGCGTCCGGCGGTTCGGCGACTTCGCCACCCAGCTCGGCATCCCGCGCGCGGTCCTGACCAGCCGCCTGAAGTCCCTGGTGCAGGAGGGCGTGCTGGTCCGCGAGGACGACGGCGTCGTCGAATACCGGCTGACCGACAAGGGCCTCGCGCTGTGGCCGATCGTGCGCGCGCTGATGGGCTGGGGCGACACGTTCTACTCCCCGGCCGGCGAGAAGCGCACGACCCGCCACGACGCCGACGGCGGCCGCCTCGACCCGGACGGCCGCTGTGCGGAGTGCGGGGCACTGGTCCCGGTCCCGGAGATCCGCATCGAGCCGGGCCCTGGCTACGAGCCCCAGGCGGGCGAGCCGGACCCGGTGTCGGCCGCGTTCGCCGCGCCACGGCGGCTGCTGGAACCGGTCGCGGGGCGGCCGGCCGGGTGACCCGCGTCATGCTCTGTCACAGCGACGGCGTACCCGGTGTCTTGAGGCCGACCAAAGGAGACCTCATGACCATCGCACTCTGGATCGCCGCCGGCCTGCTCGCCGTCGTAGCCCTGACCGGCGGCGCCAGCAAGACGTTCGTGCCGAAGGCGAAGCTCGCCGCGGCGCCCGGCGGGGAATGGACCGCCGAACGCAGCGTCGGCTTCGTCAAGACGCTGGGGGTGCTCGAACTCCTGGCCGCGGCCGGCCTGATCCTGCCCGCCGCGCTCGGCATCGCCCCCGCCCTGGTCCCGGTGACCGCCGGCTGCTGGGTCCTGCTCATGATCGGGGCCATGATCACCCACCTGCGCCACGGCGAGGCGAAGTTCGTCGCGCTGAACCTGACCTACCTCGCCATCGCCGTCTTCGTGGCCTGGGGGCGCGCGTGAGCGCGACCGAAGCCTTCGTCGCCCACCGGAACCTGCTCTTCACCGTCGCCTACGAGATGCTCGGGTCGGCCGCCGACGCGGAGGACGTCCTCCAGGAGACGTGGCTGCGCTGGGCCGACATCGACCTCGGGCAGGTGCGCGACCAGCGCGCCTACCTGGTCCGCATCACGACGCGGCTGTCGCTCAACCGGCTGCGCACGGTGAAGCGCCGCCGGGAGGCCTACGTCGGGCCGTGGCTGCCTGAGCCGTTGCTCACCGCGCCGGACGTCGCCGAAGACGTCGAGCTCGCCGAGAGCGTGTCGATGGCTCTCATGCTCGTCCTCGAGACGCTGTCGCCGACCGAGCGCGCCGTCTTCGTGCTGCGGGAGGTCTTCGACTTCGGCTACGACGAGATCGCCGGCGCCGTGGGGAAGACCGAGGCGGCCTGCCGCCAGATCGCGCACCGAGCCCGCAAGCACGTCGACGCCCGCCGCCCGCGCGAGACGGTCTCCGCCGGCGAGACCCGGGCCGTGCTGGCGTCGTTCCAGCGCGCGATGGAGACCCGGGACCTGCAGGGCCTGCTCGACGTCCTCGCCCCGGACGTCGTCCTGGTCAGCGACGGCGGCGGCGTCAAGCAGGCGGCGCTGCGGCCGATCGCGAGCGCGGACAGGGTGGTCCGGTTCATGACCGGCGGCATCGGCCGGACCGAAGCGAAGCTCACCAGCGCCCTCACGGTCGTCAACGGCAACCCCGGGCTCGCCCTGCACCTGGACGGCGAGCTCGACGGCGTCATGGCCGTCCGCGTCGAGGGCGGCCGCATCACCGGCCTGTACTACGTGCGCAACCCGGAGAAGCTGACCCGCGTCGAGTCGGAGACGTCGCTGACGCTGCGGTGACAGCGTTCAGACGGGCGTGGAACCCACAGCGAGCGCGCGGACGGACTTGAGCGGCTCCGCCGCGCAGGGCCGGCGACGTGCGCACGGGTTCGACGTCGGGCGTGGCCGTGAAGCCGCCCCGCGACCGACGCGACGGCGGACAGTAGCGCCGCGGGCGCGGCACGTGAGGGTGGGACAGGTATGGAGTCAGGTACTTGTACGGGTGTGGCCGCGCGTGCCCCGGCGCAAGCTGGTCGGGCCCCCGACGACCGCAGGAGGTCGGACAACCCATGGTGCACGGCCGGTCGCGTCCCCTTCTCCGGGTCGTCGCTGCCCCCGCGGACGTCCCGGAGCCGCGACCGGCCACCTCGGGGCCGAGAGACCGCTACGCCGACCTCGACGACCGGCGGCTGGCCGCCATCCTGGCCGCCGAGGACACGGCGGAAGAGCACGGCCTCAACCCGCACACCCGCAGCACCTGCTACGTCCACCGGTGCTGGGCGCACCAGTGCGTGGGCAACGTGCTGCACGTCCTCGTCGTCACCGGCCACCGCTGGTGCCGCCGCTGCGAGTGCCCGGTCGACGTGGCCGTCGACGAGACACCACCGGGCGCGGTCCACCTGTACTGCCCCCGCTGCGGCCAGGCCGACTCGGCGGCCAACCGCGAGGTCCGCCAGGCATGCCGCACGAGCCTGTCGGCAATGCACGGCGGCGACGCACCCACGCTGTACAGCCTCCCCGACGCCTGAGCCACCCGGCTGGGTCGCTGGGCGCCGGTGGGTCGGGCGGCGCGCTTGTGCTGTGCCGCGTGAGGCGCCCGGCCGTGGCCGCGCGACGCGGGTGGTCGGGCGGCGCGTGGGGAGTCGGTCCACCCGCGCTGCGCCGCCTCGGGCGCCCGGTCGTGGCCGCGCGGCGCCGGTGGGTTCACCAGCACACGCGCGCTGCGTCGCCTGAGGCGTCCGGCCGTGGTCGCCCAGCGTCGGCGGCCGGGCGGTGCCGGTGGGGGTAGCGGCGTGCCCGCGTTGGGCGGCCTGAGGCGCCCGGCCGTGGTCGCCCAGCTCCGGTGGCCGAGGCGTCGTGGGGAGCCGGCGGGGTGTGCCGCGTGAGGCGCCCCGTCGCGGCCGCGCGGCTCCAGTGCCCGAGCGTCGTCAGGAGCCGACCAGCCGCACCAGCTCACCCACCCCCGAACCACCTCCCCGCCACCCGGGGCGGTTGCTTCCTCCGAGGGGTCCGCATTGACCGGCCCGCGCGGGCGTCCTTACGGTGCACGGGTGGGGAAGTCCGGCGTGACGGGAAACCTGCCCGCGGAGACCACGAGCTTCGTGGGGCGAAGGTCCGAGGTGGCCGAGGTCAAGCACCTTTTGACACGGGCCCGGCTGGTCACGCTGACCGGCGTGGGCGGCGTCGGCAAGACGCGGCTGGCCGTGCAGACCGCCGCCGGGCTGTCGCGGGCGTTTCCCGATGGCGTCTGGCTGGTCGAGCTCGCCGGGCTGCAGGATCCGGCGCTCGTCGCGCACACCGTGCTCGAAGCGCTGGGCATCCACGACGAAACCGGCCGGGCGCCGGCGCGGGTGCTCGCCGAGCACCTGCGGGACCGGCGGCTGCTGGTCATCTTGGACAACTGCGAGCACGTCCTCGAACCCTGCGCCGCGCTCGCGCACGACCTGCTGCGGGCCGCGCCCGGACTGCGGCTGCTCGCGACCAGCCGGGAGCGGCTCGCGCTCGCCGCCGAGCACCTCTGGCCGGTGTCGCCGCTGCCGCTGCCGGAACCCGGCCGCCCGCTGGCCGGCGGGGCCTGGCTGCGGTATCCGGCGCTGACGCTGTTCGCCGAACGCGCGGCCGCCGTCGACCCGGGGTTCGCCGTCACCGCGGAGAACCAGGAGCGCGTGGCGCAGGTGTGCCGCATGCTGGCCGGTATCCCGCTGGCGATCGAGCTGGCGGCCGTGCGCCTGCGGGTGCTGACGCTGGCGGAGCTGGAATCCGGGCTGGGCGACTGCTTCCGGCTGCCCGGGACGGTGAAACGGGGCGGTGAGCCCCGGCACCAGACGCTGCTGGCCGCCGTCGACTGGAGCTTCCGGCTGTGCGACCCGGCCGAACGGCGCCTGTGGGCCCGGACGTCGCTGTTCGCCGGCGGCTTCGACCTGCCGGCGGCCGAGCGCGTCTGCCCGGGCGAGGACGTCCGGGCCGGGCTCGCCGGGCTGGTGGAGAAGTCGGTGCTGATCCGCGAAGCCGGGCGCTTCCGGCTGCTGGAGCCGCTGCGGCAGTTCGGCCGGGAGAAGCTGGCCGCGTCCGGGGAGGCGGACGCCGTCCTGCGGTCCATGCGAGACCACTACCTCGACCTGGCGGTGCGCAGCGAACGGGAGTGGTTCGGCCCGGAGCAGGCCGAGACCTTCCGCCGGACCCGCCTGGAGCATGCGAACCTGCGGGCCGCGCTGGAGTACAGCCTCACGGTGCCGGGCGAGCTCGAAACCGGCCTCCGCCTCGCCTCGACGCTCTGGTTCTACTGGGCGGGCTGCGGGGTGTTCGGCGAAGGCCGGCACTGGCTCGACCGCGCGCTCGCGCTTTCCCCCGAACCCGGCGGCGAACGCGCGAAGGCGTTGTGGGTCAACGGGTACGTCGCGACGCTGCAGGGCGACAACGCCGGTGCGGTCGCGATGCTGGAGGAGTGCCGCGCGTACGCCCGGCAGACCGGTGACGACGTGGCGCTGGCCTACGCGACGCACCGGCTCGGCTGCAACCTCCTGGTCGGCGACGACGTCGGCGACGCGAAGGCGCTCTTCGAGGAGGCGCAGGCCCGGTACCGGCAGCTCGGCGAGCTCAACAGCAACGTGATGCTGGCCGGTATCGAGCTGGCGGTCGCGTCGATCTTCCTGG
This sequence comes from Amycolatopsis sp. NPDC114505, assembly GCF_055633615.1. Lineage (NCBI taxonomy): Bacteria > Bacillati > Actinomycetota > Actinomycetes > Pseudonocardiales > Pseudonocardiaceae > Amycolatopsis > Amycolatopsis sp. NPDC114505. Next base: position 412,363 of record NZ_JBVKDV010000004.1, on the reverse strand, counting down.
GTGACCTCGACCGCGCGGGCGAGCTGTGCGAAGAGGCGTGCGCGACCGGTGTCGCCCACGGCGAGCAGTGGGCGCAGGCGTACGCGATCTTCGTGCAGGCCCTGGTTGCCATGGCCCGCGGCGACTTCGCGGCGGCGGCCGAGCACGGGCGGCACTGCCTGCGCGTCAAGCGGAAGTTCCACGACCTGCTGGGCATCGTGCTGGCGATCGAGGTGCTGGCCTGGAACGAAGCCGCCCGCGGCCACTGGGAACCGGCGGCGACGATGCTCGGGTCCGTCCAGCCGATCTGGCAGTCGGTCGGGTTCCCGATGTTCGGCTCGCGGTACTTCGGTGCCCCGCACGGGGAGTGCGAGACGCGGGCGCGCCAGGGGCTGGGGGAGGGCCCGTTCGACGCGGCCTTCCGCCGGGGACGCGAGTTCGGCCTGGAGGAAGCGATCGCCTACGCGCTGGGCGACGCGACGCCGTCACCGGCCCCCGGCCCGGCGCGGCCGACACCGCTGACGGACCGGGAGCACGAGGTGGCGCTCCTGATCGCGGACGGGCGGTCCAACCAGGAGATCGCGGACAAGCTGGTCATCTCCCGCCGGACGGCCGAGGGGCACGTGAACCGGATCCTGCGCAAGCTGGAGTTCGACTCGCGCAGCCAGGTCGCCGCCTGGGCGGCCCAGGTCTTCCGGCGCTAGCCGAGCCGTGCGTCCCAGTCGGCGAACGCCGCCACCAGCTCGGCCGGCGCGTCGATCTCCTTCAGCTGCCGCAGCTGGTCCTCGATGTAGTAGCGGTACAACGGAACCAGCCCCGCCGCCAGCTCCGGGCGCAGCTCGTCCGCGTCCAGCGGATGCCCCTCCCGGACCCGCAACGCCAGCCGCACCAGCGTCTTCGCCGGGGCGTCCGGCCGGGCCAGGTACCACTCGATCGCCTCGTCGTTGTTCGCCGCACGACCGGAGGCCAGTGTTCCGGAGTACAGGAAGCGGACCGGGAACAGCACCGCCTTCGTGAACCACACCGTGTCCACCAGCAGCCGGCGCGGCTCGCGGAACTCCGCCGTCACCTCAGGCGTCGCCAGGACGGTGATGGCGAAGGAAGCGCTCTCCAGCAGCAGTTCCGAAGCCGCCGGGCGGGCGATCTCCGCGAGGACGTCGGAGCCGAGCAGGACGCGGCCGTGGTCGGCCAGCTGCAGGCGGTCCAGCGCCGGGAAGCGGCCGTCGTCGCGGCCTTCGCGCAACGCCGGCAACGACGCCCAGAACACCGACAGCTTGCGGTGCAACGGACTCCGCTCCTGCAGTGCCGCCGTCGTGTCCGCGATCGACGCGCCGTCGGAGTCGGTCAGGACGAGCGCCAGGTCGATGTCGCTGGCCGCCGGGGCGTAGCCGCCGTAGGACAGGCTGCCCAGCAGATACGCGCCGATCAGGCGCTCTCCCAAGGCTTCCTGGTAGGCCTGCGCGGCTTCGGCGGCGATTTCGCGAGCGGCCGAAGCCGGGTCGGTCGTGGTCATGCCGCCACCGTATCGCGGCGCGCGCACTCGGCGATGCGGTCGGAGACGACGCCGATCACCTGCCACGCCCGGTCGAGCACCTCGACGACGCCGTCGACCGTCCAGTCTTCGCGGCGGCGCAACAGTTCGTAGCCCATCTCGAGGTGCTCGACGTCGGCTTCGTCGTGCAGGTCGAAGTATTCGTCCCGCGGGAACGCCCGCGTGCCGGCCTGGCTGAACACCAGGCTGCCGGCTTCGAGGGCCAGGTGCGCCAGCACCGCGCGCTGCACCCCGGGCAGGATCCCGAACTGGTCGACGAACCACGACGCGCCCGCTTCGATCACCGGGTCCCAGACCAGCTGCCGGTCGTCCGCGCGGCTGCGGGCCAGGATCTTGTCGTGCCCGATCTCCTCCTCCTGGTGTTCCAGGGCGAGGGCCCGCAGCTCCGGATCGCTCTCGAAGGTGACCCGGGCGCTGATCATCCGCTGGAAGGCGTTCGACCACGGCTGCAGGTACGTGAGCACCGCTTTCTTCGTGTCGTCGGTGGTGCTCGCGTCGGTCAGCAGCCGGATCAGGTCCGACCCTTCGTACTCCCGTTGCCGCTGCTCGTTGTGCTGGGCCACGCGCTCGACGTCCTGCTGGGTCACGGTCTGCTCCTTACCTTGGTGCTGCGCGGAAATCATCTTTCCCGGGACTTCAGGCAAGATCAACAGGAGTGCGGGAGCGGTCGTACACGGGGAACCGGAAGTACGTGGTCACGTCGCCGCGGCGGCCCGCTGTGCGGTAGCTCACCAGCTCGAGGATGTCCGTCCCGGACAACGGTCCCGGCGCCAGCGCGGCGGTGAGGAGGCGGAACCGGCCCGGGTCGACGCCTTCGCGGTGCAGCAGCTCCGCGGTGCGTTCGACGGCTTCTTCGTCACTGGCGGCGAGATCGGGCAGGCGCAGGTAGGTCGTGGACTCGGCGGCCCGGTCCTGTCCGGAACGGAACGCGAAGCAGCTCAAGGCCGCTTTGCCGGCGTCTTCCCGGCCACCGGTCAGGGTTCGGTAGGCGGCGCGCGCGTCGTCGGCGTCGTGGCGCAGCGCCACCGAAGCGACCTGGTTCACCTCGGCCAGGCCGGCGCCGTGGTTGCGGTAGTAGATCTTCACCCTGGCCGCGGCCTCGTCGGCCAGGTCGACCGCGAAGAACTCGATCTCCCGGGTGCCTTCGACGCTTTCGACCCGGCGCCGGGTGGTGTCCCACGCCGCCGCCATGCCGAGCCGGGCCATGGCTTCGGCCACCGCCGCCTCGCGCTGGCTGTGCGGCCACAGGTAGAGCCCGAAGTAGGTCTTGTGGACGATCCGCGACGGCGGACGCCAGGCGATGGAGTGCCACAGGGGAGCGGGCGACGGCCGGCCACCGCGCGGGGTGAAGATCTCCCGGACCTCGTGCAGCCGGGGGAAACCGCTCTCCGCGGGGGGACCCACGTCGTGGCCGAGGCTGTCGAACAGCACCCGCAGCTCCGGATGGCCCCCGGACCAGTTCACCGACATCTCGGCGGGGAAGCCGTCGTCCGCCACATAGGACGGCTCGGCCGGCTCGGCCCCGATCCGTTCGTGCGCCCACGGCGGCAGCAGGGCGCGCAGCATCCGCGTGGTCCGGACGGACTGCTCCACCGGAACCTCGAGCGCTTCACAGGCGGTGGCCCAAAGCCCGCACAGAAAGTCACCGAAGAGACGACCCTGTGCCGGATAGTTTTCCCTTATATATTCAGGAAACTTCGGCACGTGAATCGTCACGTGCGGATGCTATCAGTTTGATGCTTGCTCAACTAAAAAGCTGCACCCGGGTGGTCCAACCAATTGGGCCATGTGGGTTTGCCGGTGTCCGAGGTGGACACGCTCGGACACATCGGACACCGGCGCTGTCCGGACCGGACAGGGAGCGGACAAAGCGCAGGTCTCAGACCCGCACCGGCACCACCGTCATCGCGTGCTTGACCAAGCGGATCAGCGCGAGCTTGCTCGAATCCCTGTCACGCGCGTCACACATGACGATCGGCACCCGATCCGGGACCACGAGGGCCTCCCGGATCTCGTCCGCGGTGTAGCGCGGGGCGGCGTCGAAGCAGTTCACCGCGACGACGAACGGGATCTTCCGGCGCTCGAAGAAGTCGATCGCGGCGAAGCTGGTCTCCAGCCGCCGGGTGTCGACGAGCACGATCGTCCCGATCGCCCCGCGCGCGAGGTCGTCCCACATGAACCAGAAGCGCGCCTGGCCCGGCGTCCCGAACAGGTACAGCACGTGCCGCGGCGAGATCGTGATCCGGCCGAAGTCGAGCGCGACCGTCGTCGTGGTCTTCCGCTCGACGCCGGACAGGTCGTCCACCCCGGCGCTCGCCTCGGTGAGCACCTCCTCGGTGGTCAGCGGCGGGATCTCGCTGACCGAGCCGACCATGGTGGTCTTGCCGGCACCGAACCCGCCGGCGACGATGATCTTGACGGGCGTGGGGACCATGTCGGCCCCGGTGCCGTCAGTACTTGATGAGGCCATCGAGAACCGCCTGGAGAGTTTCGAGGTCCGGCGACTGCGCCGGGTTGTGGGTGGGGGAGCGCGTGATCACGAGGCCGCGTTCGATCAGGTCGCCGACGAGCACGCGCACGACCCCCAGCGGGATCTTCACGTAGACGGCGATCTCGGCCACCGAAACCGGGTGGCGGCACAGCTGCACGATCGCGACGTGCTCCGGGCCCAGCCCGACCGGCTCCTGCTCCGAGCGCAGCGTCATCACCTGCGTCGACAGGTCGAGCCGCGCCGCGTCGGACGGTGTCCGGCCGCTGGTGATCGTGTAGGGCCGGACCAGCGGCCCGGCGGCCTCGTCGTACCAGCCTTCGTCACTCACGTGGCCTCCCGCAGGATCTGCGCCGCTTCGCGCGGCGCCGACACCATGTAGTCGCCGACCCGTTTGACCAGGCGGCTCATCTCGTAGGCGATCATCTCGACGTCGACGTTGTCCGCGGCCAGCACGGCGAGGCAAGCGCCCGCGCCGGCGGCCGAGACGAACAGGTAGCCGCGCTCCATCTCGATCATGTTCTGCAGCACGGGGCCGCGGTTGAACTGCTTGCTCACCCCCTTGGCCAGGCTCTGCAGGCTGGAGGCGATGGCCGACAGCTGGTCGGAGTCGTCCTTGCTCATGCCGGCCGACTTGCCGATCAGCAGCCCGTCGGCGGACAGCACGATGGCGTTCTGCGCGCCGACCACGCGGTTGACCACGTCGTCGAGCAGCCAGTTGAGATCGGGTTTGGGGTTCCCGTACTCGTTCATGCGTCAGAGACCTTGACTTTCCTCTAAGGACTTTTCTGTGTGCTGTCGGGGATCAGGCATCGTCCGACCGGACCCGCCCCCGGCGCGTGCCCTTGTGGAACGCCGCGAGCGTGCGGGCGGTCCCCTCGCCGGGTGCGACGACGTCGTCGCTTTCGTCGGGTTCGGTTTCGAGCTGGGCGACGAGGTTCTGCTGCGGTTCGCGCCGGGGCAGCCGGGGCCGGTCGTCGGTGGGGCCGGCCGGTGTGGCGGCCGCCGGTGCCGGCTCCGCGGCGGGCGGCGGGGTGGCCACCGGCACGGCGGGCAGCGGGTCGGGCGGGGTGAGCGCGCGTGCCGGGTACGGCCTCGGCTTGGCCTCTCGCTTCATCGGGATCTGGCCGGTGAACGAGCTGGGCGAGTCCAGGGAACCGCTCGAGCTCTCCGCGGCGGCGGGTGCGCCCACCGGGGCGAGGACCGCGGTGGTCTCCGCCGGGGACGAGCCGGGCTCGGCGGGGAGCTCCTCCTGCTGGCCGGCCAGGTGCTGGGACGGGATCAGCACGGTGGCGCGGAGACCGCCGTAGCGGGACGGGTCGAAGGTCACGGTCATGCCGAGCTTCGCCGCCAGCCGCGCGACCACGAACAGGCCGAGGCTGGAGTCGGCCCGCAGCGCCATCGCGTCGAACTCGGGCGCCTCGGCCATCATCGCGTTGGCCCAGTCGCGGACGCCGTCCTTCATGCCGAGCCCCTGGTCCGACACGTCGACGACGATCCCGCGCGCGACCGCGCGGCTGGTGACCTCGACCGGGGACCCGGGCGGCGAGAACGACGTCGCGTTGTCGACCAGCTCGGCGACGAGGTGGATCGTGTCGGCCACCGCGGCGCCGACGATCGCGACGTCGGGCACCTGCTCGACCTGGACCCGGGCGTACTGCTCGGTTTCCGAGACGGCCGCGCGCAGGACCTCCATCAGCGCCACCGGCTTGCGCCAGCGGCGGCCCGGCTGCTTGCCGCCGAGGATGATCAGGTTCTCGGTGGTGCGGCGGGCGCGGGCGGCGAGGTGGTCGAGCTGGAACAGCGAGGCCAGCTGCGTCGAGTTGTCCTCGCGGGCTTCCATCTCGTCGAGGATCTGCAGCTGCTGGTGGACCAGGACCTGGTTGCGGTGCGCGATGCCGAGGAACACGTTGTGCACGCCGCTGCGGGCTTTCGCCTCGCTCGCCGCGGCGTTGACGGCGGTCAGCTGGGCGGTGTTGAACGCCTCCGCCACCTGGCCGATCTCGTCGCGGCCGTGGTCGAGCTGCGGGAGCTCTTCCTTCAGGTCGACGGCTTCGCCGTTCTTCAGCCGCGCCACGATGTCCGGCAGCCGGTTGCGGGCGAGGTCGAGCGAGTCGTTGCGCAGCCGCGCGAGGCGTGTCATCAGGGCGCGGTCGACGAGCGAGCGGGACACCCGCACCGCGACGATGATCGCCGCCAGCGACGCGAGCAGCGCCAGGATGCTGCCGATGATCACGTTGCGCAGCTGGGCGTCACCGGAGTCGATCGCGGCCGCGGAAACCTTGTCCGCCTGGGTGATCGCGAGGTCGTTGAGCCCCTGGGCGACCTGGTTGGTCGCGTTCAGCCAGTCCGTTTCGGACACGGGCACGGAGTTCTGTTCGCTGGGCGACCACGGGCCGTGCTTGACGATCCCCACCTCGGCGGTGGCCAGCTGCTGCCAGGCCGTGCTCTTGGTCAGCGTCTGGTACCTGGTGCGGACGCTCGGGTCGAGGAACGGCTCGATCTGCGCCAGCTGCGTCCGGTAGGTCCCGGACAGCTGCGCGAACTGGGCGAAGTCGTCGGGCGCGAAGGTACCGGCCGAGAAGGCCGTCGACACGAGCGACGTTTCGCGCGACATGGCGTCCCCGGCGCGGAAGACCGAGGTCGCCGTGATGCCACCGGTCGCCGCGTCGGCGTCGGGCACGACGCGGGCCTGGGTGTCGAAGAGGTTCGACGCCGTGTCCATCACGCCGTTGTAGTAGTTGTTGACCTGGCCGCGGTCGATGCTGCGGAAGCTGATCTGCGAGCGCAGCACAGGCAGCTGGTCGAACTGGGACTTCAGGGCGTTGACCTTGGCCGCGATCTCGTCCGGCGCGTTGGAGATCGTCGCGGCGAACGCGTCCTGCAGGGCGCCGAGCTTTTCGTCGGTCGCCTTCTGCTGCACCTGGAGCCGGCCCGGGCCGAGCGCCGGGTCGTCGAGGTACTGCAGCGCGGTCTGGCGTTCCTTCTGGAACTCGGCGAGCGCCGTGGCGGCGGGGATGGACACCTCGCGCACGGACGCCGCGACCAGCCGGACGTAAACGCCGTTGAAGAGGAAGTAGGAGGAGACCGCGATCCACAGCACCAGCAGGGTCACGCTGGGAATGAGAACGGTCCTGGTCAGCCTTTTGCGGATCGACTTGTCGTACGGCTTGTCCGACTCGTCCTGAGCGTCTTTGTTCTGCACGGCGGTTCACGAACTCCTGAGTGACGGTCGGCGATAAACGGGGACCCGGACGAGGAAGCGGACACGACGATGGGACACAGCTGCCGCCGTCACCCGTCTTCGCCTCACCCTCCGTGTTGCCGCGGAATCGATCAGGGTCCGTTTTTTACCACGAACCACTGAGCCGCGGTGGTCCTGGCCTGGTCTCCGGACGGTTGTCCGCCGGCTGTTGAACAGTGTTTACCGAGTGCGTCCGGGCGATTACCCGCATTTCCTCTGGTAACGGGCCCGGGCGGTTTTTCCGGCTCTTGCACACTGGGCCGAACGGGTGAAAGTGAAGTAGTCCGGTTCGCCGCGCCGGGGTGTTCACGGGACGAGAAAGAACGGGCAGGGGCGGTGCCCGGGCGACCGCCATTGACGGCCTGTTCGTGACAACAGAGCGTGCTGCCACACCGGGAAGATGATCTTCGTCACGAGCGGCGAGAGATGATTCCGCCGAGCTTTACATCGGACGAACTCTTGTCAATCGAGCTGTACATCCACTATCGTTCTGTAAACCCAGCCAACGGAGGAGGGTGTGATGATCGGAGCGACGATCCCCGCCGGGTCGACCGAGCGGTGGCGCGACCGCAAGCGCTACCTGTGGCTCATCGGCCTGGTCGTGCCGTCCCTGGCGTTTCTCGCCATCGGCCTGCACGCGGCCACGGGCTGGTCCGTCTGGTTCTGGATCGGGCCCATCGTGATCCTCGTGATCGTGCCCGTCATCGACCTGCTCGCCGGGCTCGACCAGAGCAACCCGCCCGACGACGTCCTCGAACGGCTGGAGCAGGACCGCTACTACCGCTGGATCACCTTCGCCTTCCTGCCCGTGCAGTACCTCGGCTTCGCCGCCGCGTTCTGGCTGATCGCCCGCGGCGACCTGGGCGTCGCCGACAAGATCGGGCTCGCCGCGTCGATCGGCTGCATCGGCGGGATCGGCATCAACACCGCGCACGAACTGGGCCACAAGAAGGAAAGCCACGAGCGCTGGCTGTCGAAGATCGCGCTGGCGCAGAGCTTCTACGGCCACTTCTACATCGAGCACAACCGCGGCCACCACGTCCGCGTGGCGACGCCGGAGGACCCGGCGAGCAGCCGCGTCGGCGAAAGCTTCTACCGCTTCTGGCCGCGCACCGTCTTCGGCTCGCTGAAGTCGGCGTGGCGCCTGGAGCGCAAGCGCTACGCCCGCCGGGACAAGCACCCGTACCGCCTCGGCAACGACGTCCTCAACGCCTGGCTGATGTCGGCGGTCCTCTGGGCCGCGATGATCGCGTGGCTCGGCGTGGAAATCCTGCCGTACCTGGTGATCCAGGCCGTCATCGGGTTTTCGCTGCTGGAGGTCGTCAACTACATGGAGCACTACGGCATGCTGCGGCAGCGCGTCGGCGCGCCCGGTAAGCGCCGCTACGAGCGCGTGGATCCCAGCCACAGCTGGAACTCCAACAACATCGCCACCAACGTCCTGCTCTACCACCTGCAGCGGCACAGCGACCACCACGCCAACCCGACCCGGCGCTACCAGACGCTGCGCGACTTCGCCGAGTCGCCGGTGCTGCCCACCGGGTACGCCGGGATGATCGTGCTGGCGCTGGTCCCGCCGCTGTGGCGCCGGGTGATGGACCCGCGCGTGCTCGCCCACTTCGACGGCGACCTCTCCCGGGCCAACCTCCAGCCGGGCAAGCGGGACAAGCTCCTCGCGCGCTACGGGACCCGCGTCACGAGGGATGTCCGGGAGACGGCCGACACCCGTGGCGACGCCAGCGAGGGCGGCATGTGCCCGGGCTGCGGCTACGTCTACGACGAGAAGCTCGGCGACCCGCGCGAGGGCTTCCCGGCCGGCACGCCGTGGTCGGCGATCCCGGACTCGTGGTGCTGCCCGGACTGCGGCGTGCGCGAGAAGGTCGACTTCGTCGCACCGGGCCGGGTGGGTGCGTGATGCGGATCGAAGCGGACCGCGGCAAGTGCGACGGCCTGGGCATGTGCGAGGCGATGGCGCCGGACTTCTTCGAGGTGGGCGACGACGGCACGGTCGTGGTGCTCGACGAGCGCCCCGGCGAGGAACACCGGACGGACCTCGCCGCGGCGGTCGACTCCTGTCCCGTGCTGGCGTTGAAGCTGCTGTGACCCTCCTCGTCGTCGGCGCCTCGCTGGCCGGGCTGCGCGCGGTGGAGTCCGCGCGCCGCACCGGGTACCGCGGCCGGATCGTGCTGGCCGGGGCCGAGGAGCACCTGCCCTACGACCGGCCCCCGCTGTCGAAGGCGTTCCTCGACGCCGGCGGGCCCGGCCGCGTCGAGCCGTTCCACTCCGAAACCGCGCTGCGGGACGAACTCGGCGTCGAACTGATGCTGGGCGCTCCGGCCGAAAGCCTCGACACCGGCGCGCGCGAAGTGACCGTCGCGGGCACGGCCGTGCCCTACGAGGCTTTGGTCATCGCCACCGGCGCGACCGCTCGAAGCCTTCCGGGAGCGCGCACGCTGCGGACGGCCGAAGACGCCCTCGCGGTGCGCGCGGCGCTGGACGACGGCGCGCGCACGGTCGTGATCGGCGCCGGGTTCATCGGCTCGGAAGTCGCGTCGGCGGCACGCAAGCGCGGCCTGCCGGTGACGATCGTGGAGGCGTCGGCCGTCCCGCTCGCCCGCGCGGTCGGGCCGGAAGCCGGCGCGGAGCTGACCTCGCTGCACCGCGAAGCGGGGACCGAGCTGCGGCTCGCCACCGAGGTCACCGGCGTCGGCGGCGACGGCGTCCGGCTGGCCACCGGCGAAGTCCTGCCCGCGGACCTCGTGGTCGCCGGGATCGGCGCGGCGCCGGCCACCGGCTGGCTCGAGGGCAGCGGGCTGACGCTGCACGAGCGTGACCGCGGCGTGGTGTGCGACGCGACGCTGTCGGCCGGACCGCCGGGTGTCTACGCGGCGGGCGACGTCGCGCACGTGGCGAACCCGCTGTTCGACGGCGAGCCGATGCGGCCGGAGCACTGGACGAACGCGGCCGAGCAGGGCGCGGCCGCCGCTCGCCACGCGCTCGACCCGGCGTCGGCGCGGGCACTCGAAGCCGTGCCGTACTTCTGGTCCGACTGGTACGGCCACCGGATCCAGTTCGTCGGCACCCCGCGCGCCGACGAGGTCGTGTCCGCGCGCGGGGTGACGCTGTACCGGCGCGGCGACCGGCTCGTCGGCGCGCTGACCGTCGACCGCCCGCGCGAGATCATGAAGTACCGCCGGCGCGTGGCCGCGCGAGCCGCCTGGATCGACACAGTGGCGCGAAGCGCCTCCGTTGAGGGTGGTGGCGGGGGCATGGGAGGAGGAGGCGCTGGCCTTCGCGGGTGCGGCCTAGGATGGCGACCATGAGTGCGGCACTTCCGGCGGCGCCCGAAGGTGGTCAGCACCGGCAGCCGATCATCACCGCGGCGATCGAGCTGACCGCGCGGTCCGGCTGGCAGGCGGTCACGATGGCGCGGCTGGCCGAGGTCGTCGGCGTGAGCCGCCAGACCGTCTACAACGAGATCGGTTCGAAGGCCGCGCTGGCCGAGGCGATGGTCAGCCACGAGCTCGACCGGTTCCTCTCGGTCGTCGTCGCGGCCTTCGACCGGCACGAGAGCGACCTGGTCGAGGCGATGTACGACGCCGTCCGCGCCGTCCTCGAGCTGGCCGACGACAACATCCTGCTGCGCGCGATCGCCTCCGCCACGCACGGCACCGCCCCCGAGCTGCTCCCGCTGCTGACCACCGAAGCGGGCACGCTCTTGACGCGGGCGAAGGTGATGCTCACCGCGCGCGTCGCCGCCTACCGCCCCCCGCTCGCCGACGAGCAGGTCGCCGTCGTGATCGACATCGTCGTGCGCACGGTGCTCAGCCACGTCATGCAGCCGTCGGACACCCCCGCCCGCACCGCCGACTCCCTGGCGTGGGTCGCCGCCCGCGTCCTCGGCGTGGACGCGACCCCGCCGCTGCGGCACCGCTGACTCACCGGAGGCCGCGGCGGTCCAGCCACGCCGAGATCCCGGTGCCGATCGCCTCGGGCCGGTCCTCCTGCGCGTGGTGCCCGGCCTCCCCGCCGGGGACGACGTCGAGCGCGGCGATGTTCTCTTCGCACCACCGCGCCACCTTCTCGCCGATGGACAGCGTGGGGGAGCCCTCGAACGTCATCAGCAGCTTCGGCGTGCCGGTGCTGGTGGCCAGCCACTCGTCGTAGGCCTCGATGCGCGGGATCAGCTCGGCCGGTTCGCCGCCGAGCGGCAGCTGCCGCGCCCACGCGAGCACCGGCCGGCGGCTCTCGGGGGTGGGGAACGGCGCGAGGTACGGCTCGAGGTCGGCCACCGGCGTGCGCACGCCGCCGGTGAACGCCTGCCGGATGAACAGGTCCTGCGTCAGCACCAGCTCTTCGCCGACGCCCGGCGTGCGGATCTTCCGCGTCCGCTCGACCGCCTGCGGCGACAGGTCATCCCAGGCCAGCGGCTTGACGATGGCTTCGAAGAACGCCACCCCGCGGACGCGGCCGGGGTGGCGGGCGGCGTGGTCGAAGGCGAGCGCGCCGCCCCAGTCGTGGCCGACGAGGACGACGTCGTCCAGGCCGAGCGCGTCGAACCAGGCGTCGAGGTACCGGGCGTGGTCGGCGAAGGAGTAGGCGATGTCGGGCTTGGCCGAGCGGCCCATGCCGATGAGGTCGGGCGCGAGCAGCCGGCCGCCGCCGACGTGGGGGAGGACGTTCCGCCAGCCGTGCGACGAGCCGGGGTTGCCGTGCAGGAAGACGATCGGGGTGCCGGAACCGGATTCTTCGTAGTGGAGGTCCATGGGGTGTCCCTTCAGGGAGCCAGCGGGGTGTCGAGCAGGAGCGTGAGCTCGCGGGTCAGTGCCGCGGTGCGGTCCCCGTCCCGGCCGCCGAGCGGCGCGAGAAGCCGGTCGAGCAGCTCGGCCACGGTCGCGATCGCCGGCTCGACGACGTCGCGGCCGCGGGCGGTGAGGCTCAGCCGGACCGTCCGGGTGTCGGCGGTGTCGCGGGTGCGTTCGACGAGACCGTCCGCGTCGAGGGCGCGGGCGAGCTTCGAGACGTAGAGCGCTTCCAGGCCGGTGTGGTCGGCGAGTTCGCGCTGGCTGGGGCTTTCCCCGGCGCGTTCGAGGCCGGAGAGCGAAGCCAGGAAGACGTACTGGGCGTGCGTCAGCCCGACCGGCGCGAGGGCGCGGTCGACGGCCGCCCGCCACTTCATGGACAGTCGCCAGACGAGGTGGCCGGGGGTGCTCATGTCAAATACAGTACATGGCTACTAAGTACATGGCTACTGTCCGGCGAGCTCCCGGATCCGGTCCATGGCCGCCCGGACCTCGGTGAACCCGGTGGTCAGCGGGCTCAGTCCGACGCGGATGCCGTCGGGACGGCGGAAGTCGATCAGCACGCCGTGCTCGATGAGCACGCGGGAAAGCCGATCGGCGTCCGGGTGCCGCAGGGTGACGTGCCCGCCGCGGCGGGCGTCTTCGCGCGGCGAGGCCACGGTGAAGCCGAGCGGGACGAGCCACTCGTCGGCGAGGGCCAGCACCCAGCGCCCCAGCGCGACGGCCTTGGCCCGCACGCGCTCGATCCCGGCCTCGGCCAGCAGCGCGACGCCTTCCTGGACGCCCACCATGCCCAGCACCGGCGGGGTGCCGGACAGCGCGCGCCGGATGCCGGGCGCCGGCACGTAGTGCTCGGCCATGCCGAACGTGTCGGCCGCGCCCATCCAGCCGGTGATCGGCTGCCCGAAGTCCGCGTGGTGGCGGGCGTTCACGTAGAGGAAGGCGGGCGCGCCGGGCCCCGCGTTGAGGAACTTGTACGTGCAGCCGACGGCGAAGTCGGCCCCGCCGGCGTCCAGCTCGACCGGGATCGAGCCGACGCTGTGGCAGAGGTCCCAGACGGTGAGGGCGCCGCGGTCGTGCACCAGCCGCGTGATCCCGGCGAGATCGGCGATCGCGGCGGTGCGGTAGTCCACATGGGACAGCACCACGGCGGCGGTCCGCGGCCCGGTGACCGCCGCGACGTCGTCCGGGCGGACGTCGGCCGCTTCGATCCACCGGACCGTGTGACCGAGCTCCGCGGCGACGCTCTCGACGAGGAACCGGTCGGTGGGGAAGTTGACGGAGTCGGTGACGATCTCGTCGCGCCCCGGCCGGAGCGCGGCCGCCGCGCGCAGCGTCTTGTACAGGCACACGGACGTCGAGTCGGCGACGATGGTCTGGCCGGGAGCGGCGCCCAGTGCGACGCGGCCCAGCTCGTCCCCGATCCGTTCGGGCAGCGCGAGCCAGCGCTCTTCCCAGGACCGGATCAGCCGCGCGCCCCACTCGTCGGCGACGAGCTCCCGCAGCCGTTCGGCGGTGGCGCGCAGCGGGCGGCCCAGCGAGTTCCCGTCGAGGTAGGCGACGACGCCGGGGTCGGTGATCGGGACGAAGCGGTCCCGGAACGCGGCCAGCTCGTCCGCGGCGTCGAGGCGCCGGGCCTCCTCGAGCGTGGTCAGTGGTCCTTCTCCTGGACCCGCACGGTTTCCTTGCGCACCTCGGCCTGCGTGGCGCGTTCCCGCACCAGCCAGTCGGGGCTTTCGGCCTTCAGGGCGTCGATCTGCTCGGTGGTGAGGGCCTCGGTGATCCCGCCGCGGCTGAGGCCGCCGATGGAGACGCCGAGCTTCGCCGCGACGACCGGGCGCGGGTGCGGGCCGGTGCGGCGCAGCTCGCGCAGCCACTCGGGCGGGTCGGTCTGCAGCGCGTTCAGCTCGTCGCGCGAGACGACGCCCTCCTGGAACTCGGGGGGCGTGGCTTCGAGGTACACACCCAGCTTCTTCGCCGCCGTCGCGGGCTTCATCGTCTGGGAGGTCTTGTGCGACGTCATGCCGTCCAGGGTAGCCAGCGCCCCGCCCGGTAGCCTGACCCGGTGACCTCGTTCCGTCTCGCGTACGTCCCGGGTACGACCCCCGCCAAGTGGGTGCGGACGTGGGGCGAGCGGCAGCCGGACGTGCCGCTCGAGCTGGTCCCGGTCGCCGCGGCCGACGCGACGGGCCTGCTCCGCGAGGGCGGCGCGCACGCGGCGCTGCTGCGGTCCCCGATCGACCGCGACGGCCTGCACGCGATCCCGCTCTACACCGAGACGACGGTGGTCGTGGTCGCCAAGGACCACCTGCTCGCCGCGGCGGACGAAGTGTCCACAGCGGACTTGGCGGACGAGGTCGTGCTGCATCCGTCGGACGACACGATCGAGTGGCCTTCGCCCCCGGGCCGGCCCGCCGTGTCCCGCCCGGAGACGACGGCCGACGCGATCGAGCTGGTGGCCGCGGGGGTCGGCGTCCTGGTGGTCCCGCAGTCCCTGGCCCGCCTGCACCACCGCCGTGACCTGACGTACCGGACGATCACGGACGCACCGCAGTCGAGCGTCGCGCTGTCGTGGCTCGAGGACGAGACGACGGACCTGATGGAGACGTTCATCGGGATCGTGCGCGGCCGCACGGTCAACAGCACGCGCGGACGCACGCAGCCGGCGCCGGAGGAGAAGAAGCGCCCGGAACGCAAGCCCGCGCCGGCGAAGTCGGCGGGGAAGCGCCCGGCCCGCCGAACCGGCGGCGGCGCGCCCAAGCGCGGGAAGCCGCGCCGCAAGTCCTGACCGCCGGCCGCGCGCCTCAGTTCGTCGAGTAGACGCAGTTGCCGTCGGCGCGGTCCGGCAGGTCGGGGTCGTCGAACCACAGGCCGTCCTCGCCGAGGTACCGGAACTGGATGACCGTCCCCGGCGTCACGTCCACCGACGCGGACCGGCGGCCGTTGGAGCGCGTGGTCAGGTGGTGGCGGCCGGGCGTCCAGTCGTTGAAGGAGCCCACCACGCTCACGCGGCCGGGGGGTGCCCCGGCGGGGAGGCTGAACGTCACCCGCTGAGCGCCGGCCCGGCTCTTGCTGGTCTTGATCACGCTGCGACGGCCTTTCGGAGAAGGAAAAACGAGGGGGGCGTGCTCGGCACTGAGCGCCGACATGATGACACACCTGTCACAGTCCGGTCACCCGCAGTGCCCGAAGGAATTACCCAGCCGCTCAACGGTTCGCCACCGACCGGGTGGTCCTGCCGCGAACCATGATCATCTTGCTGCCGGACGTGCTTTCCGGTGCGAGACTGGCTGCCGTGACCGTCGCCGCTGATCGTCAAGTCAAGGACCCGTGTGCCTGGCTCAGCGCCGTCACCCTCGACCTCGCCGGAATTCACCCGGCCGATACCCGAGGGGTGCTTTTGACGGTGTGGGACGGGCTGGTCGCCGCCCGGCTCGCCGGGCTGCACGCCGCCGCGGCCTCGCCTCGCTGGCGGGTCCGGCAATGCCACGCCGAATCGGTCGAGTTCGATCTCGCCGTCCAGCTGGCTCGCAACTGCACTGTCGGCACGGGCCTGGCGATCCCGGCCCGGCTGCCCGGAGCCGCCGTCGCCTGGCCGGTGGAGCGGGCCGACGCCGCCGTCGCCGCGATCATCTCCTTCTGTGCCACCGCGGAGACGATGTTGCGCCGGGCGGGCGAGCTGACCCCGGTGTGGGAGGACAGCCTGCTCGGGCCGGTGTCGCTGACCCGCTGGCTGGCCGACTCCTGGGCGGGCCGCCACCCGGGCTGCCCCCTGCGGCTCCCGGTACCCCCGCCGTCGTGGTGGCGGTGAACGCCGTCCGTCAGGGGAAGGCTGGGCCGGCCGAACCCGGCGCCGGGCGAAAGGAGGCCGGGGTGGCCACATCAGCTGTCCCGCCCACAAGACTCCCGCACGAGACCCGCGCAGCGGTGCGCGAGGTGCTGCTGGCGGAGCTGACCTCCGCCGGCACGCGCGCGCGAGCCGAGGGCTGCCCACCGGAGGTGCTGTCGGACATCCTGGACGCGCGGCTGCGGTTGGTCGCGGAGGATGCCCGGGATGGTTGCTGTGAGCCGGGTTTCGTCGGTGAGGGTGGCGTTTGAATCGCGGCCGGTGCTTGCGGTCGGGTTCGGTGGCCGAGGAAGTCCGGGGCGGTTGTTGCGAGCCCGGCCTGGTCGGCCAGGGTGGTGCCTGAACCTGGCCGGGTGCCGCTGCGTTCGGTGGCCGAGGAGTCGGGGCGGCCGTCGCGAGCCCAGCCCTGTCGGTGAGGGTCGTGTCGGACCCCGGCCGACCGCGCTCAGCGGCCGAGGATGGCCAGCACCGTCGTCACTATCCGGTCGAGCGTCGCCTCGTCGGCGAGGGCCGCCGCCAGCCAGTCGTCGCGGGTGGATCCGTTGTGCGGCAACCGGTCCAGCGCACTCCCACCCGACCCGAACACCCGCCGGACGACCGCCGTGACCGCCGTCCGCGGATCCTCGCCGCGGTCCAGGCGGGCCTCGATCGCGCGCAATGCCTCCTCGGCCTGGCCGGCGAGGCGAGCGTCGTCGGCCTCGTCCGGGTCGACCAGGCGCAGCGGGGCCGGCTCGGCCGCGCCGTCCGCCGGCATCGGGGCGACCGGTGCCCGCTTGTGCCCGAGGGGGCGCTCGACGTGCTCGGCGTACCACTTCGGGCGGCTGCGCATCGCGGTCAGGACCGTCCGCACCTCGCGGTCGAGCGTGTCGCGCGTGTCGCGGCCGGCCGGTGGCGCCCCGGTGACCTCCGCGCGGCGGGCGGCCCAGCCGTCGAGCGGCCACAGCTCCGCGCCCGCGGTCGCCGGCACCCCCGCCCACACCAGGATCTGGAGGGCGAGGTCGCACAGCCACCGGTCGCCGCCGAGGGCTTCGCCCAGCCAGGCCGGCAGCCGGGGCCGTTGCAGGGCCCCGATTTCGCCGCGCCGCCGCCGGTGCGCGTCGACCGTCGCCGGGCTGAGGCGGGTCGCCAGCCAGCCGTCGAAGTTCTCGATCGGGTCCGTCGCGCGCCGCAAAGCGTGCTCGACGACGGCCTCGACGTCGTCGTGGAAGCGGTCGAGGCAGTCGGGGCGCAGCCATTCGAGCCCGCGGGCGCAGTCCGGGTGCCGGCGCTGCCGTTCCAGCGGCTTGGTGATCCGGGCGAAGACCAG
This sequence comes from Amycolatopsis sp. NPDC114505, assembly GCF_055633615.1. Classification (NCBI taxonomy): domain Bacteria; kingdom Bacillati; phylum Actinomycetota; class Actinomycetes; order Pseudonocardiales; family Pseudonocardiaceae; genus Amycolatopsis; species Amycolatopsis sp. NPDC114505. Next base: position 395,145 of record NZ_JBVKDV010000004.1, on the reverse strand, counting down.
CGGCCAGGCGACGGAGTAGACCGCGCCGCGCAGGCGGGCGCGGTCGCCGGGCGGGGCGGCCGAGGCCGAGTCCGCCAGCCTGCCGTCGCGGGCCAGCTTCCGGACCCCGGCGACGTCGGCCGGTCCGGTCGTCGGAAAAGTGGTGTCGAGCAACTTGTCCTCCCCGGATGTCGTCGACGGGGAAATGGTCGGTCAGCCGGGGAACCGGAAAAGGCCGCCGCCTGGCCGAATAGCGCCGGAACTGGCCAGCCACTGGCCACTCCGGAATCACCTGATCGGCGCAGCCCGCACCGCCGATCGCCCGGAAGTCCGCGTGTCACAATCGAAATCCCATGGCATACGAGGACGGGTTGCTCCGCGAGCTCACCACTTTGCGCCGCGGCTGGGGATTGGAAACCGAACGGCTGCGCGGCCGGCTCGGGCCGCTCGTTTCCGGCTGGTGTGAAATCCACCGGACGGCGAACGACCGTGAAGCGCGGCGGGTGCTGCGTGACGCCATTTCCGCCGCGATCGCCGAGTTCCCGGCGGACGACCGGCTGGCGGTCAACGTCGCGCTGGGCATCGCTCCCGGCGCGCAGCACGCGTTGCTCAGCGACCGCGTCGAGGTGCTCGCGGACCAGCTGCGGGTGTCCGCGCGCACGGCCCGGCGCCGGATCGACCGGTCGTTCGCGCGGCTGGCCGCCGAGATCGAGGCCGGCCTGCGGCCCGGTGACGGCGCGCCCGACGACCCGGACCAGGGCTGGTTCGTCAAGCGGCTGCGCGCCATCGTGCGGCTGGACACCGACGGGCCGGAGCTGATCGAAGAACGCCAGATCGTCGCGACGCGCGACGGGCTGAGCCGGATCTCCGCGCAGTTCACCGTGCCCCGCGTCGACGACGGCGGCGACGGCGAACGGCTGGTGGCCGCCGATGCCCAGCACGGTGTCCGGATCACCGACGCCAAGCGGGTGGGGCAGCGGCACTTCCGCTGGCTGCTCGACCTCCCGCGGCCGCTGGCGCGCGGGGACACCCACACGTACGCGCTGGTGATCCGGGTCCGGGACGGCCTGCCGATCCGGCCGTCGTACGCGTTCCTGCCGCTGGTGACGTGCGAGTCGTTCACCGTGCGGGTCCGGTTCGACCCGCAGCGGCTGCCGCGGACGGTGTGGCGCCTGGACCGGGTCCCGCCCTCGGTGCTCGCCGACCCCGCCAAACCGGGCCCGGCGCTGAGGCTCGACGGCGCGTGCGAGGTGGCGCAGGAGTTCAAGGCTCCGCAGCTGGGCTACGCCTACGGGTTGCGCTGGGTGCCCCAGGAAAGTCCCTGAGTGATATTCCTTGACTTGAATATTCTTTCATGTGAATGCTTCGGCTTGTAAATACTTCGGCTTGTGAATACTGGGGGCATGGAAGACGGGATCGCGGCAGCATTGGGGGACGCGGCACGGTGGCGCATCGTCGAGCTCCTCGCCGAGCGTCCCCGGTCGGTCGGCGAGCTGGCCGAGCTGACCGGCCTCCGGCAGCCGCAAGCCACCAAGCACCTCCAGACCCTCGCCCGGGCCGGGCTCGTCACCGTGTTCCCGCTGGGGCAGCGTCGCGTCTACGCCCTCGAGGCCGAGCCGTTGGCGGCCTTCGCGGGGAAGCTGACGGAGCTGGCGAAGGCGACCGAAGCGCACGAAGGCGAGCGGGACGTCGTGATGCGGTACCGCGCGGCCATCGAAGAGGACGCCGCGGCCGCGGACCGCGACCAGTGGGCGGACGGGCGGGAGTTCGCGTTCGAGCGGCTGCTGGCCGTGCCGCGTGAGGCCGTCTGGCGGCACTGGACCGACCCGGAGCTGCTGGCGTCGTGGTGGGTCCCGCCGTCGATGACGGTCACCGCTTGCGTCCTCGAGCCGCGGACCGGCGGGCGCGCGGTGCTCGCCTACCGCGACGCCGACGGCGAATACCACTCGGAAGGGTGGGTCCGCCTCGCCGGCGAGCCCGGGCGGCTCGCGTTCGACCTGGCGGTCACGGGCGCCGCGTCCTTCACCGGCCACTACGACCTCGAGTTGACGCCGGTGCCCGGCGGCACCCGGTTGCGGCTCGGCCTGCGCATCACCGCGACGACGGTCGGCGCCGTCTCCGCCATCGCCGGGATCGAAACGGGCTGGGACCAGGTGCTCGACCACCTCACCGAAGTGCTCACCCAGGAAAAGAGCTGACGACCATGACCGAGCGCAGAGTCACCGCGAACCTGAGCCTCACGCTCGACGGGCGCTACCGCGGCCCCGGTGGGCCCGGCGACATGGGCGCGATCGTCTCGTACGCGACCACCGACGTCGCACGCCGCCACCTGACGCGGATCTGGGAGGGCGCGACGACGGCGGTGCTCGGCCGTCTCAACGCCGAAGGTTTCCTGGGCTTCTGGCCGACAGTGGCCGCGGACGAGAACTCCGACCCGCGCGACCGCGGTTACGCGAAGTGGCTGGTGGACGTGGAAAAGGTGGTGTTCTCGTCGACGGTGAGCGAGTCGCCGTGGGAGCGCACCCGCGTGGTGAACGCCCCGGCCGCGGACGTCATCGCGGATCTGAAAGCCACCGGATCGGGTGACATCCTGGTCAACAGCAGCGCAAGCATCATCAAGGCTTTGCTGTCGGCGAACCTGCTCGACCGCCTGTACCTGATGACCTGCCCGGAGATAGCGGGCGGCGGCCCCCGCCTGTTCGACGACGGCCTACCGGCGTCGAAGTGGCGCCTGACCCACCACGAAACGGGCGACCAAGGCGAGACGGCAGCGGTCTACGACCGCATGCATTGACGTCCATTGTGGACGGTGTGGCCGAACCGCGAAACGCGACCACCACGTGCCGGGGGTCCGGGGGTTGTCCCCCGGGTAGATACTGCGGGCACCGGCGAAGGTGCGTCAGCACCGAGCAGCCGGAGCCGCCTCGGGTGGGGCGGGCGGGGCTCGAACCCGCGGCCAAGGGATTATGAGTCCCCTGCTCTAACCAACTGAGCTACCGCCCCCGGGATTTGCATTCGCACAGAAGACTCAGTTCGCTTCAAGCTATCACAGCGGCCATCCGGGCAGATCCGGTAGGCCAAACAGGTTGAAGTGCCCACCGACCGGCGCAGCCTCGTCTAGGTTGCAAGGGCGTCACCGCTGAACGGAACGGCGGGAGGGTGGGCGATGGTCTCGATACCGCGAGCCACTCCGCACGGCCCGTACGCGCTTCGGTTGGCGCTGCTGGACGCACTCATCGCCGGGGCGGGCCTGGGCTACCTGGCGCACCAGTACCGGGAGACGCTCGTGGCGAACCTCGCGGCCATCGGCCTGGGTCTGCTGTTCGCGTTCGCGCTGGGCTACGCCCTCCGCGCGGCGGCCCGAGTCCTGCGCCGAGCGAACCGCCGCGTGGACGCGATTTTCGCCGAAGAACTGCGGAAGCCGTCCCCTCGACCGCGGTGAGAGTGCGGATTCCGCTCAGTTTCCCGGACTGCTGGTGGGGAACGCGGGCGTGGTGGCCGTCGTTTCGGGTGGGGTCGTGGTGACCGGCGGCGTCGGCGAACCGTAGGCCGCGTAGGCGAACCAGATCTGGCCCGAACGTGGCCTGCGCCGCCCGACCGATCGGCGCGGGCGACGGTGGCTGAAGCGCCGGCGAAGGCCACCGCGCCGGCCGTCACCACGAGGGCACCGGCTCGCTCCCCGCTGTACACAGTGGACGGTGCCGGGTCACGCCACCCGGTACCAGAAGTTCCCGATCGCCCCCGTGGTGCTCAGCTCCACGGGCTCGAGCCGCACCCGCGTGCCGCCGGGGTGGTCGAACAGCCGGACCCCATCGCCGAGCAGGATCGGGGCTATGTGCACCAGCACCTCGTCCAGCAGACCGGCTTCCAGGCAGCGGCGGGCCGTCGTGGCGCCCAGCACCGCGACGTACCCGTCCCCGGCCGCCGAGGACGCCGCCGCCACCGCCTTGCCCAGGTCGTCGACCAGGGTGAAGCCCGGTGACGGCGCCGCGTCGCGGGTCACCACGAAGATCGGGCCCTCCCAGCTGCCGCCGTACACCTTGCCCTCGGCCGTCGTCGCCGGCGCGTACGTGTTGTGCCCCATCACCACCGCCCCGATCTGCCCGAGGAGCCGCGAAACGACCGGGCTCGGCCCGGCGGGCAGGCCGGACATCCACGTCATGTCGTCGGCGGGGCCGGCGACGAAGCCGTCGAGGGACATCGTGATGTGGTAGAGGATCTTGGCCATGGTGGCGCCTTCCGGTAGAGGGTCACCCTTACCGACGGGCGCCGCCCGGAAAACTCATCGGTCAAGCCGGGACGAGCTCCGAAGACGCCGCGTACCGGCGGGCCAGCGTCGCGCACACGATCAGCTGGATCTGGTGGAACAGCATCAGCGGCAGCACGATCAGCCCCACCTGCGCGTGCCCGAACAGCACCGTCGCCATCGGCAACCCGCTCGCCAGGCTCTTCTTCGAGCCGCAGAACACGATCGTGATCCGGTCGGCGCGGGCGAAGCCCAGTACGCGGGCACCCCAGCCCGTCGCGCCCAGCACCGCCGCGAGCAGCACGCAGCACACGCCCAGGAGCACCAGCAGGTGGCCGACGTCGAGCCGGTGCCAGATGCCCTCGACCATGCCCGCGCTGAACGCCGTGTAGACGACCAGCAGGATCGACCCGCGGTCGAACAGCTTGAGCGGCGCGGAGTTGCGCGTGATCCAGGCGCCGATCCAGCGCCGCGCGAGCTGTCCGGCGACGAACGGCGCGAGCAGCTGCAGCACGATCCCGAGCACGGCCGACCCGTCGACGCCGGCGCCGTCTCCCGACAGCAGCAGCGCGACCAGCAGCGGCGTGAGCACGATCCCGGCCAGGTTGGACAGCGACGCGCTGCAGATCGCCGCCGCGACGTTGCCGCGGGCGATCGAGGTGAACGCGATCGACGACTGGACGGTCGAGGGCAGCACGGCCAGGAACAGCACTCCGGCGGCGAGCTGCGCCGGCAGCACCGACGGCGGCAGCAGGAACAGCGCCAGGCCGAGCAGCGGGAACAGGACGAACGTCGCGGCCAGCACGACCGCGTGCAGCCGCCAGTGCCGCAGCCCGTCGAGGGCCTCCGGCGTCGACAACCGGGCGCCGTAGAGGAAGAACAGCAAGCCGACGGCGATCGTGGTGGCGGTGCTGAAACCGTCGGCCACGACGCCGGAAGCGGGCAAGAGGGTGGCGACCCCGACGGTGGCGAGGATGGCGACGACGAACGGGTCGAGACGTAACCGGGACATGGATCTCCTTCCCCGACAATTCTCGGCGAGACCTCGCTCATTGTGAACCCCGATGACCGGACTGACTGTCATCGCGAATCACGATAAAGTGACCCTGTGCTGGACCCGCGCCTGTGCCGTTCGTTCCTCGCCGTCGCCGAGACGCGCAGCTTCACCGCGGCCGCGCGGCGGCTGGGGGTCGGCCAGCCCACGATCAGCCAGCACGTCCGCCGCCTCGAACGCGACTCGGGCGGGCTGCTCTTCGCCCGCGACACGCACACCGTCGAGCTCACCGCGCGCGGGCAGGCGATGCTGGGTTTCGCGCAGACGATCGTCGACACCGAAGAGCGCGCCGAGCGGCACTTCCGCGGGGCCGAGCTGCGCGGCCGCGTGCGGTTCGGCGTCTCGGAGGACTTCGCGCTCGGCGAGCTGCCGGAGATCCTGCACCGGCTGCGCGGCAGCCACCCGCTGGTCGACGTCGAGCTGACCGTCGAGCTTTCGGACGTCCTCGCGCAGCGGCTGCGCGCCGGTCAGCTGGACCTCGTGCTGGGCAAGCGCCGCCCGGGCGCCCACCACGGCCGGCTGCTCTGGCGAGAGCCCCTGGTCTGGATCGGCTCGGCGGCGACGGTGCTGGAGCCCGGCCGGCCGGTGCCGCTGGTGCAGTACCCGATGCCGTCGATCACGCGGCAGCTCGCGGTGGAGTGCCTCGAACGCGCCGGCCTGGAGTGGCGCGCAGCGTGCCAGACGTCGAGCCTCACCGGCCTGCGGGCCGCGGCGGCGGCCGGGCTGGGCGTCACCCTGCACGCGCGCAGCCTGGTGCCGGCCGACCTCGTCGAGCTCGACGGCCTCCCCGAGCCCGGCGAAATCGAGTTCATGCTGCTGGCCCGCGAATCGATGGAGGGCCCGGCGGCGGCGCTGGAGGAGTTCATCCTCGACCGCGTGCGGCGCTAGTCCTCTTCCCCTTTCAGCAATCGTCGGAGCCGGGCCAGCGCGCGGTGCTGGGCGACGCGGACGGCGCCGGGGGTCGAGCCCACCGCGGCGGCCGTCTCCTCCGCGGACAGCCCGACGACCACCCGCAGCACGACGATCTCCCGCTGCTTCGCGGGCAGCACGTCCAGCAGCCGTGCCAGCCGTTCGTTCAGCTCGAACCGCAGGGCGCGCTGCTCCGGGCCGTCCGCTTCGGACACGCCGTCGGGGACCTCCGGCACCGGGTCGGAGCGGTTGCGGGCCGCCGAGCGGTGCGCGTCGGCGACCTTGTGCTGGGCGATGCCGTAGACGAACGCGAGGAACGGGCGGCCCTGGTCGCGGTAGGAGGGCAACGCGGTCAGCACGGCCACGCACACCTCCTGGGCGACGTCGTCGGCCGAGGCGAACGAACGCTCGTGCCGGCCGACGCGGGCGCGGCAGTAGCGCACCACCAGCGGCCGGATGGTGGCGAGCAGACGGGCGGTCGCGGCGTGGTCGCCGCCGATCGCGTCGGCGACCGGCTCGTCGTGGCGCCGCCAGTGGGCGGGGAACGCCTCCGGGGGCTGCGCCGCGGCTATCTCACGGACGAGGGCGCGGCTGCGCACCCGGAGCAGGGTGCCCTCCACGTCGAGCCCGACGCGCAGCGAGTCGTGCAGCGCGGCGTTGGACTCCCGCAGCAGCTCGGTGATCGCGGGGTCCCCGTACTCGGTTGCCGGCATGGTGCTCACCCTTCCCTGTCCCGCTGGTCGCCGGGTCGAGCGGCCCGGTGGCGCCTGAGGCGTTCCCGCACGTGGCGGAGGTTGGAGCGGACGGTCGCGGGCGCGATGCGCAGCGCCGTCGCGATCTCTGTGGGCGTGAAGCCGTCGAGGGACCAGGCGAGGACCGTCCGCTGCTGGCCGGGGAGGGAGGCGAGCAGGTCGATGAGCCCCGCGTGCTGGTCGACCAGTGCGGCCAGCTTCTCGTCGTCCTGCGGGTCGGCCGCGCGGGTCCAGTCCGTGCGCGCGTCGTCGAGCAGCCGCCCGGCGACGCGGCGGACCCAGGCCCGCGGGTCTTCGAGGGTCGGCCACGCCTCGAGCGCGTGCAGCATCGCCTCGGTGGCGATGTCGCGGGCCAGCTCGGCCTCGAACCCGGCCTTGCACAGGAACGCCACGAGCGGGGGGAAGTCGGCGCGGAAGAACGCGTCGAAATCGTCGCCAGCGCACACGGACCCCTCACCACCCCTCGCCTCCACTGGAACAAGTGCGCTGAGGTGACCGCTACGTGTAACGATTCGATCAAGACTGCACAGGAGGAGTAATGGCCTGCTCCGGATGGTGACGGCCGGTGACGAATGGGTGCGGGTATCTCGGGTACCCGGGGCTCGATGACCCAGTGGACACGAGCCGGCGCCCGCCGCTCTCGATCCGGATCGAGGCGGCCTTCGCCGGCGGCGACCGGCAGACGCGGGCGCCGGGCCGCGAACGGCGGATTCCGGACGCCGGCCGGGCTCACGGCGAAGGTGCCGGGACCCGGACCCGCCGGGGCCGGGAAGGTGCGGCCGCGGCGGCCGGAGCCGGATCGGAAAGCCTTGCGGGGTGCGGAGAAGACCGCCCCGCCGGGCGGGCCGCGGAGCTCGTCGCCCTCGACGGGCGGGCGGCCCTCGCGCGGGTCGCGCCGGAGCGCGATCTCGCCGATCGGGTGACGTGATCGACATCGAGATCCCGGGAAGGAAGGCGTACTCTCATGTGTTGCAGTCTTGGTTGCCCGGAGGGTGAGCCGGGGACCGACGCCAAAACCCCCTTGACCCAGGCGGATACGCTCGCGCGTCCGCCGCGGTCAAGTCGGTTGACGCGTCACGACAATGGGAAACAGTAGAAGCTGAGGGAGGTGAACGAAGGAAATGGAAGCCACGATGACGGGCTGGGCGGACCTCGCGGCCTGCAAGGACGAGGACCCGGAACTGTTCTTCCCGATCTCCGCGATGGGCCCCGGTGCCCGGCAGACGGCGCAGGCCAAGGCCGTGTGCGCGCGCTGCCCGGTCCGCGGCGAATGCCTCGGCTACGCGCTCGACAACGGCCTGGACCACGGTGTTTTCGGCGGGACCACCGCCGAGGACCGACGCCGGTTGACGCGCACCGCGCCGCAGCGGCACCGAGCAGCTTGACCCGCCGCCGGTGACCTCTTCCCGGCGGCCAGGAAGCCGAACACCGAAATCGGAAGAATTTCATTCCGAGTGGTGTGCGCCCGGGCGGGTGATTCCCCGTGAATCACCCGCCCGGGCTTTTTCACGCCCGACCGGGGTGCGCGATGCACTACCGAATGCACGCGCCGGTCATCGGTGCGCGGTGACGGTTGTGGCGACCCGGGGTCATCGTGCTCACTCGTCGCGCCAGATCTCCGGCAGTCCCCACACCGCGGCCGGGACGGACTCGAACGCGGCCAGCTCCGTGACCAGGCCGTCCTCGATCGTCAGCAGCGACACCCCGAACCAGGTGTAGTCGGCCGCGCCCGGACGCCGGAGCCAGGTCGCCACCGCGGGCTGGCGGTTGGCGCGCGTCGCCCGCATCCGGAAGCGGCCGACGCAGTGCGGTGACGCGGGGTCGAGCGACAGCGACAACGCCCGGACGATCGCCGCGCCGCTGTCGAACCACAGCTCGTACGGCGGCATGACCGCGCGGGCGTCCGCGTGCAGCAGCCGGGCGACCGCTTGGGGGTCGCCCTGTTCGTAAGCCTCGATGAAACGCTTGAGCAGCGCGGTTTCCGCGGCCGTCGGATCGCCGGCCGTCCATTCGGTACGGTGCGCGGGCAGTCGCTCACGCAGGGTCGTCCGGGCGCGCTGCAGGGCGCTGTTCGCCGACGCGACGCTCGTCTCCAGCAGGTCCGCGGTCTCCTTGGCCGACCAGCCGAGGACGTCGCGCAGCACGAGCGCGGCCCGCTGCCGCGGCGGCAGGTACTGGACGGCCGCGAGGTAGGCGAGCTCGATGGTCTCCCGCTCGACGACGAGCGCGTCCGGCCCGGCCTCGTCGAGCAGCCGGTCCGGGACCGGCTCGAGCCATGGCAGATCGACGGCGGCGATGGGACCGTCGGGCTCCCCGGCGGGCCCGAGCTGATCGGGCAGCACCCGTCGCGGCCGCCGGGCGAGGACGTCGAGACAGGCGTTGGTCGCGATCCGGTACAGCCAGGTCCGCACACTGGCCCGGCCTTCGAACCGGTCGCGGGCCTTCCAAGCGCGCAGGAAGGTCTCCTGGGCGAGGTCTTCGGCATCGCTCAGCGAGCCGAGCATCCGGTAGCAGTGCACCTGGATCTCCCGCCGATGCCGCGCGACGACCGTCTCGAAATCCGGAGCGTGACCCACCCGGGCACGCTAGCGCAGTTCCCGCGCTCCGGGCCTCGGTTCCGCAGGCTGGCTGCCAGCCACCCGATTCGCGAGGTTCCGCCGGGCCGCTGGGGATCCCGGGTGCGAGCGACCGAGGTTCGGGCGCCGCGGCCCGGCAGGCGGGAGACCTTCCCGGGCGGGGTTCGCCCCGGCGCCGTGGACCCTCCGGGCCGAGACCGGCGGGGAGATTTCCCCGGGCCGAGGTCTGCCCCGGCCGAGACTGGCGAGAGATCTCCCGCGCGCGGGTCCGCCCTGGCGCCGTGGTCCCTCCGGGCCGAGACCGGCGGGGGATCTCCCGGGTAGGGGTCTGCCCCGGGCCGAGACCGGCGGGGAGATTTCCCCGGGCAGGGTCTGCCCCGGGCCGAGACCGGCGGGAGATCTCCCGCGCGTGGGTCCGTCCCGGCATCGTCACCCCCTCCGGCCCGAGACCGGCGGGTGCCCGCACCGCGGCCACCGCCGGCTGCGAGACTGCCCCCGTGAGCGGAACGGTGCTGGTACTCGGCGGACGCAGCGAGATCGGGCTGGCCGTGGCGGAACGCCTGGCCGGCGACCACGGGAAGGTCGTGCTGGCCGCCCGCCCAGGCGCGGACCTGACCGCCGCCACGACCACCCTCCGCGCGGCCGGCGCCGAGACCGTCGAGACGGCCGAGTTCGACGCCGACGACCTCGCCGCCCACCGTCCCTTCCTCGAGAAGGTCGCCGCCGAGCACGGGCCCCTGGACGTCGTCGTGCTCGCCTTCGGCATCCTCGGCGACCAGGCCCGCGCCGAAGCGGACGCCACCCACGCCGCCGCCATCGTCCACACCGACTACGTCGCCCAGGTCGGCGTCCTGACCCACGCCGCGAACCTGCTCCGCGCCCAGGGCCACGGCAGCCTCGTCGTGTTCTCGTCCGTCGCCGGGGTCCGCGTGCGGCGCGCCAACTACGTCTACGGCTCGGCGAAGGCCGGCCTCGACGGCTTCGCGAGCGGCCTCGCCGACGCACTGGTGGGCTCGGGTGTCCACCTCCTGCTCGTCCGCCCCGGCTTCGTCGTCGGGCGGATGACCGAGGGCATGAGCCCGGCGCCGTTCTCCAGCACGCCGGAGCAGGTGGCCGACGCGACCGTCGCCGCGCTGCGCAAGCGCCGCGGGGTCGTCTGGGTGCCCGGTGTGCTCCGTCCGGTCTTCTTCGGAATGCGCTTGCTGCCGCGCGCGGTCTGGCGCCGGCTGCCGCGCTAGCTGTGGCCACCGCCACAGCACGTTCTCGTGTGCGCGCCGGTACTTTCCGTCGCGAAATCGGCCGATCGGCTCGACTCAGCTCGGCCGATCGGGCAACGTCACGAGCTTTCAACAAGTTTCTCAGCTGATTCCCAGCTAACCCGGTGATCCTCGAAGGCGGGGTCGGAGGTTCACCACAGGGAAGCAAGGGGAAGTGTCGTGCTGCTGTCGTCCCGGGGGCGTCGCATCGGCGTGCGGGTCGCGCTCGGCGTCGTGTCGGCGCTCGTGCTCGGCGCCACCGGGTACGCCTGGTCGCAGCTGAGCAAACTCGACCACGGTCTCGTGACCGCCAACGTCATTTCGCCGTCGGGGCAGGTCGAGGACGAAGACACCATTCCCGGCGAACCGCTCAAGGTCGCGCAGAACGTCCTGCTCGTCGGGATCGACGCGCGCACCGACGCGTACGGCAACCCGTTGCCGCAGAACGTGCTCGACGCCCTCCACGCCGGCGGCGGCGACGACGGCGGTGACACCACCGACACGATGATCGTGGTCCACATCCCGGCCGGCGGTGCCGCGGCGACGGCGATCTCGATCCCGCGTGACTCCTATGTGGACATCGCGGGCGGGTACGGCAAGCACAAGATCAACTCGGCGTACAGCCGCGGCAAGAACGCCGCGATGGCCGGGCTGCGGTCCCAGGGCCTCTCCGGCGCGCAGCTGGAGATGGCGGCGAACGAGGCCGGCGCGAAGACCTCGATCCAGACGATCGAGAAGTTCACCGGGCTGACGATCAACCACTACGCGGCCATCAACCTCGCCGGCTTCGACGCGCTGTCGCAGGCCGTCGGCGGCGTCGAGGTCTGCCTCAAGGCGCCGGTGCACGACAAGTACTCCGGCGCGGACTTCCCGGCCGGGACGCAGACGCTGTCCGGGCCGCAGGCACTCGCGTTCGTCCGCCAGCGCCACGGCCTGACCAGCGACCTCGACCGGATCGCGCGGCAGCAGGCGTTCCTGTCCGGGATGGCGCAGAAGGTGCTCAGCGCGGGCACGTTCACCAACCCGGCGAAGCTGTCCGCGCTGGTCGACGCGGTGCAGGGGTCCGTGGTGCTGGACCGGGGCTGGGACGTGCTGAGCTTCGCGCAGCAGCTGCGGGGGATGAGCTCGGGGGCGATCGCGTTCGCCACGATCCCGGTGCAGAGCCTGTCGCTGGCCACGCCGTCCGACGGTGACGCGGTGAAGGTCGACCCGGCGCAGGTGCAGCAGTTCGTGCGCACCGCGATCAGCACACCCGCGGTCCAGGCCTCGGGCGACGACACGGCCGGCGGTGTGAAGCCGGTGGCCGCGACGCAGACGCCCGGTACCACGAAGCAGCCGGCGACCAGTGCGGCCGCCGGCTGCGTGAGCTGAGTGCTCAGACGAACGCGGACTGTCCCGTGATCGCCTTCCCGACGATCAGCGTGTTCATCTCGCGCGTGCCCTCGAACGAGTAGATCGCCTCGGCGTCGGCGAAGAACCGCGCGACGTCGTAGCCGAGCACGATCCCGTTGCCGCCGAAGATCTCCCGGCTCCAGGCGACGACCTCGCGCATCCGCGACGTGACGAACGCCTTGGCCAGCGACGAGTGCTCGTCCTTGAAGATCCCCGCGTCCTGCAGGCGGGCGAGCTGCACGAGCATGCCCCACGACGCGGTGATGTTGCCGAGGCTCTTCACGAGCAGGTCCTGCACCAGCTGGAACCGCGCGATCGGCCGGCCGAACTGCTTGCGCTCCTGTGCGTAGGCCAGCGCGGCTTCGTAGGCACCGATCGCCACGCCGAGCGCCTGCCACGCGACGCCGCCGCGGGTGGCGCGCAGGATCTCCGCGACGTCGCGGAAGGAGTCGATGCCCTGCAGGCGGTTCGCCTCCGGCACGCGGACGCCGGTCAGCGTGATCTCGGCGTTCTCGACGATCCGGAACGCGGTCTTGCCCTGGATCTTCTCCGGCACGAACCCCGGCGTGCCCTTCTCGACGACGAACCCCTTGACGTGGTTGTCGTCGACGTCGCGCGCCCACACCACGACGTAGTCGGCGAAGGTCGCGTTGCCGATCCACTTCTTGGCGCCGTCGAGGATCCAGGTGTCACCGTCCCGCTTGGCCGTGGTGCGCATGCCACCCGCGACGTCGGAGCCGCCGAGCGGTTCGGTCATCGCGAACGCGCCGATCTTGTCCATCGCCGCCATCTCCGGGAGCCAGCGGTCGCGCTGTTCCTGGCTGCCGCCACTGTAGATGGAGTACATCGCGAGTCCGTTGTGGACACCGAAGAACGTCGCGACGGACGCGTCGGTGCGGCTCATCTCCATCGCCATCATGCCGGTGAGCAGGTGGCTGACCGCGGGCTTGTGCTCGCCGTAGCCCTCGTACGGCAGACCGGCGAGACCGCTGTCGCGGAACATCCCGATGAGTTCCTTCGGAAAGGTGCCGGCTTCCCAGTTCTCGTTCACCAGCGGCTTGACGTCGTGCGTCATGAACTCGCGCGCCTTGACGAGCAGCTTGCGCTCGTCGTCGGGGAGCAGCGCCTCGAAGTCGTAGAAGTCGGCGGTCAGCTTGTCCTCGAGCGGTTCCATGTCAGTTCTCCTCCACTGCGGTCAACACTGCGAGCTGCTTGCGGTCGCGCGTCTCGGCGAGTTCCGAGTACGTGGAGGAGCCGTAAGCCTTTTCGACGGCTTCGATGAGCCGTTCCTGCTCTTCCGGGCTCTGGCTGGGGTTTCCCAGCCCGGCCCACATCTTCTTCATCGACTTGCCGATGTGTTCGGCCATGTGCCGGTAGCCGCCGGGGCCGCCACCGAGGTGCGAGCCGAGGAACGGCCCGACGGTCGCCCAGCGGATGCCGAGCGAGCTGGTGATCACCGCGTCCAGTTCGGACGGTGTCACGACGCCCTGCTCGACGAGGTAGATCGCCTCGCGGCTGAGAGCGTTCTGCAGCCGGTTGCCGACGAAGCCGGGGATCTCCTTGCGCTCCACGACCGGCGTCCGGCCGAGGGCGGTGTAGAACTCGACGGCGCTTCGCACGGACTCGTCGCTGGTCTGCTCACCGGGGACCACCTCGACGAGCGGGATCAGGTGCGGCGGGTTGAACGGGTGTCCGATGAGGACACGGCTGCCGTCGATCTCGCCGGTGAACGCCGTCGACGGGATGGCGCTCGACGAACTCAGCAGCAGCGCGTGCTTCGGGGCTTCCTCAACCAGCTTCGCGAACAGGTCCTTTTTGAACTCGACGTTCTCGGGACCGTTCTCCTGCACGACATCCGCGTCGCGCACGGCTTCGGTGACGTCGGCGGCGATGCTCACCCGGCTCGCCAGGTCCTCGGCGGTCGTCCCGAGGTGCGGGGCGAACTTCGCCAGCGCGTCGGCGACGGCGTCGGCGAGGTCGGGCCGGGGGTCGGTGACCCGGACGGTCAGGCTGTGGTGGGCGAACAGCGCCGTCCAGGACAGGCCGATGGTTCCGGCGCCGATGACTGCGGCGTTCTTCATGACCGCGCTCCCTTCAAGTAGTCGAAGACCGGCTTGACCGGGGCGAGCGTCAGGTCGGTGAGGATGTGGCTCGCGGAGACGACCTCCAGCACCGGCAGGTCGGCCAGCGGGGCCAGGACGTGCTGGAACAGCTGCAGCCGCGCGGGGCCGGTGTAGGCCTCCTTGACCACGACGTCGGTGATCTCGGTGCGGACCAGCTCCTGCACGCGCGGCGCGCCGTCGTAGCCCGGGATCGTCTTGAGCATGAACGTCGGGACCGTGATCTGGCGCTCGGCTTCGCGGACGTCCAGCTCGTGGTGCTTGTAGCCCATGGTCGCGGTCGCCACCCGGAGCGTCCCGTAGTCCAAGGTGCCCACGAGAACACCGTTGTCGGCGTAGAGGTCCGGGCGGCCGATGGTCTTCGGGTACGCGCTGACCTCGCGCCCGGACGCGGTCGCCGGGAAGTTGTCGAGGTACATCGCGTGCAGGTACTCGCCGCGTTCGCCGTCGAAGCTGACCTCGATCGCCTGGCCCGACTCGGTGTACGGGCCGTAGCCGGAGACGTCGCCCATCTTCATGACCTCGAAGCGCACCAACGGTTCTTCGATCTGAAGCGGCTCGGGGACGACAGCGCGCAGGGCGTCGGCGTCGGTGCGGTAGACGATGTTCAGGTACTCGCGGTTCGTGAACCTCGGGACCACGGGCGCGAACGCCGGGGCGGTCAGGGGAGTGGTCACGTGCTGCCGGACTTCTTCGATCTTCATTCGCCTGTCCACTTCGGAGCGCGGCGCTCGGCGAAGGCGGTCATGCCTTCGCGGACGTCTCGGGACTGCATCAGTTTCTTGACTTCCTCGCGCTGCACGGCTTTCGGATCCGCCGCGCGCACGATCTTCTTGACGGCGGCGAGCGCGAGGGGCGCGTTCTCCGCCAGCTTCTCGGCCAGCTGGAGCGCGACGGCGGCGGCGTCCCCGGCCGGCGTCACGCGGTTGACCAGGCCCAGCTCGCCGGCGCGACGGCCGGTGACGGGCTCGCCGGTCAGCAGGAACTCCATCGCCAGGTGGTGCGGGATCCGCTTCGGCAGCCGGAGCACGCCACCACCGGCGGCGATCAGGCCGCGCTTCACTTCCGGGAGGCCGAACTTGGCGTCTTCGGCGGCGACGATGAGGTCGCAGCCGAGCGCGAGTTCGAACCCGCCGCCCATCGCGAACCCTTCGACCGCCGCGATCAGTGGCTTGGCCAGCTCGGCCTCGGTGAGGCCGCCGAACCCGCGTCCCGGGATCTCCGGCGACTCGCCCTTCAACGCGGCCTTGAGGTCCATGCCGGCGCTGAAGGTGTTCTCGGCGCCGGTCAGGACGCCCGCTCGCAGCGTCGGATCGGCTTCCAGCTCGTCCAGTGCGGCGGCCAGCCCGGCCGCGACGGCGGCGTTGACCGCGTTGCGGGCCTGGGGCCGGTCGATCGTGATCAGCAGGGTGCTGCCGATCCGTTCGGTACGTACGTCCATCGTCTTGCTTCTTTCAGTTCAGTTCCGCGAGGACTTCGGCGGTGTCCTGGCCGGCCAGCGGGGCCAGGCGGCGGATCGAGCCGGGCGTCGCGGAGAACTTCACCGGGATGCCGACCGTGCGGATGGCGCCCTCGCTCGGGTGCTCGACGGTGTCGAGCAGGTGGCCGTCGCGGACGTACGGGTCCTCGTGGGCCCGGTCCAGCTCGAGCACCGGCGCCATCGGGATGCTGTGCTTCGCGCAGACCTCGGCCCACTCGTCGGTGGTCAGCGCCGGGGCGCAGGCCGCGATCTGCCCGGTCAGCCACTCGTTGTCGGCGCGGTCGATGGCCTCGCCGTTGACGCGCGGGTCCTCGGCCAGGTCCGGGCGCTCGGCGGCGGCGAAGAAGTCGCGGAAGTTCTTCGGGTTGTAGGGGATGACGCAGGCGAGGCCGTCCTTCGTGCGGACCGCGGCGTGGCCCTTCGTCATCGACAGCGCGAACCCGGTGGGACCCTCGGCCGGCTCGTAGGTGTGCCCGGCGAGGTGTTCGACCAGGTTGAACGCGAGCAGCGTGTCGGTCATCGGGATCTCGATCTGCTGGCCCTGGCCGGTCTTGTCGCGGTGCACCAGCGCGGCGAGCACGCTGTAGGCGATGGTCAGCGACGACACCTTGTCGCCGATGATCGTCGGCAGGTAGACCGGCTCGCCGAGCGCGCGGTTGGCGACGTCGACCAGGCCGGAGGAGGCCTGCACGGTCTCGTCGTAGGCGGCGTTGCCGGCGCGGTCGGAGTCGCCGCGGAAGCCCTGCGCGTGGGCGTAGACCAGGCGGGGGTTGCGCTCGGCGACGTCGGCGTAGTTCAGGCCGAGGCGGCTCAGCGCGCCGGGGCGCATGTTGGTGATCAGCACGTCGGCGGTGTCGATCAGCTTGAGGGCCTGCTCGCGCTCGGTCTCGTCCTTGAGGTTGAGGGCCACGCTGCGCTTGTTGCGGTTGACGTTCAGGTTCAGCGGGGTCATGCCCGGCGTGGTGCGGTACTGGCCCACCCGCACGGTGTCCGCGGGGGACTCGATCTTGATCACGTCGGCGCCGAGGTCGCCGAGGATCTGGGCCGCGTACGGGCCCATGACCACGGTCGAGAGGTCGATCACCCGAACGCCGTCGAGGGGGCCGGTGGTGATGTCCGTCATCATTTCGTCCTTTCGCGCTCTTCGCTCTACTTACGAACGTAGGCGCGAGCGGCGTGAAAGGGAATGATCATGATGCGCACAATGGTATGACCGTGGTGGTCATACCATTCTTTCAGGTGCTGATCGGGTCTTTGAAGACGTCTTTCGCGGCTTCGACGAGCTCACGCAGGTCGCCGTCGGTGCGATCGCGGCGCCAGAGCAGGCCGGTGTCCAGCTGGGGGCGGAAGTCGGTGAAGGGCAGGACGATGACGTTGTCGAGCCGGTAGCCGTGCATCGGGCTCTTGTCGTCCAGCATGGAAATGGAAAAGGCCTCGCCGCTGGAAATGATTTCGGACGTCCCGCCGTAACCGGTGTTGGTGAGGCGAATGCGTTTCTTGACGCCCAGTTCGGCCAATTGGTGGTCGAGCTGGTCGAAGTACGCCGGCGTGATTTCCCCAGGTGAGGCGACGTACGGGAATTCGGTCAGCTCGGCGAGGCTCACCGAGTCCCGCCCGGCGAAGAGATCGGCGGGCACGACGGCGCCGAGCCGTTCCGACATCACCGGCACCTGTTCCAGCGCGGGGTCGGTGACCGGCAGCCGGGCCAGCGTGAGGGCGAGCTTCCCCTCGTGCACACCCTGGACGAGGTCGGCGGTGGTCCCGGGCCAGCGCTTGAGCTCGTACCGGTCGCGAACGCGCCCGGCGAGGGCGTTGACGCGATCCCGAAGATCGGGGTGCACCCCGGCGGGCATGCCGAGGAAGACGGTGCTGCGCTGCGGCTCGGTCGCCTCCTTCAGCCGCCACGGGATGGCGCTCACTTGCTCGAGGACGTCCCGCGCGAGCGGCAGCAGCGCGTTCCCGGCGGCGGTGAGCGTGACGTGGTGGGTACTGCGATCGAAAAGCTGCTGCCCGAGTTCGTGCTCGAGGTCCTTGACCCGCTGGGAAAGCGGCGACGCGGCCATGTGCAGCTTCCGCGCGGCCGCGGAGAAGTTCAGTTCCTCGGCGACCGCGACGAAGTAGCGCAGGTGCAGCATCTCCATGCCCAAACCCTACGGCCCGCCCGTGATGCCCCTCCAATCACGCGTGATGCCCGCTCAATCACGCGTGATGCCCGGCCAATCACGTGTGATGCCCGGCTCCGCACACCGGGTGTTCGTGCGCCGCGGGGCATCGCGTGTGATCGGAGGGGCATCACCTGTGATTGGCGGGGCATCACGCGTGTTTAGAGGGGCATCACGGTGTTCAGGGGCGGCGGAGGGGGACTGTGGCTGCTGAGGCGGCCAGGGGGAACGTGATCGTGAACGCCGCGCCGCCCTCCGGGGCGGGGCCGGCGGTCAGGCCCCCGCCCATGCGGGTGACCAGGCCGTGGACCAGGGCCAGGCCGATGCCCGACCCCACCGGGCGGCGGTCGCGGTAGCGGGCGTTCAGGACCCCGCGCTCGAACGCCACCGGGTAGTCCTCCGGGGCCAGACCGGGGCCGCCGTCGCGGACCGACAGGGACGCCTCGGACGGCGACGCCGACAGCGAAAACACCATGGGCGCGCCGGCCGGCGTCACGCGCAGGGCGTTCTCCGCCAGCCCGTCGACCACCTGACGCAGCCGCCGCGCGTCCGCCAGCACCGGGACCGGGGACGCGGGCACCGAAACGGACAGCCGTACGTCCTCGCGCGCGCACCGCAGCTGCCACACGTCGGCGCAGTCGCGGACCAGCGCGCCCAGGTCCAGCGACGTGACGTCCAGCCGGAACTCGTCGGCGCCCAGCCGCGCCAGCTCCAGCAGGTCGGACACCAGCCGCTCCAGCCGCGCGGCCTCCCGCTGGATCGTCTGCCCGGCGCGGATCGCGTCGTGCCCCGACGCGACGCCGTCCGCGATCGCCTCGGCGAACCCGGTCACGGCGGTCAGCGGCGTCCGCAGCTCGTGCGACACCGACAGCAGGAAGTCCCGCTGCCGCGCTTCGCTCACCGCCAGCGCGTCGGCCAGCGAGTTCAGCGACCCGGCGACCTCGGCCACCTCACGCGGCCCCTGCACCGGCACCCGGACGTCCCGCCGCCCCGCCCGCAGCGATCCCGCGGCGAGCGCGGCCCGGCGCAGGGGACGGCCCAGCAGCCGGCCGGAAACCCAGCCCGCGAGCGCGGCCACCAGCAGCCCGATGCCCAGCGCCAGCGCGATGTTGCGCACCAGCGCGCGTTGCGTCGCTTCGGCGCTGCGGGCCGGCTGCACCAGCGCGAACGCCGCCCCGCGCGTGCCGACCACCCGCGTCTCGACGAGGTACTGCGCGCCGCCGGCCGTGACGCGCCCGGAGTGGTCCGCGCCGAGCCCGAGCTTGCCCGCGGCCTGCACGGCGACCGCGTCCCCGGCCGCCTGCCCGCCCGCGCGCCGGACCACCACGGAGATGCCCTGCCCGCGCACGACGTCGGCCACCTTGCCCACGCCGAGCCGGTTCCCGATGCCGGTCTCGTCGAGCTGCGACGCCACGACGTCGGCCTGCGCGGCCAGCGACGACTGCAGCACGTTGTCCGCCGTGGTCCGGATCAGCCGGGCCGCGACGAGCCCGGCCACGATCACCGCCACGCCCGCGACGGCGAGGCAGACCAGCGTGATCCGCCCGGCCAGGGTGCCGCGGTACCTCATGCCGGGTCCGCCGCGTAGCCGATGCCGCGCACCGTCCTGATCGGACTGGCGAGGCCGAGTTTCGCCCGCAGCTGCGCCACGTGGACGTCCACCGTCCGCGTCCCCGCCGCCGCGGCGTACCCCCAGACGGCGCTCAGCAGCTGGTCGCGCGAAAGCACCTGCCCGGGGTGCCGGAGCAGGTGCGTCAGGAGGTCGAACTCCGTCGAAGTAAGGGAAACCTCGGCGTCCCCCGCCCAGGCGCGACGGCTGGTGAGGTCGACGCGCGCGCCGCCGACGGTCAGCACCGAGGCGGCCGGCGTCGCCCCCGACGCGCGGCGCAGCACCGTCCGGACCCGGGCGGCCAGCTCGCGCGGGCTGAACGGCTTCGTCAGGTAGTCGTCGGCGCCGATCTCCAGGCCCAGCAGGCGGTCCAGCTCGTCGTCGCGGGCGGTGACGAACAGCACCGGCGTCCAGTCCCCGGCCGCGCGCAGCGCCTTGCAGATCTCGATACCGTCCATTCCGGACAGTCCGATGTCGAGCACGATCGCCACCGGCTTGAGCCGCCGGACGGCGTCGAGCGCCCGCCCGCCGTCCGCCTCGACGTGCACGCCGAAGCCGTCGCGCTTGAGGTACAACGCCGCCAGCTCGGCGATCGCGGCCTCGTCCTCGACCACGAGGACGAGGCCGCGCCCCGGTGACCCCATGCCTGCTCCCGTCTCCGCCGCTGTCAGAGGGGAGACGCTAGCCGGTCAGGGCGAGCCATCGCTGTTCATGTCCGACTCGATGCCGTTGAGTGTCGACTCGACGCCGCTCAGCTCGGACGACGCCGGCGCGCTCCCGGAGTCCGGGGAGCCCATCAGGTTGTCGCGGCAGGCCGAGCAGCCGAGCGCGATGAGCGCGGCGGCCCCGACCGCCGCCGCGACCCTCGCGCCCCTCACTTGGCCGGCTTGCAGTGGGCGGTGGCGAAGGCGTCGAGCTTCTGCTTCGCCGTGTTCAGCTCGCCGATCCGGCCCTGGCGCTTGGTGGCGCGGTCGTCGAGCTTCTTGGCCCGGTCCTCGTGCCCCGCGGTGCGCTGGTCCTGGGCCCGCGCCTTGAGGTTGGCGACCGAGCCGGCGACCTCGGCGCCGCCGTTGATCCGCTTCTCGAGGTTGGCGGCCTTCTTCTGCAGCTTCGGCACCCAGTCGCCGCAGACCTGCTGCGACTCCTCGGGGCTGAGCGTGATCGGCGCGACCGGCGCCGGCGACGTGGTCTGGGCCGAGGCCAGCGGCGCCGCCACCAGCAGGCAGGCCGCGCTCGCGCCGCCCGCCAGCGCCAGCCGCGTCCAGGTGGTTCCTCGCATGGTGTCTCCCTCGTGTCGTGCTTACGAGGAGAACTCTGGCCGGACGGTGTACGGGCGGCGTCCGCCCAGTGTTCGGGGTTTGTAAGGCCGATGGTGACCGACGTCCGCGGGGTCGAACGGCTGCCCGTCGGTGTCTCCGGCACCCCGAAGCTTGATTGTGACTACGGCCGGCCGCACCGCGTCAAGGCGGGAAAGATGCCTTGACCCGGCACTGCCGGCCGTGTTCTGGCTTCGGATCGGGGTGCGGGGGAGGTCTGGGTTCTCGCTCGTCCTCGTTCTCCGTGACCCTTGCGTCAGTAGCGTGCCGCGAACTGCTCCATCGCCGCGTTCACGACGTCCAGGTCGCCCGTCGTCACGAGGTCGAGCAGCAGCCCGCGGGTGACGGCCAGGCCGAGGCGCGCCTGCGCTGGCCGGTCGGCTTCTGGGACGCCTCGCTCGGCCAGCAGTGCCTCGATCGGGCCCAGCCAGTCCTCGATGACGCCGTCGAGGAACTCGGCCGTTCCCGGGGTGCCGCCCAGGGCCTGGCCGTAGAGCTGGAAGAAGAGCTTCTCGTTGGCGCGCAGGTCGTCCGCCGTCAGCCGGCGCCAGAACTCCGCTGGGTCTAGGCCGGCCAGTGCCTTCCGCTGCCGGGCCTCTACCTCGCGCGCCACCGCTGTGAGCAGGCCTTCCTTGGAGCCGAAGTGGTAGATCAGCATGCGGTGGCTCGTGCCGATCCCGGTGGCCAGTGTCCGCAGGCTCTGCTCCGCGCCACCGTGGTGGGCGATGTGGTCGATCGCCGCGTCGAGGAGCTTCGCGCGCGGGCTTGTGTCGATCATGTACCAGATGGTACACGTACCAAATGGTACAGAGAATTTCGGTCCGCGGGACGACGGACGCGGACGCCGACACCGTCTACGCGTTGCTGCGGGACGGTGCGAGCTGGCCCCGCTGGTCGCCGCTGGGGTCGTTCGAGCTGGTCCGCGAAGGTGTCGACGAGCCCGAAGGCCTCGGTGCGATCCGGCTGTTCCGGACCGGTGGTCTCCGCTCGTACGAGGAGATCGTCGCCCTCGAGCCCGGCCTGCGGTTCGGCTACGCGCTCGACCACGGCCTTCCCCTGCGGGACTACGTCGCCTACGTGGACCTGTCCCCGGTGGACGGCGGTGGCACGGAGATCCACTGGCACTCGACCTTCACGGCGAAGATCCCCGGCACCGGCTGGTTCTATCGCCGGTTCCTCGGCCGCTTCATCGGGCGGGTGGTCGCCGGGCTGGTCGACGCGGCCGGGGTGCGCGCGGCCCCATAAAGTGGGCGCATGTCAGCGCCACGACGGGGAACGACCGGCCGCACGCAGGAGGAACGCAGCGCGGCGATGCGCGTCCGGCTGCTCGACGCGACGATCGACTGCCTCGTCGAATACGGCTACGCGGGCACGACGACCACCCGGGTGGCCGATCGCGCCGGCGTCACGCGCGGCGCGCAGGTGCACCACTTCCCGACTAAGGCCGACCTGGTGACGTCGGCGATCCGGCACCTCGCCCGCAAGCGCACCGAGGTCGCGATGGCCGAGCTCGACCGCCTCCGCGCGTCCAGCGACCCGGTCGGCGACGCGCTGCAGCTGATGTGGGAGATGCACCAGGGCCCGGTGTTCTCGGCGACGGTCGAGCTGTGGGTCGCCGCCCGCACGGACCCGGAGCTGCGCGGGCAGATGGCGGAGGTCGAGCCGATCGCGACGTCCAGCCTGGTCGAGTTCGGCCGCGCGCTGCTGCCGGAGCACGCGGCGCACCACGAGTTCCTGCACGCGGTGTACACGGCGATGGACGTGGTGCGCGGCATCCTCATCGCGAGCTGGGCGACGCGGGACCAGGAGGAGCTGGAGGCCCGCTGGGAGCGCGGCCGCCGGCACCTGCGCCTCCTGTTCACCACCTTGATGGCCGCTACCGCCTGAACGGCGTGTTACTCTCCCTGGGAAAGTAAGGAGACGTGCCGTGCTGTCGAACCCGTACGATCGCAACTGCCCGACCCGTCAGCTGCTCGACCGCATCGGCGACCAGTGGACGGTGTTGATCGTCGGCGCCCTGAAGGACGGGCCGCTGCGGTTCACGGCGATCGGGCACCGGGTCGACGGGATCTCGCAGAAGGTCCTGACCCAGACGCTGCGCAGCCTGGTCCGCGACGGGATCCTGACCCGCACGGCGTACGCGGTGATCCCGCCGAAGGTGGAGTACGAGCTGACGACGCTGGGCCGCAACCTGTCCGAGCCGCTGGAGATGCTGGACCAGTGGGCCCGGCAGCACATGACGGCGGTCCAGGACGCCCGGGACGCCTACGACGCGGAGCACACCCCCGCGAGCGCGTGAGTTCGGCGCCCGCCGAAGCGTCGCGCGCCTAGGTTCGGGCCATGGACGAATTCCGTGCCCTGCACGTACCCGGGTCCCCGCTGCTGCTGCCGAACGCGTGGGAGTTCGGCGTCGGCGCCTTCCTCGCCGCGCAGGGTTTCCGCGCCCTCGGCACCACCAGCCTCGGCGTCTCCGCGGCAGCCGGTGAGCCCGACGGCGCGCCGTCGACGCGGGACGCCACCGTCGCACTGGCCCGCCGCCTCGCCCGGCTGGACGTCCTGGTCAGCGTCGACATCGCCGACGGCTTCAGCGCCGATCCCGCCGCCGTCGCCGACCTGGCCGCCGAGCTCGCCGACGCCGGTGCCGTCGGCGTCAACCTCGAAGACGGCCGTGCGGACGGCTCGCTCGCGCCGGTCGAACACCAAATAGCGCTGGTCGAGGCGGTGAAGGACCGCGTCCCGGACCTGTTCCTCAACGCCCGCACGGACACCCACTGGTCCGGCGACCGCTCGATCGACTCCGCCGAAGAACGCGTGAAGGCCTACGCGGCGGCCGGCGCCGACGGAGTCTTCGTGCCCGGCCTGGCCGACCCTGCCGACGTCGAGCGGGTCGTCGCCGCCGGGCTGCCGGTCAACCTGCTGTTCCTGCCCGGGAAGGTCACCTTCGCCGGGCTGGCGGAGCTGGGCGTCGCGCGGGTCAGCCTCGGCTCGCTGCCCTACCGGATGGCGCTGCGGGCCGCCGCGGAGACGGCGCTGGCGGTCCGCGACGGCGGTGCGCTGCCGCTGAGCCCGCCGGGCTACGCCGACGTCGTCGCGCTGCTGTAAGGGGTGAACTGTCCCGCGCGGGTCTGCTTGGCTCGAAGGCATGCGCGCCTTCGGAACCGACTTCGCCGTCCCGCCCGGCTACCTCAACACGCCCAGCGTCGGCATCCCGCCGGCCCCGGTGGCCGCCGCGGTGGCCGAGTCGGTCGAACGCTGGCGCACCGGCGCGACCCGGCCGGGGGAGTTCGACCAGTACGTCGACCGGTCGCGGGCCGGGTTCGCCCGGCTGCTCGGCGTCGAACCCGGGCGCGTCGCGATCGGCGCGTCGGTCTCGCAGCTGGTCGCGAACGTCGCCGCCGCGCTGCCGGACGGCACCCGCGTGCTCGCCGCCGAGGGCGACTTCACCAGCGTGACCTTCCCGTTCGCGGCTCAGGACGTCACGGTGACCGAAGTGCCGCTGGAGCTGCTGCCCGAGCGGGTCGAGGGCCACGACGTCGTCGCGGTGAGCGTCGTCCAGTCCGCCGACGGCCGGATCGTGGACCTCCCCGCGCTGCGGGCTGCCGCCGAGGCCGCCGGGGCGGCGGTGCTGCTCGACGCCACCCAGGCCGTGGGCTGGCTGCCCCTGGACGTCGCCTGGGCGGACTGGGTGGTCGCGGCGGGGTACAAGTGGCTGCTGTCGCCGCGCGGCTGCGCGTGGCTCGCCGTGCGGCCGGACGCGCACGAGCGCACCCGGGCGGTCGCGGCGAACTGGTACGCGGGGGAGGACCCGTGGGCCACCGTCTACGGCCTCCCGCTGCGCCTGGCCGGCGACGCCCGCGCGTTCGACCTCTCGCCGGTCTGGCTCGCCCAGGTCGGCGCCGCGGCCGCGCTGGAGTACCTCGGCGGCCTCGACCTCGCGCAGGTCGCGGCGCACAACACCGGCCTGGCCGACCTGCTGCTCGAGAAGCTCGGGCTGCCCCCGCGCGGCAGCGCGATCGTCTCGCTCGACGCCGATCCGGAGCGGGTCGCGGCGGCGGGGATCGTCTCGAGCGTCCGCGGCGGCCGGGTGCGGGTCGGCTTCCACCTCTACAGCACCGCTGACGACGTCGAACGCGTCTTACCCGCATTCGAGTGAACCGCTCCGGGACGGTGAACTACCGTATGGCCCCGTGGTTGGTGCGCATTTCACCCCAGGCCCGTCCGACACGGCCCCGCTGGGCGCGGTTCCCCCGCAGCCCCGGCCCCCGGCGCCCGGACCGCCGGCGCGCGACACCCGGTCCCTGCTGATCAGGGGCGCCGGGCTGGTCGCGATCGCCGTCGTCTCCGGGCTGCTGTGGTTCCTGATCCGGCACGACTCGACGCCCGACGGGCCGGTCGCGCAGCCGCCGGTCCAGAACACCGGGAAGTACCAGTTCACGCTGGTCGCCGGGCCGGCGAAGTCCAACGAGTGCGCCACGAAGTCGTACGGCAAGACGCACGACTTCTTCCAGGACAACGAGTGCCAGTCGCTGGTCCGCGCGCTCTACACGACGGAGTCGGGCGGCGCGAAGGCGCTGGTGTCGGTGGTGCTGGTCGGGATGCCGGACTCGACGAAGGCGAAGGCGCTCAAGACGCTGACCGAGCAGGACGGCACCGGCAACGTCACGGACCTGGTGAAGGACAAGACGTTCACCGGCGACGACGTCCCGAGCGTGAGCGGCTCGGACGCGGCGTACGCGTCGAGCGTGGACGGCACGAACACGACGATCGTGCTGGCCGACTTCTACGCGAAGCACAAGGACAAGAAGCTGATCGAGGCCATCGCGGACGACGCCGTGCGCCTGTCGGCCGACCTCAAGGGCTGACCCGCTCTCCCGAAAGCCGTGAAGGCCGGTAAGCAGGCCTTCACGGCTTCAGCAGGGGCTCAGCTCGCCTGGCCGGGCATCGCGATCGCCACCGGCTTCTCGCCCGCCTCGGACCGCCACGGCGTCCCGCGTCGCGAAGCCGCCACCAGCGCGTGCAGGGCCGTCGTGCGCAGGGCCCCGTCGTCGGTGTGGTTCACCACCGCCAGCCACGCCGACGCGCAGTCGGCCTCGGCCGTCGCGACGACCAGTGACGCCGACTTCGCGTCCGTCACCGGCTTCTTCGGCACGTACGCCGCTTCGGGCGCGACAGGCGTCGCCCCGGACGCGGACAGCATCGTCTGCAGCAGGTCGCGGCGCACGGCGTGCTCCGCCGCGCCGGCCTTCTCGCCCTCGGCGAAGTCGGCCGGCAGGAACGCGCTGACCAGGCCGTACACCCAGACGGCGGCGTGCTCGGCGGCGAGCGCCGTCTGCAGCGGGTCCACCGCCTCCGCCGGCACCGCGCCGGTGGTCCCGGCGATCGCCGGGGCGTCCTCGCCGGGGCCCAGCGCCGGGGCAGTGCGCTGCAGCGCCGCACAGCCCGCCGCCACCGCCGCGACGAGCCCGGCGCGGTAGCGCGGCAGCCCGCCGACGAGGTCTTCGGCCTGCTTGCGCGCGGTCGCCAGCCGCTCCTTCAGGTCACCCAGCGAGGCCGGCGCCGGCGGCGTCGCCGACGACGAGGGTTTCGGCCGGTTCAGCCGGTCCACTTCGGACTTCAGCGCGGCCGCGTGGGCCGCGCGCGCGTCGGCGAGCTGGCCGGCGGCGTCGGCGTTCTCGCCCTTGGCCAGCGTCCGCGCGGCGGCGGCGTCCGCCTCGGCGGCGGCCAGCAGCGGCTGCAACGGGTCGGGGCTCTCGTCGTAGCCGGGCCCGCACGCGGCCAGGGGGACGGCCAGCGCGGCCAGCGCCCCCGCGCGGAGGGCGGCACGACGGGTCAGGTCGGTCGGTCTTCCGGTCACGTCGGCCCATCCTGCCAGGCCCCGAGGTGGCCCCGCCGCTCGCGCGGGCCG
This sequence comes from Amycolatopsis sp. NPDC114505, assembly GCF_055633615.1. Classification (NCBI taxonomy): domain Bacteria; kingdom Bacillati; phylum Actinomycetota; class Actinomycetes; order Pseudonocardiales; family Pseudonocardiaceae; genus Amycolatopsis; species Amycolatopsis sp. NPDC114505. The sequence continues at coordinate 368,389 of NZ_JBVKDV010000004.1, read as the reverse complement.
AGGGGGCGACCGGATAAGCTGGTCCACCACCGACCCGCGCCACCGCGTTCCGAAACAAGGAGAGCCCCACGTGCCAGGAGAACTCGCCAGCCGGCTTCAGCCGATAGTGGCCGAAGCCGTCACCGCCGCGGGTTTCGACCTCGATTCGTTCGAGGTGCAGCAGGCCGGCCGGCGGCAGCTGGTCAAGGTCGTCGTCGACTCCGACGACGGTGTCGGGCTGGACGAGGTCGCCGAGGTCAGCCGCAAGGTCTCGGCGGCGCTCGACGAGAACGAGCACGTGCTCGCGAGCGCGTACACGCTGGAGGTCACCTCGCCGGGCCTCGACCGCCCGCTCGTCGAGCGGCGGCACTGGCGGCGCGCGCGGTTCCGCCTGGTGAAGATCACCCCGGCCGAGGGCACGGCCTTCGTGGGCCGGGTCGGTCACGCGGGCGAGGACGCCGCCCGCGTCCTCGAAGGCGGCAAGATCCGCGACGTCCGCTACGCCGACGTGGCGAAGGCGGTCGTGGAGATCGAGTTCAAGCAGCCGCCCGCCGAGGACCTGAAACTGCTCGAAGACGACGCGTCCGGCATGATCGCCGCCGAGACGGAGAAGGGGCAGAAGTGAACGTCGACATCGCCGCGCTGCGGGCGATCGAACGGGACAAGGACATCCCCTTCGAAACGGTGATCAAGGCCATCGAGACGGCCTTGCTCACCGCGTACAAGCACACCGAGGGCCACCAGTCGCACGCCCGCATCGACATCGACCACAAGACCGGCCTGGTGCGCGTGCTGGCGCGCACGCTGACCCACGACGGCGAGACCGACGAGGAGTGGGACGACACCCCCGAGGGCTTCGGCCGGATCGCCGCCACCACCGCGCGCCAGGTCATCCTGCAGCGGCTGCGCGACGCCGAGCACGAGAAGACCTTCGGCGAGTTCTCCACCAAGGAGGGCGAGATCGTCGCCGGCGTGATCCAGCGCGACGCCCGCGCCAACGCCCGCGGCATGGTCGTGGTCCAGGTGGGTGACACCGAGGGCGTGCTGCCGTCGGCGGAGCAGGTGGCCGGCGAGTCGTACGAGCACGGCAGCCGGATCAAGGCCTACGTCGTCACCGTCTCGCGCGGCAACCGTGGCCCGCAGATCACGCTCTCGCGCTCGCACCCCAACCTCGTGCGCAAGCTGTTCGCGCTGGAGGTCCCGGAGATCGCCGACGGGACGGTCGAGATCGCCGCCGTCGCGCGCGAGCCGGGGCACCGCACGAAGATCGCCGTGAAGTCCACCGTGGCGGGCGTGAACGCCAAGGGCGCCTGCATCGGCCCGGTCGGCGCGCGCGTGCGCAACGTGATGAGCGAGCTGGCCGGTGAGAAGATCGACATCATCGACTACTCGGAGGATCCGGCCCGGTTCGTGGGGAATGCCCTGTCCCCGGCGAAGGTTGTTTCGGTACGAGTAGTGGACGAGCGGGCGAAGACCGCCCGCGTCGTGGTGCCGGACTTCCAGCTGTCGCTGGCGATCGGCAAGGAGGGCCAGAACGCCCGCCTCGCCGCCCGCCTGACCGGCTGGCGGATCGACATCCGCAGCGACGCCGCACCGGTGGACGACGAGGGTGATCAAGACCACGCCGGTCCGTCGCGGCCCGCCGCGGCAACCGGTTCGGCTGAGTGAAGGTCGAAGCGCTAGACTCAGGAGTGGTTCAACGCCCGCGGCGGGTAGCCGAGCACCAGCCCCACCGGAATTCTCCGGTGCGGACTTGTGTCGGCTGCAAGCGGCGGGCATTGATCGGTGAGCTGCTGCGCGTGGTCGCGGTGGCCGGGCGGGTGGTCGTCGACGAACGTCGGCGGCTGCCGGGCCGGGGAGCTTGGCTGCACCCCGACCCGGACTGCCTGGCCAAGGCCGAACGGCGGCGAGCCTTCCCGAGAGCCTTGCGGGCTCCCGGGGCGCTCGACGTTCGCGAGGTCGGCGAGCACGTCGGGCGCACCACTTCGCACCACGAGGCCGGGACATACCCGGCTTCGCGAGGAACCAAGGAAGCAGGTCGACCCGTCATGAGTCAGCCGTGAAGCTGAAGCCATGAACGCGAGACAATAAGGACGAGGTCAGCGGGTTCTCCGCCTGGCCTCCCCTAGATGAGGAGAGCTGTGCCAGGCAAGGCCCGAGTACACGAGCTCGCTAAGGAGCTCGGCATTACCAGCAAGGACGTTCTCGCGAAGTTGAAGGAACAAGGCGAGTTCGTAAAGTCCGCGTCGTCCACGGTCGAGGCGCCCGTCGCCCGCCGTCTCCGGGACGCGTACGCGCCCAAGGGCGCCAAGAAGCCCGCTCCGACCCCCGGTCCGTCGGCGCGCCCCGGGCCCCCGGCCGCCAAGCCGGGCGCTCCCGCGCCCAAGCCCGCGTCGCCCGCTCCCCAGCAGCAGGCGCCCGCGGCGAAGGCCGCCCCCGCGGCGGCCCCGCAGCAGCAGGCACCGGCTTCGAAGCCGGCCGCCGCACCGGGTGGCCGTCCCGCGGGCCCCGGTCCGCGTCCCGGCCCGCGTCAGCAGCCGGCCGCGCCCGCTCCCCAGGAGCAGGTCCCGGCCGCGAAGGCCGAAGCGCCCGCCGCACCCAAGCAGGAGACCCCGGCCGCGCCCTCGGGCAACACCGGTTCGGTCGTCCCGCCGAAGCCGCAGGGCCCCAAGCCCGGCGGTCCGAAGCCCGGTCCGCGCACCCCGCGGGTCGGCAACAACCCGTTCGGCGTCGGTTCCGGCGCCCCGCCGCGTCCGCAGGGCCCGCGCCCGGGTGGCGGCCAGGGCGGCGACAACCGCCCGCCGCGTCCCGGCGGGACCGGTGGCGGCGGTGACCGTCCGGCTCCCCGTCCCGGTGGCGGCGCCGGTGGCAACCGGCCGAGCCCGGGCAACATGCCCCCGCGGCCGAACCCCGGCATGATGCCGGGCCGCACGCAGCGCCCGGCCGGTCCCGGCGGTGGCGCTCGCGGTGGTCCCGGTGGCGGCGCCCGTGGCGGCCCCGGTGGCGGCGGCGGTCGTCCCGGTGGCGGTGGCGGCGGTGGCTTCCGCGGCGGTCCCGGTGGCGGTGGCGGCGGCGGTGGCTTCCGCGGCGGCCCCGGCGGCGGCGGTCCCGGTGGCGGCGGTGGCGGTTTCCGTCCGGGTGGCGGCACCGGTGCCCCGGCCGGCGGCGGCGGTTTCCGCGGCGGCGGCGGTGGCCGTGGTGGCCCCGGTGGCCGTGGTGGCACCGCGGGTGCCTTCGGGCGTCCGGGTGGTCCCTCGCGCAAGGGTCGCAAGTCGAAGCGGCAGAAGCGCCAGGAGTACATGGACAACATGCAGGCGCCCAGCGTCGGCGGCGTCCGCCTGCCCAAGGGGCAGGGCGAGACGATCCGGCTGCCGCGGGGTGCTTCGCTGACCGACTTCGCCGAGAAGATCGACGCCAACCCGGCTTCGCTGGTGCAGGTGCTCTTCCACCTCGGCGAGATGGTCACCGCGACGCAGTCCGTGTCGGACGACATCCTCGAGCTGCTCGGCGGCGAAATGAACTACACGGTTCAGGTCGTCAGCCCCGAGGAAGAAGACCGCGAGCTGCTGGAGACCTTCGACATCACCTACGGCGACGACGCCGGTGGCGAAGAGGACCTGCAGGTCAGGCCGCCGGTCGTGACCATCATGGGTCACGTCGACCACGGTAAGACCCGACTGCTCGACACGATCCGGAAGACGAAGGTCCGCGAGAGCGAGGCCGGCGGCATCACGCAGCACATCGGTGCGTACCAGATCGAGACCGAGCTCGAGGGCAACCCGCGCCTGATCACCTTCATCGACACCCCGGGTCACGAGGCGTTCACCGCCATGCGTGCCCGTGGTGCCAACTCGACCGACATCGCGGTGATCGTGGTGGCGGCCGACGACGGTGTGATGCCGCAGACGGTCGAGGCGATCAACCACGCGCAGGCCGCCAAGGCCCCGATCGTGGTCGCGATCAACAAGATCGACAAGGAAGGCGCGAACCCGGACAAGATCCGGCAGCAGCTGACCGAGTACGGCCTGGTCGCCGAGGAGTACGGCGGCGACACGATGTTCGTCGAGATCTCCGCGCGGCAGAACATCAACATCGACGGCCTGCTCGAGGCGATCCTGCTGACCGCCGACGCCGCTCTGGACCTCCGGGCCAACCCGGACATGGAGGCCCAGGGTGTCGCGATCGAGGCGCACCTCGACCGCGGCCGCGGCCCGGTGGCCACCGTCCTGGTCCAGCGCGGCACGCTGCGCGTCGGCGACTCGGTCGTGGCGGGTGACGCCTACGGCCGCGTCCGCCGGATGGTCGACGAGCACAACGTCGACGTCACCGAGGCGCTGCCGTCGCGTCCCGTCCAGGTCATCGGGTTCACCTCGGTGCCGGGTGCGGGCGACACCTTCCTGGTGGTCGACGAGGACCGCGTCGCCCGGCAGATCGCCGAGCGCCGCGCCGCTCGCACGCGCAACGCGCTCAACGCGTCGCGCCGCAAGCGGGTCAGCCTCGAGGACCTCGACTCCGCCTTGAAGGAGACGAACAGCCTCAACCTGATCATCAAGGGTGACAACTCGGGTACGGTCGAGGCCCTCGAAGCCTCGCTGCTCCAGCTGGACGTCGGCGACGAGGTCGAGCTGAACGTGGTCCACCGCGGTGTCGGTGGCGTGACCGAGTCGGACATCGACCTGGCGACCGCGTCCGACGCGATCGTCCTCGGGTTCAACGTCCGCGCCCAGGGCAAGGCGACCGAGCGGGCCACCCGCGAGGGCGTCGACGTCCGGTACTACACGGTCATCTACCAGGCGATCGACGAGATCGAGCAGGCCCTCAAGGGCATGCTCAAGCCGGAGTACGAAGAGGTCGAGCTGGGCCGCGCGGAGGTTCGCGAGGTCTTCAAGTCCTCCAAGATCGGCACGATCGCGGGTTGCCTGGTCATGTCCGGCGAGATCCGGCGCAACGCCCGGGCCCGTCTGCTCCGCGACGGCACCGTCGTGGCGGAGAACCTGCCGATCAGCTCGCTGCGGCGGTTCAAGGACGACGTGGTCGAGGTCCGTGAAGGTTACGAGTGCGGTCTCACGCTGGGCTCGTACGGCGACCTCAAGGTCGGCGACCTGATCGAGACCTACGAGCAGCGCGAGAAGCCGCGCGCGTAAGGCGTGTGTCCCCGGGTGTGCGGTTTCGGCCGCACACCCGGGGATTCGCTTCCCATTCCTACGACACCACCCATTGCCTATGTTCGTCGGAGCCCTCGAGCTCGACATCCTGCTCGGTGACGTCCATTCGCTGAAGCAGAAGCGATCCGTGGTCCGTCCGGTGCTGGCGGAGGTGCGCAAGCGCTTCGACGTCTCGGTGGCCGAAGCCGGGCACACCGACCTGCACCGCCGGACCCTCATCGGGGTGGCCGTGGTCGCCGAAGGTGGCGAACACGTGCGTGACGTGCTCGACTCGTGTGAGCGGTACGTGGCGAGCAGGCCGGAGTTCGAACTGCTTTCCGCGCACCGCCGGCTGCTCGGCCCGGACGACTGACTTTTCTAGGAGAACGACATGGCTGATCCGGCTCGGGCTCGCAAGCTCGCCAAGCGGATCTCGCAGATCGTGGCGTCCGCGATCGAACACGAGGTCAAGGACACCCGGCTCGACTACGTGACCATCACGGACACGAAGGTCACCGGCGACCTGCACGACGCCACGGTGTACTACACGGTGCTCGGCGAGAAGCTGGACGTCCCCCCGGACTTCGCCGGCGCCGCCGCCGCGCTCGAATCGGCGCGCGGGATGCTCCGCACGAAGGTCGGGCAGGGCACCGGGGTCCGCTACACCCCGACGCTGACGTTCGTCGCGGACACCATCCCCGAGGAGTCGAAGCGGATCGAGGACCTCCTCGCGAAGGCCCGCGAGGCCGACGCGGAGGTCGCGCGTCGCTCGGCCGGTGCCCAGCACGCCGGCGATGTCGACCCGTACAAGGCGCCTCGCGAAGACGCCGACGACGAAGACGACACCGAAGACGTCGAGGTCGACGAGTTCGCGGAGAAGGAGAGCCGGGGCTGACCCGTGCTCTCCCGCCGCGGCTTGCTCGCCGGCAGCGCACTGGCGCTGCTGGCGGGCTGCTCGGCTTCCCCGTCCGGGCCGCCGCCGGGCCCGCCCGCGGTGCCGGCGCCGACCGGTCCGTCCCCGGTGCGTGAGCCGGTGACGGTCCAGCGCATGCCGTCGGCCGCCCGCGGCACGGACGTCGACCTGGTCCTGATCACCCCCGAAGGCGTTCCGTCGTCGGGTTTGCCGGTGTGCTTGGCCCTGCACGGTCGCGGCGCTCGCGCGCGGACGTTCCTCGAACTGGGCGTCCCCGCCGCGCTGACGGCGGCCGTGCGCGCCGGCACCCCGCCGTTCGCGGTGGCCGCGGTCGACGGCGACCACTACTGGGCCGACGTCGGGTCCGGCGACGACCCGCAGCGGATGCTCACCGACGAAGTCCCGGGTTGGCTGGCGGGCCGCGACCTGCGTCCGGCGTCGGCGGTGTTCGGCATTTCCATGGGCGGCTTCGGCGCGTTGCGCTTCGCCCGCGCCCACCCGGACCTGAAGGCGGTCGCCACGGCGAGCGCGGCGCTGTTCGTCAGCTGGCCGGATGCCCGCAGCCGCAAGGTGTTCTCCGGCGAGGACAACTGGCGCGCGGAGGAACCGTTGCTGCACACGGAAGAGCTGCGCGCGGAGCAGCTGGGCATCTGGTGCGGCGACGCGGATCCGTTCCTGGGCGCGAACCGCAAGCTGGTGAAGGCCGCGAACCCGGCGGTGTCGAAGTTTTCGCCGGGCGGTCACAAGGACGAGTACTGGCGCGGGATCCTGCCGGACGTCCTGAAGTTCGTGGGACAGCGCCTAAGCTGACGCGCGCGCGAACAGGATCGCTTGCGACACCTTGTTTTCCGGGTTCAGCGACCACTCCGCCTCGACCGTGAACCCCGCCGCGCGCACCCGCTTCGCCAGCCACCACGGCTGCCGGAGGTGGACGTTCACCCGCATCGGGTGGCCGCCGTAGCCCTCGGTCTTCAGCCGGGTTCCCGCGCCGACGTGGTAGCCGATCATCAGCAGGCCGCCCGGCCGCAGGACGCGCCGGAAGTGCCCGAGGGTCACCGGGACGTCGTCGTCCGGGACGTGGATCAGGGACCAGAACGCCAGCACGCCCGCCACCGACGCGTCCGGCAGGGCCAGGTCCGTCATCGAACCGACCTCGAACCGCGGGCCGGGGTGCGTCCGGCGAGCGATGTCGATCATCGCCGGTGAAAGGTCGATGCCGGACGCGTCGACGCCCAGCGAGTGCAGGAACGCCGTGAACTGACCCGGGCCGCAGCCGACGTCCACCGCGGGGCCGTCGACCTCGGCGGCGAACAGGGTCAGCGCCGCCCGCATGTAGGGCTGGGAAGACAAGGCGTCCGAGGCGAATTCCGCGTAGCTCGAAGCGACCGTGTCGTACGACGTGCGGGTGTCCGCGAGCCAGCTCATCGCGCGCGCAGCCCGTCGAGGACCATGCCGAGCGCGCGCCGCCAGTCGGGGGTCGCCGTCGCCGCGGCGAACACGATCGCCAGGTCTTCGCCGCGGAAGTCCCGTCGCAACGCCCCGGCCTCCTGGGCCCGGGTGATGATCCGGTTCATCCGGGAAGCGTTGGCGTGCTTGGCTTTCTCCAGTCCGGACGCCGGATCGAAGACCCGTGAGCAGACTTCGGTGAAGCCCCGGTCGCTGACCTGCATCAGGACCGACCGTTCGAGGAAGAGCACGAAACCGTCCCAGGGGTCGTCGAGGGCGAGGGCTTCTTCGGTCACGGCTCGAGCTTCTTCGAGCGTCGGCAGGAACGCCGCTTCGACGAGGTCCGCTCGCGTCGGGAACCGGTTGTAGAGGGTGCCGATCGCGACCTCGGCGCGGCGGGCGATCTCGTCGAGCGGGGCGTCGACGCCCTTGGCGCCGAACACCTCCCGCGCGGCCGCGACCAGCGCCTCCCGGTTGCGCCGGGCGTCCGCGCGCAGGGGGCGTTGCTCGACCGTCACGCTCCGGAGTATAGCCAAGCCGGACATCCGTCCCCACGCGCGAGAGACCCGCGTGGTTGCCTCCTGATCGGAACCTCACAGTGCCCGCCGCCCGCGTCCGCCGGGAGCACAATGGGAACCAGCGGGGGCTCACCCGCACCGAGGCGGCCACCGAGGGGAGGTCGGGCACCCGTGCACTCCGACCTTTCGCCGGCCGGCCGGACCGGAGTCCTCCTCGTCGGCACCCGCGGGCAGCGGGGCCCGGGGGAGGTGCTGATCAGGATCCGGGGTGGGCTGGAAACCTTCCTGGCCTGGTCCGACACGGAGCTGCCGAAGGGCACGACCGTCCTGGTCGTGGAAACCCGGGGCCGGCGCACGGTCGACGTCGTGGCGTGGGACGCCTCGGATCCTGCTTCCTAAGTGTTCGCGGAAGGACAGCGGTGTTCGGTTATCGCGTTCCCGCCCCCAACGAGGCGATGCTCATCTCCGGGGGCAAGCACAGCAGCGGGTCGTCGCCGTTCCGGGTCGTCACCGGCCACGGCGCGTTCGTCATGCCGGTCTTCCGGAAAGTCCGGTTCCTGACGCTTTCCATGTGTGAGGCCGAAGTGACCGAAGTGTGCGTCACGAAACAGGCCATCGCGCTGACGGTCCGGGCGGTGATCGCGTTCAAGGTCGGCAACGACACCGAGAGCATCGTCAACGCCGGGCAGCGCTTCCTGTCCGACCAGGACCAGATGTCCGTGCTGACCGGCCGGATCTTCGCCGGCCACCTGCGCTCGATCATCGGGTCGATGACGGTCGAGGAGATCATCACCGAGCGGCAGAAGCTCGCGACCGAGGTGCTGGACGGCTCCGCGGTGGAGATGGCCAAGATCGGGCTGACCGTCGACGCGCTGCAGATCCAGTCGATCGACGACATGAAGCTCGGCTACATCGCCGCGATGGCCGCGCCGCACAACGCCGCCATCCAGCGGGACGCCCAAATCGCCCAGGCGGTGGCGAACCAGACGGCGGCCGAGGCCGAGCAGAAGTCGCAGCGGACGCAGGCGGAGTACGCCCGGCAGACGTCGATCGTGCAGGCGCAGTACCGCGCCGAGGTCGAGGCGGCGCAGGCCGAGGCCGCCCAGGCCGGGCCGCTCGCGCAGGCGAAGGCGCAGCAGGAGGTCATCGACGCGCGCACCGAGCTGGCCCAGCGCGAGGCCGAGCTGCGGCAGCAGCAGCTGGTCGCCGAGGTGATCAAGCCGGCCGACGCGGAGGCCGAGCGGATCCGCATCCTGGCGCTGGCCGAGGCGGAGAAGATGCGCGTGCAGGCGGAGGCGGCCGCGTCGAACAACCGCGTCGCGCTCGACCGGATGCTCATCGACCAGCTGCCGCAGATCGTCAAGGAGGCGGGACGCGGGCTGTCCGGTGCGAACGTCAACATCCTCAACGGCGCCGACGGTCTCGGCGAGATGGCCGCGGGGCTCGTCGGCCAGGGTCTGTCCATCTTGGACTCGGTGAAGCGCGGGCTGAGCACGCCGCCCGCGCCGGCCCCGGTGGCTCCGGAGGAGAACGGGCAAGCGCCGGCACCGGCGCGGGGTGAGCTGACCCAGTAGCGCTTTGTCGACTCAGGCTCTATCGGTTCAAGACGAGGGCTTCACCGCGACGACCAGGTCACGCAGGATGGCCTGGTCGACCCGGTGGGTGAACTCTTCCCACGGCCCGCCTTCGCGGACGTCGAGCCCGGACTTCCGCAGCACCTGGACGAGCTCCTCACGCGGCAGCACGGTCGTGTTCCAAGAGATGCCGAGCGCCCCGCCGGGACGCAGGACGCGCGTCCACACCGGGACGGCCGCCGCGAGCAGGTCGCGCGGGCTGCGCTGCAGACCGGCTTCGCGGTGGCTGCCGTGCTGCACGCCGTACGGCGCGTCGGTGACGATCACGTCGCACGAGTTCGCCCGCAGCACCTCGTCGGTCGTCAGCGTGTCGGCCTGGAAGTAGGTGAGTTTGCGGGTGTCGCCCGTTTTGTAGTCTTCCTTGTCCAGCGCGTACTCGATGTCGAGCCGGCGCCCGAGGCGGACCTTGTTGCGCCGCAGCTGTCCCGAGTCGGCGGTGTGCTTGACGCGCTTGTTGCGCAGCCACGTCTTGATGAACGCCTCGTAGGCCTCGAAGTCCTTGGCGTCGACGTCCAGCCCGGTGGCGTGCAGGCCGTACATGATCGCCTGGTTGAGCGTGGTGCCGCGGCCGCACAGCGGGTCCAGCAGGTACTTGGGCTTGCCAGAGAACGGGTCCGCGGTCGCCAGCAGCGTCACGTTCAGCAGGAGCTTCGTGAACGTCTCGTTGGTCTTGCCGGCGTACTTCAGGATGGTCAGCAGGTCCGAGTCGGCCTTCGCCAGCGGCGTCACGGTGACCGGGCGCAGGACGCCGTCACCGAGCTCGAACAGCGCGTACAGCGACGACAGGTTCGACAGCAGCGCGAGGTCGGGCTCGCCCAGGGGCGCCGAACTGGTGAAGCGCACGTAGCCGACGCCGCCGAGCTCGACCTCCTCGATCCCGGACAGCTCGGCCGACAGCGCCGCGCCGAACACCGCCAGCTCGGCGCGCAGCAGCGCGGGGGAGGAGGCGGCGTAGACCCGATTGGCGGACGGGTGGACCAGGATCACGTACTCAGGCATCCCGCAGAGCGTAGCGTGACGCACCGTGACCCCTACTTTGGCGCAGGACATCCGGGACGCGGCCGCCCTGCTCGCGTCGGCCACCGACGTGACGGTGCTCGGCCACGTCCGCCCGGACGCGGACGCCCTCGGCAGCGCGCTCGCCCTCGGCCGGGCGCTGCTCCAGCGTGGCGCTCGCGTCCGAGTGTCCTTCGGCGAGCCCGACGAGGCCCCGGAGACGCTGAGGTGGCTCGACGAGGACGGCCTGCTGACCCACCCGGACGACCTGCCCGACAGCGAGGCGCTGCTGGTCTGCGTCGACACGCCGGTGCCGAAGCGGCTGGGCCGGCTCGCCGGGCGCGTCGAGCTGGCCGGCTCGGTGCTGGTGGTCGACCACCACGCGACCAACACGTTCTACGGCACCTGCAACGTCGTCGACGAGTCCGCCGAGGCCAGCGCGATCCTCGTGTTCCGGATCCTGGACGCGCTGGGCGTGGAGCTCGACGAGCCGATCGCACGCGGGATCTACGCGGGGATCGTCACCGACACGAGCGGGTTCCGCCGCGCGAGCCCGGAGACGCACCGGATGGCGGCCCGGCTGCTGGAGGCGGGCGTCGACGCCGAAGCGGTGGTGCGGAAGATCGTCGACGAGCGGCCGTTCGCGTGGCTGCCGATGCTCTCGTCCGTGCTACGCGAGGCTTCTCTGGAACCGGATGCCGCGCAGGGCAAGGGTTTCGTGCACGCCGTGGTCCGCGTCGACGCCGCGCGGACGGTGCGCGCCGAAGAGGTCGAGTCGGTGATCGACGTCGTCCGCTCGGTGCGCGAGGCGGCCGTCGCGGCGGTGCTCAAACAGGACGTCACGAACCCGGCGCAGTGGCAGATCTCGTTGCGCTCCATCGGGATCGACGTCTCGGCGGTGGCGGCGGAGTTCGGCGGCGGCGGGCACCGGCAGGCCGCGGGCTGCATGATCGCGGGTACCGCCGAGGAGGTCCTGGCCGGGTTGCGGGAGGCGCTGGAGCGGGCGCCGCTGCTGTGACCTTCCCGACGGCCGGAACTGTCGGTCCCGGCGGTTAGAGTCCGGATCGTGGTGAACGTGGAGGAAACGGAGCGGATCCCCGCGAAGCGCGTGCTCGGCCTGGCCGTGCCCGCGCTCGGGGTGCTGGCCGCCGAGCCGTTGTACGTGCTGGTCGACACCGCGGTGGTCGGCCACCTGGGCGCGCTGCCGCTGGCCGGGCTCGCGCTCGGCGGCGTCGTGCTGGCCCAGGTGTCGAGCCAGCTGACGTTCCTGTCGTACGGCACGACGTCGCGCACCGCTCGGCTGCACGGCGCCGGCCGCCGGGCCGACGCGGTCCGCGAGGGCGTGCAGGCGACGTGGCTCGCGGTGTTCGTCGGGCTCTTCGTGCTGGTCGCCGGGCAGCTGCTGGCCTGGCCGATCGCGCGGGTGCTGTCGGGCAGCGACGAGGTCGCGTCGGCGGCGGTGTCGTGGATCCGGATCGCGCTGTTCGGGGCGCCGCTGATCCTGGTCACCATGGCCGGCAACGGCTGGATGCGCGGGGTCCAGGACTCCGCGAAGCCGTTGCGGTACGTCCTGGCGGGCAACGGGATCTCGGCCGTGCTCTGCCCGGTGCTCGTCTACTGGGCCGGGCTGGGGCTGGAGGGTTCGGCGATCGCCAACGTCGTCGCGCAGGTGATCTCGGCGGCGCTGTTCATCGCGGCCCTGGTGCGGGAGAAGGTCGGCCTGCGGCCGGACTTCACGGTGATGCGCGCGCAGCTCGGCCTCGGCCGCGACCTGGTGCTGCGCAGCCTGGCGTTCCAGGCGTGCTTCGTCTCGGCGGCGGCCGTCGCGGCCCGGACGTCGACCGAGGCGGTGGGCGCGCACCAGGTGGTGCTGCAGCTGTGGACGTTCCTGGCGCTGGTGCTCGACTCGGTCGCGATCGCGGCGCAGTCCCTGGTGGGGGCGGCACTCGGGGCGAACGCGGCGCGGCAGGCGCGGGGCGTGGCGGCGCAGATCACCGGGTACGGGCTGCTGCTGGGGTGCTTCCTGTGCGTGCTGTTCGCGGCGCTGTCGTGGGTGCTGCCGCACGCGTTCACGTCCGACCCGGGGGTGCTGGCGGAGATCCCGCACGCGTGGTGGTTCTTCGTGGCGCTGCAGCCGATCGCGGGGGTGGTCTTCGCCCTCGACGGCGTCCTGCTGGGAGCGGGCGACGCGGCCTTCCTCCGCAACGCGACCCTCGGCAGCGCGGCACTGGGCTTCCTGCCGCTGATCTGGGCGTCCCTGGGCTTCGGCTGGGGCCTGACGGGCATCTGGACCGGACTTTCGCTGTTCATGGTCCTCCGCCTGGCGTTCGTCCTGGTCCGCTGGCGCTCCGGAAACTGGGCGGTAACCGGCGCGATCCGCCCCGCCTGACGTGCTTGAACGGGCATCACGCGTGACTGAGCGGGCATCACGCGTGTCCAGGCGGGCATCACGCGTGATTGAGCGGGCATCGCCGTGATGCCTCTCCAATCACGCGTGATGCCTTTCCAGACACGCGTGATGCCTCCCTGATCACGCGTGATGCCCCTTCAAGCACGGGCTCGGCGGGCGTGACGGACCCGGCGGTCCACCATCCGGCGCAGGAACGGCGCGGCCAGCGGGCCCAAAGCCGCGAGCAGGGCCACCGACCGGTCCGGGTAGACCGCGTACCGCTCCCGCTCCACCGCCCGGACGATCGACGACGCGACGGCCTCGGCCGCCATCGGGCGGATCGTCCCGCTGATCGCCGCCGTCTCCGCCGGCTTCCAGCGGTTCTCCTCCACCAGTTGCGGCGTGTCGACGTCCGGTGGGTACACGCACGCGACGTGCACCCCGGCCGGGTTCAGCTCGTCCCGCAACGCCTCCATCAGCCCGCGCACCGCGAACTTCGCCGGCGCGTACGCCGTGTACCCGTAGATCCCCAGCACCGCGGCCGCCGACGAGATCGCCACGATCGACCCCGACCGCCGCCGGACCATCGACGGCGCCACCGCCCGGACCGCGTGCAGCGTCCCGAAGTAGTCGACCTCGACCATCCGCCGGAAGACCTCGTCGTCGAGCTCCAGGAACTCGCCCGGACGCGCCTGGCCCGCACACGTGACCAGCACGTCGCACGGCCCCGCCGCGGCCACCAGCTCCGCGAACGCCTGCTCCACTTCGGCCTGCGACGAGACGTCGGCGACGGCGGTCCGCACCGAGGCCCCGCGTGACTTCAGCGACACCGAAGCCTTCCGCAGCCGCGATTCGTCCCGCGCCACCAGCGACACCGACGCGCCGCGCGCGGCCAGCGCCGCCGCCGTCGCCAGGCCGATCCCGCTGGACCCGCCCGTGATCACCGCGTGCGCCCCGTGCAGCCCGGTCACGAAACCACCCCCGAATGTGAAGAACATTCAGATACAACCATGTGGCGAACGCCACCGGGATAACAGCTATGTTTCGTCGTTGCTTAGGCGCTACAAGTAGTAGGGACGGCAGTGCAGGCGTCCGTATGATCGGAACGCCGAAACCCTGGAGGAACTTGTGCCGCCCGCCACCGGCCGCGCCACCGCCCGGTCCTGGCTCATCTGGCTCGCCGCTGTCACCGTCTACCTCCTCGCGGTCTTCCACCGCACCTCCTTCGGCGTCGCCGGGCTGCAGGCGGCCGAGCGCTTCGGCGTCGGCTCGGCCGCGCTCGGGACGTTCACCGTGCTGCAGGTGGGCGTCTACGCCGCGATGCAGATCCCGACCGGCGTCCTGGTCGACCGCTACGGCCCCCGCCGCGTCCTCACCGTCGCGGTGCTGGTGCTCGGCGCCGGCCAGCTCCTGCTCGGCGTCGCCCACTCCTACGGCCTCGGCCTGGTCGCGCGCGGCGTGCTCGGCCTCGGCGACGCGCTCACGTTCGTCAGCGTCCTGCGCCTGGTCGCCGCCCATTTCCCGGGCCGCCAGTACGCGCTGCTGACGTCGTTCACCGCGGCCGTCGGCTACATCGGCAACCTCGCCGCCACCGTCCCGCTCTCGCTGGTGCTCGACAGCGCCGGCTGGACCCCGACCTTCCTCGCGGCCGGCGCCGTCACCGTCCTCTACACGGTGGTCGTGACGCTCCGGGTCCGCGACGTCCCGGCCGGGGAGAAACCGCCGGTCCGCGAAGCCGTCTGCGCGCGCCAGCTCGCCCACCAGGTCGCCGAGGCGTGGCGGACACCCGGGACGCGCCTGGGTTTCTGGGTCCACTTCAGCACGATGTTCGCCCCCAACGCCCTGACGCTGCTGTGGGGTGTGCCCTGGCTGGTGCAGGGCCAGGGGCAGTCGATGGCCACCGCGAGCGCGCTGCTCACCGTCTTCGTCTTCGGCTCGATGGCCGGCGGCCCGCTGCTCGGCGGCGTGATCGGCCGGTACCCGTCGCTGCGGATGCCGCTGGTCGGCGGGTACATCGGCGGGGCCGCGCTGATCTGGGCGGTGCTGCTGAGCTGGCCCGGGCAGGTGCCGGTGGCGGTGCTGGTGCCCGCGTTCGCCTTCCTCGCCCTCGGCGGGCCGGCGTCGATGATCGGCTTCGCCCTCGCCCGCGACTACAACCCGCTGTCCCGCGTCGGGACGGCGACCGGCGTGGTCAACGTCGGCGGCTTCGTCGCGACGACCATCGCCGCCCTGCTCGTCGGCGTCCTGCTGCAGTGGACCGGCGGGAGCTTCCGGCTCTCGCTGCTGGCGATCGTCGCGATCCTGGCGCTGGGCACGTCCCGGCTGCTCGTGTGGTGGCGCCGGACGCGCGCCCAGCTGTTCCTCGCCGAAGCCCGCGGCGAGGAGCTGCCGGTGCGCATCACCCGCCGTCGCTGGGACGCCGCTCTGCCCGAGACGCCGATCGTGGCCGCCTGACCAGCGCCTGCATGAGCTGCGGCGCCACCGAGAACCCGCGCCGCTCGTAGGCCGGCACGGCCCGCGCCGACGAGTGCACGGTGACCCGCTCCAGCCCGAGCTCCCCGGCCAGCCGCAGGACGCCTTCGATCAGCAGCCCGCCGAGGCCGCCGTCGCGGGCCTCCGGGACGACGTACACGCTCTGCACGTCCCCGGCGGCCCGCGACGGCGCCGACGGCGTCGGCACGCGCGCGGTGATGGCCAGGAACGCCATCCCGAGCACCTGGCGGCCGCGCACCAGCACGAGGCAGCGGTGGGTGGCCGCGTTCTCCCGCGCCCACGTGGCGAACTCCCGCACGAACGCCTCGCGACCGTCGCCGGGCAGGCCGTCCCGCTCGGCCACCCAGCGCCACCGGAGCGCGGCGACCGCTTCGAACTCGGCGGGCCGGGCGGCCCGGACTTCGATCTCCGTCACGCCTCCATCGTGGCCCGGCCGAGCGGCCTGATCGAACCACGACAAGCGGCCGCTAGGGTTTGCCGCGTGTCGAGCCCCAAACCGCCCCGCCGTCCCGCCCCGCCGCCCGGTCTCGTGATCGTCGACAAGCCCGCCGGTATGACGTCGCACGACGTCGTCGCCCGTGCCCGCCGGATCATGGGCACCCGCAAGGTCGGGCACGCCGGCACGCTCGACCCGATGGCGACCGGCGTGCTGGTGCTCGGCATCGAGCGCGCCACCAAGCTACTCGGCCACCTGGCGCTGGACCGCAAGACCTACCTGGCCACCCTCAGCCTCGGCAGCAGCACGACGACCGACGACGCCGAGGGCGAGGTCCTCACGACGGCGGACACGAAGGACGTCACCGACGACGCCGTCGCGAACGGCGTCGAGAAGCTGACCGGTGCCATCCAGCAGGTGCCCAGCGCGGTGAGCGCGGTCAAGATCGACGGCAAGCGCGCGTACGCCCGCGTCCGCGCCGGCGAGAAGGTCGTCCTCCCGCCGCGCCCGGTCACCGTCTACCGCTTCGACGTCCTCGGCGTCCGCCACGAAGAGGACCACGTCGAGGTCGACGCCGTCGTCGAGTGCTCGTCCGGCACCTACGTCCGCGCGCTGGCCCGCGACCTGGGCGCCGACCTCGGCGTCGGCGGGCACCTCCAGGCCCTCCGCCGGACCACGGTCGGCCCCTTCACCCTGGCCAAGGCGAAGACCCTCGACCGGCTCGAGGAGACGCCCGAGCTGAGCCTCGACCTCGACGCCGCCGTCGCCGCCGCCTTCCCGCGGCGCGACCTGGACGCCGCGTCGGCGAAAGCGGTCCGGCACGGGCAGCGCATCCCGGCGGCCGGGGTCGAGGGCACCTACGGGCTCTTCGGTCCCGACGGCAAGGTGCTCGCCCTGGCCGCCGACGAAGAAGGCGTGTCCCGGGCAGTGGTCGTGTTGCTGCCCGCCTAGGGTGGCTTCTGAGAGACGGGAGTTCGACGTGCTGCGGTGGCGTGGGCTGGGGGACCTCCCCGGCGGCTGGGGCCGGTGCGTGGTCACCATCGGCGTGTTCGACGGTGTCCACCGCGGGCACCAGGAGCTGGTCAGCCGGACCGTGGCCGCGGCGGCCGAACGCGGGCTGCCCAGCGTCATGCTGACGTTCGACCCGCACCCGTCGGAGGTGCTGCGCCCGGGGAGCCACCCGGCGCAGCTGACCACGTTGCGGCGCAAGGCGGAGATCGTCGAAGGCCTCGGCATCGACGTCTTCTGCGTGCTGCCGTTCACCCTGGAGCTGTCCCGGCTGCTGCCGGAGGAGTTCGTGCACGAGGTGCTCGTCGACCGGCTGCACGCGGCCGCGGTGGTCGTCGGCGACAACTTCACCTTCGGCGCCAAGGCCGCGGGCGACGTCGCGATGCTGCGCACCCTCGGCCGCCGGTTCGGCTTCGCCGCGTACGGCGCCGAGCTGCAGGGCAAGGAACTGTCCGAAGAGGACCAGTCGGCGATCACCTTCTCGAGCACGTACGTCCGGTCGTGCATCGACGCCGGGGACGTCGTCGCCGCGGCCGAGGCGCTGGGCCGCCCGCACCGCCTGGAGGGCATCGTCGTCCGCGGGGACGGCCGCGGCCACGAGCTCGGCTACCCGACGGCGAACCTGTCGACACCGCGCTTCGCTGCCGTCCCGGCCGACGGCGTCTACAGCGCCTGGTTCACCCGCTCGGCGGACCCGTCGCGCCGGCTGCGCGCCGCGGTCTCGGTGGGGACGAACCCGACGTTCTCCGGGCGCGAGCGGACCGTCGAGGCGTTCGTCCTCGACGTCGACGAGGACTTCTACGGCCAGCACGTGGCGATCGACTTCGTGACGCGGCTGCGCGACCAGGTGCGGTTCGCCGACTCGGCCGGGCTGGTCACGCAGATCGACGACGACGTCGTCGAGACGAGAAAGGCACTGCAGGTGCCCCCGGACGCCCCGACCGGGGGCGAATAGGGCGGTTTCGCGGTCACGCACGTGGCAGCGATGGCAAGATGCTCACGGACGGTGCGCGCAGGTAGTCGGGTCGAAGCGGTCTAGGGGAGCGGAACAGGTGGAGGACCACAAGATCGTCCAGCGGAACATCGCGTTGCAGCGCGAGTGGTACGGGGAGCCGCTCGGCGACCGGGTCCGCCGGCTGGTCGTCGCGTTCGACGTTTCGCAGGCGTTCCTGGCCGAGGTCCTCGGGATCAGCGCCCCCATGCTCAGCCAGGTGATGAGCGGGCGGCGGGCGAAGATCGGCAACCCGGTCGTGCTCGCCAGGATGATCATGCTCGAGCGCAAGATCCTGGTGCCCGAGGTCGCCGCCGGCAACCGCGACGCGATGCTGGCCGCGATGGAGGACGTCCGCGACTCGCGGCCCACCGTCGGCCGCGACAACATCCCGGTCGTCAACGAAGACGCGAAGGTCCTCGCCTACCTGCGTGACCTGGCCGAGGACGAGGACCTGGGCGAGGCCGCCAAGCGGCTCGACGACGAGTTCCCGGCCATCGCCGACCTGCTGCGCCGGGCCGACAACGGCGCCTGATGCCGGTCCTGTTCAGCGCGCTGGTCCCGCCGGACGACGTCGTCGAAGCGGTCGCCGAAAACCTCACAGCCCTCGGTGACCTGGAGGACGGCCTGCGCTGGGAGCCGCCGGAGCGCTGGCACGTCACCCTCGCCTACTACGGGCAAGACGACGTGGGCACCCGGGCCGCGTGGCTCGCGGACCGGCTGGCCGGGCGGCCCGCCGTCGACGTCCGGCTGGAAAAGGCCGCGACGTTCCCCGGGGTGCTGTGGTTGACTGCCGCCGGAAGCGAACTGACGCCGCTCGCGCTCGCCGCGGGGGCCGGTGCCGAGGCGAGGCCGTACGTGCCCCACCTCACGCTGGCGCGGTTCCCCCGGGAAGAACCGGGGCTCGCCGGGCGTTGCACTCAACGTCTGCTGGGTTTCACCAGCCGCCGCTGGCCTGCCACCGAGGTGGTGCTCATGACCAGCGAACGCGAACGGGGCGCGACCCGCTACCGGGTCGCCCGTGCCTTCGAGCTGGACGGCGCCTGAAGGCCCAGTTCAGCGGGCTGGTAACGTCGTGACCGGGTTCGGCTGCAGTCCGTGGCGGCCGTGACCGACTTCCCGGCGTTCATTCCGCGTCCGGGGCCGCACGGCACTGATCATTCGAGGAGCAACACAAGTGGCGCTGTCCACCGAAGAAAAGAAGTCGATCCTGGCCGAGTACGGCGTGCACGACTCGGACACGGGATCCCCCGAGGCCCAGGTCGCGCTGCTGACCAAGCGGATCGTCGGCCTCACCGAGCACCTCAAGGCTCACAAGCACGACCACCACTCGCGTCGCGGGCTCCTGCTGCTGGTCGGCCGTCGCCGCCGGCTGCTGAACTACGTGATGAAGGTGGACATCGAGCGTTACCGTGCGCTGATCCAGCGTCTCGGCCTGCGCCGATAGCTTGAACCCGAGGGGGAGTGACCGCCGGTCGCTCCCCCTCGCTTTAAGAGAAGAACGGCGCGAGCGCGCCCGGGGAACCGTCCGCCGGTCCTCGGTAGTGGCTTCCGGGAAGAGTCCCGGGGGCTTCGATCGAAGACCGGCATCACTCCTCGAGCGTCCTCAGGCGAAATGGGTCCCAGGGTGGGAGACTCGCGCCGTATAGAAGGAACTAAAGAGGAGAAACACCCTATGACCGACTCCACCGGAGTCACCGTGCACGAGACCGAAGCCGTGATCGACAACGGCAAGTTCGGTACCCGCACCGTTCGTTTCGAGACGGGCCGCCTGGCCAAGCAGGCCGCCGGCGCCGTCGTCGCGTACCTCGACGAAGAGACGATGCTGCTCTCGGCGACGACCGCGTCGAAGCACCCGAAGGACCACTTCGACTTCTTCCCCCTGACGGTGGACGTCGAGGAGCGCATGTACGCGGCCGGCCGCATCCCCGGCGCGTTCTTCCGTCGCGAGGGCCGTCCCTCGACCGACGCGATCCTGACCTGCCGCCTGATCGACCGGCCGCTGCGCCCGTCGTTCACCGACGGTCTCCGCAACGAGATCCAGGTCGTCATCACCGTCCAGAGCCTCAACCCGGACGACCCGTACGACGTGCTGGCCATCAACGCCGCGTCGGCGTCGACCCAGATCGCCGGCCTGCCGTTCTCGGGCCCGGTCGGCGGCGTCCGCGTCGCCCTGATCGAGGACCAGTGGGTCGCGTTCCCGACCTGGTCGCAGCTGGAGAAGGCCACCTTCAACATGGTGGTCGCCGGCCGCATCGTCGGCGATGACGTCGCGATCATGATGGTCGAGGCCGAAGGCACCGAGAACACGCTCGACCTGATCGCCGCGGGCGGCAAGGCGCCGGACGAGGTCTCGGTCGCCGAGGGCCTCGAGGCCGCCAAGCCGTTCATCAAGGTGCTGTGCGAGGCCCAGCAGAAGCTGGCCGACGTCGCCGCCAAGCCGACCGGCGAGTTCCCGGTCTTCCTGGCCTACCAGCAGGACGCCTTCGACGCCGTCGCCGCGATCGCGACCGACGACCTGGCGAACGCGCTGCAGATCGCCGGCAAGCAGGCCCGTGACGCCGCGACCGACGAGGTCAAGGCCGCCGTCCTGGAGAAGGTCGGCGTCGGCGAGGGCGAAGCCTTCGCGGGCCGCGAGAAGGAGATCGGCGCCGCGTTCAAGGCGCTGTCCAAGAAGGTCATGCGCAAGCGCGTCCTCACGGACAAGATCCGCATGGACGGTCGTGGCCTCACCGACATCCGGTCGCTCGCGGCCGAGGTCGCCGTGATCCCGCGGGCGCACGGTTCGGCGCTGTTCGAGCGCGGCGAAACCCAGATCCTGGGCGTCACCACGCTGAACATGCTTCGCCTGGAGCAGCAGATCGACTCGCTGTCCCCGGAGACGCACAAGCGCTACATGCACCACTACAACTTCCCGCCGTTCTCCACCGGCGAGACCGGCCGCGTCGGTTCGCCGAAGCGCCGCGAAATCGGCCACGGCATGCTCGCCGAGCGCGCCCTCGTGCCGGTGCTGCCGAAGCGGGACGAGTTCCCGTACGCGATCCGCCAGGTCTCCGAGGCGCTGGGCTCCAACGGCTCGACCTCGATGGGCTCGGTCTGCGCGTCCACGATGGGCCTGTACAACGCCGGCGTGCCGCTGAAGGCGCCGGTCGCGGGCATCGCGATGGGCCTCATCTCCGACGAGGTCGACGGCGAGACGCGCTACGTCGCGCTGACCGACATCCTCGGTGCCGAGGACGCCATGGGCGACATGGACTTCAAGGTCGCCGGCACCAAGGACATCATCACCGCCCTGCAGCTGGACACGAAGCTCGACGGCATCCCCTCCGAGGTGCTCGCCGCCGCGCTGAAGCAGGCGAAGGACGCTCGCCTCACCATCCTGGAGGTCATCGCCGAGGCGATCGACGGCCCGGACGAGATGAGCCCGTACTCGCCGCGCGTCACCAGCGTGAAGATCCCGGTGGACAAGATCGGCGAGGTCATCGGCCCGAAGGGCAAGATGATCAACTCGATCACCGAGCAGACCGGTGCCGACATCTCCATCGAGGACGACGGCACGATCTACGTGGGCGCGGCCGACGGCCCGTCGGCGGAGGCGGCGATCGACCTGATCAACGCCATCGCCAACCCGCAGCTGCCCAAGGTCGGCGAGCGCTTCCTCGGCACCGTGGTGAAGACGGCCGCGTTCGGCGCGTTCGTCTCGCTGCTGCCGGGCAAGGACGGCCTGGTGCACATCTCCAAGCTGGGCAACGGCAAGCGGATCGCCAAGGTCGAGGACGTCGTCAACGTGGGCGACAAGCTCCGCGTCGAGATCGCCGACATCGACAACCGCGGCAAGATCAGCCTGATCGTCGTTCAGGAAGACGACGCTGCCGAGGCCCCGGCGCCCGCCGCCGACGCCGAGACGGCCGACGCCAAGTAAGACAGCTCGTTGTAGGTCCGTGAAGGCCCCCTCGCCGGCGTTTGTGGCCGGTGAGGGGGCCTTCACGGCATGCGGAAGTAAGGAACCCATGGCACGGCAGGTTTCCGGGCACGAGCAGCCCGTCGGTACCACCCGCACGCTGGAGTCCACTCCGGACGGTGCGGTCGTCAAGCGCAGCGTCCTGCCCGGCGGCCTGCGCGTGATCACCGAGCACGTCCCGGCGTCCCGCTCGGCCACGGTCGGGCTGTGGGTCGGCATCGGCTCCCGTGACGAGCCGGTCGCCGTCGCCGGTGCCGCGCACTACCTCGAACACCTGCTGTTCAAGGGCACGAAGAACCGTGACGCCACGCAGATCGCCGAGGAGATCGACGCCGTCGGCGGCGAGTTCAACGCCTTCACGGCGAAGGAGCACACCTGCTACTACGCGCAGGTGCTCGACGCCGACCTCCCGCTCGCCGTGGACCTGGTCACCGACGTCGTGTTCGAGGCGCTCTGCACCGACCGCGACATGGACATGGAACGCAGCGTCGTCCTCGAAGAGATCTCGATGCGCGACGACGACCCCGAGGACCTGCTGCACGAGACGTTCGTGACCGCCATCCTCGGCGAGCACCCGCTGGGCCGCCCGGTGCTGGGCACCGAGAAGTCGATCATCGAAATGTCCCCGGCCGCGCTGCGCGGGTTCTACAAGCGCCGCTACACGCTGCCGCGGATGGTGCTGGCCGTCGCCGGGAACATCGACCACAGCCAGGTGCTCCGGCTGGTGCGCAAGGCGCTTCGCGATCGTCTGACGGGCGACGCGACGCCGGTCGCGCCGCGCGAGGGCCGCGCCCGGATCAAGACCCTCCCGAAGCTGGCTCTGCACACCGACGACACCGAGCAGGCGCACGTGATGCTCGGCCTGCGTTCGCTGTCGCGCCACGACGAGCGCCGCTTCGCGCTGTCGGTGCTCAACGCGGCGCTCGGCGGCGGCATGTCGTCGCGGCTGTTCCAGGAGATCCGCGAGCAGCGCGGGCTGGCCTACCAGGTGTACTCGTCGGTCGCGAGCTACGCCGACACCGGGCACATGGCCGTGTACGCGGGCTGTCAGCCGGAGAAGCTCGGTGACGTCGCCGGCGTCATCCGCGAGGTCCTCGACAAGGTCGGCGTCGACGGCCTGACCGAAGCCGAGGTGGCCCGTGCCAAGGGCCAGCTGCGCGGCGGGATCGTGCTGGGGCTGGAGGACACGTCGTCGCGGATGTCGCGGATCGGCAAGAGCGAGCTCAACTACGGCCACTACCTGGGCGTCGACGAGACGATCGCGCGCATCGACGCCGTCACCACCGAAGAGGTGTGTGCGCTCGCTCGCACTTTGTTCGCGCGGCCGGGCGGGGTCTCGGCGGCGGCGGTCGTCGGGCCGTACGCTCACGCCGACGACCTTCCTGACGACCTGCACGAGGTGATCGCTTCATGACCATCAACGTCGGTGTGCTCGGTGCGCGCGGCCGGATGGGGGCGACGGTGGTGAACGCCGTCGAAAACGCCGCGGACATGAAGGTCGTCGCGGCGCTCGACGCGGGGGACGACTTCGCGGCGCTGGCCGAGGCCCAGGTCGTCGTCGACTTCACCCACCCCGACGCCGTTATGGACAACCTGAAGTACCTGGTGGAGCACGACATCCACGCGGTCGTCGGCACCACGGGCTTCAGCGACGCGCGGCTGGCCGAGCTGCGTGGTTTGCTGGAGCCGAAGCCCTCGCTGGGCGTGCTGATCGCGCCGAACTTCGCTCTCGGCGCGGTTCTGGCGATGCGGTTCGCGGCCCAGGCGGCGAAGTTCTACGCGTCGGCGGAGATCATCGAGCTGCACCACAACCGCAAGGCGGACGCGCCGTCGGGCACCGCCGCGCACACCGCGCGGATGATCGCCGCGGCCCGCGCGGAGGCCGGCGTGACGCCGGGGCCGGACGCGACGACGTCCGAGCTCGACGGCGCCCGCGGTGCTGAGGTCGAGGCCATCCGGGTGCACTCGGTCCGGCTGCCGGGCCTGGTGGCGCACGAGGAGATCCTGTTCGGCGGCGAGGGCGAGACCCTGACCATCCGCCACGACTCGCTCGACCGGACGTCGTTCATGCCGGGTGTGCTGCTCGGCGTGCGCACGGTGGTGGCGCGGCCCGGCCTGACGGTCGGGCTGGAAAACGTCCTCGACCTGTGAAGGCTCGCAACATCGCGCTGCTGATGACGGCGGCGCTGGTGGTCTACCTGGTCCTGCTCGCCGACCGGGCGTTCGCCCTGTTCGCGTCGGGAACGGGCGCGGGTATCGCGCTGGGCGTCGGCGTCCTGCTGCTGCCGATCCTGGGTATCTGGATCGTCGTCGTGACCTGGCGCAACGGTGTGCAGATCCAGCGCCTCTCCCGCCGGCTGGACGCGGAGGGCGAACTTCCGGACGTCTCGGACCTGCCGCGCCGTCCATCGGGCCGCGTGGATCGCGACGCGGCCGACGCGTGGTTCCAGGACCGCCGCGCGGAGGTCGAAGCGGACCAGGAGAACTGGCGCGTCTGGTACAAGCTGGCGTACGCGTACGACATCGCGGGCGACCGGCGCCGGGCCCGCGAGACGATGAAGAAGGCCGTGGAGCTGGAAGCCGCCGACCGCTGAAGTCCGGCTCAGTGGTGCAGCCAGCCCGCGAACACCGCGGGTGAAGCGGCGATCAGGCTGAAGCGGATCCACCTACCGGCGAACCCCGTGGTCAAGAACGTCACGAGCCGCATCCGGACCATGCCGGCCAGCACGCTCGTCGCCATGAACGGGGGCAGGCCCACCAGGGAGCTCACTCCGTACGTCCCCGCCATCCAGTGCGGGTGGCGGTGGCAGCGGTCGCGCAGGCGGTCGATCCAGGCGCGGATCCGCTTGGTCCGCAGTTCCCAGCGCACGCGCCGGGCCGTCATCGGCCGCTCGCGGTGGAGGCGGTCGTGCAGCGGCTTCGGCAGCTTGATCGTGCCGCGCGCGGCGAGGAAGTAAAGCGTCTTGCCCGCGATCTGCCCGACCGCCACGGCCGCGCCGAGCCACAGCCAGTGCAGCCCGGGCTGGCTCGCGCACAGCCCGAGCAGGAAGACCTCGGCGTTGATCAGCGGCACGATGGCCGAACCGAAAGCGACCCCTAGTGTCAACAGGATCCAGCTCATCGTGTCACCTCCTGCGCTCGATCGTGTTCCTCCAAGTTATCAGCGCGAAACCTGGAGTCACGGGGGATAACCCCCCTATGCGGTAGGGGGGTCGCACCAGAAGATCACCTGCAAGACGGTTTCCGGTCACCTTCCGCTGGAACGCTGACGGGGTGGCCGCCGAGCAATCCCGTACGCCCGCTGACCGATTCGGTGCCCTCTGCGCGGCGATCGTAGGGGTACTGCCACTGGGGTTGTCGCGGGTCGTGGCCCCGACGTTTCTCGGCTTCTGCCTCATCAACGGGTTCACGTTCGGCGTCGACCTGGGGCTGCTGACCGTTTTCCACGGCCTCGCCGGCTGGCCGCTCTGGCTTTCCATAACGCTGTCTTACGGATGCGCGTTCGGGCTGAGCTTCGTTCTGAACCGGACGTTCAACTTCCATTCCCACGCCGCGGTCGGAATCCAGCTGACGCTTTACATCGGTGCGATTGCTGTCAATTACGCGGCGTTTTTGCTGGGTGTGGGCGCGGGCCTGACGGCGCTGGGCGTCGAATACCACCTCGCGCGGGTGCTCGCGGGCGCCTGCGAGGGCGTGTTCATGTACACCGTGATGCGGTGGGTGATCTTCCGGGACGCCGGCTCAGGCCAGCTCGAGGTCGAGGGTGCCGGTGAGGCGGACCTCGCGGACCATGCGGTCGCCGGTGTCGAGGGTGCGGACCGTGCCGTCGGGGTTCCAGCCGGCCCGGCGGTAGAAGCCGAGGGAGGCGTGGTCGCCCTGGGCGACCCAGGCGATGCCGCGGCCGGCGCCGTCGGCCCGCAGGCCCGCGGCGGCCGTCGCGAGTAGCCGTCCGGCGTGCCCGCGGCGGCCCCACCGCGGCTCGACGAGCAGGGTGGCGACGAGGCCGGTGCTGCCGGCGTCCTCGGGCAGGCTGCCGTCGGCGGCCGCGACCTCGCCTTCGGGCGCCCGGCCCGCGACGCAGAACCCGACGACGAACTCGCCCTCGGTGGCGACGTAGACCTGGCTGCCGGGGTAGTCGATGGTCTCGGTCCAGGTGCCGGTGAGGTCGGCGGCGTCCAGCTCGGCCAGCGCGCTCTTGCCGAGCAGGTCCTCGTAGGCGGCGTGCCAGGTGTCGCGCTGGATGCGGGCGATCTCCGCGGCGTCGGACAGGTCGGCGGGGCGGACAGCGGCGTCGCTCATGCGCTGAAGATATCCGGGGCCGCGTTTTTGTCGGTGGTGGGTGGCACCATGACGGCACCATGCAGACGATCAGCGTCCCGACGGCCCGGAAGACCTTCCTGGCCGCCCAGGGCTTCAGTGACCCGCGCCCCTCCGGTGAGCCGTCCCGGCGGCACCTGAAACGCGTGCTCTCGCGCGTCCAGCTGCTGCAGCTGGACTCGGTGAACGTCGCGGTCCGGGCGCACTACATGCCGGTGTTCTCGCGGCTGGGCGCGTACGAGCCCGCGCTCCTGGACGGCGCGGCGTGGTCGCACTCGGCCCGCCAGCCGCGGATGCTGGTCGAGACGTGGGCGCACGAGGCGAGCCTGCTCCCGGTCGAGGACTGGCCGCTGATCCGGTCCGGCGCGAAGCGCGACGGCTGGTGGAAGCACTATGGGCCGCTGATCGAGAAGTCACCGGGGCTGGTCGAGGAGATCCTGTCCGTGGTGAAGGAGCTGGGCCCGATCGGCGCCGGCGGCATCGAGCGCGAGGTGGCGGCGGACGCGCAGCGGCGCGGCCCGGGCTCGTGGTGGGAGCGCTCGGAGGTCAAGCGCGTCTGCGAGTACCTGTTCGGCATCGGCCAGCTGACCACGGGCACGCGCCGGTCGTTCGAGCGGCTCTACGACCTCACCGAGCGGGTGGTCCCGCCGGAGGTCCTGTCCCGGTCGGTGTCCGCGGAGGAGGGCGCGCGGGGCCTGATCGAGCGTTCGGCGCGGGCCCTCGGCGTGGCGACGGAGACGGACCTGCGCGACTACTACCGCCTCGGCCCGGCCCCGGCGCGCCAGGCGGTGTCGGAGCTGGTGGAGTCGGGAGTCCTGGAGCCGGTGACCGTCCACGGCTGGAAGGCGACGGCGTACCGCCACATCGAGGCCCGCACGCCGCGCTCGGTGACGGGGCGGGCACTGCTGTGCCCGTTCGACCCGCTGATCTGGGAGCGCGCCCGCACGGAGCGGCTGTTCGGGTTCCGCTACCGCATCGAGATCTACGTCCCGGAGCCGAAGCGGGTGTACGGGTACTACGTGTTCCCGTTCCTGCTGGACGGCGAGCTGGTGGCGAGGGTGGACCTGAAGTCCGACCGCGCGGCGGGAGTGCTTCGGGTGCAAGGGGCGTTCGCGGAGGAGGGCGCGGACGTGGCGCGAGTGCTGCCGGAGCTGGCAGGGGAGTTGCGGCACATGGCGGAGTGGCTCGGCTTGTCCGGCGTGGCAGTGGGTTCTCGCGGCGACTTGGCCCCGGCCCTGAAGAAACTGGTGCGCTGAAGCGGGGCGCCGTCCACAGTAGACAAAAAGAAACGGGCCGTCCCCGGTAACCCCCACCGGGAACGGCCCGTCACCCCCTTTTCATCAGCCGGCCGCGCGCGTCACCACGGCGTTGCCGGAGCCTGTGCGGGCCCGGACCTTCAGCTTCACGCCGCCCTCGGGGGCGCTGTCGGCGACGTCCAGCTCGCTGGACACCTTGCCGCCGCTCGAGGTCAGGTCGACCTCCGCCGCCGTGCCGCCGCGGATGCCGATGCGGACCTCGCCCGAGCCGGTGATCAGGTCGAGCGTGCCCGACGCCGCTTCGGCCACCGACAGGTCGCCGCTGCCCGTGCGGGCCATCACCTCGCCCGAGACCGCGCCCAGCCAGACGTCGCCCGTGCCGGTCGCCAGCGTCGCGGAGCCGGCGATCGACGACGCCTCGACGTGGCCGCTGCCGCTGCGCAGCTGCAGCCCGCCCAGCGTCGGGCCGAGCTTGATGCCGCCGCTGCCCGTGCGGATCGTCGCCGAGCCGTCGGCGCGGTCGAGCTTGACCTCGCCGGAGCCGGTCAGCAGGTCGACGCGCCCGGCCGAACCGGTCACCGTGACGTCCGCCGCGCCGGCCCGGACCTCGACGTGCGAGCCCGCCGGGGCGCGCACGGTCACCGACAGCGCGACGTTGCGCAGCTGCCACGCCTTCGGCGCCTGGACGACCAGGCGGTTGCCGAGCTTCTCGATCCGGCTCTGCCGCACGGCCTCGGCCGGGTCGGCGCCCGACGGGTCGACGCCCAGCTGGTCGCCGAAGCGCTCGCCGACCCAGGAGAGCAGGCTGTTGACCCCCGCGACCCACGGCTGCTGCTCGCCCTGGTCGTGCCGCAGCTCGACGCGGGCGCCGGAGTCGCCTTCCAGGACGACCTCGACGCGCCCGATCGTCACGCCGAGGTCCAGCTCCAGCGGGACGTCGGTCTCGAACTCGTCGATCCGTACCAGCTCGTCGCGGGCAGCGGGCTCCTCGGCCGGCTCCTCGGCGGGCGTGGCCGTCTCTTCGGCCGGTGTCGTGTCTTCGTCACTCATCTTCGATCCCCTCAGCCTTCGACCCAGCCGTGCAGGTGCGACCCGGGCCGGGTGCCCTTGCCGTGGTGCTTGGCGCCCCCGCCGAGGGCACCGTGCCCCAGCGCCCCCTGGACGGCCTGGGAGACGAACGTGTTCAGCGAGACGCCCTGCGCCTGCGCCGCGCGCTCGGCCTGCCCCTTGATCTGCTCGACCAAGCGCAGCGTGATGCGCGAGATGTCACCGCCGTCGATCGGTGGTGGCGGAGTGGTGTCACGTGGTGTCTCGCGTGGCGGCGCCTCTTCGGCGGCTCCGGTGACGACCACGCGGACGTCCCGGCCGTCCAGCCGCACGTCGACCACCTGGCCGGGCAAAGCGGCCGTGACCTCGGCGGCGAGGTCGGCGAGAGCATTCATCAGCGTGAGGCGGACGGCGGGTTCGAGCGCGGAGGACAGCAGCGCGGCCGCCCGCCGGGTGTGCTCGTCCCCGGCGGCAGCCGTGTTCGCGAGGTCCTCGCGAAGGTTGGCGATGTACGGCGTCAGGTCCATGACACCACTATGACGTCATGGGTGGCGTCAGTCAAGGAAGCGGTGCTGTCACGTGTCCCCCGGGAGTGGGCGCCCGCGCGCGGTTAGGCTGCTTACGGGAGCCGGCGAAGGGAGTGCGGACGTGGCCGAAACCGTGTCACCGAGGGTGCAGCTGATCGCGAAGACGGAGTTCTTCCCGCCCGCGGACGTTCCCTGGACGACCGACGCGGACGGCGGCGAGGCGCTCGCGGAGTTCGCCGGCCGCGCCTGCTACCAGTCCTGGGACAAGCCGAACCCCGCCACCGCGACCAACGCCGGCTACCTCGAGCACATCATGGACGTCGGCCACCTCGCGGTGCTGGAACACGGATCGGTGACCTTCTACCTCACCGGCATCTCCCGTTCGCTGACCCACGAGCTGATCCGGCACCGCCACTTCTCCTACTCCCAGCTGTCCCGCCGGTACGTGCCCGAGCGCGACGCCGAGATCGTCGAGCCGGACGTCATCGCGAACGACCCCGTGCTGCATGAGAAGTTCCTCGCCGCGGCGCAGGCGAGCGTCGACGCCTACAAAGAGCTGCTGGCCGGTCTCGAGGAGAAGTTCGCCGACGTCCCGAGCGCGACGCTGCGCCGGAAGCAGGCCCGCCAGGCCGCGCGGGCGGTGCTGCCGAACGCGACCGAGACCCGGATCGTCGTCACCGGGAACTACCGGGCCTGGCGCCACTTCGTCGCGATGCGCGCCACCGAGCACGCCGACGTCGAGATCCGGGGACTGGCCGTGGAATGCCTGCGGCACCTGCAGAAAGCCGCGGCGAACGTGTTCGCCGACTTCACCATCTCGACGCTGCCGGACGGCACCGAGATCGCTACGAGCCCGAAGGTGTTCGAAGGCTGATGAAGCGTCTCGCGATCGATGTCCGCCCTGGTGAGTACGCCGTCGTGCGGCTGCCCGCCGACGCCCCGGTGCCCGCCGAGCTCCTCGCTCCCGGCGAGCCCGCGTTCGTCTCGGTGACCCGGACGCCCGAAGAGCTGTCCATCATCTGCCCGGCCGGGCGCGAACCGGCCGGCGGCACGGCGGAGGACGGCTGGCGACTGCTCTCGGTCCGCGGGCCGCTGGAGTTCACGCTCACCGGCATCATCGCCGCGCTGGCCTCGGAGCTGGCCGCGGCCGGGGTCGCGCTGTTCTCGATGTCGACGTTCGACACCGACCACATCCTGGTCCGCGCCACCGACCTCGGCCACGCCGTCAAGGCGCTGCGCGAGTCCGGCCACGAAGTCGCGCATCCCTGAGCCGTTCGGGGTACCCCGGGGACGAGAGTGGGAGCCGTCACCCTTGAAATCGAAAGTTCGGCACGCCTAAACTTCGATTTGGGTTCCCCGACATCCGGTTGAGAGGCAGGCTTCATGGCGGTCACCGAGGCTGTCCGGCCGAGACTCGTGACGCGCCTGCGCACCGGCTCGGCCCTGCTGGGCCCGGCGTTCGTCGCCGCGATCGCCTACGTCGACCCCGGCAACGTCGCGTCCAACATCAGCGCCGGCGCCCGCTACGGCTACCTGCTGGTCTGGGTGATCGTCGCGGCGAACCTGATGGCCGTGCTCGTGCAGTACCTCTCGGCGAAGCTCGGGCTGGTCAGCGGGATGTCGCTGCCGGAGGCCCTGCGCGCCCGGCTGTCCCGGCCGGCGCGGCTGGCCTACTGGGTGCAGGCCGAGATCGTCGCCATCGCCACCGACCTGGCCGAGGTCGTCGGCGGCGCCATCGCCCTCTACCTGCTGTTCGACCTGCCGCTGGTGGCCGGCGGCCTGGTCACCGGCGCGGTCTCGCTGACGCTGCTGGCGGTCCAGGACCGCGGCGGCCAGCGGACGTTCGAGCGGGTCGTCACCGGCCTGCTGCTGGTCATCGCGGTCGGGTTCCTGGCCAGCCTGTTCGTCGAGCCGCCGTCGGCGTCGGGCACGCTCGGCGGGCTGGTGCCGATGTTCGACGGCTCCGGCAGCATCCTCATCGCCGCCGCGATGCTGGGCGCGACGGTCATGCCCCACGCCGTCTACCTGCACTCCGGCCTGGTTCGCGACCGGCACGGCCTCCCGGACGTCACCACGCGTCGCCGCCTGCTGCGAGCCACCCGCGCCGACGTCGGCCTGGCGATGCTGCTGGCCGGCGCGGTGAACCTGGGCATGCTGCTGCTGGCCGCGACGAACCTGCAGGGCCAGGCGGGCGTCGACAGCATCGAGGGCGCGCACGCCGCGGTCGCGGTGGCCCTCGGCCCGGGCATCGCGCTGCTGTTCGCGATCGGCCTGCTGGCGTCGGGCCTGGCGTCGACCTCGGTGGGCGCGTACGCGGGCGCGATGATCATGCAAGGGTTGCTGCACAAGCGGATTCCGCTGGTCCTGCGCCGTCTCGTCACGCTCATCCCGGCGATCGTGGTGCTCGCCCTCGGGGCCGATCCGAGCGCGGCTCTGGTCGTCTCGCAGGTCGTGCTGTCGTTCGGGATCCCCTTCGCGCTGGTACCGCTGATCCGGCTGACGGCGGACCGTGATCTGATGGGCGCGGACGCCAACCGCAGGCTGACGACCATCGCGGCATCCTCGATCGCGGTGGTGATCATCGCGCTCAACCTGGTGCTGATCTATCTCACCTTCACCGGTTGAGCCCACGAAACAGGGAGGCCGCGGCCATGGCCTGGATCTTCGCCCTCAACGCCGAATGCGGTGGGCGGGAGACCCACGCCCGGGACCTCGCGCGCCACTTCGAAGGGTTCCCCGCCCGCGTCTTCTCCGACGGCGGCAGCGGCTGGTGGTGCGGGGTCGCGCCCGAAGACCTCGGCGACAAGCGCATCGAGTCCGCCGAGGACGCGACGGCCATGACCGCCGCCGGGCGCCGGCTCTACTGGCTGCTCCGCACGGCTCCGCCGGTCTACCGGTACGCGCTGGCGGGGGTGGAGACCGAGCGGTTCCGCACGTACGACGAGCTGATGGCCGAGAACGACCTGACGCGCTTCCCCGGTCTCGTGGTCAGCGAAGACATCTGGAGCGCGACCGGCAAGCGCGCCGCGTTCAGCGACTTCGCCCCGGGCTACCGGTGGATCCCGTACCGCGGCGAGGCCTACGCCCCACGCCGCTGAGCGACGGCCCGCCCGGCGTCCCGTGGTCACCGGTCGAGTCACGAATTCCGCGGAACCCCGAACGCTCCGGAACGGTCCGACTAGCATCTGCGCGACCGCCGCTTGAAGGAGCACCGTGACCGACGAACAGACCCGGCCGTACCCACCGCAGGCGCCCGCCACGCCTGGTCAGCGGGTTGTCGCCGGCCGTTACGCCCTCCTCGGCGAACTCGGCCGGGGCGGCATGGGCGTCGTCTGGCGGGCACAGGACCAGGTCATCGGCCGGCAGGTCGCGGTCAAGGAACTGCGGCTGCCCGACGCCGAATCGGCCGCCGTCTTCTCCGAGCGCGCGCTGCGCGAGGTGCGCACCGGCGGGCGGCTCAACGACCCCGCCGTCGTCACCGTCTACGACGTCGTCACCGACGGCGGCACCACGTTCATCGTGATGGAGCTCGTCGAGGCGCCGTCGCTGGCCGACCTCGTGCGCCAGCGCGGCCCGATGCCCGCCGCGCAGGCCGCGTTGATGGGGGAGCGGGTGCTGGCCGCCCTGCAGGCCGCGCACGCCGCCGGGATCGTGCACCGCGACGTCAAGCCGGCGAACATCCTCGTCGCGCCGGACGGCCGCGTGAAGCTCACCGACTTCGGCATCGCCCACGCCATCGACGACCCGCGGCTGACCACCAGCGGCATGATCGTCGGCTCGCCCGCGTTCATGGCGCCGGAGCGCGTCGAGGGCCGCGAAGCCCTGCCCGCGTCCGACCTGTGGTCCCTCGGCGCGACGCTGTTCTTCGCCGTCGAAGGCTCGATCCCGTTCGAGCGCGCGACCACCGCCGCGACGCTGCACGCGATCATGACCGAGATCCCGTACCTGACCCGCGGCCAGGGCCCGATCGCCGCGGCCATCCTCGGCCTGCTCGTCGCCAACCCCGACGCGCGCCTCACCGCCGCCCAGGCGCAGAACCTCCTGACCACGGCCCAGGGCGTCCGGCCGACGCCGCCGAACGGCACCGCGATGCTGCAGCAGGGCGGCCCGATGACGCGGGTCGCGTCGCAGCCGCCCAAGCGGAACCTGCGGGCCCTGTGGCTGTCCCTGGCCGCCGTGCTGGTCGTCGGGGCACTGGTCGGCGGCTTCTTCGCCGGCAAGGCCTACGAGACGCCCGCGGTCGACAAGCAGAAGCAGCCGACCATGACCTTCGGCGTCAACGGCCAGCTGCGCGTCGACATCACCGACTACTACCGCTGCTACAACGCCACCATCCAGGACGGCGGGATCATCAGCCAGGACGACAACAAGATCGAGTGCAACCGCAGCCACGCGCAGGAGATCTTCGAGATCGGCAACGTGCTGTCGATCGAGAACTGGAACGCCGACGACGCGAAGGTGGCGGACTACCCGGGGCAGACCGCGATCCAGGCGAGCGCGGAGGCGGCCTGCGCGACCGCGTTCCGCTCGTCGATCGTGCCCGAGACCCAGCGGCAGGACCTGACCTACCGCGCGCTGATCCCCACCGAGGCCGAGTGGCAGCGCAAGCCGTCCGAAAGCGGGGAAACCCCCACCCGCGAGTACTACTGCCTGCTGGCCCGGGCCGACGGCGGGCCGATCACCGCGCCGATCGTGACCAAGGTCAAGTAGAAGTTCCGCGACGAGCGGCCGGGTTCCGGAAATCCTCCGCACTTCCGCCGAGGTGGCCAGGTCGGCGCGTTTTTCGTCGGGGGGACGGGGTACCGTCTGGGCATGTCCAACCCACCTACCGCAGCGCCCGGACGGCCGTTCGGGCGCGTGCTCACCGCGATGGTCACCCCCTTCGACGCCGACGGCGCGCTGGACCTGAAGCGGGCGCAGGAGCTGGCCGAGCACCTCGTGGAGCTGGGGAACGACGGCCTCGTCATCAACGGCACCACCGGCGAGAGCCCGACCACGAGCGACGCGGAGAAGCAGGAGCTCATCCGCGCCGTGGTCGAGGCCGTCGGCGACCGCGCGACCATCGTGGCCGGCGCGGGCACCAACAACACGGCGCACAGCATCGAGCAGGCGAAGCAGGCCGAAGCGGCCGGCGCGCACGGCCTGCTGGTCGTCACCCCGTACTACTCGCGGCCGAGCCAGGCCGGCCTGCACGCGCACTTCACCGCGGTCGCGGACAGCGCGGGCCTGCCGGTGATGCTCTACGACATCCCGCCGCGCTCGGTCGTGCCGATCGAGGTCGACACGCTGCTGCGGCTGGCCGAGCACCCGCGGATCGTCGCGGTCAAGGACGCCAAGGGCGACCTGATCGCCGGGTCCGAGGTCATCGCCAACACCCACCTCGCCTACTACTCCGGCGACGACGGGCTGAACCTGCCCTGGATCTCCGTCGGCGGCACCGGCGTGGTGAGTGTCATCGGTCACGTCGTCGCGGGCCGGATCCGCGCGATGATCGACGCCTACGAGAACGGCGACACGTCCACCGCGCGCACCAACCACCGCGGCATGCTTCCGGTGCTGCGCGCGATGTCGCGGGTCGGCGGGGTCGCGTTCAGCAAGGCGGCGCTGCGGCTGCGCGGCTTCGACGTCGGCGAGCCGCGGCTCCCGATCGTCGCGCCGACGGCCGACCAGACGGCCCTGATCGCCGGTGATCTGGGGCAAGGCGGCGTGCCCCTGGGCGACACGGCGGCCCGGGACTGGCATGGTGAGCGGGTGGCACAAGCAGATTCGAGGGCCGCCTACGTGGCGCCGACCTCGCACACCAGCGTTGGGACCCTGCCTCGGTGAGCTCACTTCCCCCAGGTCCAGGCCCCACCAACGCCCCGCCCGCACTGCCCGCCGGAGCCCTGCGCGTGGTCGCGCTGGGCGGTATCGGCGAGGTCGGGCGCAACATGACCGTCTTCGAGTACGGCGGCCGGCTGCTCATCGTCGACTGCGGGGTCCTCTTCCCCGAGGACGACCAGCCCGGCGTCGACTTGATCCTGCCCGACTTCCGCGCGATCGAGGACCGGCTCGACGACATCGAAGGACTGGTGCTCACCCACGGGCACGAGGACCACATCGGTGCCGTCCCGTTCCTCCTGCGCCTGCGGCCGGACCTGCCGATCTACGGCTCGAGGTTCACCAACGCGCTGCTCGCGGCGAAGGCCAAGGAGCACCGGCAGCGGCCGAAGCTGATCGAGGTCCGCGAGGGGGAGCGCCGCGACGTCGGCGTGTTCAACCTCGAGTTCTTCGCGGTGAACCACTCCATCCCGGACGCGCTGGCCGTGGCCATCCGCACCCCGGCGGGCGTGGTCCTGCACACCGGCGACATCAAGCTCGACCAGCTCCCGCTCGACGGTCGGCTCACCGACCTGGCCGGCTTCTCCCGGCTCGGCGACGAAGGCGTCGACCTCTTCTGCGTCGACTCGACCAACGCCGAGGTCCCCGGGTTCGTCATGCCCGAGCGCGACATCGGCCCGGTCCTCGACGACGTCATCCGCCGCGTCGACCAGCGCGTGATCGTGGCCTGCTTCGCCAGCCACGTCCACCGCGTCCAGCAGGTCCTCGACGCCGCGCTCCGGCACGGCCGCCGGATCGCGTTCGTCGGCCGGTCGATGGTCCGCAACATGGGGATCGCGGCCGAGCTGGGCCTGCTCAACGTGCCGGACGGCCTGCTGGTCGACCTCGACCAGGCGAGCACCCTGCCGGAGAGCAAGGTCCTGTTCGTCTCGACGGGTTCGCAGGGCGAGCCGCTCTCGGCGCTGTCGCGGATGGCGCGCGGCGAGCACCGGCAGATCTCGATCCGCGCGGGCGACACCGTCGTGCTGGCCAGCTCGATGATCCCGGGCAACGAGACCGCGGTGTTCGGCGTGGTCAACGGCCTGACCCGGCTCGGCGCGAACGTCGTGCACCAGGGCAACGCCAAGGTGCACGTGTCCGGCCACGCGTCGGCGGGGGAGCTGCTCTACCTGTACAACGCGGTGCGGCCGAGCAACGTCATGCCGGTCCACGGCGAGTGGAAGCACCTGAAGGCCAACGCCGAGCTGGCGATCCGCACCGGCGTCGCGGCGGACAACGTGGTGATCGCCGAAGACGGCGTGGTCGTCGACCTGGTCGACGGCAAGGCGTCCCGCACCGGCCGCGTCGAGGTCGGCCACGTCTACGTCGACGGCCTGTCCGTCGGTGACGTCGGCGAGTCGACCCTGTCCGACCGGCTCGTCCTCGGCGAGGGCGGGTTCATCTCGATCAGCGTCGCGATCGAATCGGCCACCGGCCGCCCGGTCAGCGCCCCGACGGTGTCCGGCCGCGGCTTCTCCGACGACCCGAAGGCGCTCGCCGCCGTCGTGCCGCTGGTGGAGATGGAGCTGGCGCGCACCGAGGCCGAAGGCATCACCGACACCCACCGGATCGCGCAGGCGGTCCGCCGGGTGGTCGGCCGCTGGGTCGCCGACACCTACCGCCGCCGCCCGATGATCGTCCCGACGGTCATCCCGGTCTAGGTTCCGCCGCCGAAGGCCACCATCCGGTCCGCCGGACGGTGGCCTTCGGTGCGTTCAGTGCCCCAGTTTGGTGAGGAGCAGGGCGAGGCCTACGGTGGCGGTCTGGCGGAGCAGGGCCCGCCGCGCCCGGCGCTGGTCGGCTCGTGTCGGTTTCATGCGTACCCCCAAGCGGTCAGGCCCCCAGTGTCGCGCGCGAATCGGGCGCGGACATCCGACTCCGGGACGGGATTCGCCTCCCTCCCGGGTATGAGGCCCGCTGTTAGGCCATCCGGACCACGAACCGGTGGTTTGCCGGGCGCTAGCCTTGATCCCCACCCCGCCTCGCCGAAGAGAGGCCGCGCCCGATGGGACGTCACTCGCCGGACGGACGACGACGCCGGCTGCTCTTGCCCGCCCTCGCGACCGGTCTCGTGGTCGTCCTCGGGGCCGCGACCTGGGTCACCGTCTCGCGGATGACCCCGGCCCAGCCCCCGTGCGAGCAGCAGGCGAAGGTCCTCGTCACCGCGTCCGCCGACATCGCGCCCGCGCTCTCGCTCGTCGCGCGTGGTCTCGACCTCCGGTGCGGCAGCGTCGAGGTCCAGACCAGGGAGCCGGCCGCCACGGCCGAGCAGCTCGCCCTGTCCGACGGCAGCCCGCGGCCGCAGGTGTGGGTGCCGGACTCGACCCTCGCGCTGCGCCGCGCCCGCCAGTTCGGCGCTTCCGACGTCCCCGAGACCGGGGCGTCGGTGGCCAGCTCGCCGGTCGTGCTGGCCGTCGCCGAGGGCGTCGCGAAGGGCATGGGCTGGCCCGAGCGCACGGCCACCTGGGCGGACGTCCTGGGGTCGCCGGGTGCCGTCCCGGGGATGTCCGACCCGGCGCAGGACTCGGTCGGCGTCGCGGCGCTGCTGGGCCTCAAGGAGAGCGTCAAGACGGCCACCGAGCCGGCGGCCGCGTACGTCGCGCTGCTGCGGCGGTTCTCGGCCAACACGCTCGGCGCGGAGACGGACCTGATGGCGCGGCTGCCGGGCTCGAGCGGCACCGGCGGCACGGCGGCGGTGACGACGTTCCCCGCGTCGGAGAACTCCGTGCTGCGCCACAACATCGAGGACGCGAGCTCGCCGCTCGTCGCCGTCTACTCGACCGCGGTGCCCACATTGGACTACCCGTTCGCCGAGCTGGGCGGGATCACCCCGCAGCAACGCCCGATCATCGACGCGCTGCGGCAAGCGACACTCGGCGACGCGGGCGCGGACGCCATCGCGAAGACGGGCCTGCGCGCGGCGGGCGGCCAGGCGCTGCGCGAGCACGCCGACGACCCGCACGTGACGACGTCCGGCTTCCGGGCGGCGAACCTCCCACCCGCGTCGGTCGTCGAGGAGCTGCTCAACCAGTGGTCCGGGATCAACCTGAGCGCGCGGGTGCAGGTGCTCGTCGACGTGTCGGGGTCGATGAACGCGCAGGTGCCGGGGACCGGGCTGAACCGGATGCAGCTGTCGATGCAGGCGACGGCGAAGGCACTGCACCTGTTCAAGCCGACGACCCAGCTGCGCATGCTGGCGTTCTCGACGAGGTTGGACGGCGACAAGGACTACCGCGAGCTGCTGCCGATGGCCTCGGTGGCCCAGCACCTGGCGAGTGGCGCACTGGACAAGCTCGCCCAGGTGAAGGCCACGGCGAACGGCGGAACGGGGCTGTACGACAGCGTGCTGGACACGTACCGCACGGCGCGCCGCGAGTGGGAGCCGGGCCGGCTCAACCTGGTGATCGTGCTGACGGACGGGAGAAACGAGGACCCACACGGGATTTCCCGCGCTGAGTTGTTGGCGGAGCTGGCAAAGCTGCAGGACCCCCGCCGCCCGATCCCCCTGATCGGAGTGGGCATCGGCCCAGACGCGGACAAACCGGAGCTGGACCAGTTGACGGCGGCCACGGGTGGTCAGGCCTTCGTGGCCCCGGACCCGGCGAAGATCACGGACGTGTTTTTCGGGGCATTGAGCCGAATCGCCGGCGGCTAGCCCTCAGGGTTTAGCTGTGACACGGTGAGCACCAGAGCAGTCTCGACTGCAATTGGTCGACTGTCCGAGGTTCACGTTGGTGGTTGTCATGTAGCACGGCGCCCTCCGATGCCGACTTGGTAGGAGTGACTGACTTCTTGCCGCTACCCGTGTTGGACAACCTGACCGATCGTGAAGAGAGAGTAATCGACGCTGCACGACGTGGCGTTGAGCTGAGATGCAGTGCCCTCGCGCTTGACGAGTTGTCCGAAGGCGAGGAGATTGCACACGAAGTGCGTGCGGAATTGCTGCGAGAACTGCTTCTCGGGCGACGGGGTCCTCTTGATCCGCAAGGTGTTCGGCTGGTGGGACTCAGAATCATAGGCAAGCTGAGACTTGACCAAATCACGGCCGTTGCCGGTATCTCACTGAGAAGATGCGTGGTCACCAAATCAATCTCCCTGACTGGAAGTCACTTTCCTCGGATTGCTGTGCAGGACAGTCGGATCAATCGTCTTCTTGGCGAAGATTTGCGAGTCGACGGTGATTTGAAGCTGCGGGGAATTCAGGCCTCTGGCGCGGCTCAGTCGGGAGTGATCCGGCTTCGTGGTGCCCGCGTCGGTGGGTACGTAGACCTCGACGGTGCGGATGTGGTGAACGACAGCGGTCCTGCCCTCTTCGCCGATCGTCTGCAGGTCGGCGGTGGGCTTTTTCTTCGGGAGTTTCAGGCCTCCGGTGTCGGAAAGGTTGGCGCGGTTCGTCTACTCAGTGCCCAGGTCGGCAGTCAAGTTGCGCTTCACGGTGCGAAGGTGATCAACAAGAGTGGACCTGGACTATATGCCGATCGGCTGCAGGTTGGTGGCACGCTGGATCTCCGTGGCATGCAAGTCTCAGGTTCTGGTGAGGCCGGCGCCGTTTGTCTTGCCGGTGCTCATGTCGGTTTCCATGTTGACTTCGAGTCCGTCGGGATCGTCAACGACGGCGGCCCGGCCCTGCATGCCGATCGGCTGCAGGTCGGGGGTGACGTGCACCTTCACGGTGTGCGGCTTACCGGCTCAGGTGATGTCGGCACGGTTCGTCTTGTCAACGCGCAGGTCGATGGCCGAATTGGCCTAGACTCCGCCGAAGTGGTGAATGTTGCTGGTCATCTGCTGATCGATATCAGAGATGGGGACGTTGCGACGATTTCAATGTCAGTTCGCACCGTGTGTGCTGCGTGGCGGCCCGGCCTTATGTGTGCGGACGCCAATAATCTTGACCTTGACAGATTTACGTTCGATGGACTCGACGCAACCGATTGGAAGGAGTGGCTGCACCTTATTCGATTCCACACGAAATTCTACCGCCCTGGGCCGTACCGGCAGTTGGCGGAGGTGGAACGGACTGCTGGTCACGATGGCAATGCCCGCAAGATCTTGATTTCGCAGCAACGGGACCTATATCAGCGTGCACCCGATGCGATCGGCAACTGGTGGGCCCGGCGGTTTCATCGGTTGTGGGGTGTCCTGGCGGGTTACGGCTACCTGACGCGTCGTACGGCTGCGGCACTCCTGTTGGCGCTGCTGATAGCGGCAGCGCTTGGTCTGTGGGCGGGGCACGTCAGTGACGGAAATCATCACACTGTAGAACGCACTGCCTCGTTTGGGAGCGTTGTCGGAGTGCCCTGCACGTCAATCGAACTGATCGGTGTCGGTCTTGACAGAGGACTGCCGCTTTCCTCGACCGGGGTGCGCGGCCGCTGTGACCTCAACGTCGACACGTCCTGGGGTGGTGCGTTCACTGCCGCCGTATGGTTTGTGCAGGCGGGAATATGGGCTTTGGCAACGCTTGCTCTTGTTGGTTACACCGGACTTGTGCGTAAAGCCAGTACGTGATTGGTGGTGGAGGTGTGGGGCGAGTCGGTCGGCATGGGCAAGCGTAGGAACCTGAATGCTAATCGGTTTTGACTTCGGTTGGTTTTCGAGTGGATCGCCGGCGGATGACGGCGTACACCGCCAAGATCACCGCCAGGCTGATCAAACTCAGGTAAAGCTGCGCCCGAGTGTCCTCGTCCACGAACAGCATCGAAGCCACCACGACCAGGGTCAAAACCAACGTCAGCCAGCTCAACCACGGATATCCCCACATCCGCAGCTTCAACGTCTCCGGCGCCTCCGACTCCAGCCGCCGCCGCATTCGCAGTTGCGACCCGCAGATGATCGCGTACACGAACAACGCCACCGCGCCCGCCGAATTGATGATGAAGTAGAAGATCTTGTCCGGGGACACGTAGCTCATCACCACCGCCACGTACCCGACCGACGTCGACACCAGGATCGCCTTCCACGGCACGCCTCGCCGGTTCGTGTCCGCCACCCACGCCGGGGCCCAGCCGTGGCGGTGCAGGGCGAACAGCATGCGGGATGCCGTGTACAGACCCGAATTCAGCACCGACAGCGCCGCCGTCAGGACGACCGCGCTTACTATCGTCGTCGCCGCTGGGACGCCGAACCTGCCGAACGCCGCCGCGAACGGGCTCGTTTCGCTCGGGATCTCGCGCCACGGGGTGATCATCACCAGCAGTGCCACCGAACCCACGTAGAACACGATCACGCGCCACACGATCGTCGACGTCGCCTTGCGGACCGCCGTCTCCGGCTCGCTCGACTCCGCCGCCGCGATCGTCACGATCTCCGCGCCGAAATACGAGAAGATCACGATCACCACGCCGTGGACGACGGAAAACCCGCCGTTCACGACGAAACCGTCGAGCCCGATGTTGCCGACCGAAAAGTGCGCGCCCGGCCAGAGACCGAGCACGAACAGCAAGCCCAGCACCAGGAACACCACGATGGTGGCGACCTTGATCGACGCCAGCCAGAACTCCGTCTCGCCGAACGACCGCGCCGACGCCAGGTTCGTCGCCGTCAGCAGCAGCATCAGTGCCAGCGAGAACACCCACTGCGGCACGCCGGGAATCCAGCCCTGCAGGATCTTCGCGCCCGCCACCGCTTCGAACGCGACCACGCCGACCCAGAAGTACCAGTACAGCCAGCCGATCGTGAAGCCCGCCCAGCCGCCGAGCGAGTCGCGCGCGTACTCCATGAACGAGCCGAGTGCCGGCGCCGCCGTCGCCATCTCGCCGAGCATCCGCATGACGAGCACGACGAGCAGTCCGCCCAGCGCGTAGGAAAGCACGGCCGCCGGGCCGACGGTGTGGATCACCGCGCCGCTGCCGATGAACAGGCTCGCGCCGATGATGCC
The DNA here is from genome assembly GCF_055633615.1 of Amycolatopsis sp. NPDC114505. NCBI lineage: Bacteria > Bacillati > Actinomycetota > Actinomycetes > Pseudonocardiales > Pseudonocardiaceae > Amycolatopsis > Amycolatopsis sp. NPDC114505. Next base: position 326,598 of record NZ_JBVKDV010000004.1, on the reverse strand, counting down.
GCCGAGGGCGATCATCCGGACGTGCCGCTGGCGCAGTTCGGGGCGCAATCCCTGAGACGTCACGGTGGGGAATTCTCGCACTCGCGCGCCACCCCGTGAAGAGTTCAGCTCGTCAGGATCGCCGACTTCCGCTGCACCAGGAACGCGCCGCCCAGCAGGATCGCCGAGCCGAGCAGCTGCTGCCAGGTGAGCTCCTCGCCGAGCAGCGCCCACGCCGTGACCGTGACGATCACGGGCTCGACCAGCCCGAGCACGCTCGCCACCGACGCCGGCAGGTGCCGCAGTGACGAGATCCCGAAGATGTAGGCGAACACGGTGGCGACCAGCACCAGCAGCGTCATCAGCAGCCACACCGGCGGGCGCCAGGCGCCGAACTCGACGTCGGCGGCGAGCAGCTCCACCGGCCACGTCCACGGCGGCGCGACCAGGCTGATCAGCACCGCGCCGATCACCATGCCCCAGGTGACCAGGCCCAGCGGGTCGATGTCGGCCACCGCGCGCTCGCCGAGCAGGAAGTACCCGGCCGAGCACAGTGCCGCGCCGAAGCCGGCCAGCAGCCCGACGCCGTTCAGCGTGACGCCCTGCCAGACCTGGGCGACCAGCGAAAGGCCCACCATGGCCAGCGCGATGCCGCCCCACACCGACCGCGGCAGCCGGTGCTCCCGCACGAACCGCACCCACAGCGCGATGAGCACCGGCGAGATGAACTCGAGCAGGATCGCGATGCCGACGGGGATCCGGCCCGCGGCGACGAAGTACAGCAGCTGCACCCCGGCGACGCCCAGCAGGCCGTACCCGGCCAGCACCGGCAGCTCGCTCCGGCGCACCCGCAGCTTGCGCGGCGCCACCAGCGCCACCCCGGCGAGCAGCACGAGCCCGGCGAGCCCGATCCGCATCGCGGCCACCTGCTCCGGGCTGAAGCCGGCGGACATCGCGGACTTGCCCAGCGTGCCCGACGTGCTGAAGAACAGCGCCGCGAGCAGGACGAGCGTGGTCCCGCGGCCGCGGTGGGCGACCCGGGGAGGTGCGAGGACGGGCAGCTCGGTGGTCACCCTCGCGACTGTAAGGCCCGCCGCGTCACTGCCAAAGCGCTTTTCGCGGTTATTCGGCCTGCTTCAGCCCGGTCGCGACGTGCGTCGCGATGGTCGCGAGCCGCCGCCCCTGGACGTGCAGCGCGCCGAGGGCCAGCTCGTCCGGCGCGGCCGACTTGCGCGACACGAACGAGCCGCCGTACGGGTTGCCGGACTCCATCAGGTGCGGGTCGGTGTAGCCGAGCGGGACGACGATCGCGCCCCAGTGGTAGAAGACGTTGTTGATCGCCAGCAGCGTCGACTCCAGGCCGCCGTGCCGGGTGGACGCCGTCGTGAACGACGTCGCGACCTTGTCGGCCAGCTTCCCCTTCGCCCACAACCCGCCCGTGCTGTCCAAATAGGACTTGAGCTGGGCCGCCGGGCCGCCGAACCGGGTCGGGCTGCCGACGGCGAGGCCGTCGGCCCAGACAAGGTCGTCGAGCGTGGCCAGCGCGTGGTGCGGGCCCGAGTCGATCCAGGCCTGCCAGCGCGGGTTCTGCGCGATCGCCTCGGCGGGCACCGTCTCCGGCACGGTCCGCACCCGGACCTCGGCCCCGGTCTCGCGGGCGCCCGCGGCGAGCGACTCGGCGAGGGCGGCGGTGTTCCCGGTCGAGCTGTAGTAGACGACGAGTATCCGTGTGCTCACGCCGCCGACTCTAGGGGCACCCGCGCCGGTGTCTCAGGATCCGGACGGCGTCAGCAGCCCTGGCGGCCGCTGTCGATCACGTAGTACTGCTCGTGCCAAAAGACCCAGCCGATGGCGGCCACACAGCGGTTCGCCGTGCCCGTGACACCTTTGGGGCCCGCGTAGTACGCGTAGTTGCCCGTGTCCGGAGTCGACGAGCGGTCGGGGGTGCACAGCTGACCTTCGCCGCTGGTTTCGACACAGCGCTGGATCTTCACCCAGGTCTCCGCGGCCACACCGTAGGTGGCGCCGCGGTGGTAGAAGCAGGCGCTGTTGGTCCCGCCGTTGGAGCTGTTGTAGTAGATCGTCAGCTCGCCCAAGCCGAGGGTGCCGCTGCTGCTGTCGTAGGTCTTCGTCCCCGAGCACGACACCGCGGCGTTCGCCGGTGCCGCCGTGACGGCTCCGGTGGTCAGCACGATGCCGAGCACAGCCAGAACCGAGCCCACGGTCTTCGCGATCCTTCGCATGGAAACCTGCCCTTTGCGTCGCCGACGAGAACGCGGCACTCACGTCCGTGGCGGGAAAAGGGTTTAGCCGGTGCGCGAAACCCCAGCTCAGAATCCGGACTCGGGCCGCTGAGGTTTCCACGGGCTGACGGTGTCCGTCGGCCGCGTCGGGTCGTGGAAGCGGGGCCGGTCGAGCTCGCCCGCGCGCAGCGGGACCAGGCCGTCGGTGATCGCCTGCATGATCTTCGCGTGCGCGCGCACCCCCGCGCCCGGCCGCTCCGGCTCGACGTCCGACAGGTCGACCGGGTCACCGAAGTGGACCCTGAAGCGGGGCCGGCGCAGGGGAGCGCTGAGCCCGGAGCGGGCGAGCGGGATCAGGTCGGCCGGGCCGTTGACGGTCTCGGTGCCCCAGTAGACGGCCTCGTGCGCGCCCCACTGGCTGATCGGGATCACCGGCACGTCCGCGGCCAGCGCGAGCCGCGCCGCGCCGGTCTTGCCGCGCTCCGGCCACAGGCCCGGGTCGTGGCTGATCCGGCCCTCCGGGTAGACGATGATCGGCTCGCGCGTGGTCTTGAGCGCCTCGACGGCCTCGGCGAACTGCCCGACGGCGGTCGCGGCGACCTTCCGGTCGACCCGCAGGTGGCCGCTGACCCGCAGCGCAGGCCCGATGACGGGGGCGTCCAGGATGCCGCCGGCCAGCATGAACCGCGGGTTGATGCCGATCCGCTTGCACGCCGCCATCAGCACGAACGCGTCGAACACGCCGATGTGGTTCGCGGTCATCAGCAGCGGCTTGCCGCGCAGCCGCGCCGGGATCCGGCCGGAGACGGTGAGCCTGCCGACGAGGTTCACCAGCCCGCGGTCGATGTTCAGCATGGTCCGCCAGATGGCGGGGGCCCGGCGGGAGGTGTTGTCGGAGTGCAGCGCGACCATGGGGCAGAGCATGGCAGACGCCGGATTCACCCGGATGCGCACTGGCCGGATCGGTTCACCCGGATGGTCGCTCACGGACCGCGGTGAGGCAGAAGTTCACCCTGGGCCGAGAGTGGCGCATGGGACGAACGGCCACGGCCGGTTACCGTAAAGGGCATGGCTGGGTCGGCGACGAGGAAGCGAAGCACGGGAAGCGGCGCGAAGGGGGCAGCGGCGCGTAAGCCGCGTACACCCGCGAAGCCACGTACGTCGTCCGCTCGCAAGCCGGCTCCCCGCTCGCGCCGCAAGACGCCCGGGATCTTCGGCAAGGGCGTCCGCGGCACCTGGAACCTGCTGGCCAAGGGCATCGGCACGCTGGCCAGGACCGTCGGCCGCACCCGCGAGCTCGAGGCCGAACACCGTCGGGACGGCCTCGCGCTCGGCCTGATCGCGCTTGCCATCGTCGCGGCCGTCGGGGTCTGGTGGCGGGCCGCCGGGCCGATCGGGGCCGGCGTCGAGATCGCCACCCGGTCCGTCCTCGGTGCCGGGGCCGTGACGCTCCCGCTGGTCCTCACCGTCGTGGCCGTCGCGCTGATGCGGTCCGAGCCGCACCCCGAGACGCGGCCGCGGATGGTGATCGGCACGATCATGGTCGTCCTGTCCGTGCTCGGGATGCTGCACATCTTCACCGCGCTCCCGGGCACGAACGACGGCCGGATGTACGCCGGCGGCATCATCGGCGCCTTCTCCGGCGGCCTGCTGACCATGGGCGTCACCACCTGGGTGGCCGTCCCGATCCTGATCCTGGCGCTGGTCTTCGGCGTGCTCGTGTTCACCGGCACGCCGGTGCGGGAGATCCCGACCAGGCTGCGCAACTGGGGCCTCGACGAGGAAGAGATCGCCGAGGCGGAGCAGCAGTCCGGGTTCGCCACCGACGAGGACGCCGTCACCGAGGCCGACCCGAAGTCCGCGCGCCTGCGCAAGCCGTCGCGCCGCCGCCAGAGCAGCGGCGACCACGACGGGGAGCAGCTCGACATCGACGCGATGCTGGCCGAGCCGCCGACGCCGATCAAGCCACCCAAGGCGAGCACAGTCGTCCCCAAGCCGGCCGAGGTGCCCGAGAAGAAGCCGAAGAAGGCGCCGGAACCGCCGCTCGCCGTCACGCGGACCGTCGAAGGCGACTACCAGCTCCCGCCGCCCGACCTGCTGAAGCTCGGCGACGCGCCGAAGTCCCGCAGCAAGGCCAACGACGCCATGATCGAGGCGATCACCGGCGTGCTGGAGCAGTTCAGCATCGACGCGCAGGTCACCGGCTTCACCCGCGGCCCGACGGTCACCCGCTACGAGGTCGAGCTCGGGCCGGGCGTCAAGGTCGAGAAGATCACCGCGCTGACCAAGAACATCGCCTACGCGGTGGCCACCGACAACGTCCGGCTGCTGGCGCCGATCCCCGGCAAGTCCGCGGTCGGCATCGAGGTGCCGAACTCCGACCGCGAGATGGTCCGCCTGGGCGACGTCCTGCGCGCGCCGACCACGGTCAAGGACAACCACCCGATGGTGATCGGCCTCGGCAAGGACATCGAGGGCCACTTCGTCACCGCGAACCTCACGAAGATGCCCCACCTGCTGGTCGCGGGGTCCACCGGGTCCGGTAAGTCGAGCTTCGTCAACTCGATGCTGGTGTCACTGCTCGCGCGGGCGACGCCGGACGAGTGCCGGATGATCCTGATCGACCCGAAGATGGTCGAGCTGACGCCCTACGAGGGCATCCCGCACCTGATCACGCCCATCATCACCCAGCCGAAGAAGGCCGCCGCCGCGCTGGCCTGGCTGGTGGAGGAGATGGAGCAGCGCTACCAGGACATGCAGGTCAACAAGGTCCGGCACATCGACGACTACAACAAGAAGGTCAAGTCCGGCGAGATCACCGCGCCGCCGGGGTCCGAGCGCGAGTACCGGCCCTACCCCTACATCATGGCGATCGTCGACGAGCTCGCCGACCTGATGATGACCGCCCCGCGCGACGTCGAGGACGCGATCGTCCGGATCACCCAGAAGGCCCGCGCCGCCGGCATCCACCTGGTCCTGGCCACGCAGCGGCCGTCGGTCGACGTCGTGACCGGCCTGATCAAGACCAACGTGCCTTCGCGGCTGGCCTTCGCGACGTCGTCGCTGACCGACTCCCGGGTCATCCTCGACCAGCCGGGCGCGGAGAAGCTGATCGGCATGGGCGACGCGCTCTACCTGCCGATGGGCGCCGGCAAGCCGGTCCGCATCCAGGGCGCGTTCGTCGGCGACGAAGAGATCTCCGCGGTCGTCAACTACGCCAAGGATCAGGCGCAGCCGGACTACCAGGACGGCGTCACCGCGCAGAAGGCCGGCGAGAAGAAGGAGATCGACCCGGACATCGGGGACGACCTGGACGTCCTGCTGCAGGCGGCGGAGCTGATCGTGACGTCCCAGTTCGGCTCGACTTCGATGCTGCAGCGCAAGCTCCGGGTCGGGTTCGCCAAGGCGGGCCGGCTGATGGACCTGCTGGAGAGCCGGGGGATCGTCGGCCCGTCGGAGGGCTCGAAGGCCCGCGACGTGCTGATCAAGCCGGAGGAGCTGGAAGGCGTCCTGTTCATGATCCGCGGCGGCGACCCGGTCCCGGCCGACCCGGACGACGAGTAGTGCAACCCGCCGGCGGGTCTGTTCCGTCCTGAGCACATGGACCCGCAGCGCATCGCAGCCGGACTGTTCGCCATCGCCGTCGTCGCGGTGGGCGCCGGGAGCTCGGTCGCCTCCGGGCAGCCGGTCCCGGCCCGGCCGGCGGCGCCGTCGACCGTCAGCACCGCGCCGGAGGGCGACGTCACCCTGCGCCTCGGCCAGGAAGCCGCGATCCAGGGGAAGGACCTGTCGGTCCGCTACACGCGCCTGGTGAGCGACTCGCGGTGCCGCCCGAATATGACGTGCATCTGGCAGGGCGAGGCGACGCTCGCCTTCCTGCTGAGCGAGCCCGGCCGCGGCGAAAGCACCACGGCCGAGCTGCACAGCGGCCCGCGCACCGGCCCCCAGGCGACCTCGTTCGCCGCCAACCGCGTCGAGCTGGTGTCGGTGAGCGAGGACGGCCTGACGGCGACGGTCCGGGTCAGCTGAGGGGCGTGCCCCAGTGGTCGAGGAAGGCCACTTCGGACAGCGGTGTGCGCGGCGCCGGCTTGAAGTCCGGCACCGTCGTGTACGCCACCGGCAGCAGACCGACCTGCGTGTGGCCGTCCGGGATGCCGAGGATCTCCGCGGCTTCGGCCTCCCGCGCCAGGTGGTACGTCGTGAGCGTCGAGCCCAGCCCGCGCGAGCGCAGCGCCAGCTGGAAACTCCACACCGCCGGAAAGATGCCGCCGTAGAAGGCCGCGTCGACCGCGTTGTCCCCGGCCGGGCGGCCGGCCACGACCGGGATCACGAACACCGGGACGCGCTCGATCACGTCGATCAGGTGCCGCCCGGAGGCCAGCGCCCGCGAAGGCGCGGCACTCGCCCGCTCCGCCAGGTAGGCCTCGCCGACTTCGCGGAAGATCGCGCCGAGCCGGTTCTTCACGTCCTGGTCGCGCACCACGAGCCAGCGCCAGGCCTGGACGTTGCCGGGCGTCGGCGCCTGCAGCGCCAGGTTCAGGCACTCCTCGATGACCTCGGGTTCCACCGGCCGGTCGAGGTCGAGCTTCCGGCGGACCGCGCGGGTCGTGCTGAGCAGGTGGTCGATGTCCATGCACCTATCCTGACGGGCCCGGGCCGGTCGCGCGGCCCGGGCCGCCGGCGTCAGCTGCCGAACTTGCGCACGGCCTGGTAGTACGTCCACGCGGCGGCCTTGCAGGCCACGTTCGAGCCGCAGACGCTCTTCAGGTCCGAGTACAGGTTGTCGTCGATCTTCAGGCGGTTCGCCTCGGAGAAGCGGCCCTGCTTCTTGTAGTTGCGGTAGCCGAAGTCGTGCCGGTGGCAGCCCGGCAGGAACTTCCAGCCGAACGGGTTGTCCGGCGCCCACGAACAGCCGTCCGAGGACCAGTCGAGCTGGCCGTTGTAGGGCGCCTGTCCCCGGATCGTCTCGAAGTTCGAGAGCGAGGTCGAGAAGAGGTACTGGTCGGTGACCGTCGGGATGTCGACGGCCGCCGCGGTACCGGCGCCCAGCAGGGCACCTCCGCCGACAGTCGCGGCCACCGCGATGGTGGCCCCCAGGTTCCGCAGTGTCGAACGCATCGTTGTGTTGTTTCCTTGCTGATCAGGGGACGGATGTGCGTGATCAGCATCGGCTCTCGGGTGGCGCGCGTCACCGCCCGAAAGAATGTTGTCGGGAAACTTTCAGAGTTCGGGCGCAGTAGGGGTGGTACTGACGCCCGTGTGGTCAGAGCTGGAGCAGCATCCGCGAGTTGCCGAGCGTGTTCGGCTTGACGTACGGCAGGTCGAGGAACTCGGCGACGCCGGTGTCGTGCGAGCGCCGCATCTCCTCGTAGACCTCGTGCGAGACCGGCGTCCCCTGGATCTCCACGAAGCCGTGCCCGAGGAAGAAGCTCGTCTCGAACGTCAGCACGAACAGCCGCCTGAGACCCAGCTCACGCGCTTCGTCGATCAGGCGGGCCACGAGCACGCGCCCGACCCCCTGGCCGCGGACGGCCTTGTCGACCACCACCGTGCGCAGCTCGGCGATGTCCTCCCAGAGCACGTGCAGCGCGGCCGCGCCGACGACCTCGTCGCCCACCTCGGCGACCCAGAACTCCTGGACCGCTTCGTACAGCGTGACCAGGTCCTTCTCCAGCAGGACGCGACCCGCGTCCGAGTCGACCAGGGCCTTGATCTTGCGGACGTCGGCGATCCGCGCGCGGCGGACGGCGGGGGAGGCGGACGGCACGATCGTCAACCCTGCCACATCGCGCGGCGCCGGCTTCTCCGGCACAACTGCTTTTCGGGGGTCCGGGCGGCGAAGCTCCCGGCCCCGGTTGTCGCGACCGGGCCACGCCGTCGTCGGCCCGCCCGGGACCGGCGGCTACCCTGAACGTCGTGCCTTCTCCTGCCACTGACCCTGCCGCCACCCGACGCGTCTCCCTGCTGACCCTGGGCTGCGCCCGCAACGAGGTCGACTCGGAGGAGCTGGCGGGCCGGCTGGCGGCCGGCGGCTGGGAGCTGGCGGCCGATCCGGAGGACTCCGACGTCGTGGTGGTCAACACCTGCGGCTTCGTCGAGTCGGCCAAGAAGGACTCGGTCGACACCCTGCTGGCGGCGTCCGACACGGGCAAGAAGGTCGTCGCGGTCGGCTGCATGGCCGAGCGCTACGGCCACGAGCTCGCCGACAGCCTCCCCGAGGCCGACGCGGTGCTGGGCTTCGACCACTACGCCGAGCTCTCCGACCGCCTCGACGACGTCGTCGCGGGCCGCAAGCTCGCCTCGCACACCCCGGGCGACCGCCGCAAGCTGCTGCCGATCAGCCCGGTCCAGCGGCCCGCCGCGGCCGAGACCGTCGAGGTCCCGGGCCACGCGCAGCACGGCTGGGGCCCGCGGGTCCTGCGCACGCGCCTCGACGACGCGCCGGTGGCCGCGCTGAAGATCGCCTCCGGCTGCGACCGGCGCTGTTCGTTCTGCGCGATCCCGTCGTTCCGCGGCTCCTTCGTCTCGCGGCAGCCGGACGAGGTCGTCGCCGAGGCGATGTGGCTGGCCGAGCACGGCGTCAAGGAGCTGTTCCTGGTCAGCGAGAACTCGACGTCCTACGGCAAGGACTTCGGCCGCGACGGCGCCACCGCGCTGGAGCGGCTGCTGCCGCGGCTGGCGGAGATCGACGGCATCGAGCGCGTCCGCGTCTCCTACCTGCAGCCGGCCGAGACGCGCCCGCAGCTGGTCAAGGCCATCGCGACCACGCCGGGGGTCGCCGAGTACTTCGACCTGTCGTTCCAGCACTCCAGCGAGCAGGTGCTGCGCCGGATGCGCCGGTTCGGCTCGACGGACTCGTTCCTCGCGCTGACCGAGCAGATCCGCGAGTACGCGCCCGAGGCGGGCATCCGCACCAACGTGATCGTCGGCTTCCCGGGCGAGACCGAGCACGACCTGAGCGAGCTCGAACGCTTCCTCACCGGCGCGCGCCTCGACGCGGTCGGCGTCTTCGGCTACTCCGACGAGGACGGCACCGAGGCCGAGGGCTTCGACGGCAAGCTCGACGCCGACGAGGTCGCCGCCCGCGTCACCCGGATCTCCGCGCTGGTCGAGGAGCTGACCGCGCAGCGCGCCGAGGACCGGATCGGCACCTTCGTCGACGTGCTCGTCGAGCTGGACGACGACGGCGAGCTCACCGGCCGCGCCGCGCACCAGGCCCCCGAGGTCGACGGCGAGTGCGTCATCCTCGACGCGCCCGAGAAGGTGCAGGTGGGTGACTTCCTGCGCTGCGAGGTCGTGGACTCGGCGGGCGTGGACCTGGTCGTCCGCGCGGTACCGGACGCCGACCGGTGAGTGCGCTCCCGAGCGACGCCGCGGACGAGGGCCTGACCCACGCCGCCGGCGACGCACCCGCGCAAGTTCCCGAACCGACCCCGGTTCCGACCCTGAACCTCGCGAACCTGCTGACGTTGTCGCGGCTGGTCCTGGTACCGCTGTTCATCGCGGCGCTGTTCGTCGGCGACGGCCACGACACCACCTGGCGCGCGATCGCCACCGGGCTGTTCGCGATCGCCTCGGCGACCGACCAGCTGGACGGCTGGGTGGCCCGCAAGTACGGCCTGATCACCGACTTCGGCAAGATCGCCGACCCGATCGCGGACAAGGCGCTGACCGGCGCCGCGCTGGTCGGGCTGAGCATCCTGGGCGAGCTGGGCTGGTGGGTCACGATCGTGATCGCGGTCCGCGAGATCGGCGTCACACTGCTGCGCTTCTGGGTGATCCGCCACGGCGTGATCCCGGCCAGCCGCGGCGGCAAGGCCAAGACGATGGCCCAGATCGCCGCGATCACGGCGTACCTGCTGCCACTGCCGGCCGGGGCGGACCCGGTGCGGTGGGCGCTGATGGGGCTGGCTTTGGTGCTGACGGTGGTGACGGGCGTGGACTACCTGGTCAGGGCCGTGCGGTTGCGCGCCGCCGGGCGCCGCGTCACCGGGAGCTGACAGTGGCCGACGTGGCCGGTTCGGCGGCCGGCGAGGCTGGCGGCCGCGGTCCGGCAGCTGGCGAGGCCGGTTCGGCGGCCGGCGAGCTTGGTGGCCGTGGTCCGGCAGTCGGCGAGTCAGGAGTGCACGGTTCGGCGGCTGGGGAGGCTGGTGGCCGTGGTTCGGCAGCCGGCGGGGCTGGCGAGGCCGGTTCGGTGGCTGGTGAGGCCGCGGCCGTGATCCAGCAGCAGGCGAGCTTGGCGGCCGAACCCCGGCAGCCGGCGAGGCCAGCCGGCGAAGCGCCTCGGAGGCCGGCGAAGCCGAGCCGAAGACCGGGGCCGAAACGCCCGGCACCCCTGCCGGAGCCCCGCGAATGACCCCTTCGCGACCCGCCGTAAGCCCAGGCGACGAGCAAGCCGCCGCGCTGATCGCCGCTCTCACCGGGCGGGGCGAGACCGTCGCGGCCGCCGAGTCGCTGACCGCCGGGCTCGTCTGCGCCACCCTCGCCCGCGTGCCCGGGGCGAGCGCCGCCCTGCGCGGGGGCCTCGTCGTCTACGCCACCGAGCTGAAGACCGCGCTGGCCGGGGTCGACGCCGCCCTGCTGGCCGAGCACGGCGCCGTCCACCCCGAGGTCGCCGCGCAGCTGGCCGAAGGCGCGCGGGACCGGTGCGGGGCCACCTGGGGCCTCGGGCTCACCGGTGTGGCCGGGCCGGCCGCCCAGGACGGGGTCGCGCCGGGGACCGTGCACGTCGGGCTCGCCGGGCCGGGAACACGTACAGTCCGTACCCTGGCCCTCAACGGCGACCGGGACTTGATCAGAACCCACTCGGTCCGGGCGGCGTTTTCCCTGCTCGGGGAACATCTGACGTGAATCGGGCGTTCGCCCTTGGCGTACGGGCACACCAACTCCTGCGCTCGGGGCGCCGCTCTGGGTAACGTAGGGGGTACTTGTACGGAAGGGAGGCGCGTGATGACCGTGCTGTTGCGTGAGGCGATCGGTGATCGGCTCCGTCATGCCCGCACCAACCAGCGTCGTACGCTGCGCGACATCTCCCGCGCCGCCAGGGTCAGCCTCGGCTACCTCTCGGAGGTGGAACGGGGCCAGAAGGAGGCGTCGAGCGAGCTGCTCGCGTCCATCTGCCAGGCCTTGGACCTTCCGCTCGGCGAACTGCTGCACAAAGTGGCAGCGGACGTTTCGGCCCTCGACAACGTCGAGGTCGCACCGGTCGGCGAGCGGATCGGTGAGGGCGCGCCCCGGGAGAAGGTGCCCGAGCGCGGTGCCTCGGCCGGCATCGAAGGCGGCCGCCTGATGTCGGAGCTGATCGGCAACGACCTGGCCGACCTGCGGGTTTCCCCGGCGCCACGGATGAACACGACCCTGCGCACGACGATCGGGCAGCCGAAAATGGCCTCGACGATCGCCGCGTAGGGCGCATCGAACGCGAAGACGGCCCCGGGCAACCCGCCCGGGGCCGTTTGCGTTATCACTCCGACCGGAGGCAGGCGGACGCGTTCCGCGACCGGTCGGTTTCCGCCGTGGCCGCGGTCGGATTGGTAACGAACGGCCCAGTACCACCAGGGGTGATCAGGGACGAACCCTGAAATCCCCCGGGGTCGCCTGGAACGGACGTGGCCGACCTGACACGATGGAACCCAACGCCGGGGTCGGTGCGTTGCATGTGCAGGGGAGCGACGCCCCACACCCCGAGTACCTAGGCCCGTGGGACGCAAGAAGGCAGGCGGAGGAGATGGCCAACCCGTTCGTGAAGTTCTGGAAGTACATGATGGCGGCGTTCTCGTCGAAGATCGACGAACACGCCGACCCGAAGGTACAGATCCAGCAGGCCATCGAGGAGGCGCAGCGCAACCACCAGGCGCTGACGCAGCAGGCCGCCTCCGTGATCGGCAACCAGCGGCAGCTGGAGATGAAGCTCAACCGGCAGCTCGGCGACGTCGAGAAGCTGCAGGCCTCGACCCGGCAGGCCCTCGTCCTCGCGGACGAAGCCCGGTCCAAGGGTGACGAGCAGAAGGCCGTCGAGTTCGAGAACGCCGCGGAGAGCTTCGCGACGCAGCTCGTCACGGCCGAGCAGAACATCGAGGACCTGAAGACGCTGCACGACCAGTCGCTGCAGGCCGCGGCCCAGGCCAAGAAGGCCGTGGAGCGCAACTCGCAGATGCTGCAGCAGAAGCTGGCCGAGCGCACGAAGCTGCTCTCGCAGCTGGAGCAGGCGAAGATGCAGGAGCAGGTCTCCGCTTCGCTGAACCAGATGAGCCAGCTGGCGGCGCCGGGCAACACGCCGTCGCTGGAAGAGGTCCGCGACAAGATCGAGAAGCGCTACACCACGGCGCTCGGCTCGGCGGAGCTGGCGCAGAACTCGGTCCAGGGGCGCATGATGGAGGTCCAGGCCTCCACGACGCAGCTGGCCGGGCACTCGCGGCTCGAGCAGATCCGCTCGTCGATGCGCGGTGACTCGGTCGCCCAGGTGACCGACGGCGGCAAGGCGGCCCAGCAGCCGGCCAGCAGCTCGGCCGACATCCAGCGCGAGATCCAGGCGCGCGTGCAGGCCGAACAGGGCAAGAACCCGGCCTGACGCGGGCAGCGAGTTCGAAGGGGGCGAGCATGGGGCAGCAGGGCAGACGACGCGACTTCGGCGAGTTCAGCGCGAAGCTGGAGAAGCACATCGAGAAGCTGCCCGACTACGCCGTGCGCGCCCAGGAAAAGCTCCAAAAGGTGCAGAAGTACTTCCCGCCGGCCGACCAGGCCGGCGGGAAGCCCGCACCGCAGCGTCCCCGGCCCAACCCGCTGCAGCGGCCGCCGGTGCGCCGGCCCGACGTGTCGGCGACGTTCTCGACCATGGCGAACCAGGTCCCGGCGTTCGCCGAGGCCCGGGCGAAGTGGGACCGCTGGAACCACCCGGCCGCGAAGCACGAGCGTCGCAAGCGCCGGACATCGCGCGCGATGACGCTGTGGATCCTGCTGACGATCCTGTGCGGCGTCCTCGCGGTCTCGGCCGGGCTGGGCTGGATGAGCGCGACCGGCGCCGCGATGATGCCGCAGGCGATCATGGCGTTCGCCGGAGCCGTCGTGTTCGGCACGTTCGGCGTCCGAAGCGGACTCAAGCTGCGTGAACTGAAGCGCACCCCGCTCCCGGCCGCACCGGCCGGCCCGCCGCCGCTGCCGCCCGCGGGGTCCGCCGCGCGCGAGCCGATGGAACGGCTGGCGGAGTGCGAGGCCTCCTTGGGTGAGCTGCTGCGTCAGCTCTCCGTTCCGTCCTCGGTGGGCACGGTGCCGGTGTCCGAAGTGTCCGTCGCGGACGCGGGGCAGACCGCGACCGAAGCCGCGGCCGCCCTGCGCGGCCTGGCCGGCCGCATCCAGGCGATCGAGCGCGGCCGCAACTCCGCCCCGGCCCGCGAGCAGGCGGCCTTGGACGCGGCGGTCGGCAAGCTCCGCGAACAGCTCGAAGACGGCCTCGAGGGCTACCGCGGCCTGGTCGCCGCGGCCGGCCACACGGTCGCCGCGTCGAGCGACGGCCTCGTGACGTCCAAACAGGCCCTCACCGACGCCACCGACCGCCTGGCCGGCCTGGCCATGGCCCTGCGCGAACTTTCCTGACCCACCCCCCGGCGTGTTTGAAGGGTCGACACGCGTGATTGAAGGGTCGACACAGCCGGCGGGCTCGTGTCGACCCCCGAATCACGCGTGTCGACCTCCTGATCACGCGGATTCGGGCGTCGCTGGGCCGTTGGGATTTGAAACTCGGCCGTTCGGGTGCCGGATCCGGCGGTTTCCGCCCTTCGTCACCCGGCGTGCGTGATCGTGCGTTTCACCCCGGCGTCGCGCCCTGTTCACCCCTTGGTCCCGAAACCCGCGCGTAATCGGAAACCGCTGGCTACGGAAACGTCGACCACCTAACGTTTCTGTCATGCATGTAGAGGTGTCACTCGCCGGGAGGCCCGCCGTGCTTTGAGGATCGCCGGTGCCGACCGTACACAGTGGACTTTCTCGATCGCCGAGGGAAGGACGCCCCGTGAACACGCTCCCGCCGGACCCGGATCCCACCCCGCCGACCCCGCCCACAGCCTCGCAGCGCGTCATCGCGGCCTTCGAACGCATCACCGAGGCCAACCGTCCCGAACTCTGGTCCACCCTCCGCGCCGTCGAAGACGTCCTCGTCGACGCCAAGGCCGTCGAAGAGCGCGTCCAGGCGGGGGAGGACCTGCCGCTGGCGGGCACCGTCTTCGCCGTGCCGGAGCTGATCGACGTCGCCGGGCAGCCGTCCGGCCGGTCGGTCCCCGAAACCGGCGCCACGGTCGTCTCGCGGCTCACCGCCGCCGGCGCCGTCGTGCTGGGCAAGACCGGGTGCGCCACCGTGGCCTCGGCCTGGGACCGGACGAAGACCGGCGGCCGCGGTGCCGCCGTCGCCGTCGCGCTCGGCATCGTCGACCTGGCGCTGAGCACCGCGGGCGCGGTCCCGGCGGCCCTGAACGCCGTCGTCGCGCTCAAGCCGACCCGCGGCCTGCTGCCCATGACCGGCGTCCGCTCCGCCGACGCCGTCTCGGTGTACACGGACGGCCTGGTCGCCGGCCGCCGCGCGCTCGCCCTGATGACCGGACCGGACGGCATCTCCCCGTCCCGCAGCTGGCCCGCCGACACCCGCCTCGGCGCCGGTGAGCACCCGCGCGTCGCGTACGCGCGTGACCTGCCTTTGGGCCCCGCCGCGGCCATCGCGTTCGAGAACACCGTGAAGCGGCTGACGGCGGCGGGAGTCGTCCTCGAACCGGTCACCGTCTCGGGAGGGGTGCCCGACGGCTTCGACGCGCTCCTCCTGCCCACCGTGCCGGACCACCCGGAGCTCGCCGAGGCACTGGCCGACCCGGCCGCCGTCAACCACCGTCTCGCCGGCTGCACCGCCTTCGCGAACCTGCTCGACCTGGCGGCGGTCACCGTCCCGGTGCTGCCGGGCGACAAGCGCCCGTTCGGCGTCACCTTCCTGACGCGGGCGTTCGAGGACCAGATCGGCCTCGACCTCGCGACCGTCTGCACCGACGAGCCCATGACGCCCTACCCGGAACCGGGTGAGGACGTCGTCGTGTTCGGCGCGCACCTGCGCGGCCAGCCGCTCAACTCCCGGCTCACCGAGCTCGGCGCCCGGTTCACCCGGCCGGTCCGGACCACCGAGAGCTACCGGATGGTGCTGCTGGACACCGAACCGCCGCAGCCGGGCGTGCTGGACCACGCCGAAGGCAGCAGCCTCGACGGCGAAAGCTGGCGGCTGTCCCCGGCGGCGTTCGAACGTTTCGTCACCACGCTGAAGGAACCGTTCGTGCTGGAGCGGGTCGAGCTCGACGACGGGTCCCGGCCGCTCGCGGTCCGGTGCGCCGCGATGACCGGCGGGACCGGTCTGGACCGCTACGAATCCTGGCGCGGCTACGTCCGGTTCACCTCGACGGCCGGGCCGCGAGACCCCGGCTGACCCGGCGCACCAGGCCCGGCCCGTGCAGCGCGAACCCGCTGTAGAGCTGCACGAGCGACGCCCCGGCGTCCATCAGGCGGACGGCGTCGTCCGGGCCCATGATCCCGCCCACGCCGATGATCGGCAGGCTCCCGCCGGTGTGGTCGTGCACGAACCGCACGACCTCCGCCGCGCGGGTGGTCAGCGGCCGGCCGGACAGGCCTCCCCCCTGTCCGGCCAGGCTGCTCTCCGCGGGCGCGATGCCGTCGCGGGCGAGCGTCGTGTTCGTGGCGATGATCCCGGCGACGCCGTGCTCGAGCGCGACCTCCAGCAGCTCGGCGAGGGCGTCGTCGGTCAGGTCGGGCGCGACCTTCACCAGGATCGGGGTCGGCGTGGCCGATCCGGCGAGCTCCGCGGCCGTCGTGCGCAGCTCACCGAGCAGTTCGCCGAGCGCGGCGCGGTCCTGCAGCTGCCGCAGCCCCGGCGTGTTCGGCGAGCTGACGTTGACGGCGAAGTAGTCGGCGTACGGGTAGAGCGCACGCAGGGAGAAGCGGTAGTCCTCGACGGCGTCCGCGAGGGGCGTGACCTTCGACTTGCCGATGCTGATCCCGAGCGGCACGCCCGGCTTCCCGTCGCGGGCGAGCTTGGCCGCAAGCGCTTCCGCGCCCTCGTTGTTGAAGCCCATCCGGTTGATCACCGCGTCGCTGGCGGGGAGGCTGAACAGCCGCGGCTTCGGGTTGCCCGGCTGGGCCAGCCGCGTCACCGTGCCGACCTCGACGAAGCCGAAGCCCAGCGCGGCCCACGCGGGCAGCGCGCGGCCGTTCTTGTCCATCCCGGCGGCGAGGCCGACGCGGTTGGGGAACCGCAGGCCCAGCACGGTCACCGGGTCGTCGACCCGCAGGGCGCCGCCGACCGCGGGGGCGAGCTTGCCGAGCCGGGCCAGGACGCCGATCGTGCGCTCGTGCACCAGCTCGGGGTCGTGGTAGGAGAGCCGGTACAGCGCCGGGCGGACGATCTTGTCGAAGAACACGCCCCCATGCTGCCAAACCGCGCGAAAGCCGCGACCGGAGCGTCACCCCCGCGTGAACGGGACCACTAGTCGCGGTCCTTCCACTCGTCTTCGAGCATCGCGTAGACCAGCTCGTCGGTCCACTCGCCCTTGACGATCTCGTTCTCCTTGAGGTGCGCTTCCCGGCGCATCCCGAGGCGTTCCATCAGCGCGGCGGAGGCTTCGTTGCGGCCGTCGCACCGGCCGATGATGCGGTGCAGCCCCAGATCTTCGAAGCCCAGCCGCAGCAGTTCCGTGGTCGCCTCGGCGGCCAGGCCCTTGCCGTGGTGGTCCGGGTGGAAGACGAACCCGATCTCGCCCTGCCGGTGCTCGCTGCTGAGCCACTCCAGGTTCAGGTCGCCGATCAGCTGCCCGGTCGCGGCCAGCTCGACCGCGACGGCCAGGAACTGCCCTTCCTTGGTCAACGTCGAGCTGTGCACCCGTTTCGCCAGCGCCGCGGCCGATTCGGCGCGGCTGCGCGGGCCCCAGTAGAGGTAGCGGGCGACGTCGGCGCGGGACTGGAAGGAGTTCAGCGCGTCGAGGTCGCCGGGCGTGAACGGGCGCAGGAGCAGGCGTTCCGTGGTGACCGGGTAGTCGGGCCGGAGCATGCTTCCAGGCTAGCGACCTTCAGCCGTCCGGGGGACGGAACGGCATTCTGCGTTCAGCGAATCCGGGCCCGGATCGCCGGGCGGTCGTCCGGCGTCGGCAGGCGGTTTGACCTGCACAAATGAGCGCATTAAGGAACCCCCGGGGTGTCTCTCAAGCGCCGTCAAACGCTTGAGCCCGAGCCGGACTGGTGCTCGAAAACCCCGGGGGCACGGTGACTGCCTGGTATTCGCTATCAGGCATCACGTGGAGCAGGCGATGAGCCGAAGGTGGCTCAGCTGTAACGCTGCTCAAAGTCCTCCACGTGCCATCCGCTAGCGGACAGCCACCTCACAAGTCCTGTTGGAATACAACTTAGGACCACCTCCTCTCTTGTGTACTGCCACGCTAGGCGAAGTTCCCGGTGTCCGGCAATGTCATTTCTCCGATCTCACTCCGCAGACCGGCCTTGCGCTCCTCGCCGAGGAACGACGCGTCGACGGCGTTCTCCGCCAGCAGCACCAGTTCGGCCGCGCTCAGCCCGAGGGCTTCGGCGACGGCGACGTACTCGCCGGTGAGCGTGGCGCCGAACATCGGCGGGTCGTCGGTGTTGAGCGTGACGACGACGCCGTGGTCGAGCATCCGCCGCACCGGGTGCGCGGCGACGCTCGGGACCTGCCCGGTGCGCACGTTCGACGTCGGGCAGACTTCGAGCGGGATCCGGTGTGCCGCAAGGTGTTCCAGCAGGGCCGGGTCGGCGGCGCAGCTGGTGCCGTGGCCGATGCGCTCGGCGCCGAGGTCGTGCAGCGCGGACCAGATCGTGGCCGGGCCGGTGGTTTCCCCGGCGTGCGGGACGCTGTGCAGCCCGGCTTCCCTGGCCCGGGTGAAGAACGGCTCGAACCGCGCGCGCCCGACACCGAGCTCCGGGCCGCCGAGGCCGAAGGACACCAAGCCCTCGGGGCGTTCGCGCAGCGCGAACACGAGCGTCTCCCGCCCGGCCTTCGTGCCCTTTTCGCCGGGAATGTCGAAACACCAGGCGAGCTCGACGCCCAGTTCGGCGGCGCGGGCCCGGCCGGAGGCGAGCCCGGCGAGCAGGTCGTCGCCGGGAACGCCGTCGAGCAGGTGGTTGTAGGGCGTCACGGTGACTTCGGCGTAGCGGCAGTTCTGCGCGGCGAGGTCCGCGGCCAGGCCCGCCACGAGCGTGTGGACGTCGTGGCGGTCGCGCACGAGCGAGGTGACCGCGAGGTAGACGGTGAGGAAGTGGGCGAAGTCGCGGAAGGTGAAGAACTCCGCGAGCTCGCGTTCACCGGTGGGGACGCCGGCGGACGGCCGCCGCCGGGCCAGTTCCCGGACGGTGGGCAGGCTCGCCGAGCCGACGAGGTGGACGTGCAGTTCGACCTTGGGCAGGGCGTGCGCGAACGCGCGCAGCGCCTGCCCGGGGCGGATTCCGGGCATGACTGTGCTCCCTGGGGTGCGGAAGAAGGGTGACGGAAAGGGCGCGGGCGGCTCAGGGAGCGAGGTCGCCGCGTTCGGTGTCGGCCCCGTAGAGCGGGAGCTTGAACGACGTCACGGCGCCGAGTCTACTGCGCCGGAGCCGGGCCGTGCTGGTCCTTCGGGCAGAACCACGTCGGCCGCCGCTGGACGTCGTGGCCCTGGGTGCGCACCTGGACCTTGCCGCCGCAGCGGAAGCAGCCCTGGCGGGTGCGCTCGTAGACCCAGTTCTTGCGGTTGCGGTCGAGGTGGCCGGTGGTGCTCTGGTCGAAGCGCCCGGCGGAGGCGTTGGCCAGCAGCAGCTTGCGCGCGAGGGCGACCGTGCGGCCGGCGTCCACTTCGGACACCGGCGTCCACGGCGTCACGCCGAGCAGGAAGGCGATCTCGCACTTGTAGAGGTTCCCGACGCCCGCCATCACGCGCTGGTCGAGCAGCGCGAGGCCCAGCTCGCGCCCGGGATCGGCGGCCAGCGCCGCCGTCGCGCGGGCCGCGTGCTCGTCCGTCCACTGTGGATCCAGCAGGTCCGGGCCGAGGTGGGCGACGAGGTCGCGTTCCTTCGGCGTGGCCACGAGCTTGAGGTCGTGGACGCGGAAGCCGATCACCTGGACGTCGGCGGCGGTCAGGACCACGCGGGCGTGGTGACCGGGCCGGCGCCACTTCGCGCCGGCCGGGTAGACGTCCCACATGCCGTCCATCATCAGGTGCGAATGCAGGGTGAGGTCGCCGGAGAAGCGGGTGAACAGGTGCTTGCCGACCGTCCCGACGCCGAGGACCTCGCGGCCGGTGAGGTCCACAGTGGCCAGCTGCGGTACGCGGAACTGCCCGCGCAGCAACGTCTTCCCCGCGATCGCCCGGTCGAAGCGCTTCCCGACGAGGTACACGGTGTCACCTTCGGGCACGGCTCACCCCGCGGATTCGGACACCTCGGCCGGGGCCTCGGGCGTCTCCGGGGCCGGGCCCTCGGGCCAGTCCGGCCCCTCGGGCTCTTCGCCGGCGATGCGGTGGCGGCCCGCCCGGTTGGAACGCAGGATCTTCGCCAGCACCATGTTGAACGTCAGCGCGATCTCCTGCGCGCCCGGCGAGTGCCACTCGTGGATCGGGCTGCACGCGCCCTGGGCCTGCTGCACCGCGAGCCGGTCGGCGATCGCCGTCGGCATCACCAGCGAGCCGAAGTTGTCGCGCAGCTCGGCGATCCGGAACTGGTGCTCGTAGGACCGCACGCGCAGCTTGTTCACCAGGACGCCGATCGCGCGCAGGTCCGGGTTGAGCTCCTTGCGGATCTTCTCGATCGCTTCCAGCGCCCGGTTCGCGCCGGCGACGGCGTACATCGTCGGCTCGGTGACGATCAGCGCGCTGTCCGCGCCGACCAGCGCCGACTTCGTCAGCCGGCCCAGCGACGGCGGGCAGTCCAGGATCACCAGCTCGTACGGCGTCTCGCGCAGCGGCGTGCGGTGCAGCTCGTCCAGCGCGCGGGAGAAGTTGGCGAGCCGCTCGCTGTCGGCGTCGGGGTCGTTGAGCAGTTCCAGCTCTTCGGTGCCGACGAGGACGTCGACGTCCTCGCTCCAGACGCTCGGCGCGATGGCGCTTTCCAGCGTCTCGCGCGTCGGGTTCTCGAGCACGTCGGCGAGGGTCGCGTCGGTGTACGGCGGGTCGAGCGAGGTCGTGGCGTTGCCCTGCGGATCGAGGTCCACGACCAGCGTCCGGGTGCCCCTACGCAGGGCGGCGGACGCGATACCGAGAGCTACCGTCGTCTTGCCGACGCCTCCCTTGAGGCTGAGTACGGCGACCGTGTGCACGTTCACCAGCCTACGGGTGCGGGCGAGGCGCGCCGCCGGGCAAGGGGCGTTCACTCGAAGGGAGGAGCCGGGGAGGCGGGCCGGGGCGGGCACTACCCTGTGCGGCATGAAGACGGAGACCGTGGCGGCCCGGGGTTCGGGCGCCGTCCGCCGGGTGCTCGAGGCCGAGCTGAAGGCCGCCCGCGCCCGGGGCGCCGAGCACCCCCGCGTCGTCGACGTGGGCGGCGGCAGCGGCGGCTGGGCGGTGCCGTTCGCGGCGGCGGGCTGCCGGGTGACCGTGGTCGAGCCGAGCCCGAACGCACTGGCCACGCTGCAGCGCCGGGCCGAGGAGGAAGGCGTCTCCGACCTGATCACGGTCGTCGCGGACGACTCGGACGCGCTCGGCCGGCACGTCGAGGCCGGCTCGGCCGACCTGGTGCTGGCGCACGGGCTGCTGGAGATCGTCGACGACCCGGCCGCGGTGCTCGGCGCGCTGGCCACGGCGGTCGCGCCGGGCGGGGCGGTGTCGGTGCTGGTCGCGAACCGGCACGCGGCGGTGCTCTACCGCGCGCTGTCGGGCCGGGTCTCCGAGGCCCAGCGGCTGCTCGAGAGCACGGACGGGATCGTCCCGGGTGACACGGTGCTGCGCCGGTTCGACGCCGAGGGGCTGCGCGCCCAGCTCGTGGCCGCGGGCCTGGACGTGACGCTGCTGCAGGGCGACCGGGTGATCTCGGACCTGGTCGGCGGCGACGTCCGCGAAGACGAGCTGGCCGAGTTCGAGCGGGTGTCGGCCGGGGTGCCGGCGCTGCGGGACGTCGCGAGCCGGCTGCACGCGGTCGCGCGCCTCGCCTGACCTCTTTCCGGCGGGTTCCGGCCGTCGTGCTCGCGCTTGATCCGAAACTGTCGGTGGTGGCCGGTAGCGTCCTGGGGTGTGGGGCGAAATGCTGAGCTGCCAGGTGGGATGGGCCGGTTCCGCGTCCGGCCGGGTGAACCGCCGCCGGACGACACCGGCTGCGGGATGCTGCACGTCGACATGGACGCGTTCTTCGTGTCGGTCGAGCTGCGCACCCGGCCCGAGCTGGTGGACAAACCGGTCGTCGTGTCCGGTGGCGGGCCGCGGGCCGTCGTGGCGGCGGCGAATTACCCCGCGCGCAAGTTCGGCGTGCGCTCGGCGATGCCGTTCTCGACGGCGAAGCGGCTCTGCCCGCACCTGATCAACATCCCGCCGACCGGCGGGCTCTACAGCGAGGTCTCCCGCGGGGTGATGGAGATCTTCCGCGAGCTGACGCCGCTGGTCGAGCCGCTGAGCCTGGACGAGGCGTTCCTGGACGTCAGCGGGGCGTTGCGGCGCCTGGGCGCGACCCCGGCGTCGCTGGGGGCGCGGATCCGCTCGCGGGTCGAGGCCGAGCACGGGATCACGTGCTCGGTCGGCGTCGCGAAGGTCAAGTTCGTCGCGAAGCTGGCGTCGGGCATGGCGAAGCCGGACGGCATGGTCGTCGTGCCCGCGGCGGAGACCCTGGCGTTCCTGCACCCGCTGCCGGTGTCGGCGCTGTGGGGAGTGGGGGCCCGCACGGAGGAGCACCTGCGCCGGCTGGGGCTGGGCACGATCGCCGACGTCGCGGCGTTCCCGCCCGAACGGCTGAAGAAGTCCCTGGGGACGGCGGTGGGCGAGCACCTGTACCGCCTCGCGCACGGCGTCGACGAGCGCTCGGTGGTCGTGGATTCGCCGGAGAAGTCGATCGGCGCGGAGCACACGTTCGACGTCGACCGCCATTCCCGGGCCGAGCTGGGCCTGGAGCTGCTGCGCCTGGCTTCGCGCGTGGGGGCGACGTTGCGTTCGCGGGGCGTGCGCGGCCGGACGGTCTCGATCAAGGTCCGGTTCGCGGACTTCCGCACGATCACCCGCGCCCGCACGCTGGTCTCGGCGACCGACGTGGCGCGCGAGATCCACGCGGTGGCGGTGGCGTTGCTCGCGGAGCACGCGCCGACGGGAGCGGTCCGGCTGATCGGGGTGCGGGTGGAGGGCCTCGACACGGGGGAGGCGGGGGAGCAGCTGGTGTTCGAGTCCCCGGCGCCGAGGTGGCGCGACGCGGAGGTGGCGGCGGACGTGGCGAGGTCGAAGTTCGGCTCCGCGGCCGTGCGACCGGCGTCGCTGCTGGGGCCGCGGGAGGAGTGATGGGGCTTGCTCTGGGGGTTGAGTGCGTACTGGTTCCGCCGATCTTCGTGTCGCGCGCTGAATCCGTCGGCTCGAGCCGGCACCCCGCATTTCGCCTCGCGCACGCCGCGTGATCTTCGGCTCGACAGCCATCCCCCACATCGCCGCTCGGGCCGTGAATCGGTCACTTTCGGTGGCGGTGACCGTCCGCAACCCCGCTCCGGCGGGATTTAGCCCAATTCGATCCCTTCTGGATGCGGGATCGGGTAGTCGTCCGGGCGCGGGCCTCGTATCCTGGACAGTGCCACCCCGCCTGGGGTTGGCTGTTGGGTCCAGAACGTTGCGCGGCCCGGCGCCCGCGACAGCTGTGCCGGAGGAGGAAAGATGCCACTCTCCGAGCATGAGCAGCGGCTGCTCGATCAAATCGAGCGCGAGCTCTATGCCGAGGACCCCAAGTTCGCATCCACGGTGCGTGGCACCCGGTTGCGTCGCCCCGCTCGCCGACGGCGTATCCAGGGCATCGCCCTGTTCGTAGTGGGCGTGGCCCTGCTGGTGCTGGGCGTGGTGGTGCCGCAGTTCCGGGTGGCCGACATCCCGCTGATCAGCGTGCTCGGGTTCCTCGTGATGTTCTTCGGGGTCATGTTGGCCGTCACATCGATCCGGCACGGCGCCGAATCGGACGGCAAGGGCGGGGGTGGATCGGGATCTCGCGGGGCCAAGCAGGCGGGCCGCCGGAGCTCCTTCACCCAGCGCATGGAAGAGCGCTTCCGCCAGCGCTTCGAGGAGCAGTAGCGCCGCAAGACCAAGGGATCCGCGTTCCGCCGCTTGGCGGGACGCGGATCTTCTTGTGTGCTCGACCACTCCGGTGGTCCCGCTCCGGCGACGGTGACGCCGGGTTATGCCCAGTCGGGTGACCCCCATTCGGGGTCCTGACGACCGTCAGTCGCGGTTGCGGAAAAGGGACTTCGGGAACAACCGGCCCTTCCAGGACAGTGGGGCGTTGCGGTGCAGGCTCCGCCGGAGGTGGTCGAACGCCGGGGGCAGCGTCGGGTCGGCCTCGCCGTCCTCGCCGTACCAGGACTTCTCCACCACGCCGATCACCGTGCGCAGGCCGTCGCGGCCCTCGTCGTCCAGGTGGTGCTTCGCCGCCAGCTTCTGGCCGGCCACGCGGACCGTGTCGCTCGTCGGGATCGGCAGCCCGCGGTCGGCGCACTCGGCCCGCAGCTCGGACCACGCCGCGTCCGCCGCACCGGGGCGCTGCCCGACGATCTCCTGCAGCCGTCGCCGCCGGCCGACGTCGCGCGCCGCCGACGGGCCCAGCAGCCCAGCCAGCAGCAGCACCACGATCAGGCTGAACCACCAGGCCACCAGCCACGTCAGCACGCCGAGCACCACGACCCACAGCGCCGCCGCGATCAGCGGCAGCCAGTTCTTGAGCAGCGCCCCGAGCCCGGTCGACGCGGGTTCGCGATCCGGCCGTCTCCTGCGTCCGCCGGCGATCACCAGGATCGTCGCCACCAGCGCGAGCGCGGCCAGCACCCCGAGGAGGACCCACACCACGGCCGGGGTGCCCTCGTCGGTGTTCTGCGGGCCCTGGGCCTGCGGGTTCTGGTCGGTGTCGCGCGGCACGCCGGTCGGCGCGGCGCTCGACTGGACCGTGCTCGGCGCCACCTGGGTGTCGTCGGGCTGGTTGCCGTCCTGTGTACCGGCCTGCAGGTACGACGGGGTGATGCCGCGGCCGTCGGACAGCGGCGTCGGGTCGAACGTCACCCAGCCCTTGTCGCCGAAGTACGCCTCGACCCACGCGTGCGCGTCCTGGGTGCTGATCGAGAGGTAGTCGTTGACCTGCACGCCGGGGGTGAACCCGATGGCCACGCGCGACGGGATGCCCGCCACCCGCAGCATCACGGCCATCGCCGACGCGAACTGCTCGCAGAAGCCGCGCTTGCCGTTGAGGATGAAGTCCGCGAGCGCGTCGGAGTCGTTCGCCGGCGCGGTTTTGGTGTCGTAGACGAACCCGTTCTGCGCCGTGAAGTACCGCCAGATCGCCGACGCGCGGTCGAAGTCGTTGGACTCGGCGCCGATCAGCTGCTGCGTCTTCGCGCGGACGCGGTCGTCGACGCGGTCGATCTGGGTGTAGCGCGGCGGCAGGTCGTCGACGCGCGGGGTGACCCGCAGCTCCTGGGCCGTGGGTTCCTTCAGCGACGCGTATTCGGTGTAGGACGGCGGAACCTCGCTGCGCGTCGTGAACACCGTGCCGCTGACCTGGTCGTAGAGGTAGCCGTTGGCGGCGCCGTCGATCACCCGCGGCGCGCCGTACACCGGCAGCCAGTTGTCGCGCCAGCTCGACGGCTCGACGTCGATCCGGCGCGCGGCACCGCTGCCGTCGTCGCCGGGCGCGGGCGGCAGCTGCGGCCCGACCGGGACGCCCTGCTGCGAACGGCCTTCGTCGTGCAGGCCCCAGCCCTTGTTGGGGTAGTAGGTGTCCAGCGTCATCGCGCGCAGCAGCCGCTTGTCGGTGCCGAGTCCGCGGACCTTGAACAGCTCCCGGTTGGACCCCTGGTCGAGGAAGCCGCGCAGCTCGGTGAACGGCTGGATGCCGAAGCCGCCGGCTCCCGCGCCGGGGCCGTCGCCGCCGTTGCCGAACGGGATCCGCCCGACCGTGCCGACCCAGCTGATCGCCCCGCCGAACAGGCCGAGCACGATCGCCGCGGCCACCACCGCGACCGGCGCGGACAGCACGCCCGGCTTGCCGCTGCGCCCGGGTGCTTCCCGGGTCCGCCAGCGGCGGTGCCGGTGGTTGCCGTCGACCGCCAGCAGGCCGGCGAACGCGGCCCCGCCGAGCAGGAACGTCCACCACGGCAGCATTTCTTCGGAGAGGGCGGCCGGCACGGCGTAGACGCAGAGCAGCACGAGCCCGGTGGCGGCGGGAGCCGCGGCGGCGACCGTCAGCGTGTCGACGAGGACGGCGACGAGGCCGACCAGGATCGTCACCAGGCACAGGATCGGCTGACTGCCCTCGACGGGCGGCAGCCCGACGCGAATCTGGTCGGCGGCGGCCGAGAGCGTGCTCCCGATTTCGCCGAACGCCTCCGGGCCGGGGATGACCTGCAGGATCCCGTGCGTGGTGAAGGCACCGGTGATCAGGAAGAGCAGCACGAGCAGCTGACCGAGCCCGACGAGCACGGTCGGCACCTGCAGCGAGCGCAGCGCGAGCCCGGTCGCGGCGATCAGCAGCACGGCGACGAAGAGGTAGCCGAACCAGGCCAGCCCGGAAACGACGCTGGTCACGGAGGTGGCGGCACAGAGGGTCGCGATCCCGGCGGCCGACGGGGCGAGCAGGCTGCCGCGCCAGGCCGAGAGGGGGTGCTGGGAGGAGGGACGTTTCGCCGAGGCACCGGACGGGCGCGGCGGGGCGGCGGTGCTCATCGCGGACCGCCGATCGGGGAGAAGGGAGTGGACGGGCTTGCCGGCCGGGGGTGGCGCTCGGCTGCGGGGCGCGGTGCGGGCTGCCGTTCGGCGAGGGGTCGCTGGGAGGTCGGGTGCTCGGCGGCGCGGTGCGGTGCGGCGGTGCGCAAGTGCTGGCGGGGCAGGCAGCCAGGCCTGCGGGGGGTACCGGAAAGCGCGAACCGCGAGGCGCGGTGCGGCGCGGTGGTGGCCATCGCGGACCGGCGGTCGGCGATGGGGTGCTCGGCTGCGCGGCGCTGGGCGGCGGTGCTCAGGTGCCGGCGGGGCGAGCGGCCAGGCCTGCGTGCGGCGCCGGAAAGCGCGAGCCGCGGGGCGGCGGGGTGCGGTGCGGTGGTGGCGATCGCGGGTTGCCGTTCGGCGAGGAGGTGCTGGGAGGCGGGGGGTTGGTGCGAGGCGGCGGTGCGCAGGTGCTGGCGGGGCGAGTGGCCCGGCCTGCATGCGGCGCCGGAAAGTGCGAACCGCGAGGCGGGGTGCGGTGCGGTGGTGGCGATCGCGGGTTGCCGTTCGGCGAGGAGGTGCTGGGAACCGGAGGGCTGCGGCGGGGCGGTCGTCGTCATCGCGGGCCGCCGATCAGTGTGCCGCGGCGGGCGCCGCTGCGGCACAGCTCTGCCCACACCTGGGGCATCGGTGAACCCGGGCCGGCGATCACCACGCCCCAGCCGGAAGCGCGCAGCAGGGCCGCCGAGTCCTCGGTGGCCGCGGCCCTCTGCTCGGGGGCCGTCACCCCCGCCGACCACGTCGGCGTGTCCAGCAGGACGGCGAGGCTGCGGATGCCGCGCGGGCGGAACTGGGCCAGCTCGTGCACCGCCTCCGTACTGACCGTGCCGAGTACGGCGATCAGCTCCTGGCCGTCGGCCGGGTCGCTCGCCAGGGTGATGTCGCGCTGGTGGGCGGGCTGCAACGCGGCCAGTGCGTCGAGCACGACGTGGTCGTAGTGGTCGCCGCCGTCGCCGGGGGTGTCCGCGAGCGTCGCGCCGTGCTCGCTGACCAAGCGGACGCGGTGGCCGGACCGGCGCAGGTGCAGCGCGGCCGACGCCGCGAAGGACACGGCCCACTCCAGGCTGGCGGCCGGGCCGCTGCCGTGGTGGGCGGCCGCTCGGTGGTCGAGCAGCACCGTCGTGCCGCCGCGCCACGGCCGTTCCTCGACGCGCACCATGATCTCGTCGCGGCGCGCCGTCGAGCGCCAGTGGACCTTGCGCAGGTCGTCGCCCTGGCGGTACTGGCGGACGATCACGTCGGCCTCGCCCTGGCCGGCGTGCAGCCGGACCGTGCCGTCGTCGCCGACGCCGATGCCCGCGCCGCTCGGCAGGCCCCACAGCGGGACCACCCGGGGCACGACGACCAGCCGGGAGTGCCCGATCAGCTCGCGCTCGAACTCGCACAGGCCGAACGGATCGGTGATGGTCGCGCGCAGCGGGCCGACCTGCTGGATGCCGCGCAGCACCGGCTGCAGCGGGTAGCGCAGCGCGACCCGGCGGTCGTGCGGGAGGCGTTCGACGACGAACCGCGGCCGCGAGCCCAGCGCGTACGGCACGCCGTCCTCGAGGAGGACCTCGCCCGCGGGCAGCCGCCCGCTGCGCCACAGCTCCAGCTGGACTTCGCCGGCGCCGCCGACCGCGACCCGCTGGGGGCGCAACGCGCGGGTGGCGCCGATGCGCAGCCGGGTCGCCGAGATGAACACGGCGACCAGCAGCGGCAGCGCCACCACGAAGACGGCGACCCGCAGCAGGTCGCGTTCGTTGAGCACGAACGAACACACCGCGGCCGCCAGCCCCGCGGCCAGCAGGCAGCGGCCGCGGGTGGTCAGGCCGGACAGGGCACGCAGCACGTCGTTGTCTCCCCTTCGCGGTGCGGTTACGGTGCAGTTCGTGCCAACCCGACCACAGTCACGGCCGGATGGCTTTTGCGGCGATGGACAAGTTCCGCTCCGGGGCCGGCCTACTTTTGGGTCGGATTGGCACCGGGCCGGGAGCCCTGCGGCACCGGCACCCGGTGCAGCACCGCCCGCACGACGTCGGTCGCCGACCGGCGCGCCGCGTGAGCCTCGGTGGTCAGCACCAGGCGGTGCGCGAGCACCGGCACCGCGACCGTGTGCAGGTCGTCGGGCACGACGTAGTCGCGGCCCGACAGCGCCGCCTGCGCCCGTGCCGCGCGGACGAGGTGCAGCGTCGCGCGCGGGGACGCGCCGAGGCGGATCTCCGGGACCTGGCGGGTGGCCGCGACGACGTCGACGGCGTAGCGCCGGACCTCCGGCGCCATGTGCACGCCGCGGACCGTCTCGATCAGCCGGTGCACGGTCTCGCCGTCGGAAACCGGCTGCAGGTCGTCCATCGGGTTGTGCCCGGCGTGCTCGTCGACCATGGCCAGCTCGGCCTGCTGGTCGGGGTAGCCGATCGAGACCCGCGCGGTGAACCGGTCGCGCTGGGCTTCGGGCAGCGCGTAGGTGCCTTCCATCTCGATCGGGTTCTGGGTGGCGATCACCATGAACGGCTCGTCGAGGTGGTACGTCGAGGTGTCGACGGTGACCTGGTGCTCTTCCATGCACTCCAGCAGCGCCGACTGCGTCTTCGGCGAGGCGCGGTTGATCTCGTCGCCGACCACGATGTTCGCGAACACCGGGCCGGGCCGGAACTCGAACCCGCCGCTCTGCCGGTTGTAGATGGAGACGCCGGTGACGTCGCTCGGCAGCAGGTCCGGCGTGAACTGGATGCGGCTGACCGTGCAGTCGATCGACCGGGCGAGGGCCTTGGCCAGCGACGTCTTCCCGACGCCGGGCACGTCCTCGACCAGCAGGTGGCCTTCGGCGAGCAGCGTCACCAGCGCGATCCGGATGACCTCGGGCTTGCCGACCAGCACCCGCTCCACGTTCGCGGCGATCCGCCGCGCGGCCTCGTGCAGTTCGTCCAGCGACACTCTCGCGGGGCGGCCGGCGGCCCGGCCGTTGCCCGTGGACTCCGCCGGGTAAGGCGGCCGCCCGGATGCCTGCTCGCCCGATCCGGGCGTCGCAGACTGGATTCTCGACGTCACTCGACCTCCTGGTGGCGCATGGCCGCGCGCACTGTGCGCACCGCCGGGCCGAACGGCCCCCATCGCTGCTGTCCGCGCGCAGCGACCAGCCTTCCATCCAGTGTGTCAAACCCGGGCGAACCCGGGGGCGGAACCCCGCGAAGCCCGGGGATCACGCCCGGCACGTCGGTTGATGACACTGCGCAAGCAGCGACGATACCCCGAACGGGTGTGTTGTCACCCGATTCTGGGCGCTCCCGCTGACGCTCTGCTCTGTTCTATGCTTGTTAGTCAAGGATCGCCCGGCTGTGTCCGCTTTCAGAGAGGCGTAACCGCTCATGAGCGAGGTGCGGGGGCAGACGTACGACGTCCGCGGGTTCGCGGTCGCGCCCGAGCTGGCCACCGACGCCTACGCGAAGCTCGGTGCCCTGCAGGACCTCGTCGGCGAGATGGTCCGCGAGGCCAAGGTGCTCGGCCGGAGCGTCCCGCTCGGCGGCGGGTACGCCGGCGAGATCGGCAAGTTCATGGCGGAGTACGGCATCGGCGGGCGGGGCTCGGCCGTGCAGCAGCTGACGGCGTTCGGCAAGGAGCTCGAGACGCTCAAGCACCGGATCGGCCAGGCGCTGGCGAAGTACCAGCACGCCGACGAGCAGGCGGCGGACGGGGTGGACTGCTCGGGTGGCTGACGCGGTGCGGAAGAGATATGTGGGGGCACTCGCCGTCTTGGCCCTGGTGCCGGTCGCCGGGTGCGGGCAGCAGCGAGCCGCCGAGCCGGCCGCCGCCGGGCACACCTCGGCGCAGGCCACCGCCTCGGCCGGGCCGCCGCCCGTCGTCGCGTGGACCGGCCTCGCCGCGATCGACCCCTGCGCGCTGCTCGACCCGCAGGAGCGGTCGGCCGCCGGGGTCAGCGTGCCCGGCAAGCCCAAGGACATCGCCGGCGCCCGCGCGTGCGACTGGACCGTGCCCGGCACCTTCGGCGTCACCGTGACCCTCAGCGAGACCGACGGCTTGGCCGACCTCGAGGTCGCGAAGAAGACCGCCACGAAGACCAAGGTCGGCGCGCACCCGGCGCTGC
Organism: Amycolatopsis sp. NPDC114505; assembly: GCF_055633615.1. Classification (NCBI taxonomy): domain Bacteria; kingdom Bacillati; phylum Actinomycetota; class Actinomycetes; order Pseudonocardiales; family Pseudonocardiaceae; genus Amycolatopsis; species Amycolatopsis sp. NPDC114505. The sequence goes on along the minus strand of NZ_JBVKDV010000004.1, from coordinate 296,341 downwards.
AGGTGGCGGACAAGAAGGCCGCCGACGGCACCTGCGCCGTGCTGCTCGGGGTGGGCGACTCGGCCAGCGTCCAGATCGACGTCAGCAACACCGGCTTCTCGGACACCCCGCTCGCGTGCCGCCGCGCGGGCACGGTGGCCGGGCTGGTCGAGCCCAAGCTGCCCTGAACCCGAGAGGTGCGTCGTGTCCGAACCCCCGGTGCCGACCGCGAGGTACGAGGCCTACAGCCACGAAGCGATGGCCGCGGAGGTCGAGCGCGGCAACGACCCGGTCGCCGCGGGCGAGGCGGGTGCGCGCTGGGACGCGCTGGCGAAACGGCTGCACGAGTCGACCGCCGACCTCGCCGCGCTGGTCTCCTCTTCACAGGAGAACTGGCGCGGTGACGCGGGGGATGCGGCCCGCGCGGCGCTGGGCCGGGCCGCGCAGTGGCTTTCGCACTCCGCCGCCGTCTCGGCTTCGGTGGGCGGCGCGGTCGGCGCGCAGGCGGACGCGGCGGCGCGGGCCCGCGCGGACATGCCGCCGCCGGTGACCTACGACCCGGCGGCGATGATCCGCGAGGCCGCGTCGTCCGGAAACGTGCTCGTCCTGGCCGGGCTGGCCGACGAGATGGCGGCTCGCCGCGCCGAGGCGGAGGCCGCGCGGCAGAAGGCGATCGACGTCATGCGGACCCGCGACGCGGCCCTGCACGGGCAGGTGCCCGCCGAGACGTTCGCCGACCCGCCCACGCTGGGGCCGGCTTGATCCGCGTTTCCGCGTCGGCGTTCGACATCCTCTGGACCGACCTCGGCCACGACCGTCCGCCGGAGCCGCTGACCGTGCGCAGCGTCGGCGGGACCGAGGAGGAACGCGCCGAGGTGCGGAAGGCGGTGTACGAGAACCTCGCCGAGCGCGGCCTGTACGACGGCACGCTGGCACCGGCGCTGGCCTCGCGCCTGGACCTGCTGGCGGGCGGTGAGGTGTTCGTGGCGTGCGAGGCGCTGGCGGACATGACGGCGCCGACGCCGTTCCGCGCGGTGACGGCGGCCCGCGGCCGGAGCGGGGTGCTGGCGACCCAGCCGGAGCAGACGATCGGCCTGGACTCGATCCGTTCGACCGAGCTCTGCGCGGCGCTCGTCGACGTCCTGCCGGAGCTGACGGCGGGGCCGGGCTACGGCGTCAACCTCGCGGCTTCGGCGCTTTCGGGCGCGGGGCCGGCTTCGGGTCAGTCCGGCCAGTCCGTCCAGCAGCAGGAGGTGCTGGCGATCCAGGCCCGGCCGGTGTTCGCGGCGGGGCAGTTCAGCGTGAGCCGGCGGGCGCCGTCCGGGCGGGTTTCGCGGGTGGGCGGGCTGACGTGGTTCGACACGGACGTCGGGGCGTACTGCGCGACCAAGACCCCGGGACGGGGCGGGGAGGAGTGGGTGAGCGTGACGCCGGTCGACAGCGCACGGCTCGCGTCCCGCGTCGCGGCCCTCCTCACCCCCGAGGACTGAGCCCGCGGGGGCATCACGCGTGTCCAGAGGGGCATCACGCGTGACTGGAGGGGCATCACGCGTGACTGGAAGGGCATCACGCGTGACTGGAGGGGCATCACGGTGATGCCCGCTGGATCACGGGTGATGCCTGCTGGATCACGGGTGATGCCCGGCTGATCACGTGTGTGTCCCCACCGGGACCCACCTCGTGCCCCCACCGGGCCCCACCCGGGCTCCCCACGCGGCCCCACTTACCCGTCCCTGGGTTCTTTCGCGGCCGTTATGCGGACGCATGGGGTGCAGCTGAGGTTGCTCCGGACCCCGGCACGGGGGATCTTGCCCACCGTCCCCCACCGCACCCCCCACTGACCCCCACCCTGCTGACCTGCGCAAACAAAGCACACGACGGAGTGAGTCGCCGGTTTCACGCGTTGACTGTGGTGAAAAGTGGGGTACGGTGGTGGCCAGTGGGGCGGAAGGGAAGCCCCGTAGCCGCAGTCGGTGGTCCGCCACCGGTCGCGGTAGGGAGGTGGAGGCCGTGTTCCTCGGCACCCACACCCCGAAGCTGGACGACAAGGGGCGGCTCGCGCTGCCCGCGAAGTTCCGCGACGCCTTGGCCGGCGGGCTGATGCTCACCAAGGGGCAGGACCACTGCCTCTTCGTCTTCCCCCGCGCCGAGTTCGAGCAGATGGCGCGCAAGGTCGCCGAGGCCCCGTTCACCAACGAGGCGGTTCGGGCCTACCAGCGCTACCTGTTCGCCGGGACCGACGAGCAACGCCCTGACGGGCAGGGGCGCATCAGCATCGCGCCCGAGCTTCGCCGCTACGCGGGGCTCAGCAAGGACTGCGTGGTGATCGGGGCGATCACCAGGCTCGAGATCTGGGACGCCCAAGCGTGGCAGGGCTACCTGGAAGAACACGAAGACAGCTACGCGAAGGCTCGAGAGGAAGTACTGCCGGGCGTCTTCTAGACGCGCGGTCGCGGTGCACCTTCGTCGTCGGGGGACGAAGAGGTTCGCCGTCCGCGCGGTGGGAGACGCCCACCCGGATGCCGTGAGGCCTCTGTCCGCTCAACAGCCCTGGTGCACCTTCCCCGGTACCAGGTCGGCAGCGGGCGGACAGGGACCTGACGGCATCCGCCATATTTCCCCCGGGCCGCCCAGGCGAGAAAGGGGGAGGGAACATGACGGCACCCGAACACGTCCCGGTGCTGCTCGACCGCATCGTCGAGCTGTTCACTCCCGTGTTCGCCGAGCGCGACGGCGTCCTCGTGGACGCGACCGTCGGCCTCGGCGGCCACTCCGACGCCCTCCTCGACGCCTTCCCGCGGCTGCGCCTCGTCGCGCTGGACCGGGACCCGGCCGCGCTGGAGAAGTCCGCCGAACGCCTGGCCCGTCACGGTGACCGCGTCGACTTCGTGCACACCGTCTACGACGGGCTTCCCGAGGCCCTCGCCGGCCTGAAGATCGCCAAGGCCGACGGCATCCTGTTCGACCTCGGCGTCTCGTCGATGCAGCTGGACCGCACCGAGCGCGGGTTCGCGTACTCGAAGGACGCGCCGCTCGACATGCGGATGGACCCGACCACCGGGTTCACCGCCGCCGACGTCCTCAACACCTACGCTCCCGGCGAGCTGATCCGGATCCTGCGGGACTACGGCGAGGAACGGTTCGCGCAGCGGATCGTCAAAGCCGTCGTGAAAGCGCGCGAACAGGAGCCGTTCACCATGAGCGGCCGCCTGGTCGAGCTGCTCTACGACGCCGTGCCGGCGGCCAGCAGGCGGACCGGCGGCCACCCGGCCAAGCGCACGTTCCAGGCGCTGCGGATCGAGGTCAACGGCGAGCTGGAGGTGCTCCGCCGGGCCATGCCCGCTGCGCTGGGCGCGCTCGCCATGGGCGGGCGGATCGTCGTCGAGTCGTACCAGTCGCTGGAAGACCGGCCGGTCAAGCAGGCGCTCGCCGAGCTCGCGAAGTCCCGCACCCCGGAGGGGCTTCCGGTCGAGCTGCCGGGACACGGACCGGAGCTGAAGCTCCTGACCCGGGGGGCCGAAAAGGCCGGCGAAGAGGAGATCGACCGGAACCCGCGCGCCGCTTCGGTGCGGTTGCGGGCCGCAGAGAGGATCGGAGAGCCGCGATGACCGCTCCCACGAAGCGCCGGGCCGGTGGGCCCGCGACGCGCAAGCGTGCCGAGCCGGCGCGCGGGACCACCGTCGAAGAGCCGCGGACCACCGAGCCGGGCACGGCCGCGCCGCGCCGCGCGTCGCGGGGCCGCACGTCCGCGGCCGAGCGCGCCTACGCGCGCCGGGCCCAGCGGGCCGACCTGCTCAAGGAGCGCGAGCCGCGGCCGGCGCCGAAGACCGCCGAGCCGGGTGTGCCCAAGGTCCGGCTCAAGCTGCGGCTGCCGAAGTCGCGCGCGTCGTTCGTGCTGCTGATGATGGCCCTGCTGGCCGCCGGCGTGGCCACCACGCTGTGGCTGACGACGCAGGCGATCGCCGACTCCTACCGGCTCGAGCAGCTGCGCACCACCAACTCGAACCTGGCCGAGACGAAGGAACAGCTGCAGCGCGACGTCGCGAAGGCCGAGTCGCCCGCGTCGCTGGCCCCCGCGGCCCAGCAGCTGGGCATGGTGCCGGGCGGCGACCCGGCGCGCATCCTCGTGGGCCCGGACGGGAAGACGTCGCTCGTCGGCGAGCCCAAGAAGGCCAAGGCGGACGCCCCGGCGGTGCCGGTCGCGCCGCCGGCCGCGCCCGCCGCGGGCACGCAGTCGGAGCAGGGCGCGCCGATCGAGGGCGACCAGCCCGCCGTGCCCGCCGAGGAGCAGCCCGCACCGCCGGCGCAGCCCGGGGGCGGCCAGTGATGGCTTCGAGCCGGGGCCAGGCCCGCGCGCGCACCACCGGGAGCGCGCGGCGGACCTACGCCGCCGGGACGCGCAGCGCGGCCGCGCGCCGGGGCAACGGCGGGAACCGCAGCCGGTTCTCCGCGGTGCGCCTCATCCTGGTCGCGCTGCTGCTCGTCGCCGGCGTGAAACTGGTGCAGGTGCAGTGGTTCGACGCCGCGGCGCTCTCGGCCGCGGCCGAGCGGCAGCGCGCCCAGACCATCGACATCCCGGCCCAGCGCGGGTCCATTGTGGACCGCAGCGGCGCCAAGCTGGCGTTCAGCGTCGAGGTGCGCTCGCTGTCGGTGAACCTCAAGGCGCTGCACAAGAGCATGGACGACTTCGCGGCGAAGAACCCCGGCACGAAGAAGACCTTCGACGCCGAGACCGCCGCGGCGGCGAAGTACATCGCCGCCAAGGTGCCGGGCCAGCTGACCGAGCAGCAGCTGCTGGACCTGTTCCACAAGCAGGCGTCCTTCACCTACCTCGAGCACAACGTCGAGCCGTCGGTCGCCGCCGACATCGTCAAGAACTTCGCGTGGATCGGCCTCGAGAAGCGCGCCCTGCGCGAATACCCGGGCGGGAGCCTGGCCTCGAACATCGTCGGCGCCGCGAACTGGCGCTCCGACGACCCGGACGTGTCCAAGCACAACCTGCACGGCCTGGTCGGGCTGGAGCTGCTGCGCGACAACGACCTGGCGGGAACGCCGGGCCGGATGCTGGTCAACACGAAGAACGGCAGCGACAACGTCGTCATCCCGGGCACCGAGCGCGACCTGCAGGCCGCGGTCCCCGGGTCGGACCTCGAGCTGACCATCGACTCCGACCTGCAGTACGAGGTGCAGCGCCAGCTGACGGACTACGTCCAGCAGTCGCACGCCAAGGGCGGGCAGGCAGTGGTCATGGACGTCAAGACCGGCGAGGTCTACGCGCTGGCCAACGACAAGACGTTCGACCCCAACGACCAGTCGAGCTGGACCAACGACGGCCTGGCCAACCCCGCGGTGACCACGCCGTTCGAACCGGGCTCGGTCAACAAGATCGTCACCGCCACCGGGGCGATCGACTACGGCATCGCGACCCCGGAGTCGACCATCCAGGTGCCCGGCCAGCTGCAGGTCGCCAACAAGACCGTGCACGACGCCTGGACGCACGGGACGCAGACGTTCACCACCGCCGGGATCTTCGCCAAGTCCTCCAACATCGGCACGCTGCTGCTGGCGCAGAAGATCGGCGAGGACCGCTACGTCGAGCTGCTCAAGAAGTTCGGCCTCGGCCAGCGCACCGGCGTCGGCCTGCCCGGGGAGAGCGCGGGCCTGGTGCCGCCGCGCAGCCAGTGGTCGGCGACCACCTTCGGCAACCTGCCGATCGGGCAGGGCCTGTCGATGACCGTGCTGCAGATGGCCGGGCTGTACCAGGCGATCGCGAACGACGGCCTGCGCGTCGAACCCCGGATCGTCAAGGCGAAGGTGAACCCGGACGGGACGACCGTGCCGGAGCCCGCGCCGAAGCAGGTCCAGGTGGTGAGCCCGCAGACGGCGAAGACGGTGCGCGACATGATGCGCGCGGTCGTGCAGAACGGCAAGGGCCTGCAGAAGGGCACCGCGCCGACGGCGGCGGTCGAGGGCTACCAGATCTCCGGCAAGACCGGCACCGGCCAGCAGATCGACCCGCGGAACAAGGGTTACAGCGACCACCTCTACAACATCACCTTCGCCGGCATCCTGCCCGCCGACCACCCCCGGTTCGTCGTCGGGATCCGGCTGGACGCGCCCGACACGACGCTGCCGGTGGGACACTCCGCCGCGCCGCTGTTCCACAGCATCGCGTCGTACCTGACGCAGCGGTACCAGATCCCGCTGTCGGACGGCCCGTCGCCGGAGGTCCCGCTCATCGTGCCGTGAGCACGATCCGTTAAAGCCCCCTCACCCGGGTGAGGGGGCTTTGCCGTGTCCAGCGTCCACATCGGTCCGAAGCGCCGGGGAAAGCGTTGCGGCGCAACGGGGTGGGCGGCGCCGCCTAGCACATCTGCCTCAGCCGCGCGCAATCGCCGTACCGCGTGCGGGCCCCCCGGACGCCCGCCGGTAGCCTCTTGGCCGTGTCCGTGTCCTCGTCCAGTTCCCAGGTGCCGGAAAGCCCGGTGAAAGCGGTCCCCGCGCCGCCGCGCCCGGCGCGCATCGACCCGGTCCCGCTGGCGACGCTGCTCGCCAGGGCGGACGCGCGGCTGATCGCCGACCGTCCCGACGCCGCCGAGCTCACCGTCACCGGCACCACCCTGCGCGCCCAGCACGTGCTGCCCGGCGACCTGTTCGCCGCCCTGCCCGGTGCCCGGGCCCACGGTGCCGACTTCAGCGACCAGGCGATCGCCGCGGGCGCCGTCGCGGTGCTCACCGACGCCGACGGGGCCGAGCGCCCCGCGCTGCGCGACGCCGGCGTCCCGATCCTCGTCCACGCCGACCCGCGGGCCGCTCTCGGCGAGATCGCCGCCTGGATCTACGGGGAGCCGTCGCTGCGGCTGGCCGTCCTCGGCGTCACCGGGACCTCGGGCAAGACCACGACGTCCTACCTGGTCGACGCCGGTCTGCAGGCGGCCGGCCTGACCACCGGCCTGATCGGCACGGTCGAGACCCGGATCGCGGGCGAACGCCTGGTCAGCGGGTTCACCACGCCGGAGGCGCCGGACCTGCAGGCCCTGCTCGCGGTGATGCTGGAGCGCGGCGTCACGCACGTGCCGATGGAGGTCTCCAGCCACGCGCTCGCGCTGGGCCGCGCCAACGGCACCCGGTTCGCCGTCGGCGCGTTCACCAACCTCTCCCAGGACCACCTGGACTTCCACAAGGACATGCAGGAGTACTTCGCCGCGAAGTCGCTGCTGTTCGACGGCCGCTCGACCACCGAGGTCGTCGTGGTCGACAGCGCGTGGGGCCAGGCGCTGCTCACGCCGCAGACCGTCACGGTGACCACGGACCCGGGCACCGACGCGGCGTGGAAGGCCACCGACCTGCAGGCCACCCCGCACGGCGAGCAGACGTTCACCCTGCACGGCCCGGACGGCCTCAGCGCACCCGCGCGGATCCCGCTGCCCGGCGAGTTCAACGTCGCCAACGCCGTGCTCGCGGCGGCGATCCTGAGCACCGCCGGGGTGAGCCTGGAGCACATCGTCGCCGGGCTGGCCCAGGTGCAGGTGCCGGGCCGGATGGAGCGGGTCCACGTCGGCCAGGAGTTCACCGCCGTCGTCGACTACGCCCACAAGCCGGCCGCGGTCTCGCAGGGCCTGGACGCGCTGCGCGCCCGCGCCGAGGGCCGGATCATCACCGTGCTCGGCTGCGGCGGCGACCGCGACACCGCGAAGCGCCCGATGATGGGCGAGGCGGCGGCCCGCCGCAGCGACGTCCTGATCGTCACCGACGACAACCCGCGCTCCGAAGACCCCGCGGCGATCCGCGCCGCGATGCTCGCCGGCGCCCGCGCCGTCGGGCCCGCCGAGGGCGGCGAGGTCGTCGAAATCGGCGACCGCCGCCAGGCCATCGAGCACGCCGTCGCGCTCGCCGAGCCCGGCGACATCGTCTTCCTCGCCGGCAAGGGGCACGAGTCCGGCCAGGAGGCCGGCGGCGTCGTGCACCCGTTCTCCGACCGCGACGAGCTGGCCGCGGCCATCCGCAACAAACTCGAGGTGAGTGTGTGATCGTGCTCAGCCTGGCCGAGATCGCCGACGTCGTCGGCGGCCGGCTGCACCGCGCCGACCCGGGCGCGCAGGTGACCGGCAGCGTGGAGTTCGACACCCGGCAGCTCACGCCCGGCAGCCTGTTCGTCGCCCTGCCGGGGGAGAAGGTCGACGGCCACGACTTCGCCGCGCAGGCCGTCGAGGCCGGCGCCGTGGCCGTGCTGGCCGCGCGCGAGGTCGACGCGCCCGCGATCGTCGTCCCGCCGCTGGCGCCGGGCGAGGCCCACGAACGGTCGGTCGCGCTGACCGGCGACAAGGACGGCTCCGGGGCGGCCGTGCTCGCGGCGCTCGCCAAGCTCGCCCGGTTCGTCGTGCAGCGCCTGGCCGAGGGGAACCTGACGGTCGTCGGCGTCACCGGCTCGTCCGGCAAGACGTCGACGAAGGACGTCATCGCGCAGCTGCTCGAGCCGCTCGGCCCGACGGTCGCGCCGCCCGGGTCGTTCAACAACGAGCTGGGCCACCCCTGGACGGCGCTGCGGGCCGACGCGGAGACCCGGCACCTGGTGCTGGAGCTGTCCGCGCGGGGGCCGGGGCACATCGCCCACCTCGCCGAGATCGCACCGCCGAAGATCGGCGTCGTGCTCAACGTCGGCACCGCGCACGTCGGCGAGTTCGGCTCGCGCGACGGCATCGCGAAGACCAAGGGCGAGCTGGTCGAGGCCCTGCCGGAAGACGGCGTCGCGATCCTCAACCTCGACGACCCGCTGGTCGCGGCCATGGCGAGCCGCACGAAGGCCCGCGTCGTGTTCGTCGGCGAAAGCGCCTCGGCGCAGGTCCGCGCGGAGGGCATCACCCTCGACGACGAGGCCTGCGCCTCCTTCCGGCTGGTCACCCCGGCCGGCGAGGCCGACGTGAAGCTGCCGCTGCACGGCGAGCACCACGTCGGCAACGCGCTGTCCGCCGCGGCGGTCGCGCTGGAGCTGGGCGCGACGCCGGCGGAGATCGCCACGCGGCTGTCGAGCCTCGAACGCCGGTCCGCGCGGCGCATGGAGGTCGTCACCCGCGAAGACGGCGTGACGATCCTCAACGACTCCTTCAACGCCAACCCCGAGTCGATGCGAGCCGGCCTGAAGGCCCTCGCGGCGATGACGCGGGACAGCGGCCGCCGGTCCTGGGCCGTGCTCGGTGTGATGGGCGAGCTCGGCGCGGACGCCGTCAACGCCCACGACGAGATCGGCAGGCTGGTCGTCCGGCTCAACATCGCCAAGCTCGTCGTGATCGGCCCCGAGGCGGCGGCCATGCACCAGGGCGCGCACCAGGAAGGCTCCTGGGGCGAGGAATCGGCTCTGGTACCCGACGTGAGCGCCGCGATCGCCCTGCTGCATGATCAGCTCCGTCCCGGGGACGTCGTGCTGGTCAAGGCCTCCAAGGCCGCCGGTCTCTGGCGGGTCGCCGAAGCCCTGCTCGAACCCCGGGAAACCGACAACTCCGAGAATCGCTCGAACGGTGGTGACGCGTGATCAGCATCCTGATCGCGGCCGGGGCGGGCCTGCTGATCTCCATCCTGCTCACGCCCTACCTCATCCGGGTGTTCTCCCGGCAGGGCTTCGGCCAGGAGATCCGTGAGGAAGGCCCGCAGGGACACAAGTCGAAGCGCGGTACGCCGACGATGGGTGGCGTCGCGATCATCATCGCGATGGTCGTCGGGTACTTCGCCGCGCACTTGATCAACTGGATGTTCAACTCCCGCAGCGGCGCGCCGACGGCCTCCGGGCTGCTCGTGCTGATGCTCGCGGTGGGCCTCGGGATCGTCGGGTTCCTCGACGACTTCATCAAGATCCGCAAGCAGCGCAACCTGGGGCTGAACAAGACGGCGAAGCTGGTCGGCCAGCTGGTCGTCACCATCGCCTTCGCGGTGCTGGCGCTGAACTTCGCGGACTCGCGCGGCATCACGCCGGCGTCGGAGAGCCTCTCCTACGTCCGCGACCTCGCGCTGATCACCTTCCCGTCGGTGATCTTCGTGATCTTCTGCTACATCGTGATCTCCGGCTGGTCGAACGCGGTGAACTTCACCGACGGGCTCGACGGCCTGGCGGGCGGCTCGGCGGCCATGGTGCTGGCGACCTACGTCGTGATCGCGTTCTGGCAGGAGCGGCTGAACTGCGCCAACGGCCCGGCGCCGGCCTGCTACGACGTCCGCGACCCGCTCGACCTGGCCGTGGTCGCCGCCGCGGCCGCCGGCGCCTGCGTCGGGTTCCTGTGGTGGAACGCGGCCCCGGCGAAGATCTTCATGGGCGACACCGGCTCGCTGGCCCTCGGCGGCCTGGTCGCCGGCCTGTCCATGACCACCCGCACCGAGCTGCTCGCCATCGTCATCGGCGGCCTGTTCATGGTCGAGATGATCTCGGTGGTCGCGCAGATCGCGGTGTTCCGGACGACGCGGCGAAGGCTGTTCCGGATGGCGCCGTTCCACCACCACTTCGAGCTCGCCGGGTGGGCGGAAACCACGGTCATCATCCGGTTCTGGCTGCTCTCGGCGATCTGCTGCATGTTCGGCCTCGGCCTGTTCTACAGCGAGCAGCTCGGCTTCGGAGGGTAGAACCAGTGGCGCGAAGCGTCTCCGTTGAGGGCGGTGGCGGGGAGGAAGGTCGGAACGTGGACATCGCCGGTCGTCACGTTCTCGTCGCCGGTGCGGGGGTCACCGGGAAGTCGATCGTGCCCGTGCTCACCGAGCTGGGCGCTCGCGTGACCGTCACCGACGGCAACGCCGAGCGCCTCGCCGAACTCGAAGGCCTCGGCGCCGAGCTGGTGCCCGGGCTGACCGAGCCGCCCGCCGACGTCGTCCTCGTCGTCACCAGCCCCGGCTGGCGGCCGACGTCGCCACTGCTGGTCGCCGCCGCCGAAGCGGGTGTCGAGGTGATCGGCGACGTCGAGCTGGCCTGGCGCGTCGGACAGCTGCGCGAGCACCCGCCGTCGTGGCTGGTGGTCACCGGCACCAACGGCAAGACGACCACCGTCGGCATGCTCGAGTCGATCCTCAAGTCGGCCGGCAGCAACGCCGTGGCCTGCGGGAACATCGGCTACGCGGCGCTGGACGCGGTGCGCGCGGGCTACGACGTGCTGGCCGTGGAGCTGTCGAGCTTCCAGCTGCACTGGTCCTCGACGCTGGCCCCGGACGCGGCCGTGGTGCTCAACCTGGCCGAGGACCACATCGACTGGCACGGCTCGATGGACTCCTACGCCGCCGCCAAGGGGCACGTGTACGCGCGCGCCAAGGTCGCCGTGCACAACGCCGACGACGAGTGGTCCACCCGGATCGCGCAGGAGCACGCGCCCGAGAGCGCCCGCCGCGTCGGCTTCCGGCTCGACACCCCGGCCGCCGAAGAGCTGGGCCTGGTCGAAGACCTGCTGGTCGACCGCGCTTTCGTCGCCGACCCGGCGAACAGCGCCGAGGAGCTCGCCACCCTCGCCGACGTCCGCCCGCCCGGCCCGCACAACGTCTCCAACGCCCTCGCCGCGGCCTCGCTGGCCCGCGCCCACGGCGTCCCGCCGGAAGCCGTGCTGAAGGGGCTGCGCGAGTACCAGCCGGCCCCGCACCGGGCCGTCGAGGTGGCCGAGGTCGCCGGGGTCCGCTACGTCAACGACTCGAAGGCGACCAACCCGCACGCCGCCGCCGGGTCGCTGCGCGCGCACCAGAGCATCGTCTGGATCGCCGGTGGCCAGCTCAAGGGCGCCTCCGTCGAAGAACTGGTGAGCAGCATCGCGGGCCGTTTGCGCGGAGTTGTGCTACTCGGGGTCGATTCACCCGTGATCGCCGCCGCGGTCGCGCGACACGCGCCCGATGTCCCGGTGAACAGCCTCCGTCCGGGTGACCATGAACCCATGACTGCGGCGGTGAGTGCGGCCAGCGCGATGGCCCGGCCTGGTGACGTGGTGCTGCTCGCACCCGCCGCGGCGTCGTTGGACATGTTCCGCAACTACGGCGAGCGCGGCGACGCGTTCGCCGCGGCGGTGCACGTCCTCCGCGACGACGCAGCGGGGGAGCCGAGTGACGGCAGTTGAGCCCAAGCCCAAGACACCGCCGAAGCGCCCGCGCCGTGAGCGCAAGGAGAGCGGCTTCGTCGCGTTCCGGACCGCGCTGACCGCGTGGCTCTCGCGCCCGCTGGCGTCGTTCCACCTCGTGCTCGCGCTGACCGGTGTGCTCACCGTCATCGGCATCGTCATGGTGCTCTCGGCGTCGTCGGTCGGCTCGTACAACCCGAAGACCGGCAGCGGCGTGTACGCGCTGTTCACCAAGCACCTGGTGTTCGTCGCGCTCGGCGGCGTGGTGTTCTGGCTGGGCATGCGCGTCAAGCTGGAGCGGATCCGGCGGATGTCGGCCACCGCGACGGTGATCTGCCTGGGCCTGCTGGTGCTGGTCCTGACCCCGCTGGGGTCGACGGTCAACGGCTCGCAGGGCTGGTTCCGCCTCGGCGACTTCACCTTCCAGCCGGTCGAGGCCGCGAAGGTCGCGCTGGCGTTCTGGGGCGCGCACATCCTGGTGATCAAGTACAACGTGATCCACCAGTGGCGGCACCTGCTGGTGCCCGTGGTGCCGATCGCGCTGCTGATGTTCGCCCTGGTCATGCTGCAGCCCGACCTCGGCGGCACGGTCACCCTCGCCGTCGTCCTGCTGGCGCTGCTGTGGTTCGCCGGCGCCCCGAAACGGCTGTTCGGCGTGATCCTCGCGGGCGGCCTGGCCGGCGTGCTCGTGCTCGCCCTCATCGCGCCCTACCGGCTCGCCCGCGTCATGTCGTTCCTCTCGCCGGACGCCGACACCAGCGCCGAGGGCTTCCAGGCGAACCAGGCCAAGCTGGCGCTCGCCGACGGCGGGCTGCTCGGCAAGGGCCTCGGCCAGGGCGCGGCCAGCTGGAACTACCTGCCGAACGTGCAGAACGACTTCATCTTCGCCCTGATCGGCGAGGAGCTCGGGCTGATCGGGTGCGTCGTCGTGCTCGCCCTGTTCGCCGCGGTCGCCGTCGTGGGCCTGCGGATCGCCACCCGCAACATCGACCCGTGGATCCGGATCGTGTCCGGCACGCTCACCGTGTTCCTCGTGGCGCAGGCCGGCATCAACATCGGTTACGTCGTCGGCCTGCTGCCGGTCACCGGCGTCACGCTGCCGCTGATCTCCTACGGCGGCACCTCGCTGGTGATCACCATGCTCATCATGGGGGTGCTCGCGAACGCCGCCCGGCACGAACCGGAGGCGGTGGCCGCGCTGCGCACACAGGGGCCGGGTAAATTCGGACGCCTGCTGCGGCTGCCCGCGCCCGATCCGTACCGCCCGCCCGCCACCCGCAAGGGGGCGGCGCGCACCGGGGCGAAGGCGGCCAGGCCCGCGCCCCGTGCGGCGCGGCCCGCCCCGGCGCAGGAACGACGCAGGTCGGTCCGCGAACCGGTGCGCCGCAGCGCGGCACGGACGAGCACGGCCACGTCACGCGGCGGGGCCGCGCGGACAACAGCGAGCCGTGGTACCCGGAGTACCGCGAACCGGAGAGGTCATTGGTGAGTAAGCCCGTCAAGGGAACCGAGCGGTCCGCCACGGGCAAAGGGCCTGTGGTCGTGGTCGCCGGTGGTGGCACCGCAGGACACATCGAACCCGCCCTCGCCCTGGCCGACGCCGTCATGCGGCTGCGCCCGGACGCGACGGTGATCGCCCTCGGGACCGAGCGCGGCCTGGAGAACAAGCTGGTCCCGGCCCGCGGCTACGACCTGGAGCTGATCCCACCGGTCCCGCTGCCGCGCAAGCCGACCCCGGAGCTGCTGCGGCTGCCGCTGAAGGTCCGCGACTCGGTCCGCAAGACCCGTGAAGTGCTGGACCGGGTCGGCGCTGACGTCGTCGTCGGCTTCGGCGGCTACGTCGCCCTGCCCGCCTACCTGGCCGCGCGAGGGCGCGTCCCCATCGTCGTGCACGAGGCCAACAAGTCGGCCGGCCTGGCCAACAAGGTCGGCGCGCGGTTCGCCGCCCGCGTCGCCGTCGCCGTCCCGGGGACGCCACTGCCGAAGGCCGAGGTCGTCGGGATCCCGCTGCGGCGGTCGATCACCTCGCTGGACCGCGCCGCGCTGCGGGCCGAGGCCCGCGCCCACTTCGGCCTGGACCCGGACGCCCCGACGCTGCTGGTGTTCGGCGGTTCGCAGGGCGCGCAGTCGATCAACGCCGCGGTGTCCGGCGCGGCCAAGGACCTGGCCGACGCCGGGGTCGGCGTGCTGCACGCGCACGGCCCGAAGAACACCCTGGTCGTGCAGGAGTTCCCGGGCAAGCCGGCGTACGTGCCGGTGCCGTACCTGGAGCGGATGGACCTGGCCTACGCGGCCGCGGACGTCACGATCTGCCGCTCGGGCGCGATGACCGTCGCCGAGGTGACCTCGGTCGGGCTGCCGGCGGTGTTCGTCCCGCTGCCGATCGGCAACGGCGAGCAGGCCTCCAACGGACGGCCCGCCGTCGACGCCGGGGCCGCGCTGATGATCGCCGACGCCGACCTGAGCCCGGCCAAGGTCGCCGAGCTGGTCGTCCCGCTGGTCACCGACGCCGACCGCGTCGCGAAGATGAGCGCGGCGGCGGCCGGCATGGGCCACCGCGAGGCCGACGAGACCCTCGCCCGCATCGTCTTGGAGGCCGCTGGTGCCTGAACTGCCTGAAGAGCTGCGCCGGGCGCACCTGATCGGGATCGGCGGCGCCGGCATGTCCGGTATCGCGCGGATCCTGCTGGCCCGCGGTGCTTTCGTGTCGGGCTCGGACGCGAAGGAGTCGCGCGCGCTGCTGTCGCTGCGGGCCCAGGGCGCCGAGCTGTTCGTCGGCCAGGCCGCCGCGAACCTGACCGCGCTCGCCGAGCCGCCGTCGTCGGTGGTCGTCTCGACGGCCATCAAGGAGACCAACCCCGAGCTGGCCGCGGCGCGCGCCGCGGGGATCCCGGTGCTACACCGGGCCCAGGCGCTGGCCGGGCTGATGGAGGGCCACCGCGTCGCCTGCATCGCGGGCACGCACGGCAAGACGTCGACGACGTCGATGCTCACCGTGGCGCTGCAGCACTGCCGGCTCGACCCGTCGTTCGCCATCGGCGGCGACCTCAACGAGTCCGGGGCCAACGCCCACCACGGCGAGGGCGGCATCTTCGTCGCCGAGGCCGACGAGAGCGACGGCTCGTTCCTGGCCTACTCGCCGTCGGTCGCGGTCGTGACGAACGTCGAGCCGGACCACCTGGACCACCACGGCACCGCCGAGGCCTACACGAAGGTGTTCACCGAGTTCGTCGACCGGCTCGACCCGGACGGGCTGCTGATCGTCTGCGCCGACGACGAAGGGGCCGACGCGCTGGGCGACGCCGCCGCGAAGCGCGGTGTCCGCGTGCAGCGGTACGGCCACTGGGTCAGCGGGCCGGACGACGCCAAGGTCATGTCCTACGAGCCGCAGCCCGACGGCGGGGTCGTGCGGATCTCGTTGAAGACCAAGCTGATCGACGTGAAGGTCGCGGTGCCGGGCGACCACATGGCGAACAACGCGCTCGCGGCCCTGCTGGCCGGGATCGAGCTCGGCGCGCCCGTCGAAGGGCTGGTCGAGGGGCTCGCGGTGTTCGGCGGCGTGCGGCGGCGGTTCGAGTTCAAGGGCCGCGCCGGCGACGTCCGCGTCTACGACGACTACGCCCACCACCCGACCGAGGTGTCCGCGCAGCTGCGCGCGGTCCGGACGGCGGCCGGGACCGGGCGGGTGATCGTGGTGTTCCAGCCGCACCTGTACTCGCGGACCAAGACGTTCTCGGCGGAGTTCGCCGAGGCGCTGTCGCAGGCCGACGAGGTCGTCGTGCTGGACGTCTACGGCGCGCGCGAGGAGCCCGAGCCCGGGGTCACCGGCGCGCTGATCGCGGACCGGGTGACGGCGACGGTGCACTACGAGCCGGCGTTCGACGTCGCCGCGCCGCTGGTGGCCGGGCTGGCGAAGCCCGGCGACCTCGTGGTCACCATGGGCGCCGGGGACGTGACGCAGCTGGGCCCGGAGATCCTCGCCGAGCTGGACAAACGCTGAGCCGATGAGTCCGACCAGGGAACGCCGCCGTCCGTCCGAAGAGGACGAACGGGATCGTGCCGCCCTGGCGCGGGAACGCCGGGGGCGGCGCTCCGACGAGGAGCGCCGCCGCACCCGCGCGGCCACGCGTCCGTCGCCGCGCAACCGGCCCAACCGGCGGGTCGAGATCCGCCGCCGGTGGGTGGCCCTGCTCTCGGTGCTGACCGTGATCGCCTTGGTGTATCTGCTGTTCTTCAGCTCGATGCTGGGCGCGAAGGACGTCTCGGTCAGCGGTTCGCGCACGGTGGCGGCCGACCGGATCCGCGCGGTCGCGGCGGTGCCGCTGGACAAGCCGATGCTGCTGCTGAGCACCGACGACATCCGCGACCGGGTGGCCGGGATGCCGGGCATCGCGACGGTCGAGGTGTCGCGGTCGTGGCCGAACACGGTCGAGATCACGGTGACCGAGCGGACGGCGATCGCGTTCTTCGACAGCGGCCCGGGCGGCGACGGCGTCCACCTCGTCGACGGCGGCGGCGTGGTGTTCAAGACGGTGCCGTCACGACCGGCGGGGTTACCGGAGCTCAAGCTGCCGAAGGTGTCGGCGGACGACCCGGTGACCCGGGCGGTGACGGCGGTCCTCGGGGTGATCCCGGAGCAGCTGCTGAAGCAGGTCACGACGGCGACGGCGAAGACCCCGGCGAGCGTGGAGTTCACGCTGTCGAGCGGCAAGATCGTCCGCTGGGGGACACCGGAGCAGACGGACCGCAAGGCCAAGGTCCTGGCGGCGCTGCTCACCCAAGAGGGCAAGGTCTACGACGTCGCGGCGCCTGAGCTGCCGACCATCACGTCCTGAAGTCTGGTTTTACGTGCGCCAGGGTTCCCGTATGCCGTACGATCTCGTACGGCATACGAGAACGAGGAGGGCATGACGATGACGATCCTGGTGACGGGCGCGACCGGCAGCGTGGGCCGGTTGGTGGTCGACGAGCTGCTGGCGCTGGGAGCGCCGGTCAGAGCGCTGACCGTCGACCCCGAACGCGCGAAGCTGCCGCCGGAGGCCGAAGTGGTGGTCGGGTCGCTGGCCCGGCCGTCGACCCTGCCGCTCGACGGCGTCGATGCCGTCTACCTCGCCCCGATGGCGCGGACCGTCCGGAAGTTCTGCGCACTCGCCACCGAAGCCGGCATCAAGCGGGTGGCCGCGCTGTCGGGCAGCAGTGTCGGGGACGACCACGAAGGCTCCAGCGGCAACGAGTACGGCGCCGTCGAGAAGGCGGTCCGTGACGCCGGTTTCGCATGGACCTTCCTGCGTCCCGGCGTCTTCATGAACAACACGCTCGACTGGGCGCCCATGGTCGCCGCGGGCGAGGCCGCGATGGCTTACGGCGACGCGACGCAGACCCCGATCGACCTCGGGGACATCGC
Source organism: Amycolatopsis sp. NPDC114505 (assembly GCF_055633615.1). Taxonomy (NCBI): domain Bacteria; kingdom Bacillati; phylum Actinomycetota; class Actinomycetes; order Pseudonocardiales; family Pseudonocardiaceae; genus Amycolatopsis; species Amycolatopsis sp. NPDC114505. The sequence goes on along the minus strand of NZ_JBVKDV010000004.1, from coordinate 278,887 downwards.
CGCGGTGGCCGCCCGCGTGCTCACCACCGAAGGCCACGAAGGCGCCACGTACGTCCTCAGTGGACCGGAGGCGATCAGCCTGCGGGGGCAGGTCGCGACGCTGGAGTCCGTGCTGGGCAAGGAAATCCGGTTCCGTGAGCTGACCAGGGCACAGCAACGTGCGCAGTGGGTCGGGTACGGGGTCCCCGAAGCCGCCGTCGACTGGCTGATGGACGGCTTCGAGGAAACCCTGCGGCACCCGCAGGTCCCGACCGGTGTCGTCGAAGACCTGCTCGGCCGCCCGGGGACGACCTACGCGGAGTGGGCCGAGGCGAACCGGGCGGTGTTCGGCTAGCTCACAGCGCGCGGACGAAGCCGACCGCGCGCTGCCAACGTTCGTCGGCCGCCAGTGCCTCTTCCGCCTCCGGCTGGCCGAGCGGGCGGCCGGCGGTGCGGGCGTGGTCGTTGGCCAGCACGGTGAACGTGCCCTCCAGGTAGGTCGTCACCGCGCTCTCGAGCGTGGATTCGACGTCGTCGTCGGACAACGCGGCCAGCAGCATCGTCGTCAGGTCGAGGACGTGCTGCCACTCGTCGGACCCGTCGTCTTCGACGTCGAACGCGCTCAGGCGGGCGATGTCCTCCTCGCCGGAGACCTCGGCTCCGGCCGCACGGGCCAGCGCGGTGGTGAGCGCCGCGCCGGCCGTGGCGGCCAGGTGCGGCCACTTCGCCCACCCGGGGCCGGCTTGGACGTAGACCCGCGCCCAGATCGTGGCGCAGGCCGCCCAGCCGTCGGCCGGAGAGCGGGTGGCCGGCCCGCCGGCCGCCGAAGCGGCCAGCGAGCCGATGTCGACCGAGGTCATTCGGCTCCTTCGATGATGCCCTTCAGGAACGGGGCGCACTTGCCACAAGGTACCGGCTTGTTGGCCGTGCTCCAGGCGATGCCCCACCGCACCTGCTCCGCTCCTTCCGGTACGGCGGCGAGGATGTTCCGTTCGGCGTGCAAGCCGCCGCGCACGATGTTCGCCCGTGGCACGCCGAGCTCGACCAGCCGCGCGATCTGCGCCGTGGACAGCCGGCCGCTCGAGCCCGACGCGAAGATCTGCGTCGTGCCGTCGGCCAGCCGGGCCTCGTGCAACGCCACGGTGGACATCGTGTGCCGGATCTGCCCGCCCTTCTCGAGCAGGGCCAGGTCGTGCACCTCGATCGCCGCCGCGCGCAGCGCGCCCGGCTTGGACAGCCCGCCCGCGATCAGGCCGGTCGAGGCCAGCGCCCGGGAAACCGAGCCGTTGGAGCTGGTGGCGGCGGCGATCTGCGGGGCCTTGAGGGCCGCCGTCATGCCCAGCGTGGCACCGAGCGAGACGACGGCTTCGCCCTGGTCGACGGTCTCCTTGCTCAGCCCGGTCGTGTGCTGGATGGCCTGGCTGGTCAGCGAGCTTTCGTCCTCGCCGGAGACGAGCTGCCGCAGCCCGGTGGCCGCGGTGTCGGCGCCGTGGACGAACACCACGGCTCCGGCGACCGCGCCGATGCCGGTCCACGACGTCGCCACGCCGACCGTAGCCCCGGTGGCGGACTCGGCGAACCCGCCGACCAGCTTCAGCCCGCCCATGACGCGGTTCCACGTGCTGCGCCCGTCCGGGTCGGACAGCCGCACGGGGTTGTCGGAGGCGTAGCTGTAGGACGCCAGGTTGAACGGCTGGTGCACGCCGCCGTTCGGCGCACCGTCCAGATAGGACCCGGCGGCCGGGTCGGCGCTCTGCCACAGGTTCGTGCGCGGGTTGTAGTAGCGGGCGCCGTAGAAGTAGAGCCCGGTCTCCTTGTCGAACTCCTTCCCGTTGTACTGGTACGGCACCGGTTCCTGGGCCTTGTTCTCCTCGACCCAGGATTCCCCGTAGGCGAAGTACTCCTGGTGCGAGGCGAGCTTGCCGTGTTCGTCGGTGACGTACGTGGCCGAACCCAGCTGGTCGGCGTGGAAGTAGAACTGGTCGTGCTCGTACCCCGCGTCGGCGGCCTTCTTGCTCAGCAGCCGGGTGTCGCCGAGGAAGTAGTGCTTGACGGGCTTGCCGTCGACCCGGCTGTAGGTGGTGCCGATCGCGACGTGGGTCTGCTTGCCCTCCTTGGCGACGCGGTTGCCGGCGTCGTCGTAGACGAACCGGACGTCGGGCTGGTCGCCCTTGTCGTCACAGGACGCGGGTTCCTGCTTGACCGTGTCGTCTTCGTCGTCGTAGGCGCACGCGAGCCGGTTCTCCTCGTCCCAGACGAACTGGGTCCGCTTGCCGCCACTGGTCTCGGCCGTCAGCACCACGGAGTCAGCACTCGCGGCATCGGCGCTCCTGCCGGCGGTGATGTCGATCAGGTTCCCGCCGGCGTCGTACTTCTGGACGTCGGTGCCGATCTTGCTCGGCGCGTGCGGCAGCGCCGAATAGGTGTACTTCTGTGTGTAGCTGGTCTTGCTCTGCGGCTGGGTGGCGCCCGACGTGGCCGTGAGGTCGTGCTTCTGGGTCTTGTTCGTCGTGTTGTTGAGCGTGTCGTAGGCCAGGTCCAGCTGGTAGTGGTTCAGCTTGGCGTTGTCGTTGCGGTACGACCCGGTCGCCGAGGTGAGCCGGTAGAGGTCGTCGTAGCCGTAGGTCTGGCTGCTGGGACCGCCGAGCTCCTTGGCGCCCGGCACCGCGACGTCGTTGGTCAGCGTGGTGACGTTGCCGACCTTGTCGTAGCCGTAGGAGAGGTTCTGGAACGTGTTCCCGTCGGGCTGCGCCGACTTCAGCGTGGCCAGGCGCCGGTCGGTGGCGTCGTAGCGGTAGGTCGTCCGGACACCGGAGCCGGTCTCCTGCAGCACCTTCTGCTCGAACTTGTCGTAGTCCAGCCGCGCCAGGTAGGCGTACTGGGTGCCGTTCTTGACCCCGGTGAGCTGGGTGACCTGCCCGCCGGTGTCGTAGCCGTAGGTCAGCTCCTCCCCGTCGGGGTAGGTGGTTTCCAGCACCCGGTTCCAGGTGTCGTACCGGGTCGTCGTGGTGAACGACTTCCCCCGGTCGTCCTTGGTGCCCACGTCACCGCCGAGCGTCCGGGTCTCCCGGGTGAGCTCGCCGAGCGGCCCGTAGCCGCGGGTCTCGGTGCCGGCGGCGTCGTGGATCGACGTGATCCGGCCCGCGCCGTTCTCGGGGGCGCCGAGCGCGCCGTAGGTGTACTGGACGTCGTTGCCGGTGAAGACCGGGTACCGGATCCCGGTCAGCCGCGTGAACTCGTAGTCGTACTGGATGGCCTTGCGCTGGGCGCGCAGGGTCGGCGTCACCTTGCTGGTGACGTTGTCGGCGAGGTCGTAGCCGGTCTCGACCTTCCCCGAGTCCGGGCTCTCCACGGCCGTGCGCCGGCCGAAGTTGTCGTACGTCGCCTTCGTCGTGTTGTTCCGGTCGTCGACGACGGACGTGATCTGGCCCATCGCGTCGTAGCCGTAGCTGGTCCAGATCACCGGCTGGCCGCCGGCCGGGTTGGCCTCCTTGACCGCGGTGGTCAGCTCGCGGGTGTCGGAGTAGCTGCGGCGCTGCTTGCCGTTCGCGTCGGTGCTGACCGTCTCGAACCGGGTCGTGCCGGACCGGTCGGCGCCGAACCCGAAGGCGGTGCTGGACACCCCTCCGTCCGGGATCTCCGTGCGGATCGTGCGGTCGAGGATGTCGTAGCCCAGCCGCGTCGGCGTGACGGAGTCGACCGCGGTGTCGAACGCGAAGTTGTTATCTCCCTTCGGTTCGGTGACGGGGTAGTACTGCTCGACGGCGCGCCCGGCGAAGTCGTACACGGTGTGCCCGGACACGGTCATCACCGCTTCCGGGTCCGCCCCGGCTTCGGTCGCGACGCTGGCGTCCTTCTTGGTCTGCAGCACCCGGTCGAGCCCGTCGGTGAACTGGACGACGTCGATGGTGTCGTCCCGGACGCTGCCGGCCGTGTTGTCGATGTGCCTGCTGACGGCGTACGGAACCGGCGCTTCGGGGTGGTACTCGAAGCTCACGGTCACCCGGTTCTCCGGGATCTCGTACGGCCCCGCGACGAAGGACACCCGGCCGAACCGGTCGTAGTTCGTGTGGACGCGCTGGAAGTTCTTGTCCAGCGTCGTCTCCGGCAGGCCGTACTTGTAGTTGTGCGTGATGGCCGTGCGGTAGCCGTAGCTGTCCACGATGGTCTCGATGTGGACGCCGACCACGGGGTCGTAGCCGTAGTCGAGGCGGTACCGCTGACCGGCCTTGTTCGCCGGCCCGACGACGGCCTTGAGGTTGCCGTTGCCGAGGTACTCCATGTCCGTGACGGCCTTCGAGCCGTCGGCCAGCACCGCGCGCACCTGCCGGACGTCGCCGGTCGTGCAGTCCACTGTGGACTCCCGGTGCCGGGTCGTCGCCTTGGCCGCGACGGCCACCACGTCCACGACGTCCGGCACGCCCACGATGTTGCGGTCGCGGCACGCGGCGTCGGCCGCCGTGTACTGCATCTTCGTCTCGACGTCGTCGGCGGCGCCGGTGTCCGCCGTGTCGAGGACGCGGGTCAGGTTGCCGAACGCGTCGTACTCGTTCTCGGTGGCGGTCGTCTTGCCCGCGGCCGCGCCGCCTTCGTAGAAGCGCTGCTCGGTGCGCGACAAGAGCGGGAACACCGTGGCCACGGTGCTGGCCGGGTCCGCGATCTTGCCCGTGGCCACGTCCCGCAGGACGTAGCTGTTGAGCGTCTCGGTGAACAGGTGCCCGCCGCCGTCGGCGGTGGCGGTGCGGGTGAGCAGGCCACGCGCGTAGACCGTGTCCGTGCGGTAGTCGCTGGTGGTGCTGCGGTAGACCGTGTCGCCGTCGCGCTGCTCGCTGACCACGCGGCCGTAGCCGGTGAACTGCCTTTCCAGCCGGTCGAACCGGCCGTCGGTGTAGCGGAAGGTGGACACCTGGAAGTCCTGGCCGTCACCCGGGTGGCCGTCGAACAGCGTCGTGCGCGAGAGCACCCAGCGCGACTGCGGCAGGTTCTCCGTGTTGCCGTCGCGGGTGTAGTCGAGCTCGAAGCGCGCACCCAGCGGGCGGTTGACCGTGCGCAGCAGGTTGGTGCGCCCGGTCCGGTTCTCCGCGACGACCAGCTCGTCGTCGCGGGTGGAGCGGACCTGGTCGGCGTACCCGTCGCCGTTCACGTCCCGCAGCGCGACCTCGCTGCGCCCGATGCCCCGGGAGGTGTCGGCGCCCGGGTTGAACACGACGCAGGCGCCGCCCAGGATGCCCAGGCAGAACCCGAAGGTGAAGTAGGCACCGGCGCCGAGGTTCGCGCTGCTGTCGGTGGTGATCCCGGCCTGGCTGCCGCCGAACGGCGTCGGTGGCGCGAAGCCGCTGCCGGTGTTGATCGCGACGGAGAGCGGCTGGCCGTTGCGGGAGAACACCCGGTCCGGGAGGCCGTCGCCGGTCACGTCCTGGAGCCCGGCTTCGGACTTGGACTCGCCGTTCGTGGCCGAAACCCCGCCGGCCAGACCGTAGAAGTCGGTGTTGAAGCCGAGGTTGGCGCCGCTGCTGCGGGTGCTGGAGCCGGCGAGCGGGCCGCCCGGCCACGGCTCGGGCGCCGCGAACCGGTAGCCGAGGTTGAGCGCCGCGTTCCCGTCCGCGTAGACGCGGTCCGGGAGCGTGTCGCCGTTGATGTCGAGCAGGTCGAACGCGGCGTCGGACTCGCCGCCGCCGACGCTGCCGCCGATGCCGAGGCTCGGCAGCTCGCTCCCGGACTGCGCCGTGGTGGCCGGCTTGTCCGCCGACGGCGCGGACATGCCACGGCCGTTGGCGGCGCTGCGGGCCGGGCTGCCGGCGTTGGCCGACGCGGTGAACGCCGTCGAGTCGGACTCGCGGACGCTGCCGGTGCCGAGGCTGCCGCGGGTCGTGCCGAGCCCGCCGGTCTGGTCGGAGTACTGGATCCCGGCCGGGCCGACGACGTCGGGGAAGCGGTCGCCGTTGAGGTCGAGGAAGTCGACCTGCCCGGAGCTGCGGCCGCGGGCCACGCTGGCCCCGGCCCCGATCGGGACGCCGGGCACGCTCGCGCCGAACGTGGTCGAGATCTGCTGCGTGCGCGCGACCCGGGACACGCCGGTCGCGCCGGCGATGTCGGCGTCCTGGGCGACGTCGATCCGGTCGGTGCCGAACCGGGACGAGGCCGCCGAGCCGGCGGCGATCCAGGTGTTGCCGTCGTCGCTGCCCCAGCGCTCCAGCGCGGGCCGCGGGGCGAGCACGACGGCGTTCGGCGTGCTGACCCGCCCGTCGAAGCCGGGCACGTCGGACTCCTGTGGCGCGCCCGGGATCCTGTCCCGGTAGCTCGCGTCGATCACGAGGTCGGACTGCTTGATCGGCGCGGTCGCGCGGTCGCGGTTGCCCTGGTAGCCGATGGCCGCCCAGCCGCGGTAGGGCTGGGCGAAGGCGCCCTGCTCGGCCGAGGAGTGCAACGCGCTCGGCACCGGTGTGAAAGTCACGCCGTCGGTGCTGACCGACGCCGACTGACCGGTGACCCGGCCCGCCAGGCCGGTGTCGAGCGTGGAGTAGTCGAAGAACAGCTCGTCGCCTTCGTTCACCGGCACCGTGAGCTGCGTGTCGGGCACCTGGCCGGCCACGACGTCGAGGACGCGCTTGGCCAGCAGCGCTCCCCGGCGCTTGATGGTGAACACGACGTGCGCGTCCCCGGTGAGTGCCAGCTCGGGCCGGACGACGAGGTCCCCGGTGCGGTCCGCGGTGTAGGTCCCTTGCGGCGCGGTGGACGTGTCGACGGGATAGAGGTCCAGGTCGAACGGCGGGTCGATGACCAGCGTGGGGTTGCCCTGCTGGTCGACGACCGGCACGCCGCCCTCGGCCGCGACGTAGTGCGCCGACGGCACCCAGTTCAGCGTCCCCGCGTCGATCGGCGAGTCCACCTTGAGCCGCCAGGACAGCGTGTCGTTCGCCGACACCGGGATGTCGAGGTCGACCGGCACGGTCGTCCCGCTCGCCGCGGGCAGGGTGCGGCTGAAGACGTCGGTGCCGTTGCGGGTGATCACCACGGCGACGTCGTCGGTCGTCGGGCCGACCTTGGAGACGTCACCGGAGAGGTGCAGCGTCCCGGTCAGGGGAGCGGTGACCGTCGAGGGCCGGCCGCCCAGGGTGAAGTCGCGGGAGGCGAGGTAGCGGTAGGCGTCGAGGCCGTTGACGTCGGTCGTCGGCGTGACGCCGGTGTAGGTGACGTCCGGGTCCCAGTCGACCTGGTCGAACCGGCCGTCGGCGACGGACTGGACGCGGAAGTAGAGCCGGTCGCCGCGGTGCACGTCGACACCGTCCACACCGGACGGTGCGTACACGGCGTGGTCGCGCGCGGTGATGCGCTGCGCCCACAGTTCGGTGTCCTCGTGCTGCACGGCCACGCGGACGCCGTCGGCGGCGCGGTCGGCACCGGGGTCGGAGGTCAGCCGCGCGCCCCCGCCGATCCGCACCGTGCCGTCGTAGGGCGCGACCCACCGGCGCACGCTGTCGAGCAGCGGGAAGGCGTCGACCTGGCGCTCGATTTCGGCGGTCTGGTCGCCGACGATGGTCCCGTTCGCGGCGCCGCTGCCGATCGGCACCGGGGTGTCGTTGCTGTTCGTGCTGTAGGCCGGGTTGCCCTGGGCGTCGAGGTGCCCGAACAGGACGCCGCCGTCGTTCACGAGGTCGGCGATGCCGTCGGCGTTGACGTCGGTGAGGTAGCGGTCGGTGCGGGTGGTGGTCGAGACCTGGTCGAGCTGCGCGGCCACGCCGAAGTACGCCTCGACGCCGGACGTGGTCGACCGGGTCTCCTCCGCGGCGATCCCGGGGAGGTTGGGGAGCTTGATCGGCGTGTCGCCGAACTTCGGCGTGCCGCCGGGGCCGGCGAGGTTCGGCCGGTAGAAGATCCCGGCGCCGGTCCGGAACACCTTGTCCGGCAACGAGTCGCCGTTGACGTCGGTCAGCGAGAGCAGACCCTCGGAGCTGCCGGCGTTGAACCCGACCTTGGCGCCCGCCGAACCGGACTTGCGGGCCACGGCCGGGTTGAACCCGACGTAGAGGTGCCCGCCGGCGCTGCGCGACGTCGTGGCCGACAGCGCGCTCGCGTGTCCGCCGGGCACGCTTTCCCCGAGCGAGTCGCCCGGCACGCTCCACCCCAGCGCGTCGCCGAACGCCTGGTACCGGCCGTCGGCGGAGCGGATGTCGTCGTAGTAGTCGAAGGTGTGGGTGGTGAACGGCGAGCCGTCTTCGCCGAACTGGGTCACCGACTGCAGCAGCGTCTTGGCGAACGCGCCGGTGCGGTAGTTCAGCTCGTAGCCGCGGATCGGCTTGTCGTCGAGGAAGACGTCGACTCGGCGCAGCAGATCGGCCGTGACCTGCTTGAACCCGTTCCGCCCGTCGATCTGGACGTCCGGCCGCCGGGGCTCGCCGCGGTCGCGGTCCCGGGTGAAGGTGATGCTGTAGCGGCCTTCGATCTTGCCCTGGCCGGTGTAGGTGATCTTCTGCGCGTACAGCGCGACGCCGGGCACGGTGCCGCCGGTGACGCCCGGATCGCTGACCCGGACGTGGTGGTAGCGCACGAAGTTGTCGTGGGTGTCCCGGGTTTCGCTCAGCGCCCAGACGGCGATGTCGCCCGCGTCGTCGGTGAGCGTGGTGCTGTCGGTGCCGGCCGCGGCCGGGCCGCCGAAGATCGTCCGCGTCCCGTTCTTGGCGATGATCTCCCACCAGTATTCGCGCGGGGTGGCGCCGTGCCGGACGATTCTGCGGAATTGTCCTTCGGTCCGGGTGTGGAACACCTTTTCCGCGGTTCTGGCCAGCAGTGGCGTCCGATTGGCCACGGGGGTGAGCTGTTCGCCGTCGAGCAGATAAGTCTCGGTTTCGAGCCCGGCGTCGTAGCGCGGCACGCCCCAGCGGGTGTCGATGGTGATCGACGGCAGGCGCAGGTCCCACCCCATGCCGGCCCAGCCGTCGGCGTTCGCCGAGTCGTAGGCGAGCGACAGCTGCGGCTGCGCGTCACCCCGGCCCGGCGGGAGCTCGATCGGGTAGTTCAGCCGGGCTTCGCCGGTGTTGTTCGCCGTCGGCGGCTGGATGAGGTTGATCCCGGTGCCGGGGTCGGCCGCCTGGATTCCCTTGAGCTGGTTGGGGTTGAAGGACACCCCGTCCGGGTGGGCGGGGACGTCGACCGCGCCGCCCCCGGGCGAGGCGGACGTCGGCAGCGGCGCGAGGCCGGCGTTCTGGGCCGGCGGCAGCAGAGCCGCGACGAGGAGGAGAACCACTCCCCGCGCCAGCTGCTTGCGACTTCTTCGAAGGGTGACCGACAGGCGACGACGAGGGTTCCAGGCCATGATCCCGAGACCTCCAGTTGGGTGGCACCGGGGTCGTCGTGTCGATCAGCTGGAGAGTTACCGTTTTTGTCCGGTCTTCGTCACTTCCGGACATTTTCGGCCGGAAAGCCGCGCGTTGACTGAATCCAATGTGGCAGTGATCTACGCTTTTCGGCTGCACTGTGGACAATGGCCGGGCAGCATCGAATTCATCGATTTCACACTCGGGTGCGCGCCATTCCGGCCAGGCCGAGCAGCGGGAGGGCGCCGGCGAAGACGACGACCGCCGTCCAGCCGCCGAGGTGGTAGGCGATCGAGCCCGCCTGCGAGCCGATCGCGCCGCCGATGAAGAACGTGCCGAGGTAGACGCTGTTGACGCGGGCGCGCGCCGACGGGTCGAGCTGGTAGATCACATGCTGGCCGGTCACCAGCGTCGCTTGCACGGCCATGTCGACCGCGATCGCGGCGATCGCCAGCAGCACGACGCTGTGGGCGCCGAACCCGGCGAGCGCGAAGGCGGCCGCGCAGAGGGCGAACGCGCCCGCGGTGAGCCGCCGGCCGTGGCCGTGGTCCGACAGCCGTCCGGCCAGCGGTGCCACGGCGGCGCCCGCCGCGCCGGCCAGCGCGAACAGCCCGACGCCGAGCTGGCTGTAGTTGAACGGCGGCGCGGTGAGCACGAAGGCGATCGTCGTCCAGAACGCGCTGAACGCCCCGAACATCGCCGACTGGTACAGCGCGCGGTGCCGCAGCGCGGGGTGCTTCTTCCACATCGCGAGGGTCGAGCGCAGCAGCTGTCCATAGTGGACGTCGGTCTTGGGTGCCCGGCGCGGCAGGATGAACCGCAGCACGACGGCGAGCGCGGCCATCGCGCCGGCCGAGATCAGGAACACCACGCGCCAGCTCGTGACCTCGGCCAGGAAGCTCGCGACCACGCGTGAGAGCAGGATGCCGAACAGCAGCCCGCTCACGACCCGCCCGACGATCCGGCCGCGGATGGCGTCGGGGGAGATGTCGGCGGCGAACGGGATGAGGATCTGCACGACGACCGACGTGGCCCCGGCGACCAGGGAGGCGATCAGCAGCACGCCGAACCCCGGCGCGACGCCGATGGCGACCAGGCTCGCGGTGGCGAGTGCGAGCAGCGTCGCGACGAGGCCGCGGTTCTCGAGGCGGTCACCGAGTGGGACGAGCAGCAGCATCCCCGCGGCGTAGCCGATCTGGGTGGCGGTGACGACCCCGCCGGCGGCGGCCTCGCCGACCCCGAAGGTGTGCCGCAGCTCGGCGAGCAGCGGCTGGGCGTAGTAGAGGTTGGCGACGGTCAGTCCACAGGAGACGGCCAGCAGCAGCACGAGCCAGCCGGGTGGGGCTTCCTGCTTCGTGTCCGTCATGTGCGCCCCCTTGTGGAACCGGTTTGATCGGTTCCCGACGGTACCAGTCAAACCGGTTCCGGCGTACTGTGATCCCCATGACGGACCGATTCCGCTCCGGAGCGGGCAGACCGTGCCTCGACTTCATCCGGACGCTGCGCTACCGCGGGACGCCCGCGGCGGTGGAGGAGCTCCCGGACGCGACGGCGTGGGGAGCGTGGATCGACGCGTTCGGCCCGTACCCGGTCCCGGTGCGCCCGTCGTCGGCCGACGACGCGTGGGCGGCGCGGGAGGCGATCCACGCGTTGCTCACGGACTCCGTGCGTCCCGCGACGCGGCAGCGTCTGAACCGCTTCGCGGCGCTGCCGGTACCCGCGCCGTCGCTGACGACGTCGGGCGAGTTGCGTTGGCAGGCTGCGGATCCGGCGTCGGCGATGCTGGCACTGCTGGTGCGGGACGCGCTCGAGTTGGCGACGTCCCCGGAGTTCGCGCGCGTCCGGAGGTGCGCGGGCGAGCGCTGCGGCGCGCTGTTCCTGGACACGTCCCGGCCGGGGACGCGGCGGTGGTGCTCGATGGAGATCTGCGGGAACCAGGCGAAGAAGTCGACTTATCGAGCCAAGGTGCACTGACGCGGCTGGTGCGCGGACGCGAAACGGCCCCCTCGGCGAAAAGGAGGGGGCCGTTCGCGACGGGCCTCAGACGAGGGCCGCGTCCAGGGTGATCGTCGTGCCGGCCAGTGCCTTCGACACCGGGCACGTCTTCTCCGCCGTCTCGGCGTACTCCGCGAACTGCTCCGCGCTCACGCCGGGCAGGGACGCGCGCAGCGTGATCGCGATGCCGCTGATCTCGAAGCCGCCGCCGGCCGCCGGGCCGAGGGTCACCTCCGCGCTCACGTCGATCGAGTCCGCCGTCAGCTTCTGGGCTTCCAGCACACCCGACAGGTTCATCGCCAGGCACGACGAGTGCGCCGCCGCGATGAGCTCCTCGGGGCTCGTCTGGCCGTCCGGGTTGCCCGCGCGGGTCGGGAACGACACGGAGAACGTGCCGGCGTTGGACGAGTCGAGCGTGACCTCGCCCTTCCCGTTCTGCAGTCCGCCGACCCAGTGGGTGGTCGCGTCACGGCTGGGCATCAGGGCCTCCAAGTGAGTGGGCGGCGGCCGACGCCGTCAGCCGCCGCAGGGTTTCGATCAGCTGCCGCCGCCCGGAGTCGTCGAGGCCCAGTGCGCAGCCGATGGCCGACGGGACACCGGCGGCGCGCGTACGCATCGTCCGGCCCTCCTCGGTCAGGCTGATCACCACGGTGCGTTCGTCTTCGGGCAGGCGCGCCCGCGTGACCAGCCCGTTGGCCTCGAGTCGTTTGAGCAGTGGGGAAAGCGTGCCGTAGTCCAGGTGCAGTGCCTCGCCGATCTCCTTGACCGGCCGGGCGTCGGACTCCCACAGCACCAGCAGCACGAGGTACTGCGGGTAGGTGAGCCCCAGTTCGCCGAGCAGGGGACGGTAGGAGTCCGTCACCGCGCGCGACGCCGCGTAGAGCGCGAAGCAGGCTTGCTCGTCCAAGAGGAACTCATCCGGCACGCCCATGAACCTAGTCCACGATTACATCGTGCGCAAGGTAATGCGGTGCCGTGAGTCGAGGTGCTGCGTGCGGCAGTAGGCCTACCTATGTAGAGTAAGACCTATGCGGAAGACGCACTCGCTCGTGCAAGTGGCTCTCGCGCTGATGGAGCAGTCATCGGCGCGGCAGTGGGGATACGACTTGTCGCAGCGCGCCGGTGTTCGTTCCGGGGTCCTGTACCCCATGCTCGCGCGAATGCTCGACGAGGGCTGGCTGACCGATGGCTGGGAGGACTCAACTGCCACGCGCGGTAAGAAGCGTCCTCCGAGGAGATACTACGAGTTGACCGAGAAGGGCTGCGTGGAACTCGGCGCCGTGCTCGAGTCTGCGCGGCGAGACGTCCGGTTCACCGGAATGATCGGACGGTTCGCCTGATGTCCGAACTCATCGATTTTGCTCGGGTGTGGCCGGAGCTTCTCGTGGCGATCCTGTTGTTCGGGTTCGCGCCGGGAGTTTGCCTTCGGATCATCGTGCTCACCTACCCTCGCGGGCACGACCGTCGATGCGAACTCATTGCGGAATTTTACGAGGTTCCCTACGTCAAAAGGCCGATCTGGGTTGCCTCGCAATTGGAAACGGCGATGTTCGAAGGCGTCCCGGCGAGGTTCTCCGAACTGCGGAATCGGCTACGTGCGAGGAAGAAGCGTGTGCGTGCCGACGACGAGCCTGCTCCGGTGCGGCCGACCGAGCGCCCCTGGCTCTCGTTGCCTCCTGGAGCCGTCTTCCCCGAGGGTGTAGTTTTTGGTTCACGGCTCGAACTGAGTGCATCGGGAGTTCATCGAGCGATGCAAGCCGGTATCGCGGGTACCCGACGACTTGGAGCCGAGTCGATTGTCGTCGGCGAATCCGCAGACTTGGATTCCGGTGACTTTATCGTTTACACCGGGCACGGCGGTCGTGATTCGCGTGGTGTGCAGGTTGTAGATCAGACGTTCGAGGCTTCTGGTAACGCTGCGCTATACACCAGTTGGCAGTTGAAGCGTCCTGTGCGGGTGGTCCGTCATGGCGGACCGTCCTGCCCACAACCTCTGACTGGAATGACCGAGTACCGGTACGACGGCTACTACTCTGTCATCGGAGCGTGGCGTGAGACCGTCTCTTCCGGGCGGCAAGTGTGCCGATTCGCCCTGGTCAGATGTGGCTCACCAGCCGAACTTCGGCATCGGAAGCAGACGACCGGATAAATGATCTTGCGGAAAAGTTGTCGGACCCCTCTGGCAGAGTCCGGCCCATGACCGAACGACCCGAGCGCCCGAAGGTCCCGCTGACCGGCGGCGAGCGCGAAATCCTCACGAGCCTGCTCGACTACCACCGCGCCACCGTCGCGTGGAAGTCCGGCGGGCTCACCGAAGCTCAAGCGCGCGAAAAACATCTGCCCAGCGAGCTGACGACCGTCGCCGGTCTGCTCGCCCACCTCACGCTGAACGAGTGGTTCTGGTTCGCCGTGGTCGTCGACGGCGAGGAGGACACCTGGGAGGCCAAGCTCGAGCAGGACCCGGACGCCGAGTTCCGGGTCCCGGCCGGGACGTCGACAGAACAGCTGCTCGCCGATTACGAGAAGCAGTCCGCCCGCAGTCGCGAGATCGTGGCGAAGCACGACCTGGACGACGAGGTCACGCACAAGAACGAGACCTTCAACGTCCGCTGGGTCCTCACGCACATGATCGAGGAGACCGCCCGGCACGTCGGCCACCTCGACCTGCTGCGCGAGCTGACCGACGGGCTCACCGGGGAATGACCTTCTTGGGCGGCAGCGGGAAGAAGCCGCTGGTGCGCTCGACGTAGTGCGCGTACGCCGGGCGCGTGCGCGCCATGCCCTTCTCCAGCATGGGTTTCCCCGTGCCGCGGGCCAGGGTGAAGGTCATCGCCACGGGGGAGAGGATCGTCAGCGCGCCCGGCCACGTCGAGCAGGCCAGCAGGTAGAGGCCCCACCACACGCACGCGTCGCCGAAGTAGTTCGGGTGCCGCGTGTAGCGCCACAAGCCCGTGTCGAGCACCTTGCCCTTGTTCGCGGGATCGGTCTTGAAGCGGCGCAGCTGGTCGTCGCCGACCGTCTCGAACCCGAACCCGACCAGCCACACCGCGACGCCGAGCCAGCCGAGCACCCCGATGCCCGTCCCGAACATCGCGAACTGCACCGGCAGCGAGACGAAGTACAGCACCACGCCCTGGAACAGGTAGACGCGGACGAACATCTTCAGCGGCGCGAACCCCATCCGCGCGTACCGCGGGTCCTCCGGCAGCTTGTGGTTGCGCAGGTGCAGGTGCAGCGAAAGGCGCCCGCCCCAGACGACCGTCAAGACCACGACCACCAGCCGCAGCGGCAGGGGACCGTCGCCGAAGGGGAACGCGGCCAGCGCGACGATCGCGAAGCCGAGTCCCCAGAACGTGTCGACGGTGTCGTAGCGCTCGCGCGCCCGCGCGATCCCGAAGGTCACCACGACCGCCACGAGCGTGACGCCGGCGGTGAGCAGCAGCGTGCCGCCGAGGGTCATCGGAGCCACTCCCGCGTCGCCGGCATGCCGCTGACGCCGTGCTCGTCCGGCCGCACGCTCAGGATCTGGTCCACACCCATCCGGTTCTCCTCGAAAGCCAGTGCTCCGCCCACCAGGTACAGCCGCCAGACCCGCGCTCCGGTCTCGCCGATCAGCGCGACGACGTCGGCCCAGTTCTCCTCCAGGGTGTCGGCCCAGGCCCGGACCGTCCAGACGTAGTGCTCGCGCATCGCGTGCACGTCCCGGACCTCGAGCCCGGCCGTCTCGAGGTGGTCGACCGTCCGGCCCACCGGGCGCATGGTCATGTCCGGGGCGATGTAGCGCTCGATGAACGCGCCGCCGCCGGGGGCGACGTTCCCGCGGGACATCTGCTGGATGAGCACGCGCCCGCCCGGCTTGACCATCTTGTGCAGCGTCGCGGTGTAGGTCGGGTAGTTGACCTCGCCGACGTGCTCGCCCATCTCGATCGACGCCACCGCGTCGAACGGCGCGTCCGGCAGCTCGCGGTAGTCCTGGCGCCGGACCTCGACGCGGTCCTCGAGGTCGTGCTGGGCGAGCCGGCCGCGGATGTGCTGCAGCTGCTCGGCCGAGAGCGTGATGCCGACGGCGTGCACGCCGTGGTGCTTGGCCGCGTGGACCAGCAGCGAGCCCCAGCCACAGCCGATGTCGAGCAGCCGCATGCCGGGACGCAGGTCCAGCTTGCGGCAGATCATCTCCAGCTTGTCGGCCTGCGCCTCCGCCAGTCCGTAGCCCGGCTCGTCGGAGGTGAAGTACGCGCTGGAGTAGGCCATCGACTCGTCCATGAGCAGCTGGTAGAACGCGTTGCCCAGGTCGTAGTGGTGGGCGATGGCGGACTTGTCGCGCAGCAGGCTGTGCAGCTTCCCGGTCAGCCGGGCCTCCTCGGCCGGCGGCTTCGGCGGGAGGCCGAAGACCCCGAGCGACGCGGCGAGCTTGGCGGCCTCCGCCCAGTCGCGGGGACCGAGCTTCACCCGGTTCAGCTCACCCGCGCGGGTGAGGGCCCAGATCCGGCGGAAGCCGTCGGCGAGATCGCCTTCGACGTCCAGGTCACCGGTGACGTAGGCGCGGGCGAGACCCAGCTCACCCGGCGCGTAGAGGAGGCGGCGCAGGGCGCGGCGGTTGCGGAGGACGACGGTGGGCGCGTCCACTGGGCCGGCGCGGGTTCCGTCCCAGGTCCGCAAGCCCACGGGGAGCTGCCCGCCGAGGAGCTTTTCGGCGAACGAGGCGAGGCGGTGCGCGGTGCTGTTCGGCATGTCCGGGATTCGCTCTCTCCTGCGCGGTGGATTGGTGCCGGGTCCATCCAATCCACATCCGGTGCGGCGGCGAATCACCGGTGTGGAGATCACGGGAGAACGCATCGCCGTCATCGGCAGCGGGGTGGCCGGGCTGACGGCGGCATACCTGCTGCAACGCAAGCACGAGGTCCTGCTCTTCGAGTCCGACGACCGGCTCGGCGGGCACGCGCACACCCACGACGTACCCAGTGCCCACGGCGGCACCATCGGCGTGGACTCGGGGTTCATCGTCCACAACGAGCGCACCTACCCGACGCTGCTGAAGCTGTTCGCGGAGCTCGGCGTGCGCACCCGCGACACCGAGATGTCGATGAGCATCCGGTGCGACGGCTGCGGCCTGCAGTACGCCGGCGCGAAGGGGCTGCCCGGCCTGTTCGCCCAGCGGGGCAACCTCGCGCGGCCCCGCTACCTGCGGATGCTGGCCGAGGTGAAGAAGTTCCATCGGCACGCCAAGCGCCTGCTGGACGCGAAAGACGCCGGCGACGTCACCCTCGGCGCGTTCCTCGCCATCGGCGGCTACACCCGCTACTTCACCGACCACTTCATGCTGCCGCTGGTCTCGACGGTCTGGTCGGCCGACCGCAGCGACACGCTGCGCTACCCGGCGCGCTACCTGTTCGAGTTCCTCCGCAACCACGGCATGCTGTCGGTCAAGAACTCGCCGGCCTGGCGGACCGTCGTCGGCGGGTCCCGCGAATACGTCGAACGCGCGGCCAAGCAGCTCACCGCGGTGCACCTGTCCACGCCGGTGCGCTCGGTGCTGCGGACGGGCGGCGGCGTCGAAATCCGCGACGACGCCGACACCCCGCACCGCGTCGACCGGGTCGTCATCGCCACCCACGCCGACCAGGCGCTGTCCCTGCTGGCCAACCCGACGGGCGCCGAACGCGACGTGCTCGGCGCGTTCCGCTACTCGGAGAACGAAGCCTGGCTGCACACCGACACGAGCGTGCTGCCGTCGCTGGCCGACGCCCGCGCGGGCTGGAACTACCGGGCGCCGGTGTGCGGCGCCCCGACCGGCGCGGTCCAGGTCAGCTACGACATGAACCGCCTGATGCGGCTGGACGAGCCGACCGGCTACGTCGTCACGCTCAACCCGGGCGCGGGCACCGGCAAGGAGGCGCTGGTCGCCAAGATGCACTACGAGCACCCGGTCTACACGCCGGAATCCGTTGCGGCGCAACGACGCCTGCCCGAGCTCAACGACGGCGTGTTCGCCTACGCCGGCGCGTACCACGGCTGGGGCTTCCACGAGGACGGCTGTTCTTCGGGTGCCCGCGCCGCCGAAAGCCTCGGGGTCGCCTGGTGACGAACGCGCTCTACGACGCCACGGTCGCGCACGTGCGGCGGATCGACCCGCCGCACTCCTTCGCGCACCGGGTGTACCTGT
The DNA here is from genome assembly GCF_055633615.1 of Amycolatopsis sp. NPDC114505. NCBI lineage: Bacteria > Bacillati > Actinomycetota > Actinomycetes > Pseudonocardiales > Pseudonocardiaceae > Amycolatopsis > Amycolatopsis sp. NPDC114505. The sequence continues at coordinate 261,436 of NZ_JBVKDV010000004.1, read as the reverse complement.
GGCTCGTCGATCTGGACGCGCCGCCGGAGCTGCCGTGGTGGGCGCGTCCGTTCGCGCGCTTCGACCCCCGTGACCACTTCAAGGCGAGCGACCCGCGCGGGGTCCGGGAGAAGCTGGACGCCTGGCTGGCCGAACGCGACGTCGACCTGCGCGGTGGCAAGGTCGTCATGCTGGCCGCCGCGCGCGTGCTCGGGTACGTCTTCAACCCGATCAGCGTCTACTGGTGCCACGACCCCGAAGGGCGCCTGGAGTGCGTCGTCGCCGAGGTGCACAACACCTACGGCGGCCGGCACGCCTACCTGCTGCACCCCGACGAGGCCGGCCGCGCCCGCGCGGACAAGGCGTTCTACGTCTCGCCGTTCCAGGAGATGGACGGCGAGTACCGGATGCGCCTGCCCCACCCGGAAGCGTTGCTCGACCTCACCGTGGCGTTGCGCCGCGGGACCTCGACGCCGCTGGTCGCTACGCTGCGGGGGGTTCGCCGACCGGTGGACCCGCGGTGGCTGGCCCGGCTGGTCCTGGCCCGGCCCCTGCTGCCGCAGCGGGTGTCCGCGCTGATCCGCCGCCACGGCGTCGCGTTGTGGCTGCGGAAGGCGCCGGTCATCGCGCGCACCCCGCAGAACGCCGGAGGACAGCTGCATGGATGAGCCGGCCCGCTCGCGTCCGATGGTCCCGGTGCCCGCCGAAGTCCCGGCGGGGCCGACCGCCGAGGAGCTCATGGTGCGCGTCGCAAAAGGCGACGAGCGGGCCTTCGAGCTGCTCTACGACCAGCTCGCGGGGCCGATCTTCGGGCTGGTGCGGCGGATCGTGCGCGACGCGGCCCAGTCCGAAGAGGTCGCCCAGGAGGTGCTCGTCGAGCTCTGGCGCACCGCGACGCGGTACGCGCCCGACAAGGGCTCGGCGCTGAACTGGGCGATGACCCTGGCGCACCGCCGCGCGGTCGACCGCGTCCGCTCGGCCCGCGCCAGCACCGAGCGGGAGCAGAAGGCGACCTTCGAAGCCGCCCGCGGCCGGCCGTTCGACGAGGTCGCCGAGTCCGTCACCGCCCGGCTCGAACGCTCCCAGGTGCGCAAGTGCCTGTCCTTCCTGACCGATCTGCAGCGCGAGTCCGTGCTGCTCGCCTACTACCAGGGCTATACGTATCGCGAGGTGGCCGAAGTGCTGTCGACGCCGCAAGGAACCATCAAGACGCGGCTGCGGGACGGGCTGATCCGCCTGCGGGACTGCTTGGGGGTGACCGCGTGAGCACGCCGGAGATGCACACCCTGGCGGGCGCGTTCGCGCTCGACGCGGTGTCCGACATCGAGCGGGCGGAGTTCTCCCGCCACCTCGAGCAGTGCGACTCGTGCGCGCAGGAGGTCGCCGAGCTGCGCGCGACCGCGGCCCGGCTGGGCGCGGCGATGGCCGAGGAGCCGCCGCCGGAGTTCAAGGACCGGGTCATGACCGCCATGCACGCCACCCGCCAGCTGCCGCCGCGGACCCGCCCCGGCTCACCCGAGCGGCACCGCCGGTCGGCGCGGGCCCCGCGCTGGGCCGTCGTCGTGGCGGCCGCGGCCGCCGTCGTCGGGCTCGCCGCGGGCGGGATGTTCGGCGGGATCGCGCTGACCCAGCAGCAGGAGCTGCAGTCCGCGCAGTCCCAGCTCGACCAGGCGAAGGACCGGTACGCGCCGGTCGCCGCGCTGCTCGCGGCCCCGGACGCGAAGACCGCGCACGGCGAGGCGCCCACCGGCGGCGGCGTGACGGTCGTGCTGTCGAAGTCGCTGAACCGCGTGATGGTGATGGACGCCGGGCTGCCGGCGCAGGCGGGCGGGAAGGTCTACGAGGCCTGGCTGATCACCGGCAAGGACGCGCCGCGCTCGGCCGGGGTGATCGCCTCGGCGGCCGACGGCGGCCTGGTCGTCGCCGACGGCGTCGGGAGCGCCGACCACCTGGCGGTGAGCCTCGAGCAGGCCGGCGGATCGCCCAGCGGGGCACCCACCGACGTGCTCATGAGCATGCCCGTCCCGGCCTGACGGGAGCGCCATAGCAGACGCGGCCGGAGCGGTGCTCCCGACTCCTCGCTCTTGCGCGCTCGAACGTGTTGTGGCAAAACACCTTTGCGACACACGGCGTGCCTACTGGATTAGAGCGTGCCTGGTGCCTACCGTCCTGCCTAACGTCGGCAGTTGACATAACTCTCAATCTGCGGTTTAGGTTGAGAGTTGATCACCGGCCGGCGGGCTGTACGGGCACAACGATCAGGAAGGCGGACTTCGATGACGCCCCCGCACAACTACCTTGCGGTGATCAAGGTGGTCGGCATCGGCGGTGGCGGCGTGAACGCCGTGAACCGCATGATCGAGGTCGGCCTCAAGGGTGTCGAGTTCATCGCGGTGAACACCGACGCCCAGGCACTGCTCATGTCCGACGCCGACGTCAAGCTCGACATCGGCCGCGAACTCACCCGGGGCCTCGGCGCGGGCGCCGCCCCCGAGGTCGGCCAGAAGGCCGCCGAAGACCACCGTGAAGAGATCGAAGAGGTCATCAAGGGCGCCGACATGGTGTTCGTGACGGCCGGCGAAGGCGGCGGCACCGGCACCGGTGGCGCCCCGGTCGTGGCGCAGATCGCCCGCAAGCTGGGCGCGCTGACCATCGGCGTCGTGACCCGCCCGTTTACCTTCGAGGGCAAGCGCCGCGGCAAGCAGGCCGAGGACGGCATCCAGTCGCTGCGCAACGAGTGCGACACCCTCATCGTGATCCCCAACGACCGGCTGCTGCAGCTCGGCGACATCGGCGTCTCGCTGATGGACGCGTTCCGCTCCGCGGACGAGGTGCTGCTGTCCGGTGTCCAGGGCATCACCGACCTGATCACCACCCCGGGCCTGATCAACCTCGACTTCGCCGACGTCAAGAGCGTCATGTCCGGCGCGGGCTCGGCGTTGATGGGAATAGGGTCCGCACGCGGTGAAGGCAGAGCCATCCAGGCGGCCGAGAAGGCGATCAACTCGCCGCTCCTCGAGGCCTCCATGGACGGTGCGCACGGCGCGCTGCTTTCGATCGCGGGTGGTTCGGACCTGGGCTTGTTCGAGATCAACGAGGCCGCCTCGCTGGTGCAGGAGTCGGCGCACCCGGACGCCAACATCATCTTCGGCACGATCATCGACGACTCGCTCGGCGACGAGGTCCGCGTCACGGTGATCGCGGCCGGGTTCGACGCGGGCGCGCCGACGCACAAGAAGCTCGACCCGCCGGCGTTCGGTTCGCGCTCGTCGTCCACGACGGCCTCGGCCGCCGCGGGTCAGGTCTCGAACTCGCAGCCGCCGTCGGGGGCCACCCCGGTGCCGTCGTCCGGCAGCTCCGGCTACCCGGTCGCGCCGCCGCGGTCGCACTCGCCGCTGCCCTCGGCCACGGGGAACCCGGCTTCGGGCGGGCTCCCGCAGCCGGGCGGCGGCTCGCGCGGCTACTCGCCGATGGGCTCCAACGCGACCCAGGGCAGCCTGCCCGGCCGCGCGATGCCGGTGCACGACGACCCGTCGGACGACGAGGTCGACGTGCCGCCGTTCATGCGGCGCTAGACACCACACTGAAGGCCACCACCCGCTGACTAGAGTCGGCAGGGGGTGGCCTTCAGCGATGTTCAGGAGGATTCGTGCGGGTTCGGCGAGTGGTGACGACCAGGGCGGGCGGCGCGTCACGGCCGCCCTACGACACGTTCAACCTGGGCGACCACGTCGGCGACGACGAGGGCAACGTCTTCGCGAACCGCAAGCGCCTCGCCGCCGAGCTGGGCCTGGCCGAGGACAAGCTGGCCTGGATGGAACAGGTCCACGGCCGCACGGCGACCACTGTGGACGGCTCCGAGACCCGGGCCGCCGAGGCGACCGACGCCCTGGTGACCGCGACCCCGGGTGTTGCGCTCGTGGTGCTGGTCGCCGACTGCGTCCCGATCCTGCTGGCCGACGCCGAGGCCGGCGTGGTCTCGGCGGTGCACGCCGGGCGTGTCGGCACGCGGGTCGGCGTCGTTCCGGCTGCGGTTTCCGCGATGCAAGCGGCGGGCGCGGAGGTGGGCCGCATCGAGGCGCTGCTGGGCCCGGCCATCTGCGGCGACTGCTACGAGGTCCCGGCCGCGATGGCCGCCGACGTCGAGAAGCACGTTCCGGGCAGCGCCTGCAAGACCCGCCAGGGCACGCCCGGCCTCGACCTGCGCGCCGGGCTCTGGCAGCAGCTCGCGGACCTCGGCGTCGGCAAGATCGGCGTCGACCCGCGGTGCACGAACGAGGACAAGACGCTCTTCAGCTACCGCCGCGACGGCACCACCGGGCGGATCGCGGGCATCACCTGGATCGAGGCATGACCGCCGACGTTCTCTTCCCCGCGGAGGCGGCATGAACACAGTCGACCGCAAGGCCGAGCTGGCCGCGAACCTGGCCGAGGTCGAAGAGCGGATCGCCGCGGCCTGCCGCGCCGCCGGGCGCGCCCGGGACGAGGTCAAACTGGTCGCCATCACCAAGACGTTCCCCGCGTCCGACGCCGCGCTGCTCGCCGACCTCGGCGTCACCGACCTCGGCGAGAACCGCGACCAGGACGCCGGCCCGAAGGCCGCGGAGGTGGCCGGGCTCCGGCCGGACGCGGCGCTGCGCTGGCACATGGTCGGCCGGCTGCAGCGGAACAAAGCACGTTCCGTGGTCGGGTGGGCACAGGAAGTGCAGTCGCTCGACTCGGCCCGGCTCGCCGACGCGCTCGCGAAGGCGGTGCGTGCGGTTCGTGACGCAGAGATACGTGACGAACCCCTCGACGTGCTGATCCAGGCCAGCCTCGACGACGACCCGGAGCGCGGCGGCTGCCCGCTGGACGAGCTCGGCGCGCTCGCCGAGCGCGTCACTCACATGGGTGAACTGCGGCTTCGCGGCCTGATGGCCGTCGCACCGCTCGGCGCGGACCCCTCGGCGGTCTTCGAACGGCTCGCTCTGGCCGGTGAGCGGCTCCGTGAAGATCACCCGAATGCCGCAGAAGTCTCCGCCGGGATGAGCCATGATCTCGAGCAGGCGATCACGCACGGCTCGACCTGTGTGCGTGTCGGAACCGCGTTGCTCGGCGGACGCGGTTTAGCCTCGCCGTAGGGAGCTCGCGCGGCCGTCACGTTTAGTGTTCGTCCGCGCGGGGCACTGACGGCGTGGAGAAGCGTTGGTGCGGGAGCGGCTAGGGCTAGGGAGAGGCATGAGCGCGCTGCAGAAGCTGAAGGCCTACTTCGGGATGGTGCCCGCAGACGACGACGGCTACGAAGCCGAGGACGACTACCGGCGCGGCTACGACGACGACTACGACTCGTACGAGGAGCCCGCGCCCCGGACGTCCCGCTCACGGTACCGCGACGTCGACGACACGTACGACGAGCCCGTCAGCCGCAGCCGATCACGCTCCGTGGCGGCGGCCGAGCCCGCCGTCCACGGCGCGCTGGCGATGGACCGGCAGCCGGAACCGGTCGCACGCCTGCGCCCGGTCACCGAGCCGGCCCGGCCGCCGATGCGTGACCCGCTGAGCCGGATCACGACCCTGCACCCGACGAGCTACGTCGAGGCGCGCGCCATCGGCGAGCACTACCGCGAGGGCATCCCGGTGATCATCAACCTCACCGAGATGGAGAACGCGGACGCCAAGCGGCTCGTCGACTTCGCCGCCGGGCTGGCGTTCGCGCTGCGCGGGTCGATGGACAAGGTCACCAACAAGGTGTTCCTTCTCTCACCGCCCGATGTGGACGTCACCGCGGAGGACCGCCGGCGGATTGCCGAGGGCGGATTGTTCCTGCGCGGGTGAAGTCGCGCTTACCGCTGAGCGCAAGCAGACGTGATTTTGTCGACCCGATGCCGCGTCGACCCCCTCAACTGCGTCTTCTCCGAGGACGCCCGGTTAGAGTAGGTACGTGGAAGCTGTGTGGCTGGTCGTCTGGTACGTGCTGTTCGCCTTCTGGCTGCTGCTGACGGCGCGGATCGTGATCGAACTCGTCCGGACGTTCGCCCGTGAGTGGCATCCGGCCGGAGGGGTTGCGGTGACGCTCGAGACCATCTACACAGTGACGGACCCGCCGGTTCGTCTGTTCAGACGAATCATTCCGATGGTTCGAATCGGCGGCGTGGGACTGGACTTGTCGATTATGGTTCTGCTGCTGGTTGTGTTCTTCGCGATGCAACTGGCGACTCCAAGTTGATCGGGGAAGAACTTGGAGGGACCTGCAGGCCATGGAGTGCGTGAGGTGATCTGATGTCGTTGACCCCCGCTGACGTGCATAACGTTGCGTTCAGCAAGCCGCCCATCGGCAAGAGGGGCTACAACGAGGACGAGGTGGACGCGTTCCTCGACCTGGTGGAGACCGAGCTGGCCCGCTTGATCGAGGACAACAACGAGCTGCGCCAGCAGATGGAGCAGCTCGACGCCGAGCTCGAGTCGACTCGTAGCGAGCTCGACAACGCCAAATCCGCGCAGCCCCCGATGCGCGAAGAGCCGTCCCGGCGCCTCGCGCCGGTGCCGCCGCCGCAGTCCGCCATGGAGCAGACCCAGGCGCACTCGATGGTCGGCGACAGCGCCGAGCCGAACGTGCAGGCCGCCAAGGTCCTGGGCCTCGCCCAGGAGATGGCCGACCGGCTGACCGCCGAGGCGAAGACCGAGTCCGACGGGATGCTGGCCGAGGCCCGCACCAAGTCCGAGCAGCTGCTCTCGGACGCCCGGGCGAAGTCCGACTCGATGGTCAACGAGGCGCGCACGCGCGTCGACACGATGCTGAACGACGCGCGGACCCGGGCCGAGACGCTGGAGCGCCAGGCGCGCGACAAGGCGACGACGCTCGAGCGCGAGTCGCAGCGCAAGTACACCGAGACGATGAACAGCCTCAACTCCGAGAAGGGTGGGCTGGGCAAGAAGATCGAAGAGCTGCGCACGATCGAGCGGGAGTACCGCACGAGGTTGCGCGGGTTCCTCGAGTCCCAGCTCCGCGAGCTCGACGACCGCGGCTCCGCGGCCCCGGCGTCGGCCTCGTCGAACTCCGGGCAGCCGTCCGGTTCGACCAGCGGTGGCCAGGGCTACTCGTTCGGCCCGCGGGCCGAGGCGGGCTGAGTCTTTCCGCTGATCCACCCCGTCGGCACGAGCCGGCGGGGTGGATCACGGCTCGGAGCCGATCCGGTACCGCACGTGGGCGGGTCGGCCGACGATCTTGCCCCGTTCGTGCTGTAATTCACCGTGCTTTACATCGTGCTGGTACTGGTACTGGCGGCTCTGGGGTTGCTCGTCACCGCGCTCATCACCGCTTCTTCGCTGTGGGCGTGGGTTTCCATCGGTCTCTCCGTGCTGGCCGGGCTGATGCTGGTCGCCGACTGGCTGCGCCGCCGGCGCCGTGCCGCGGCCCCGGCCGAGCCCGCACCGCGGGAAGTCGCCGCCGAAGAGCCCGTCTCCGAAGAGCCGCCGGCCGAAGAGCACCCGGCCGAAGCGGAGCAGACCGTCCTCATCCCGGCCGCCGGTGACCTGGGGGATCCGGCCGACACGCCCGAGCCCGAAGAGCCGGTGACCGCGGAACCCGCCGCGGCGGAGGCCCCGGCCGAGGCCAAGACCGAACCCAAGGACGAGCCCGAGCCCGAACCCGAGAGCGACCCGGGTGAGGAAGAGACCGCGGCGGCCGACATCGCCGTCCTGGCCGACCTCGAAGACGAGGTCGTGGTCGTCGACGAGCACCCGCGCTACCACCTGACGACGTGCGTCTGGCTGGGCACGCGCGACACGATCCCGATCGGCATCGGCGAAGCCCGTCAGCTCGGGTTCACTCCCTGTGACCGCTGCCGCCCCGACGCGACCATGGTCGCCGCCCACCGCTAGCCGACGACACGCGAGCGCGGTGCGACGACACGCCGTCAGGCGGCGAGGCCGGCCAAGCCCAGATGGGTCTCCAGCGCCCGCGCTCCTTCCGGCGTGAGCTTCACGGCGCGATGCGCCCGGCCGCGCCGCCGCACCCAGCCCGCGTCGACGAACCGCGTCGCGACGGCCGCGCCCAGCGCGCCCGCCAGGTGGTGCCGCTGTTCGCTCCAGTCCAGGCAGAATCTCAGCAGCGGACGACGTCCGGCCGCCGCCGCGTCGAGGTCGACGCCCAGTTCGCCGAACACCGCGGCCGCCGACGGACCCAGCGTGTACGGGTGCTCGCGCAGCGGAGCCGAAATCCGGTCTCCCGGCCGCCGCCGCGTGTCGGACGCCCCGGACAGCGCCTCCCGATCGAGCAACGCCGCCGTCACCGCCACCCCGAGCCGGCCGGCCAGGTGGTCGTAGCACGTCCGAGCCGTCCGCAACGCCTCCGCGCGCGTGCCCTCGCGCAGGGACGTCACCGGCTGGGCCGGCGAGAACCGCGCCAGCGTCTCCATCAGCTCCGCCGGCTCCGGGCCGGCCAGCCGGTAGAACCGGTGCCGCCCCGACTTCTCGGCGACCACCAGGCCCGCGGCCCGCAGCTTCGCCAGGTGCGCGCTGACTCCTTGCGCGGACAGCCGGGCCTCGGCCGCCAGCACCGACGCCGCCAGCGCCCGGCCGTCGGCGAGCGCGAGCAGCACGCGGACCCGCGCCGGGTCCGCGAACAGCGCCGCGGTGCGGGCGATGTCGGCGTCGCCTTCCCTGCCTCCAGCCATGCCTCCAGGATGCTCCCGGCACACTTCCACCGCGACGGAAGCGTCCGCGCGGTCCACTGGGGACATGCTCCTGCTCACTATGTGCGCCGGGATGTTCCTGGTGCAGCTGGACGTCACGGTCGTCAACGTCGCCCTTCCCTCCATCGGGACCGAGCTCGGCGCGAACCTCGCCGCACTGCAGTGGGTGGTGGACGGCTACGCGGTCGTCCTGGCCGCGCTGCTGCTCACCGGCGGCGCACTCGGCGACGTCTTCGGCCACCGCCGGGTCGTCCTCGCGGGCTTCGCGCTGTTCGGCGCCGCGTCGGCCGCGTGCGGGCTCGCCGGCGACGCGGCGTGGCTCGTCGTCGCCCGCGCCGGGCAGGGACTGGGCGCCGCGTTGCTGCTGCCGGGCACCCTGGCCGTGATCACCAACGCCTACCCGGGACGCGCCGAGCGCGCACGAGCCCTCGGGATCTGGGCCGGCGTGTCGGCGCTGGCGCTGTCGGCGGGTCCGGTGATCGGCGGCGCGATCGTCGCCGCGGCCGGCTGGCGGCCGGTGTTCTGGCTCAACGTCCCGGTCGTGCTCGCGGCCGCCGTCGCGACCCGTCGGCTCGTCCCGCGCGTCGACCGCGTGCCCGGGCGGCGGGTCGACGTCGCCGGCATCGTCACCGCCGCGCCCGCGCTCGGCGCCGGGGTCTACGCGGTCATCGGCCGGAGCATTGGCGCCGGGGTGCTCGCGGTCGCCCTGCTGGGTGCGTTCCTGGTCGTCGAGCGCCGCTCGGCGCACCCGATGCTGCCCCTGGACGTCGCCCGGCGGACGGCGGGCGCGAACTTCGTCGCGGCGGCGATGAACTTCGTCGGCATCGGCACGATCCTCGTGCTGACGCTGTACCTGCAGGGCGTCCGGCACGCCGGGCCGCTGGAAGCCGGGCTCGAAGTGCTGCCGCTGTTCCTGCCGCTCTCGGTGCTGGCACCGGTCGCGGGCCGGCTGGTGGCCCGGTCCGGGCCGCGTCCGCTGATGGTGGCCGGGCTCGCGCTCGGGGCGGCCGGGATGCTGAACCTGGTGCTGCTCAAGGAAAACAGCGGCTATCCGGCCCTCCTGTCGACGTTGCTGGGGCTGGGGATCGGCATGGGCCTGCTGACGACCGCGGTCGTGACGGCCGCGGTCGGCGGCACCCCGCCCGGGCGCGCGGGCGTCGCCAGCGGCATCACCAACACCGCCCGCCAAGCCGGCGGCGCGCTCGGGGTGGCGGTGCTCGGCGCCGTGGCGGGCGACGGGTCGCCCGGCGGCCTCCGTACCGCCGGCCTGATCGCGGGAACGTTGTGGCTGCTGGCGATCGGCGTGACGCTGGCCGGCGTACCCGCCCCTCGTGACAACCGGGTTGCGCGGGCCGGTTAACCTGGTAACCAGCAAGGCGTCGATCCGGCCATCACCGGGGAGCCTCCGGAAGAACCGAGCGTCACCGCTCTCAGTAGAACCGGACGGGTGCGGCCCGTGACAGCCGTCGAACGAGCGGCCCGGAGAGCACGATGCCGGGCAAGCGGGGTGGTACCGCGGAACGCCGCAAGGCGTCTCGTCCCCGTGTGGGTGACCGGGAGCCGGTCGTCCGTACGAGAGAGACGAACCGAGGAGCACCCGGATGTACCCCCAGGCCAAGCTCGACGACAGCGCGGGTGTGCCGTCGCAGCCGTCCTTCCCCGAGCTGGAGAAGCAGGTCCTCGCCTACTGGGAGACGGACCGGACGTTCCAGGCATCCATCGACGCGCGCCCCGCCGGCGAGCACGGCGACAACGAGTACGTCTTCTACGACGGCCCGCCGTTCGCCAACGGCCTGCCGCACTACGGCCACCTGCTCACCGGGTACGTCAAGGACCTGGTGCCGCGCTACCAGACGATGAAGGGCCGCAAGGTCGAGCGCCGCTTCGGCTGGGACACCCACGGCCTGCCCGCCGAGCTCGAAGCGATGCGCCAGCTCGGCATCACCGAGACGTCCGAGATCGAAGAGATGGGCATCGCGAAGTTCAACGCGGCTTCGCAGGAGTCCGTGCTGCGCTACACCGACGAGTGGCGCGACTACGTGACCCGCCAGGCCCGCTGGGTCGACTTCGACAACGACTACAAGACCCTCGACGTCACGTACATGGAGTCGGTGCTCTGGGCGTTCAAACGCTTGTGGGACAAGGGACTCGTCTACGAGGGCTACCGCGTCCTGCCGTACTGCTGGCGCGACGCGACGCCGCTGTCCAACCACGAGCTGGGCATGGACGACGACGTCTACCGCAACCGCCAGGACCCGGCCGTCACCGTCGGGTTCCGCCTGGAGGCCAACGACAACGAGCTCGACGGCACCTACCTGCTGATCTGGACGACCACGCCGTGGACGCTGCCGTCGAACCTCGCCACGGCCGTGCACCCGGACGTGGACTACGTCGTCGTCGAGAGCGACGGCAAGCGGTTCCTGCTCGCCGAAGCGCGCGTCGCCGCGTACGAGCGTGAACTCGGCGAAGAGCCGGCGGTCGTCGCGCGCTACACCGGCACCCAGCTGCTCGGAACCCGTTACGCGCCACCGTTCCCGTACTTCGTCGGGACCGACAACGCGCACCGGGTCCTCGCCGCGGACTACGTCACCACCGACGACGGCACCGGGATCGTCCACATCGCCCCGGCCTACGGCGCCGACGACAAGGTGGTCACCGACGCCGCCGGCATCCCGCCGGTCACGCCGGTCGACGCGCACGGCAAGTTCGACGCCACCGTGCCGGACTACGAGGGCCAGCAGGTCTTCGACGCCAACCCGAACATCGTGCGGGACCTCAAGAACGGCACGGGCTCGGCCGGGCAGCAGGGTGCCGTGCTGCTGCGGCACGAGACCTACGACCACTCCTACCCGCACTGCTGGCGCTGCCGGAACCCGCTGATCTACCGCGCGGTCTCGTCGTGGTTCGTCGCGGTGACGCAGTTCAAGGACCGGATGGTCGAGCTGAACCAGCAGATCACCTGGTACCCGGAGAACGTCAAGGACGGCCAGTTCGGGAAGTGGCTGGAGAACGCGATCGACTGGTCGATCTCCCGCAACCGGTACTTCGGCACGCCGATCCCGGTGTGGCAGTCCGACGACCCCGAGTACCCGCGCACCGACGTCTATGGCTCGCTCGACGAGCTGGAGGCCGACTTCGGCGTGCGGCTGGACAACCTGCACCGGCCCTACATCGACGAGCTGACCCGGCCGAACCCGGACGACCCGACGGGGAAGTCCACCATGCGCCGCGTGCCGGACGTCCTCGACGTCTGGTTCGACTCGGGCTCGATGCCGTACGCCCAGGTGCACTACCCGTTCGAGAACGCCGACTGGTTCGAGCACCACTACCCGAGCGACTTCATCGTCGAGTACATCGGGCAGACCCGCGGCTGGTTCTACCTGCTGCACGTGCTCGCGACGGCGCTGTTCGACCGGCCGGCGTTCCGCGCCTGCGTCGCGCACGGCATCGTGCTGGGCTCGGACGGCGCGAAGATGTCCAAGTCGCTGCGCAACTACCCGGACGTCAACGAGGTGCTCGAGCGCGACGGCTCCGACGCCATGCGCTGGTACCTGATGGCGAGCCCGATCCTGCGCGGCGGCAACCTGGTCGTCACCGACAAGGGCATCCGCGACGCCGTCCGCCAGGCCGTGCTGCCGCTGTGGAACTCGTACTACTTCCTCGCGCTCTACGCGAATGCCGAAGGCGTGGAAGGCCAGTGGCGCACGGATTCGCCGAACGTGCTCGACCGGTACGTGCTGGCGAAGACGCACGAGCTCGTCACCGACGTCGAGTACGCGATGGACCACTACGACGTCGCGGGCGCGTGCCAGACCGTGCGGGACTTCCTCGAGGTCCTCACGAACTGGTACGTGCGGCGCTCGCGGGACCGCTTCTGGGCCGGCGACAAGGACGCGATCGACACGCTGCACACCGTGCTGGAGGTGACGTCGCGGGTCGCGGCGCCGCTGCTGCCGCTGACCACCGAGGTCGTCTGGCGCGGGCTCACCGGCGGCCGTTCGGTGCACCTCACCGACTGGCCGAACGCGCTCGACCTGCCCGCCGACGCGGCGCTCGTCACCGCGATGGACCGGGTGCGGCAGGTGGCGTCCTCGGCGTTGTCGCTGCGGAAGGCCAACAAGCTGCGCGTGCGGCTGCCGCTGTCGTCGCTGGTCGTGGCGGCCGGCGACGCCGAGTCGATGGCGCCCTTCGCCGACATCCTGCGCGACGAGGTGAACGTCAAGGCGGTCGAGCTGACCACCGACGTCGCCGCGCACGGCGGGTTCGAGGTCGCGGTCAACGCCCGCGCCGCCGGCCCGCGCCTGGGCAAGGACGTCCAGACCGTGATCAAGGCCGTCAAGGCGGGCGACTGGTCGCTGCGGGGCGACACCGTCGTCGCGGCCGGGATCTCGCTGCGGGAAGGCGAGTTCGAGCGGCGGCTGGTCGCCAAGGGCGGCGGCGCGGCGGCGGAGCTGCCCGGCGGGTCCGGGCTGGTCCTGATCGACACCGGGGTGACGCCGGAGCTGGCGGCCGAAGGCCTGGTCCGCGACCTGGTCCGGGTCGTGCAGCAGGCCCGCCGGGACGCCGGGCTCGATGTCGCCGACCGGATCGCGCTGACCGTCGAGTCGCCGGCCGACGTCGTCGAAGCGGCCCGGACGCACGAGGACTTCCTGGCGTCGGAGACGCTGGCGACGTCGGTGACCCACGGCGAGGTGGCCGAGGGTTTCGCGGGCACGGTCGGCGACGGCACGAAGGTGACGGTTTCGGTCGCGAAAGCCTGACGAGCTGTCGTGGGTGACCGCTAAGATCGGCCGGTCACCCACGGCGGTGGCGTTCCTTGGGGGAGGGGTACGCGAAATGAGTCCTGCCAAGAGACGCGGTGTCCTGATCGGCGGCGTGCTGCTGGTCGTGGCGGTCGTCGTCGCCGCGTTCTTCGTGCTGAACGGCGGTTCGGCGCCCGAGGCGGAAGCCGGGGCCACGAGCGTCGAGAGCCCGGGCGCGGCCGACCCGCACTCGGCGATCACGGAGTACCTGCAGGACGTGGCCGAGAACAACCCGGACGCGGCGGCCAAGCTGACCGACGCCGCACCCGCGGCCGCGGTGGCCCTGCGGGACGCGCGGAACACGCTGAGCCCGAGGTCGGTCGTGGCCAAGCTGACCGTCCTGCAGCCGACCCCGGCCGGGGCCAAGCGGACCAGCGGGACGTTCAGCATGGCGTGGGCGCTGAAGCCGGGCACCTGGACCTACGACGTGCCGTTCGAGCTGACCCAGGCCGACGGCAAGTGGCTCGTGCACTGGGCGCCGTCGCTGCTGCACCCGAAGCTGGAGACGGGGCAGCGGCTGGTCGTCAGCACGGCCGTGCCGGACACGACCGCCGTCGCCGACCGCGACGGCAAGCCCCTGCTGGTCAACGGGGCCGGCGGCTTGCGGACGGTCGAGGGCAACCCCGCTCCGCTGCTGCACTCGGCGCTGGTCGGGCAGGTCTCGGCGGCGACGGGCGGCGGCTTCGCCGTCGAGCGCGTCGACACCGGCGGGAAGAGCCTGGAGACGCTGTTCGGGAAGGCCGACGGCGACGCGAAGACGGTGACGTCGAGCCTGAGCCTGGCCGCGCAGAACTCCGCGCAGGCCGCGGTCGACAGCTTCAAGGGCTCGGCGATGCTGGTCGCGCTCGACACGGGCTCGGGCGACATCCTGGCCGTCGCGCAGAACAGCGCCGCCGGGCTGTCACCGAAGGCGCTCAGCGGGCTGTACGAGCCCGGTTCGTCGTTCAAGATCGCGACGTCCGTCGCCGCGGTCCAGCAGAGCGGCCTGACCGCGCAGTCGCCGGTCGACTGCCCCGGCGTCGCGACGATCGGGACGCGCACGGTCAAGAACGAGGGCTTCGAGCTGGGCGCGACGAACCTGCAGACGGCGTTCGCGCGGTCGTGCAACACGACGTTCGGGCGGCTCGCGCTGGACCTGCCCGCCGACGGTCTGGTGAAGGCCGCGAACGAGCTGGGTCTCAACGCCGACTACGAGATCCCGGGGATCGACACCGAGCTGGGCAAGGTCGAGCCCGCGGCGAGCAAGGACGAGCAGGTCGAGGACGGGTTCGGCCAGGGCCGGATCCAGGCGAGCTGCCTCGGCGGCGCGGTGATGGCGGCGACGGTCGCGTCCGGCAAGGCGATCACGCCCCGGCTGTGGCACGACCAGGAGACGACGGTCGTCAAGGGCTACTCGCCGCCGCCGGCGTCGGTGCTCGGCCAGGTGCGGACGATGATGCGCGCGGTCGTCACCAGCGGAACGGGCCGGGGCGCGGCGGGCGCCGGGAACGTCTTCGGCAAGACGGGAACGGCCCAGTTCGGCGACGGCTCGGAGGCCACGGGCTGGTTCGTCGGCTACCGCGCCAACGTGGCTTTCGCGGTGGTCCTGGAGGACTCGAACGACTCGGGCCCGGCGGTCACCCTGGCCGCGAAGTTCCTGAAAGCCCTCTGACCCGCACCCGCCCGGACGACACGCGTACCTGCGCGGACGACACGCGTACCTGGCCAGACGACACGCGTACCCCGATGGACGACACGCCGGACTTGGGTCGTGTCGTCCGCCCGAGTACGCGTGTCGTCCAGCTGGGTACGCGGGTCGTCCGCCTGGGTACGCGTGTCGTCCGTGCGACGCTTCGGCCGCGGGCGAAGGGTGGCCGCCGTACCGTGGGCGCATGGAGACGATCGCTCTCGCCGAGGTCGCCGCGGTGCTCGCCGACCCGAGCCGGGCCACCATGTGCCTCGCCCTGCTCGACGGGCGGGCGTGGACCGTCGGCGAGCTCGCGAAGGCGGCCGGGATCGCGCTCTCCACGGCCAGCGAGCACGTCACCCGGCTGGTCGACGCCGGGTTCGTCGCCCGGGTCAAGCAGGGCCGGGCCAGCTACGTCCGGATCGCCGACCCGCGCGTCGCCGAGCTGATCGAGCACCTCGCCCAGCACGCCGAGCACCGGCCCGTGACCGGGCTGAAGTCGTCGTTGCGGGTAAAGCGGCTCGGGTTCGCGCGGACCTGCTACGACCACCTCGCCGGCGTGCTCGGCGTCGCGGTCCGCGACGGCATGCTGGCCACCGGCCTGGTCGACGCCGACGGCGGCCTGGCGCTGACCGGCCGCGGCCGCGAGGTGCTGGCCGAGCTCGGCGTGCCGGTCGAGCCCGGGCGGCGGTCGCCGCTGCGCGACTGTCTGGATTGGACGGAGCGGCGCGACCACCTCGCCGGAGCCGTACCCGCCGCGCTGCTCGAGCGCGCGGTCGGCGCCGGCTGGGTCGGCCGCGACGGGCATCGCGCGGTGAAGGTGTTTCCGGCGGCGGAGAAGCCGTTCGCGGCGCTCGGTGTCGATCTCGCCGCGCTCGGTGGGCCTTAACACACCACGCCGTCGGCGCGCCCCAGCGGTACACGAAGGAGTTAACTCGACCGCTTCACTATTCTGAGGGCCCACGGCACTCGGAGGGAGGCGGCATGGACCAGCTTCCCGTGCTGCTCGGCGTCGGCGGCGTCGTGCTGCTCGCCTCCGTGCTCGCCGTGCGCGTGTCGATCCGGCTGGGCCTGCCGTCGCTGCTGCTCTACCTCGCGATCGGCGTGCTGCTCGGCGAAGCCGGGTTCGGCATCCGGTTCGACAACCCCGAGCTGACCCAGTCGCTCGGCCTCGCCGCGCTCGTCATGATCCTCGCCGAAGGCGGGCTGACGACCCGCTGGTCGGCGGTGAAACCGGCGCTGGGCATCGGGATCGCACTGTCCACTGTGGCCGTTGTGGTGAGCATCGCGGTGACCGGCGCCGCCCTGCACTGGCTGCTGGGCCTCGACTGGCGGTTCGCGCTGCTGTGGGGCGCGGTGCTCGCCTCGACCGACGCGGCCGCGGTGTTCTCCGTGCTGCGCTCGGCCGGGATCGGCAAACGGCTCACCGGGGCGCTGGAACTCGAGTCGGGCATCAACGACGCGCCCGCGTACATCGCCGTCGTGGTGCTGGCCGAAGGCACCACTGTGGACTGGACACTGCCGCTGCTGGTCGTCTACGAACTCGCGGCAGGGCTGGCGATCGGGCTCGCGTTCGGCTGGCTCGGCGGCCTCGCGCTGCGCAAGGCCGCGTTGCCGGCGACCGGTCTCTACCCGGTCGCCACGGTCGCGGTGTGCGTCGTCGCGTACTCGTCCGGGCAGCTGCTGCACGCGTCCGGGCTGCTCGCCACCTACGTCGCCGCGCTGGTGCTCGGGAACTCGCGGCTGCCGCACCGCTCGGACACGCTGTCGTTCGCCGAAGGGCTCGGCTGGCTGGCGCAGATCGGGCTGTTCGTGCTGCTCGGCCTGTTCGCCTCGCCGAGCCGGGTGCTCGAGTCGGTGCTGCCGGGCCTGGTCGCGGGGGCCGTCGTGCTGCTGCTGGCCCGGCCGATGTCGGTCGTGCTGGCGATGCTGCCGTTCCGGCTGCCGTGGCGGGAACAGGCGTTCCTGTCGTGGGCGGGCCTGCGCGGCGCGGTGCCGATCGTGCTCGCCATGATCCCGCTGTCGCAGGGGGTGCCGGGCGCGCAACGGCTGGTCGACGCGGTGTTCGTGCTGGTCATCGTGCTGACGCTGGTCCAGGGCGCGACGCTCGGGCCGCTCGGGCGCTGGCTCGGGCTGGCGAAGAGCTCCGAGGCGCACGAGAT
The DNA here is from genome assembly GCF_055633615.1 of Amycolatopsis sp. NPDC114505. Lineage (NCBI taxonomy): Bacteria > Bacillati > Actinomycetota > Actinomycetes > Pseudonocardiales > Pseudonocardiaceae > Amycolatopsis > Amycolatopsis sp. NPDC114505. The sequence goes on along the minus strand of NZ_JBVKDV010000004.1, from coordinate 244,155 downwards.
CGAAGTCGACTCCGCGCCGCTGGACGAGCTGGGCGCCGAGCTGCTGCAGGTCCGCATCCAGCCGGGGTCGAAGCTGCACGGCGTGTACCTGTCTGAGCTGCGGCTGCCGGTCGGCGCGACGGTCAGCCTGGTCGTGCGCGAAGGCGCCGGCTTCACGCCGCAGAAGACCAGCCGGCTCCAGGAGCTCGACCAGCTGCTGGTGGTCACCACGAGCGGCGTCCGCGACGACGTCGAGCGACGGCTCCGCGCGGTGGACCGGGCCGGCCGCCTGGCCCGCTGGAAGGGCGAGTCGGGCCGTTAACCAGTGCCGATGTCCGGCGCTTGTCCCACAAAAATCTCACACGATCTTCCCTTCGTTCCCTCTTTTGGCTTACTGTGCGCTCCATTCGTTAGTTCGAATGGGTGAGTGCAGAGTCAAAGGAGTACGCAGGGTGACCAAACTTCACGTGCGTGGGGCGGCCCTCGCCGCCGCGATGACCGCGATCCTCGGGCTGGCCACCGCGCCGGCCGCGACCGCCGAAATCGCCCCGTTCCCGGCGCTCGCCCTGCCGTTCAAGGCCGGCCAGCAGGTCTACTCGGCCGGCATCCACTCCGACGACGGCAGCACCGGCGTCAAGAACGCCATCGACTTCAGCCCGGCCGACCGCACCGTGCGCGCGCCGCTGGCCGGCACCGTCCACCTGCAGCACTGCGCCGGCGGGGACTGGGTGACCCTCGACCACGCCGGCGGCTGGCGGACCGGCTACTACCACATGGAGGGCATCACGGTCACCGACGGTGAGCACGTCGAGGCCGGGGCCGAGCTCGGCTCGACCGGCAACGCGCTGCCGTGCGGGGGCAGCAGCACCGGCGCCCACGTGCACTTCACGCTCTGGACCCTGCCGGACGCCCCGGCGGCGGCGAACTGGGACGGCAAGTCGTTCGCCGAGGTCTCGACTGCCGTCGCGGCGGCCAGCGGTGAGGCCGTCGACGGCAAGACCATCGGCGGCTGGCGCTTCACCGCGGGCGCCGAGCAGTACACCGGCACGGCGACGCACCTCGCCGACAACGCCGTGACGCAGCTGCCGGGACGCTTCCGCGCGAAGCTCTGAGACCTCACGGTGTGTGAGCGCCGTCTCAGAATGCAAGTCGGGGGTTGGCCGGCGGCGGCGTTCTCGGTTACCTTCTGGCTCAGGTCATGAGTGCCAGCGTTCAGCCCCGGCTTGCTGGCCGGCAACCCTCCTTCCGCGGTGGGGTGCCCCGGGTGAAGACCGGGCCGGTCGCGTCGTGCGACGGGCAAGCGCGGGCCCCTCGCCGGGGTCCCCCGGACCGCCGAGGAGGCACCGATGACTCTCGCCATCGATCGCACCAGCACTTCGCCCGACTTCACCGGACTCGTTGTCCCGCAGGCCGTTCCGGCCGTCGCCGGGGCGTCCCTGCGGGTCCCGCTCGTCACCGGCGAAACCATCGGCTACGCCAACCTCGACCACGCCGCGAGCGCACCCTGTCTGGACGCCGTCCGCACCAAGGTCGACGAGTTCCTGCCCTGGTACGCCAGCGTCCACCGCGGCGCCGGTTTCGCGTCGCAGGTCTCCACCAAGCTCTACGAGCGCACCCGCGACGTCCTGCGCCGCTTCGTCGACGCCCGCCGGACCGACACCGTCGTCTTCACCCGCAACACCACCGACTCCTTCAACCTGCTCGCCCGCAGCCTGCCCCGGCACACCACGGTCGTCGTGTTCGACACCGAGCACCACGCCGCGCTGCTGCCGTGGCAGGGCCCGAACGTCCGGCGGATCCCGACCCCGCGCACGCGTCTCGCGGCAGTGTCCGCTGTGGACGAAGCCCTCGCGGACTCCCCGCAGGGACCGCGGTTGGTCGTCGTCACCGGAGCGTCCAATGTGACCGGTGAGCTCCTGCCGGTGGCCGAGATCGCCGCGGTGGCACGGAAGCACGGCGCTCGCATCGCGCTCGACGCCGCCCAGCTGGCCCCGCACCGCCGGATCTCGATCAAGGAGCTGGACGTCGACTACGTCGCCCTGTCCGGCCACAAGCTGTACGCCCCCTTCGGCGCGGGCGCGCTGATCGGCCGCGCCGACTGGCTGCGCGCCGCCAAGCCGTACCTCGCCGGCGGCGGCGCGACCAAGCTCGTCACCGAGGACGCGGTGGTCTGGAACACCGGGCCCGAGCGCCACGAAGCGGGCTCGCCCAACACCGTCGGCGTGTACGCGCTCGGCGTCGCCTGCGAGACGCTCAGCGAGAACTGGGACGCCGTCGTGGCGCACGAGCAGGCCCTGCTCACCCGGCTGCGCAAGGGTCTCGAGGCCATCCCGGGCTGCGCCGAGCTGCGGCTGTTCGACGCGCCGGTCGACCGCGTCGGCACGCTCAGCTTCGTCCTCGACGGCTTCGACCCCGGCTGGGTGGCCGCGGTGCTGTCGGCCGAGTACGGCATCGGCGTGCGCGACGGCGCTTTCTGCGCCCACATCGCGGCCAAGCGGCTCATCGGCGTCACCGGCGGCGACGGGCGGCAGGCGATCCGCGTCAGCCTCGGCCTGGGCAGCACCGAGGAGCACGTCGACCGCGTCGTGCTGGCGCTGCGCCAGATCGTCGCGCGCGGGGCGCGCTGGGAGTACGCGAAGGTGGACGGCCGCTGGGCCCCGGCCGGCGACCCGCGGGAGCTGCCGCCGTTCTGCTGAGCGTTAGCCTGGGCCGATGGGGAGGCACGGGGTTCCGTTGGCGTTGCTGGGTTTCGCCGAGCTGGTCCTGGTGACGGTCGAGCTGGTGCACCGCTCGGCCGTGACCGCGGACCTGGCGGCGCACTTCCCGGCCGGGCCGGGCGGGCCGTCCTACGACAGCATCTTCGGGTTCACCGTCGAAGACCACGGTGGCGGGCAGCAGTTCTTGAGCATCGCCGACACCGTCCTGGCCTACGGCGGCAGCGGACCGGCCTGGCAGTGGACGCTCATCGCGGCGTTCGCCGCCGTGGTGGCGTGCTACGCCCGGCGGTGGGGAGCGAAGGTGACCGCCCTCGCGACCGCCGGCGTCGTGCTCGCCGTGCCCCTGCTGGACCTGCTGGCCTTCAGCTGGTTCGACCTCGGCGCGCCCACCCGCGGCCCGCTGCTCGCGACGCTCGGCCTGGCCGTGGTCGCCTGGTACGAACGCAGTCTCCCGGTGCTCGCGGTGGCGGTGCTCGCCGGCGGGGTGGCCGTCGCCGTGGCGGACCTGCCGGGCGTGGTGATCTCGGCCGCCGTCCTGCTGGCGGGCGCTATCCTGCCCCGATGGGGGATGGACGACGACTCTGGTTCCCGTTGGCGGCGCTGGGGTTCGCCCAGCTCGTGATGGCGGTGGTCGCGCTGGTCCCGGCCGCCCCGGTGACCGGCGAGTTCGTGAACATGCGCGGCTACCGGATGACGCAGGAGCTCCACGACCTGGGAACCGGTGCGATCGGCGGCACCGGGCTCGCGGACGGCGCCCGGTCCACGGCGAATGCCTTCGCGGTGGACGTGGTGCCCCCGGCGGCCCTCGGCTGGACGGCCGGCCTCGCCTGCGTGGTGCTCGCCGTCGCGGCCTGGTACTGGCGGAGCCTGCGCCGCGCCGGCACCCCGCCGCGGCCCGTCCGCTTCGCGCTCGGCACCTTGGGCGCGCTGGCGGCCGTCCCGCTGCTCGACTTGGTCGCCACCCTGGAGCTGAGGCTGTCCGGCGACGTCCGGGGCGTGTTCGTGGCGACGCTGGGGCTGCTGGTGCTGGCGGCGTACGAGCGCAGCTGGTTCACGCTCGCCGTGAGTGTGGTGTTCGCGCTGGTCAGCGTGCTGTTACTGACGCCTGTGACCGGCGCGCTGAGTGCGGCGGGCGTGCTGTTCGCCGCCGCGTTCGCGGTCCTCCTGCGGCGCCCCCGCGACACTGCCGCCGACGCACCCTGACCAGCCGTGGAGAATGGAGCGGTGAGCACCGATCCCAGCCACTCCGAACCCGACACCGCCGCGCCCGACGAGGCGGTGCCCGAGACCGCGGCCGAGACTCCGGAGACTTCGGAGACTTCGGAGGCGCCGGCCAAGCCGCTGCCGAAGCGCCGCGTGGGCTGGGTGTTCGCCGTCGCCGTCGTCTTCTGGGCGATCGACCTGGTGACGAAGAACCTGGTCGCCGCCAACCTCGAGGGCAAGGAGCCGGTCCGGATCCTCGGCGGCCTCGTCTACCTGCAGGTGATCCGCAACCCGGGTGCGGCGTTCTCGATGGCCACCGGCATGACGTGGGTGCTCGCGCTGGTCGCGCTGGCCGTCGTCATCGCGATCATCTGGCTGTCCCGGCGGCTGCGCTCGATCGGCTGGGCCATCGGGCTCGGCCTCGTGCTCGCCGGAGCGCTGGGCAACCTGACCGACCGCGTCTTCCGCGCGCCCGGCGGGCTGCAGGGCCACGTCGTCGACTTCATCTCGGCGTTCGCCCCGAACGGCAAGGGCTTCGCGATCTTCAACATCGCCGACTCGGCGATCTGCGTCGGCGGCGCGCTGATCGTGCTGCTGTCCCTGCTGGGCAAGGACTACGACGGCACGTCGACCAAGGACAAGAAGAAGGCCGGGCAGCCGGAGGAAAAGGCGTGAGCGCGCGGATGCTCCCGGTGCCCGACGGGCTCGACGGGATGCGGGTCGACGCCGGCCTCGCCAAGCTGCTGGGCCTTTCGCGGACCGTCGTCGCGGAGCTGGCCGAAGCCGGGGACGTGCTGCTCGACGGCCGTCCCGCCGGCAAGTCCGACCGGCTGTCCGGCGGCGGCCTGCTGGAGATCACGCTGCCGGAGCCGGCGAACCCGGTCGAGATCATCGCCGAGCCGGTCGAGGGGATGAAGATCCTCCACGACGACGACGACATCGTCGTGATCTCCAAGCCGGTCGGCGTCGCGGTGCACCCGAGCCCGGGCTGGACCGGCCCGACGGTGGTCGGCGGCCTCGCCGCGGCCGGCCTGCGCATCGCGACGTCGGGCGCGGCCGAGCGCCAGGGCGTGGTGCACCGGCTCGACGCGGGCACGACGGGCGTGATGGTGGTGGCCAAGAGCGAGCACGCGTACACGGTGCTGAAGCGCGCGTTCAAGGAGCGCACGGTCGACAAGGGCTACCACGCGATCGTCCAGGGCCACCCCGACCCGACGCGCGGCACGATCGACGCCCCGATCGACCGCCACCCCCGCCACGACTACAAGTTCGCGGTCGTCCAGGGCGGCCGCCCGAGCGTGACGCACTACGAGGTCGTCGAGGCGTTCCGCGCGGCGTCACTGGCGCACATCAAGCTCGAAACCGGGCGCACGCACCAGATCCGCGTCCACTTCTCGGCGCTGAAGCACCCGTGCGTCGGCGATCTGACGTACGGCGCGGACCCGGTCCTGGCCCGCCACCTCGGCCTGAGCCGCCAGTGGCTGCACGCGAAGACCCTGGCGTTCGCCCACCCGGCGGACGGCCGCTGGGTCGAGTTCGAGTCGGAGTACCCGGACGACCTCGCGAACGCGCTGAAGATCCTGCAGGACGAGAGCTATTAGTCCTCGATCGACCAGGTCAGAGTGCGCTCGTCCGGTTCCGGCCGCGGGCTCCAGCGCACCGACACCACCCGCGTCGCGTCCGGGAGGACGTACACGGTGTGGCCGCCCAGGGTTTCGCCCGGCTGGACGCCGATCTTGTGCGGTGGCCGCGACGTCAGCGACACCGGGGCCTTGCCGATCGCGGTGCCGTCGGCGGCGAGCAGTTCGAGGTAATTGTCGGGCAGCGACGCGAACGGGATCGCCCCGCGGTTGGTGATCTCGGTGTGCACGACCACCGAGCGCTCGCCCTCCTCCAGGCGGTAGCCGGCCGCGCTGAACAGGTAGTCGGCCGGGTCCTGGACCTCCAGCAGCTGCACCGACAGCTGCTCGCCCTCCAGGCCCTGGGTCTCCAGGACCTCGCGGATCTGGCCCTTCTTGCCGCCGGCCGGGGCCGCGGGGCGGGCGGGCTCGTCGCCGCGGGCCCACGACGCCGTCTGCGGCAGGCCCCAGGTGCTCACCACCGGGTCCGGCGGCGGCGCGAACTGCTGGGGCGGACGCGGCTGGGGCGGCGGGCCCGGGTACCGGCCGGACGGCGTCCCCTGGACGTTGTACGGCCCGGACGGCGCCCCTTGGACGTTGTACGGCCCCGAGGGCGCACCCTGCACGTTGTACGGACCCGACGGCACCCCGTGCGGGCCCGGCGGTGGCATCGGCGACTGCTGCGGCACCGGCTGGGACGGCGGTGGAGGCGGGAACTGCTGCTGAGGCACCGGCTGGGACGGCGGGGGCGGGAACTGCTGCGGCGGCCGGTTCGCCCACGACGGCGGCGAGCCCGCGATCGCCGCCCGGAGGCCCTGGGGGTCGCTCTCGACGCCGACGAGCAGCGGCAGCCCGCTGCCGGACAGCGCCACCAGCCGGTAGGCGACCTCGCGCGGATCCATGCCGACCTTGGCCGCCAGCTCGTGCACCGCCGCCTTGCCGAGGTCGGCGAGCGCGGCGAGCAGGCGGGTATCGACGGGATCGGTCACGGCCACCCCCTGAACGCTACCGCCTCGCCGGAGCGGTCACGCCGAGGTGGTCCGCCCCCGGCGAACAGCACACCGTTCCTGTCGGTGATCTCCGTTAGGGTCGGCCGTGGAGCACATCACCGAAGCTGGGGGTCCTGCCATGACCGCGGTCACCGAACTCGCCGACGAGTTCGTCGAAGCGCTGTTCGCCGCCGATCCGCTGACGCCGGCGCTGCTGGGCATCCGCCCGGCCGAGCCCGGCCTGCCGGACCAGTCCGCCGAAGCCGAGCAGGCGCACCGGGCCCGGCTCGCCGGGTTCGCCGAGCGTGCCCGCGCGCTGGACGCCGGCGGGCTGTCGGCCGAAGACCGCGTCACCCGCGAGGTGCTGATCGCGACGGCCGAAGACCGCATGGCGTCGATCGACAGCCGGATGGCCGAGTTCACGGTCACCGACGTCATGGTCGCGCCCGCGGCGTCGCTGCTCATGGCGCTGCCGATGACGACGGTGACGGCGGGCGAGGCCGCGGAGGCCCAGCTGGGGCGGCTGGCCGCGATCCCGGAGTACCTGCGCCAGGCCGCGCGGCGGCACACCGAGGGCATCGCCGCCGGGCGCGTCCCGGTGGCGCACCTGGTCGAGGCCGCGGTCGCGCACCTCGACCGCTACCTGGCCGACCCGGACGCGGACCCGCTGCGCCGCCAGCCGGCGCCGGACGAAGAGTTCGGGCGCCGGCGCGACGAGCTGCTGGCCGACGTCGTCCGCCCCGCGTTCGCCGAGTACCGCGAGTTCCTCGTCACCGAGGTCGGGCCGCACGGCCGGCCCCCGGAGCAGGCCGGCCTGAAGTGGCTGCCCGGCGGCGAAGAGACGTACGCGCGGCTCGCGAAGGTGCACACGACCACCGACCGCACCCCGGAGGAGCTGCACCGCACGGGGCTCGACATCATCGCGTCGCTGGCGGCCGAGTACCGCGAGCTGGGGCAGAAGGTGTTCGGCACCGACGACCTGGCGGAGATCTTCCGGCGGCTGCGCACCGACCCGGCCCTGCGGTGGACCAGCGCCGAGGAGCTCCTGGACACCGCCCGCACCGCCGTCGCCCGCGCGACCGCCGAAGCCCCGAAGTGGTTCGGCACGGTCCCGGCGCAGCCCTGCCTGGTCGAGCCGGTGCCGGAGGAGGCCGCGCCCGGCGCGCCCCCGGCGTACTACCTGCGCCCGGCCGCCGACGGCTCGCGGCCCGGCATCTACTTCGCGAACACCCACGAGGCCACCGAACGGTTCCGGCACTCGGCCGAGTCGGTCGCGTTCCACGAAGCCGTGCCGGGGCACCACTTCCAGCTGAGCGTCGCGACCGGCTTGACCGATTTGCCGCTGCTGCGCCGCATCGGCAGCTTCACGGCCTACACCGAGGGCTGGGGCCTCTACAGCGAGCGCCTCGCCGAGGAGATGGGGCTGTACTCCGACGACGTCGCGCGGCTCGGCATGCTGACCGCCGACTCGATGCGCGCGGGCCGCCTGGTCGTCGACACGGGCATGCACGCGCTGGGCTGGAGCCGGCAACAGGCCGTCGACTACCTGGCCGAGCACACGCCGATGGCCCGCGTCGAGATCGAAGCCGAGATCGACCGCTACATCGCGTGGCCGGGCCAGGCGCTCGCGTACATGGTGGGGCGCCTGGAGATCCAGCGGATCCGCGCGGGCGCCGAGGAGCGGCTCGGGTCCCGGTTCGACGTCCGCGCGTTCCACGACCTCGTGCTCGCCGGGGGCGCGCTGCCGCTCTCGGCGCTCGCTTCCGCCGTCGACGACTGGGTGGCCGCGCACGGTGACACGGCCAACGGCCTGGCCGGCGAGCTCGTCGAGCTGACCTTCGAGCACGAGCCGCTGTACCCGTCGGTCTTCGGCCTGCCCGGCGACCACGACCGGCTCGCCGACCCGAGCCGGGCCGCGCAGGAACGGTTCCTCGCCGCCTACCGCGACCTGGCCGCCCGGGCCCGGGCGCTGCCCGGTGACAGCCTGAGCGCGGAAGAAGCCGTGACGCGCGAGGTCATCGTCGCCTCCGCCGAGGTCGAGGCCGACCGGCTCGCGGCCCGCAGCGCCGACATCGCGGTCAGCGACGGGCTGACCGCGCCCGCGCTGGGGCTGCTGCTGTACCTGCCGTACTACAAGCTCGACGATGAGAAGAAGGCCCGCGGTTACCTGGCCCGGCTCGGCGCGATCCCCGCGTTCCTCGAGGCGCTGACCGAGCGGCAGCGCGAGAGCCTGGCCGACGGGCTCGTGCCGCCGGCCTACCTCGCGCGCGTGGGCGTCGAGTACGTCGACCGCTACCTCGCCGCGCCGGACAGCGACCCGCTCAAGGTCGGCACGACGGCGGCCCTCGAGGGCTTCGAATCCGAGCGCGACCGGCTGCTCGCCGAAGTCGTCCGCCCCGCTTACGCCCGCTACCGCGACTTCCTGCGCACCGAGGTCGAGCCGGTCGGCCGGCCCGACACCGCGCCCGGGATCGGCCACGTGCCCGGCGGCGCGCAGCGGTACGCCGCGCTGATCCGCGCGGAGACGACGACCGAGCGCACGGCCCAGGACCTGCACGACACCGGGCTCGCGATCATCGAGCAGCTCTCGGCGGAGTACCGCGAGCTGGGGCAGAAGGTGTTCGGCACCACCGATCTCGCCGAGATCTTCGAGCGCCTGCGCACCGATCCGGCGCTGCGCTGGCGCGACGGCGAGGAGCTGCTGTCCGCGGCCCGGGACGCCATCGCCCGCGCCGAAGCGGTGGCGCCGCAGTGGTTCTCGCGCATCCCGGCGGAGAAGTGCGAGGTCGCGCCGGTGCCCGAGGCCGACGCGGCGAGCGGCACGATCGCGTACTACCTGCAGCCCTCGCTCGACGGTTCGCGGCCGGGCACCTACTACGCCAATACCCACGAAGCCGACAAACGCCCGCGGTTCACCAGCGAGGCGATCGCGTTCCACGAAGCCGTGCCGGGCCACCACTTCCAGCTCAGCCTCGCCCAGGAGCTGCGTGACCTGCCGCTGCTGCGGCGGATCGGCATGTTCAACGCCTACGCCGAGGGCTGGGGGCTCTACGCCGAGCGGCTGGCCGACGAGATGGGCCTGTACTCCGACGACGTCGCGCGGCTGGGCATGCTGACGCAGGACTCGATGCGGGCCGGCCGGCTCGTCGTCGACACCGGGATGCACGCCCTCGGCTGGAGCCGGCAGCAGGCGATCGACTTCCTCGTCGACCACACGCCGATGGCGCGGATGGAGATCGAGGCGGAGATCGACCGGTACGCCGGCTGGCCCGCCCAGGCCCTCGGGTACATGGTGGGGCGGCTGGAGATCCAGCGGCTGCGCGCCGAGGCTGAGGCGGCGCTCGGCGACGGGTTCGACATCCGCGACTTCCACGAAGTCGTGCTGGGCCACGGGATGCTGCCGCTGCCGGCGCTGGCGAAGGTCGTCACCGACTGGGTCGCGAGCCGGATCGACACCCCGGACTCGCTCGCGGACGAGTGCCTGGAGCTGATGTTCGAGGCGCAGCCGCTGCTGCCGTCGCTCTACGGCCTTCCCGGCGCGCACGACAAGCTCGCCGACCAGTCCGCCGAGGCGGGTGCCCGGCAGCGCGCCGCGTTCGCCGGCTTGATCAGACGGGCCGAAGCGCTCGGCCCGCTGCCTCCGGCCGAACGCGTCACGCGGGACGTCGTGATCTGGCAGGCGCGCACGACGATCGACGTGCTCGACTCCGGCCGCGCCGACATCGCGGTGAGCGACGGGCTCGCGGCGCCGGCGCTGGAACTGCTGATGATGCTGCCGCAGACGGTGCTCGACGACGAGGCCAAGGCCCGCGGCTACCTGAGCCGGCTCGCGGCGATCGGCACGTACCTGGACCAGCTGATCGAGCGGCAGCGGGCCGTGCTCGCGCAGGGCCTCACGCCGCCGGAGTTCCTGGCGCGCATCGGCGTCGGGTACGTCGAGCGCTACCTCGCGGCCCCGGAGGCCGACCCGCTGAGGGTGCCGGTCCACGGGCTGGAGGCCGAGCGCGATCGGCTGCTGGACGAGGTCGTGCGGCCGGCGTACGCGCGTTACCGCGACTTCCTGGCCGACGAGGTCGTCCCGGTTTCGCGGCCGGAGACGTCGCCGGGCATCGGCGACCTGCCGGGCGGGCCGGCGCGCTACGCGGCGCTGATCCGCGCGGAGACGACGACCGAGCGCACGGCCCAGGACCTGCACGACACCGGGCTGGCCATCATCGAGCGGCTGGCGGGGGAGTACCGCGAGCTGGGCGAGAAGGTGTTCGGCACGACCGAGCTCGCGCAGATCTTCGAGCGGATCCGCACGGACCCGGCGCTGCGCTGGCGTGACGGCGAGGAGCTGCTGGATACCGCCCGCCGGACGATCGCACGGGCGGAAGCCGTGGCGCCGCAGTGGTTCTCACGCATCCCGGAGCAGAAGTGCGAGGTCGCCCCGGTGCCCGCCGCCGAGGCCGAAAGCGGCTCGATCGCGTACTACATCGACGCGTCGCTCGACGGTTCGCGGCCGGGCACGTACTACGCCAACACGCACGAGGCGGACCAGCGGCAGCGGACGCTGGGCGAGTCGGTCGCGTTCCACGAAGCCGTGCCGGGGCACCACTTCCAGCTGACGCTCGCGCAGCAGCTCACCGGAGTCCCGCTGCTGCGGCGGATCGCGATCTTCAACGCCTACGCCGAAGGCTGGGGCCTGTACGCGGAACGGCTCGCCGACGAGATGGGGCTGTATTCGGACGACGTGTCCCGCTTCGGCCTGCTGACGCAGGATTCGATGCGCGCGGCGCGGCTGGTCGTCGACACGGGATTGCACGCGCTGGGCTGGAGCCGCCAGCGGGCGGTCGACTTCCTGGTCGAGAACACGCCGATGGCCCAGCTCGAGATCGAGGCGGAGATCGACCGCTACGCGGGCCACCCCGGCCAGGCACTCGGCTACATGGTGGGCCGCCTGGAGATCGAGCGCCTGCGCGCCGACGCCGAGCGAGAGCTGGGCGGGCGGTTCGACATCCGCGAGTTCCACGACACGGTGCTGGGCAGCGGAACCCTCCCGCTCCCGGTCCTGGCGGACGTGGTGGCCACCTGGGTCGCGGCCCGCTCGAGCGGAGGCGAGGAATAACGCCGGGCGGAACCCGTGTCGACCCGGCAATCACGCGTGCTGGCTCGGCGATCACGTGTCGACCCGGCAATCACGCGTGTCGACTCCGCAATCACGCGTGCCGGCGTTCCGATCACGCCTCGAACGGCCCGGCGGCCATGCGCCGCCGGGCCGGCGGGGGCTCGACCTCCGCACCGGCCGCGGAACCCGCACCATCGATCCTGAGGAGCAGACGTGACCTGGCTCGACCTCCCCGACGACACGCCGTTCGGCCTGGACAACCTGCCCTACGGCGTGTTCTCGGTCGGCGGTGCGCCCGAGCGGCGGGTCGGCGTTCCCGTCGGTGCGCACGTCCTCGACCTGACCGCCGCGGCCGCCGAGACCGCGGCGGCCTTCGCGCCGCTGCTCACCGGTGGCGTTCTCAACCCGCTGCTGGCCGCCGGGCCGGACACCTGGCGGGAGGTCCGCGAGAGCGTCCTGACCTGGCTGACCGAACCCCGCTACGCCGACCAGCTGCGCCCGCACCTCGTGCCCCTGGCCGAGGTGACCACGCACCTGGCCTTCGAGGTCGCCGACTACGTCGACTTCTACTCCAGCGAGCAGCACGCCCTCAACGCCGGCCGGATCTTCCGGCCCGACGCCGCCGAGCTGCCGCCGAACTGGAAGCACCTGCCGATCGGCTACCACGGCCGGGCGGGCACGGTCGTCGCGTCGGGCACGCCGGTCGTCCGCCCGCACGGGCAGCGCAAACCGCGCAACGCCGACGATCCTTCGTTCGGCCCCTCGCAACGGCTGGACATCGAGGCGGAGGTGGGGTTCGTCGTCGGCGTCCCGTCCACTCCGGGCACCCGGGTGTCCACTGAGGACTTCGCGGACCACGTCTTCGGCGTCTGCCTGGTCAACGACTGGTCCGCGCGCGACATCCAGGCCTGGGAGTCCCAGCCGCTGGGCCCGTTCCTCGGCAAGTCGTTCGCGACGTCGGTGTCGCCGTGGATCGTCCCGCTGGACGCGCTGGAGCACGCGCGGGTCGCGGGCCCGCCGCAGGACCCGGAACCGTTCGACTACCTGCGCACCGACCAGAACTGGGGCCTCGACCTGGCGCTCGAGGTCCGGCTCAACGGCCATCTGGTGTCGAGCCCGCCGTTCGCGACGCAGTACTGGACCGCGCCGCAGCAGCTTGCGCACCTGACGGTCAACGGCGCCAGCCTGCGCACCGGCGACCTGTTCGCCTCGGGCACGGTGACCGGCCCGGACCGCGACCAGCGCGGCTCGCTCTTGGAGCTGTCCTGGGGCGGTCGCGAACCCCTCGACCTCCCCGGCGGGCAGCAGCGGACGTTCCTGGAGGACGGCGACGAGGTCGTGATCAGCGCGACGGCCCCCGGCCCGGCCGGCACCCGCATCGGTTTCGGCGACGTCCGGGGCACGGTGGTCCCCGAATTCGGGAATCCGCACCCACGGGATTGATGTCGACAGGAAACAAACGCGCGAGATCCGGCCGTGATCGCGTGACGTTTTCCCCGCCGCGGTGTCGGACTGCGGGAGACGCACGCGGATGAGAGGGTCGGCCGGTGGGACGTGGAGCGGGGAAAACCGTCGTGGGCAAGGGGGTCCGGCGGGCCGGGTCGACGCTGGCCCGATACCGGGAACGCGACGGTGACCACTACGCGGCCGCGGTCACCTTCTTCAGCCTGCTCGCGCTGGTCCCGCTGGTCATGGTCGCCGTCTCGGTGGCCGGGTTCGTGCTGGCCGGTGACCGGTTGCTCGCGACCGAGCTCGACAGGGTCATCGACGGCTCGCTGCCGCCCGAGATCGGCGGGCAGGTCACCGGTGTCGTGCACACCGTCGTGGGGGAACGCGGCCGGATCGGGCTGCTCGCGCTCGGCGTCGCCGCGTACTCCGGCTGGAGCTGGATCAGCAACGTCCGCGACGCCGTCACGTCGATGCTCGGCCAGGAGCGCACCCCGCGGCCGCTGCTGCGCGGCATCGCCGCCGACGTCGTCGTGCTGGCCGGGGTGGGGCTCGCGATGGCCGTGTCCTTCGGGCTGGCGGCGCTCACCGGCGCGGCCGGCAGCCGGCTCCTGGACCTGACCGGGCTGACCGGAGGGTTCGCGCACTTCGTCCTCGTCGCGGGCTCGCTGCTGCTCGGCCTCGCCGCGAACTGGCTGGTCATCGCGTGGTGCCTGGCCCGCCTGCCGCGCCGGCCGCTGGCGCTGCGCTCGACGCTGCGCCCGGCCGGGGCCGCCGCCGTCGGGCTCGCCGCGCTCCAGCAGGCCGGCGGGCTGTACCTGCACCTCCTGGGCCGCTCGCCCGCGGTCGCGGCCTTCGGCACGCTCGTCGGCGTGCTGCTGTTCGTCTACCTGGTCGTCCGCTGGCTGCTGATGGTCACGGTGTGGCTGACGGTCCGGGACGAGCCGCCGGCCGGCACGCTCGCCGCCGACGTCCGCTACGCCGGCACGACGCTCGGGGCCGGGGCTTCGGCGGAGCTGGTGGTCCGCACGCTCACCGGCCGCTGAGTGGCGGCGGGCACATCGCCGGCGCGCGGCCCGGCCGGTCCCGTTAGGATCCGCGACTAAGCGCTTGCTCAGCAACGGAGGTGGCCATGCGGATCGGGACCGGGATCAACTACGCCGGAGGCTTCGCCGAAAGCGTCGCCGACATCGTCGAACTCGAGAAGGTGGGGCTCGACGTCGCCTTCGTGCCCGAGGCCTACTCCTTCGACGCCGTCAGCCAGCTCGGCTACCTGGCGGCGAAGACCGAACGCGTCCAGCTCGCGTCCGGCATCTTCCAGATCTACACCCGCACCCCGACCCTCACCGCGATGACCGCGGCCGGGCTCGACTTCGTCTCCGACGGGCGGTTCATCCTCGGGCTCGGCGCCTCCGGCCCGCAGGTCATCGAGGGATTCCACGGCGTGAAGTACGACGCGCCGCTGGCCCGCACCCGCGAGATCGTCGAGATCTGCCGCCAGGTGTGGCGCCGCGAGCGCGTCGTCCACGACGGCAAGCACTACACGATCCCGCTGCCGCCGGAGCAGGGCACCGGCCTCGGCAAGCCGCTGAAGCTGATCAACCACCCGGTCCGCGAGCGCATCCCGGTGCTGCTGGCCTCGCTCGGGCCGAAGAACGTCGCGCTCACCGCCGAGATCGCCGAGGGCTGGCAGCCGATCTTCTTCCACCCGGAGAAGGCCGCCGACGTCTGGGGCGAGTCCCTGGCCGCGGGCAAGGCCAAGCGCGACCCGGCGCTCGGCGAGCTGGACACGTTCGTCAGTGCCGCGCTGGCGATCGGCGACGACGTCGAGCCGCTGCTCGACCACCTGCGGCCGCTCGTGGCCCTCTACGTCGGCGGGATGGGCGCGCGCGGCAAGAACTTCTACAACGACCTCGCCCGCCGCTACGGCTACGAGGCCGAGGCGAAGCTGATCCAGGACCTCTACCTCGACGGCAAGAAGGACGAAGCCGCGGCGGCCGTGCCGCTCGAGCTGCTGCGCTCGATCTCGCTGGTCGGCCCGGCCGGGTACGTCAAGGAGCGGCTGGCGGCCTTCAGGGAAGCCGGTGCGACGACGCTGGTCGTCAACCCGATGCTGCCCGGCCGCGAGGCGCGGGTGTCGGCGGTGGCCCAGCTGAAGGAGCTGCTCGGCTGAGCGCTCAGACCGGGACCGCGTAGACGGCGATCCGCGGCGAGTCGATCCCGGCGAGGTCGTGGGTCCCGTCGCTGGTGATCAGGCGCAGCTCCGGGCCGGGGCCGTCCGGGGCGACGAGCGTGCTGTCCGGCTCGTCCGCGGGGAACGTCGCGGTCCGGCGGACCTGGAAGCGGGCCTCGCGGCCCTCGTCGTCGCGCACGACGACGGCGGCGCCCGGCAGCAGCGCGTCGAGGCGGGCGAACGCGCCGCTGGAGTACCCGAAGCCGGCGTGCCCGGACAGCACGGCGACGCCCGGCGCGCCCGGGGCAGGGCTGTCGGTGAACCAGCCGACGCCCAGCGCCGTGCCGGGCTGCTCCCGGCGGCCGCCGATGTGCCCGAGGTCGACCAGGTGGTTCAGCGCGAGGCCCAGGTCGGGGATCGCCAGGGCGGCCGGCAGGACACCGGCGCCGACGGTCACCGGCCGGTCCGCGGCGACCCCGGGAGCGCCCGGGGTGAGCACCGTGGTGACGCCGAGCAGGACACAGCCGAGCCCGGCCACCACCGCGAGCACGGCGGCGGCCGGCCGGATGAGCGTCGAATGCCGCTCGCTCTCGTTCCCCTGCCGCACACCGGTGAGTCGGGACGCGGGGAGGGGGCGTTACCGAATCGTGTCCAGGAGTGCTCCGGTTCACTCGATCGGATTACCTCACTGTGACCTACGCATCAACAAAGCACCTTCGGAGGAGGTAAATCCGACAATTCCCGGCGAACCGCGGCGATTTCGGGCA
This sequence comes from Amycolatopsis sp. NPDC114505, assembly GCF_055633615.1. Taxonomy (NCBI): domain Bacteria; kingdom Bacillati; phylum Actinomycetota; class Actinomycetes; order Pseudonocardiales; family Pseudonocardiaceae; genus Amycolatopsis; species Amycolatopsis sp. NPDC114505. The sequence continues at coordinate 228,155 of NZ_JBVKDV010000004.1, read as the reverse complement.
GTATTGCGTGTTTCAACCTGTCGAACTGGGGATATCCACCCGTCCGGAAGTGAGGTGCGCCGAGCCGTGCGAAAAATCGAAGAGCCCGCCGTGGGCGTACTGGACGTCGGATCGTTCAGCGCCCGCCTGGTGGTCGTCCCGGTCGACGGATCGCCGCGCGAGCCGGTGCTGAACCACCAGACTCGGCTGCGCCTCGACCGCGAGCTCGACGACCGCGGCCGCCTCTCCGCCCGCGGCATCACCGCCGTCACGGCCGCCGTCGCCGCGGGGATGAGCGCCGCCTACCGCCACGGCGTGAGCCACGTCTACCCGCTCGCGACGTCGTCGATCCGCGACGCCGCCAACGCCGCCGACGTCGTCCGGCACGTCGCCGGCGAGACCGGCGTCGAGCTGCGGTTCCTCTCCGGCCGCCGCGAAGCCGAGCTGACCTACGTCGCCGCTCGCCGCTGGTACGGCGCGGAGGCCGGGCCGCTGCTGGTGCTCGACATCGGCGGGGGCACGGTCGAGCTGGCCGCGGGCCGCGGTGACCAGGCGACGTTCGCGCGGTCGCTGCCGCTGGGCGCGCGGTCGATGACCCGCGACTGGCTGCCGGGCGAGCGCGTGTCGACCAAGCAGGTCAAGGCGTTGCGCGCGCACGCGCTCGACGTCGTGACCACCACGCTGGGCGCCGCGGACGTCGACGACCCGCGCGTCATCGGGTGTTCCAAGGTGCTGCAGCAGCTCGCGCGGCTTTCGGGTGCCCGCCCGAACAAGTGCAAGGAACTGCTCCTCGACGACCTGCGGGCCTGGATCCCGCGGCTCGCCGCACTGCCGCCGTCGAAGCGCGCGAAGCTGCCGGGCATCTCCCGCAGCCGCGCCCACCAGGCGCTGGCGGGCGCGATCGTGGCGGAAGCGCTGCTGACGGTCGCGGGTGGCAAGGTCGCGATCTGCCCCTGGTCGACCCGCGACGGCCTGCTGCTGACCCTGCAGGACAAAGCGCGGGAGAAGGCCGGCCGGGAGAAGGCGAACAAGGTCGCCGCGGCCTGACCCCTGGCCGTGGCCGGGAAAACCGGGTATCCCGGAAAGCATGAGCGAGCAGCAGCGCATCCACGCCCGTGACGACGAAGACGACGAGCTCCCGAAGCTGCCGACCCCCGGCCAGCTGACCCACGACGTGCCCACCGCGCCCGACCCGGACGTCAACCCGGGTGGGACCGAAGAGGTTCCGGCCCCACCCGGACGGGACGTCGTCAGCGACCTTCCAGGGTGACCGGGTTGGTCGGATCCGCGTACTGACGGACCTTCTCCGAGTCGCGCCGCATGGGAGCGCGGCCCGGGGGCTGGCTCGGCGGGTCGCCCGCGTCGATCTTCGGGATCGCGAACCGCTGCGGCTCGACGGCGACCGTGACGCGTTCGCCGTGGTGCAGCACGTCGATCGGGTCGCCGTCCAGCACGTGGTAGGTCGCCTGGTCACGGTCGATCTCGACCTGGAACCGGGTGCCGCGGAACATCAGCCGGAAGGTGATCCGGTCCAGCTGCGGCGGCAGCCGCGGCGCGAACGCCAGCGTCCCGCCGTGGTCGCGCAGCCCGCCGAAGCCGGCCACGGCGCCTTGCCAAGCCCCGGCCAGCGACGCCATGTGCAGGCCGTTGCGGACGTTGTTGTGCACGTCGTGCAGGTCGGTCAGCGCGGCTTCGGCGAGGTAGTCGTAAGCCAGCTCGAGGTGCCCGACCTCGGCCGCGACCACCGACTGCGTCCCCGCCGAGAGCGACGAGTCGCGCACGGTCCTCGCCTCGTAGTAGGCGAAGTTGCGGGCCTTCTCCTCCGGGCTGAACGAGTCGCCGCACACGTACAGCGCCAGCACCAGGTCCGCCTGCTTCACGACCTGCTTGCGGTACAGGTCGAAGTACGGGAAGTGCAGCAGCAGCGGGTACTGCGCCATGTCCGTGTGCTCGTAGTCCCACTCGTCGTGGTCGAGGAAGCCCTCCGACTGCGGGTGCACGCCGAGTTCCGTGTCGTAGGGCAGGTACATGGCCGCGGCGGCCGCGCGCCACGTGTCCAGCTCGACCGTGTCGACGCCGAAGCGCGCCGCCACGTCCGGGTGCCGCTCGCACGAATCCGCGGCGGCCAGCAGGTTCCGGCGCGCCATCAGGTTCGTGTAGACGTTGTTGTCCGCCACGGCCGAGTACTCGTCGGGCCCGGTGACGCCGTCGATGCGGAACGCGCCGTGCCGGTCGTGGTGGCCCAGCGACGCCCACAGCCGCGCGGTTTCCAGCAGCAGCTCGGCGCCGTAGTCGCGTTCGAACTCCTCGTCGCCGGTCGCGTTCAGGTACCGCAGCACGGCGTCGGCGATGTCCGCGCTGACGTGGAACGCGCCGGTGCCCGCCGGCCAGTAGGCCGAGCACTCGGCGCCGTTGATCGACCGCCACGGGAACGCCGCGCCGCGCAACCCCAGCTGGTGCGCGCGGTCCCGCGCCTTGTCCATTGTGGAGTGCCGCCAGCGCAGGGCGTCGCGCGCGGCGTCCGGCATCGTGTAGGTCAGCACCGGCAGGACGAACGACTCGGTGTCCCAGAAGGCGTGCCCGTCGTAGCCCGGGCCGGTCAGCCCCTTGCCGGCGATCGCGCGGCTTTCCCCGCGGGCACCGGCCTGCAGGAGGTGGAACAGCGCGAAGCGGACGGCTTGCTGCAGCTCGGGATCGCCCTCGATCTCGATGTCCGAAGTGGCCCAGAAGTCGTCGAGGAACTGGCGCTGCTCGGTGACCAGGCCCTTCCAGCCGGTCTGGCGCGCGCCCGCCAGCGCGGCTTCGACCTGGGACCGCAGCGCGGGCACCGAGCGCTGCGCGGACCAGCCGTAGGCGAGGAACTTGGTGATGCGCAGCCGCCCGCCCTTCGGCACGTCGACCGCGACGGTGAGCCGCGCGAGGTCCTCCTCGGAGTGGATGCGGGCGCGGATCCCGTCGTCCACCTCGATCTTGTGGTCCATCGCCGCGGCCATCCGCAGCCCGGACCGGCGGGTCTGGTGCACCAGCACGGCGTTGTAGTCGGTCGCGCGGTGGAACTCGCCGACCAGCGGCGAGTTCAGCGCGGCGGCCACCCGCGGGTCGCTGGTGTCGGACTCGATCGGTTCGTTGGCCAGCAGGTCGGACTGGACGACCAGCTGCAGGTCCTCGTCGAGCGGCTCGACCTCGTACCGGATGGCGGCGATCGCGCGCTGGGTGAACGAAACCAGCCGTTCGGTGCGCACCCGGACCCGCCGCCCGGTCGGCGACGACCATTCGGTGCTGCGGCAGAGCGTGCCCTTGCGGAAGTCGAGCACCCGGTCGTGCTTGGTCGCGGCGCCGTAGCGCATGTCGAGGGGCTCGTCCTCGACCAGCAGCCGGATGATCTTGCCGTCGGTCACGTTGACGACGGTCTGGCCCTCTTCGGGGTAGCCGTAACCCGCTTCGGCGTACGGCAGCTCGTGCTGTTCGTAGAAGCCGTTGAGGTAGGTGCCGGGCAGGCCGCGCGGCTCGGCTTCCTCGAGTGTGCCGCGCAGCCCGATGTGGCCGTTCGACACTGCGAACGCCGACTCGGTGCGCTGCAGGGCGTCGACGTCCATCCCGCGCCAGCGCAGCTCCCACGCCGCGCATTCGTAGCCGCGGGGTTCTTCCTCGGTCATCAATCCTCCAGCAGGTCGGCGAGGTCGTCGACGACGATGTCGGCGCCGTGCGCCTTCAGCGCGTCGGCCTGGTTCGCGCGGTTCACGCCCACGACGTAGCCGAAGCCGCCGGCCTTCCCGGCCTGGACACCGGACTGGGCGTCCTCGAACACGGCCGCGTGGGCGGGTTCGACGCCGAGTTCGGCGGCACCGGCCAGGAACGAGTCCGGCGCGGGCTTGCCCTTGAGGTTCCGCTCGCGGATGGTCAGGCCGTCGACGCGGGCTTCGACGTACTTGCTCAGGTCGCCGGCGTCGAGCACCTTCTTGCCGTTCGCCGACGACGTCACGACGGCGATCCGCAGGCCGGCGGCTTTCACGGCTTCGAGGTAGCGGACCGAGCCGGGGTAGGTGTTCACCCCGTTTTCGTCGATGATCTTCAGGACGAGCTCGTTCTTGCGGTTGCCGACGCCGTTGACGGTGGCGGCGTCCGGGGGGTCGTCGGGGGTGCCTTCGGGCAGTTCGATCCCGCGCGAGCGCAGGAATTCACGGACCCCGTCGGCGCGGGGGCGGCCGTCCACATAGGTCGCGTAGTCCTGGTCGGTGAACTCGCGGAAGCCTTCGCCGTCGCGGGCGCGAAGAAACTCGTCGAAAGTCCGTTTCCAGGCTTGGCTGTGGAGAACGGCCGTACCGGTAAGAACTCCGTCGAGGTCGAACAGGCAGGCGGTGATGGTCTCGGGCAATCCCGTCATGCTCGCACGCTACCGGTCCTCGTCGGTCACGGGCTGTTCCGGGTGCGGCCGTACCCGGTGGATCAGCTCGTGCACGGTGGCGTCCGCGAGCCGGTAGCGCACGACGCGCCCGGTGCGCTGGGTGGTGACCAGTCCGTGGGCGCGCAAGAGCCGCAGGGCCTGGGAAACCGCGGTGTCCGTCATGCCGGTGACGGCGGCGAGGTCGGTGACGCTGATTTCGCGGGCGTAGTGGATCGACACCAGCAGAGCCAGCCGCGACGGGTCGGCGACCACGGAGAAGCGCTGGGCCCACTCGTCGATGACGGCGCGGTCGCCCAGCCCGTCGACCGCGGCGGCCACCCGTTCGGGGTCGATGAGCTTGCGGCCGGCGTCGTTGTCCACTCCCGGATGATTCCACCCGGGCCGGGGGCCGACCACCGGTGGCCTGGGTCACGCCCCGCTTGACGCCGGCGGGTGCGCGGGCGAGGCTGCGATTAAGACAGTTGTCATAATCGAGGAGCCGAGATGACCGACGTGGCCGCCGGGGCGCAGACCCGCTCGAAGACCATCACCTGGCAGGACCCGCTGCCGACCGCCCGGCTCGGCGCCACGATGACCGGGTTCGAGTACCTGACCGCGATCGCCGAGGGGCGCATCCCGGGGCCGCCGATCGCCGCGCACTTCGGGATGACCTGGGAACGGATCGGCCACGGCGAGGTCGTCGCCGTCATCGAGCCCGACGAGTCGCTGTACAACCCGATCGGGATGGTCCACGGCGGGGTCGCGGCCACGATGCTCGACTCGGTGGTCGGCTGCGCGGTGCACACGACGCTGCCGGCCGGCGTCGGCTACTCGTCGGTGGAGCTGAAGGTGAGCTACCTGCGCGCCATCCACGCGGGCCGCGGCGAGATCCGCGCGACCGGCCGCGTCGTGAAGGAGGGTTCGCGGATCGCGTTCGCCGAAGGGGAGATCCGCGACGCCGAAGGCAAGCTGCTGGCGACGGCGTCGGGAACCTGCGTGATCACCCGGGCTGCTTGACGTCCCAGTGCTCGACGAGCAGGCCGTCCTCGACGCGCAGGATGTCGACGATGGCGGTCCCGGCCACGTGCAGGTGCACCATGACGAGGTCGTTCTCGGCGGCGATGTGCTTGATCTCGGCGGTCGCGCCGGCGAGCGGCGAGTTCTTGACGGCGTCGGCGAACGCGTCGCGGCCGTTCGGCAGGCCGGGGCTGTGGGTGACGAAGTCGGGGTGCAGCGCGGCCTTCGCGGCGTCGAAGTCCTTGTGCACGAACAGGTTTTCCAGGCAGTCGACGACGATCATGCGGTTCGTTTCGCTCATGGGTCCCATCGTCGGGCGCCGGGGCTTCGCGGTCGATTACGCGGGAGGTAATCACCTCGGCGGCCGGACCCTTCGCGCGCGAATCGCGTCGCCGCCGCCGAAGCGGCCGATGACCGCCGCCAGCAACGTTCTCGCGTCCTCGACGCGGGCCGCGCCGAACTCAGCCTCGAGTTCCTCCTGAAGTTCCCTCCTTAGGTTCCGGGTCGCTTCGACGGCTTCCCGTGCGTGGTCCGTCAGGTGCAGCAGCTTGCTGCGCGCGTCGTCGGGGTCGGGTTCGCGGCTCAGGAGTCCGCGGCGTTCGAGGTCGGCGACGGCTTTCGACGCGGCCTGCTGCGTCACGCCCATCCGCTCGGCCAGCGCGGTGATCGACAGCGGCGCGGCGAGGACGTGCTGGATCACGACGCCGTCGTTGAAGCGCAGGTCGCCGAAGTCCTGTCCGGCGAGCCGCCGCTGGACCTCGTCGGTCATCGCCCAGCCCGCGAAGAGGGCGGTGAGTGACAGATCGAGGGTGTCCGGCCTAGAATGCACAACCATGGTTGTGAAATCTAGCAGAGTGCCGGCCGAACTGGCCGGAGCGTTCGTGGGCGTGGCGCACCGGATCGTGTGGTGCACCCTGGTGACCGTGGACCGACGGGGCCGGCCGCGGTCGCGGGTGGTCCACCCGATCTGGCAGCGGGGGCCGGACGGGCTGACGGGGTGGCTGTTCACCCGGCCGACGCCGCTGAAGGTGGCCCACCTGACGGCCTCGCCGTACGTGTCGTGCTCGTACTGGGATCCGCGGCACGAGGTGGCGGTGGCGGAGTGCCGCGCGGAGTTCGCCGACGACGAGGAGACGCGCAGGTACCTGTGGGACCTGTTCGCGTCGGCCCCGGAGCCACTGGGTTACGACCCGAAGATCCTGGGCGGCGAGGACTTCCGCGACCCGAAGATCACGGTCCTGAAGCTGACCCCGTGGCGAGTCTCGACCGGCGGCGAAGCCTGGCGCGCGGCCTAGCGGCGCCGGCTCAGGCGGAGTCGCCGAAGAACCGCCCTCGCGCGCACCGCTCGTCGATCCGCGCGTTCTCGGCGGCGGTCAGCTGTTCGTCGAGGGCTATCGAGAGGACACGCCGGGCGCAGGCCAGTCGCCGGGCGAGGTCCCACTCGGCGACGAACCGGCCCGCCGTCGCGTCGTCGGCGACACCGCCGGCTTGCCGGGAGCCGATGCGGTCCAACGAGACCACGAACTCGTTCAGGTCGCAGAGCACCTCGACGGCTTCGTCGAGCGGCAGCCGGATCTCGCGCCCGGGGGAGTCCACTAAGCGGCACCCACGCGGCGGTCGAAGACCAGGCCCTGAGCCGCCCGCAGCCCGACGCTGATCGCCCCCGCCAGCACCGCGTCCTCGCCCAGTTCGCCCTGGACCACCTTCGGCACCAACGGCGTGAACGCCCGCAGTGCGCGGTCCAAGGGCTCCAGCAACAGGTCGGCGGCCGTGCCCATGCCGCCGCCCAGGACGATCAGCTCCGGGTCGATCACCGCCGCCACCGACGCGACCGTGTACGCCAGCCGGTCCGCTTCCGCTTCGAGCGCGCGGCGGGCCAGTTCGTCGCCTTCGCGGGCCAAGCGGAACACCTCGCGGGCCGACTTCGCCGTGCCCAGGCCGAGTTCGCGCGCGCCGCGGACGACCGACTGGGCCGCCGTCGCCTCTTCGAGGTGGCCGCGGGCCGGTGGGGCGCCGTCCTCCAAGGACGAGCGCGTGCGGCCGTACGGCAGGTAGCCGATCTCGCCCGCCGCGCCCGTCGCGCCGCGGAACACGCGGCCGTCGACCATCATGCCCATGCCGACGCCCGTGCCGATCGTGATGCAGCCGAACACCGACGCCCCGCGCGCGGCGCCGCTCTCGCCCTCGCCGACCGCCGTCAGGTTCGCGTCGTTCTCCACCATCAGGTCCGGGCCCAGCGCGGCCTCGAGGTCGTCGATCAGCCCGGCCCGGCCCCAGCCCGGCAGGTTCGGCGCGTGCCGGAAGCAGCGCTTCTCCGGGTCGGCGACGCCGGGGGAGCCGACCACGCGGACAACGATGTCGGCCTGCGACAACCGGGCCTCCGCGACGGCCGAAGCCGCGATCTTCCCGACCGCCGTGACCAGCGCGGCGCCGGAACGCGCCGTGTTGCGCTCGTCGCGGCGCGCGACGATCGTGCGGCCGAGGTCCGACACCGCGACCCGGATGTGCTCGCGCCCGATGTCGACACCTAGCACGTACCCCGCGGTCGGGTCGGCCTCGTACAGCACGGCCGAGCGCCCGGTGCCGGTCGAGGTGTGCCCGGTCGGGCGCGCCAGCCCGGCGGCCTCCAGCGCCAGCAGCGCCTGGCTCACCGTCGGCTTCGACAGCCCGGTGTCCTTCGCCACCTGCGGCCGGGTCGCCGGTCCGCTGCGGCGCAGCAGGTCGAGCACCGCCCGCTGGTTGATCTTGCGCATCCCGGCGGGGGTCCCGACCGTTGGAACATCTACGCCGGCCACCCGTGCCCGCCTCCAGTCGTCCTCGTACTTCCTGCCACGCTAGCCGCCCGAGCCCCGGTTCCGCCGGAATACGCCCGCTTCGGGACCCGTTGACCGGAGCATGAGCACTCCGGTACGCGGCCGGGTCCGCGTGGCACAAGGCGCGAAACGGGTACGCGTGTTCCTCGGCGGGCAGGTCGTCGCGGACACGGTGCACCCCCTTCTGGTGTGGGAAGTTCCTTACTACCCGACCTACTACTTCCCGCGCGCGGACGTCGTGAGCGGCGTTGTCGCCCCCTCCGGCCGGACGTCGCACTCGCCCAGCCGCGGAGAAGGCGTTCTGTCGACGATAAAGGGTGGCGGAGCCGAGGCGGTGGACGCCGCGCTGGAATACCCGGATTCGCCCATCGAGGAGCTCCGGGACCACGTCCGCTTCGAGTTCGGCGCCTTCGACTGGTTCGAAGAGGACGAACAGATCTTCACGCACCCGCGCGACCCCGGGGTCCGGGTCGACATCCTGCCGAGCTCGCGCCATGTGCGGATCGAGGTCGACGGCGTCACCGTCGCCGACACCGTGCGGCCGCACCTGCTGTTCGAGACCGGCCTGCCGACGCGCTACTACCTGCCCCGCGTCGACGTCCGGATGGATCTCCTCGAGAAGATCGACGCCGTGACGCACTGCCCGTACAAGGGGGCGGCCGACCACTTCGACGTCACCGGGCACGAGGACCTCGCGTGGAGCTACCCGACGCCGCTGCCGGAGAGCGAGCGCGTCGCCGGGCTGGTGGCGTTCCTCGACGAGAAGGTCGACGTCTACGTCGACGACGTCCGGCAGGAGCGGCCGAAGACGAAGTTCGCCTAAGCGTCCGGCAGCCAGTTCCCGTGGAAGCCCGCGGGAACGCGCTGCGGGAGGTGGACGGTCGCCACGGGCGCCGCGGCGACGTTCCCGGCGTCGAGCACGACGAGGTCGCTGCGGTCCTCGGCCTTGTCGTAGACGTAGGAGAGCAGCCAGCCTTCGCCGTGTTCCGCCGGGACGAACACCGCTTCGCCCGGGACGTGTCCTTCCCCGAAGACGTGCTCGGTGGCGGTGCCGGCGTGCAGGTCGTGGCGCCGCAGGACGTCGCGGCCGGTGACGTGCCCGAAGCGCGCGTCGGACCCGGCGAGCCGGTCGTCGATGCGGGGGAACTCGCCCTGCCGGTCGTCGAGTCGGTCCTCGGTGACCGTGCCGGCGGCGAGGTCGATCGTCCAGCGCCACAGCGACGCCGGCGGGTCCTCGTGCCCGGCCCACCACTGGTGGTCGTACCGCATGACGTGCACGACGATCCGGCTGTCCGGCGTGTCGAAGGCGTTGAGCGTGTGGAAGACGTAGCAGGACTCGATCTCCAGCCAGCGCACGCCGGCTTCGGGCCGGTCGCGGCGCAGCACGCCGAGCCGGGCGCCGTAGCCCGCGTCCCACCGGTAGGGCATGCCCTTGCCGACCGACGCGTGGTCGAACACCACGGGCAGGTCGTAGAAGACGGCGTGCTGCGCGGTGAGCGCGAAGTCGTGCATCATCGTCAGCCCCGGGACGTCGATGGGCTGCTTGACGACGAGCTTGCCGTCGGCGTCGGCGCGGTAGTAGCTGACATGCGGCGCGGTGATGCTGCCGTAGCCGAAGAAGTGCAGCTCCCCGGTCGTGGGGCAGATCTTCGGGTGCGCGGTCATCGAGTCGGCCAGCTCGCCGCCGAAGTCGTAGGCGCCGACGGTTTCGAGATCCGTCGTGATCTCGTACGGCAGCGAGGATTCGACGAGCGCGAGCGTGCGGCCGGCGTGGTTCACCACGTGCGTGTTCGCGACGCTGGCGTGCAGGTTGCGCGTGCCGTCTTCGTTGTAGAGCTTGAGATCCGGGTCGTCGAAGCTGTCGGTGCGCACCCACCGGTTGCGGTACCAGGCGGCGCGGCCGTTTTCGAGCCGGACGCCGTGGACCATGCCGTCGCCGGTGAACCAGTGCTTGCTGTCCTCGCGCGGGTTCGGGCCGTTGCGCAGGTACCAGCCGGTCAGCTCGGGCGGCAGCGCGCCGGTCACCGGGAGGTCGAACGCGGTCAGCTCGTCGTGGACGGGCGAGTAGACCCCGCTCAGGTGGAAGTCGCTGGTGGTCATGTCAGGCGGCCTTCTCGGCTCGGGCGCGCACGATGCGCGGGTAACGGATGGTGAAGGCGACCGGCACGGCGAAGCCGAGGACCTTGAGCGTGATCAACGCGGCCGTCGCGTGCGGGGCGAAGTTCAGCAGCGCGATGCCGGCGAGGCCGGTGACGGTGAAGCTCACGGCCCAGACGAGCGTGATGACGACGTTGACGCGCTTGAAGACCGGGTTGTCCCAGAGCTCCGGCGGCGTCATGGTGCGGGCGATGCCGAGGGTGAAGGGGCGTCGCAGGGCGAGGGAGCCCCAGGCGGTGAGCGCCAGCCAGGCGTCGGTGAGCGCGCCGGTATACGTCTTCAGCGGCGACGCGGGGAAGGTGAACGCGACGGCCGTGAGCAGGGCGAAGAAGGCGAGCGCGCTCCACTCGATGATCAGCGCGTCGTTCTTGCGGCCTTCGCGGCGGGCGAGCAGCAGGAGCACGGCCGAGATGACCAGCCCGGTCAAGCCGGACCAGCGCCAGTCGAACTGCGTCGCGACCACGGCGAAGGCGATCCACGGAAGGAAGCTCTTCAGGTAGTTCATGCCGGTCTCTCCCCTGACGTTCCAACTTTGACATGTCGAAATTAGAAGCTCCTAGGTAGACATGTCAAGAGTGGAATGTCAGACTGGGTGGCATGAGCCTTCGACACGCGGTGCTCGGCATGCTGGCCGACGAGCCCGGAAGCGGCTACGACCTGCTCAAGCGGTTCGAGCGGGCGATGGCCAACGTCTGGCCCGCGACGCAGAGCCAGCTCTACGGCGAGCTCGGCAAGCTGGAGGCGGCGGGCATGATCCACGTACTCGCCGAGGGGCCGCGCGGGCGCAAGGAGTACGAGATCACCGAGGCCGGCCGCGCGGAACTGCGGCACTGGCTGGTCGACGTCGACCCGGGTGGCCCGCCGCGCAGCGCCGCGTTGCTGCGCGTGTACTTCCTCGGCTCGGTCTCGCCGGCGCAGGCGCGCGGCTACGTCGCTTCGATGGGCGAGTCGGCCCGGGCGCGCGAAGAGCGGCTGGACGAGCTGGAGGGCTCGATCGACTGGGGCGACGACAACCAGTCGCTCTACGGCCGCCTGGTCCTGGAGTGGGGCAAGCGGTTCTCGGCGATGCAGCGCGAGTGGGCGGAGTGGGCGGTCAAGCAGGTCGAGTGAGGGTCGTATAACGCCCTGCACGGCGGCTCGCCTCCCGGCAGCCGGACGGCGGATCCGGGAGGTGCCTCTCACTGATAGGTTCCGGATCATGACCCGCGGTGAGGACGACGAGCGCGTCACGGCCCTGGCGATGGCGGCGGGTCGCGGCGATCGGCTCGCCCTGGAGCAGTGGGTCCGCGCGACGCAGGCCGACGTCTGGCGCTTCCTCGCCCACCTCACCGACGCCGCCGCAGCCGACGACCTGGCTCAGGAGACCTACCTTCGCGCCTTCGGCAGCCTTCGCCGCTTCGCCGGACGCTCGTCGTCGCGCACCTGGCTGCTGTCGATCGCGCGCCGGGTCGTCGTCGACCAGATCCGCGCCGCGGGTGCCCGGCCCAAGATCGCCGACACCGACTGGGAAGCCGCGGCCGAGCGCACCCGCGACCCCGCGGCCGGTTTCGAAGAGCTCGTCGAGCTGGGCCTGCTGCTCGACGGCCTCGACCCGGAACGGCGCGAAGTCCTGGTGCTGACCCAGGTCCTCGGCCTGTCCTACGCCGAGGCCGCCGAGGTCTGCGGCTGCCCGGTCGGCACGGTCCGCTCCCGCGTCGCCCGCGCCCGCGACGACCTGATCCAAGCCCGTCGCGCGCGCGGTGCCGGCTAGCGGACGCCGGGCCCGTACCGCCGCGCCATGCCGGTGAGCCACTCCCGGCCCACCGGGTTGGCCGTGTGGACGCGTACTTCCGGTGGCCAGCGGTCGTGCTCGCACAGCCACCGCACGACCGGGCGGGTCGTGTCGTCGCCGCCGAGGTCGTGGTCCAGCGAGATCGCGGTGAACTCCCCGGCGCCGAGCAGCGAGATCGCCTCGGCGCTCGACTTCGCCCACGTCCACCCCGCCGGTGCCGGGCGCAGGTCGTCCACCCAGAGGCCGGTCACGCGGCCAGCAGTTCGCGGGTGCGGGACTGCTCGGCCGCCGAGCCGAACGGCATCACCAGCAGCTCGGTCGCGCCCGCGTCCTCCAGGGACTTCACCTGGCGGCGCACAGTTTCCTCGTCGCCGATGATCGCGCTGTCCGACACGCGCGCGTAACCGTCGCGGTCCAAAATGGACCGATAGGCCGGAACGCCTGCCGCCGCGCCGTAGGTCTCTTCGACCCACGCGCGCCGTTCGTCCACTTCGGACGTCACGCAGATCAGCCGGCCCGACACGACCCGCGACGCCGTCCCGAGCGCCGGCACCACGAACTCGCCGAGCGCCCGCGGGCCCGCCCACGTCGTGATCACGCCGTCGGCCAGCTCGCCCGCCAGCCGCGTCGAGCGCGGGCTGACCGAGCCCACGAGGACCGCCGGCCGGGCCGCTCCGGGGGTGGTCAGGCCGCCCGCCGCGGTGAGCGTCTCGCCGTGGACGTCCGCCTTTTCCCCGCGCAGCAACGGGTTCAGCGCCTCGAGGTACTCGCGCAGGTGCCGCAGCGGCCGGTCGTAGGAGTACCCGAACTCCCCCTCGACGACGTACCGGTGGCTCAGCCCGACGCCGAGGTGGACCGGCGCGCCGGTCGCCGCCTGGACGGTCAGCGCCTGCGCCGCCATCGTGATCGGGTGCCGCGGGTAGGTCGGCACGACGCAGGTGCCCAGCTCGACGCCGGGTGCCGCGGCGCCGAGCGCGGGCAACGCCGTGAGCGCGTCCCAGCCCCCGCGCTGCGCCAGCCAAAGCGTCTTGTAGCCGAGCTTCGCGGCTTCGCGTGCTTGCGCGGTCATGTCGTCGAAGCCGACGCCCAGCTCGTCGATCAGGATCCCCGTACGCATGTGTCCTCCCGGACCTTCAGTAAGCGCGCTCGAGCTGCTTCCGGTCGAGCGCGACGGATTCGGTGAACAGCGCGACGACCCGCGGCGCCACCTCGCGCAGCCGCATCGTCGAGACGGCGACCGGCTCGAAGGCGTGCGCGACGGTGTCGGCGATCAGCGCGGGCTCCAGTGGCGGAGTGCTGACGAGGAAGCCGTGCAGCACCGCCTGGTAGGCGACGGCGAGCTGCCGGGCCGGCCGGTCGGCGCGCAGCAGGTCGTTCTCCGCCAGCAGCTCGAGGTACTCGACGAACGCCTCGTCGTGCCGCGGGTCGAGCTTGGCGTGCACCTTCGGCAGGAGCTTCCCGAGCGTGTCGGCGTCGTCGACGTACCCCGCGCGCAGCAGCGGGCGCCCCAGCACGGTGGTGTACAGGACCTCGGTCAGCCGCGACAGCCGCGCGGTGAGCGGGTCGGCTTCGAGCGCCCCGACGAGGTCTTCGATGCTGCGGACGGACTCCCGGAGCAGCACCGCGAGGAACAGCTCCTCACGGTTCTTCCAGTGCAGGTAGACGGTCCCCTTGCCGACGTCCGCGCGCTCGGCGACGTCCTCGATCGTCGTGCGCCGGTAGCCGGCTCGCAGCAGCAGCTCGGCGGCCGCGTCCAGGATCCGCTCGGCCCGCTCGGCGCGGTCTTCGGCAGGAGGCATGACGCCATCATATGACTAAATACGAAATCTGGTCAAACGTCAGGCCGGAAAAACGGCGGGACGCGCCGGGCGCCCCGCCGTCGTCCGGGTTCAGCCGTCCGAGGACCGCTTCCAGAGGTTGATGCCCGCGTCGGTGGCGTGGCCGTCGATCTCGGTCAGCTCCTCGGAGCTGAAGTCGAGGTTGCCGAGGGCGCCGACGTTGTCCTCGAGCTGCTTGACGCTGCTCGCGCCGATCAGCACCGACGTCACCCGGTGGTCGCGCAGCGCCCACGCGAGCGCCAGCTGTGCCAGCGACTGCCCGCGGCGCCCCGCGATCTCGTTCAGCGCCCGGACCCGGCCCAGCCGGTCGTCGTCGAGCGTGTCCGGGTCGAGCGACTTGCCCTGCGCCGCCCGCGAATCCGCGGGGACGCCCGTCAGGTACTTGTCAGTAAGCAACCCCTGCGCCAGCGGCGAGAACGCGATGCAGCCCGCGCCCACCTCCTCCAGGGTGTCCAGCAGCCCGTCCTCCTCGATCCAGCGGTTCAGCATCGAGTAGGACGGCTGGTGGATCAGCAGCGGCGTGCCGAGCTCGCGCAACATCCGCGCGGCCTCGGCGGTCCGCTCGGAGTTGTACGACGAAATCCCGACGTAGAGCGCTTTCCCGGCGCGGACCGCTGAGTCGAGCGCGCCGACGGTCTCCTCGAGCGGCGTCTCGGGGTCGAACCGGTGGGAGTAGAAGATGTCGACGTAGTCCAGGCCCAGCCGCCCGAGCGACTGGTCCAGCGACGACAGCAGGTACTTGCGGGAGCCCCACTCGCCGTACGGGCCGGGCCACATGTCGTAGCCGGCCTTGGTGGAGATCACCAGCTCGTCGCGGTACGGCTTGAAGTCGGACGCCAGCAGCCGCCCGAAGTTCTCCTCCGCCGAGCCGTACGGCGGGCCGTAGTTGTTCGCCAGGTCGAAGTGCGTGATGCCGAGGTCGAAGGCGCGGCGGGTGATGTCGCGCTGGGTCTGCAGGGGCTTGTCGTGGCCGAAGTTGTGCCACAGCCCGAGCGAGATCGCGGGCAGCTTGAGCCCGGACCGCCCGCAGCGCCGGTAAGGGATCGATTCGTATCGGCCGGAAGCCGCAACGTAGGTCACGCGGCCGATGCTAGCCCGGCGGTCGGGTACGCTCCGGGTGAGCGACCGCTTAGGAGGCACGTGGTGGGCACCGGATTCTTCACCTCCGTCGACGACGTGTCGGCCAAGCTGGCCGAAGCCGGCTACCTGGCGTCCACGGCGGTGGCGACCACGGTGTTCCTCGCCGACCGGCTCGGCAAGCCGCTGCTGGTCGAAGGCCCCGCCGGCGTCGGCAAGACCGAGCTCGCCAAGGCCGTCGCCCAGGTCAGCGGCTCGCGGCTGGTGCGGCTGCAGTGCTACGAGGGCATCGACGAGGCCCGCGCGCTGTACGAGTGGAACCACGCGAAGCAGCTGCTGCGGATCACCGCCGGCCGCGACGAGACGTGGGAAGACGCCCGCACGGACATCTTCGGCGAGGAGTTCCTGCTGCGCCGCCCGCTGCTCACCGCGATCTCCTCGGACGAGCCGACCGTCCTGCTCATCGACGAGACCGACAAGGCCGACATGGAGGTCGAGGGCCTGCTGCTGGAGGTGCTCGGCGACTTCCAGGTGACCGTGCCGGAGCTGGGGACGATCACCGCCACCCGCGCGCCGTTCGCCGTGCTGACGTCGAACGCGACGCGCGAGCTGTCCGAGGCGCTGCGCCGCCGCTGCCTGTTCCTGCACATCGACTTCCCGGACGAAGACCTCGAACGCGACATCGTCCGGCTCAAGGTCCCGGGCATCGACGCCGCGCTCGCGGATTCCGTCGTCCGGGTGATCGCCGCGCTGCGCGCGATGGACCTGCGCAAGCTGCCGTCGGTCGCCGAGACCATCGACTGGGCGCGCACGCTGCTCGCGCTCGGCGCGTCGACGCTGGACGAGCGGGTCGTGCGGGAGAGCCTCGGCGTCGTCCTCAAGCACCAGGACGACATCGCCAAGGCCGGCGCCGGCCTGAAGCTCGAACAGGTCCTGGACGCGTCGTGACCGGCGGCGTGCCGGAGCGGCTCGCGTCGTTCGTCAAGGCACTGCGGGCCCAGGGGATCCCGGCCGGCCCCGCCGAGACCGTCGACGCCGCGGCCGCGCTGGAAGTCCTCGGCATGGACGACCGTTCGCTGGTCCGCGAAGGACTGGCCGCGGCGCTGGTCAGGCGCGGCGGGCAACGCGCGGTGTTCGACGCCGCGTTCGACCTGTACTTCCCGGCCGGCATCGGCACGCCCGAGCGCGCCCGCGAAGAGCAGCCGTCGACGCTGGAGGAGCTGCGTTCCGAGCTGGCGACGGCGCTGGCCGACGGTGACGAGCAGGCGTTGTCCCAGCTCGCCGGGCTCGCGGTGGACATGCTCGGCCAGTACGGCTCGTCCTCCGGTCCCGGTGGCGGGTTCAGCGCTCACCAGACCCTGGAGCGGCTCCAGCCGCAGACGCTGATCGCCCGGGTGCTGGCCGCGGTCCGCGGCGGTGGCGCGCGCGGCGAGTTCACCGACCGGCTCGACCGCGACGAGATCCGCCGCCGCGTCGAAGGGTTCCGCGGCCGGGTCCGCACCGAAGCGCGCCGCCGCGCGGCCGAGGTCCGCGGCCGCGAGCGCGTCGCCAAGCACGCCATCGCGCCCGCGCCCGACCGCGTCGACTTCCTCATCGCCAGCCGCGCCCAGCTCGCCGAGCTGCGGCGCACGATCCAGCCGTTGTCCCGCAAGCTCGCGACGCGCCTCGCCGCCCGCCGCAAGCGCACGACGCGCGGGCAGATCGACCTGCGCCGCACGCTGCGGCGGTCGCTGTCCACCGGCGGGGTGCCGCTGCGCCCCGCCTACCGCCACCGACGTCCCGGCCGGCCCGAGATCGTGCTGCTGTGCGACCTCTCCGGGTCCGTCGCGGGGTTCGCGAACTTCACCATGCTGCTGGTCCAGGCCCTGCGCGACCAGTTCAGCAAGATCCGCGTGTTCGCGTTCGTCGACAGCGCCGACGAGATCACCCACCTGGTCACCACCGGTACCGCCGACCCCGAGCACCTGGGCGCGCGCATGCTGTCCGAAGCGGCGCTGGTGCGCTGGGACGGCCACAGCGACTACGGCGGCTCACTGCGCCAGTTCACGGCGAACTGGCTCGACGCCATCGGCCCGCGCACGTCGGTACTGATCCTCGGCGACGCCCGCACCAACGGCGGCGACCCGAACCTCGACGCCGTCCGCGAGATCAAGGCCCGCGCCCGGCACGTCTACTGGCTGAACCCGGAGCGGCGCTCGCTGTGGTCGACCGGCGACTCGGCCGCGCTGGAGTACGCCGACGTCGTCGAGATGCACGAGTGCCGCACGGTGCACCAGCTCGGCACGCTGGTCACGCGCCTGCTGCCGGTGTGAGCCACGCGTCGATGTCTTCGAGGATTCGTCGTTTCGTCGCTTCGGGGGCGAAGGACGCGGTGACGCTCGCCCGCGCGAAGTCCGCCATCACGGCGTCGTCGTAGCCGAACGCGTCCCGGACGCGGGCGTACTCCCCGGCCAGGTTCGCGCCGGTGATCGACGGGACGTCGGTGTTGAGCGTGACCGTCAGCCCCGCGTCGAGGAGCCGGGGGAGCGGGTGCTCGGGCAGGGACGGCACCAGCCCGAGCGTCACGTTCGACGACGGGCAGACCTCCAGCGCGAGGCCCCGCTCGCGGACCTCGGCGACCAGCGCGGGGTCGTCGAGGACGCGGATGCCGTGGCCCAGCCGTTCGGTCAGGCCGACGTCCATGGCCTCGCGGATGCTGTCCGGGCCGGCGTCCTCACCGGTGTGGTGCAGCAGGTGGAGGCCGGCCGCGCGGGCCTTCTCGAAGACCGTCGCGAAAGGACGGAGCGAGTGGTTTTCCTCGCCGGCCATGCCGATCGCGAAGACTTCGCCGTACTTCAGCGCGAGGTCGAGGGTGCGCTCGGCGCGGTCGACCGAGCGGCGTCGCGAGTGGTCGAGCACAAGCCGGGTTTCGAGCCCGGACAGTCCTTTGAGGACGGACGCCAGCGGCATTTCGAGGTCGCCCAGCCGTTCCCCGTGCGAGGCCGCGGTGAACGTGACTTCGGCGTACCGCGTACCTTGGGCGAGCTCGTCTTCGCAGTACTCGCGGGCGATGCGCTCGAAGTCCTCAGGCTGCCGGAGACAGGCCCGGACGAGCGCGTTGTAGTCGGCGAACGCGCGAAAACCGGCGAACTCCGGCGGTTCGGCCGGGACGGCGACGCTGTTCGCCTCGCCGAGCTCACGGAGCGTGCCCGGCCGGATCGTGCTCTCCAGGTGGACGTGCAGGTGGGCCTTCGGCAGGGCCGCCAGGTCGCGCATGAGCCCGACCCTAGAGGCCGCCGGGCGCCGCTCGCGCGGCAATTTTGTTTGGCCCTCGTCACACGGGGAACCTCCGGGTGGTTCGTCCGCGTTGTCAGGATGACCGCACACCGACTAGGGAGACGACCATGGCTTTCCTGCGCAAGCTCACCGTGCTGGCGGGCGCGGCCGGCGCCGCCCGCGCGTACGCCAAGAAGAACCCCGAAAAGGTGAACGGGGCCGTCGGCAAGGCGGCCAAGTTCGTCGACGACAAGACCAAGGGCAAGTACCACGAGCAGATCGCCGGGGCGGTCCGCAAGGTCAACTCCGTGACCGGGCCGGACGACCGGCCGGGGCCGGCCGCCGCCCGCTAGGTCACTCGGCCGCCAGCACCTCGAGGACGCCCTCGCCGTACTTGGCGAGCTTGTTCTCGCCGACGCCGCTGACCGTGCCCAGGTCGGCCAGCGAGGACGGCTGTTGCGTGGCGATCTGGCGCAGGGTCGCGTCGTGGAAGATGACGTAGGCGGGGACGCCCTGCTCCTTCGCGACGCCGGCCCGCCAGGCACGCAGGCGCTCGAACACCGGGGCCGCCTCCGCGGGCATGTCCACCGCGGGGGCGGACTTCCGGGTGCCGCGGACCTTGGCGGCCGCCGCGCGCTCGGGCTCGCGGCGCAGCATCACCTCGCGGTCGCCGCCCAGCACCTCGGCGCTGGCCTCGGTGAGGACCAGCGATCCGTAGTCGCCTTCGACCGCGAGCAGGCCCTGGGCCAGCAGCTGCCGCACCACCGCGCGCCACTCCGGCTCGCGCAGCTCGGTGCCGATGCCGAACGTCTTGAGCGTGTCGTGCTGGAACTGCGTGACCTTCGGCGTGGACTTGCCGAGCAGGATGTCGATCACCTGCCCCGCGCCGAACTTCTGCCGCCGCTCGTTGCGCAGCCGCACGATGGTCGACAGCAGCTTCTGCGCCGGGATCGTGCCGTCGAACTTCTCCGGCGGGCTCAGGCACGTGTCGCAGTTGCCGCAGGGCTCGGCCTTCTGCCCGAAGTAGTTGAGGACCTGCACGCGCCGGCATTCCACCGTCTCGCACAGCGCGAGCATCGCGTTCAGGTGGGCGCCCAGCCGGCGCCGGTGCGCGTCGTCGCCCTCGGACGTGTCGATCATCTTGCGCTGCTGCACGACGTCCTGCAGCCCGTACGCGAGCCAGGCGGTGGACGGCAGGCCGTCACGCCCCGCGCGACCGGTCTCCTGGTAGTAGCCCTCGACCGACTTCGGCAGGTCGAGGTGCGCGACGAACCGGACGTCCGGTTTGTCGATGCCCATGCCGAACGCGATCGTCGCGACCACGATCAGGCCGTCCTCGCGCAGGAACCGCGACTGGTGCTTCGCGCGGGTGCGCGCGTCGAGCCCCGCGTGGTACGGCACCGCCGGGATCCCGTTCTGCACCAGGAACTCCGCGGTCTTCTCGACCGAGTTCCGGGACAGGCAGTAGACGATCCCCGCGTCACCCTGGTGCTCGGTGCGCAGCAGCTCCAGCAGCTGCCGCTGCGGCGAGTTCTTGCCGACGATCCGGTACTGGATGTTCGGCCGGTCGAAGCTCGCGACGAAGTGGCGGGCCTCGTCGAGGTTCAGCCGGGTCGCGATCTCCTGGTGCGTGGCCTCGGTCGCGGTGGCGGTGAGCGCGATCCGCGGCACGTCCGGCCAGCGCTCGTGCAGCGCGGAGAGCTGGAGGTAGTCGGGCCGGAAGTCGTGGCCCCACTGGGCGACGCAGTGCGCCTCGTCGATCGCGAACAGCGAGATCTTGCCGCGGTCGAGCAGCCGCACGGTGGATTCCACCGAAAGCCGTTCCGGGGCCAGGTAGAGCAGGTCGAGCTCGCCGGACAGGAACGCCGACTCGACCTCCTGGCGGGCCGCGTAGTCCTGCGTGGAGTTGAGGAAACCGGCGCGGACCCCGGCGTTGCGCAGCGCGTCGACCTGGTCCTGCATCAGGGCGATGAGCGGCGAGACGACCACCCCCACCCCGGGCCGCACCAGCGCGGGGATCTGGTAGCACAACGACTTCCCGCCACCGGTGGGCATCAGGACGAGCGCGTCGCCGCCGGCGATCACGTGCTCGACGATCGCCGCCTGGTCGCCGCGGAAGCTGTCGTAGCCGAACACACGCTGGAGGGTTTCCTGCGCTTCGGACACCGTTGCCGTCTCGGGGGCTGCCACCCGGCCGAGTCTAGAGCCGGGGTCCGACAACTTCCGGCCGCCCTCTCCGGCGCGGCGGGATCCGCCTACAGCCGCTCGCCGAGCAGGTGCGCCAGGTTCGTGTAGACGCCCTCGCGGATGCTGTGCACGTCCAGCACACCCGCCCGGGTCTCGCCGTGGCTCGCCTTGGCGACGACGATCCGCGTCTGCTGCTCGGGGATGCCGTCGACGTCCTGGTCGGGGCCATCGCAGTAGAACGCGGCAGCACCGGCGCCCGGAACGGCCACCGCGGGCTTCCCGCACGTCTTCGCCACCTCGCCCGCCAGCGCCTGCGGCGTCTTCCGGCTCGGGACGAGGATCCGCAGCTGGAACGCGGCCGCGTCGTGGAACTTGCTCTGGTAGGTGCAGAGGAACGAACCCTTCTGCGGCGGCTTTTCGACCGCCGTGGCCGCCCAGGCACCGCCCACGGCCTGCATGATGTCGGGAACGGTGACGAACGGGCACGCCGCCGTGACCTTCGCGGGTGTCACGAACACCGGCGTCGGCGGCGCGGTGGTGGTGTGCGAGGCGGTCGTCGTGTGAGTCGTGGTGGCCGGCGCGGGCGCGGCGGGTGCGGGCGGGCCGGAACAGGCGGTCAGGCAGGCCGCCACGAACACCGCGGCCATCCCCCTCGGAAGTCGCATGAGCCGAACCTAGCCGCTGCCGGTCACGGCCGGATGACACACTGGCCGGGATGGACGAGCACTTCCCGGTTCCCGACCTGGCCGCGCATTTCGCCGGTGAGTGGCGGCTCGACCGCGAAATCCGCACCGCCGGCGGCGACCCGGCGGGGGAGGTGACCGGCACCGCCACCTTCACCGAGGAGAACGGCGTCCTCGTCTACCGCGAAGCCGGTGAGATGCGGCTCGGCACGTACACCGGTCCGGTGACCCGGACGCTCCACTACCGGCCCACCGCGCCCGGCCGCGCCGATGTGCACTTCGACCACGGCGGGTTCTTCCACGCCGTCGACCTGCGCGCCGGCCACTGGGAGACGGACCATCCCTGCCGCGCCGACCTTTACCGCGGCAGCTACCGCGTGCTCGATGCCCGGCGGTGGCGGCAGGAGTGGGCGGTCCGCGGGCCGGCGAAGGACCACGTGATCGTCACGCGGTTCAGCCGGCCGCCGGGCTGAGCAGGTCGCCCAGGTCGATCCGGCGCAGGAACTCGCTCCGGATCCGGTCGCCGACCTCCGCGACCAGCCAGCCGCCGTCGTCCGCCGGGTCGATGTGCACCCGGAACGGCCGCTGCCCCTTCGGCAGGCCGACCACGCGCGTCAGCTCTTCGGCCACCTTCGCCACGTCCGCGCCGGCCGGGGTGATTTCGGCCAGCTTCGCCGCGACGTGGTCGCTCAAGCCCGCGTACCGCTCTTCGTAGGCCGCCGCGACCGCCTCGTCGGCCGGGTGCCCGGAGTTCGGGAAGTGGTTGGTGCCCGAGGTGAACGCGCCCGGCACGACGATGGTGGTGTCGATCCCGAACCGCGCCAGCTCCGCCGCGTAGGACACCGCGAGGCTGTCCATGGCCGCCTTCGCCGCGAAGTACGGCGCCAGATACGGCGGGGTGCCGCCGCGGACGCTGCTGCTCGACACCCACACCAGCAGCCCGTCGCGCTGGGCGCGCAGGTGCGGCAGGGCGGCGCGGTTGACCCGCTGCGCGCCGATCACGTTCGTGTCGTACAGCCCGGCCAGCTGCTCGGGGGTGAACGCTTCGGTCGGGCCGAGCACCATGTGCCCGGCGTTGTGCACCACGGCGTCCAGCCGGCCCCGCTCGGCGACGATCGCTGCGATCGCGGCGTCGGCGGACTCCTGGCTGGAGACGTCCAGCTCGACCGACCGCAGGTCCACGCCGTGGTCGCGGGCGTAGGCAGCGGCGGCTTCGACCTGGGGCGCGTTGCGGCCGGCGGTGGCGCGCATGCCCGCGTAGACGGTGTGCCCGGCCCGGGCCAGCGCCCGGGCGGAGAGGGCGCCGATCCCGCTGGAGGCGCCGGTGACGACGATGATCATGGCTCTGTCCTTTCCGGTGGCCGGGGTGCTCAGACGATTCCGCCGTTGGCGCGCAGCGCCTGGCCGTTGACCCAGCGGGCCGGACCGGCGAGGAACGCGACGACCTCGGCGATGTCCTCGGGCCGGCCGAGGCGCTCGAGCGGCGGCTGCTTGGCCATCCGGCCGATGGTCTCCTCGTCCTTGCCGTCGAGGAACAGCGCGGTCGCCGTCGGGCCCGGCGCGACGGTGTTGACGGTGATGTCGCGGCCGCGCAGCTCGCGCGCCAGGATCATGGTGATCGCCTCGACCGCGCCCTTGGTCGCGTTGTAGATGCCGTAGCCGGGCAGGTTCAGCCCGAGCACCGACGTCGAGGTGGTGATCACCGCGCCGCCGTCGCGCACCCGCTTCGCGGCCTGCTGGGCCACCGCGAACGTGCCGCGGATGTTGGTGCGGTGCACGCGGTCGAGGACCTCGAAGTCGGTGTCGGCGATCGACGTCGGCGCGTTCATCACGCCGGCCAGGTGGGCGACGACGTCCACGCCGCCGTATGTGCGTTCCGCGGTGTCGAACAGCTCCGCGACCGCGGCCGGGTCGGCCACGTCGGCGCGGACGGCGACGGCCTGTCCGCCCCGCTCGGTGATGGCGTCGACGGCGGCTTGGGCCTCCTTCTCGTTGCCGGCGAAGTTGACGACGACCGCCATGCCGTCGGCGGCCAGGCGCTCGGCGACCTGGCGGCCGATGCCGCGGGAGCCGCCGGTGACGATCGCGACGCGGGTTCCGGTGGTGCTCATGGTTCCTTCTTCCGGTCAGGGCGGTGGCTGTATCACCGCTTCCGTCGTTCTGTTATCGACGATAGCACTTCGATGGTAACAACGCTAGTGATCTGGTGTTATCGTCGTTACATCTCCCGGGGTGGTCGGCATCCGGCCGTATCCGCGCGGCCGGTCGGCCGAATCGCACCCGAACACGGTTTCCGGCCCCGGCGGGCGGGAACTCCGGACGCGTCGGGGGCGACGTCCGTGAAGGAGTTTGTGCAATGCCCACATGGCTGATCGTCGTGATCGTCGTCGTGGCCATCGCGGTGCTCGGCGCCGTGATTTGGCTTGTGACACAGGAGATGCAGCGAAAGCGGCTGCAGCAGCGGTTCGGTCCGGAGTACGACCGGACGGTCGAGGAGAGTGACAACCCCCGTGCCGCGCAACGGGAACTCGCCGAGCGCGAGCGCCGTCACAAGGAGCTCGACATCCGCCCGCTGTCGGCGTCGGCGCGTGAGCGTTACGCCCGGGAATGGGCGCAGGTACAGGAAAAGTTCGTCGACGAGCCGTCCACCGCGGTCGGCGAGGCGGACCGCCTCCTCGTGGCGCTGATGGGTGAGCGCGGGTACCCCACCGAGGGGTACGAGCAGCAGGTGGCCGACCTTTCCGTGCGGCACGCCAAGACCCTCGAGAACTACCGTGCCGCGCACACCACGCAGCAGAAGAGCGACGGAGCGTCCACTGAGGACCTTCGCGACGCGATGGTGCGCTACCGCACCGTCTTCGAGGACCTGCTGACCGACGGCGCGGACGACGAGCACCGGGACCACGAACACGAACACCACGACCGTCGCAACGGGCACGACCGCAACGGGCACGACCGTGACCGTGACGACCATGACCGCGACGACCGTCGTGACGACACCGCCCAGCACGAGCACCAGGCGTCCGCGCAGCCGCGGACCGAGTGGAACGGAGGTCGCTGACCATGACCGAGCACCTGACCCGGCACAGCGCCGAACACGACGACGACTTCACCGGGCGTGAGGACGTCCACGAGCCGGACACCGCCGCCGGCGGCGACCACGCGGACTTCCGCGAACCCGGCACCGACGAGGGGTTCGACGGCGGCCAGAGCTTGAGCACGGCCGACCTCGCTTCGGCGTCGGCCCAGCCGGCCGCCGAGGAGCCCCGTGCGGAGGACACGCCCGCGCGGTCGGGTGGTGACGTCGAGGCCCAGCCGCTGATCGACGAGGACAAGGTCACCGGCTTCCGCGACCGCTGGCAGAACGTGCAGACCGGCTTCGTCGACGACCCGAAGCAGGCGGTCAGCGAGGCCGACGAGCTGGTCGCGGCCGTGATCAGCGCGCTGGCCACCACGTTCGCCGAGCACAAGAGCGAGCTGGAAGGCCAGTGGCGGCAGGGCGAGCCAGCTACCGAGGAGCTGCGGATCGCGCTGCGGCGCTACCGCTCGTTCTTCGACCAGCTGCTCCCGCGGTAGCCGGATCCGTTTGCCGGCGGGCATGATCGGGTAGCACGCCGGTGAACGGGTTCAGCAACGGGAGGCAGCCGATGAACGTGGCCGATCTGCTCGTCGACGGGTTCGGCCGGGTCCGGGAGAACGTGCACGCGGCGGTGGAGGGCCTCACCGCCGAGCAGCTCCGGACCCGGCTGGACGACGAGGCCAACTCGATCGCCTGGCTGGTGTGGCACCTGACCCGGGTCCAGGACGACCACGTCTCCGACGTGGCCGGGACCGGCCAGGTGTGGACCGGCCAGGACTGGCTTTCGCGGTTCGGTCTCCCGTTCCCGGCGGGCGACACCGGCTACGGGCACCGCCCGGCCGACGTCGAGGCGGTCCGCGTCGACGAGCCCGGTCTGCTCACCGGCTACTACGACGCCGTGCACGAGCAGACCGTCCGGTTCGTCCGGGGCCTCGACGAGCAGGCGCTCGACCGGATCGTCGACAAGGCCTGGGATCCGCCCGTGACCCTGGGCGTGCGGCTGGTGAGCGTCCTCGACGACGACATCCAGCACGCCGGGCAGGCGATGTTCGTCCGCGGCGTGCTGGAGCGCCGCTAGTCTTCGTAACCTTCCCCGCGGTGGTCGGCCAAGCGCCGCGGGCCGGGCCCGTCGGAGCCCAGCCGGTCGCCCGGGTTGGCGAGCCGGCACTTGGCCAGGGACATGCAGCCGCAGCCGATGCAGTCGGTGAGCTGGTCGCGCAGCTGTTCCATCTGGCGGATCCGCGCGTTCAGGTCGTGCTGCCAGCACTGGGAGATCCGGGCCCAGTCGGCCCGGGTCGGCGTGCGGTCGTCGGGCAGCAGGGCGAGCACCTCCCGGATCGCCGACAGCGGCATGCCGACCCGCTGGGACATCCGGATGAACGTCACCCGCCGCAGCGCGTCGCGGCAGTAACGGCGCTGGTTGCCGGCGGTGCGGCGGCTGCGGATGAGGCCTTCGTCCTCGTAGAAGCGCAGGGCCGACGCGGGCACCCCGCTGCGCCGTGAGAGTTCGCCGACGGTGAGTTCGGGCAGCGTCCGGACTGTGGCGTTGACCATGCTTCCCAGCCAACCACAGCCGCGCGCTTGACTTCAAGCGAGCTTGAAGTCTGATCCTGGCCCGGACGGCAACAACGCCGCTGTGCCAAGGAGGAAGTGTGTCCGAAGCTCCCGTGCGGGTCGCGGTGATCGTGGGAAGTGTCCGGGAAGGACGGTTCGGCCCGGTGGTGGCGGACTGGCTGGCCGGCGTCGCGGGCGACCACGGCGGCTTCGAGGTCGACGTCGTCGACCTCGCCGAGCCCGACCTCCCGATGGTGCTGCCGGCGTTCGGCTCGGCCCCGTCGGCGGCGGTTGTGGCGGAGATCGCGAAGGTGACTCCGCGGCTTCTCGCGGCCGACGCGTTCGTCGTGGTCACCCCGGAGTACAACCACAGCTATCCGGCTTCGCTGAAGAACGCGATCGACTGGCACCGCGCGGAGTGGACGGCCAAGCCGGTCGCGTTCGTGTCGTACGGCGGGATGTCGGGCGGCCTGCGCGCGGTCGAGCACCTGAGGGCGGTGTTCGCCGAGCTCCACGCGGTGACGATCCGCGACACGGTCAGCTTCCACGGCGCCCACGCTCGCTTCGGCGCGGACGGCGCGCCGACCGACGACGCGGCGGCGGTCGCGGCGAAGGCGATGCTCGACCAGCTGGGCTGGTGGGCCCGCTCGCTGACCGAGGCCCGGTCGGTCCGGCCGTATCCCGGAGCTTGACTTCAGGTCGGCTTGAAGGCCGACGATGGCGGGCATGACGACGGACCAGTTGCTCGCCCGCCTCGACCGGGCGGATGCCCTGCCGGGGGCGGCGGAGCTGCGCGAAGCGACGTACGAGCTGTTGCGGTGCGAGCCGGGCGACCGGGTCCTGGACGTCGGTTGTGGGGGTGGCCGGGCGGTCGCGGAGCTGCGCGGGCGCGGGGTGCACGCGGTGGGGGTGGATCGCGATCCGCGGATGCTGGCGGCGGCTCGGGCACGAAGCGCGGGCCTGCCCGCGCCGGCTGGCTCGCCGTCCGCGGCCGCCGGGTTTGTCGAGGCCGATGTGCTCCGGCTGCCGTTTGCCGACAGTGAGTTCCGCGGCTACCGGGCGGACAAGGTGCTGCACGAGCTGGCCGACCGGGCCGCGGCCGTCGCGGAGGCTCGGCGGGTGCTGGCCGGCGGGGGCCGGGTCGTGCTGTGCGGGCAGGACTGGGACACCCTCGTGCTCGACTCGGACCGGCCGGCGCTGACCCGCGCGATCGTCCACGCCCGCGCCGACGCGATCGCCGGCCCCCGGGCGGCGCGGCAGTACCGGACCTTGCTGGTCGATGCCGGGTTCACCGAGATCGCGGTCGAGGTCAGGACCCTGGTCGACACCGACGGCGGCCTCCGGCCCCTGCTGGACGGCCTCGCCGCCGCGGCCGGGGCCGCCGGGGTCGCGACGGAAGCCCAGCTCGAAGCCTGGCTGAGGGAGCAGACGGCGCGGGCCACCGCGGGACGGTTCTTCCTCGCCGTCCCGATCTTCGTCGCCTCGGCCACGGCACCCGAGCGTCCACAGTAGACAGCGCTCAGAACGCCTGGCACGTCTGGTACGGCAGCTGGACGTCCGTTCCGGAGATCGAGATCGTGCCGTCGTTCGAGTACTGCCCGTCGGTCGCCAGCGCCGCGACCGCCGTGCAGACCAGCTGGTTGATGCCGACTCCGGCGATGGACTTCAGCGGGAACGGGAAGGTGATCGCCGCGGGCGGCCCGGAGGCCACCAGTACGACCGGCTCGGCCTGGCGGGGGAGGGCCGAAACGTACCCTTCGGCCGCCTCGCTGGACGTCGGTCCGGCCAGCAGCATCGACAGCGCCGTCTCGACGCTCACGCTGCCACCACCGGTCGATCGCGTCACCGGGGCCACCCGGCCGTCGATGACGAGGTAGAGGATCACGTCGGTCCCGCGTCCGCTGCCGGCGGTGTTGCGCAGCGTCGGCGCCGGCCCGGCCGGGACGGCGCCGGTCGGTTTGATGCCGCACGAGCTCACCAGCAGCAGCACGACCAGGACCAGGAGCTTCTTCACCGCACCTCCACGATCGGGGCCGCCCGGGGCAGGCGCAGCTCGAAGCGCGCGCCCGTGCCGGTGTTGACCGCAATGATGTCGCCGCCGTGCAACCGCGCGTTCTCGCGCGCGATGGACAGCCCGAGCCCGCTGCCCTCGGACCGCGCCCGGGCCGTGTCCGCCTTGGCGAAGCGGTCGAAGACCCGGGGCAGCACCTCGCCGGGGATGCCCGGCCCGTGGTCGGTGACGGTCAGCACGATGTCGCCGTCTTCCGCCCGCAGCACCACCTCGACCGGGGGCGCGCCGTGCCGCAGCGCGTTGCCGACGAGGTTCGCCACGACGATGTCCAGCCGCCGCCGGTCGAGCGCCGCCGTGATCCCGGGCGGCAGGTCGGCGACGACGTCGGGGTTGCCGGAACCGGGCTCCCACCCGCGTGCGCCGAGGCTGTCGGTGACGGCGGCCGCGACGTCCAGCATCTCCCGCCGCAGCTCCGCCCGGCCGGCGTCGAACCGGGAGATCTCGATCAGGTCCTGCACCAGCCTTGTCAGCCGCTTGGTCTCCGCCGACACCAGCCGAGCGGCGACGGCGGTGTCCGCCGGCAGCTGGTGCGCGTCCTCGTCGAGGACGTCGGTGACGGCGTTCATCGCCGCGAGCGGCGTCCGCAGCTCGTGTGAGACGTCGGCGACGAACCGCCGCGCGTCGGCCTCCATCGAGCGCAGCGTGCCGACCGTGCGCTCCAGCTCCGCCGCGGTGTGGTTGAACGTCGTGACCAGCTGCGCGAGCTCGTCGGAGCCCTTGACCCGCAGCCGCACGTCGAGGCGGCCCCGGCCGAGCTGGTCGGCCGCGGTGTTCAGCGCGCGGACCGGCCGCAGCACCTGCCGCGCGGCCAGCAGGGCCACCCCCACCGCGAACGGGAGAGCGAGCGCGGAGACCAGCCAGGCCTGGCGGGCCAGCTCGTCGATCGCGGCCTGTTGCTGGTCGAGCGACGTCCCCGCGAAGACATCGAGGCCGCTCGGCGTGCCCGACGCCGTCTGCACCGGGATCCCGACGTAGAACTGCGGGAACCCCTGGGCGTCGACCCGCTGGAACTGCGTGTACGTGCTGGTCGCCACGGCCCGGCGCAGCTCGGCGGGCACCTGTTCCAGCGACATGCCCGAGGTCGAGTGCAGGTCGTGGTAGACGACGAGCGCGCCGCTGGGCTTGAGCGCGGCCGCGAACGCGTCGAGGGTGGCCTGGGTCGGCGGCAGCGACACGGTCGGCAGGTACGCGACGATCTGGTCGCGCAGCTTCAGCATCGTCTGGTCCTGGATGCCCTTGAGGATGGCGTTGCGCGCGGAGACGTAGCTCGCGCCGGCCGCGGCGGTGGCGCCGAGGATCATGATGACCGCGAAGGCGGCGACCAGCCGGGGCCGCAGCCCGGCCAGCCACGAGCGGATCCGCCGGATCACGACCGGCCGAACCGGTAGCCGAACCCGCGGACCGTCTGCACGTGGTCCGGCTTCGCCGGCACGTCTTCGATCTTCGCGCGCAGCCGCTGCACGCACGCGTCGACGAGCCGCGAGTCGCCGAGGTAGTCGTGGTCCCAGACGGCCGAGAGGATCTGCTGGCGGCTGAACACCTGGCCGGGCGTGCGCGAGAGCTCCAGCAGCAGCTTCAGCTCGGTCGGGGTCAGCGACACCGGGACGCCGCCCTTGGTCACCTCGAGCCCGGCCCGGTCGATGACCAGGTCGCCGTGGCGTTCTTCGGGCGCCGGCTGCTCGCCCGGCCGTTCGGCCGGCCGCTCCGCGACGGCCCGGCGCAGCACGGCCCGGATCCGCGCGTCCAGCACGCGGGGTTCGACCGGCTTGGCGACGTAGTCGTCCGCACCCGCTTCGAGCCCGGCCACGACGTCGAAGTCGTCGCTGCGCGCGGTCAGCATGATGATCGGGATCGGTCCCGACGCGCGCATCCGGCGGCACGTCTCGAAGCCGTCCATGCCGGGCAGCATGAGGTCGAGCACCACGATGTCGGGATGCCGGCGCACGAGCACCTCGATGCCGAGCTCACCCGACTCCGCGGTGTGCACCACGTGTCCCTGCCGGCGCAGGGCCAGTTGCAGTCCTTCCCGCACCGCCGCGTCGTCTTCCACCACCAGTACCTCGGCCACGGCGCCATTATTCGGAAAAGCGCACGTCATGGCGACCCGGGCGGATCTTGTAGCAAAACCATGACATCGCCCTGACGGGATCTCGAAATGCCGGAGCCAGACTCGAAGACATGGCAGTGATCATCTCCGACGTACGTCCCGTAACCCCGCCGGCCGGCCGCCACGCGCTCGTGACCCGGGCCGTGTCCCGCACCGCGGTACTGGCGGCGGGCGCGGCCGGGTTCGCGCTCGCGTTCATCGCGGCCTACTTGCTCTTCGTCCGCACCGAGGCGGGGAGAGGCGTCGAGAACGGCGTCGTCCGCAGTGCCCAGTCCGCGGGGACGACGGTGGAGTGGGCGGCCCCGCTGCGGGACGCCGACCTGGTGGTCGTCCTCGGCGGCGTCGCGGTGCTGCTGGTGGTGATCGCACTGGCCCGCCGGCGGTTCGCCCTCGGCGTGACGGCCCTGCTCATGCTCGCCGCGCCGCTGATGGTGGCGCAGCTGCTCAAGCTGTACGTCCTGGACCGCCCGAGCACGGGCGACCGGTTCGGCGTCGCGAGCCACAACAGCTTTCCCAGCGGGCACGTCAGCGCGGCGATGGCCGTGCTGGTGGCGCTCGCGATCGTCCTGCCACGCCGGTTCCGCCCGCAGGCCCTGGTGGCCGGCGGGGTCGGCGTCGCCTGGGTCGCGGCCGCGGCCGTGGCGCTGGGCTGGCACCGGTTGAGCGACACCGTCGGCGGCTGTCTCCTGGTCGCCGCGGTCACCTGCGCCGGGGCGGCGGTGGTGTCCGCCCGCCGCCCCGACGGTGACCGGGTGCCACCGGTGCCGGTGCTCTGCGGTTTGCTCGCCCCGGTCGCGTTGGTGCTGGCGGGGTATCTGGTCCTGGGGACGGCGACGTCGGGCGCGGCCCAGTTCGTCGCCGCGATGGTGCTCGCCGCGCTGTCGGCGATGGCGGTGGTGTTGCTGCTCGTGGTGCCGTTGAGGCGGGTGGCGTTCGACCCGGCGGAGGTCCGGATCCGGCGGCTCCGGCGTCGCTGACCGGGCCGGTGCGGGTTCCGCGATGGTCGGCCGGCGTGCTTGGCGGGGCGGTTCGCGTGCCTGGCCGGCTTGCCTGCGGGTCGGCCGACGTATCTGGGCGTCGGCTGGCGTACTCGGACAGTCGGCTCGCGTACCTGGACAGTCGGCTCGCGTACCTGGGCGTCGGCTCGCCTATCTGGGCGGCCGAGTTGGCGTGCCCGGACGGCCGGTTCGCGTGATTGGGCGGGCATCTCGCGTGATTGGCGGGGCATCTCGCGTGCTTGGGCGGGCATCTCGCGTGATTGAAGGGGCATCACGTGTGATTGGCGGGTCGACTCGCGTGATTTGAGGGTCGACACGGTGCCCGCGGGCCAGTTTCGGGGGATTGGACCGCGACAGCGGCCGGTCGTCGCGCCTAGCGTCGGTGGGGTGCATCCGAGGCTTGCCGAAGACCTGAAGTCCCTGCCCGAACTGCTCGACGCCGCGCGGAAACTTGCCGGTGAGGCGCTGGCCGGGTTGCCTGAGCGGCCCGCCGCCGTCCCGCCCGGCGACCTGGCCCGGGCGCCGCTGCCGCTCGAAGGTGCCGGGGGACGGGCCGCGCTGGAGGAGTTCTCGCAACGCTGGGAAGCCGGCTTCGCGGGCAGTGCCGGGCCCCGCTACCTCGGGTTCGTCACCGGGGGCGCGACCCCGGCGTCACTGGCCGGGGACTGGCTCACCGCCACCTACGACCAGAACCCCGCCAGCGGCATGGACTCCTCGGCCCAGGACCTGGAGCGCGAGACCGTCGGCTGGCTGGCCGAGCTGTTCGGGCTCGGCGCGGAGTTCTCCGGCGCGTTCGTCACCGGCGCCACGATGTCCACGGTCACCGGTCTCGCCATCGCCCGCGAGTGGCTCGGCGAGCGCGCCGGGGTGTCGGTGTCCGACGACGGCGCCGCCGCGCTCGGCCCGGTCACCGTGCTGTCCGGCTCGCCGCATTCGAGCATCCTGAAGGCGTTGTCGTTCCTCGGGATGGGCCGTTCGGCGCTCCGGAAGGTGCCGACGTTGCCGGGCCGTGAGGCCGTCGACGCCGCGAAGCTGGCCGAAGCGCTCGAATCGCTCGATGGGCCGGCCGTCGTCGTCGCGAACGCCGGCACCGTGAACACCGTCGACTTCGACGACCTGCGCGCGATCGCCGCGCTCAAGCAGCGGTACGACTTCTGGCTGCACGTCGACGCCGCGTTCGGCGGGTTCGCCGCGCTCGCGCCGGAGCACGCGGCCTGGTCGCGGGTCTCGACCAGGCCGATTCGGTGGTCGTCGACCTGCACAAGTGGCTCAACGTGCCCTACGACTCCGCCGTCCAGTTCACCCGCCGCCGCGACCTTCAGCTGCGCGTGTTCAGCAACAACGCCGCCTACCTCGGCGAAATCGGCGAAACCCCGGACTTCCTGCACCTCACGCCGGAGAACTCCCGGCGGCTGCGCGCCCTCCCTGCCTGGTTCTCGCTCGTGGCCTACGGCCGGGACGGGCACCGCGAGATCGTCGAGCGCTGCGTGTCGCTCGCCCGGGACCTCGGCGCGCGGCTCGACGGCTCGCCCCGTTGGCGGCTGCTCGCGCCGGTGCGGCTCAACGTCGTGTGCTTCGCCCCGGCCGAGGACGTCACCCAGGACCGGATCGACGCCCTCGTCGACGCCATCGCCGAGGACGGGACCACCGTCCTCACCCCGACCGTGTACGACGGCCACCCGGCGCTGCGTGCGGCCTTCAGCAACTGGCGGACGACCGCGGCCGACGTCGACCGCGTCTTCGCCGTGCTCGAGCGCGTGGCCGCCGGCTAGCTGCGGTCCGACTTCGGCATCAGGTACTTCCACGGCGAGGCACCGACGCCCAGCTCGCACGGCACGTGCACCAGCGCCGGCCGCCCCGCGGCGAACGCCTTGTCGAGCGCGCCGCGCAGGTCGTCCGGCGTGCGCGCGGTCAAGCCGAGCGCGCCGAACGTCTCGGCGAGCCGGGCGAAGTCCGGGTTCCGCAGCCGCCCGCCCAGCGCGCGGCCCTCGAACAGCCGCTCCTGGTCGAGGTGGACGTTGCCGTAGTACCCGTTGTCGAACACGACCGCCACCACGTTCAGTCCATATTGGACGGCCGTGGCCAGCTCCTGCGCGGCGAACATGAAACCGCCGTCGCCGGCCACGGAAACCACCGGCCGGTCGGGGAAGGCCGCCTGCACGCCGAGCGCCGTCGGGTAGCCGAAACCGAGCGTGCCCTGGTGGCCGCACGTGACGAAGGTGCGCGGCGAGTAGACGTCGAACCCGAAGTAGGACGCGAAGCCGACCTGGCAGATCTCTTCGACGAAGAACCCGTCGCGCGGCAGCACGTCCCGGATCGCCCGCAGGTACTCCAGCTCGGGCCCGACATCGGTGAACTGCCCGGCCACGGTCGCCTTCAGCGCGGCGAACTCCGCGGTCCGGTCCGTCCGTCGCGGGCCGGCAGCCTCGGTCAGCGCGGCCGTCGAGTCGGCGGCCTCGGCGATGATCGCGACGTCCGCTTGCAGCCGGGTCGCCTGCCGCGGGTCGATGTCGAGCAGGATCGTCTTGAGCCCCGCCGGTTTCTCCGGCCAGCGGAACCAGGACAGCTCCATCCGCGACCCGATGCCGATCACCACGTCGGTTTCGGCCCACCGCTCGAAGCCGGAGACGCAGGTGAAGCCCAGCGGGTGGTCGTCGCCCACGATGCCGCGCCCGCCGCGGAACGGCACCACTGGCGCCTGCAGCCGCTCGGCCAGCGCCCGGACCTCGGCGGCCGCGTGCCGGGCGCCGCCGCCCACCATGATCATCGGGTTCTTCGCGCCGTGCAGCAGTTCCGCCGCCTCGGCGACGGCCGCCGGGTCGACGGCCGGGCGGGGCAGCGGCCGCGGGCCGGCCACCTCGGCGGGCGCGCGCAGGCCCAGCACGTCCCAGGGCACCGCCAGGGAGACCGGCCGCGGCCGCCCGCCCGCGGCTTCGCGGAAGGCGGTCGCCAGCGCGTCCGGGACCTCGACCGGGTGCTCGACCAGCGCCGACCACTTGGTCAAGGTCCGGAGGGTGGCCAGCTGGTCGGGCATCTCATGCAGGTGCCCGAGCCCGCGGCCGAGGTACGCGCGGGGAATCTCGCTGGTCAGGCACAGCACGGGTGCGCTGGCCCCGTGAGCCGAGAGCATCGCGGCCGAGGCGTTGAGGACGCCGGGGCCGGGCACGACGGTGTAGACGCCGGTGCGGCCGGTCGCCTGGGCGTACCCGAACGCCATGTAGGCCACGGTCTGCTCGTGCCGGGCGCCGATCACCCGGATGTCGTCGCCCGCGCGGGCCAGGCTGTCGAACAGGTCGTAGGTCTGCACGCCGGGCAGGCCGAAGACGGTGTCGACACCGTGGGCTCGCAGCCCGTCTACGATCAGGTCGGCCGCGGTGGGGGCGGGCGGGGGAATCGGCATCGGCACGGCCTCCTGGGCGTCGTCCGTCGGCGGGACCATATATGGTTTCCTACATGATCAGCGCGTCCTCGGGAAGACCGGTCACGAAGTCCCAGCTGGCCTACGAGACGATCAAGGCCAGGATCCTCGACGGCCGCTACGGGCCCGGCTACCGGCTGGTGCTCGACCAGATCGGCCGGGAGATCGAGGTCAGCGCGGTGCCGGTCCGCGAGGCCCTGCGCCGGCTCGAGGCCGAGGAGCTGATCGAGTTCGAGCGGAACGTCGGGGCCCGGGTGGTGGCCATCGACCCCACGGAGTACCGGCACGCGATGGAGACCGTGGCGATCGTCGAGGGTGCCGCGACCGGGCTGGCCGCGCCGCTGCTGACGCCGGCGGATCTGGCGCGCGCCCGGTCGCTGAACGAGCGGATGCGCCGGAGTCTCGCCGAGTTCGACCCGCTCACGTTCACGGCGCTGAACGCGGAGTTCCACGAGGTGCTGTTCGGCGCCTGCCCGAACCCGAACCTGGTCGACTTGGTGCGGCGCTGCTGGACTCGGCTGGCCGCGGTCCGTGACAGTACGTTCGCGTCGGTGCCGGGGCGGGCTCCGGAGTCGGTTGAAGAGCACGAGCGGTTGCTTGCGCTGATCGAGGGTGGGGGTGAGGCGGCGGAGGTCGAGCGGTTCGCGCGGGAGCATCGGCTGGCGACCTTGGAGGCTTATCTCGCGCGGGGGCGGTGATGGTCGGCGGGATTGGCTGACGGGTTGCGCCGGCTGGGCGGCGCCCGGTTGACGCGACGTGAGAGAGCGGGCGGGGGGCCGCTCGTGTGGCGTGCTGGGCGGGCGAGGGCGCTCGCTTGGTGCGTTGGGTGGGCGCGGTTGATCCGGTGGTGTTCGGGGGCGGCGGTCCTTTGCTCGGCTGAGGGTTGCCTGGGCCGCCTGGGGAGTGTCAGGGTCGGGGATGCCGATCTTCTCCGCGCCGGATGGGACCGCGCTTGCCTTTCGCCTTTTCGGTTCCGGTGGTGAGCCCGTCGTCTGCCTGCCTGGTGGGCCCATGCGGGCCGGTGCCTATCTGGGGGATCTTGGCGGGCTTGGGGCTCGGCGGCAGCTCGCCGTGCTGGATTCGCGGGGGACCGGGGACTCCGAGGTACCCGATGACCCCTCGACCTATCGGTGCGATCGGCAGGTCGAGGACGTCGAAGCGTTGCGCAAGCACCTTGGCCTCGAGCGGTTCGACCTGCTGGGGCACTCGGCCGGGGCGAGCCTTGCCACCCTCTATGCCGCTCGCTATCCCGGGCGGCTGCGGCGGCTTGCGCTCGTCGCTCCCAGTCCGCGGGCCGTCGGGTTGCAGCTGCCCGTTGGCGATCGGCGGCTGATCATGGCGCGGCGGGCCGGTGCGCCCTGGTTCGAGGCCGCCGCCGCGGCCTATGAGGCGATTGCCGCCCGGACCGCCACCAGTGCCGACTGGGCCGCCGTTGCCCCGATGTACTACGGCCGCTGGGACGACGCCGCCCGGCGGCACCAGGCTGCCGAGGCCGGTCAGCGCAACGGTGCCGCCGCGCGCGTCTACAACGCCGATGGTGCCTTCGAACCCGAGCTGACCCGGGTCGCGCTCGGTGGTGTCGAGGCTCCCGTGCTGGTGCTCGCGGGCGAGCTGGACTGGATCGCCAGCCCGGGCGTCGCCGGCGAGTTCGCCGGCCTGTTCCCGGATGCGCGGGTCGTCGTCCTGCCCGGTGCCGCGCACTACCCGTGGCTGGACGACGCGCCCGCGTTCGTCTCAGCCGTGGCCGGGTTCCTGGGCTGAGGCGGGGTTGCGGCGCGGCTTGATGCGGACCGCCGGCAGCTCCGGTGCCGGCAGCCGCGGCGGGGTGCCCGTGTAGCCCGAGACGCTGCCGAACTGGTCGGACTCCGCCTGCCAGGCTTCGCGGAAAGCCGCGATCTCCTCGTGGGTCCGGCCGACGAAGTTCCACCACATCAGGATTTCTTCGTCGAACGGGGTTCCGCCCAGAAGGAGGAACCGGGCCGGCGTCGCGCCCCGGTTGCTCAGCGTCAGAGAGCGCAGGCCGGTGCCGACGTAGCCCAGCTCGGCCGCGCGGACGCGGGTGCCCGCGACGACGACGTCGCCGGAGTCGACCAGGACGCCGTGCTCGAAGCGGGGGTCGACGCCGAGGGACATGTGGGCGTCCGGGCCCAGCACGATCTCCGCGCCCAGGAGCGGGGTGAACGTCGGGATCGGGGACGTGCGCCCGGCCAGCGACCCGAGGAACACCCGGATCTCGGCGCCTTCGATCCGGTTCACCGACGGCACGTAGTGGTCGAAGGCGCGGGCCGTGTGGCGGTGCCGCTCGGGCAGGGCCACCCAGAGCTGGACGCCGTGCAGCGTCTTCGCGGCTTCGGTCGAGACCTCGGAGTGGCAGATACCGTCGCCGCCGGTCATCAGGTTCAGCTCGCCGGGGCGGATCATCGCGTGCGTGCCCAGGCTGTCGCGGTGCTCGATCTCGCCGGCGAACAGCCAGCTCACCGTCTGCAGGCCGGTGTGCGGGTGCGGGGCGACGTCCATCGCGCCGGTGACCTCGGTCGGGCCGTAGTGGTCGGCGAAGCACCAGGCGCCGATCAGGGACCGGGAGCGCTGGGGGAGCGTCCGCCGGACCCGCATCGCCCGCGGGCCGCCCAGGGGGACCTCACGCGGGGTGAGGATCTCGACGGCCGGGTGCTCGGGGTCGGCCGTCGCGGGCCGGTCGCCGCAGGCGAGCTCGGTGGGGGCGGCCTCGGTGTTGCTCATGGCCGCCACGGTAGTCGCGATCCCCGCCCGGGCTCGGCCTTGGTGGAGGGGCGGGACAGGTGGAGATGGTTCCCGCGGGGTTCGTTGGCCGGGATGGTGCCTGCGCGGCAAGGGGTCTCGCCGGCTGGTGGCTGCGACCCGGCCGGGTGGGCGGGGGGCCTGCGCGGACGGGGCTGGTGGCGCCGACTCGGTCGGGTGGGCCGGGGTGTGCCTGCGCGACACGGGGTCTCGGGCGTCCGGGTGGCAGCGACCTCGCCGGGTAGGCAGGGGCGGGCTGGTGGCACCGACTCGGTCGGGTGGGCCGGGGTGTGCCTGCGCGACAGGGCGGCCGGGTGGCTGCGTACCTCGCCGGGGGCGGGGGTGTGCCCGCGCGGCGGGGGCCCGGGTCGGCGGGGCCGCCGACCCGGCCGCCGAGAACGAGGTCCTCGGGCGATGCTTGCAGGCGCGGCTGAGCAGCTCGTCGGGATCGGGCACCGCGCCGGGGTGAGCCGGAGTAGGTCGCGGCTGCGATGGCGCCGTCGTTGTGGAGTTGTCAAGGTTCGCGTCGCCGGGTCAGGCGGCGTGGTGCTTCTGATGCTGCGCCTTGAGGATCGCCTGGCCGTCGGGGGTCAGGGTGGCCGGGACCAGCTCGCCCGGGAGACCGGGGCGGGCCGCGCGGAGGAGGCCCTGGTGGGCCAGTGTGTGGGCCGCGAACTGGTCGCCGCACGAGACTCCGTCGATGAACAGGTCCGGCTCGCTGCTGCAGGACACCCGGCCGCGGCCCGCGCCGACCGCTCGCAGCATCGCCAGCATGCGGTGGTTCACCAGGGGGTGCACGGCCGGTGTTCCGGTCTGTTCGTCGCTGGTCATCTCGGTCCCTCCCGCTCGTGGTTCGACCTCTTCCTACCCATGCGTCGAACCAGGTGACGGGATTTCGACAGCACAGGCGGAACCGGCCTGACCTGAAGCGTCCGTCCATCGTCACCGCCGGCGGTCGAGCCCGGGTCGACTCAGAACGGAGGCTCCGCGCCGGCGGCCACCGGGACCGGCTCCGGTGTCCACGAACTGCTCTCCTCGCCGCCGGCGGCCCGGCTGAGCCTGGTCACCTTCGCCGTGGCGTAGCGCAGGGCCGGGCCGATCTCGTCGACGTCGAGCTCCGTCACGGTGCGCTTCTCACCCTCCTTCGTGTCGTACGACCGCTGTCTCAGCCGGCCTTGGACGACCACGCGGGTGCCGCGCCCGAGCGACTCCGCGACGTTCTCCGCGTACTGCCGCCACAGGCTGCAGCGCAGGAACAGCGCCTCGCCGTCGCGCCAGGCGCCGGACTCGCGGTCGAACGTGCGCGGCGTGGACGCGACCGTGAAGTTCGCGACCGCGGCGCCGGACGGCGTGAACCGCAGCTCGGGGTCGGACGTCAGGTTGCCGACCACGGTGACCAGCGTTTCGCCTGCCATCGGTCTCCTCCTTCTCCTCCGGGTGCGGGTGCACCGCTCTCGCCGACGAGGAGAGCACGGGGGTCCGACAGTTCCGGGCCGGGCGACGAGATGCCGGTACCCGGCCGGGCTGGTTTCCTGCCGCCATGCCGACGGCGTTTCAGAAGGAGCTGGGCACGCTCGCCCACCGGCTCGCGGACCTGTGCGCGCTGGTCGTGCGCGCGCTCGAAGGCGCCACGCGTTCCGTCCTCGAAAGTGACCACACGCTGGGCGGACGGGTGCGGGAAGACGTCGCCGCGGTCGTCGCGCTCGGGGCCGCGTGCGAGGACCAGGCGTGTGCGCTGCTGGCCCTGCACACGCCGCGGGCCGACGACGTGAAGGTGGTCGTCGCCGCCGTCCACACCGCCGCGGATCTCACTCGGATGGGTGGTCTTGCGCGGGAGGTCGCGGAGCCGCGGCGGGTGCCGGTGGAGGTGCGACCGGCGCTCGGGCGGCTGGGCGGGCACGCGGTGGCCGCGGCCCGCGCGCTTCAGGGGCTGCTCGCCGGAGCGGGCGGCGCCGGAGCGGGCGGCGCCGGAGCGGGCGGCGCCGGGGTGGCCGACGCCGTCGCGCTCGCCGAGGCGGCGGAGCGAGCGCTGCGTGAAGAGGTACGCGGGCACGCCGCGGTCGACGTGGTGCTGCTCGCGGCGGTCTACGGGCGGTTCGCCGGGACCGTGGCCGTGATCGCGCGCCGGGCCGCGGCGTTCGCGCCGATGGGTGCCTGACCGAGCGAGGGTTACGCCGATTTATCCCTGATTGTCCGAAAAGGACGGCTCAGCTGCCCTGCTGCGGGTACTGCTGCCCGCCACCCTGCGACGGGTGCTGCGGCTGCGGGAAACCCTGCGGCTGGGACGGGTGCGGTGGCTGGAAGCCCTGCGGCGCACCCTGCTGCGGGAAACCCTGCTGCTGCGGGTACCCGCCGGTCGGCGGCTGCTGGCCCTGCTCCTCCTGCGCCTGCAGGCGGACGGCGTCCTCCTTCGGGATCCGGTTCTCGATCCCGCAGAACGTGCACTGCGCCGAGTACTTCACGCTGATCGGGAAGAGCGGGATGAAGAAGAGCGTGAACTTCGTGACCGCCTTGCGCACCGCGTGCGAGGCGGGGTTGCCGCACCGGCCGCACAGGAAGGTCGTCATCGCCAGCACGTAGATCCGTGTCCGCCAGCCCCAGATCAGCATCGGTACTTCTTTCTCCCAGGTCTTCTGTCCGCCGCGCAGCGTCGCACACCGGCGTGCCGCCGCGTGGCGGTTTCGCCGAACTCGGGGACTAGATTGTGATCATGCCGAGCGATTTCGCCCTCAAGACCATGAACGCCGTGCACCGCGGCCTGATCAAGCTCACCGGCGGGAAGGTGGGCTGGCACGCCGCCATGCCCGTCCTGGAGCTCACCACGACCGGCCGCAAGAGCGGGCAGCCGCGGTCGGTGCTGCTGACCTCGCCGCACCAGGACGGCGACACGCTGGTCGTCGTCGCTTCGCGCGGCGGGGACGACACGCACCCCGCGTGGTTCCTCAACCTGCGCGACAACCCCGAGGTCGAGGTGTCGCTCAAGGGCGCCGCGAAGCGGCCGATGCACGCCCGCGTCGCCGACGCCGACGAGCGTGCGAAGCTCTGGCCGAAGATCTCCGGCGACTTCAAGAACTACGCGCAGTACCAGACGAAGACGGAGCGCGAGATCCCGCTCGTCTTCCTCGAACCGCGCTAGCTCCGCGCGGTCAGGTAGTCCGGGTCCGGGCCGGGGATCTGCTGGTCCGGCACACCCGCGAGCAGCTGGCTCATCGCGTGGAAGTACGGCGGCGCCGCGACCGTGCCGCCGAACGCGCCGTGGCCGCAGTTGCCGAGGTGCACGGGTGTGCCGGGGCAGATCTCGCGTGGGTGTGGGCCGTCGGCGAAGACCATCGACGAAACCGCGTAGCCGTCGACGCCGCCGACGAACGCCACGGACTCGCTCTGCTGCGTCGTCCCGGTCTTGCCGATGTCGGGGCGGGTCCAGCCGGCGGCGTGGGCGGCCTGGGCCGACGTGCCGGCCGTCGTGTCCTTGCTCAGGCCCGCTTCGAGGGTGTTCGCCACGCCGGTCGGGATGACCTGCTCGCACGCCTGCTGCGCCACCGGGACGGCGGTCCCGTTCCGGTCGGTCACCGACAGGATCGGGCTCGGCGGGCACCAGACGCCGCCGCTCATCAGCGTCGCCGAGACATTCGCCATCTCCAGCGGGCTGACCGGGCTGTTGCCGAGGGTGAACGACAGCAGGTTCTGGAAGTACTTCGACTGCGGCTGGTTGTACTGCGGGTTGGCCGAAGCGGGGTCCGGCGCCGCGCCCGCGTCGTTGGTCGCGAGGGTGTTCCGCAGCCCCAGCTTGTACGCCATGTCCAGCACGGCCGGCATCCCGACCTGGCTCTCCAGCCCGACGAAGGCGACGTTCGGCGACGTCGCGAGACCGTCGGCGAGGCTGATCGGATCGGCGTAGTGGCCGTCGTTGTGGACGGTGTAGCAGGCCGTGCGCGCGTTGGCGTTCGGCGGCGCGAAGCACTGGCTGTCCGGGTTGGGCAATGGCGTCTCCAGACCCGCCTTGCCGGTGACGAGCGCCGCGGCCGAGGTGAAGATCTTGAACGATGAGCCCGCGCCGAACTCGTTGCTCGCGTCGGCGACGATATCCGTGGACGTCTCGCCCCGCGCCGGATCCGTGCCGTAGTTCCGGTTCGCGACCATGGCGAGCACCTGGTGGCCGGCCGAGCCCGGCTGGACGACGGCGAAGGTGTTCGCCACGCCGTCCTGGGTGGTCGGCACGTTGGCGTCGACGGCGTCCTTCGTGACCTGGGAGACGTGCGGGTCGAGCGTGGTCTTGATCGTGTAGCCGCCGGTGGCCAGCTGGTCCGCGGTGAAACCGGCGTGCACCAGGTAGTTCTCGGCGTAGGCGCAGAAGAACCCCGCGTCCGGCGCCGCGCCCATGCACGTCGCGGACGGTGTCACGGGTCCGTCCGGCAGCAGCCCGAGCGGCGCCGCCTTCGCCGTCGCCGCGTAGGACGCCGGGAGGGAGCCGTTGCTGACCATGGCGTCGATGACGAGGTTGCGGCGCTGCAGTGCTTTGTCCGCGTGGGTGTACGGGTTGTAGACGCTGGGGTTGTTCACCATTCCGGCG
Source organism: Amycolatopsis sp. NPDC114505 (assembly GCF_055633615.1). Taxonomy (NCBI): domain Bacteria; kingdom Bacillati; phylum Actinomycetota; class Actinomycetes; order Pseudonocardiales; family Pseudonocardiaceae; genus Amycolatopsis; species Amycolatopsis sp. NPDC114505. Next base: position 186,440 of record NZ_JBVKDV010000004.1, on the reverse strand, counting down.
AGCAACGCCGCCTGCGGCACGGTCAGTTTGTCCGCCGTCGTCCCGAAGTAGGCTTTCGCGGCGGAGGCGACCCCGTACACCGTTCCGCTGAATTCGACCACATTGAGGTAATTCGCCAGAATGTCGTCCTTGCTCATGGTGTCGTTGAGCTGGACGGCCATTTTCGCCTCGCGCAGCTTGCGCGCGAGCGAGTCCTCGCGGTCTTCCTGCTGCGCGATCGGGTTGGTCCGGTCGACCACGTTCACGAGGTAGTTCTTGACGAGCTGCTGCGAGATCGTCGACGCGCCCTGCAGCGCGCCGCCGGCGCTGTCGTTGACCGCCGCGCGCAGCATGCCCTGCATGTCGACGCCGCCTTCGGTGTAGAAGCGGCGGTCCTCGATCCCGATGATGGCGGCCTTCATCGTCGTCGCGATCCCGGCCGAGGTCACCGGCAGCCGGTACTGCGCGTAGAGCGTCGCGATCGGCGTGCCGTCCCGGTCGGTCACCGTCGTGGTCAGCGGCGGGTCGGCGGCGGCGAGCTGGGCGGAAATGGCGTCCACCGAATCGCTGACCTGATTCGACAGCAGGCCGGCGCCGATGGCGGCGGGCGCCATCGTGCCCGCCACCAGAATTCCGGCGAGAACACACAAACCGGCAAAAGAGACCACGCCAGGGCGACCATTCACGAATCCGAGATTAGCCATCCGGGAATGAAGCTTCCGTTCGGTGAGACATGTGCCTCAACGGGCCAACCTGCCGAGCAGGGCCGAAGCGACCGAAATCGCGGCGACCGTCGCCGCGGTCAGCACGGCGAAGTCGAGCCCGAGGTGCGACGGGGTGCCGATCAGCAGCCCGCGCAGCGCGTCGACCTGGTAGCTCAGCGGGTTGACGTGGCTGAGCACCTTCAGCCACGACGGCATCAGGTCCACCGGGTACAGCGCGTTCGAGCCGAAGAACAGCGGCATCGTGATCGCCTGGCCGATGCCCATCAGCCGCTCGCGCGACAGCACGATCCCGGCGATCACGATGGACAGGCAGCAGAAGAACGCCGACCCGAGCACGAGCACGACGGCCATCGCGAGCAGCTTCAGCGGGTTCACGGTCAGCCCGACGCCGAGGATCGCGGCCAATATCAGCACCATCAGGGCCTGCACGAGCGCGCGGACGCCGGCGGCGAAAGCCTTCCCGGCGACGAGCGCGGCCCGCGGCGTCGGCGTCACGAGGAGCTTGGCGAGCACGCCCGCGTCGCGTTCCCAGATGATCTGGATGCCGTAGAAGATCGAGATGAACAACGCCGACTGCGCGAGGATGCCGGGCGCGAGGTAGTCGAGGTACGGCGTCGAGCCGGTCGGGATCGCCTTGAGCCGGGTGAACGTCTCGCCGAAGATCAGCAGCCACAGCGCGGGCTGGATCGCCCGGGTGAGCAGCTCGGTCTGGTCGCGGCGCAGTTTCTGCAGCTCCACCAGGCACATCGCGCCGACGCGGGCGGCGAGGATGCGCACCTGGCGCAGCGGGCCGGGGTCAGCCGAGACGGCGGGCGGTGCGGCGAGCGGCACGGACACTGCGGATCCCTCCTTCGTCGGTTTCGAGGCGGTCGCCGGTGACCGCCCGGAACACGTCGTCCAATGTGGACCCCGGGCCGAGGTCGGTCTCGAGGTCGGCGGGGGTGCCCAGCGCCCGGATCCGGCCGGCGTGCATGAGCGCGACGCGGTCGCAGTACTGCTCGGCCTCGTCCATGTAGTGGGTGGTGACGAGCACGGTCATGCCGGTGTCGGTGCGGATCTGCGTGATCCGCTCCCACACGGCCGAGCGGGCGACCGGGTCGAGCCCGATCGTCGGCTCGTCGAGGATCAGCAGCCGCGGCGAGCTGACCAGGGCCTGGGCGAGCTCGAGCCGGCGGATCATGCCGCCGGAGTAACCCTTCGCGACGCGGTCGGCTTCGCCGGCCAGCCCGACGAGGTCCAGTGCGCGCCGCACCTCGCCGTCGCGCCGGGCGCGCGGCACGTCGAAGAGCCGGGCGAACAACGCGACGTTCTCGCGGCCGGTCAGCGCGCCGTCGGCCGACAGCTGCTGCGGGACGTAGCCGATGAGCCGCCGCACGGCCATCCGGCGGCGCGTGACGTCGACACCGAAGACCGTGATGCGGCCCGCCGCGGTGGGCAGCAGCGTGGTGATCATCCGGAGCGTCGTCGTCTTGCCCGCCCCGTTCGGGCCGAGCAGGCCGAACACCTCGCCGGGCGGGATCTCCAGGTCGACGCCGTCCACCGCGCGGGTCGTCCCGAACGAGTGGCTCAGGCCGGTGCACCGCACCGCGGGTTCGGTCATGGCTGCTCCTTCAGGATGCCCATGAGCTTTTCGAGGGCGGGCAACGCCTGTTCGATCGCTGCCGTGTCCTCTTCGGACAGTCCGGTGAGCGCTTCGGCGACGAGCCCGGTCCGGGCGCGCCGCCACGACGCCATCCGGTCGCGCGCGGCGCCGGTGACCTCCAGCCGGGCCGCGCGCCGGTCGGCCGGGTCGGCTTCGCGGCGCAGCAGGCCGGCGTCGACGAGCTGGTTCACCAGCGTGCTGACCGAGTTGGCGGCCAGGTGCAGCTCGCGCGCGGCCGCGGCGACGCCGATGCCGGGCTGATCGGCCACGACGCGCAGGACCTCGACCTGGGCGCCGGGCAGGGGGAAGCCAGGCACCTCGGCGCGCACGCGGCGGCGCACCACCCGGCGGATCCCCTGGACGGCGCCGAGCAGTCGTTCGGCGAGTTCGGTCATGTCGCCAAGGTAGCTCTGACTCAGATCTATTAGCAACGCTAAATGTCTGGTTGGCGAAGAAGCTCCTGGTTCAGCGGGCGGCTTCGGCGAGAGCCAGGTCGAGCAGACCGGGGAAGCGCACGTCGAACTCCTCTCGGCGCAACGCGTTCAGCCGCTGCGTGCCGCTGTCCCACTGCTTCAGCAGGCCGGCCGCGCGAAGGATCTTGAAGTGCCGGGACGCGGCGGGCTTGCTGACCGGCGGCATGATCGCGCCGCACGACTGGCCGGGTTCACGCGCGAGTGCGGCGACCATGGCCAGCCGATACGGGTCGCGCAGGGCTTCCAGGGCCTCGGCGAACGTGACGTCCTCGAGGGCCGGGTGGTCCAAGGGGGTCGCGGTGCGGCTGGCCATGGTCCGAGTATCCCTTGGTTGCCGGAGCGCGGGCGGCTGTGCCATGGTCGATGTTAGCCAATCGATTAACATGAGGAGGTCGGCGGTGCGCGTCTATCGCCCCGAAGCTGGCAAGCTGGTCCAGCGTGAAGAGGCTGTTCCGGAGCCCCGGCGCGGCGAGGTGCTCGTCCGGGTCCGGGCGACGTCGCTGAACTACCGGGACCTGCTCATCCTCGACGGCGACCACTTCACCAACGGGCCCGGGAGCCTGATCCCGGTGTCCGACGCCGCGGGCGAGGTCGCCGCGGTCGGTGACGGCGTGACGCGCTTCGCTGTCGGTGACCGGGTCGTGAACGCCTTCCATTCGAACTGGATCGCGGGACGGCTGCCGGATTCGCTGGTCGGCTACGGGAACGGCCAGGACGGCTGGCTCACCGAGTACCGCGCCGTCTCCGAGCACGCGCTCGTCGCGCTGCCGGATTCGCTGACCTTCGAACAAGGGGCGACGCTGCCGTGTGCCGCCGTCACCGCGTGGACGTCGCTGGCCGGGGTGCGGCCGGGCGACGTCGTGCTCACCCTCGGCACGGGCGGGGTGTCGCTGTTCGCCCTGCAGCTGGCCAAGGTGCTCGGCGCGCGGGTGGTTGCCACGACGTCCAGCCCGGAGAAGGCCGTGAAGCTGACCGAGCTCGGCGCCGACACCGTGATCGACTACCGGGCGACCCCCGAGTGGGGCAAGGCGGTCCTCGACGCCACCGGCGGCCGCGGCGCGGACCGGATCGTCGAGGTCGGCGGGCCCGGCACGTTCGCGCAGTCGCTCGTCGCCGCCGGGACGCACCACGCCGAGATCGCGCTCGTCGGGTTCGTCGGCACCGGCGGTGCTCCGGTCGAGTTCATGGACCTGTTCCGCAGCGGTGCGACCGTGCGGAAGATCTGGGTCGGCAGCCGCGAGGACACCGAAGACCTCCTGCGGCAGCTGGCGGTGCGGCCGATCGAGCCGGTCGTCGACAGCGTTCATTCCTTCGACGACGCCGGGGCAGCCTGCGAGCGGTTCCGGAGCCGCGAGAACTTCGGGAAGGTCGTGATCACCTCCGCGTGAGGCGAAAGGGATACCGCTGATCGGCTGAACCTGACCCGGAGTGACCGTTCGGCGGCGAAGTGCTGCCGTTCGCCGCGTGCCGGCGTGGTTCCGGGACGGAACCGGTGCCGCGGGCGCATGCTGTCCTTTCCGACCCCGCGACCCCGCGCCTGACGTCCACTGTGGACATTGCCAGAGCGCCCGGCCCGGCGGCCTTCTCGACCGGAAAAGGACACACCGCCCGTGACCCTGCTGGACCACAAGCTCGTCCGTTACTGGACGTCCCGTCCGCACCTGCAGTCCCTGTACACCCTCGCCGCGGCCGCCCCGCGGATGCGCGCCGCGCTCGGCCTCACGCCCACCGGCGGCGGCACGGTCGGCTTCAAGGTGGACGGGGACGCCCTGGCCCGCACCGAAGCGGAGCTGATCGCCGCGACGTCGGCGCGGCTGCCGGTGCACCCGCTGGTGACGCAGGACCTTTACGGCCGCTCGACGGTCCGGTGCTGGCGCCGCAACCACGACCTGCGCGTGCTGACCGGCGACCTGGTCGACGTCGCGGACCGGCTGGCCCGGGCGGGCTACGGCGGCTGCCTGCGGTCGGCGACCGTCGAGTTCGCCGAGCCGGGCGGGCGCCGCGACCGCAAGCTCGCGCTCGTGTACCTCTTCGACCGCGGCACGTTCCACACCGCGCCGGCCGCCGGAGCCGCGCCCCTCGACCGCGCGCTGGAACTGCGCGCCCGTGCCGCGCTGCACGGCGCGCTGCCGTTGGAACCGCACGCGCACCGCCGGTTCGTCGTCTGAAATTCTCGCGTTTGTCGAGGTCACGGGCTTCTGCGAAGATGCTGCTCTCGTTCGAGGAGTAGGAGATCGCAGTGGCTACCGTGCTCAACCCGTACCTGAGCTTCCGCGCCGAAGCTCGGCAGGCCATGGAGTTCTACAAGAGCGTCTTCGGCGGCACCCTGAAGGTGAACACCTTCGGGGAATTCGGTTCACCCGAAGGAGCGGACGCGGACAAGATCATGCACGCCCAGCTGGAGACGGACAACGGCTACACGCTCATGGCGTCCGACACCCCCACCGGGATGGACTACAACCCGGGCACCAACATCACGGTCAGCCTCAGCGGCGACGACGCGGGCGATCTGCGCGGCTACTGGGACAAGCTGAGCGAGGGCGGAACCGTGACGGTTCCGTTCGAAAAGCAGATGTGGGGCGACGAATTCGGTGCCTGCGTCGACAAGTTCGGCATCCCGTGGATGGTCAACGTCGTCCAGCGGGCGTAACGGGGCGTTGCAGCCCGCGCCCGCGTCGGTGACGATGAGGGGGGAGAAGGAGGCCCGATGGCGGGTGCCCCCTGGATGTGCGCGCAGTGCGGCGCGGTCAACGACCCCGCGGCCGGACGGTGCGGCACCTGCTCGAGCCTGGCCCCGGGCCGGGCCCGGGCGCGGGCGTTGTGGGTGCTGCTGACCCTGATGCTGGTCGCCGGTGTCGCGATCGGCGGGGTCCTGCTGTTCACCGCCCGCTCGAAGCCCTCGCCGGACGCCTCCGGGCCGTTCCCGGCGTACACGACGCCCGCCCTGCCGACGACCAAGACCGTCGTCACGACCGCGAACGCCGTCACCCCGCCGGTGACGCCGTCCACGTCGGCTTCGCCGTCGTCGACGCCAGCGGGGAAGCCGTGCCCGGGGGACGCGGCGCGGTACCTGCCGGGCGGCCAGGGGACGGCGCTGCTGGTCGCGCAGACGGCGAAGTCGCTGATCACGATCTGCCAGGTACCCGACGGGCGGGTCTTCTACGACGGTCAGGCGCGCGGGCAGGCGGCCTCGGACGACACCCACATCGTGCTGCCCGCCCAGGCTTCGGGCGACGGTTTCGTCGCGAAGAACGGCGACTACACCTACCAGGTGGACGGCGGCAGGCTGATCGTGTCGGCCGGGTCCGGCGTGCTCTCGGACGACGAGCTGACGACGGTCGGCTGAGCGCCCGCTCAGGATGTGGGAGCGCCGCCGCGCGAACGGCGGTTTCGAGCATCCTGGCGACATGGCTTCTCCGCTCGACAACCCGACTTGGGCGTCGCTGACCGGTCCACACGCCCGCTTCGCGGAACGGCGCGGGCGCGCGGTGCGCTACCCCGAGGACGTGGCTCCCTTCCTGGGCCTTCCCGACGCGCCCGACGAGCAGGACTGGCTCGACGTCGCCGAGCTCGCCGGGCCGGGAGCCGTCGTCGTGCTCGCCGCCACCGCCGCGCGCCCGCCGTCGGGCTGGGAGGTGCTCGACGCGCTGCCCGGTGTCCAGCTCGTCGCCGAGAGCGTCGCGGCCGCGCCGGACCCGGAGGCCGTCCGGCTGGGGCTCGCGGACGTGCCGGAGATGCTCGACCTCGTCGAGCGGACGAAGCCGGGGCCGTTCCGCAAGCGGACCATCGAGCTCGGCACGTACCTCGGGATCCGGCGGGGCGGCGCGCTGGTCGCGATGGCCGGGGAGCGGCTGCACCCGCCGGGCCACACCGAGATCAGCGCGGTGTGCACGGACCCGGCGTACCGCGGGCAGGGCCTCGCGACGCGGCTCGTGCACGCGGTGGCGGCGGGAATCGTCGAGCGCGGCGAGACGCCGATGATGCACGCGGCCGCGAGCAACACCTCCGCGATCCGTCTCTACCTCTCGCTCGGCTTCGTCCTGCGGCAGCGGCCGGACTTCGTCGCGGTCCGGGTGCCGGGTTAGGCGCCGGTCTTGTAAGGCAACTGAGCTAGCGGAGGACAGTGGCGGTGGTGCATTGGCGTAGCCAGGCCGGAAGATGCGGCTGTGCAGAACTCCCGGCTACCGTTGTGCTCGGCTGCTCGCCGTGGTGCCATTAAGTGCTCAACCAACTGATCAAGTCTCGTGGCGATAACAACTGCTGCTGCAAGCGGGGTATTGGTCGTTGAAATCTGGACTGATGCGGCATGAGGTCCTTACGATTACCCTGCGTCGCACGGCGCGCGAAATCGCGTCCGTTGGGCTCTGCTCCGCCCGCGTTGGATAGTCGTCGGGCGTGGAGTGTTGTATTCTTCGTTCAGCATTCGAGTCTCAGTGATCGTTTCCGCATCGCTCGGGTTGCCCCTGCGCGTGATCGGATCCGGCGCGGGGTCAACGGCTCTGCGCCGCGGGGCCACCCACACCGGGTGAGGAGACGATCATGAGCGGCGCGGATGCCGACGAGGACCACTGGTATATCCGGAAGCGATTGGCGGGGGCTGCTTGACGGTCTTGCGCTGTTCTTGGAGGTCACCGCTTCGGCGGGCTGCCTCGAAGATGGCAACGGCCTGGCAGCCAAGGCTGCCAGGCTCGCTGCGATCGGGCTCCGGATGGCCGCGAAGCTGGTTCGCCGGTAACCCTCGTTGAACAGCCGTGCGCAGCGGTCGGTGTCGGTAGCACTGGCCGCTGCCTCGGTCTGTCTGTTGCAATGGTACCTATGCGGGGTCCTGAGGGAAAGTTAGGCTGAAAATTCAAGTAACTGCGATCTTTGTTCCCAGGGGATTGCGACGCGTACTTTGATCTGTGTAGTTCGTTGCTGCGGGACCATGTCGTCCCAGGTTGAGGGCGTCGAACCTGATCGACTCGCTGGTATGAGCTGCGGGCGTATGTGTTATGAACGATTTGCGCGTAGTTTGTTGCAGATTTGTGCCGTGGAACCTTCTGTCATGAGTTCTGTCTCGTTTGTCGACCGTGCCGGTGATATTCGGGGACGCTCATTCCCCTGGAAGGCACCCGGCGCTGAACGTGGGCTCGGCGAAGGCGGAGAACGGCTTCCTGTAGATGCTCGACCCGGTTAAGCGCCGGTCGAGGAGCCGGGGCGGACGATCATCAGCACCGTCACCGCCGCCCACAGCAGGTTGAACACCCCCGTGACCATCGCGAGCCTGCTCAGTTTGTCCGAAGTGGACTCCTCGGCCAGCAGGCGCCGTTGCCGCGGCAGTACCAGGGCCGCGAGCACCGCGGCCGCGATGGCGGTCAGCCCGATGGACACGAGCAGCCACGGGTCGCCCATGACGTGCATCGTGCCCGCGACGCCGAAGCCGAACACCGGGACCGCGATGGCGGCGTAGGCGTACACGCGGCAGATCCGGTGCAGCGTCTTCGCGATCTTGAGATCACCCTTCCGGACGGCGGCGGGGAACATGCTGGCCGCGACGGCGACCGGGCCGACGGCGACGATCGCCGCCAGGACGTGGACCGAGAGCAGGAATTTCGACACCCGCCGAAGTTAGCGATCTTCGCGCGGCACCGGCAGTGGCTGGAATGCCAAGAACCGCCGAGATCCGGCCAATCAGGTCCGGAAGTCGATCCGGGTGGTTCCCCTTCGACGAACAGGTGAGGAAAGGGGATCGCGATGACCGCCACGACGTGCACCACCACCCGGGTCCGCAGCCTGCCGGTCCTGCTCGCCACCGAGGACGACGCCGAAGACGTCGGCCTGCTGGCGCCGGACGACCGCCTGACCTGCCACGTGCACGGCCGGTGGATCCACCAGTGCGTCGCCTCGCCGGCGCACGTCAGCCCGGTCACCCGGCACCGCTGGTGCCGGGGCTGCCGGACCGAGCTGTGCGTCGCCGTCGACGAGCTGTCGCTCGGGGTTTCGATGACCTGCCCGCGGTGCGGTCACGGCGGCAGCGCCGCCACCACCCGGCTGACCGCGGCCTGCCGCGCGAGCCTGGCCGCCGAGCGCGACGCCCGGCGTGCGGCCTAGCCCGAGACCGTTTCGAGGCCGAGCTCGTCCAGGCCCGCGTAGACGTCCGGGCGGCGACTCCGCAGCCACACCGCGAGCGCGAGCCCGCCGGCCACCGCCACCGCCAGCAGCCACGGCAGCAGCGCGATCGCCGGCGCTTCGGACCCGGCGAGGGTGGGGAAGTTGAGGAACGCCAGCGTCGTCACCGCGATCAGGCCCGCCCCGCCGAGGCCCGGAGCCACCGCGGTGCGCCAGATCCGGGAGTCACGCCGCTTGCGGAAGAACGCGACGACGGCGACCCCGGCCAGTGCCTGCAAGGCGATCACCCCGAGTGTCCCGATGCCGGTCATGCTGGCCGTGAGGTCGGCGAGCGGGTCCAGCCCGGCCAGCGCGTACACCGCCGCGATCAGCGTCGCCACGCCGATCTGCGTCCCGCCGGCGACGTACGGCGCGCCGTTGGCCGCGTTCGTCCGGCCGACGACCGCGGGCAGCACCCGGGCCCGGCCGAGCGCGAACAGGTAGCGCGTCGCGGAGTTGTGCAGGGCCAGCAGGGCCGCGAACAGGCTGACGACCAGCAGCAGCATCATCACGTCGGTGAGGAACGAGCCGAGGTAGGTGTGGCTGATCGAGAACACGAGGTCGCCGGTCGCGAGGTGGTCCTGGGTAGTCTTCCCGTGCGGTGCGGGTCACGCGCCTCCTCGCTGAACAGCCCGGTGGCCTCGAAACCGACGAACGCGTTGAAGGCGAACAGGAACGCGACCCCGACCGAGCCGGAGAAGACCACGCCGGGTGCGAAGGCGTGGACGTCGAGGCCGGTCCGGACGGCGATCGCGACGTCCAGGACGAGCAGGATCGACACCTCCAGGACCAGCGAGACCCCGAGCATCTTCGCGCTGACGTCGACCCCGCGCCGGCGACGAAGCAGTTGTAGCCCAGCAGCGCGATCCGCGCCGCGACCAGGCCGAGCGGGCGGCCCAGCCCCTTGGTGACGTAGACGTAGAACCCGCCCGCGCCGGTGACGACCTTGCTCATCTGCGCGTAGCCGACGCCGAAGAGCACGAGGATCACGGCGGCGAGCAGGAACGCGCCGGGCATGCCCCCGCCGTTCCCGAGCGCGATGCCCAGTGCGGCGATGACGACGATGCCGGTGAGCGGCGCGACGGCGGCCAGCACGAGGAACACGACACCCGGCGTGCCCAGCGCGTCCCGGCGCAGTGCGTCGGACATGGGATTCTCCTCCCGCGATGGCTTGGTCCGGGCATGGTGCGCCCCGGACGCCACCGCGGTCTTGCCTGCCGGCGCAGAAGTGTTGACTAGCTCGGCACCCACATCGTCACGCGGGTGCCGCGGCCCGGCTGGGAGTCCACCGTGCCGTGGCCGCCGACCTCGGCCAGGCGGGCCACGATCGACTGGGTGATGCCGAAGCCGGGCGGCCGCTCGCGGACGTCGAAGCCCTCGCCCTGGTCGCGCGCCACCACCGCGATCCCGCCGTCGCGCTCCTCCACGCGCAGCACGACCTGCTTCGTCCCGGAGTGCTTCACCGTGTTGCGCAACGCTTCCCGCACCGCTTCGCACATCGCTGTGCGGCGGTCCTGGGAGAGCTTGTCGTCGTCGGCGAAGTCCGCGGCGACGAGCTGGGTGCGCAGGCCGTCGCGGGCCATCTCGGTCGCGACGTCGGCGAGCTCGACCGCGAACCCGCGCGTCGTCCCGTTCGGGATGGGCTCGGTGATCTGGCGGCGGATCTCGGCGGCCTCGGCTTTGGCCACCGACCGCACCTCCGACAGCCGGCTCACGGCGTGCGCGTCGTCGCCCGGCGCCGAGATGGCAAGCGCTTCCAGCGTCTGCAGCACGCTGTCGTGCATGATGCGCCGGGTCCGGCGGCGCTCGGCCTCGCGCCCGCGCCGGATCCCGATGTCGACCGCGAACCGCGTGCCGGCGCCGAGGAGGATGAGGATGCCCGCGGCGAGCACGATCGCCACGCCCAGCGCGACCATGCAGCCGATCGACCGCGTCACGGAGAGCTGGTCGGTCAGCGGGAGGCCGCCGGCCAGCGTGAGCGCCGCCCGGAGCGGGACGGCCGCCACCACCAGCCACAGCGCCGAGGGCAGCCCGGACGTGCCCGCCCACATCGCCACCGCGCCGACCAGCCAGGTCCAGGACACGTCGACGGCGAACGGCTGCACCGACGCCGGGGCCGTCGCCGCGACGGCGAAGTTGAGCGCCACCCCGACGGCCAGGTCCAGGCCCAGTGCGCGGCCGGTGACGCGGGCCCGCAGCCCGCCCGAGCGCAGCACCCAGGCCACCGCGGCGGTGTTGGCCGCGACGGCGAACACCGTGGCGGCCAGCACCGGCCCCAGCCCGAGCCTGCCGTTGGCCGCGGCGAACCCGATGAACACCTTGACGAACGCCGCGATCCGGTAGGCCAGCGGCACGACGACCCAGTAGCGCGCGGCGCGGGCGAGCGTCGCGTCCCCGATGGCGGCGAGGTCGCCGTGCTCGTCGGGGGGCTCGGCCGGTTCCGCGGGTGTGCCGCTGCGCAACAACGTGCGAACGAGCGCGCGCGGCGGCGCGGCGGAGCCCGCCTCGGGCATCGGTTGGTCCCCATTTCGTCCGGCCGTCCGGGCGGTCTGAGCCTGGCAGCGCGGCGGGGGCGTCGTCAACCGCCCCCGGGGTGGGGGCAGGGGTGTTCGTCAGTAGGTGTGGAAGATCGTGTCCTCGCCCGTGTACTCCGCCCAGCCCGGCGACCCGGTGGCCGCGAAGCGGTACCAGGCGCTGTTCAGGTCGCGGGCCAGCTCCCGCGGCGGGTGCTCGCCCAGCAGGCCCCGCGGCCCGGACACCGGCCCCAGCGCGTCGAACACGAAGGGCAGCTCGAGCCCGTGGCACGCGCCCAGGCTGCCGTCGAGCAGCGGCGAACCCCACTCGAACTCGTACCGGAAGGTCCGGCCGCCGTGGTGCTCGGCCAGGTCGCGCACGCCGTCGCGGAAGACCAGGTCGGTCAGGGCGGCGACGAGGACCTCGCCCGCCGAGCGGTCCGCGCCGAGGCCGTACCGGACGAGCACGCCGGCCGGGTCGGGGTGCGACACCGCCAGCGACGCCACGGCCTGGTCGTCGGTCACCGCGTCGAGCGCGCCGGTGGGCACGAGGTAGAGCCGCATCTCCTCGCTGCAGCTGCCGACGACGAGGTCGACGTCGCGGCCCGCGCCGGCCCGGATCGCCTTGGCCGGGTGCTGCGGCAGGACGTCGTCGCCGAACACCGGGAGGAACGGGCTGAGCCCGTAGCCGCGGTCGTAGCCGAGCGCGTCGCGCAGGTCGGGGGCGCCACCGGGCCGCAGGACGGCGTCCTGCGCGTCGAGCAGCTGCTCGGTCGAGACCTTCCGGAACGCCTCGGCGGTCGGTTCGGCCTTCAGCTCGTCGGCGATCACCCGGGCGAGGCGGCGCGCCTGGACGAAGTCGCGCACCATGTCCGGGTGTCCACTCTGGACGATGGCCCGGCGGAAGAGCCCCGCCGAGAGGGGAGAACCGAGGAGGCAGGCGACGCTGACCGCGCCGGAGGCCGCGCCGAAGAAGGTCACGTTGCCGGGGTCGCCGCCGAAGCCGGCGATGTTCTCCTGGACCCACCGCAAGGCCGCGAGCTGGTCGCGCAGCCCGAGGTTCGTCGCGCCGCCGTCCAGCGGCAGGAAGCCGTCGACGCCGAGGCGGTACTGGACGGTCACGAGCACCGCGCCCGCGTGCGAGAACGACGTGCCGTCGTAGACCGGCGCCGACCCGGTGCCGCCCAGGAACGCGCCGCCGTGCACGAACACGAGGACGGGCAGGCCGGCCGCGCCGAGCTGCGGGGTCCAGACGTCGACCGTCAGGTACTCCGGGCCCGGCCGCCAGCCGGTGCCGGTGAGGGGAGCGAGGTCGAGCCCGGGCACGTCGTGCCGGCGTTGCGGTGCGGTCGGCCCCGGTCTGCTCGCGTCGCGGACGTCCTCCCACGGCGGGGCCGGGACGGGTTCGGCGAAGCGCAGGTCGCCCTCCGGCGCGGCGGCGTACGGGATGCCGCGGAACAGCGCGAAGCCGGCGGCGGTGACGTGACCGCGGACCGCGCCGGACGTGGTGGGGACGACGGGGTCGGTCATGCCGGGGGGTCCCTTCGAGGAAGATCGGACGAGCGCCCGTCAGCCTAGGACCGGGGACGGACCGCCGTCATGGGCGAACCGTCGCGGGAATTGTCGCGGATGGATAACGGCGCCGGGCCCGTTGCGCCAGGTGGCCGAACGCCGAGGGCGGGACACGCGTGCGCGCCCCGCCCCCGGCGTCAGTCTTCGAGCAGATCTTCGATGGTGATCGGGATGTGCCGGACCCGGATACCGGTGGCGTTGTGGACGGCGTTGGCGACCGCCGCGGCCATGCCGACCGTGCCGATCTCGCCGACCCCGCGCGCGCCGACCGCGTTGTGCAGGGTGTCCGGGTACTCGACGAGCTGGACGTCGACCTCCGGGATGTCGGCGTTCACCGGGAGCAGGTAGCTCGCGAAGTCGCCGTTCGCGAGCCGGCCGTTGGCCTCGATCTCCAGGCCCTCGTGCAACGCGGCCGAGATGCCCCAGATCATGCCGCCCATCAGCTGGCTGCGGGCCGCCTTGTCGTTGATGATCCGGCCCGCGTCGAACACGCCGAGCATCCGCGACACCCGGGCCTCGCGCGTCCACTTGTGCACGCGGACCTCGACGAACTGGGCGCCCCACGAGCTGAAGGAGTGCTTGGTCAGCTCCTCGCCGGGGGCCGACGAGCCGGTCACCTCGAGTGTCTCCCGGCCCAGCGTCCGCAGCAGCTCGCCGAACGTCATGGTCTGCCCGTTCGCGAAGACGCGGCCGTCGGCGTAGGTGACTTCGGCGCCTTCGAACGGCGCGCCGGGGTCGGACGCCAGGGCGACCAGCTCGTCGATCGCCTTGGTCGCGGCGATCATGATCGCCGTGCCCGCGCTCGCCGTCGCCGTCGAACCGCCGGAGAGACCACCCGGCGGCAGGGACGAGTCGCCGAGCTTCGGGGTGATCCGGTCGGCCGGGATGTCCAGCGACTCCGCGCCCACGAGGGAAAGCACGGTGAGCAGGCCGGTGCCGGGGTCCGCGCCGCTCGTCGCGACGACAGCCGTGTCGTCCGCGTTGAGCGTGACGCCGACGGTGGCCGGGAACCGCAGGGCGGGGAACATCGCGGTCGCCGCGCCCATCCCGACGAGCCAGTCGCCGTCGGTGTGGCCGCCGGGCCGGCGGTGCTGCCAGCCGAACCGGGCCGCGCCGACGCGGAAGCACTCGTCGAGGTGCTTGCTCGACCACTGCAGGTCCTTGCCCGGCGGGGCGGTCGAGTTGTTCTTGATCCGCAGCTCGATCGGGTCCATGCCGAGCGCCTCGGCGAGCTCGTCGATCGCGCTCTCCAGCGCGAACGAGCCGGGTGCCTCGCCGGGCGCGCGCATGAACGTCGTCGGCGGGACGTTCAGCGGCACGATCTTCTGGCTGATGGCCAGGTTCCGCGTCGCGTACCACTCGCGCGAGGTGCCGTGCGACGTCGGTTCGACGAACGAGCGCGCGGTGTCCGTGCTGCACCAGGAGTCGTGGCTCAGGGCGACCAGGCTGCCGTCGCGCTCGGCGCCGAGCTTGATCGTCTGGACGGTCGCCGCGCGGCCGGCGGTCGCGGTGAAGACCTGCTCACGGGCGAGCGTGGACTTCACCGGGCGGCCGAGGGCGCGGGCCGCCGCGGCGGCCAGGAACGCCGGCGACGACGTGCGTCCCTTGCCGCCGAACGCGCCGCCCACGAACGGGTTCACGCAGTGCACGGCTTCCAGCGGCACGTCGAGCGCGCTGGCGAGCTCCATCGCCTGCAGGTTCGACGCCTGGTTGCCGCTGTAGACGGTCACCTCGCCGCCGTCCCACACCGCGACGGCGGAGTGGGGCTCCATCGCGGCGTGGTTCTGCGTCGCGGTCGAGTACGTCGCTTCGACGACCACCGGGCTCGCGGCGAACGCGTCGTCGATGGACTCGACGCCGTCCTTGAGGATCTCCAGCGTCGACCCCTCGCCGTCGCGGCCCGGGGGCGCGTCTTCGGCCTCGGCGAGGCCGGCGGAGAGCGACGTCTTGGCCGGCAGCTCGCGGTAGCCGACCGTGACGAGCGCCGCCGCGTCCCGGGCCTGCTCGAACGTCTCCGCGACGACGAAGCCGATCGGCTGGCCGTAGTAGGTGACTTCCTTGGTCTGCAGCGGGACCCACGTCTCGCCGAACAGCGGCGAGGTCGCCGTCTTGAGCTCCAGCGGGTCGAACGGCGAGTACACGCCGACGACGCCGGGGGCGTCCCGCGCGGCGGAGAAGTCCATCGCCTCGATCTCGGCGTGGGCGACCGTGCTGAGCACGACGTAGCCGTAGACCTGGCCGGGGAAGGTGTGGTCGGCGCCGTACTTGGCCCCGCCGGTGACCTTCAGCGGCGCGTCGAGCCGGGTGATCATCGGGAGCTCCCCTCGGTCAGTTCGAGCAGGGCGCGGACGAGCGTCCGCTTCAGCAGCGACACCTTGAAACCGTTGTCGGACAACGGGCGCGCGCCGTCGGCGGCCACGGCCGCGGCGGTCTCGAAGGAGGCCTGGGTCGCCGGGGCGCCGCGCAGGGCGTCCTCGACGGCGGGCAGGTGCCACGGCACCGTCCCGACGCCGCCGGCCGCGACCCGCGCGTCGGCGATGACGCCGTCCCGCACGTCGAGCGCGACGGCGGCGGAGCACAGCGCGAACTCATAGGACTGCCGGTCGCGCACCTTGACGTAGGTGGAGTTGGCCGCCCAGTCCAGCCGCGGCACGGTGACCTCGGTGATCAGCTCACCGGGACGCAGGTCGTTCTCCAGCGCCGGGGTGTCGCCGGGCACCTGGTAGAAGTCGCGCAGGGCGACTTCGCGGGTGCCTTCGGCGTCCGCCAGCCGCAGGCGCGCGTCGAGCGCGACCAGGGCGACGGCCACGTCACTGGCGTGCGTGGCGACGCACGAGTCGCTGGAGCCGAAGATCGCGTGCATCCGGTTGGCGCCGCCGAGCGCCGAGCAGCCGCTGCCGGGCTCGCGCTTGTTGCACGGGGTGGCGACGTCGCGGAAGTACGAGCAGCGCGTGCGCTGCAGCAGGTTCCCGCCGATGCTGGCCATGTTCCGGATCTGCTGGGACGCGCTCAGCAGCAGCGCGCGCGAGATCGCCGGGTACACCTGCGGGTGCGCGGCGATGGCGCTCATCCGCTCCAGCGCGCCGAAACGCAGGCCGTCGCTCGTGTCGATGCCGCGCAGCGGGACCTGGTTGATGTCCAGGACGTGCCGCGGGGTGAGGACGTCGAGCTTCATGAGGTCGACCAGCGTCGTCCCGCCGGCCAGGAACGTGCCGGGGGTCGCGAGGGCGTCTTCGACGGTGGTGGGGGCGGTCAGCTCAAAGGGACGCATCGGCCCGCCTCGCCTGCTCGACGGCCTTGACGATGTTCGGGTAGGCCGCGCACCGGCAGAGGTTGCCGGACATGAACTCCCGTACGTCCTCGACGTCCTGCTCGACGGCGGCGACCGCCGACATGACCTGCCCGGCGGTGCAGAACCCGCACTGCAGGGCGTCCTGGTCGACGAAGGCCTGCTGCACCGGGTGCAGACGGTCCTCTGTGGACAGTCCTTCGACGGTGGTCACCGGCTGCCTGACGGTGGCCGCCAGCGTGAGGCACGAAAGCACGGGCCGGCCGCCGACGTGCACGGTGCAGGCGCCGCACTGCCCGCGGTCGCAGCCCTTCTTCGGGCCGGTGACGTCGAGGCGCTCGCGCAGCGCGTCGAGCAGGGTCACCCCCGGATCGACGTCCAGGTGTTCGGTACTGCCATTGACTTCGAGTGAGATTTCCACTGGTCTCTTTCCGCAGCTCGTCCGGATGGGTACCTGACGGTGGTGGTGGCGGCGATCGGGGAGCGGATACTCATCCGCTTCACCCGTTCGCGAGGCTAGCGGATTACAATCCGGTTCGCAACGAACCGGACATGCTGGAGTCGCTCCAGGTCTGGGTTAGATTCGGCGCGACGGCACGAGGAACGGGAGGACGATGACGACGGGATCGGTCAGCCCCCGGCGCGCGGACACCCGGCGTAACCACGAGCGCATCCTCGTCTCCGCCGCGGAGTCGCTGGCGAAGACGGGCGAGGTCTCGTTCAACGCGATCGCGAAGCAGGCGGAGGTCGGCGTCGGCACGGTGTACCGGCACTTCCCGACGCCGGAGTCGCTGATCCTCGCGGTGTACGAGCGCGAGGTGCGGCACATCGTCGACATCGTGCCGGTACTGCTGGAGAAGTACGCCGCCGACGAGGCGTTCCGGGCGTGGGTGACCGACCACCTGGCGCACTACATGATGACCAAGAAGGGACTCGCTGACGCGCTGCGCCGCGCGACGGCGTCCCGCGGCGAGCTGCCGGCGAGCGCCTACGAGGCGATGGTCGGCGCGGTCTCGACGTTGCTGAAGGCCAACGAGGCGGCCGGGACCGTGCGGCCGGACCTCGACCCGATGGTGGTGCTGCGAGGCCTGGCCGGGCTGCTCCTGCTCGACCCGGACGGCGACTGGCGCGGCGACGCGGCCGGTCTCGCCGAACTGCTCTGGCACGGGATGGCCCGCTAGGCGGTTTCGTCGTCGTGCAGCCGGACGGTCACCGTGACGCGGCCCTTCTCGTCGCGGTGCGCCACCGCGTGGCCGGTGCGCTCCGCGTCGTCGAGCTCGAGGGCCAGCAGGCCGCCGTCGCCGGTGAAGTTGCGCCACCAGTTCTTCGCGTCCGGCAGCCTGACGCCGATCGTGACGACGTCACCGGCCCGCCGGTAGCCGACCGGCGTGGTGAACGTGCGGCCCGACCGGCGTCCCGTGTACGTGACCTGGGTGAGGTGGCGGCGGACCAGCCGGCCCCAGCGCGGGGACGTCCGGAGCGAGCCCACGCAGGTGTTGACGCGGTCGACGGCGTTCTTCGGGAGCGGACCTCGGTAACCCATGACGGCCACGATACCAAGAAACGGAGACAGGTGTTCCGGTTAGCTGGACGTGGGGAAGTTGAAGGCGGCTGAGGTGCTCGTGTGCGGCCAGCGCGTCGTCACCACCTTCGCGCGGGTGTAGAAGCGGACGCCCGCCGGGCCGTGGATGGGGCTGTCGCCGATCAGGGAGTCCTTCCAGCCGCCGAACGAGTAGTACGACATCGGGACCGGGATCGGCACGTTGACGCCGATCATGCCGACCTTGACCTCGCGCTGGAACTTGCGCGCCGCCTCGCCGCTGCCGGTGAAGATCGCGGTGCCGTTGCCGTAGGGGTTGGCGTTGATGATCGCGATCGCCTCGTCCACCGTCTCCGCGCGCACGACCGCCAGCACCGGGCCGAAGATCTCCTCGCGGTAGGCGTCCATCTCCGTGGTGACGTTGTCCAGCAGGGACGGGCCGACGAAGAAGCCTTCCTCGTGGCCCTCGACCGTCAGGCCGCGGCCGTCGACCACCACCGTCGCGCCCTGCTCGGCGCCCCGCGCGACGGAGTTCACCACGCGCTCGCGGGCGGCCTCGGTGACCACCGGGCCCATGTCGCTGGCCGGGTCGCCGCCGGGACCGACCTTGACCTCACGGGCCTTGCGCTCGAGGACCTCGACCAGCTTGTCGCCCGCCGCCCCGACGGCCACGCCGACCGAGATCGCCATGCACCGCTGCCCGGCCGAGCCGAACGCCGCCGCCGTCAGGTGGTTGGCCGCGTACTCGAGATCGGCGTCGGGCAGGACGACCGCGTGGTTCTTCGCCCCGCCGAGGGCCTGCACGCGCTTGCCGGCCGAGGTTCCGCGTTCGTGGACGTACTTCGCGATCGGGGTCGAGCCGACGAACGACACCGCCGCGACGTCCGGGTGGTCCAGGATCGCGTCGACCGCGACCTTGTCGCCGTGCACGACGTTGAACACGCCGTGGGGCAGCCCGGCTTCGGCGTAGAGCCGCGCGACGAAGTTCGACACCGACGGGTCGCGTTCGCTCGGCTTGAGGACGAACGTGTTGCCGGTGGCGATCGCGACCGGGTGCATCCACAGCGGGACCATGATCGGGAAGTTGAACGGCGTGATCCCGGCGACGACCCCGAGCGGCTGGCGGAAGTCGTGGACGTCGACGTCGCGGGAGACCTGGTCGGAGAAGCTGCCCTTGAGGGCGTCGGCGATGCCGCAGGCGTACTCGACGACCTCGCGGCCGCGCACGATCTCGCCGCGGGCGTCGTCGACGACCTTGCCGTGCTCGCTCGAGATGATCCGCGCGAGCTCGTCCTCGTGCTTCACCAGCAGCTCGCGGAAGGCGAACATCACCTTGGTCCGCTGGGACAGCGAGGAGTCGCCCCACGCTTCGAAGGCCTTGCCCGCGGCCGCGACCGCGGTGTCCACATCGGACGCTTCGGCGAGCAGGACCTGAGCCTGCTGCTTCCCGGTGGCCGGGTCGAAGACGGGTGCCGTGCGGGTCGAGCCCGCGGGCGTGGCGGTGCCGTCGATCCAGTGTTCGATGGTGTTCACGGTGCTCCTACCGGTAGTGGCGCGAGGCGGGTTCACAACAGCCCCACCGCGGTGTCGACGGCCTTGGCGACGTCCCCGTCGTGCGGGTAGAGCAGCGAGCGCCCCACGACCAGGCCTTGCACGGTGGGCTGGGTCAGCGCGCGCTGCCAGGCGGCGAAGGCCGCGTCCGGGTCCTTGACCTCGCCGCCGAGCAGGACGGCCGGCAGGGTCGACGACGCGAGCACCCGCTCCATGTCGTCCACCACCGGCAGCTTGAGCCAGGTGTAGGCCGACGAGCGGCCGAGCCCGGCGGCGATCGTGATCGACTTGATGACGGCGTCGGGGGAGAGGTCGTTCTTGACCCGGCCGTCGGTCCAGACCGACAGGAACGGCTCGACCATGGCGATCAGCTTGCGGTCGGCCAGTGCGTTGACGGCGTTCGCGGTGTTCTCCAGGACGCTGGGCGTGGCGGGGTCGTCGAGGCAGATCCGGGTGAGCGTCTTGCCGCCGTCGAACCGCATCCGCTCGATCGTTTCGGCGTCGTAGCAGGCGAAACGGTCGTCGATCTCGAAGCTCGACCCGGCCAGCCCGGTCCGGTTCATGGACCCCAGCACGGTCTTGCCGTCCAGCACGCCGAGCAGCAGCAGGTCGTCGATGACGTCGGCGGTCGCCAGCACGCCGGTGACGCCGGGGCGTTCCAGCGCGAGGCACAGCCGCTCCAGCAGCTCGCCCCGGTCGGCCATCGCCGACGGATTGCCGCCCACGGCGTTGGCGCCGCGGGCGGGGTGGTCCGCGGCGATGATCATCATGCGGTCGCTGTGGTTGAAGAGCGATGTGGCCCGGACCCGGTTCGTGGCCGCCTCGGCGATCGCTCCCGGGTCGTGCACGCGCTTGGCGACGAGACGCCGCACCAGGTCGGTCACAGTCGCTCCCTCGGCTCGCTCGGGACCGTCGATCGGCCCGGAATCGACGGTGCCAGCGGCCGGAGACTTTGTCAAGACATATGGACAACAGGTCATCCCTACCGGTGACGCGGATGGCGGTAGGCTTCCGGCGGTGAGCACCCCTCCGCCGTCGTCCCGCGTGGACGTCACGCACCCGGCCTGGGACCCCGGCCGGGAGATCGTGCTGGACCCGGGCAGCCCCGAACCGCTCTACCACCAGGTCTCGCAGCAGCTGCACGCCGCGATCGAGGACGGTAGGCTTCCGGCGGGGGCCCGGCTGGGCAACGAGGTGGACCTGGCGGCGAACCTGCGGCTGTCGCGCCCGACCGTGCGCCAGGCGATCCAGACGCTGGTCAACCAGGGCCTGCTGGTGCGGCGGCGCGGCGTCGGCACCCAGGTCGTCCGGACGAAGGTGGCGCGGCCGCTGCGGCTGAGCAGCCTGTTCGACGACCTCTCGGGGCTCGGCGGCAAGCCGGAGTCGGTGGTGCTGGCCAACAACGTCGAGGACGCTGACGCCGAGGTGGCCGCGCTGCTGGAGGCGCCGGGCCTGACGCGGGTGCGACGGCTGACGCGCATCCGCTCGACCGACGGCGAGCCGCTCGCCCTGATGAACAACTACCTGCCCGACGGCGTCATCGACCCGACGGACGAGGAGCTGCGCGCCAAGGGCCTCTACCAGCTGCTGCGCTCGGCGGGGGTCCGGCTGCACGCGGCGGAGCAGCACATCGGCGCCCGGCTGGCGACCGAAGAGGACGCGGAGCTGCTGGACGAACCGCCGGGCGCGGCCCTGCTGACCATGCAGCGCACGACGTACGACGACACCGGACGCGTGGTCGAGTACGGCTGGCACGTCTACCGCGCGTCCCGCTACGCGTTCAACCTCTCCCTGACCAACGGCCCTCAGTAGTCACAAGCCGGGGCGGCGTCTTGTCTCAGCTGCCGCAACCGACCTGACGAACCGAGGTAGCCATGGACACGCTGGACGATCTCCGCCGCCACCTGCAGTGGGCGATCGAGCTGGAGCACGCGACCATTCCCCCGTACCTGTGCGCGCTGTACTCGCTGGACCCGGGCCGCAACCCCGAAGCCGTGCGGGTGGTCGGGTCGGTGCTGGCGGAGGAGATGCTGCACCTCGCGCTGGCCGCGAACCTGCTCAACGCCGTGGGTGGGTCGCCCCAGCTCGACACCCCCGCGCTCCTGCCGCCCTACCCGCATCCGCTGCCGCACGGCGACCGTTCCGTGCACGTCCACCTGGCGCCGTTCGGCCCCGAAGCGCTCGACCTGTTCCTGCGCATCGAGCAGCCCGCGTCGGCGGAGGCGCCGCCCGAATCGGACGAGTACGAGACGATCGGCCAGTTCTACGCCGCCATCGAGGCCGGCTTCCGCGACCTGTGCGACGAGCTGGGCGAAGCCGCGGTCTTCACGGGCGACCCGGCCCGGCAGGTCGACGCGTTCCACCTCCGGGGCGGCGGCGGTGAGGTCATCGCCGTCCACGACCTGAAGACCGCACTGGCGGCGCTGGCGGAGGTCGTCGAGCAGGGCGAGGGCGCGGCCCGAACCGACGTCTGGGACGGCGACCGCGACGTCTTCCACCCCGAGCGCGAGGAGGTGGCGCACTACTACCGCTTCCGGGAGCTGAGCCTCGGCCGCCGGTACCGCACCGGGGACACGCCGGCGTCCGGGCCGACGGGCGAGAAGATCGAGGTCGACCTCGACGGGGTGCTGCCGATGCGGCCGAACCCGCGGACGGCCGACTACCCGGAGGGCAGCGTGGTCCGGGTGGCGCAGGAGGCCTTCAACCAGACCTACAGCTTGCTGCTTTACCAGCTGGAGCAGGCTTTCACCGGCGACCCGGGGCAGCTGGGGGCCTCGGTCGGCACGATGTACGCGCTGCGGGCGCAGGCGGTGGCGTTGATGAAGCTGCCCAGCGGCGACGGGCGGACGACCGCGGGGCCGACCTTCGAGTACGTGCCGCCGGAGCAGCGCGTCTGAGCCGGGGTCCCGATCACGTAAGGTGCGGTCGTGGGGAGGGGACGGCGGTGACGGGATCGGGCAAGCCCCGGCCGCGCTCGGCCGTGCTCGCCGCCGCGTGGCAGCGGATTCCCGGCCTCGACGTCCTCTCGGCCGGCGACGGCGGCCCGCTGACCCGCACGGTCAAGAAGATCGTCGACCCCCTCGTCGTCCGCACCGCCGCGCGGCCGAAGCTGGGCCGGCCGCTGCTCGAGCCCGCCGCGGCGGCCGAGCTCATCGAGCTGATCCTCGCCGACGCGCCGCGGCTGCGGGCGACCGCCGCGTGGTTCGGGCACCTCAAGCGGCAGCGCCGGGCCCTGCGCATCACCGCGGGCAACGTCCAGGACGTGTGCTTCCCCTTGGCGTACGAGCTCGCGACGGGACTCGGCATGCCCGGACCGGAAGCACCGGAGACCGCGGCGGCGGCGTTGCGCGAGCTGCACGGCGAAGGCGATGAAGCCGGCGTCACGCAGCTCACCGCGTACCTCGCCGATCCCCGGGCGGCCGCGGACCTGACGGCCGGGCTGCACCGCCGCTGGCACGCCGACGCCGGTCTCGCGCCGGACGACGCCGCCGTGCTGCTCGGCGAGTTCGCGGACAGCCTCACGGATGCCGCGTGGCTGGCGGGTTCCGCCGCCGGGCACGCGCTCGGCCTCGCGCTGCGGCAGCCCGGGGGAGCCGGCGCGCTCGCCCGGGCCGCCGAGGTCGTGTCCGGCTCGCCGCCGCCGGATCTCGGTCTGCAGCGCGGGGATCGCACCGCCGTCCCGCCGCTGCGGCGGCAAGATGAAGCCGGTCCGGAACTGCTCGAACGCAGCGTCGAACGGCGGGTGCGCGCCACCCTGCGGCGGCTGCCCGCCGGCGAACGGGGTGACGTCGCCGGCCTCGTCGACGACGAAGCCCGCCGCGTCGTCGCCGGGTTCGGGCTCGGGATGCCCGCCCTGGCCACGTGTTTCGCGCTCGGCGTCGTCCTCGCGCCCGCCCTCCGGCCGCTCGACGGCGTCGCGCCCGGACCGGCCCCCGGATTCGCGCGGCAGCTCAACGCCCAGGTCGCGCGCGAGGGGTACGTGCTCCACGCGCGCCGGGCGCTGGCCGGCACCACGCCGCTCACCCCGCGTCCCGACGCCGAGCTGGTGCGCGAGCTGCGGGAGTTCGGCAAGCAGTTCCTCGGCCGGCTGTGGATCCGCCTGCACGGCTTCGACGTGCGCGGTGACCTCCCGGCCGACGCCGCGGACGTGCGGGACCTCGTCACCGGCGTCGTCCGGTCGACCTCGCTGGACCTGCGGACGAAGGTGCGCCGCGCGCTCGTGGCCCGCCTGCCGGACCTGGAGGCCGTCTCGTGACGCACCCCGTGCACACACCCGTCGTCGCGGCGGACGGCGGCCTCGTCCGCTTCGCCCTCGCCGACCTGCTCGCCGGCGTGCCCGGCTCGATGCGCGTCGAGCTCACCGACGCGGCGGCCGCGGAGCCGTGGCTGACGCGGCTAGTCGGGGAGGAACACGCCCTGGAGGCGCTCGCGTCCGGACACGTCGAGGTTCCCACTAGGCCCGAACTGGCGACTCTCGCGCTTCTGCTGTGGGCCCGCCGGTGGTGGCCCGCGAGCCCGGCGCTCGGCATTCCCGCGCTGGACCCGGCGCTGCTGGACCTCGAAGCCGCCGTCGCCACCTCGGCCGTGGCCGAAGGCATGCTCGACGGCTTCGAAGCCACGCCCGCGGAACTGTTCGACGCGGCCGTCGAAGGACTCGCCGCGACGCCCGTCGCCGACGAAGTCCGTGACTTGTGCACGCGGTTGTCGGCCTGGTTCGACGAGCAGGACGACGTCGAACGCGCCGAAGCCGCGGGTCGGGTGGCGGCCGCCGCGATGCCGGGTCAGCGCGCGTACGCACTGGCCGCGGGCACCGGTTCCGGCCCGGCCAGGGAGGGCGTCGTCGCCGAAGGCCGGGCGAGCGTCGACTGGGCGCGGGTGCCGCCGGGCGTCCTCGATGCCGCGGACGACACCGTGACCTGGCGGGTCGTCGCGGCGCCGACGGCTGTCCGGCTCGAGGTCGAGGTCGCCGGGGCGTTCGCCGACGCGACGCTGTCCGCGTTCGCGACCCGCGACGGCGAGGTGGTCGCGGAAGTCCCTCTGCAGCTGGGAGTCGGGCGGTTCGCCGGTGCCGTCGACCTGGCCGACGCGCGTTCCGTCCACTTCGGACTCGTCATCGGCGTGACGGCCGAAGACCTCATCGGGACGACGGCGGCGGACCGGGCCGCGGTGGTGTCGCTGGCGCGGGCACGCGAGGCGTTGCCGCCGGAGGCTCGGACACTGGCCGAGCGCGCGGCCGCCGACGGGGAGTTCTGACGTGCTCGCCGGGCTGCCGCCGCCGCTCACCCCGCCGGACCGGCCCCTGCCGGACGAGCTGGCCGGGGCGAGTTCGCACGGCTACAACTGCCGCTGCGTCGCTGTGCACTTCGGCCTGGACCCGGCGGCTTATAGCGAACTGCCCGCGTGCTCGCTCACCGAGGCCGAGTACCGGCAACTGCACGGCGAGGCCGTCGAGGTCCAGCAGGAGGCCAAGCGGCTCGCCGCGGCCCGGGACATCGTTGGCGCACAACGGTTGTACGGCCGGATGCGGCAGCTCGCGCACCAGCTGGACCGCAGCGATCTCGAACTCGCGGCCGTCAGCGACCTGGCGACGGTCTGCTACTCCGCGGGCGACCTGCGCAACGCCCGGCAGTGCGCCGAAGCCGTCCTCGCGGCCTTCCGGGTGAGCACGGCCGCTGCCGTCCACTTCGGACAGTACGCCGAGATCAGGATGCTCGAAGGGTCCCGCGAGGTGGCCGATCGCGTGCTGATCTCGCTGTCCACCGAGGAGGGTGACGTCGCACGGGCTCGTGAGCTGATCGCGGGACAGCGGCACCGGGCGGCCCTGCGGAAGGCGGCCGGACCGGAGCAGTACCCGCCCGAACTGCTCGACCCGGACGGCACGGACGAGCTGGAGCTGCGGATCCTCGAGGCGCGCGTCCGAGTCGCCGCCGGGGATCCGGCCGGGGCGCTGAGCGCGCTCGAGGAGATCCTGAGCGAGCCGGCCTGCGAGCGGAAGCCTTCCCTGAAGGCGATGGCCCAGGCCGAACGCGCCCGCCTGCGCCGGGCCGGCGGTCAGGACGCCGACGCGCGCGCCGATCTGGTCCGGCTCGCCACCGGCCACTCGGCCAAGTACGCCATCGAACTGGCCGCCGACCGGGCGTCGGGCGGCGACTTCCCGGGCGCGGTGGCGGCGATCGTCGCCGCCCGCGACGAGCTCGCGGCGGCGGGCGCGACCGGCGACGTGGCGGAGGCGAGCCACGCGCTGGGGACGGTGCTGCTGCTCGCGGGCGACGCCCGGCAGGCACGGGACCAGTTCGAGCACGCGGGGAAGATCTGGACGGCCCACGAAGACACGCCCGGTTTGCGCCGGCTCGACGTGGCGCTGGCCCGGTGCGCCGCGGCCGAGGGTGACTGGAAGACGGCCGAGGACCACGCGACGCGAGCGCGAGAGTCGGCGCGCGCGTCCGGTGAGTGGCTGGAGTGCCTGCACACGGACTTCGTCGCGGCCACGATCGGCTACGCCCGCGGCGACGACCCGCGCGGGCTGCTCGACCTGCTGCTGCCGCTGGCACTGGCGGCGGCGGACTACCGCTTCGAGTTCACGTCGCCGCGGGCTCGCACGGCGTGGGCGCGCGACGTCGCGGGACCGGCGACCGCACTGCTGATGGCGGTGCTGGCCCGGCTGAAGGAGCCGAGGCTGGCGGCGGAGCTGATCGAACGCACCTGCGCCGTCGGGGCCTACACGGAGGGACCGTCGCTCGACCTCACCGGGACGGTGCCTTCGCTCGAGGTGGCGCCCACCGGTGACCGGCTTCCGCTCGCCGCACTGGGCACCGTCACGGCGTCGTTGCCGTTGCGCCTGGCCCCGCCGCCCGCCCTGCGGTGGTCCCCGGGCTCGCCGATGGAGCTCGACCGCTGGCTCGACGTCGCCGCCGAGCGATACTCCCTGTCCCGCGAGGAGACCCCGGTCGTGCGCACCTGGCCGGACACCGAGCGGGAGACGTTCCTCCTGCGCTACGCCGACGCCGGGCACACCTACCTCACCTGGCGGACCACCGGTGACCTCGACGACGTCCACACGCACCCGGTCGACGCCGTCCTGGTCGCGACGGCGCGGGAGTACCTGGACGCCGCGTCCCCGACGCCGCACGAGGGCGAGAGCGTCCCCGACGCCGTCGGGCGAGCGCTGACAGCGTTCGCCGGCGAACAACGGCTGGCCCGGGTGCTCGGCCTGAACCTGCTGCCGGCCGACCTCGTCTCACGACTGCGGGAAGCCGCCGCCGACGGACGGCGTCCGCTGCTGCGCGTCCAGCCGTCGCCGAGCCTCGCCGCGGTGCCGTGGGGGCTGCTCGCCCTGCCCGACCGGCGGCCGGACCACGCGCTCGAACCCGGCGCGGAAGGCAGCTGCTTCGACGGCGACGAGCGCGTCCTCGACGTCGCCGACGTTTCGCTGCTCGCTCCCGTCGGGATCCCGCGACGGACACCGGCGCCGCCCGGGCCACCGGTCTACCTGCTCGACCCGCGGATCCCCGGCCAGAGCGCGTTCGGTGAGCTGGGCTCGGTGCTGGGCAAGCAGGATCCGGCGTCGCCGCTGATCCGCCACCTCGACGCGCGGCTCGCCGGCGGTCCGGTCCGGCCGGCCGCGACCCGGGGCCTCGATCTGGTCCGCCGCACCGACACCGACCGGCGGCTGCTCGCGCGGCTGCTGGCCGAGCCGTGCTCGCGGCTGGTGTTCGTGGGGCACGTCAGCCAGGTCCGCGACGACCACGGCGCGCAGACGGCGCTGCACCTGTCCTGTGCGGCCGAGCTGCCAGGTACCGCCGCGCCGATCGGTGCGCACCGGCCCTTCACCGCCGCGGACCTCGCCCTGTCCGAAGTGGTCGCGATGCCGGCGCGGGTGGCCCTGATCGGCTGTGCCAGTGCGAGTGACTTCGGCCTGGCCGAGCCGTTCGGCGTGCTGCTCGCGGCCGTCGCGGCCGGGGCCCGGCTGGCGGCCGCGACGGTGTGGGCGCTGCCGACGTCGGCGGCGGTGCCCGGCGCGGACCCGATGGCCGAGCTGGTGATCGCCGTCGACACGGCACTGGCCGGCGACGACCCGGTCGCCGAGCTCTGCGCGTGGCAGCGGACCCGGCTCGCACGGTGGCGCGAACGGGCCGAGCCGGACTGCTCGCCGGTCTTCTGGGCCGCTCTGACCTGCCTCGATGCCTCCGACGACGGGCAAACCTGGGTTCGGTAGCGGCCGGCCCGCCCGAAGCTGTGTGCACACCACACGGCGAAAGGCGGGACCGATGTTCAAGAAGATCCGCGACAAGGTCAACGAGGCCACCCAGCAGGGCATGGCTCGCGGCGCACAGGACTTCCGGCAGCACGCGGAGCAGTTCCGGCAGGCCGCGGCGGCGCAGGGGTACGACATCACCCCGCAGCTGCCGACGCCGCAGCTGGCCGCGCAGGCGATGCGGGGCATGGCCGCCGACCCGGACCTGGCGGCGTTCATCGCGCTGCCGCCCGAGGAGCAGCTGCGCCAGCAGCAGGAGCTGCAGGCCTACGGCTCCGAGCTGCGACGGCTGTACGACACGTGCGAGCCGGCCACGCTGGTGATCCGCGCACTGGAGCCGACCGGCCGGACCGTTGCCGGGCAGGCGCGGTACACGGCGACACTGGAGGTCACCCGCGCCGACGGCACCACCTACCGGACGGTGACCCCGCTGATCACGCCGCAGGCGACGATCCAGCAGTACGCGCCCGGCACCCGGCACGACGCCCGCGTCGACCCCGCCGACCCGGCGAAGGTCGCCGTGTTCGGCCCGATCGACTAGGCGGCCGCCGTGTTCGGATTCGTTCCCGGGCTCGTGGACCCGCCCCGGCGGGGCCGCCGGTCCGCGCGGCGGCTGTGGCTGCTCGGGATCCCGACGACGCTCGCCTGGGCCGCCGCGGGCTGGTCCGGGTCGCTCGGGATCCTGGACAGCTTCCGGCTGATGTCGCTGAACCGCCTCGACGCGTGGGGGGCCGACGCGGGCTCGGCGGCATCACTGGTGCTGTTCTTCAGCGTGGCGGTGACGGTGGCCTCGTCACTGGGGTTCGCGATGCTCTGGAGCGCCGGGCTGTCGCTGGACGGCGTCGGCCTCGGCTTCCGGGCGGGCTCGCTGACGGCGTCACTGGGCGTGGCGCTGGGCGGCGGCGTCGCGATCCCGTCGTGGACCCCGCCGGAGTCGGTGGGACAGCGGCTGCCGTTCCTCGACGGCGAGGCGGAGCCGTGGTCGGACGTGGACTGGGTCGTCTACTACGAGCCGTACCTCGTCCCGGCGGTGGCCGCGCTGGTGGCGCTGGTGACGATCGTGGTGCTGCTGCGGGCGTTCCTGCGGCAGGCGGAGGCGGACGACCGGGTGGAAGGGCTGCGGCAGCGGGGGCGGCAGGTCACCGGTCAGGTGGTGCACGTCGAGTTCACCAACGTCTGGGTGATGGGCAACCCGCGGTTCGTCGTCCACGTCCGCTTCCCGACGGAGACGGGGGACCGCACGGTCGTGGCGACGATGGTGACCTCGCTGTTCCAGGCACCGTCCCGCGGTGCGGCGGTGACGGTGCGGTACGACCCGCAGGACCCGGAAAGTGTGCTGGTGGAACCGGTTGGGACGGCGTTTCCGGGGCCGGCATCCGGCTAGCCGCCAACCCCTAAGGGGCTCGTGGGAGCGGGCCGGCGGCCGGTAGACATATCGGACTAACCCGGACTCGACTCCCGAACGAGGAGATTCCCATGTCCCCACGCCGGCCGGTCTTCCGCGGCCTGATCCTCGCCTTGGTCGTGCTCTGCCTGGCGCCGATTCCGGGCGTGGCAGCCGCGACCGGGCCGCGGTACGCCGTCGCCGGGCTGCACCGGCCGGTCGACCTGCTCGTCGACAAGTGGGGCGTGCCGCACATCTACGCGGCCGACACCAGTGACCTCTTCTTCGCCCAGGGCTTCAACATCGCCCGTGACCGGCTGTTCCAGGTCGACACCTGGCGCCGCCGCGGGCTCGGGATGCTCAGCGAGGTGCTCGGTCCGTCCTATGTGGAGCAGGATCGCGCCGCCCGGCTGTTCCTCTACCGCGGTGACATGGACGCCGAGTGGGCGTCCTACGGTCCGGAGGGCAGGCTGGCCGCCACCCGGTTCGCCGAGGGCATCAACTCCTACGTCGACTGGCTGGGCCGCAACCCGTCCGCGCTCCCGCCGGAGTTCGCGAAGCTCGGCTACCAGCCCGCCCACTGGCGCCCGCAGGACGTGGTGCGGATCCGCACGCACGCCATCGGCGAGAACCTGATGTGGGAGGTCGCCCGCGCGAAGCTGGTCTGCCTGGCCGGCCCCGGCGCGAGCCGCTACCTGCGTTCCCTCCACCCGGACCACGAGGCCGCGGTGCCCGCCGGGCTCGACCCGTGCTCGGTGCCCGACGACGTGCTCAAGGTGTACGACCTCGCGACCGCCGCGGTGAACTTCACCGGCAGCGGCTTCCGGACCGAGACCAAGGACATCGCCGACGCGACCGCTGGCAGCAACGCCTGGGCGATCGGGCCGGGGCGCACCGCGTCGGGGCGTCCCATCCTGGCCAACGACCCGCACCGCGGCGCGGACGCCCTGCCGTCCGGCCGGTACGTCGCGCAGCTGTCGGCCCCCGGGCTGAACCTCGCCGGCGCGGGCGAGCCGTGGAACCCCGGAATCGCCATCGGGCACAACGAGAACATCGCGTTCGGCCTGACCAACCTGCCGATCGACCAGACCGACCTCTACGTCTACGACCTCGACCCGGACGACCCCACCCGCTACCGCTACGGCACCGGCTGGGAGAAGATGACCACGGTCACCGAGCCCATCGCGGTGCGCGGCGGCACGCCGGTCACCAAGGACCTGTCCTTCACCCGGCACGGCCCGATCGTCAAGGTCGACGAGGCGGCGCACAAGGCGTTCGCGGTCCGCACGGCGTGGACGCAGCCGGGCGCGTCGGCCTACCTGGGTAGCCTGAACTACCAGCGGGCCAAGAACTTCGGCGAGTTCACCGCGGGCATGCGGACCTGGGGGACGCCGGGCTCGAACCTCGCCTACGCCGACGTGCGCGGCAACATCGGCTACGTCCCGGCGGGGCTGACGCCGCGTCGCACCGGCGCGGACTACGACGGCCTGCTGCCCGTCCCCGGCGACGGCCGCTACGACTGGAACGGCTTCTACGCGAACAGCGAGCTGCCGGGCCAGTACAACCCGCCGTCGGGGTACTTCGCCTCGGCCAACGACTTCAACATCCCGCCGGGGCACCCGGTGGTGTCCAACTACGAATGGCAGCTGCCCTACCGCAAGCAGCGCATCGACGAGCTGATCGAGTCGAAGCCGGGTGCGACCGTCGCCGATTCGCTCGCGCTGCAGAAGGACGAGAAGTCGCTGGTGGCCACGCAACTCGTGGAGTTCGTGCGCGGGCTGTCGTCGACGGACCCGGACACCGCGAAGGCACTGGAGCTGCTGCGCGGCTGGGACGGCGTCGCGTCGGCGGATTCGCCGGCGGCCGCGCTGTACGAGACGTGGATCATGAAGTACCTGCACTACGTCTGGGCGCACGCGGTGCTGCCGCAGGCCGCGGCGGACGCACTGGTCCGCACCATCAACCCCGACTTCAGCCTGATCATCGCGTCCTTCAAGGACCCGGCGAACTGGCTCGGCCCGGACGGCGCGGCGGTGCGCGACCAGCTGATCCTGACCTCGCTGCCGGTGGCCTTCCGCGACGTCGCCGGCCAGCTCGGCCCGGACCCCTCGACGTGGCACTGGGGCACGTTGCACCACAACGAGTTCAAGCACCCCCTGGGCAGCCCGAACGTCGGTCCCACCCCGATCGGCGGCGACTACCACACGATCCACCCGTCGTTCTTCCACCCGCTGACGTACGCCCAGATCATCGGGGCGACGTTCAAGATGGCCCTGGACGTCGGCAACTGGAACGGCTCGGCGGCGATCAACGCACCGGGGCAGTCGGGAGACCCGCGCAGCCCGCACTACAGCGACTTGAACGCGCTGTGGGCCTCGGGCGGGTCGTTCCCGTTGCTGTACAGCCGCGGCGAGGTCGAACGCAACCTGGACCAGCGGATCCGGCTGATGCCGGCGTGACGACGTGCCGGGCGGCCGGTCACCCCAGCCGGGCGGCGCGGGTCAGGAGGTGGCGGCGCTCGGGTTCGCTCGTGGTGCGGCGGGCCGCCTCGCGGTAGCCCGTGCGCGCCGCGTCGTGGTCGCCGGCCAGCTCCAGCAGGTGGGCTCGCACCGACACCAGGTGGTGCGAAGCGGAAATCCGCTCGTCGGCCGAGAGGGCGTCGAGCAGGGCCAGCCCCGCCGCGGCGCCGTGGACCTCGGCCACCGCCACCGCCCGGTTGAGCGTCACCGTCGGGTTGGGGGCCACGCGCTCGAGCACCGTGTAGAGGGCCAGGATCTGCGGCCAGTCGGTGGCTGAGGCGGTAGCCGCCTCGTCGTGGACGGCGGCGATCGCGGCCTGGAGCTGGTACGGACCGATCGGGCCCTTCGCCAGAGTGGCGGTCACCAGGGCCACGCCCTCGGTGATGGCTTCGGCGTCCCAAAGCGACCGGTCCTGCTCGCTCAGCGGCACCAGCGACCCGTCGGAAGCCGTCCGGGCCCGGCGGCGGGCGTCGGTCAGCAGCAGGAGGCCCAGGAGCCCGGCCACCTCGCCGTCGGCGGGGACCAGCCGGTGCAGCTCGCGGGCCAGCCGGATCGCCTCGGCCGTCAGCTCGGCCCGCACCAGCCGTGTCCCCGACGTCGCCGTGTAGCCCTCGTTGAAGACGAGGTAGACGACCTGGAGCACGACGCCGAGCCGCTGCGCCTGCTCGGCCGGCGGCGGCAGGTCGAAGCCGGCGCCGGCCGCCTTGATGCGCTGTTTCGCCCGGCTGATGCGCTGCGCCATGGTCGCCTCGGGCACGAGGAAGGCCCGGGCGATCTCGGCGGTCGACAGGCCGCCGACGGCCCGCAGGGTCAGCGCGACCTGCGACGGCGGCGTCAGCGCCGGGTGGCAGCACAGGAACAGCAGCGTGAGGGTGTCGTCGTCGGCGGAGCCGGCGTCGCCGGCGGGCGGAGTGCGGAGGGCGTCGGCCTCCTCCCGCCGGCGACGGGCCGCGTCGCTGCGCACCTGGTCGGCGAGGCGCCGCGACGCCACCGTCACCAGCCAGGCCCGGGGGTTCTCCGGCCACCCCTCCGCCGGCCACTGGGCCGCGGCCGCCGCCAGCGATTCCTGGACGGCGTCCTCGCAGGCGTCGAACTGGCCGTAGCGGCGCACCAGCGCGCCGAGCACCTCCGGGACGAGCCGCCGGACGGCCTGCCAGTCGGTCACGGCTCGACGTTGGCCTCGTGCATGAGCGGCCGGACCTCGACACCCCAGTGGCGCGCCGACGGGTTGCGGGCCGCGATCTCCAGCGCCCGGTCCAGGCTGTCGCAGTCGAGGA
This sequence comes from Amycolatopsis sp. NPDC114505, assembly GCF_055633615.1. Classification (NCBI taxonomy): domain Bacteria; kingdom Bacillati; phylum Actinomycetota; class Actinomycetes; order Pseudonocardiales; family Pseudonocardiaceae; genus Amycolatopsis; species Amycolatopsis sp. NPDC114505. The sequence goes on along the minus strand of NZ_JBVKDV010000004.1, from coordinate 153,575 downwards.
TCGTGAAGCTGCCGAGGTACTCCTTGGCCTCGGCGTACGGGCCGTCGGTCACCACCGGCGTCCCGCCGTCGACCCGGACCATCTTGGAGTTCATCTGGTCGGCCATGCCGTAGGCGCCGACCAGCTCACCGGACTCGAACAGCTCCTGGTTGAGGGCATCGGTCTCGCGGATGAGCTCGGCGAGGTTCTCCGCGCCGATCGAGGTGAAGGCTTCCTCGTTGCCGTAGATCAGCAGCATGTATTTCACGGCTCGTTCCTCTCTCACCGGCCGACCAGTTCGCCACTGGCCCCGCGATCGTCCAGCACCAGCTTCGACCGCCCGGTGACGGTATAGCGGATGTGGGTGACCCCGGGCGACTCGACGACCCGGACGGGGACCAGCTCGATGCCCTCGTCGGGGCCGAGGCCGAGACCGGGGCCGAGCAGGCGCTGGCCGTCACCCAGCAGCACCGGGGCGATGTGCAGGTCGAGCTGGTCGAGCAGCCCGGCGGCCAGCACCTGGCGCAGGAGCTCCCCACCGCCGGCGATCGCCACGTCCTTGTCGCCGGCGGCGTCCCGGGCCAGCTCGACGGCCCGCTCGAGCCCTTCGGTGACGAAGGTGAAGGACGTGCCACCCTGGCGTTCGAGCACCTCCCGGTGACGGTGGGTGACGACGAACGCCGGGGCGTGGAACGGCGGCTCGTCGCCCCAGGGGACCTCGCCGGCGTCGAACATCCGCCGGCCCATCACGTAGGCGCCGGCCGCCGCGAAGGTCTCCTCGACGATCTCCGAGTCGGCCGACCGCTCGCCGCCGGCGAAGCCCTGCCGCTCGCGCCACGCCGCGGCGTCGACGGCCCAGCGGGTGACCCGGAAGAAGCCGGGCGCTTCGGGCCCGCGCATCCAGCCGCTCATGTCGTGGGGGTGCCGCGGGTCGCGCGGTCCGGTGTAGAAGCCGTCGAGGGACACCGACATCTGGGCGGTCACCTGGGTCATCGTTCGTGCTCCTGTCGTGGTGGGCGGCCCATCTCGGCCGCCGATGCCCACTGGTCGGAGCCGATCGCCCGTTCTCGACACGGGCCGGCGAGAAAAAATGAGCTTTCGTGGTTCGCTGGGGGTATGACGGAGGCGGAGCAGCTCGACCTGATCGCGCGGGCGCGGGCCGAGACCGCGCGGCTGGCCGCCGCCCTCGCCCGGCAGCGGGACGGGATCGTCGAGGCGTCGGAGTTCACCAGCAACGACGACGAGCACGACCCGGAAGGCGTGACGATCGCCTTCGAGCGGGCGCAGGTCCAGGCCCTCCTGAGGCAGGCCCAGGACGACCTCGCGGACCTCGACCGCGCCGAGGAACGCGTCCGCGCCGGCACTTACGAAACCTGCGAACGCTGCGGCGGCCCGATCGCGGAAGAGCGGCTCGAGGCCCTCCCGGCGACGCGGATCTGCATCGCCTGCGCGAACAAGGCGCGCTGAGCTGATCGAGTGTCTTCTCCGGCGTCAGCCGGACAGGATCGACGCCGTTTCTTGTTTCCCCGCGAAGTTGTCGGTAGACAGTCCCTCGGCTGATTGAAACGTTTTAGTAGCGGCGGGAGACGGTCATGCGGCGGTCGGGAACCTCGATGAAGAGACGGGCCGTCGTCGTCGCGCTCGCGCTCGCCGCGGCGGTCGTGCCCGCCACGGCCGCGAGCGCGGAGCCCGCGCACCGCGGCCTGCTGCCGCCGACCGCGCTGCGTGCCGACGGCCAGGCGTCGGACGTCCTGGTGGGGAGTCCACGGCCGACGCTGGCGTGGACGGTGAACGACACCGGCCGCGCGGAAACCCAGACGGCGTACGAAATCCGCGTCGACGGCCCGCGCTCCCACTGGGACTCCGGTCGCGTGGTTTCGGGCAACTCGGTCGACGTCGCCTACGCCGGACCCGCCCTCGACAGCGACCGCACCTACGAATGGTCGGTGCGGACCTGGAACAGCGAAGGCCGGCAGTCGCCGTGGTCGGCGCCCGCCCGCTTCGACACCGGCCTGCTCCAGCCGGCCGACTGGTCCGCGTGGTGGCTGCAGGTCGACGACGGCGCGCTCGTCCGCGGCACCTTCGACGTCGCCAAGCCGGTCGCCCGCGCCCGGCTGTACTTCGGCGCGCAGGGGGTCGCCGAGCCGCACGTCAACGGCGCCCGCGTCCGGCCCGAGCAGGTGCTCGACTCCGCCGTCACCGACTACGCCGCGCGCGTGCTCTACCGCGACCTCGACGTCACGAAGCTGCTCAAGCCCGGCCGCAACGCGCTCGCGTTCATGGCGGGGAAGGGCCAGTACACCGGCCGGCCGGCGCTCGTCGCCCAGGTCGACGTCACCTACACCGACGGCTCGACCGCGCGCTTCGGCACCGGCACCGACTGGAAGGCGCACGCCGGCCCGGTGACCGGCGACGACTTCTACTACGGCGAAACCTACGACGCCCGCAAGGAGATCGCGGGCTGGGACGCGGCCGGGTTCGACGCCACCGCCTGGCCCACCGCGCACGCCGTCGCCCCCGCGTCCCACCGTCAGAGCCTGGCGCAGGGCAAGCCGGTGACGGCGTCGGACACGACCTCCTGCTGCGGCTGGTCCCCGGCGGCCGCGACCGACGGCATCGACGGCTCGATCGACGCCTCGGAGGGTTTCCACTCCGCCATCGAATCCAGTGCCGACACCACGAAATGGGCCCAGGTCGACCTCGGCTCGGCCCAGCAGATCGGCTCGGTGGCGCTGTTCCCGGCGCGGCCGACCAACGACCCCGCGGGGGACTTCCCCGGCGCCGGCTTCCCGGTGCGCTACCGCGTCCAGGTCAGCGACGACCCGGCGTTCGCCACCGCGACCACGGTCGCCGATCGCACGGATTCCGACCAGGCCAACCCGGGCACCGCGGCCGTCACGCTGCCCGCGAACGTCACCGGCCGGTACGTCCGGGTGACCGCGACGAAGCTCGCCTGCGCCGGCTCGAGCTGCACGTTCAGGCTGGCGGAGATCGGCGTCCACGGCCCGGACCCCGCGGTGGTCGACAGCGGCGTCACGCGGCTGCAAGCCGACATCACGCCGCCGACCCGGATCGTCGCGAACTTCGCGCCGGTCAAGGAAACCCGACCCGCGCCGGGGGTGCGCGTCTACGACTTCGGCCAGAACCGCACCGGCCAGGCGACGCTGCGGGCGGCCCAGCCCGCCGGGACGACGGCGACGCTGAAGAAGGGTGAGATCCTCGACGCCGGTGGCCGCGTCTCGACCGCGAACATCAGCTTCAACGGCTCAGAACCACCCCGGCAGACCGACCACTACACGTTCAGCGGCATCGGCACGGAGACCTACCTGCCGCACTTCAACTACGCCGGTTTCCGCTACGCCGAGCTGACCGGCGTCCCCGACGACGCCGCCGTCACCGTGACCGCGCAGGAGATCCACACCGATGTCGCCTCGACGGGCCGGTTCGGCACCTCGGACCCGGGGCTCGACCGGATCCAGGCCGCCGTCACGCAGACGCAGCTGAACAACCTCGAGTCGATCCAGATGGACTGCCCGACGCGGGAACGCCACGGCTGGCTCGGCGACGCCGCCGACTCCGACCAGGAGGCGATGGCCGACTTCGACATGCAGGCGTTCTACACGAAGTGGCTGGGTGACATGGTGACCAGCCGGAACGCCGATGGCAGCCTCCCTTCGGTCGCGCCGGTCAACGGCCGCACCGACTGGTCCACCGACCCCGCGTGGGGCACCGCGTACCCGCAGATCATCTGGGACTCCTACACCCAGTACGGAAACACGCAGCTGCTCGCGACGCACTACGACCACGTCAAGGCGTGGGTCGACTACCTCGGCACGATCAGCGACGCCGACCACGTCGTCGTCGACCCGCCGACGTCCTGGGGCGACGACTGGCTTTCGACGGTCAGCACCCCGCACGGCTACTTCCAGACCGGGTTCTCGTACTTCGACGCGACGCTGCTCGCGAAGATGGCCGGAGTCCTGGGCAAGCAGGCCGACGCCGCGAAGTACACCGCCTTGTCCGGCCAGATCGCCCAAGGCTTCCTCAAGCGGTTCTACTCCGCCGACACCGGCGTCTTCGGCACCGGGACGCAGCTGTCCTACGCCCTGCCGCTGGTCTTCGGGCTCGTCCCGGCCGGCCGCGAACAGTCCACTGTGGACCGCCTGGTCGGCGACATCGCCGCCCACCAGAACCACGTCACGACCGGGTTCGTCGGCACGACGCTCGTGTTCCAGGCGCTGGGGAAGTACCAGCGCAACGACGTCGCGCTCGCGATCGCCCAGCGCACCGACTACCCGAGCTTCGGCTACATGGTGAACCAGGGCCCCGGGACCATCTGGGAGAAGTGGGACAACTCCTCGGCGCCGGACGGCACGTCGTCGAAGGACCACATCGGCCTCGGCGGCGCGATCGGGCAGTGGTTCCAGCAGCAGCTGGCCGGCATCCAGCCCGGCTCGCCCGGCTGGCGCGAGTTCACCCTCGCACCCGCCGTCGCCGGGAACCTCACGCACGTGACGGCGTCGCAGCAGACCGTGCGGGGGACCGTCGCCAGCTCGTGGCAGCGCGACGGCAGCACCCTCACCTACCACGCGGTGGTTCCCGTCGGTGCGAAAGCGACGATCCGGCTGCCGTTGCTCGGCGGCAAGCAGTCGACGGTGCGGGAGAGCGGGCGGACGATCTTCGCCGACGGCCACGCCGCCCAGTCCGACCCCGGCCTGACGGTCGGCCGGGCCGACGACGAGACGCTCACCCTGACCGCCGGTTCGGGCGACTACACGTTCACCGTGACGCCGCCGCGCACGCCGTTCACCCGGCTCGCGCTCACCACGGGCACCCCGGCCGCCATCACCGCGGGCGGCAGCGGCGACGTCCCGGTGGTCGTCGAAGGACGGTCCACTGTGGCCGGTCAGGCGACGCTCGGCGCGCAGGTGCCCGCGGGCTGGACCGCGACGACGACCGCGATCCCGTTGACCCCGGCCACTTCCGAGACGCCGGGGAGCGTGCGGATCACCGTGCCCGCCGGAACCAAGAGCGGCCTGTACCCGGTGACCATCACCGTGAAGCCCCCTCGCGGAGACGCGGTGAAGACGATGGTGACCGTGCCGGTGTTCGGCAGCTGGGCGAGCGGCACGACGGCTGCGGCGTCGAGCGAGCACGCGCCGAACGTCGTCAACGGCGCGACCCGGACGTACGGGGCGTCGAACGCGATCGACCACGACCTCGCGACGTTCTGGAACGACGACACCGACAACCGGTACCCCGACACGCTGACCGTCACGGCGCCCGCCGCGACCGCGCTGACCGGCGTCGGCTTCGCGTCCAACCCGGACGGCGTCCCGACCGACTTCACCGTCCAGACCTGGGACGGCGGCCAGTGGGCCGACCAGGTCCACGTGACCGGCAACACCGCCGTCTCCCGGTGGATCCCGTTCCCGGCGCCCGTGACCACGGCTCAGGTGCGCATCGTCGTCGCGGCCGCGCAGAACACCTTCACGAGGATCGCGGAGGTGACGCCGTGACGCGGCGTCCGCCGTGCGACGATCTGGGGGAACCCCGATCGGACGAAGGAGCCCCCGACCTTGCCCTTGGTGCACGCACTGTGGTCCCCGGGCCGGGGTCTGCTGCTGTGGGCGGAGCACGACCGGGGTCCGGCCGGCACGTCGAGCCGGTCGGCGCACATCGCGCTCCCGCATCCCTTCGCGGTCTCCAGCGCGAAGCTGACCGCTCTGCACCCCGGCAAGCCCACCTCGGCGACCTTGCTGCTGCCGTCGCGGGCGAACCGGCCGCTCGCCTCCTCGGAGGCGACGGGCGGTAAGCGGCGTGGCCCGGCGCCGTCGCTGCGGCCGTGGTCGGTGCCGGCGTTGATCGTGGACGCCACCGAGCTGGACGACCTCGACGACTCCGCGTCGTACGGCGCTTCGGTCACCTACCTGCGGGCGGTCGCCCGCCTGGCCGCGGATCTGGTGCGGCGCGGGCGGGTCCTGCCGACGCTGGTCCGCCAGGGCGACGCGGCGGAGGCCCGGTGGCGCCCGGTGCTGCAGGGCGTCGACTTCGTCGCGTTCGACGCGCTGGTCGCGGCCATGCCGCCGGTCGGGCGGGCCGAGCAGGTCGCGCCGCTCACCGGGGCCTCGCCGCGTGCGCTCGTCACCGATGCCCTGCACACCCTGGTCGACACGGCGGTCCGGGACCGGCTGGCGCGCGCGGATCCGCCCGTCGACCTGGGCGGGGGCCAGGGTGCGGCCGGCGTGTGGTTGGCCGCTCTGCAGGGCGGCCTTCCCCGCGTCGAGCTCCCGCTGGGTGAGCTCGGTGTCCTGGCCGACGCCGTCGCGAAGTGGGACGAGGTCGCCGACACCGACGTCGTCGACGGCCGGGCCTGCTTCCGGCTGGCCGAAGTCGGCACCCTGCGTCGGCCGGCGGAGGACGACCCCGACGACCAGACCGGCGACGGCACCAAGTGGCAGCTGCAGTTCCTCCTGCGGTCGACGGCCGATCCGAGCCTGCTGCTGTCGGCCGGGCAGATCTGGTCGGGCGAGGCCAACGGGCTGGTCCGGGACCCGAAGGGGCTGCTGGTCGCCGAACTGGGCCGGGCCGCGCTGGTCGAGCCGATGCTGGCGCCGGCCGTGCGCCGGACCCGGCCGGCCGAGTACGACCTGACCGTCGAGGAAGCCGAACGGTTCCTCACCTCGGGTGCGACCCGGCTGGTCGAGGCCGGGTTCGAGGTGCAGCTGCCGGCCACCTGGGATGGCAGGCGCCGGCTCGGGCTCCGGCTCTCCGTCCGCAGCACGCCGTCGGAGCAGGTCGTCACCCGCAGCCGGGTGGGCCGCGACGAGCTGGCCGCGTTCCGCTGGTCGATCGCGGTGGGCGACGCCGAAATCGGCGAGGAGGAGCTGGCCAGGCTCGTCGCGGCCAAGACTCCGCTGGTGCGGCTGCGGGGGAGGTGGATCAGCGTCGACGCCGACCGCCTCCGCGCCGGCCTCGAGTTCCTGCGCCGCGACCCGCACCGGCACACCGGGGGCCCCACCGCGGCCGAGCTGCTGGAGCTCGTCCACGCCGGGCCGGAGACGCCGCTCCCGGTCACCGGCGTCAGCGCCGACGGCTGGGTCGGGGACGTCCTGGCCGAGCGGGTTCCCCAGAGGCTGCGGCCGGTCGAGCTGCCGCCGACGTTCCGCGCCACGCTGCGCCCCTACCAGCAGCGGGGTGTCGCCTGGCTGGCGTTCATGGCGTCGCTGGGACTCGGGGCATGCCTGGCCGACGACATGGGCCTCGGCAAGACCGTCCAGACGCTGGCTCTCGAGGCGCTCGAGCGTTCCGAGGGCGATCGCAAGCCGACGTTGGTGCTGTGCCCGATGTCGCTGGTCGGCATGTGGCAGCGGGAGGCGGCGAACTTCGCCCCGGAGCTGCGTGTCCTCGCCCACCACGGCGGCGCCCGCGCACACGGCGACCTGCTCGCCGAGCAGGTCGCCGCGGCCGACCTCGTCGTCACGACCTACGCGACCGCCGCCCGGGACGCGGACGAACTCGAGACGTTCACCTGGCGACGGCTGGTGCTCGACGAAGCGCACGCCGTCAAGAACGCCGACACCGCGACGGCCAAGGCGGTGCGGCGGTTCCCGGCCGGGCACCGCCTCGCGCTGACCGGCACCCCGGTCGAAAACCGGCTGGCGGACCTGTGGTCGGTGCTGGACCTGCTCAACCCCGGGCTGCTCGGCAGCAGGTTCGAGTTCCGGCAACGGTTCGCGGCCCCGATCGAGCGCGGCGGCGACACCGCCACGGCCGCCACGCTGCGCCGGCTCACGCAGCCGTACCTGCTGCGCCGGGTGAAGACGGACCCCGCGATCGTCCCGGAGCTGCCGGACAAGATCGAAATCCGGCAGGAGTACCGGCTCACCCGCGAACAGGGCACGCTCTACAGCGCGATCGTCGACGAGATGATGAAGAAGATCGAGAACAGCCAGGGCATCAAGCGCCGCGGCAACGTCCTCGCCGCGATCACGAAGCTCAAGCAGGTCTGCAACCACCCCGCGCACCTGCTGCACGACGGGTCCCCGATCGGGCGCCGCTCCGGCAAGGTCACCCGTCTCGAAGAGATCCTGGCGGAAATCCTGGCATCGGGGGACCGGGTGCTGTGCTTCACGCAGTACACCGAATTCGGCCACCTGCTCGTGCCCCACCTGACGGACCGGCTCGACGCCGAAGTCGCGTTTCTGCACGGTGGCTTGGCAAAAGGGGCGCGCGACGCGATCGTGGACCGCTTCCAGGCCGGCGACGGGCCGCGGATCCTCTTGCTCTCGCTCAAAGCGGGCGGCTCCGGGCTCACGCTGACCGCCGCCAGCCAGGTCCTGCACCTGGACCGCTGGTGGAACCCGGCCGTCGAGAACCAGGCCACCGACCGGGCGTTCCGGATCGGGCAGGGCCGGACCGTCCAGGTCCGGAAGTTCCTTTGCCCGGGCACCATCGAGGACCGCATCGACACCCTGATCACCAGGAAGCGCGCGCTCGCGGGGATGGTCGTCGGCGAGGGCGAAAGCGGGCTCACCGAACTGTCCGCGGACGCGCTGCGCGGGGTGCTGACCCTGGGGGAGGAGGCGATCGATGACTGAGCCGCTCCCGTGGTGGGCGACCCGGTTCATCCGGGCGTTGACGGCGGTCGGCGTCCTCCTGCCCGCTCGGGGCCGGGGGAGCGTCGTGTCCTTGGCCGTCGGCGCCGGGCGCGTCGACGCCGAGGTGCGGGACGAGCGCTCCTACCAGGTGCGGATCGGGCTGACGGCGTTCGGGAAAGCGGACTGGGCGGCGATCACCCATGCCCTCGCCGCGAAAGCGTCGGCGACGGTCCAGTTGCTCAGCGGCGAGCTGCCCCGGGACGTCGAGCAGATCTTCAAGGCGGTCCGGCTGCCGTTGTTCCCGTCGTCGGCGCGGGAGGTGTCCCTGGACTGCACCTGCCCGGACGCCGAGGTGCCGTGCGGCCACCTGAACGCCGTGTTCACCGCGCTCGTGGCCCGGGTCGGCGACGACCCGTTCACCCTCCTCGCGCTGCGCGGCCGGGACCGCGAAACGCTGCTCGAAGAGCTGAAGAACCGGCTCGTCTCCGCCGAGCCACTCGATCCCGACGACCGGTCGCCGGCCCTGACCGAGGTCATGGACACGTTCTTCGACTGCGGTGAGGCTCCGGGTCTCGGTGGCGCGGCGCCGCTGCACGGGCCGCGGACGTCGTCCGACGCGCTCCTGGACCAGGCCCCGCCGTTCGCGATCACGGTGGGCGGCGAAGCCGTCGCCGAGCTGCTCCGGCCGGTGTACCGGGTGCTCGGCGACGGACGCCGGGGCCCGTGACCGGCTGACGAAGATGCGACGTGTCGTGATTCGGACGCCGCCGCCCTAGTGACGAACGACGGTGCCGGCGCGAGCCTGGTGCGATGCACTGGAGATCACGTGTTCTGGTCCTGGCCTGCGCCGGCACCCTGGCCGCGGGCACCGCCGGCGTCGCGAACGCGACCCCCGGCCCGCAAGCGGCACCGTCTCCCGCGGGCGTCGAACGGCATTCGGTCACCCTGCTCACCGGTGACGTCGTCCAGGTCGAACGGCAGCCCGGCGGCAAGCAGGCGGCCACCGTCCAGCCCGCGCCGGGCCGGGAGAAGATCCGCTTCCACCAGCAGGAGGTCGACGGCCACCTCAGCGTCTTCCCCGAGGACGTCGCCCCGCGGCTGGGCTCGAAGCAGGTCGACCGGAACCTCTTCGACGTCACCGAACTGATCGCCGAGGGCTACGCCGACGAGCAGTCGAAGACGCTCCCGCTGATCCTCACCTACCGGAAGGGCGCGGACCTCCGCACCGCCGAGGCAGCTCCGGCGGCCGCCGAGCTCGGCGCGACGCTGACCAGCGTCAACGGCCGTTCCGCGCGGGCCAGCAAGGCCAACGCCACCGCGTTCTGGGCCTCGTCCGCGGGCACCGCGATCGAACGGATCTCCCTGGACCGCAAGGTCCGCGCGTCCCTCGACCGGAGCGTCCCGCAGATCGGCGCCCCCGAAGCGTGGGCCGCGGGCTACGACGGCACCGGCACCACGGTCGCCGTGCTCGACACCGGCTACGACCCCACTCACCCCGACCTGGCCGGCCGGGTGAAGGAGGCGGTCAACTTCACGACCAGCCCCGACACCACCGACCACTTCGGCCACGGCACGCACGTCGCCTCGACGATCGCGGGCTCCGGCGCCGCGTCGGGCGGCCGGCTCAAGGGCGCCGCGCCGGGCGCGAAACTGCTCGTCGGCAAGGTGCTCGACGACGACGGCTTCGGCTACGAGTCCTGGGTCCTCGCCGGGATGGAGTGGGCGGCGCACTCCGGCGCCAAGGCGGTCAACATGAGCCTCGGCGGCGGTCCGACCGACGGCACCGACGCGCTCAGCCTCGGTCTCGACGCGCTCAGCGAGCAGACCGGCACGCTCTTCGTGGTGGCCGGCGGCAACGACGGCGAACAGGGCGCGTACACCATCGGCTCGCCCGGCACCGCCGAAGCCGCGCTGACGGTCGGCGCCGTCGGCCGCGACGAGAGCCTGGCGTCGTTCTCCAGCCGCGGTCCGCGCCTGGGCGACAACGCCGTCAAGCCCGACATCACCGCGCCCGGCGTCGGCATCGTCGCCGCCCGCGCCGCGGGGACCGCCATGGGCGACGTCGTCGACGACCACTACACCGCCGCGTCCGGCACCTCGATGGCGACGCCGCACGTCGCCGGCGCGGTGGCGATCCTCGCCCAGCAGCACCCCGACTGGCCGGGCAGCCGGCTCAAGGACGCGCTGGCCAGCACTTCCCTGACCGCCAACGGGCTCTCGGTGTTCGAGCAGGGCGGCGGCCGGGTCGACGTGGCCCGCGCGGTGAAGCAGCAGGTCTTCGCCACCGGCACGGTCGACCTCGGCGCGGTCGAGGACGGCAAGGCGCCGGTGTCCCAAGAGGTCACCTACACCAACGTCGGCACCACGCCGGTCTCGCTGAAGCTCGCCCTCGACGCGAAGTCCCTCGCCGGCGTCCCGGCCGCCGACGGGATCCGGATCGACAAATCCACTGTGGACGTTCCGGCCGGCGGCCGGACCACCGTCACGATCACCGGCGACCCGGCGAAACTGGCGGCGGGCACCTACAGCGGGCGGCTCACCGCGACCGCGGCGGGCGTGGTCGCGCACACCGCGCTCGGCGCGGACAAGACCGCGCCGAAGCACAAGGTCACCTTCACCGCTCTCGACGTGCACGGCAAGCCGGCCGTCGCGCCGTGGCTGCTGATGTACGGCGAGGACTACCGCTTCGACGTGAACACCTGGCTGGCCGGCGACGGTCTGACGGTCGAAGTCGGCGCGGGCGTGTACTACCTGACCGCGCAGGTCAACGGCACCGAAGACGGCCTGACCGCCTACCAGGTCGTCCAGCCGGAGATCCGGGTCACCGGCGACACGACCGTCGTGCTGGACGCCCGCAAGGCGGTGAAGGTGGAGATCGAGACCCCGAAACCGTCGGAACAGGCCGGGATCTGGAGCTACTACACCTACCGGGAGCTCGGTCCGCGCAAGATCGCGAACTACGCCATGCAGTTCGACTACACCCGCGAACTCCGGGTCACCCCGACGCCGAAGGTGACGACCGGCGCCTTCGAGTTCGGCTCCCGCTGGTCGAGGATCGCCCCGCCGTTGACGGCGAACGTCCTCGGCAGCCGTGAACCGCTCACGACCCGCTACCTCGCCGGGTCGCCCAAGCTGGACGGCTGGCGGCTGCTGCAGGCCGTGTCCGCGGGGCAGGGCAAACCGGCGGACTTCAAGAACGTGCGCGGAAAGGCCGCGATCGTCGACCCGGACCCGGCGGACTACAACCGCGACGAGGTCTCCCGCGCCGCCGCGGACGCCGGGGCGGCGATCGTCTTCATCGTCGTGCCGGACGGCTGGGGGACCGCCTCGGTGCCGTCGGTCAGCGCGGCGCCGTTCCTGACGATCCCGACCGTCCAGCTCGACCGGGACGAGGGTGTGGCGCTCCTCGCCAAGATCAAGCGCTTCCCGGCTTTCCTGAGCCTGGAGGGGATCGCGGTCAGCCCGTACCTCTACGACGTGGTGCAGACCGAGCGCGACCGGATCCCGGAGAAGATCGTCCACAAGGTCACCGCGGCGAACACCGCGACCGTCACCACCCACTACCGCCAGACCGGCAGCGGCGGCGAGGCCAAGGAACAGCGGTTCGCCTGGAAGCCGTGGCAGGACTTCGCCGTCAACGAGTACCAGCGGTACGTGGCGACGCCGTCGACCCGGGAGGAGTACGTCAGCTCCGGGGACATCCAGTGGCAGCACCGGGTCAAGCACGGCCTGATCTGGGACGAGATGTCGCCACTCGACGGCGGCATGACCACGGCACCGCGCACGTACACGGGCAAGGAAAACGTCACCGAGGACTGGTTCGCGCCGGTCGTCCGGCCCGCCATCCCGCGCGGCGTGCCGGGCATGGACTCGACCCGTGAGGGCGACAACCTCCGGATCAGGATCCCGGAGTTCGTCGACAGCCAGGCCGGCCACTACGGGTTCAACGAAGGCGACGACCAGGCCGGTCCGGCCACGACGTCGGCGAAGCTGTTCCACGACGGCAAGCTCGTGTCGGAACAGCCCTACGCGTGGGGCACCTTCCCCGCCGGGGCGGCCCCGGCAACCTACCGGCTCGACCTGGCGGTGCGGCGCGACTCGCCGGAGTGGCTGTTCGGCACCAGCACGCAGACGTCGTGGACGTTCCGCTCGGCGCGGTCGGCGTCGCCGGCGCTGCTTCCGTTGCTGCAGCTGGACTACGCGGTGGACGCCGACTCCGGCAACCGTCTCCCGGCCGGTCGCAAGGCCAGGATCGGCCTGACCGCGCGGTTCCAGGACGGGATGGCCGCGCCGGACGTGCGGTCGATGAAGGCCTGGGCGTCCTACGACGACGGCAGGACCTGGCGCGCCGTCGACGTCAAGCGCAGCGGGAAGTCCTACGAGGCCACGATCGACCACCCGGCGCTCGGCGCCACGAACAAGTACGTCGCGCTGCGGGTGCAGGCCACCGACAGCGCGGGCAACGCCGTCGACCAGACGGTGCTCCGGGCGTACGGGCTCAGCTCGAAATAGCGTCGTGCACGGGCTCCGGGTGCCTCCCGCCGGTTCGCGGCAGGAGGTGCCCGGGGCTCGGCTCGTCCAGCCAGCCGAGTTTGCTGGCCTGCCAGGCCAGCTGCATCCGGGTGTGGGCGTTGACCCGGCGCATCAGGTCCTGCAGGCGCCGCTGGACGGTCCGGTAGCTGACGTCGAGCTGCGTCGCGATCGACTTGTCGCTGACCCCGCCGATGAGCAGGGACAGCAGCCGTCGCTCGTCGGCGTCGAGGTGGCTCGTGGGCGCGGTGTCGCCGATCCGCAGCGGCGACGCGCGTTCCCAGTAGACCTCGAACAACGCGACCAGCGCGGACAGCAGGCTGCTTTCCCGGACGAGCGCGGCGGTGGGCTCGCCCGTGCTGTCGTGGCTGACCAGCGGGCACAGCGCCACCCGGCGGTCGGAGATGGCCAGGCGCACCGGCAGCTTCGAGATCGAGCGGGCGATCTCGCCGCCCTCGATCCCCTCCAGGACGTTGACGATCCGGCCGGGCTCTTCGAGCAGGCCGGTCTCGTAGATCACGCGGTAGCTCACGCCGCGGGCCAGCGCCAGCGCTTCCTCGATGTTCTCCGACGCCGCCATCGCGACGTTGCCCTCCAGGCAGAACCAGAGTGACTCTTCGCGGGCACCGCGCTGGATGCTGAGCGCCTGCCGCCGGATCGCGTCCACGCCGGTGATGACCTCGACGAGCTGCGCGGAGTCCCGCCGCCGCGCGCTCCCGCGGTACTCCTCGGCGAGCTGCGTCACCGCGGCCCGGGCGGCCTCCAGCTTCTCCTGGCCCCGCACCAGCAGCGGGCCGAGCGAGACGTCCGGCGGCGCGGAGACGTAGTGCTCGCCGGCCTTGCTGACGAGCCCCTTCGCCAGCAGGACCTCCAGGATCGGCTCCACCTCGCGGCGGCTCACGCCGGCCTTGCCCGCGAGCTCGGCGGGAGTGGTCCGGTACCCGCCGACGAGCACGCGGTAGACCCGTTCTTCGTCGGGAGTCATGCCCAGCGCTTCCAGCACAGTGCCTCCTAGCCACGCACGGCCAAAGGGTTTCCATCGGCGCTGACGGCTTGTGGACAAGGTACAACGCGTGGTGCAGACCAGTGAACGGGTCGGTTCGGCTGCGGAGCGTCGCCGCACCTCGGCTGACGGTCATCGGGTGGCCCGGTACGATCGGTGCGTGGGCCGGACGGGGAAGGAGCAGCTGCGCGGCAACGTCGCGAGCGCGATCCGTGACCAGATCATGGCGCGGACCGTGCAGCCGGGCGAGCCGTTGCGGCTGGGTCAGCTGGCGGAGCTGCTCGGAGTCAGCGTGACGCCCGTCCGTGAGGCCCTGTTGCTGCTGAGCCAGGATGGCTGGGTGACGCACGAGCCGAACCGCGGCTTCCGGGTGTCGGCCGTGCGGCGCAAGGACGTCGAAGACACGTACCTGATGTGGGGCACGGCCGAGGGCGAGCTCGCCGCGCGGGCCGCCACGCGGGCGACTTCCCGGGACGTCGACGAGCTGCGCCGGCTCGACGACCGGATCCGCACCGCGGACCCGTCCGACGGGCACCTGGCCACCTCGCTGAACGCGAAGCTGCACCACTACGTCTCGGTGATCGCCGACGCGCCCAAGCTGGAGTGGTTCGCCGAAGCGGCGAGCAGGCTCGTCCCCTTGCAGTTCCCGGAGAACTTCCACGTCGTGCCGGGCTGGTCCGACGTCAACCGCACCCAGCACACCCCGCTGATCGACGCCATCGCGGCCGGCGACGTCGACCGGGCGCGCACGCTGGCCAAGGACCACTTCACGGGTACGGGCGACCTGCTCATGAAGTGGCTGGACTCGCTCGACTTCTGGAGCGAGCCCGACACACCACGCGATCACGGGGGCCCGGGCCGGCTCGCCGGCTGACCTCGTTTCCCGCCGCTACCTGCGCAAACCTCTCGTCGAGATCCGCTATGGACAACTGTCGGCACAAAACGTATATTCTTGGCTCAGAGAATATACGTTTTGCAGGCACCTGCTCCTGCTCCCCACCACGGAGGTCAACGGTGACCGACTCACAGACTGCCGCTCGCGGCGCCGGCGTCACCCCGAGATCCAGCCGGCGGATGCGGAACCGGGTGCTCGTGTCGAGCTTCATCGGGTCCGTCATCGAGTGGTACGACTTCTACCTCTTCGGCATCGCCTCGGCGGCGGTGTTCAACAAGCTGTTCTTCCCCGGCGCCAGTGCCACGGCCGGCACGCTCGCCGCCTTCGCCACCCTCGCCGCGGGCTTCATCGCCCGGCCGGTGGGCGGCGTCATCTGGGGCCACTTCGGCGATCGCGTCGGGCGCAAGGGCATGCTCGTGCTGTCGATCCTCCTCATGGGACTCTCGACGGTCGTCGTGGGCCTCCTGCCCACCTTCGCCACCATCGGCATCGCCGCGCCGATCCTGCTCGTGGTCATGCGCCTGATCCAGGGCGTCTCCGCGGGCGGTGAGTGGGGCGGCGCCGTGCTCATGTCCATGGAGCACGCGCCGAAGCGCCGCGGGCTGTCCAGCTCGGTCGCGCAAATGGGGCTGTACGGCGGAATCCTGCTCGCCAACGGCGTCTTCGCGCTGACGTCCGCGCTGACCGGGGACGCCTTCCTGTCCTGGGGCTGGCGCATCCCGTTCCTCATCTCGGCGGTGCTGGTCGTGATCGGCCTGTGGATCCGGCTCGGCGTCGAGGAAAGCCCCATCTTCAAGGAAGCCCGTGAGAAGGCGCAGCGCGCGGAACCGGCGAAGCTGCCGATCGTCGAGGTGCTGCGTCGCCCCAAGAACCTGCTGCTGTCGGTCTTCCTGGTGCTCGGCGCGTTCGCGGCCAGCGCGGTGTACGGCACGTGGATCGTCAGCTACGGCATCACCGCGGGCTTCCCCCGCGCGGACATCCTCAACGCCGTGCTCGTCTCCGCCGCCATCGGCCTGGTCTTCCAGCCGGTCTTCGCCTACCTGTCCGACCTCTGGGGCCGCCGCGTCGTCGTCGGGGTCGGGGCGGTGCTGCAGGCGCTCAGCATCCCGGTGATGTTCGCGCTCATGGCCGGCGGCGGCGTGGGGGAGATGTACCTGGGCATCTCGCTCGCCGCGTTCACCCACGCCATCGTCTACAGCCCGCTCGGCGCGTGGCTGGGCGAGCTGTTCCCGACGACCCAGCGCTACACCGGCGCGTCGCTCGGCTACCAGATCGCCGGCACCATCGGCGGCGGCTTCACCCCGCTGATCTGCGCGTCGCTGCTCGCGGGCTCGGGCGGCAGCACCGCCGGCATCTCCCTGTTCATGGGCGCGACCTGCCTGCTCACGGTGATCGCGGTGTTCTTCGCCCGCGAGACCAGCAAGATCGCGCTGTAACCCCGGAGGAAAGACCATGACCCTCACCGACGAGCGTCCGGCCGGGACCCCGGCCGGGGAGAAGCTCGGCATCATCGACACCGACTTCCACCCGATGCCGCTCCCGACCGACCCGCAGGTCGCCGAGCACCTGCCGCGGAAGTGGAAGGACTACATCGCCCGCTACGGGCTCGGCAGCTTCGGCGGCGGGATCGCGCCGTCCCAGCGGGAGTTCACCCACCGGCTGGACGCGATCGACGAGCAGGGCCGCGTCGGCGTCGACCCGCACCTGGCGGTCGAGCAGGTGGTGGACAAGTTCGACATGTCCGCGGTGGTGCTGACCTGCCCGCAGACCTACATCATCACGCACGGCGGCGCGAACATGCCCCACGAGTGCGCGTTCGCGATCTACCGCGCCTACAACGACGCCCTGGCGCACACCTGGGCGGGCGCCGACGACCGGTTCAAGGCCAGCATCACGCTGCCCCGCGACCTGGCGGGCGCCGCGGACGAGATCGTGCGCTGCAAGGAGGGCCCGAACGGCGACTCCTACGTCCAGGTGCTGATGTCCCCGGCCGGGCAGGACCCGCTCGGCAAGCAACGGTACTGGCCGATCTTCGAGGCGTGCGAGCACTACGACATCCCGCTGGCCTTCCACGTGCCGGGCATGGGCCGTCAGCCGACCGGCGCCGGGCGGCAGAACTTCTACGCCGAGATGCACGCGGCGTTCGCGGTGCTGCCGATCTCGATGGTGTCCAGCCTGGTCTTCGAGGGCGTCTTCGAGCGCTTCCCGAAGCTCAAGATCGCGCTCCTGGAGCTGGGCTGGGACTGGGCCGCACCCTACGCGTGGCGGCTCGACGCGACGTACGGGAAGCTGCGCGACGAGCTGCCGCACCTGACGCGCAAGCCGTCGGACTACCTGCGCGAGCACTTCTGGTTCTCGACCCAGCCGATCGAAGAGCCGGAAGATCCGAAGTGGACACCGGCGGTGTACGAGATGTTCGAGGAGACCGGCTTCGCGGACCGGCTGATGTTCTCCTCCGACTACCCGCACTGGGACTTCGACTCGCCGTACGAGTCGGTGCCGCAGTCGTTCCCGCTGGAGCGGCGCCGCCGGATCCTCGGCGCGAACGCGAGCGCGCTGTACAAGATCCCGCTGCGCACCGGCCACGGCATCCCGGCGGCCGGCGCATGACCGTCGTGGAGAACGCCCGCCGCAAGCGCGCGGCCCGGCTGCTCGACGCCGCGGACGCCCAGCGGGCCGCGGCGCGGGCATTGCCCCGCGGCATCCGGGAGTACGTCGACGGCGGCTCCGAGGGCGAAGTGACGTTGCGGCGCAACGCGCAGGCGTTCCAGGACGTCGCGTTCGCGCCGCGGATGGCCACCTGGGTCGACGAGCCGGACCTGTCGACGAAGGTGCTCGGCTCGCCGATCGACCTGCCGGTGCTCACCGCCCCGTGCGGCGGGATGCGTCTCGTGCACCCGGACGGCGACCTCGGCCTCGCGACCGGAGCGGCCCGCGCGGGCACGATCCACGTCGCCTCGTCGGCCGCCGGGTACACCCTGGAAGAGATCGCCGAGGTCGAGGGCCCGCAGTGGTTCCAGCTCTACCGCTTCTCCTCGCAGGCCACCATGGAGAACCTGGTGGGCCGCGCGCGGGCGGCGGGGTACTCGGCACTGGTGGCCACTGTGGACACGGCTGTGTCGGGATTCCGGCCCCGGGACTACAAGAACGGTTTCAGCTACTCGATGCGGGTCAACGCCCGCAACGCCGTGAAGCTCGCGCCCCAGCTGCTGCCGAAGCCGGCGTGGCTGACCCGGTACCTGCTCGACGGGCTGCCGTTCGAGATCCCGAACACCGCCGAGGTCACCGTCGACGGCAAGCCGATGGTGCTCACCGAGATGACCAAGGGCGGCGCGGGCTCCCACTCGCCGACGTGGACCGACCTCGACTGGCTGCGCGCGCACTGGCACGGCCCGTTGGTGGTCAAGGGGATCATCACGCCCGAGGACGCGGTGCGCGCGGTCGACGCCGGGGCCGACGCGGTGATCGTGTCCAACCACGGCGGCCGCCAGCTCGACGGCTCACCGGCCACGCTCACCGCACTGCCGCGGATCGTCGACGCCGTCGGCGACCGCGCGGAGGTGCTGTGCGACAGCGGGATCCGCCGCGGCAGCGACGTCCTGAAAGCGCTCTCCCTCGGCGCCCGCGCGGTGCTGGTCGGCCGGCTCCCCGCGTGGGGACTGGCGGCGGCGGGCACCGCGGGCGTCGAGCGGGTGCTGGAGATCCTGCGCGCCGAGATGGTCCGCACGATGCGGCTGATGGGCTGCCGAGCCGTCACCGACCTGGACCCGACCTGGCTGGACGCCGCCACCGTCCCCGGCCCGCGAACGAAGGAGGCACGGTGACGACCTCACCCACCCGCCCGGCCCGCACGACCCGTTTCGTGGTCGGCCGCGTCGATGAGATCCCGCCGGGACAGCGCCGGATCGTGGAGGCGAACGGCCGCGAGATCGGCGTGTTCAACATCGGCGGCAAGTTCTACGCGATGCTCAACCGCTGCCCGCACCTCGGCGCGCCGCTCTGCGAAGGCGGCGTCGTCAACCAGATCGACTCGCCGGTGCCGGGTGACGTCAGCCTCGACACCGGCCGGACGTTCGTCACGTGCCCGTACCACAACTGGGAGTTCGACGTCGAAACCGGCCAGTCCTACTGGAACCCCCGGCTGCGGGCCCGGCCGTTCGCCGTCGCGCTCGAAGGCGCCGACGAGGTGAAGGCCGCGCTCGAATCCGGCGAGCTGGGCCGCATTCCCGGCCCTTACACCGCCGAGACCGTCGACGTGACGGTCGAGTCCGACTACGTCGTGCTGTCCCTGCGGCCGGCCCGAGGAGGAAAGTCATGAGCGCTCCGCTGCTCCGGGAGTCCACAAGGGACGCACTGTGGACCGGCCCCGTCGTCGACTGCGACGTCCACGCCACCCCGCCGTCGCTCGAAGCGCTGTTCCCCTACACGGACCCGGTATGGGTGCAGGGCGCGCGGGAGCGCGGCTGGAAGGGCCCGAACGGCCAGGCGCTGGCATACCCGCCGAACGCGCCCACCACGGCACGCGACGAGTGGCGGCCCGAAGGTCGCCCACCCGCGTCCCAAGTGGAGGATCTGCAACGGCACGTGCTCGACCCGTGGCGGACGGACGCGGCGATCGTCAACACCGCGTACGGCGTCGATTCCCTGCGTCACCCGGACTGGGCGGCCGCCCTCGCGCGGGCCGTGAACGACTGGCTGATCGCCGAATGGCTCGACCGCGACCCGCGGCTCGTCGGCTCGATGGTGATCCCGGCGCGTGACCCCGCCGCGGCCGCCGCCGAGATCGAGCGCGTCGGCTCGCACCCGCGGATCGTGCAGGTCACCATGCCCGTCCGGTCGGAAAGGCTGTACGGGCAACGGGTTTTCTGGCCGATCTACGAAGCCATGACTCGTCACGACCTGGTGATGGGCCTGAGCTGGGGCGGCACGTCGGAGGACGCGCCGTCGCCCACCGGCTACGCCTCCTGGTACGCCGAGGAGTACGCGGCGGAGATCCAGGTCTACGGCGCGCAGCTGACCAGCATGATCTACGAGGGAATCTTCCAGAAGTTCCCCGGCATGCGCGTGACCATGCTGGAAAGCGGGTTCGCGTGGGTGCCCACGTGGAGCTGGAGCATCAACAAGAAGTGGAAGGGCCTGCGCCGCGAGATCCCCTGGGTCGACCGCCTGCCGACCGACATCATCCGCGACCACTTCCGGTTCTCCATCGCCCCGGCCGACCTCGGCCCGGCCCCGCACGCGCGTCGGATCATCGAGTGGCTCGGGTCCGAAGACATCCTGCTGTTCGCCACCGACTACCCGCACCTGCACACCGACGACCTGGCCGCCGTCCTCGACGTCATGCCGGAGTCCATGCGCCCCAAGGTGATGCACGAGTCCGCGCGTCACTGGTACCGGCTCGACAAGGCGCTCGGATGAGCTACGCCGCCGTCACCGAGGCCCACCCCAACCGGCTCCGGGCGCTCCTGGAATCCGGCGGGACGGCCGTCGGCCTGGCCTGCCACACCGGCGATCCGCACGTCGCGGAGACCCTGGCGATGGCCGGGTTCGACTACCTCTACCTCGACCAGCAGCACAGCGTCGGCGGACTGGCCAGCCCGGTGGAGATGCTGCGGGCCACGGCCCGCACCGGCACCACCGCGCTGGTCCGGGTCGCGGCCAACGACCCGGTGCTCATCGGCTGGGCCCTCGACGCCGGCGCCGAGGGCGTCATCGTGCCCAACGTCGAATCCGCCGAAGAAGCCGCCCGCGCCGTCGCGGCCACGCACTACCCACCGCTCGGCGGGCGCAGCTGGGGGCCGACCCGGTCGGCCTTCGGCCTCGGCTCCGATCCGGCGACGGTCAACGGCCAGGTGCTGTGCCTGGTGATGATCGAAACCGCGGAAGGCGTCGCGCGGGCGAAGGAAATCACCGCGGTGCCCGGGGTGCACGGGGTGTACGTCGGGCCGGGCGACCTCGCGGTCAGCCTCGGCCTGGACCCCGTGACCGGGCCCGAAGAAGAACGGCACCGTGCCGCCGTCGCGGAGATCCGCCGAGCGTGCGCGACCGCGGGGATCGCGGCCGGCATCACCGGCGACCCGGTCACCGAGGCAGGCCGGGGCTTCCGGATGGTCACGGCGGGCTCGGACGCGGCTTTCCTCAAGGCGGGCCTCGCCGCCGCCCGCGTCCGCCGTGCCGCACTCACGAACCAAGGAGCGAAATGAGCACCGTCAACACCCTGCGTGGCCCGATCGACAGCTCGAAGATCGGCACCGCGCTGATGCACGAGCACATCATGGCCCGCAACCCGGAACTCGAGCGGAACATCGTGCACCCCGAGTACGACGAAGCCGCGATCTTCGAGCGGGCGCGCAAAAGCCTGACCTCGCTGCACGAGGACAAGGGCATCGACACGTTCGTCGACCTCACCGTGCTCGGCCTCGGCCGCGACGTCCCGACCGTGCAACGGCTCGCCGAGAACGTGCCGCTCAACATCGTCGTCGCCACCGGCTACTACACGGCCAAGGACCTGCCGACCTACTTCCACACGCACGGCCCGGACGGCCTCGTCGGCCGGACCCTCGGCGGCCCCGACGTGCTGGAGACGCTGTTCCTCGACGACCTCACGAAGGGCATCCCGCGCACGGACGGCGTCAAGGCCGGCATCATCAAGATCGTCACCGACGAGCACGGCATCACCCCCGACCTCGACCGCGTCTACCGCGCCGCCGCCCGCGCCCAGGCCGAGACCGGCGTGCCGATCTCGACCCACACCAACGTCCACTTCGCGAACGGCCGCGACCAGCAGAAGTGGTTCAAGGCCAACGGCGTCGACCTCGAACGCACCGTCATCGGCCACAGCGGCGACTCCACCGACCTCGACTACCTCAAGGAGCTGATGGACAACGGCTCCTTCATCGGCATGGACCGCTTCGGCATGGAGTTCGTGCTCGACGACGAGTCCCGCGTCGACACCCTGGCGAAGCTGATCGCGCAGGGCTACGCGGACCGGATCACGATCTCCCACGACGCCGGGTTCTTCTCGATCAACACGCCGCCGTCGTGGCGCGCGAAGCACACGCCGAACTGGCACCACCACCGCATCTCCGACTACGTGCTGCCGAAGCTGCGCGAGCGCGGGGTCACCGAGGACCAGATCACGCAGATCATGGTCGTCAACCCGGTCCAGGTGCTCACCGGGGACGCCGAGGCCACGAAGGCCGTGGCGGCGAAGGCGGGGATCTCGTGACGGAACCGGACGTGACCGCGGTCGTCGCCGCGATCGAGGCCGAGGCGGACGGGATCGTCTCGCTGCGCCTGGAACCCGCGGCGGGCGAGAAGATGCCCGCGTGGGAACCGGGCGCGCACGTCGACCTCGTCCTCGCACCCGGTCTGGAGCGGCAGTACTCGCTCTGCGGCGACCCGGCCGACCTGTCGCACTGGCGGGTCGGCGTCCTGCGCGAGCCCGAAAGCCGCGGCGGGTCGTCGTACGTCCACGAGACCCTCGCCGTCGGCGATCGGGTGACGTGTCGCGGGCCCCGCAACAACTTCGCCCTGGCCGAGGCGGCCGAGTACCTGTTCGTCGCGGGCGGGATCGGGATCACGCCGATCCTGCCGATGATCGCCGCGTGTGAGGCCGCGGACCGGCCGTGGCGGCTGTTCTACGGCGGGCGCCGGACGTCGTCCATGGCGTTCCGCGCCGAGCTGGCGCGCTACGGCGACAAGGTCACCCCCTGGCCGCAGGACACGCACGGACTCCTCGAGCTCGCCACGATCCTGGGCACCCCGGGCCCCGGCACGGCGGTTTACTGCTGCGGACCCGGGGTGCTCCTCGACGCGGTCGAGGAGCGGTGCGCGTCCTGGCCGGCGGGCGCGCTGCACGTCGAACGCTTCCGCCCGAAGGAAGGCGCGCTCGACGGCGTGAACGCGGCGTTCGAGGTCGAGCTGGACGCGTCGGGCATCACGCTGACCGTCGGCGCCGACCAGACCCTGGCCGAGGCGATCGAGGCGGCGGGGGTCGACCTTCCGACGTCGTGCCGCGAAGGCACGTGCGGCACCTGCGAGACGTTCGTCCTCGAGGGCGAGCCGGACCACCGCGATTCCTACCTCAGCGCGCAGGAGCGGGCATCCGGTGAGGTCATGATGCCGTGCTGTTCCCGGTCCCGGTCGGCTCGCCTCGTCCTCGACCTCTGATCAGCCGGAGTTCCGCCAGCTTTCGATGAGTTCCCGCAGCCGCTGTGCGGGTTTGTCGCTGGTGGCGAAGAGTACGGCGGTGGCCAGGGCGAGACAGCCGAGGATCGCCGCGAGGAAGATCCAGGCCATCGTGGGGCTGATGGCGACCGACGCCCAGGTCCCGCCCAGCGTCGCCGAAATCATCAGTTTCCCGACGGTCGCGGTGCGGCGGCGGGTGCCGGACGAGGAGCGGAGCACCGAGGCGAACCGGGGCATGCCGATCACCAGCCCGGCCACGAACCGCATCCTGGACCGTTTCGTCGGCAGGGTGGCGAGTTCGGCGGTCCACTCGGCCAGCCACCGCGTGCGGACCGTGCGCGGCAGCAGGACGGCTGTCGTCTGGAGCAACGCCGGCCCGAGTGCGCTTTGGCCGCCACGCAGGACCTGCGAGGCCAGATCGGAGAGCTCGGCGCCGAGATCCGGCATGCCGAGACGGTTCGCCAGCGGGACGAGGGTCCGGAGGGTCTCGTCGGACTTGGTCCGTTGCGCGTCCGGGGCCACGAACCGGATCGTGCGCATGTTGTGCAGCCGGTCGGCGAGCTTGAGGAGCAGGACGTCACGATCCGCGCCGGCGAGATCGGCGGCGGTGAGCTCGGCCAGAGCGGTCACGCGCGCGGCGATGCAGCGTCCGAAGTCCGCTTGCAGCTGCTCGGCCGTATAAGAGGTGTCCTCGACGACGTCGTGCAGCAGCGCCGCGCAGACGGTGTCCGGCCGGGCACCCTGGCGCGCGACGATCGTGGCGACCTCGATCGGGTGGTGGATGTAGGGATCACCGCTGCGCCGCAGCTGCCCGCGGTGCAGGCACTCGGCGGCCCGATAGGCGCGCACGACGCGCCGGACGTCGTCTTCGTCCCAATCCGCCGGCGCCGCGGCGAGCACCGGGGCGAGCCTGTCCTCCGTCATGACGACTGCCCTCCCAGGATCGGCTTGCCCCACACCAGCCGGTTCTTCGTCCGCGCCAACGCGTGGCCCGCCTGGGCCGTGCCACTGGTGGTGAGCCGGTAGAGCCGCCGGCGAGGCCGTCCGGACGGTTCGTGCAGCGCGGGGTCTTCCCAGGTGCTTTCGACCCAGCCGACGTGCTCCAGCCGCGCCAGGATCGGATAGATCGTCCCGGAGGCGAGTCCGAGGAGTTCGCAGAGTTCGAGGCCGTAGCGCTCCTGCTGAGGATTCTCGAGCAGCGCCCGCAGGACGAGCTGCGTCTGAAGCGTCATCCTCACCATATGTCGTACTCTACATAGCCGGTGACCTGCTGGAACAGCGGCCAAACGAGGGAAAACACTCAGGAGCGGTACCACGGCTGCGCCTTGAGCCACGTCAGGTACTCGTCGAAGATCGCCGCGGTTCCGCCTGTCGCGGCCCGCCGCTCGAGGAACTCGTCGAGCAGGACGAAGAGCAAATCGACCGAGCGCTGCCGCCCCTCGCCCGCGGCTTCGTCGTGCCAGCCCGAGGTGCGACCGGGAAAGGCCAGGTACAGCACGAGAGACGTCCAGGTCAGGTTGGTCCCGGTACCGACCCGCGGCACGAGTGATTCGGTGAAGCCGGTGAGCAGCTGCCCGTCGTTGCCCGCGTCGACGCCGAGGAGGAACGTGCAGTAGTCGCGATAGCTGCCGTCCAGCCCGTAGAGCTGCGGGCGCCGGTGGATCTCGGCGAACAGTTTCCGGTAGTCCACAGTGGAGGGTCCTTGTCCGTTTCGCGGATCAGTCGTGCAGACTGCCGCCGCCGTCGATGGACCAAGTCTGCCCGTTGACCCACTCGGTGTCGTCGCTGAGTCGGCCGGACTGCGGTTGCCCGCGAGCCCGCGATGTCGATGTCCCCGACGACGCGTGCGCCTTCTTCGGCGAGCCTCCAAACCGGTCGAGATTAAGGCAGGTGTCTTGATTAAGTCAAACGACTTACCTAGGCTGCTGATATGCCCGACAACGGAGCACTGCCGCCCTACCCGTTTCCCAACCCCAGTGCGCTGGAGCCGCCGCCGGAGTGGGAGCGGCTGCGTGCGCGGTGCCCGGTGGCGCGCATCGAGCTGGCCAGCGGCGACGAGGCGTTGCTGCTGACCCGCTACGACGACGTCCGGGAGATGCTGTCCGACCCGCGGTTCACCCGTCAGCTCGACGCCGCCGACGCGTCCCGGGTCTCCGACAGCGACGACGGCGGGGTGTTCAGCCGGCCCTCGTCGTCGGCCGGCGGCGACGCGGACGAGCCGGAGGCGTCGATGCTCGGCGGTCCCGGGCACCGGCGCTGGCGGCGGCTGGTCGGGAAAGCGTTCACCGTCAAGCGGGTGCAGGCGTTGCGCCCGGGCATGGTGGAACTGGCCGAGCAGCTGGTCACGGACCTGGTCGAGGCCGGCGCGCCCGCCGACATCGGCCCCACGCTGGGATTTCCGCTGCCGGTGTTCGTGATCTGCGACCTGCTCGGAGTGCCCCGCGACGACCGCGGCCGGTTCGCGCACTGGTCGGACACGATGCTCAACCTGACCCGGTTCACCCAGGACGAGATCGACCGGTCGGGCCGCGAGTTCTACCAGTACATGACGGATTTGGTCGCTGCCAAGCGATCCCGGCCCGGTGACGACCTGCTGAGCGACCTCGCCGCCGACATGAGCGCGACCGAGCTGGTCATGACCGGGCAGGGCCTCCTCATCGCCGGCCACGAAACCACGGCCAACATGATCGGCAAGATGGTCGCGATGCTGCTGGCGGACCGCGAGCACCGCTGGGAGCGGCTGCTGGCCGACCCGTCGCTGGTGCCCTCCGCCGTCGAGGAAGCGCTGCGGTTCGACGCCAACCCCGGGTTCGGGATGCCGCGCTACGTCTCGGAAGAGACCGTGGTCGGGGGCACCACCCTGCCGCGCGGCACGACCGTCGTGTGCAGCATGGCGTCGGGCAACCGCGACACCGCCGCGTTCG
This sequence comes from Amycolatopsis sp. NPDC114505, assembly GCF_055633615.1. Classification (NCBI taxonomy): domain Bacteria; kingdom Bacillati; phylum Actinomycetota; class Actinomycetes; order Pseudonocardiales; family Pseudonocardiaceae; genus Amycolatopsis; species Amycolatopsis sp. NPDC114505. The sequence continues at coordinate 127,454 of NZ_JBVKDV010000004.1, read as the reverse complement.
AGGGCGCGGACGACATGGATCTCGCCCGCCGGCCCAACGCGCACCTGGCTTTCGGCGTCGGCCCGCATTCGTGCGTCGGCCAGCAGCTCGCGCGCGTGGAGCTGCAGACCGTGCTCGAAGTGCTGCTGCGCCGCCTGCCCACCCTGGAGCTCGTCGGGGACGCCGCGGACCTGCGTGCCCGGCAAGGGCTGATCGTCGGCGGGATCGACCGGGTCCTGGTGCGGTGGTGACGGCGCCGCGGCCGCAGAGCGGCGGGCGCTCGGCGGCCACCCGGGCCCGCCTGCTGGCGACGGCGGAGCGGCTGATCGCCGAGGACGGCGTCGCCCAGGTGTCGAGCCGCCGGCTGGCCCAGGAAGCCGGGCAGGCCAACAACTCCGCGGTCGCTTACCACGTCGGCACGATGGAGGAGGTGATCCTCGCCGTGCTGCGCGAGCACGGCGAGGCGATGGACCGCATCCGGGCCACGATGGTGGACGAGGCGGCGGGCTCGCCGCGGCTGCGCGACCACGTGGCCGCACTCGTGCTGCCCACGACCCTGCACCTAGCGGAGCTCGGCGTCCCCAGTTACTACGCCCGTTTCGCCGCACACGTCGTCAGCGACCCGGTCCTGCGCGGGCGGGCGTTGTCGGTCACGACGTCGACACCGGTGATGCACCGGGCCCTGCTGGCGGTGGCCGCCCACGCCGGCGATCCCACCGACCCCGCGATCCTGACCCGCTCGACGATGGCCCGGCACGCGATCGTCCACACCTGCGCCGAGCGCGAAGCCGAGCTGGCCGAGGCGGGGGACCGCTCGGGAATCCCCGGCTGGGCCGAGACGGGCGACATCCTGGTCGACGGGATCACGGCCCTGCTGACCACGCCACAGCGGACCCGCTCGGACGCCCGCTAGCCGGTAGCCCACAGATCGGGGCCGAACACCTCGACGTGGACGTTTTCGCCGGGAACTCCGTGCTCGACCAGCGTGGCGCGGTTGCACCACGCCAGACGGCAGCAACTTCTGATGCCCCAGAGCGGGCACGCGGTGAAAGTGCAGCCAGAACCTCAGCAGCGCGCTCCGCCGGCCTTGGTGTCAGTGCCACCCTTCGGTCACCGCCTCCAACGCCAAACCCAGCCGGGCTCGAAGCAGCGCCGTGGTCCGGGTGCTGTTATCCGGAGCCTCCGCTCGTCCATCAGCCCTTCGGCATGACCGGACTAGCCGGTAAGGGTGGCCGCCCGTTCGAGCCGGGCCGGGCCCGGGGAACTCACGCCTCGACGGGAGGTGTCGGGGTCCCCGCGCCGACGGCGGAAACTTCCCAACATTTTTCGCAGGCGATGTCGGATGGCGTCTTCCCGGTTCGTAGTCACGGTGAGAGACCGGCTACCGAGCCGGTCGCCTGCCCTGGAGGTCCCGTTGTCCGTCACCACCACCGCTCCCGTGAAGTCCCTGGTCACCACCGGTCTGACGGCTGTCGCTGGAGCCACTGTCGCCACGTCGGCCATCGCCGCGGCCGCACACATCGCCGGTCTCGACGCCGAAGTCGCCGGCGCGGTGATCCCCGCCTCCGGGTTCGCCGTGCTGACCGCCTTGTTCTCCGCTCTCGGCCTGGTGCTCGCCCTGGCGCTGGCCCGCTGGGTGCGTCACCCCCGAGTGGCGTTCATCCGCGCCACGGTCACGCTCACGGCGTTGTCGCTGGTCCCGGACGTGCTCGCGGACGCCTCGGCGGCCACGAAGGTGCTGCTGATGGTGGCCCACCTGGCCGCAGCGGCGATCGTGATCCCGGCCGTGGCTCGTCGTCTGTCCGCCTGATCCGGAAAAGAGCTGACCACGTAGTCCACTGTGGATACAGAACGGCTGAATGCCACCGGCGGCATCGGCTGGGTCGAGGAACCGCTCGACCCAGCCGAGGCGGTGCAGAATTGTGCCTGCGAGCCGCTGACCTGCGAAAAGGAGTGCCCCCGGTGAGATTCGAACTCACACTGGACGGGTTTTGAATCCGTTGCCTCTGCCAGTTGGGCTACGGGGGCGCGACGCTGCAACCCTACGGGATCACCGAGTCCGGCGAGCTACCGGGGCGGGAGTGTCGCGCCCGCCACTACGTGGTGAACGCCATCTCTTCTTCTGGATCGTTCCCGGTAGGCTTCAGGTTCGCGGGAAGCCGCGAAACCACCGTCCCGCCGAGTCTTCAGGAGGACCCCGGTGACCGATCAGGCTACCGAGGCCAACGGTGCCGCCACCGTGCCGCAGCGTCGGGTACTCGTCGCCGAAGACGAGGCGCTCATCCGGCTGGACCTCGTCGAAATGTTGCGTGAAGAGGGCTATGAGGTCGTCGGGGAGGCCGGGGATGGGGAGCAGGCCATCTCGCTCGCCACCGATCTCAAGCCCGACCTCGTGATCCTCGACGTCAAGATGCCCAAGCTGGACGGGATCGAGGCCGCGGCCAAGATCACCGGTGACCGGATCGCGCCCGTCGTCATCCTCACCGCCTTCAGCCAGCGGGACCTCGTCGAACGGGCGCGGGACGCCGGCACCATGGCCTACCTCGTCAAGCCCTTCGCCAAGCGGGACCTCGTGCCCGCCATCGAGCTCGCCGTCAGCCGGTTCTCCGAGCTGCAGGCCCTCGAGGCCGAGGTTGCCGGGCTCACCGACCGGCTCGAGACGCGGAAGGTCATCGACCGCGCCAAGGGCCTGCTCATGAGCCGCCAGGGCCTCACCGAACCCGACGCCTTCCGCTGGATCCAGCGCACCGCCATGGACCGCCGGACCACCATGAAGGCCGTCGCCGAGGCCGTCGTCGAAAGCATCGGAACCTAGCCGGACCGGCGGCCGGCGGGCAGAATCACGAGCGTGAAACTGCTGCCGGCCGTCGTCGCCCTTCTGCTGCTGACAGGGTGCGAAGCGGCCCCCAGCACGCCCGCGCCGACGACCACCTACGAGCTGCCGCCGCGGCCGGTCCGGCCCGACGAGACCGCCCTCAAGGTGCCGCCCGCGAAGAACGGCGACACCGAGTTCACCCTGATCGGCCTGGCCGCCGGCCTGCCCAGCATCACCGGCAGTCACGCCGAAATGCTCCCCAAGGGTCAGTACGTCCGGTTGCGGCTCGTCGTGACCAACACCGGGACCTCGAGCGTCCTGTTCGACCCGAAACGGCAGCTGCTCGTCGACGACCAGGGCGCCCCGCACCCGCCGGACGAGCAGGCCATGCTGATCAAGCGCCAGCCCGCCCAGTTCGACCTCGGGCACAGCGTGCGCGTCGAGTTCGACCTCTACTGGGACCTCCCCAAGGACCGGAAACCGGTCGCGCTCAGGGCGTTCGGCGGCCCCACCATCACCGACATGAAGAACGTCAACGGCACCGACATCAAGCTGTGAAAAGGGGCCCGGCACGAATGCCGGGCCCCTCACTAAAGAAACTCAGACGCCGAGGTCGCCACCGAGGTAGGCGGCCCGCACCTTGGGGTCGTTCAGCAGCTCGGCCCCGGGCGCGCTCTGGACCACGCGGCCAGTCTCGAGCACGTACGCCCGGTCCGACAGCTTGAGCGCCTGCTGGGCGTTCTGCTCCACCAGCAGCACCGTCGTCCCGCGCTTGTTGATCTCGCGGATGATGTCGAAGATCTGCGCGATCAGCATCGGCGCCAGGCCCATCGACGGCTCGTCGAGCAGCAGCACCTTCGGCTTCGTCATCAGCGCCCGGCCGATGGCGATCATCTGCTGCTCGCCGCCGGACATGGTGCCGCCGAACTGGTTCTTCCGCTCCGCGAGCCGCGGGAACAGCTCGAAGACCTCGTCGAGGTCGGCCTGGAGGTCGTCCTTGCGGGTGTAGGCACCCATCAGGAGGTTCTCCTGCACCGTCATGCCGGGGAACACGCCCCGGCCTTCCGGCGACTGGCCGATCCCGAGCAGCACGCGCTTGTGCCCCGGGGTCTTCGAGATGTCCTGGCCGTTGAACAGGATCCGGCCGCTGGTGAGCGGCCGCAGCCCGGAGATCGTCTTGAGCGTCGTGGTCTTGCCGGCGCCGTTGGCCCCGATGAGGGAGACGATCTCACCCTCGCCGACCTGGATGCTCATGCCCTTCAGGGCCGCGATCTTGCCGTAGTGGACGTTGATGTCCTCGACCTCAAGAAGCATCTTCGGACACCCCCAGATACGCCTCGATCACCTTCTGGTTGTTCTGCACCTCGTGCGGCAGCCCTTCTGCGATCTTCTGGCCGAAGTCGAGCACCGCCAGCCGGTCGCTGATGTGCATGACCAGGCCCATGTCGTGCTCGATCAGCAGCACGGTGCGGCCGTCGTCCCGGATCTTGCGGATCAGCGCCTGCAGCGAGTTCTTCTCCGCCGGGTTCATGCCCGCCGCCGGTTCGTCGAGCAGGAGCAGCTTCGGGTCCGTGGCGAGGGCTCGCGCGATCTCCAGCCGGCGCTGGTCGCCGTAGGAGAGGTTCTTCGCGACGTTGTGCTCGACCCGGCCGATGCCGACGAAGTCGAGCAGCTCCCGGGCCCGTTCACGGCCCTGCTTCTCTTCCTTGCGGTGCCACGGCAGGCCGAGCGTCGCGCCGATCGCGCCCGTCTTGTGGTGCGCGTCGACGCCCACCATGACGTTCTCCAGCGCCGACATGTTGTGGAACAGCCGGATGTTCTGGAACGTCCGGGCGATGCCGCGCTTGGTGACCTTGAACCGCTTCATGCCGTCGATGCGGTCGCCGTCGAAACGGACTTCGCCCTCGGTCGGCTGGTAGACGCCGGTGACCACGTTGAACACCGTGGTCTTGCCCGCGCCGTTCGGCCCGATCAGGGCGAAGATCTCGCCCTCGTTGATCGTGAGGTTGACCTCGCGCAACGCCGTGACGCCGCCGAAGCGCATCGTCACGTTGTCGAATTCGAGCAGCGCGCTCACTTCGTCACCTCCGCCGAAGCCTCGGAGTCGGGGCCGGCCACTTCCGCGCCCATGGCGCCCATGCCGCCGGTTCCTTCCCGTAGTTCGGCCTTGCGCTGCCGCGACGGCAGCAGGCCTTCCGGCCGCAGCGCCATCATCAGCACCAGCACGGCACCGAAGATGAGGACGCGGTAGTCGTTGAACTGGCGGAAGCGCTCCGGCAGCCACGCGATCACGAACGCCCCGAGGATGACGCCCGGGAGGTTGCCGGACCCGCCCAGCACGACCGCGGCCAGGATGGTCGCGGACAGGATGAACGGGAAGTTGTTCGGCTCGATGAACACGGCCTTGCTCGCGTAGATCGTGCCGGCGAACCCGCCGATCATGGCGCCGATGGCGAAGGCGAGGAGCTTGAACTTGAACGTCGGCACGCCCATCAGCTCGGCCGCGTCCTCGTCCTCGCGGATCGCCGCCCACGCCCGCCCGACCCGGCTCTTGGTGAGCCGCACCGAGAAGACGATGACGAGCGCGATCGCGAACACCATCAGGTAGTAGTACGGCGCGGGGTCGAGGAAGAACTCCATGCCGAACAGCGGCTCGGGGTGCGGGACGTTCGTGATGCCGCGCGCGCCGCCGATGCCGTCGGTGTTGTTCGCCGTGATCCGGACGATCTCACCGAAGCCCAGAGTGACGATGGCCAGGTAGTCGCCGCGTAGCCGCAGTGTCGGTGCGCCGAGGATGACGCCCGACACCGAGGCCAGGAAGATGCCGATCAGCACCGTCGGCCAGAACGACCAGCCGTAGGTCGTGCCGATCGACGCCCACGTGTAGGCGCCGATCGCGAAGAACGCCACGTACCCGAGGTCGAGCATGCCCGCGTGGCCGACCACGATGTTGAGGCCGACGGCGAGCAGGATGTACGTGCCGACCGGGAAGATCAGGACGGTCGTCCAGTCCGAGTACGGCGACATGAACGAGCCGATCCACGGCGCGGGCAGGATCAGGACCAGGACGATCAGGGCGATGTAGACGCCGTAGCGCTGCCACACGGGCGCGTCGGCCCACCAGTCACGCATCCCGTCGACGGGATGGAAACCCTTGCGCGCCGGGGTTTCTTTGTTGTCAGCCACTCCGTCGCCTTTCATGCGCGTGCTCGCTGCAGGGATTCACCGAGGATGCCGGTGGGCCGGAGCATGAGCACGAGGACGAGAACCACGAACGCGGTGACGTCCTTCCACTCGGAGCCGAGGAAGATGGAGCTCCAGTTCTCGACCAGGCCCAGCACGATGCCGCCGAGGAGGGCGCCGCGCAGGTTGCCGATGCCGCCGAGGACGGCGGCGGTGAACGCCTTGATCCCGAGCAGGAAGCCCACCCGGTAGTCGGTGTTCTCGTACTCCATGACGTAGAGCGCCGCGGCGACACCGGCCATCGCCCCGCCGAGCAGGAACGTGATCCGGACGATGCGGTCGATGCTGACGCCCATGAGCACGGCGGCTTCGGGGTCCTGGGCGGTCGCCCGGATGCCGCGGCCGATGCGCGTGCGGCTGACCAGCTGGTCGAGCACGACCATCACGACCACGGCGGCGATGATGACGAAGACGTGGTCGGTGCGCACGACGCCGTTGCCGATGCGGAACAGCTCGTCGTGCGGCACGAACCGGGGCGCGTTCTGCTGGACCTTGCCCGCCTTGTCCGACAGCGCCGGGATGATCGCGAGGCCGAACAGCTCCTGCAGGAACAGCGAGGCGCCGATCGCGGAGATCAGGGCGGCGAGCCGGGTGGCGCCCTTCTTGCGCAGCGGCCGGTAGGCCAGCTGCTCCAGCACGATGGCCGAGCCGCCGGACGTGATCGCGGAGGCCACCGCGATCAGCAGGAGGATGCCGATCATCCCGAACACGCCCACGGTGATCGGGGCGGTTCCGCCGGCGATGGCGATGAGGATGAACAGGGACGTCATCGTCCCGATCATGAAGATTTCGGAGTGCGCGAAGTTGATGAGCCTCAGCACGCCGTAGACCATCGTGTAGCCGAGGGCGATGAGGGCGTAGATGGAGCCGGCTACCAGGCCGCCGATGGTGCTGCCCAGAAACTGGCTCTGCAGATCTTGGAACATGACGTAGTTGCCTTACCTGACGGGGCGAGGATGGTCGCCACATTGGCGGGGAGCGGGGGTGCTGTGTCCGAGCACAGCGCCCCCGCTCCCGTTAGGTGTTTCTACTGCTCCGTCAGCCGGTGATCTTGGCGGTGGTCGAGTCGCCGAGGTTCTTGATGACCCCGCCGACGACCTGGTAGACGTAGATCGCGTTCGTCTGCGGCTCGCCGTTCTCCTTGAACTTGACCTGCTTCGACGCGCCCTTGAAGTCTTCCGTCTTCAGGAAGTCGTTGATCTTCTCACCGGTGGTGTTGCCCGCCTTGACCGCGTTGATGATGGCGGTCGCCGCGTCGTAGCCCTCGGTGGCGTAGATCGCCGGGTCGACGTTGAACTTGGCCTTGTACTTGGTGGCGAACTCGTTCGTCGCGCCGGCGTCCGGGATGTTGCACGGGCAGCCGATGACGGCACCGTCGGCCGCCGCGGCACCCGCACCCGAGACCAGCTGCGGGTCGAGCGAACCGTCACCGGTGGCGAAGATGGCCTTCACGCCGCCGTCACGGAGCTGCTTGAGCAGCCGGCCGCCCTGGGCGTAGTAGCCACCGAAGGTGATGACGTCCGGGTTGGCGGCCTTGACCTTCTGCACGGTCGACGAGTAGTCCGACGCGTCCTTGGCGAACTTGTCGCGCTCGGTCGTGATGCCCTTGTCCTTGAAGGTCTTCTCGAACGCGTCCGCGAGGCCGACGCTGTACTCCTGGTCGTCCGAGAGGACGTACGCGTTCTTCGGCGACTTCGCCGTGATGAGGAAGTTCGCGATCGCGGGGCCCTGGTCGTTGTCGTTCGCGACGACGCGGTGCCAGTACTTCCAGCCGTTCGCGGCCAGGCCCGGGTTGGTCGCCGACGGCGACACGCTCGGGACCTTGCCCTGCTCGAGGACGCCGCCCACGGCCTTCGACTCACCCGAGAACGCGGGGCCGATCAGGGCCGTGATCTTGTCCGTCCCGATCGCGGTCTGCACCAGCGAGGTGGCCTGCTCCGGCTTGCCCTGGCTGTCGTAGTTCTTCAGCTCGAGCTTCACGCTGGGGTTCGTGGCGTTGTACTCGTCGATGGCGAGCTTGGCACCGTTGTTCGGGGGAATCACGATCCCGGAGTTCTCCCCGGTCAGGTCGCCCATGAACCCGATCTTCAGCGTGCTGCCGTCACCACTGTTGCTCGACGACCCGCCGCCGGCGCAGCCCGCCAGCGCGAGCGACGTCGCCGCTGCGAGGGCGAGAACCCGTCCAAAACGCACTCCTGACACCGACTACCTCCCATGACCAACCAGCCGCCGGTAGGCGTTGCCCCCGACACAGGGGCTAGGTTAGGGCAGGAAGATATCCCTCTCGCCCATCATGTGCACAGGCGGCCTCACTACTCTGTGTCCACATCGTGACGATCGCAACCGACACGAATTGCACGAAAAGGCGAACGACGTTTCGTTACGGCCTGCCGCTGGTCACGCAGCGATGCTAAGTATCGGGGCACGTTCTGCGAATGGGTGACAGCCGTGTTTCCACGGTATGTCATGGCCCATTTCGGCGGGCGGTGCGTGGCCGGTTTCCCGGCGATCCGGTGTTCACCCTGGCGGGGGTTCCGCGGAGCGGGCACCGCCGTAGGGATGCACCTTACGTCCGGTTCGGGCGGCCGAACGGACCAGCCCCCCGCTCACCGGGAAACCAGGTCTGCCCGAAGGGGCACCCGGCTGTGACAACCACCGGTTGTCGTGGCCGCCGGAACGGCTGTTGGACCCGCACCCCTCCCCGGCTGTTCGCTGGAGGCAGCCGAGAGACAGGGAGAGAAGGATGCGGGAAGTGGTCGAGGGTGTCGCGGCGGGCGTGCCGTTCGTGGCGCTGGCCCCGGCGGACCCGGACGCACCGGCGGCGCTGGTGGCCGGCTGGCACCTGATGGAGGTGCCCGCGAGCGAGCAGGCCTTCGCCGAGGCGGTGCCGATGGCCGGGCTGCAGGCGTGGCGGGTGTACTTCGGCCTGCCGCTGACCGGGGCCCGGCTGCCGGCGGGCGGGCCGGCGGAGCTGTTCCGGCTGGCGAGCGAGGACGCGGTGCTCAACGTCTTCGGGCCGGTCACCGAGCAGGCGGTGGCGGAGTTCCCGGCGGCACTGGCCGAGCTGCGGGACCGGCTCCCCGGCGCGGACGGCCCGCTCGGCGTCTTCGGCGGCTCGGCGGGCTCGCTGGTGGCCCTGGAGGTGCTCGCCCGCGGGGACGTCGCCGTCGAGGCCGCCGCGGTGGTCAGCCCGGTCGCGCAGCTCACGCCGGTGATCGGCCGCAACGAGCGGCTCTTCGACGTCACCTATCCCTGGACCCCGCGGTCCCGCGAGGTCGCCGGGCACTACGACTTCGTGCGCCGGGCCGGGGAGCTGACCGCGCCCCTGCTGCTGGTCGCCGGGGCGGACGACGACATCGCCGTGCGCGAGCCCGCGGCGGCGCTGCGCGACAAGCTGGGGACCGAGCTGGTCACGGTCGACGACATGGCGCACGAGTTCGCGCCGGGGACGCCGGAGGCCAAGCGCGTCGACGCGGCGTTCAGCGAGTGGTTCGCGCGGCGGCTGCGAGCTTGAGGTCGTCCTCCGGCAGCCAGGCGCGCTCCGGGTCGTAGGCGCACCAGTCCTCTTCACGGCTGGTGCGCCCGGCCAGGGCCAGGAGCCGCCGCAGCGCCGGGTGCGGCTTCCCGCGCCGCCAGACCAGCGACCACGGGAACAGCGGCGACGGCTCGAACGGCAGCACCTTGAGGTCGAGGTCGGGCGCGAGCTCCATGTCGGCGCCGGCGAGCGTGACGCGCCGCTTGCCGTACCGCGTCTGCTCGAGCGTGTGCCGCAGGTCGTAGCTGACGCCGGAGTCGTCGATCGGCACGTCGAACCGGGTGCACATCGCCTGCAGGTAGGACAGCCATTCGGCGGCTCCGCCGGACCCGGGTAGCCAGATGCCCTCGGCGCGCAGCTCGTCGAGCCGCAGCACGGCCTGCTGGGCCAGGGGGTGCTCCGGGGCGAGCAGCGCGACCAGCGGTTCGAGCCGGATCGGGCGGTGCTCCAGCTCGTCGGGCAGCGGCCGGCCGAAGCCGGTGACGCGGCCGATGGCGACGTCGAGCTCCCCGGTCAGCAGCGGCTCGACGGTGTGGGCGAACCCGCCGCCGGCGACCCGGTCGATCCGCAGCGCCGGCTCCCGCGCGGCGAGCCGGCGCAGCAGGAACATGGGGGAGAGCCGGAAGTCGACGACGTCGAGGCGCAGCGGCCGGTCGTCGGCGCCCATGGCGGCCACCGCCGCGTCGGCCACCCGCACCAGCTCGCGGGCGTGGGGGAGGAAGCGCTCGCCGTCGGCGGTCAGCTCGACCGACCGGTTGGTGCGCAGGAACAACGGCGTCGCCAGCGCCTCCTCGAGCTTCCGGATCCGCTTCGACAGCGCCTGCTGGGTGAGGAACAGCGACTGGGCCGCGCGCCCGAAGTGGCGCTGTTCCGCGGTGACGACGAACGCCCGGACCTGGGCCAGGTCGAGGTCCACCGGCTCAGGCGCCCGGCGGGCGGTCCCGGACGACGCAGGTGAGCCGCGCGGTGCAGGTGCGCCGGCCCTCGTCGTCGGTCAGCACGATCTCCGCGGTGATGGTGCCGCGCCCGACGTGCAGCGGCGTCGCGACGCCGGTGACGGTGCCCGAGCGGACCGCGCGGTGGTGCGTGCAGGACAGCTCCAGCCCCATCGCCGCGCGACCGGGGCCCGCGTTGAGCGCGGCGACCGTCGAGCCCAGCGCTTCGGCGAGCACGGCGTTGGCGCCGCCGTGCAGCAGGCCGTACGGCTGGAGGTTGCCCTCGACCGGGATGGTGCCGACCACGCGTTCGGCCGTCGCTTCGAGCAGCTTCATCCCGACTTTGTCGTTCAGCTGCTGGTCCGCAGCCGCCGGGTCGATGCCCGACAGCCGGTCCACGTCGATGGGGGCGGCACTTTCGGTCACGCAATGCTCCTGTTCCTATGCGACACGTAAGAGTGTCGGACCCTCAGCCTAGACTCGGCCCCGTGAGCCCGAGTGAGAAGACGACCGTTGCCAACGCCACAGGAACGACCACTGTCGCCGAGCGGCCGAAGCTGCTGCTGATCGACGGCCATTCGATGGCCTACCGGGCGTTCTTCGCCCTGCCCGCGGAAAACTTCAAGACCAAGACCGGGCAGGTCACGAACGCCGTCTTCGGGTTCACCTCGATGCTCATCAACCTCCTGCGAGACGAAGCGCCGACCCACCTCGCGGTGGCGTTCGACCTCTCGCGCAAGACCTTCCGCTCGGAGACCTTCGCGGACTACAAGGCGAACCGCAGCGCGACCCCGGATGAGTTCCGCGGCCAGGTCGACCTGGTCCGGGAAGTCCTCGACGTGCTCGGCATCCCGTCGCTGACGAAGGAGAACTTCGAAGCCGACGACATCATCGCCACGCTCACGACGCAGGCCGCGGCGGACGGCTTCGACGTCCTCATCTGTACCGGCGACCGCGACGCGCTGCAGCTGGTCACCGACCACGTCACCGTGCTGTACCCGAAGCGCGGCGTCTCGGAGATGACGCGGTTCACGCCGGACGCCGTCGAGGAGAAGTACGGGCTCACCCCGCGGCAGTACCCGGACTTCGCCGCGCTGCGCGGCGACCCTTCGGACAACCTGCCGAACATCCCCGGCGTCGGCGAGAAGACCGCGGCCAAGTGGATCAAGCAGTTCGGCTCGCTCGACGACCTGATCGACCGGGTCGACGAGGTCAAGGGCAAGGCCGGCGAGGCGCTGCGCGCGCACCTCAGCTCGGTCCAGCTGAACCGCCAGCTCACCGAGCTGATCCGCGACGTCGAGCTGGAGGTCGGCCCGTCCGGGCTGGAGCTGCGCCCGTGGGACCGCGAGGCCGTGCACGCGCTGTTCGACGAGCTGGAGTTCCGCGTCCTGCGCGACCGGCTGTTCGCGACGCTGCAGAGCGCCGAGCCGGAGGCAGACGAGGGCTTCGAGGTCTCGGGGTCCGCGCTCGCGCCGGGCGCGCTTCCGGCGTGGCTCGCCGCGCACGCGGGCGAGGGCGAGCCGGTGGCGCTGTCCTTCCGCGCCGTGGGCACGTCGGTCCGGGCCGACCTGCGCGCGGTCGCCTTCGCGTCGGCCGACGGCGAAGGCGCGTACGTCGACGTCACGGCGATGGACCAGGCCGACGACTCGGCGCTCGCCGCGTGGTTCGCCGACCCGAAGATCCGCAAGACCGGCCACGACCTCAAGGCGCCGCTGCACGCGATCCGCTCCCGCGGCTGGACGCTGGCCGGGCTCGCCATGGACACCGCGCTGGCCGCGTACCTCGTGCGGCCCGGGCAGCGCACGTTCGAGCTCGACGACCTCGCGCTGCGGTACCTGCACCGCGAGCTGCGCTCGGAGACCGACGGCGGCGACGGCCAGCTGTCCCTGCTAGACGGCGGCGCGGAGGGCCTGGAGCAGAAGGAGATCGACGAGGAGCTGGTCAAGGCCCGCGCGATCTTCGAGCTGGCCGGCGCGCTCGAGAAGGAGCTCGACGAGATCGGCGGCGCCCGGCTGCTCGCCGAGCTGGAGCTGCCGCTGCTGGAGGTCATCACCGAGCTGGAGATCGCCGGCGTCGCCGTCGACCTCGAGCAGCTGACCACGCTGGAGGCGCACTATCTCTCGCGCGTCACGCAGGCGGCCGAAGAGGCGTACGCGGTGATCGGCAAGCAGATCAACCTCGGCTCGCCGAAGCAGCTGCAGGTCGTGCTGTTCGACGAGCTCGGCATGCCGAAGACCAAGCGCACCAAGACCGGCTACACCACCGACGCCGAGGCGCTGCAGGGCCTGTTCGAGAAGACCGAGCACCCCTTCCTGCAGCATATGCTGGAGCACCGGGACGCGACGAAGCTGCGCACGACCGTCGAGGGCCTGATCAAGTCCGTCGCCGACGACGGCCGCATCCACACCACGCTGCTGCAGACCATCGCGGCCACCGGGCGGCTGTCCTCGACCGAGCCGAACCTGCAGAACATCCCGGTCCGCACCGAGGAAGGCCGCCGCATCCGCGACGCGTTCGTCGTCGGCGAGGGCTTCACCGAGCTGATGACCGCGGACTACAGCCAGATCGAAATGCGGATCATGGCGCACCTGTCGCAGGACGAGGGCCTCATCGAGGCGTTCAACTCCGGCGAGGACCTGCACACGTTCGTCGCGTCGCGCGCGTTCTCGATGCCGCCGGAGGAGATCACGCCGGAGCTGCGCTACCGCGTCAAGGCGATGTCGTACGGCCTCGCGTACGGGCTGTCGGCGTACGGGCTTTCGCAGCAGCTGCGGATTTCGACCGAGGACGCCAAGTCCCAGATGGAGGCGTACTTCGACCGCTTCGGCGGGGTGCGCGACTACCTCCACTCGGTCGTCGGCGTCGCGGCGAAGAACGGGTACACCGAGACGGTCTTCGGCCGCCGCCGCTACCTGCCGGACCTCAACAGCGACAACCGCCAGCGCCGCGAGATGGCCGAGCGGATGGCGCTGAACGCCCCGATCCAGGGCAGCGCGGCCGACATCATCAAGGTCGCGATGCTCAACGTCCACCGCGCGCTGGTCGAGGCGAAGCTGAAGAGCCGGATCCTGCTGCAGGTCCACGACGAACTGGTGCTCGAGGTCGCCGACGGCGAGCGGGACGAGCTGGAGAAGCTGGTGCGCCACGGCATGGGGTCGGCCTACGATCTGGCCGTGCCGCTGGAGGTCTCGGTCGGCTACGGCCGGTCCTGGAACGACGCCGCGCACTGAGTTCACTCTGCGTCGCGACCCGGATCACCGGGTCGTGGCGCGGGTGTACTCGGGCGGACGTCGTGGAACGCCGCCGGTCGCGGCGAAGCTGTCGGTCATGGCCAGTGACTTTCAGCGACGCAAGATCTCCGGCGTGTTCGGTGCGATGGACGCCGACGACGACGGCTACCTGACCGAGTCCGACTTCCGGGCGCTCACGGCGAGGTGGCTCGACGTCCGCGGCACCGACGGCGGCACGCCCGAGGGGGAGAAGCTCGCCGCCATCATGATGGGCTGGTGGGCCACGCTGCGCGACGCCTCCGACCGCGACCGTGACGGCAAGGTCTCCCTCGACGAGGTCCTCACCGTCGTCGACGAACTCCCGAAGATGCCGGGCGCCGTCACCGGAACCGCCGCGGCGATGTTCGAAGCGGTGGACGAAAACGGCGACGGCACCATCTCCGCCGGCGAGTACCGGCGCCTGATCCAGGCGTGGAACGGCGTCGAAACGCCGACGGACGAGGTGTTCGCCCTCCTGGACACCGACGGCGACGGCCGCCTGTCCCACGACGAGTTCACCGGCCACTGGTACGAGTTCTGGGCGGGTGACGACCCGGCGGCACCGGGCAGCTGGGTGTTCGGCCGCGTTTGACGCGCCGGGGCACTCTTCGGTGATCGTTCGGGCAGTCGCTCAGCGGGCCGTTGTCCCGCTGAACGGTCTCCGAGCGTGCTCATCCGCTCACTCGGACGCAGAAACCGTTGGCATTGCTACGAAGGGCTGACTCCGTTCGGGTGAGCCGTTACCGCTGGGTAGGGAGGTCGGCGCCCGAGGCGCGGAGATCACGGCGTAGGGTCCGCCGAATGGGGTTCGAGCGTGAGCGACGACGCTGGCGGGTCCGGCTGCACGACGAACTCGGCCGGGTGTGCGGTGCGGGCACGGTTCTCGACGAGTACCACGTCCTCACGAGCGCGCACGTCGTCGAGACCGCCGGCGGTCCGCGGTCCTCGTTGAGCGTCGACTTCGTCGGCCTGGCCGAGGCGATGCCCGGCACGGCTTCCGTCGTCGAAGGCTGCTGGGTGCCCTCCGACGGGGGCGGCCGCGGCGACCTCGCCGTGCTGCGCCTCGAACGCCCCGAATCCCGCGTCTTCCGCGCGCCGCTGCACCGCATGCCGCTCGGCGAACACCAGCTCGTGCGCGCCTTCGGGTTCCCGCCGGGTTCGGTCGGCCGCTGGACCCACGCCCGGCTCGGCGGCCCCGAGCACCCCGGCGGTCCCGGCGGCGAGTGGGTCCGGCTGTTCCGCACGTCCGAAGCCGAACCGCTCGGTCCCGGCTTCGGCGGCACGGCGGTGCTCGACGAGGCGACCGGTCACCTCGTCGGCGTGGTCGTCGGCAAGGACACCGGCACCTGGATGATCCCGGTCGAGAGCATGCTCGGGCACCTGCCGCAGCTGAGCATCTGGACCTCGGGCAGCCCGGCGGTCGACGCCAGTTTTTCGCGCCCCGTCGGCGAAGCCGTCGACGTCTCCTTCGTGCAGCGCGTCGCCGACTGGTTCGCCAAGGCCGAGCCCGGCACCGTCTGGGTCGTCGACACCGGCGAGGCCGGCTCGCCCGTCGCGGCGGCCCTGCGGTTCGGGATCGTCCTCGCCGACCGCGAACGCTCCCTCGGCGTGCCCGGCCTGCCGCCGGCGCTGGGCGAGATGCCGCCGGCGGGCAGCGTCGACCTCGCCGTCGACGCCACCGGCCGCACCGCCGACGCCGTCCGCCACCGGATCGCCGACCGGCTCACGACCGGCGTCGCGGGCCGCACCCTCGTCGTCGACGCGATCGACGACTCCGCCGAGCCCGACCGGCTCGTCGGCGAGGTGCTGGCCCCGCTCGCCGGCCGCGCGGCCGAGCTCGGCATCCGCCTGCTGCTCGGCTTCCGGGAGGAGTCTTCGCCCGGGGTCGCGGCGGTCCGCGCGAGCACGAACGGCGCCCGCCCGGCGCCGGACGACCTCGCGGGCCGGCTCGACGTGCTGACCCAGTCCGTGGAGGAGCTCGCCGAGATCGAGGCGTACCAGCTGCGCGTGGCAACCCGGTTCACGGGCGTCGCGATGCTGCCGGCCCGCGCCCAGCGCCTGCGCGGCGCGCTGAAGCAGCTGCGCTCGGCCGAGGTCGACGGCGACGCGGAGTGGGTGGAGAAGCACATCGGCGGCCACGAGCACGCGGTAGCCCCGGCGGTCGAGGACGGCCGCCGCCAGCGAGCGGTCCTGGACGGCCTGGTCGCCCGCCGCGAGGAACTGCGCGCGCGCCTGGCAGCGGACAACGAGCTGACGCGAGAGCACGGTTTGGCGAGCGACCCGGAGCTGGAGCAGGCGTACGTACCGGCGAAGAGGTTGCTGATCGACGGCCCCTGCGAACTGACGGCGGCGGCCACAGCGGTGGACACGTACGCGGCGGCGGTCCGGGCCCGCATCGAAGACCGCGCCTGACCCCTTTCGGCCGCCAGAACTGTCGGTGGCGGCCGGTAAAGTAGAGAACGGGGGGCGCCCCGGCGGGCTTGCGCCGATAACTGCGCTTGACCGGCCCGGCGGCCTGCCTGTGTTGGGGAGTGCCCGTCGCCGTGAAGTCGGTGCGGCCCTGTCGGCGTTGGAGTGCACCGACCACCCCGACGCCTGATTGTGACTACGGCCGGCGGCACCGCGTCAAGGCGGGAAAGCGTGCCTTGACCCGGAACCGCCGGCCGTGTTCTGGCTTCGGATCGGGGTGGTGGGAGGGATCTGGGCGCGGTGCCGGCGGGCTGCCCCAAGCTTCGGCTACTTGCGACCCAAACCACGGATCAGCACCATCACCGCTTCCCGCACCTCGGCTCGCGTTCGCTGCGGCCCGAACACCTGCCAGTCCAGCGCCACCACCAGCATCGTGCCGAACAAGCCCGCCGCCGCCGTCGGGATCTCCACCCCGTCCGGCAGCCGCCCCGCCGACTCCAACCGGGACAGCTGCCCCTTCACGATCGAGATGATCTCCTCGCGCAGCAGCGAAAGCGTGTCGTGCCACTGGCCCGGCGTCCGCCACAGCTCGCTCACCAGGATCTGCGAAAACCCCGGGTACGCCGCGATGAACTCCAGCGTCACGTCGACCTGTGCCTCGATCACGTCGAGCGGATCCGCCTCCGAAACCGCGTCACGCAGCCGAAGCGCGAGCATGTCCACTCCGTACCGCAGGAGGCCGTCGACCAGGCCGTCCTTCGAGCCGAAGTTGTAGTAGACCGTGCCCTTCGCGACGCCCGCCTCGGCGGCGATGTCGTCGACCGTCAGGCCGAGCAGGCCCCGGCTCTTCGAGAGCCGCAGGGTGGCCTCGAAGAGCTTCTGCTTCGTCCCGCCGCTCACAGGCTCAGCTCGGGTTTGAGCGCGGACACCGTCCAAACGCGACGCTTGCGCGCGGCCAGTGTGGACACCAGGACCCCACCCACGAGGTAGGCCAGGAGCACTCCGATGTCACCCAAGAGGTTCACCGTCGCCCCGCTGTAGAAGAGGTGGCGGAACCCGTCGATCGCGTAGCCCATCGGCAGCACCACGTGCAGCGGGTACAGCGCGTCCGGGATGGTCTGCCACGGGAACGTCCCGCCCGCGCTGACCAGCTGCAGCACCAGCAGCACCAGCCCGAGGAACTTCCCGACCGCGCCGAAGAACGCGTTGAGCGCGTGCACCACCGAGGTGAAGGTCAGGGAAACCAGCACGGCGAACCCTATCGCGCCCAGTGGGTGCGCGATGTGGATGCCGACCAGCCACGTCACCGCGCCGAACAGCACGACCACCTGCGCGACGCCGAGCAGCGCCGAGGACAGCCAGCCGCCGACGGCGACCCGGAACGGCGACGCGCCCGCGGTCAGTGCCCGCGTCGAGAGCGGCCGCAGGATCAGGAACAGCACGAACGCGCCGATCCAGGTGGCCAGCGAGATGAAGAACGGCGCCAGGCCCGCGCCGTACGTCCCCGCCGACGCCTCGCCGTTGGCGTTCACCGCCACCGGGTCCGCGATCGTGTTGGCGGTCGCGTTGCGGGTCGGGTCGTCCGGGTTCGGGATCTGCTGGAGCCCGGCGGCCAGCCCGTCGCGCAGCTTCACCGCGCCGTCCGCCAGCTGGTTGGTGCCGGTGACGGCGGTCTTCTCGCCGTCGTTGAGCTGCGAAGCGCCGTCACGCAGCTGGTTCGCGCCGTCGGACGCCTGTGCGATGCCACTGGCCAGCTGCGGGGACGCGGCGGCGAGCTTGGCCGCGCCGTCGGAGACCTGCCGGGCGCCGTCGGCCAGCTTCGCGAGGTCGCCGTTGGCCTGCTGGATCTTGCTGTTCGCCTGGTCGACGGGGGAGCGCAGCTGGTCGGCGCGCGCCAGGATCTCCTGGACCTGGGCGTCCGGCACACCCGCGTTGCGCAGGTCGGTCTGGAGCTGGCTCCGGTAGGAGTCGAGCTTGCCCTGGATGTCGGACGACGCCGTCGCGGCGATCGAAGCCGCGTCGGCGACCTTCTGGTCCCCGGCGGCCACCTGCGAAGCGCCGCTCGCGAGCTGCTGCGTCTGCGAAGGCAGGGAAGCGGTGCCGCTCTTGAGCGTGCCCAGGCCGGTCGCCAGCGTCGACGAACCGTCCGCGAGCTTCGCGGCGCCGTCGGCCAGCTGCTGCTGCCCCGACTTGAGCTGCGAAGCGCCGTCGGCGAGCTGGGACGCGCCCGTCGAGGCTTCCTGGATCTTGGCGTAGATCGTGGAGAAGCCGACCAGGAACCGGTCCGCGGCCTCGCTGCCGACCTTCTCCGCGATCGTCTTGCGCACCTGCTCGGCCACCTGCTTCGCGATGGTGCCGGACAGGTAGTTGTTGGCGTCGTTGGTGGTCAGCGTGATCGTCGCCTGCTGCGGCTGGAAGTTGCCGACCGAGAGCAGCGCGGCGGAGAACCCGCTGGGGATGCCGATGGCGAAGGAGTACTTGTCGTCGCGGACGCCGTCACGCGCCTCCTGCTCGGACACCTCGTGCCACTGGAAGGTGCCGGACTTGACCAGCTCGTCGGTCACCTCGCGGCCGACGTTGCGCTGCTGGCCGCTCGAGTCCTGCGCGCCGGTGTCGCTGGTGAAGACGGCGGCGGGCAGCTTGTCGAGCCGGCCGTACGGGTCGTAGTTCGCGTAGAGGTAGAAGGACGCGTACAGCAGCGGCACCAGTACGAGCGCGACCAGCGCGAGCTTCGGCATCGTGCCGGTGGAGAGGCGGCGCAGCTCGTTGCGCGCGATCCGGAAGGCGTTCATTCGGAAACTCCGTCGGTGCTCTCGGGGAGCTCTTCGGTGGGGGCGGGTTCGGGGGCGTGGTGCTGCGGCTCGGGCTGCTCGGCCGAGCCGAGGCGCGCGGGCGTGAAGGGCAGTGCGGACAACGGCGTCGTCGCGGCGAGCACGACGACGGCGAGCCCGCGTTCGGCCAGCTCGCGTGCCAGGCCGGCCCAGCTTTCGACGTCGGAGGTGTGCCGGTCGGGGGTGTCGAGGACGAGCAGCCGCACGCCCTTGCGCTCGGCGGCCAGCTCGGTCAGCAGCCGCGTGCGCAGGGCCGGGGCGAGGTTCTCGAACCGCGTGCCCGCGAACGGGGCGGCGTCGTGCGCGGCGAGCCACCGGGCGACGTCTTCCTTGCCGACCGGGCGGTGGGCGAGCGCCAGCTCTTCGCCGGCGACCACGCGCAGGGGGAGGGCGTCGTCGGGCTCGCTGACGCCGGGGGCGTCGACGACCGCGACGAGCTCGGGCAGTCCGGCGTCGGTTCCTTCGGCGTGCACCGTGCCGGTGGTCGGCTTCAGCCGCCCGGCCAGTGCCAGGCCGAACGCGGTGACGCCGACGCCGGGCTCGCCGTGCACGATCGCCAGGTCGCCCTCGCCGACGGTCAGCGAGGTGGGCGGTAACAAGGGGCCGTGGTGTCCTTCGAGGGACACCCGATCGGCGCGGACCTGCACGGTTACTCCAGCGTCGGGAACTTTTTGAACTGACCGGTCAGTTCAAAAAGCTAGTCCTCGCGGAGTCGCGGGGCAAGATCACCGGACGCACGTCACACCCGTGGGTGACTGTCGCAGTTCGCCGGTCGCGGCGCCCCTCGGAGAACCCGGGCGGGGGAGACGATCCCGCTCAGCGGAGCGCTGCCGCGGGGAGGTCGTGAGTGGGAAACAGTGTTCTAACCCTGTTTTCCACTCACGACCGCCGCGGCAGACCTCCGACCGGTCGCTGCCCTGCTCAGCGGAGCGCGGACGCCGGGCGGACCTCCCAGCTGGTCCACAGCGGGCGATAACCCTGCCGGTGCCAGAACACCGAAGCCAGCGGGTTGGTCGGGTTGTAGTAGAGGTACGTGCGGGTGGCGCCGCCGCGGTGCAGCTCCCGGTGCACGTGGGCCATCAGCGCCCGGCCGAAGCCGCTGCCGCGCTCACCGGGCGCCGTCACCACGTTGTTCACGTAGCCCCAGCGGCCCGGCGGGAGCAGCTCGGCCGCCGCGCTCCCCGGGGTCGCGTCGACCCACGCGCAGTGCGCGAGGGCGCGGGCCTCGCCGTCCTCCTCGGCCAGCCACACCGCCGGCTCGTCCTCGGCCAGCGCGGCGCGCAGCGCGGGGGCGAGCAGCTCGGCCGTGTCCGCCCGGCGGGCCACGGCCACGAGACCGGTGTAGTCGAACGTCGCGGCCGCCAGCGCCAGCGCCACGGCGAAGTCGCCGGGCCCGGCGCGGCGGACGGCGACCGCCGGGTCCGGCTCGGCCGGGGGAGCCGTGCGCACGCCGACCGCGGACAGCGGGACGAGACCGTGGTCGAGGAAGGCGCGGATCGCCTCGGCGTCGCGGCTGGGCCAGAAGACGACGCACGCGGAGTCGTCGCCGGTCTCCTCCGTCTCCAGCGTGCCCTTGAGCGCGCGAAGCAGGAGATCGACGCCTTCGGTGCCGGTGGCGCCGATGTACGGGAAGAGCTGCCAGGTGTCGGCGGCGGCCCAGAGCGTCGTGACGTCGCCGGGCGCCACGCGGTGCCGCTGCAGCACGCCGGCGACCCGGGTGCCGTCCGCGGTCGCGGCGTCCAGCCGCCGTCCCTCGGCCGGAGGCGCGGCGGGCGGCAGCAGCGCGTCGACCGCCGCGAAGCGCGCGCGGTGGGCGGCGAGCAGCGGCTCGGCGATCTCCATGGGTCCCCCTGCTGCGATCGGTCAGGACCAGGCGGGTCGCCGGATCCACATCGTCCACAGTGGACGATAGCCCTGCCGGTGCCAGAACACCGGCGAGAGCGGGTTCGCCGGGTGGTAGAAGAGGAACGTACCGCGCACCTCCGGCCCGAGCAGCTCGCGATGGGCCACCGCCATCAGCGCCCGGCCCACGCCGCCGCCCCGCGCGCCGGGCGCGACCGACAGCGTGTCGACGTACCCCCAGCGGCCCGGGTGCAGCCGGCCGTGGATGCCGTCGCCCGGCCGGGGCGAGGCGGGCGCGCACGCGGCCAGGCCCACCGGGACGCCGTCGTCCTCCGCGAGCCAGACCAGGCCGGTGAAGCGCAGCGCGCGCACGACCTCCGCGCGCAGCAGCGCCCGCGCGCCGGGCCGCGGTACCGCGGTGCCGACCATCGACGTGTAGCGCCACTCGGCCAGGCGCAGGTCGGTGAGGGCTTCGACGTCGCCCTCGCCGGCGAGGCGGACGGACACCCGCGACGGACCTTCGCCGGTGGGCGGCCCGGGCGGCCGCACCGCCAGGCACGTCATCGGCGCGAAGCCGTGGGCCAGCAGGACCGCCGACGCCTCGGCGTCGCGGCTCGGCCAGGCCACCGTGCAGCCCGAGTCCAGGCCGGGCCGCGTGCCGCGCAGCCGGTGGCGCCAGGCCCCGAGCAACGCGGTCAGGCCCGCCGCGCCGCTGTCGCCCGGGACCGCGGTCAGGTCCCAGATCTCCAGCGGCCCCCACAGCGCGGGCCACGCCCCCGGCGCGTGCACGACGTGCGTCAGCAGGCCGCCCGCCCGGCGCCCGCCGGTGGTCACCACCAGCGGCTCGCTCGCCGCCGGCGGGGCGGCGATCGGCGGCAGCTGCGGGTCGAGCGCGGCGAACCGCGCGTTCTGCTCCCGCTCGAGGGGGTTCACGGGCGGCGCGTGCGGAAGATCGCGGTGCCCGGGAAGAGCCGGCCCCGCAACGGGCTCCACTGGCCCCAGACCCGCGTGTGCCCCTCCGGCCACTCGGGCTCGACCAGGTCGACGAGGGTGAACCCGGCCGCGGCCAGCGCGCGCACGTAGTCGCCGAGGGTGTGGTGGTACTCGACGTAGGTGGCGGTGCCCTCGTCGTCGACCTCGACGTACGGCGTGCGGTCGAAGTAGGGCTGGGTGACGGTGAGCCCCTGCGGGCCGGGGTCGTCCGGGAAGATCCACCGCATCGGGTGGGTCACCGAGAACACCCACGGCGCGCCCGGCCGCAGCACCCGGTGCACCTCGGCGAAGACGGCGCCGACCGAGGCCACGAACGGGATCGCGCCGAAGGCCGAGCAGGCCGCGTCGAAGCTGCCCGACGCCAGCGGCAGGTACTCGGCGTTCGCCTGCACCAGCGGGACGGCGGCGCCGGTGCGGTCGTTGCCCGCGCGGGCGTGGCGCAGCATGCCGGCGGACAGGTCGGTCGCCACGGCGCGGGCGCCCTGCGCCGCGAGCCAGCGCGAGCACGCGGCCTGCCCGCAGCCGACCTCCAGCACGCGCTTGCCGCGTACGTCGCCGAGCAGCCGCGCGTCGGCCTCCCGCACCCCTTCCGGGCACCAGACGAAGTCGGCGTCGCCGAGGAAACCGCCGTGTTCGGCCTGGTAGTCGTCGGCGTCGGCGTCCCACCAGGCGAGGTTCGCGGCGGCGGCTTCGGGGCCCCCGACCGTGCGGTAGGCGACGGCCGTGGTGCCGAGCCGGTGCTCGGCCGCGTCGTGGCGCCCCGGCGCGGGCGGGTCCTCCGGTGGCATGATGGTGGTCTCCGGTCCCTGCGTCCTGGTGCGTGCGGTTTGCTTCCGCGAGGACCTTAGCGATCGTGGGGGACCCTGATTGTGCCGCCTAGCGGCCGCCGCGTAGGATAAGTGTTAGCGCAGTGGGTTCGCGCTGCCTTCCGCTCAGCTTTCCAGGTCGGGCTCGGGGTCGCGCACCGTTATGCGGGTCATGCCGCGGTCGTTCACTGGTGGACGTTTGCTCGCAGGGTCGTCGCATGCTCACAACAGCCCATCGCGCCGACAACTGCCAACCCTCGATCCCATCCACCGGAGCAACCCGCCTAATGACCATCGACACCGCCACCGCCCCGACCGCCCCGAACGCGGCCCCGCAGGTCGCCATCAACGACATCGGGTCGGAGGAAGATTTCCTCGCGGCTATCGACAAGACGATCAAGTACTTCAACGATGGCGACATCGTCGAGGGCACCATCGTCAAGGTCGATCGCGACGAAGTCCTGCTCGACATCGGCTACAAGACCGAGGGCGTCATCCCCTCGCGTGAGCTGTCCATCAAGCACGATGTCGACCCGGCTGAGGTTGTCACCGTCGGCGATGAGGTCGAAGCCCTGGTTCTCCAGAAGGAGGACAAGGAAGGCCGTCTGATCCTGTCCAAGAAGCGCGCGCAGTACGAGCGCGCCTGGGGCACGATCGAGGAGCTCAAGGAGAAGGACGAGCCCGTCAAGGGCACCGTCATCGAGGTCGTCAAGGGCGGCCTCATCCTGGACATCGGCCTGCGCGGCTTCCTCCCCGCGTCGCTGGTCGAGATGCGCCGCGTCCGCGACCTGCAGCCGTACGTCGGCCGCGAGCTCGAGGCGAAGATCATCGAGCTGGACAAGAACCGCAACAACGTGGTCCTGTCCCGTCGCGCCTACCTCGAGCAGACCCAGTCCGAGGTGCGCAGCGAGTTCCTCAACGCGCTCGCCAAGGGCCAGGTCCGCAAGGGCGTCGTGTCGTCCATCGTCAACTTCGGTGCCTTCGTGGACCTGGGTGGCGTCGACGGCCTGGTGCACGTTTCCGAGCTGTCCTGGAAGCACATCGACCACCCGTCCGAGGTCGTCGAGGTCGGCCAGGAGGTCACGGTCGAGGTTCTGGACGTCGACATGGACCGCGAGCGCGTCTCGCTGTCGCTGAAGGCGACCCAGGAAGACCCGTGGCGTCAGTTCGCCCGCACCCACGCGATCGGTCAGATCGTGCCGGGCAAGGTCACCAAGCTGGTTCCGTTCGGTGCGTTCGTGCGCGTCGAAGAGGGCATCGAGGGTCTGGTCCACATCTCGGAGCTGGCCGAGCGCCACGTCGAGATCCCGGAGCAGGTCGTCCAGGTCAACGGCGACGTCATGGTCAAGGTCATCGACATCGACCTCGAGCGTCGTCGCATCTCGCTGTCGCTGAAGCAGGCGAACGAGGGTGTCACGCCCGACACCGAGTTCGACCCGGCCCAGTACGGCATGGCGGCCGAGTACGACACCGAGGGGAACTACATCTACCCCGAGGGCTTCGACCCGGACACGCAGGAGTGGCAGGAAGGCTTCGACAAGCAGCGTGAGGAGTGGGAGGGCCAGTACGCGCAGGCCCACACTCGTTACGAGGCCCACATGAAGCAGGTCCAGAAGGCCGTCGAGGCCGACGCGGAAGCGGCGGCCGACGCCGCGACCGGCGTCGAGGGTGGCTCGGAGAGCTACACCTCGGGTTCGACCTCGACCGACACGAAGAGCACCGGCGGCACCCTCGCCTCCGACGAGCAGCTCGCGGCGCTCCGCGAGAAGCTCTCCGGTGGTGCGTGAGCACCAGCGCTCTGAGCGTCTGAGCTGACAGCGAACCCCCGGTCCCGAGTGGACCGGGGGTTCGCTGCGTTCCAGGCTCGGGTTTCGGGCTCGGCTCAGCGGTTGCGCAGGCCCAGGCCGGTCATCATCGCGGCGACTCCCCGGCGGTACATCCGCTCGTTCGCCTCTTCGGTCGGCGGGATGAACCAGTCCGGCAACGGCGTCCGCGAAGCCAGCATCAGCTCCGCCCCGACCAGGCCGTGCATCGCCGTCCACAGCTGGTACGCCGTCTCGCGGGCGTCCGCCTCCGGTGGGCACACCCGCTGGACCCGGGCGATGAACAGGGTGAACGTCGTCCGCACGACCGCCGACCGCAGCGCCGGGTCCGGGTCGAACCCCGGGACCGGGCGTTCGAACATCAGCGAATAGCGGACCGGGCTCTCCCGGGCGAACAGCCGGTACTCGAGCGCGAGGTGCATCAGGTCCGCGATCCCGTCCGGGGTCGCCACCGGCAGGCCTTCGAGCAGCTCCCGCAGCGAGTCGAACGTGCGCTCGTACAGCGCGTCGAGCAGGCCCGCGCGGCCGCCGAAGCGGGCGTACACCGAGATCGTCGACGCGCCGGCCGCCTCGGCCACCCCGCGCACGGTCAGCCCCGTGACACCCCGGTCGAGCAGCACCCCCAACGCCGTGTCCAGGAAACGCTCACGGTGGCCCTGCTCGACGGGGCGCGTCGACAGATGCCTGGTGGCCACGGCGCACCCCCTTCGCGCACAACGACGTCCGGGTGACCCACCCGCAGCAAAAGATACGATATCCGGCGCGTCTTGGGAATGCGCCGGATGTCCGGATGTGCGGGATTCCCGTCCGCCGGACGCATGTCCGAGCACCGCGCGGGCGGGCATCGTCGGCGTCATGACCATCGACGTCCCCGGCACCGCGCTCGCCCGCGAAGCCACCGAGTACGTCCGCGACACCGCGGGCCCGCTCCTGTACGACCACTCCGCCCGCGTCTACCGGTTCGGCGCTCTCCAGGGCCGGCGCCGCGGCCTCGCCTTCGACGCCGAACTGCTCTACGTGGCGGCCCTGTTCCACGACCTCGGGCTGGTCGAGGGCCACCGCTCCGACCGGCGCTTCGAGCTCGACGGCGCGGACGAGGCCCGGCGCTTCCTGCTGGACCACGGCGTCGACGCCGACCGCGCCCGGATCGCCTGGACGGCCGTCGCGCTGCACACCACCCCGGGCATCCCCGAGCACATGGAACCCGAGATCGCGCTGGTGACGGCCGGGGTCGAGTACGACGTCCTCGGCATCGGCTACCACGACCTCCCCGCCGAGGAGCGGGCCGCGATCGTGGCCGCGCACCCGCGGCCGGACTTCAAGCGGCGCATCCTCGCGGCGTTCACCGACGGCATCCGTGACCGGCCCGACACGGCGTTCGGGAACGTCAAAGCCGATGTACTGGCCCGGTTCGTGCCAGGCTTCGAGCGGACGGACTTCGTCACCACGATCTTGGACTCACCCTGGGAGGACTGACGCGGATGGAGCACCCCGAGCCCGGCACGGTCGTCGTCACCGCGACCGGCGACGGCACCTACACGCAGCGGGTCACGACGGCGACCCACGAGCTGCTCGTCGACGAACCGGTCGCGGTCGGCGGCGCCGACGCCGGCCCGAACCCGTACGAGCTGCTGCTCGCGTCGCTGGGTTCGTGCACGGCGATCACGCTGCGGATGTACGCGGACCGCAAGGGCTTCCCGCTCACCCGGGCGACCATCCGGCTCCGGCACGACCGCATCCACGCCGAGGACTGCGCCAAGTGCGAGACCGAACGCGGGATGCTGAGCCGGATCACGCGGGAGATCGAGCTGGAGGGCGAGCTGGACGACGACCAGCGCGCGAAGCTCATGCTGATCGCCGACAAGTGCCCGGTGCACCGGACGCTGTCGTCGGAGATCGCGATCGAGACGCGCGAAACCGGGCGTTGAGCAGGGGCTGAGCGGGGGACGGTCAGGCGGCGCGGGCTGTCAGCGGCCGCACGGTCGCGGTGCCGACGGCCGGGACCCAGATGCGCTCGAGGGCGGCGGCGCGGGCCTTGCGGCGGAGTCCGGCGAAGCTGTGCCTGGCCGGCACGAGCAGGGCGTTGAGCCAGGTCCGGCGGTAGCCCGCCAGCGCGTCGGCCACGGTGCGGTGCAGAAGGCAGTGCACCAGCCCCGGCGTGCCGAGCCGGTGCTTTCCGGCGTGCTTGCTGTCCGCCATCGTTCCTCCGTGTGGGCGACCCTGTCGCGCGGACGGTACGCACTCGGCCCGGTCAAGGTGAGTAAGCAACGCGGCGTGTCCGGATATCGGTTGAGTCACGCGTCACGATCACTTGCGGGTCACCCGTCCGTGTGCACTGACCACGCCGTGGCGCGGGCGGGCCGGTGACCGGCGGCCGGATCCGGGCTGACTAGGGTGATCGGCATGCTGCGTGTGGGGTTGACGGGTGGGATCGGGGCCGGCAAGTCGACCGTGGCGAACCGGCTCGCCGAGCACGGCGCCGTCCTGATCGACTCGGACCGGATCGCCCGCGAGGTGGTCGAGCCCGGTACCGAGGGGCTCGCCCGGCTCGTCGAGGAGTTCGGCGAGGAGATCCTGGCCGCCGACGGTTCGCTCGACCGGCCGGCGCTCGCCGCGAAGGCGTTCGCCGACGACGAGTCGCGGCGCCGGCTGAACGCGATCGTGCACCCGCTGGTCGGCGCCCGCACCGGCGAGCTGATGGCCGCCGCCGCGCCGGACGCCGTCATCGTCCACGACATCCCGCTGCTGGTCGAAAACGGCCTCGCGACGGCGTACCACCTGGTCGTGGTCGTCGACGCGCCGGTCGAGGTGCGGGTCCGGCGGCTGGTGACGGCGCGGGGCATGGCCGAGTACGACGCGCGGGCCCGGATCCGGGCGCAGGCGAGCGACGAGCAGCGCCGCGCCGTCGCGGATGTGTTCCTGGACAACGGCGGTGCCGAAGACGCCGTGCTCGCCGACGTCGACGCGCTGTGGGCCGACCGGCTCGTGCCGTTCGAGGCGAACATCCGGCTGAGGCGGCCGCGGCCGCCGGTGTCCCCGAAGATCGCCGAGTACGACCTCACCTGGCCGGCGCAGGCCGAGCGGGTGCTCGCCCGGGTCCGCGCGGTGGCGGGGGAGCTGGCCCGCCGCGCCGACCACATCGGCTCCACCGCGGTCCCCGGCCTGCCCGCCAAGGACGTCCTCGACCTCCAGCTCACGGTGGCCACCTTGGCCGACGCCGACACGCTCGAGGAGCTGCTGTCCGACGCCGGGTTCCCGCGGCTCGAGGGTGACTGGTACGACGACGCCCCGGACGGCGGCGACCCCTGGCCCAAGCGCCTGCACGTCGGCGCCGACCCGAAGCGCGCGGTGAACCTGCACGTCCGGTCCGAGGAGACGCCCGCGTGGCGGCTCGCGCTGCTGTTCCGCGACTACCTGCGCGCGAACCCGGACGAGCGCGACGACTACCGCGACGTGAAGCTGCGGCTGGCCGGCGCGCACGCCGGGGACGGCAACGTCGCGTCCTACGCGGAGGAGAAGCAGGAGTTCGTCAACGGCGTGTTCGGCCGCGCGGAGAAGTGGGCCGGGACCACCGGCTGGACGCTCTAGGAGCCCAGCAGCCCGCGTTCGAACGCGACCGCGACGGCCGCCGCGCGGTCCTTCACGCCGAGCTTCGCGTAGACGTGGATCAGGTGCGTCTTGACGGTCGCTTCGCTGATGAAGAGCTTCTTCGCCGCTTCCTTGTTCGTCGAGCCGCGGGCGACCAGGGTGAGCACTTCGAGCTCGCGCTGCGACAGCGCTTCCCGCACCGGCGCGCGCATCCGGCCCAGCAGCCGGCTCGCGACCGCGGGGGAGAGCACGGCCTCCCCGCGGGCGGCGGCTTCGACGGCGCGGAAGAGGTCCTCGCGCGGGGCGTCCTTGAGCAGGTAGCCCGTCGCGCCGGCCTCGACGGCGGGCAGGACGTCGGAGTCGGTGTCGTAGGTCGTGAGCACCAGGACCCGCGCCGGGTTGCCCAGCCGGGCCAGCTCGGTGATCGCGGCGACGCCGTCGGTGCCCGGCATCCGCAGGTCCATCAGCACGACGTCGGGGCGCAGCCGCTCGGCCAGCGCCACGGCTTCGGCGCCGTTCGCCGCCTCGCCGACGACCTCGAAGCCGCGGCCGGTGAAGATGCCGCGCAGCCCGTCGCGGACGATCGGGTGGTCGTCGGCGATGAGCACGGTGATCGTCATGCGGAGGCCTCCGGCGGGGACGGGACGGCGGGCAGGACGGCCGAGATCGCGGTGCCGCCGCCGGGTTCGGACTCGACGTGGAGCGTACCGGCGAGCCGCTCGACGCGCCGTCGCATCCCGGGCAACCCGAAGCCGGGGCCGGGCCCGGGGGTGAACCCGGCGCCGTCGTCGCGGACGTCGAGGGTCACCTCGTCGTCCATGTAGGACAGCGTGAGGCCGACCCGGCTCGCCGCGGCATGCTTGTCCACATTGGACAGTGCCTCCTGGGTGACCCGCAGGACGGTCGACTCGATCTCGGGGTGCAGCGGCCGCGGGTCGCCGGTGGTGGTGAACGCCGCGGGCACGCCGGTCCGCCCGCTCCACCGCGCCGCGACGCCGGCGAGCGCGTCGGGCAGCGTCGCGGTGTCCAGCGGCTCGGGGTGCAGCGCGCGCACCGAACGCCGGGCGGCGGTGAGGTTCTCCCGCGCGAGCGCGGTCGCGGAGTCCAGGTGCCGCTGCCGTTCCGCCGGCTCGTCCTGGGCCAGCGCGGCGGCCTCGAGCTGCGTGATGATGCCGGTGAAGCCCTGCGCCAGGGTGTCGTGGATCTCCTGGGCCAGCCGCTGCCGCTCGTCGAGGATCCCGGCTTCCCGGGCCTGGCTGAGCAACTGTCGTTGCAGGCCTTCGTTTTCCGCGTGCGCCGCGGCGAGGTCGTCGAGCATGCGCCGGCGTTCCTCGTTCTGCCGGGCGATGGCCGTCGAGAGCAGGCCGCCACCCCCGATCGCCGCGGTCTGCACGACGATGATCGTGACCCAGATGGCCGGGCGCTCCCGCAGGGCGTGCACCGGGCCGCCGTTGCCGAGGGTGTTGATCAGCAGCGACGTCACCGCCAGCGCGGCGAAGGCCAGCCACGTGGGCCGCAGCCGCATGGCGGCCAGGAACGCGAAGATCATGAAGATGAGGAACGTGATGTCCCGGACTTCGAGGGCGCTGCCCAGCCCGATGACGCCGAGGAACGTGAGCAGGGCGAAGCCCGGCCGTTCGCGCAGCCGCGGCGGCGCGAAGACCACCGTCGCGAGCACCCAGAGCGCGGTCGCGGCGACCAGGGCGCCGGTGGTCGCCCACCAGCGGGCGTCGTGCCCGCCGACGCCGAGGGTGACCACCGTCGCGACGGCCAGCAGCGCGATGGCCAGGACGCGCTCGGCCCGGAACAGCCACGGCTGCCAGCCATCCGGGGTCCGCGCCGACTCCGGCGGCCACATCGGCCGGCTCCAGTCGACCTCGAGGCTCACGCTCTCATGTCCTTGAGCCGCGGCCAGATCTCCGCCCAGGTCGCGGTCCGGCCGGTGAGCCGCCAGACCGGCATGTGCTCGCTCGCGTTCGCGACGCCGAGCCGGTTGCCGACCTGCCCGGCGAGCTGCGCGTTCCCGAAGTACTTCGCGAGCTTCGACGGGTCGTAGCCGACGAAGAGCACCGTGTCGGCGTCGTCGGCGGGCCGGCCGAAGTACCAGAAGCCGCGGCTCGGGCTGGAGACCTCGGGCAGGCCGTGCTCGGGCCCGTACCGGTCGAGCGCGCCCGCCTGCCAGTAGCCGCCGGTGACGACGGCCGTGCCCGGCGGTGCCGTCCGGTACAGCGCGGCGACGTCGCCGGCGAGGTCCGGCCAGCCGATCTCCTCGGCGGCGTAGGCCGGCCGCGGCGCGCCCGGGTGGTCGGCCAGCCACTGCGCGGGCCAGAGCGGCAGCGTGAACGGCAGGCTGAACAGCGCGGACAGCACGAAGACCGGCCACGTCGGCACCCACCGCCACCAGCGAGCCGGTTCCCGCGCCTCGAGGTGGACGGCGGCCGCGGCCCACAGGACGCCGAACATCCCGGCGGCGTAGTAGTACCGCCCGTTGGCGACCAGGAAGACCGCGACGACGCCCAGCGCCGTCCAGCCGAGGAACCGGTACGGCCGCAGCTGCCGGCTCCCGAGCAGCACGGCCACGCCGTAGAGGATGCCGAGCGCGCCGATCACCCAGCCGGCGCCGGCCAGGAGGTTCGGGACGAAGCTCTCGCGGCCGCCCGCCGCGTCGACCTCGGCGCCGACCGCGTCACCCATGCCGAGCTGCGGCCAGCCGTTCGCGCGCTGCCACAGCAGCGTGGGCACCAGCGAGCCGGCGGCGATCAGCGCGCCCAGCCAGAGCTTCGGGCGGCGCAGCAGCTCCCGCGGTCCGACCACGAGGACCGCGAGCCCGGCCACCACCCAGAACGCGCCGATGAGCAGCTTGTCGTTGAGCGCCACCGCCGTCACGACCCCGAGCCACACCAGGAGCGCGTCGGCCCGGGTGCGGACCCAGCGGACCAGCAGCCACAGCACGAGCGCCCACAGCAGCGGGTCGATCGTCGACGTCGCCAGGTAGTGGCCGCTGCCGACGAACTGCCCGCAGATCGCGTACGCCGCCGCGGCGCGTGCCTGCGCCTTGCGCTGCCCGCCGAGCTCCCGGGCGATCAGCGCGGTGACGACCACCCCGGCCGCGGTCGCGGCGATCGCCGGCAGCCGGAAGACGACCAGGTTCCCGGGCGCCAGGGAGTCCATCGCCCAGGCCAGGAACGGGACGAGCGGCGGCTGGTCGGCGTAGCCCCACGCCAGGTGCTTCCCGGCGGCGAGGAAGTACAGCTCGTCACCGAAGTAGCCGTAGCGGCCGGCCGTCAGCAGCAGGGCGGTGGCCGTGCCCAGCGCCAGCAGCGCGACCGGCAGCCGGGCGAAGGGGGCGAGCTCGGCTTTCGCCTGGTCGGGGGCCGTGGCTACGGCGTCCATCATGCTCCTTGTCCGTGGTCGGCGCCGGTCCTTCCCGCACCCTACGTGGGCCTGTGCGGGGTGACCGTGCGGATGGTGACGCCGGGCTCACGTGTGCGTGTTCACCAGCTTCGGCCACAGCTCGGACCAGGGCTCGGTCCGGCCGGTCGCCAGCCACAGCGGCACGCCGTCGAAGTGGCTCGGCTTCGCCGCGCCGGTGTCCACCTCCCCGATCGGCCGCAGGTCGGCGAAGTGCCCGAGCAGCGGCCGCGGATCTTCGCCCACGAACAGCACGTCGGTCGTGCTTTCCGGCGGGACGACCAGCGTCGCGTAGCCGCGGTTCCCGCTGGCCGGCTCGGGGAGACCGAGGTCGCGGCCGTAGCGGTCGAGCGCGCTCGCCTGCCAGTACGTCCCGGTCACCACCGCGGTCCGGTCCCGGTCGGGCAGGCGGGCGAACGCGCCTGCCACCGAGCGGGCCCCTTCCGGCCAGCCGATCTCGGCGAAGGCGAACACGGGCGACGGCAGCGACGGGTGCTCGGTCAGCCACGCCCGCGGCCAGACCGGCAGCGCCACCGGAACGACGAGCACGACGGCCAGCGCGTAGCACGGCCAGGTCGCGACCCGCCGCCACCAGCGCGCCGGTTCCCGGCGTTCGAGCGCGACGGCGGCCATCGCCCAGCACACCGGGTACATCCCGGCGACGTAGTAGAACCGGCCGTTGACCACCAGGAACACGACGGTCAGCAGCACGGTCGTCCAGCCGAGGAAGCGCAGCTCTCGGCTGCGCAGGAGCCGCCACAGGCCGTAGCAGAGCAGCACGGCGCCCACCGGGAGACCGGCAGTGACCAGGGCCGTCGGCAGGAACGTCAGCCGGCCGCCCCAGGTCCCGTCGACCTCGTGCGAGATCGCCGCGCCCATCCCCAGCTGCGGCCAGCCGTGCGTGGCCTGCCAGAGCAGCGTCGGCACCAGCGCCACCACGGCGATCGCCGCGCCGAGCCACAACGCGGGACGCCGCAGCAGCTCCCGTGGCCCGCAGACGAGGACCGCGACCCCGGCGGCGAGCCAGAAACCGCCGATGAGGAACTTCGTGTACAGCGCGACCGCCGTCACGACGCCGGCCCAGACGAGCAGGCCGTCGGCGCGGGTGCGCAGCCAGCGGACCAGCAGCCACAGCACCAGTGTCCACAGAAACGGGTCCACTGTGGACGTCGCCAGGTAGTGCCCGCCCGCCAGGAACTCCGTCGAGACGGCGAAAGTCGCGGCGGCGAGCGTCTGGGCCTTCGCGCCGCCGCCCAGCTCGCGGGCGATCAGCGCGGTGAGCGCGACCCCGGCGAGCACCGCCAGCATCGCCGGGATCCGCAGCACGAACGGCGAGTGCCCGAGCGCGTCCATCGCCTTGGCCAGCAACGGAAGCAGCGGGGGCTGGTCGACATATCCCCACGCGAGGTGGCGCCCGGCGGCGAGGAAGTACAGCTCGTCGCCGAAGTAGCCGTAGCTGTTCGCCGTCAGCAGCAACGGGATCGCCATCAGCGCCGTCACGACCGCCACCGGCTTTACAGCTACCGGCCGGACGACGGCGGGTGCGGGCGCGGTCGTCACTCCCATCGGAACACCCGCACCGCGATCGTGGTGCAGACGACGGCGAACGCCGCCATCGCGCCGAGCTGCAGCAGCTCCGGCGCGTCGCCGGCCCAGGTGGCGCGCAGCGCGTTGAGCGTGCCGCCCAGCGGCAGGACGTCGGCGACGTGCTGCAGGAAGACCGGCAGCTGCTCCTTCGGCACCCAGACCCCGCCGAGCGCCAGCATCGGGAAGAACAGCGCGCTGCCGATGCCGCTGGCCGCGCGGCCGGTCGGCGCCAGCGCCGCCACCAGCAGCCCGACGGAGAACAGCGCCAGTGCGCCGAGGACGATCGAGAGCAGGAAGCCGCCGGGGTTGCCCGGCAACGGAATGCCGAGCACCAGCCCGCCGACCCCCGCGATGAGCAGGACCACGACGACCGCGGCCGCCAGGTTCACCAGCAGCTGCGCGGTGAGCAGCCGGCTCGGCGGCACCGGGCTCGCGGAAAGGCGTTTCAGCAGGCCCTTTTCGCGGTAGGTGGCCATCGCGTTCGGGAACAGCGTCAGCGCCAGCATAGCCAGCAGGATCGTGACGGCCATCGGCGCGATCACCGTGGCCAGCGCGCTGTGCCCGCCGTACTTCGGGTCGGGCTCGTTCGCGCCGGGCATGAGCCCGAACACCAGCAGCAGCGCGAGCGGGATGCCGACGACGACGGCCGGAGCGCCCGGGTCGCGCAGGAACACCTTGGCCTCGGCGGTGGTCAGCTTGGTCAGGACGGACATGGATTCCCCCTTCATTCCGGCCGGTGGCCGGTGAGCGCGACGAAGGCGTCGTCGAGGCCGGCCTGCTCGACACGCAGGTCCCCGGCGATCACGCCGAGCCGGGCGAGCAGCGACGTCACCGCGTGGAGCACGTTCCCGCTCCCACAGACCACGAGGCGGTCGCCGCTCCGTTCGGCCGTCCGGACCTCGGGCAGCGCCTCGAACACACCGGGGTCGAGCGGCGCCGACGGCCGGAACCGCACGACCTGCTCGTCGCTCACCCGCGCGACCAGCCCGGCCGGTGAGTCGACC
Source organism: Amycolatopsis sp. NPDC114505 (assembly GCF_055633615.1). NCBI lineage: Bacteria > Bacillati > Actinomycetota > Actinomycetes > Pseudonocardiales > Pseudonocardiaceae > Amycolatopsis > Amycolatopsis sp. NPDC114505. The sequence continues at coordinate 93,384 of NZ_JBVKDV010000004.1, read as the reverse complement.
GCGACGACGCGGCCGGCGTCGATCACCGCGATCCGGTCGCAGAGGCGTTCGGCCTCGGCCATGAAGTGCGTGACCAGCAGGATCGTCACGCCCTGGGCGCGCACGGCCTCGATCAGGTCCCACGTGTCGTGGCGGGCCTGCGGGTCGAGGCCGGTGGTGAGCTCGTCGAGCACCGCCAGCTCCGGGCTCCCGATCAGCGCGAGCGCGATGGACAGCCGTTGCTGCTGACCGCCGGAGAGCTTCTTGTAGGCCTTGGTGCGGTGCTCGGTCAGGCCGAGCGTAGCGAGCAGCTGGTCCGGGTCCGCCGGGGTGCGGTAGAAGGCGGCGTAGAGGTCGAGCAGCTCGCCGACCCGCAGCTTGTCCTGCAGCCGGCCCTCCTGGAGCTGGACGCCGACGCGCTGGCGCAGCTCGGCCCGGTCGCGGCGCGGGTCGAGACCCAGCACCGAAAGCCGGCCGCCGTCGGGCGTCCGGAGGCCTTCCAGGCATTCGACGGTCGTGGTCTTGCCCGCGCCGTTCGGGCCCAGGATCCCGAAGATCTCGCCGCGCTCGACGGTGAACGACACGTCGTCGACCGCGACCTTGTCCCCGTACCGCTTGTGGAGGTGCTCGACCTCGATGACCGGCATGGCGCCGTCCCCCTTCTCGATCCGTTTTCGCTGGATCGAGAATCCCGCGCCGCGCCGGTCCGGCACGTCGTCGAACCGGTCACCGTCGCATCCACCGTTCGGAGGATGCGGTGGCCCCTAGGGGTGCCGGCGCCAGGTCAGCGTGATGTCCTTCGTGGACAGCCAGGCGGTGAGGTCGTAGCCGTGGGCGGCCAGCCCTTCGACCGCCGCGTAGGTGGTCTCGAGCGCGTACTGCGCGTCTTCGCCGGTGACGAGCCCGGCGGCGTGGGCTTCGAGCAGCTCGTCGGTGTCGATCACGCGCAGCGACAGCTTGTCCTTGAGCACCAGGTCGACGTAGAGGTCGGTGGCGACCCAGCGCGGGCCGTCGCGGCGCACGCGGACGACGTCGAGGTAGAAGTCCTGGTCGCGTTCGTGGCCGGGGGTGAACCAGAAGTCGGTGAACCGCAGGCCGAGCCCGGGCACCAGCCACGACTCGAGGTAGTGGAACTGGGCGCGTCCGGGCGTGGGGCGCGCGAGGTACAGGCCGAACGGCTCCTCGCGGTACTCCTCGACCTCTCGGAGGATGCCCTTCGGGTCGATGTTCGCGCGCGCGGCGGGGTCGAAGATCTCGACCTTCGGCGGGTGCAGTTCGGCCATGGGGCTCATCCTGCCCGGCGGGTCACGAATCGCGCAGACGCGACGCGCGAGCCACACGTTCGGGCTAAGGTCTGCCGACTGTGTGTGAGGGGAGCCGGGCATGTTCGGAATCATCAGACCGTGCCGGCATCGGCTGTCCGAGAGCCTGCACGCGGACTGGCTGGCGCACTTGTGCGGGCTCTGCCTCACGCTGCGCGACGAACACGGGCAGTTCGCCCGCGTCGTCACGAACTACGACGGGCTGATCATCTCGGCCCTGGTCGAGGCGCAGACGCCGGGTGTCGGCGGGCGCCGTGACGCCGGACCCTGCCCCCTGCGGGGGATGCGCACGGCATCGGTGGCCCGCGGCGAGGGCGCCCAGCTCGCGGCGGCGGTATCGCTGGTGCTGGCCGCGGCGAAGGTGGACGACCACGTCGAGGACCGCGACGGCGCGTTCGGCCGCCGTCCGGTGGCGATGGCGGCGCGCCGGGTCGCGTCCCGGTGGGCATCGCAGGGCAGCAGCACCGGCGGCCGGGTCGGGTTCGACACGTCGGTGCTGGTGGAGGCCGTCTCGCGGCAGGGCTCGCTGGAGCATTCGGTCCGATTGGGCGACTCGGCGCTCCTCGCGACCGAGCCGGCGGAGGTGGCCACGTCCGCGGCGTTCGCGCGGACGGCGGAGCTGGCCGGACGGCCGGGCAACGTGGCCCCGCTGGCGGAGGCGGGCAGGCTGTTCGGCCGGGTGGCCCACCTGCTGGACGCGGTCGAGGACCACGCGGCGGACGCTGAGGCGGGTGCGTGGAACCCGTTGCGGGCGACCGGAACCTCGCTGGAGGAGGCCCGCCGGCTGTGCGATGACGCGGTGCTCGGGGTGGAGCTGGCGTTGCGGGAGGCCGAGTTCGCGCGGCCGGGTCTGGTGCACGCGCTGCTGGTCCATGAGTTGCGCCAGGCGGTTCGGCGCGCCTTCGGGCATGGTTCGGGACATGTGCATGGCGCGGGACATGGGCACGGTGGCATCGCCGGGCAGCAGCCGCCGCCCGGGTGGATCGGGCCGGGGCCGACCCCGCAGCAGCACCCGCACCAGGCGCCGCCGGGGTGGATCGGCCGGGGGCCGGCTCCCCAGCAGTACCCGCACCAGCCTCCGGGCGGTCCGGGATCCGGTGCGCCGCAGGGCTTTCCGCCGCCAGGTCCGGTTCCGCCGCCGGGTGCGCCCGGTCCGGGTGGCCCCGGCGGCCGAGGCCCCGGCGGGCCCGGTGGCCCCGGAGGTCCCGGCGGACCGGGTGGCCCCGGCGGACCGGGTGGCCCCGGCGGACCGGGTGGCCCAGGAGGTCCCGGTGGCCCAGGAGGCCCCGGCGATTCCGACGGCCCCGAATCGCTCGACGGCAAAGGCGGCGGCCTCTGGTACCCGAAGTTCGCCGTCCCGCCCAAGAAGCGCAACTTCTTCCTCGGCTGCGCGCTGACCCCCTACATGTGCTGCACCTGCCAATTCTGCTGCCGCGATCCCTATCCTGGGCCGTGGAGCGGGAAGCCGCACTCGACCGGGGGCTGCGACTGCTGCGACTGCGACTGTGGTTGCTGCGACTGCTGTGACTGCAGTTGCTGAAGGGGGACCGAAAATGACCATGGACGAGCTGCACGACCGGGGCCGCGAGAACTTCGCCGGGCTTGTCGAAGGCGGCGCGCAACGGCTCGACGCGTTGTTCGCCACCGTCCCGGCGCTGGGTGAGCTGGCGGTCGGCACCGTCTACGGCCACCTGCACGAACGCCCGGCGCTGGACGGCCGGACGCGGGAAGCCGCCACCCTGGCGGCGATCGTCGCTTCGGGCATGGTCGGCCCGCCGCTGAGCGTCCACCTCCGCACCGGCCTCGCCTCGGGGCTGTCGCCCGCCGAGGTCTGCGAGGTCGTCGTCCAGACGGCGGCGTTCGCGGGCTTCCCGCGCGCGGTTTCGGCCGCCGACCAGCTGAACCGCCTCTTCGAAGGCCACGGCCTCCCGATCCCGCCGCCGCCGTCGCCGCGTGAGGTGGTGCTGGCCTACCTCGCGGACCCCGGGACCGCGGTCGCCGAGGTGCTCGGGGAGTTCCCGCGCACCGAGGTCCAGGCGACCGGACCCGACCGGGTCCTGGTCTCGTGCTTCGGGGACGAGCCGGTGCCCGGGGCCGTCGTGCACTGCGCCGTGACCGGCGGCGAAGTCACCTCCGTCACGGTGTTCCGACCCCGCTGACCAGGCCCGACGGAAATTGTCGGTGGTGCGTCGTACTCTGGTCGACGTGGCTTTCGCAACCGAACACCCCGTGCTCGCCCAGTCCGACTTCCGGCCCGTCTCGGAGATCCCCCGGACCGGCGGCCGCTTCGAGGTGGTCAGTGACTACCAGCCCGCCGGTGACCAGCCGGCGGCCATCGACGACCTCGAACGCCGGATCCGGGCGGGCGAAAAGGACGTCGTGCTGCTGGGCGCCACCGGCACCGGCAAGTCGGCGACGACCGCGTGGCTGATCGAGCGCGTCCAGCGGCCGACGCTGGTGATGGCGCCGAACAAGACCCTGGCCGCGCAGCTGGCCAACGAGCTGCGCGAGCTGTTCCCGCACAACGCGGTCGAGTACTTCGTCAGCTACTACGACTACTACCAGCCCGAGGCGTACATCGCGCAGACGGACACCTACATCGAGAAGGACTCGTCGATCAACGACGACGTCGAGCGGCTGCGGCACTCGGCGACGATGAACCTGCTGTCGCGGCGGGACGTCATCGTGGTCGCCAGTGTCTCGTGCATCTACGGCCTGGGCACGCCGCAGTCCTACCTCGACCGGTCGTCGATGCTGAAGGTCGGCATGCAGCTCGACCGGGACGTCTTCCTGCGGGCGCTGGTGGACGTGCAGTACACGCGCAACGACATCGCGTTCGCGCGCGGCACGTTCCGGGCGCGCGGGGACACGGTCGAGATCATCCCGGCGTACGAGGAGCTGGCGATCCGCGTCGAGTTCTTCGGCGACGAGGTCGAGAAGCTGTACTACCTGCACCCGCTGACCGGGGACATCGTCAAGGAGGTCGACGAGGTCCGGATCTTCCCGGCGACGCACTACGTCGCGGGCCCGGAGCGGATGGAAAAGGCGATCCAGGGCATCGAAAAGGAGCTCGAGGATCGCCTGGCGGAGCTGGAGAAGTCCGGCAAGCTGCTGGAGGCGCAGCGGCTGCGGATGCGCACGGCCTACGACATCGAGATGATGCGGCAGGTCGGGTTCTGCTCCGGCATCGAGAACTACTCGCGCCACATCGACGGTCGCGGGGCGGGCACCGCTCCGGCGACGCTGATCGACTACTTCCCGGACGACTTCCTGCTGGTGATCGACGAGTCGCACCAGACGGTCCCGCAGATCGGCGGCATGTACGAAGGTGACATGTCCCGGAAGCGGAACCTGGTGGAGTACGGCTTCCGGCTGCCGAGCGCGGTCGACAACCGGCCGCTGACCTGGGAGGAGTTCTCCGACCGGATCGGGCAGACGGTGTACCTGTCGGCGACGCCGGGGCCGTACGAGATGGGCCAGGCGGGCGGCGAGTTCGTCGAGCAGGTCATCCGGCCGACCGGCCTGGTCGACCCGAAGGTGGTCGTGAAGCCCACCGAGGGCCAGATCGACGACCTGGTGCACGAGATCCGCGAGCGCGCGGAGAAGGACGAGCGCGTCCTGGTCACCACGCTGACGAAGAAGATGTCCGAGGACCTGACGGACTACCTGCTGGAGCTGGGCATCCGGGTGCGCTACCTGCACTCGGAGGTCGACACGCTGCGCCGGGTGGAGCTGCTGCGGCAGCTGCGGGCGGGCGACTTCGACGTGCTGGTCGGCATCAACCTGCTGCGCGAGGGTCTCGACCTGCCGGAGGTGTCGCTGGTGGCGATCCTCGACGCGGACAAGGAAGGCTTCCTCCGGAGCGGGACGTCCCTGATCCAGACGATCGGCCGCGCGGCGCGCAACGTGTCGGGCGAGGTCCACATGTACGCGGACAAGATCACCGACTCGATGAAGCACGCGATCGACGAGACCGACCGCCGCCGCGAGAAGCAGGTCGCCTACAACGTGGAGCGCGGGGTCGACCCGCAGCCGCTGCGCAAGAAGATCGCCGACATCCTCGACCGGGTGTACAGCGAGGCCGAAGACACCGAGCAGGTCTCGGTGGGCGGCTCGGGCCGCAACTCCTCCCGCGGCAAGAAGCCGGAGCAGGGCGACCGGGTCCGCAGCTCGGGGATGCTGGTCGACAAGGACGTCTCGGCGATGCCGCGCGCCCAGCTGGCCGACCTGATCCAGCAGATGACGGACCAGATGATGCAGGCGGCCCGCGACCTGCAGTTCGAGCTGGCCGCCCGGCTGCGCGACGAGGTCCAGGACCTGAAGAAGGAGCTCCGGGGCATGGACGCGGCCGGCATCAAGTAGTGAACGTCGAAGCCGTTGTCGCCTACTGCCTCGGCAAGCCGGGCGCCGAAGAAACCTACCCCTTCGGCGACCACGTGCTCGTCGCCAAGGTCGGCGGCAAGGGCTTCGCCTTCATCGGCCAGGAGGAGCCCGGCTCCGTCGCCGTCAAGTGCGGGTCCACCAAGGACGAAGCGGCCGAAGTCCGGGAACGGTACCCGGACTCGGTCACCGTCATGGACTACCTCGGCCGCTACGGCTGGAACCGCGTCGGGCTCGGCGCCGGGGTCCCCGACGCCGAGCTCGAAGAACTCATCGACGTCTCCTACGACGACGTCGTCCGGCGGCTGCCGAAAGCGAAACGTCCTTAGGAGGGCGCCGGCGCGTTCGAGTCCGGCTGCAGCATGCCGAAGATGTTGCCTTCGGTGTCCTTGACGTACGCCAGCCACCCGACGCCCGGCACCGGGTTCTTCGGCAGCGCCAGCGTTCCGCCCGCGTCGGTCACCGCGTCGAGCGACCGGTCGAGGTCGGCGACGTCGATCGTGTTCACGAACCCGTGCACCGGGGCCGTCTCCTCGGGCGCCGGGCCGACCCGCGGTACGAGGCCGCCGTCGATGCCGTCGCCCTCGCCGGTCGTGATCACCCAGTACGGGATGTCGCCCCAGCGCTCGAACTTCCAGCCGAACACCGCCGTGTAGAAGGCCACCGCGCGTTCGGGGTCGCCCGCGTGGATCTCGAAGTGGACAGGGCGAGGCATGCGCGCCTCCTCAGGCCGGGCCGTCAAGGTGCCGTGAGACTACGCCCGGCCTGAGGAAAGTCACAGCCGGGAAATTACAGCGGCGGACGCGCCGCAAGGGTGAGGTCGGCGTCGAAGTCCGGGAACCCGGCCGGGGCGCTGCGCGCCGTCAAAGCGGAAGCGGCCGGCAGTCCTGCCCAGCGCCGGACCGTCGCGGTCGCCGCGGCGGCGTCGGCCGCGGGCAGCTGCGCGATCTTCGACCCGTGGTTTCCGCCCGGTACGTAGTAGCGGTACGAGTCGCGGCTGCCGAAGCCCAGCTCGAACGGCTCGGCGCCCCACGGGTCGTTCGAGCCGTACACGAACAGCAGCCGGGTGCCGCGGGACTTCACCCAGAAGTCGATGTCCGGCATGGCCAGGTAGTCGAAACGCGGGATCTTCACCGACGACGGCACGAACGTCTTCGGCTGGTCGGCGCCGGGGTAGCGGAGCAGGTCGCGCAGGTAGCCGTCGTACGCCTCGGGCGAACCCAGCTGCGCGGCCGCCTGGTAGTAGTACGGGACGAACGGCTCGAGGTCCTGGTCCGAGTAGGTGTTGAGGCTCTCGACCTTCTCGTACCAGGCGTAGACGTCGGCCGCGGGCGCACCGGCCTTCGGGACCGTCGCGCAGTCCGCCTGCTTCTGGTACTGCCAGAACGCGAAGTACGAGTCGATCACCGAGATCTCGAGGGACTTGTCGGCCGAGCCGACGATCGAGAACGTCAACCCCCGGCGAGCCGCGTCCGCCGCCGCGATCACGCCCAGCTCGGCCCGCCGCTTGAGCGCGTCCCGCTGGATCGCCTTCAGCGCGTCCCGGCAGCCCGGGTCGTCGCCGACGCGGGAGAGGAACCGGTTGTAGACGTCGACCGGGTCGATGACGTCGTTGGGCGCGACGTACGGGATCGTCGCGTCGACGTCGTCGGGGAAGAAGCGCCGGAAGTACGTCGCGGTCATGCCGCCCTTGCTGCCGCCGGTGGCCAGCCACTTGCCCGGGTAGATCGCCTTGAACGCCTGCACCGCGCGGTGCTCGTCGGCTGCGGCCTGCCAGATCGTCAGCTGCTTCGCCCAGTTCTCCGGCTGCGGCCGCGACGGCGTGAAGTACCGGTACTCCATCGAAAGCTGGTTGCCGTCGACGATCTGCGTCGGCTCCGAGCGGTTCGGCGCGGTGCTGACGTTGTAGCCGCTGGTGAAGGCGACCGTCGGCGCGGCGAAGTCGCGGTGCAGCAGGGTGAACCGCTGCTGGAACGTGCCCGCGCCGGGGTGGCGGTGGTCGGCGGGCTGGGTGAAGGTCAGCTCGAAGAACCGGTACCCGGCCGGCGCCGGGTCCTCCTTGACGACCGTGAGCCCCGGTATCCGCGCCAAGGCGGTTTCGATGTCGGTCGCCGCGCTCGCGGCGGGCGCCAGGCCCACCACCATCAGCACGGCCGCCACAGCGGTGAACAGTCTGCGCATGGACGCACCCTCCCCGGCTTCGGATCCCACCGTGGGACCCTCACAGAACCGGCGGCGGTCGGCAATCGGCTGTCCGGGCGCAGAATCGGTCAGGTTCCGACTTTCGTCGGGTGGCGCGCGCGTCCTCCGCCGTGCGCAACCGCGGGCACCGTGCGAGTTGTCCGGCTGATCAGCGCCACGTTACGGTCCGAACCCGTAGGCACCGGCATCGAGCGAGGGGTCCGCCATGAAGGTTTCCGACTGCCCTACGACCCAGGTCGAAGTCCGCATCGCCGCGCGACCGGCCGAGGTCTGGTCCTGGCTCCTCGACATCGACCTGCCGGCCCGGTTCTCGACCGAGTTCCAGGGCGGGGGCTGGGTCGGGAACGCCGAGCCCGGCTTGGGCGCGCGGTTCCGCGGCCGCAACTCCCACCCGGTCGCCGGGGAGTGGGAGACGGTCTCGACGGTGACCGGCTACGAGCCCGAGCGGCTGTTCGCGTGGGCCGTGATGGACGTGACGAACCCGGCCGCGTCGTGGCGCTTCGAGCTCGTCCCCGACGGCGACGGCACGATACTGCGCCAGTGGGCGCAGATCGGCCCCGGCCCGTCCAACCTGACGGCGATCATCGGCTCGATGCCCGAGCACGAGGAGGAGATCGTCGCGATGCGCCTGGGCGAGCTGCAGGCCAACATGCAGAAGACGGTCGAAGGCATCAAGGCCCTCGCCGAAAGCGGGGTCCACGCCGCCTAGCGGAGCACCTTGTCCACATAGGACTTCACGGCGGCGAGCGCGGCGGGGGAGCGCCACAGCCGTTCGACCTCGGGGTCGTCGGTGTGGCGGTGCTCGGCGATCCGCTCGTGGAAGGGCTGGCGGATCTGGGCCTTGGTGTGCGCGAACGCCTCGGCGGGCAGCTCGCCGAGCCGGGTCGCGACGGCCAGCGCCCGCTCGAGCACGTCCTCCGGTGGAGCCAGCTCGTCGACCAGGCCGCGCGCCAGGGCGTCCTCGCCGCCGCACGTCGAACCCGAGTAGGTGAGCGCCGGCAGCGGCGCCGTGCCGTAGGCGCAGCGCAGGATCTCCAGCGCGGACAGCGGGAACGGCACCCCGACCAGCAGTTCCGTCACGCCGATGGCGCCCGGTCCGAGCACCCGGTGGTCGCAGGCCGCGGCGAGGACGGCGCCGCCGGCGATGGCCGGCCCGTTCAGCGCCGCGACCACCGGACGCGGGAAGCCGAACACGGCCAGCAGCGCGTCGGACAGCAGCGGCAGGAACTCCGACACGTACGCCGCGCCGCCGTCGTGGATCCGCTTGAGGTCGACCCCCGCGGAGAAGATGCGCCCGGCGCCGGTGAGCACCACCGCACGGGCCTGCGAAGCCTCCTCCAGCCGGAACACGAGCTCGCGGCAGGAGTCGCTGTCGAGGGTGTTGGCCTTGCCGTGGTCGAACCGCAGCACGGCGACGTCGTGGTGGTGCTCCAGGGTGATCGGCACGCGCCCGACCGTACCCCGGCGAGGCGGTCCGCTCAGGTCCTGGCGCTCAACCGGACGACGCCGAAGTGCTCGCGCCGCACCAGCTCGGTGACCTCGTCGAGCGTCGGCAGGCGGCCGGCCGGGAACTTCAGGCCGATCTGCCGCGCGGCCCCGCGCAGCCCGAGTTCCGTGATCCGGTCCAGGTAGAGCCGCACCACGGCGGCCTCGTCGTCGAGGAGCACGCCGCGCATCGGCGTGGTCCGCCCGGCGAACGTCACGTCGGCGTCCGCGCCGCCGGTGAAGTTCAGCCGCCAGCCGGCGGGCGTGAGCACGTACCGCCCGCCGGCGTCGCGGTGCGCGGTCACCGGGACCCGGTAGCGGCGTCCGGACCGGCGGCCGGTGAAGGCGAGCAGCATGAACTCGCGCACGCCGCGCCCGAGCGGGCTCGGCAGCAGCGCGCGCAGCACCCCGTTGAACGCCTTCACCAGCGGTGCGGGCGGCTGGTGGCCCTCGACCACGGCGGACATCAGCTGGTGATGTCCTTGCGGGCGAACCGGCGCCCGGCGTAGAGGAAGAACACCGTGCCGTAGATGACCGCCGAGAGCATGCCGCTCGCCAGGTTCGTCCAGTCGACGTCGGTCGAGATCAGGTCCATCCACGAGAACGCGTAGTGCGTCGGCAGGTAGTTCCGGAGCCCCTCCAGCGCCGTGATCTGGTCGAGGATCTGCGACAGGATCGCCACCAGCACCGCGCCGCCGACCGCGCCGAGCGGGGCGTCGGTCGACACGCTCAGCGCCAGCGCCAGCCCGGCCACCCAGGCCAGCTGCAGGATGATGTACACAGTGGACAGTGCGATGGCCAGCAGGCTGTCGCCGAAGGACACCGCGTCGCCGGTGGGACTGATCGCGTCGCCCGCCCCGTACCAGATCACGCCGACACCGAGCGACACCAGCGGCAGCAGGATCAGCGCCGCCGCCGACAGCAGCCCGGACACGATCGCCTTCTGCCGCAGCACCCGCTGCCGCGGCACCGGGATCGCCAGCAGGTACTTCAGGCTCGACCACGACGCCTCGCTCGCGATCGTGTCGCCGAAGAACAGCGCGACGATCATCGGCAGCAGGAACGTCCCCGACACGAACAGCGCCAGCACGACGAAGTTCGGCGCGGACGCCGTGGCCAGGTCGACGAACCCGCCGCTGCGCCGGTTCGGGTTCGACTGCCCCGCCTCGAACGCGAGCACCAGGATGAACGGCAGGATCGCGACGAACCCGAGCAGGAACTGCGTGCGCCGCCGCTTGAGCTGGCGCCGCAGCTCGACGCCGAGCCGCAGCGTCCGCCGGGCTTGGTAGCCCTCGACGGCGCCGTCCGGCCCGACCCCGGCGTGCTCGTGCGACGCGACGTCGCTCAGCTCGTCCAGCGCGTGCGGGTCGGTGTGCACACCCTCGCTCATGATTCCTCTCCGACCAGTTGCAGGAACGCGTCTTCCAGCCGGCGCCTCGGCCCGGCCTGCTCCACGGCGACGCCGGCGCGGACCAGCGCCGCGACCGCCTCGGCGCGCGGCATCCCGTCGAGGTCGGCGTGCACGAGGTCGCCGTCGACGTCGACCGAGGTGACGCCGGGAGCGGCCTTCAGCGCCGCGGCGGCGGCTGCCGGATCGTCGACCCGGAACGTCGCCTCGCCGCCGGCCGCGGCCAGCTCGCCGACCTCGCCCGAGGCGACCAGCGCGCCGCGGTGCATGACCACGACGTGCGTGCAGGTCTGCTCGACCTCGGCCAGCAGGTGGCTGGACACGACCACGGTGCGGCCGGTCGCGGCGTAGCGCTGCAGCACCTCGCGCATCTGGTGGATCTGGGGCGGGTCGAGCCCGTTGGTCGGCTCGTCGAGGACCATGAGCTCCGGCAGGCTGAGCATCGCCTGGGCGATCGCCAGCCGCTGCCGCATGCCCTGGCTGTAGGTCCGCACCCGGCGGTCGACCGCCGCGCCGAGCCCGGCGATCTCCAGCGCCTCGCCGAAGTGCGCCTTCTCCGCCGGCCGTCCGGTGGCCGCCCAGTACAGCTCGAGGTTCGCCCGGCCGGATAGGTGCGGCAGGAACCCGGAACCCTCGACGAACGAGCCGATGCGCGAGAGCACCGGAGCGCCCCCGGTGATCTTGTGCCCGAAGACCCGGATGTGGCCCCTCGTCGGCGTGATCAGGCCCATCAGCATCCGCAGCGTGGTCGTCTTGCCCGCGCCGTTCGGCCCGAGCAGGCCGAGCACCTGGCCCGGCTCGACGCGGAAGGACAGGTCGTTCACCGCGACGAACCCGCCCGGGTACTCCTTGCGCAGGCCTTCGATGACCAGCGGGGTGGTGGCGAGCTCGGGGTCGATGTCGGTGGCCCGGCGGCGGCGCAGCACCGCGAAGAGCACCGCGGCCACGGCGATCGCGAGCGTCACGCCGATGCCCACCAGCTGCCCGACCGGGGCCGGCGAGCCGACGGACGTCCCGGGGACGACCGGCACGGCCAGCGCCGTCCCGCCGGCCAGCGCGACCCGGAACACCGCGGGCGCGGCCGGGGTCGCGAACGCCTGGTCGGTCGTGCCGACGACCAGGCGCAGCGAGTGCCCGCCCTCGATCGGCCGGACGACGCCGGGCAGCGTCACGGTGACGTCGACCGGGGTGCCGTCGGCGGGCAGGCCGCTCACCCGGAACGGGGCGATCGCGTTCGCCGGCAGCACCCGCGAACCGTCCTGACCGACGTCGTAGAGCTTCGCGAACAGCACCGCGTCCGGCTGCGGGTGCGCCGGGTCGGCCGCGACCCGCAGCCGCACGGTGGAGGAGCCGCTGACGACGATCTGCCCGTCGACCGGCGCGGTCGTGAACTGCGCGGCCTGGCCCGGCGGGTCGTTGCTGAACAACGCGCCGAGGCGCGACGTGCTGCTCGCGACGCCGTTGAGGCCGGGGATCCCGCTCACCGCCGAGGGGTTCGCCCCGGCCGGGCGCACGATCGACTGGGCGGGCCCGGCCATCGCCAGCAGCCGCCGTTCGGTGGCCGGACCGGTGAGCCCCGGGTAGGTGGCGGCGTTGACCGTGCGGACCGACGGCGTTCCGTTGGCGCGCAACGTGCCCTGGACGTCGTAGCTGAACCCGGTGCCCGGGTCGCCGCCGTCGACGGCCGTCCAGAGGAAGTCGGCGATCTTGCCGCGCAGCTGCGGCCCGGGCTTGCCGCCGTCGTGGCCGCCGGTGTACCAGATCGTGCGCACCTTGCCGCCCGCCGCGGTGATCTGGCGCGCGGTGGCGTCGGACTGGTCGAGGCCGAACAGGGTGTCGCTCTCGCCCTGGACCAGCAGGGTCGGGACGGTGATCTTGCCCGTCACCGAAACGGGGGAGACGCGGCGCAGCAGGTCGACGCTCGCCTGGCTCGCCTGACCGGTGGTGCCGAGCTCGGTGTAGGCGCGGCAGACGGCGGCGGTGAACCGGCCGCACGGGTCGGCCGGCGCGCTCTGGCGGCCGCCGCCCGCGCCCGGGGGCACGGCGGGGACGGCGGCCGCGGCAGCGCCGGCGGCTCCCGTCGAGCCCGCGTCCGTCTGCTGCCCGGCTTCCGGCGCCTCGGCCGACGGCGAGCCGCTGGAGGCCGCGCCGGAGCCGGCCGAGAAGAAGATGCCGGCCCAGCTCTTCTTGAACACGCCGTCGGTCGCGAAGGCGCCGGCGGCCGGGGTGCCCGAGGCGGTGAGGCCGGGCGTGGCCGCGTTCGGGACCAGGCCCTGCGCGAGGTCGTTGTAGGTGATCACCGGGGCGATCGCGTCGACGCGCTTGTCCGTGCCGGCCAGCAGCAGCGAGAGCGCGCCGCCGTAGGAGGCACCGGTGACGGCGACCTTCGGGTCACCGCCCGCGTCCGTGGTCACCTGGTGCTGCGCGACGAGCCGGTCGATCAGGCGGCTCGCGTCGGCGACCTCGCCGTCCGGGTCGTTGAGCCCGATCTTGCCGGTACTCTTGCCGAACCCGCGCGCGGACCACGTCATGACGACGAAGCCCTTCCGGGCGAGTTCGCGCGCGTCGTCGGCGACGCTGTTCTTGTCGCCGCCGAAGCCGTGCGCGAGCAGCACCGCGGGTGCGGGCACGGTGGCGGGCAGGTAGGTGGTCGTGTCGATCTTGACCTGCTCCGCCGAACCGGGGGCGGCGGGCATGTCGATCAGCGCGTCCTGCGTGGGCACCGGCGCGGGCGCGGCCGGGCGCGTGATCCAGAAGACCGCGCCGGCGGCCAGGACCACGACGACGGCGGCGAGCGCGGTGAGGCGGGCTCCGCGTGTTCGCGGGAGCGGGAGTCGGGGCACGAGGTGACCGTATGTGAAGTTTCCTGAGAGTGCCTTCAACGGCTCACATCGATCACACGCTCGTGACCGCCTGGTGGACCGAGGTGACCGAAATTACAGGACCAACCTGGTGACGTGGGCGATTCCGGCTGGCGCTTTGCCGGGGAGAACCGGCAAACTGGACGCGCTGTGAGGGGAGTATTCCTTCGCGGCGGTGTCGTCAGCACGGTGGCCCTGCGCCCCCGGCACCGTCGGCCGGTGGTTTCACCGGCGGAAGAGACCTCCGGTTAGTTGCTCATGCGCACTATCCGGAGGTTCTGGTTCCATGAATGTCCCCCTGTGGCTGTGGATCGCCACGATCGGTGGCCTGCTGGTGCTCATCGCACTGGACCTGGTCATCGTCGATCGCAAGCCGCACGAAGTGACCACGGGGGAAGCCGCTCGCTGGGTGATCTTCTACGTCTCCTGCGCGGTCCTCTTCGGTGCGGGCGTGTGGTTCTTCGCCGGGCACGAGCCGGGCGTCGAGTTCTTCACCGGGTACATCACCGAGTACTCGCTGAGCGTCGACAACCTGTTCATCTTCATGATCATCATGGCGTCGTTCAAGGTGCCCGCCATCCACCAGCACCGCGTGCTGCTGGTCGGCATCCTGCTCGCGCTGGCCTTCCGCAGCGTCTTCATCGCCATCGGTGCCGCGCTGATCGCGCAGTTCGTCTGGGTGTTCTTCCTCTTCGGCGCGATCCTGGTCTGGACCGCGGTCAGCATGCTGCGCAACAAGGGTGAGGACGAGGAGTACCACGAGAACGCCGTCACCCGGCAGGTGCGCAAGTTCGCCCCGGTCACCGACGACTACCACGGCCACCACTACACGGTGAAGCTGAACGGCAAGCGGATGATCACGCCGATGCTGCTGGTGATCGTGGCCATCGGCTCGGCCGACCTGCTGTTCGCGGTCGACTCGATCCCGGCGATCTTCGGCATCACGCAGGAGGCGTTCCTCGTCTTCACCGCCAACGCGTTCGCGCTGATGGGCCTGCGGCAGCTGTACTTCCTGCTCGGCGGGCTGGTGACGAAGCTGGTCTACCTGACCTACGGCCTGGCGGTGATCCTCGCCTTCATCGGCGCGAAGCTGTTCCTGCACGCCCTGCACGAGTACCACGTCGTGCCGGACTGGCTGGACATCAACAACTGGGTCTCCCTCGGCGTCATCATCGTCGTGCTCACCGTGACCACGGTGGCGAGCCTGGCGAAGGCCCGGCGCGACGAGCGCAAGCAGGTCGCCGCGTAAGTCCCGACGAAGGTCGTTCGCAGGGCTAAGGATTTCCGGTACGGTCGAGGACGTGCGTCCTGCCGACATCGAAGACCTCGTCGTCCCCGGCCGTCCCGCGCTGCGCGGGAACCTGCTGCTCACCGCGCTGAAGAAGCCCGATCTGAAGACGAACGCCGGGCACAGCTCGCTGCGGCGCGTCTCGCTCGACGGCGGCGAGTCCGCGTGGACGCACGGTCCGCGCGACTCGGCGCCGTCGATCTCCCCGGACGGGCGCTGGGTGGCGTTCCTCCGCTCGGGGGAGGGCAAGGGCGCCGACGGCAGCCCGCAGCTGCACGTCATGCCGGCCGACGGCGGTGACGCGCGCCGGCTCACGTCGCTGCACCTCGGTGCCGGCGAGCCGGTGTGGGCGCCGGACTCGCGGCGGATCGCCTTCACCGCGCGCGTGCCTTCGGCCGGGCGGTACGGGACCGAGGACGCCGACGGCGAGACGCCGGAGCCGGCCGCCGAGGCCCCGCGCCGGTTCACGCGCATGGACTACCGGATCGACGACATCGGGTTCCTGCGCGACCGCACGCAGCGGCTGTTCGTCGTCGACGCCCTCACCGAAGACCCGGCGGACCCCGAGCCGCTGACCGGCGACGGGTACGACGTCACCGGCCCGGTGTGGACGCCGGACGGCACCCGCGTCGTCTTCACCGCGCCGCCGGACTGGGGCGCGGCCGAGAGCGACTTCCGCGACGTCTGCGCGATCCCCGCGTCGGGCGGCGAGCCCGAGCTGGTCGTGCGGGGCGAGGGGTACTCGGAGCGCCCCGTGTTCGCCGCCGACGGCACGCTGTTCTACTTCGGACAGTCCTTCGAGGAGCACCACGAAGCCGGGATGACCGGTCTCTACGCGGCGACGCCGGAGTTCGGCGCCGGCCCGGTGAAGGCGCGCCGGCTCACCGACATCGAAACCGTCGACTGCGAGGCCTCGGCGGGCCCGCCGGCGCCGCGCGAGGGCGACGTCCTCGTGGCCGTCCGCAACCGCGGCGCGGTGGAGCTGCGCGCGGTGGCCGTCGACGCCGCGGACGCCCCGCTCGCCGACCTGCCGGTGGTCTACGCGGACCGCACGGCGCTGCGGGCGTTCACGCTGGAGGGCTCGGTGCTGGCGGCGGTGATCGCCACGCCGGACACCGCGGGCGAGGTCGTGCTGCTGCGCGACGGCGGCCCGCAGGTGCTGACGGACTATGCGAAGCCGTTGCGCGACAAGGGAATCCGGCCGATGATCGAGCTGGACACCACGGCGCCGGACGGCTACCCGGTGCACGGCTGGCTGGTGCTGCCCGAGGGTGACGGCCCGCACCCGGTGCTGCGCGTGGTGCACGGCGGCCCGTTCACCCAGCAGGACTGGGCGGTGTTCGACGAGGCGCAGGTGTACGCGTCGGCGGGCTACGCGGTGGTGCTCGGCAACCCGCGCGGGTCGGCGGGCTACGGGCAGACCCACGGCCACGCGATCACGCACGCGTTCGGCACGGTCGACGTCGACGACGTCCTGGCGCTGCTGGACAAGGCCCTCGAACGGCCGGACCTGGACGCCTCCCGCGTCGGCATCATGGGCGGCTCGTACGGCGGGTTCATGACGAGCTGGCTGGCGGCCCACCACGGCGAGCGCTTCAAGGCGGCGTGGAGCGAGCGCGCGGTCAACGCGTGGGACTCGATGGTCGGCAGCTCCGACATCGGCTACACGTTCGTCGACGCGTACATCGGCTCCGACCCCGAGGTCCAGCGCGACCGTTCGCCGCTGTCGTACGCCGCGCAGATCAAGATCCCGTTCGTGGTGGCGCATTCGGAGCAGGACTGGCGCTGCCCACTGGAGCAGGCACAGCGGATGTTCGTGGCCCTGCGGCGCGCGGGCGCACCGGCGGAGTTCGTGCTGTTCCCGGGCGAAGGCCACGAGCTGTCCCGGTCGGGTAGGCCGCGGCACCGGGTGCAGCGCTTCGAAGCGATCCTCGAGTGGTGGGGGCGGCACCTGTAAGTGCGCGGCCTGGTCTGCTTCGACGTCGACGGCACGCTGGCCCCCGGCCCGAGCTCGTGCGCGTGGGTGGCCGCGGTGCTGGGGCACGAGGCCGAGCTCGTCGCGGCCGAAGCGGCGTACGACGCGGGCCTGATGACGAACCAGGAGGCGTCGGTGATCGACGCCCGCGGCTGGGCCGGGCACGCCGAGGCCGAAATCGAGGCCCGGCTGGAGTCCCTGCCGCTGGTCGAGGGGATCGCCGAGACGGTGGCCTGGTGCCGCGAGCACGACCTGCGCCCGATCCTCACGACACTGGCGTGGACGCCGGTCGGGCGCATGCTCACCGGGCGGTTCGGGTTCGCCGCGTACTGTGGGCCGGTGCCCTCGGCCGACGGCGGCCGCTACACCGGCGACGTCGCCGAGCACCTCGACGAGTACGGCAAGCGGGACTTCGCGCTGGCCCAGGCGCGCCGGTACGGCGTCACGCGCGAGCGGTGTGTCGCGGTCGGGGACGGCCGGTCCGACCTGCCGCTCTTCGCCGCCGTCGGGATGAGCATCGGCTTCAACGCCTCGCCGGCGGCTCGCGCCGTCGCGACCCACGTCGTCGACTCCGGCGACCTGACCGCGATCGTCCCGCTGCTCGAAGCTCAGTTCAGCAGCGTGTAGTTCAGCTCTTCGCAGACCCGGCCGAGCGGGACGTCCAGGCCGGGGTGGTCGAGCGGCAGCAGCACGTCCGGCGCGATCGGCAGCGCCGCGCCCGCCGGCGGGTCCCACAGGCAGATCGCCGGGTCGCCGGAGTCCATCGAGGAGCGGTACCAGAGGCCGTCGAGGTCGCTGAACGCGCCGCGGATCGCGCGGGCCCACGACTGCGTCAGTTTCTTCGGCCCGCTCGAGATCTCCTGCGACGCACCCACCCGCGTCGGCCACAGGCTGGTCAGGTCGAGCAGGCGCAGCGTGCGCGTCGGGCGGACGACGACCAGCCGGGGGCCGCGTGTGCGGCGATCGACCGACGAGCTCGTCTGGAAGACCTCGGCGACCGAGGTGCGCACCGTGAGGCCGAAGTAGAGGACTCCGTTCGCGGGATCGGTGACCGGCGCGCCGCCGCGGCCGGGCGACTGCTGGTCGAACCGGCCGTGCGGGAGCGGGCCGGTGTAGCGGAACGAGTTCCACTGCTGGGGGTGGTTGCCGTGCGCGGTGAAGATCCGTACGAGCCTGGTCGTGGGCTGGACCGTCACCACGTCATTGGCGCGGTTCAGCTGCCGGACCAGGACGGATCGGGCGGGCGGCAGCGGGAGCCGGGCCATGGGTCGGGGGTGGTCCGTCCTTGTCGGTGATCTTGCTCGGGGGTGTCCAGCCTAGAACGGCGAGCCGAGCGTGGCGATGAGGCGGGCGACGTGGTCCGGGTCACCCCCGGAAAGGAGCCATTGGCGCGGGGTCGCCGGGTGCTCGTTGATGACGAGGTCCGCCTGCGGAGTGCTCATGAACGCGGCCACGACGAGCGCGGGCTGGTCTTCGGGCAGGGCTTTGAGCACGACTTCGAGGCCGGGCAGCACACCCGAGCCGGCGAACTGCCACGCCGGCAGCCGCCAGCCGCCGTCCTTCCAGCCGGTCAGCCTGCCTTCCTTGAGGCGGTGGCGGATCCGGCTGTCGTCGACGCCGAGGGCCCTCGCGGCCTCGTTGACGCTGAGCGCACCCTCGGCCAGGACGGCATGGGCGGCGACGGTCCGCGCCCGGAAGTCCGGTTCGCCCTCTTGGCGAGGCGAGAGATCGAGGCCGACATCGGTGAGCGCGGCGCGCTGGTCGGCCGAGAAGTAGTGCGAGGGATCCGGATTCGGCGGGGACAGTCTGCGCGCCGCGTCTTCGACGAGCGTGAGGAACTCGTTCGCGTCGACCTTCAGGCCCGCCTTGGCGAGGATGTTCTCCAGCGCTACAGACATGTGGCTCAGGTTAACCCGAAACAGCGCGCGTGTGCGGGTTCGTGCGGTTTCTTGCCCTGACTGTGGGTGAATTCACCAGAGATCGACACTTACCGCACATTACCCAACACGTTGAGTAGGCAACTTCCGGTCAGTCTGACCGCATCGGACGACATTGTCCAGGCTTGACAGTGTGCGTTCCCGGCCTTACGTTCCGTGTGAGTAAACGATTTCCGCTCCGTGCTCACAGGATCCGGCGGGTTCGCGCCGGCCATGGGGGACACAGGGGGTGGGGCGTGCCTGGGGGGCCCGGCACGAGCCGGCCCCCAGGCACGTCGCTCCACCCACCGCCACGGCACGAGCCGAGTCGACCTTCCAATCACGCGAGTTGACCCTTCAATCACGCGTGTCGACTCCCCAGTCACGGATGTCGGCCTTCCAGGTACGCGTGTCGTCCGTCTGGGTACGCGAGTCGTCCATCCAGGTACGCGAGCCGGCATTTGCGGCGTGCGGACCGGTGGCCGCCCGGGTCAGCGGCGGGAGCTCTTCCGCTCGATCAGCCGGGCTTCGAGCGTCGTGGTGGTCGCGTCGCGGGTGCTGTCGGTGATCCGGGCCAGCAAGAGCTGCGCCGCCACGCGGCCTACCTCGTACGCCGGTTGGGCTACCACCGTCAGCGGGGGGTCGATGAGCGTCGTCCACGGGGCGTCGTCGAACGAGACGATCCCGACGTCGCGCCCCGAACGCAGGCCGCGCGATGACAGCGCCTCCAGCACTCCGATCGCCATCGTGCTGTTCGCGACCAGGAGCGCGTCCGGCGGGGACGGCTCGTCGAGCAGCTCCAGTGCCGCCACCCGGGCGCCCTCGGCGCGGTATTCCGCCCGCCGGGACACGACGTTCGCTTCGCCGACGACGTCGGCGTATCCCGCCAGGCGGTCGTCGGCGGTGCGGACGCCGGCGGGTCCGGTCAGGCAGCCGACCCGGCGGTAACCGCCCGCCAGCAGGTGGCGTGTGGCTTCGGCGGCCGCGTGGCGCGTGTCGACCAGGACCTGGTCGCCCGCGTCGGCCGGCAGCGGGCGGTCGACGGCCACCAGCGGCGTGCCCTGGCGGCGCAGGCCCTCGACGTTCGTCGACCGGCCGGTGGGTGAGAGCACCACCCCGGCGACCCGCTCCTGCAGCGCGACCTCGATGTAGCGCCGCTCCTTGTCCTCGTTCTCGTCGGAGTTGCAGAGCACGACGGAGTAGCCCGACCGCTGCGCGAGGTCCTCGACGCCGCGCGCGATGGCCGTGAAGAACGGGTTTTCGACGTCGGAGATGATCAGCGCGAGGACGGCGGTCTCCTGACGGCGGAGGTTCCGCGCCAGCCCGTTCGGGTGATACCCGAGCTCGGCGGCCGCCTCCTGGACGCGCGCGGCGAGCATCGGGTCCACAGTGGACTTGCCGTTGAGCGCGCGCGACACGGTCGCCGTGGAGACGCCGGCCCTGGCCGCGACGTCGCTGATGGTGGCCACACGCCCTCCCTGATCACTGGTCGAAGGGAGGATAGCGCTCTTGGTAGTCGTTTACCGTCCGCTTACCCTCTCGGGTGAGGGCCCACTTCCGGTTGCCCGCACGGGTTACGCCGAACGGAGTCGATCACGCACCGTCTCGTCCACAGTGGAGGGTCCTTGGAAGTAGACGCGCGGGGTCAGGCCGGTCAGTGTCCGGCAATCGCGGCTGAGGTGCGCCTGATCGGAGTAACCCGCGGCGGCGGCGAGCGCGGCCAGCCCCGCGACGCACGGAGCCAGCGCGACGGCACGCTGGAAGCGGGCGACGCGAAGGTAGGTGGCCGGCCCGTACCCGACGGCTTGGACGAACCGCCGCCGCAGCCGCCGCTCACTCACGGCGAAGGGCTCTTCGACCCGCGCGGCCACGACATCGGGCGCGGCCCGGGTGGGGTCGGGCCGGTCGATCAGCGCGGTTCGAGCGACGCCGGCCGGGGCGCCATGCGGGGCGAGGAGCGCTTGGACCTGCGCCGGGTCGACGCCTTGCCGGGCGAGGGCGGCGGTGATTTGGGCTGGGCCTGCGCCGCCTCGGGTGAGTGTGGCGGCGATTTGGGCCGGACCTGCGCCGCCTCGGGCGAGTGCGGTGGCGATTTGGGCTGGGCTGGCGCCTTGCCGGGTGAGTGTGGCGGCGATTTGAGCGGGGCCGGCGCCTTGCCGAACGAGGACGGCCGCGATTTGGGCTGGGTCGGCGCCGCCGTGGGCGAGCAGGGCCGCGATTTGGGCCGCATCCACGCCGCCCCGGCTGAGCTCCGCGGCGATTTGAGCGGGGCCGGCGCCTTGCCGGGCGAGCGCAGCCGCGATCGGTGCCGGGTCGACGCCGCCCCGGGCAAGCACTCCGGCGAACGCCGCCGAACGCCCACCTCCCCGCCCGACCACGGCCGCCGCCCCCGCCACCATCGCCCCCGCCACCATCGCCGCTGCCTCCGACACCCGCGCCGCCCCCGCGTCCATCTCCGCGATCAGCGCCGCCACCGCCGGATCCGCCGGTGGTACCTCCGGCAACCGCGACGCAACCGCTTGCGCCGGCGTCAGCTCGCCCGACAACAGCCTCTCCGCCAGCACCTCCCCGGCCCGCCCCCACAGCTCACCCAACGGCACCCGGCGGTCGTGCAGCTCGTCCGCCGCCACGCCGAGGACCGCCGACGCCCGGCCCGGCGTGAACCGCACCCCTCGGAGCTCGGCTCCCGGCCGGGTCACCGAGGACCACGCCGACGTGTCCGGGCCCGCGATGAACACCCCGCCGTCGCCGACCACCAGGTCCAGGCAGCCGTCGGGGACTATCCGCTTCGGTCCCGCCGAAGCCGATCGCCACACGCAGCGCGCCACGCCCGCCAGTGCGCCGGGGGGTGCCGTCTCTTCGTACACACCCCCGATGATGCACCTCGGGTCCGACAAAACCGCGGGCCGGACCCGGGCACCCGATTGGGTGAAAGTTGGACATCTCGCGAACGACGGCTAACGCGCAGTGAGGTCACGGCGAGATAGAGGTCGACGCACTCGACGGAAGTGCGCGCGACGAGAGAAGACCTCTCCATGGGTGTTCCCACCGACCGTGACCGCCCGCGCCGCGCCAGGGCGGCCGGCAGTGTCGTGGTCGTCCTGGGCGTGCTCGCCGCCGCCGTCGCGGTGACGGCGTTCGTCGTGCCCCGGTCCTCGCGCGGGCCCGCCAAGGCGGAGCCGGTGGCCGCGCCGGTCGTCGTGCCGGCCGCGGTCGCCACCGCGAGCCACTCCGTCGTCTACGAGCTGCTCGGCGCGCACGGTGCCCAGGACGTCACCTACGCCGCCGCGGGTTCGGCGCTGGCCCAGCAGCCTGAGGTGACGACGCCCTGGTCGGCGGAGTTCACCCGCGTCGGCCCGGCCGGGCGTACCGAGTTCTACAGCATCGCCGCCCGCAACCCCGGGCCCGGCGAGCTGCGCTGCCGGATCGTCGTCGACGGGGTCGTCGTCGCCGAGAAGACCGTCGCCGAGCCGGGGCGCCAGTTCAGCTGCGCCGTCTAGCAGGGGAAGCTCAGCCCAGCGGCGTGGCCAGGTGCGCCGTGTCGTTGAAGCGCCGGATGATCCAGTTGTCGCCGTGGAGCACCAGGTGCGACACGGACCCGTTGTCGGCGCCCAGGAACGCGAACCGCTCGACCGACCGGCTGGCCTGCGCGAACACCTCGCCGATGACGCCACCGTGGGTGAACACCGCGACGCGCTGGTCCGGGTGCGCGGCGGCGATCCGGGTGAGCGCGCCGCGCAGCCGGGCGCCGAACCGCTCGTCGGACTCCGCGCCCGGGATGACGTCCCAGCGCTGCTCGGTCCACAGCCGCTCGACGATCGGGTGGCCTTCGGCCGTGTACTTCCGGAAGAGCCCGTTCTCCCAGTCGCCCAGGTGGATCTCGCGCAGGTCCGGCTCGACGACCGGGGTCAGCCCGAGCTTCTCCGCCAGCGGCGCGGCGGTCTCCGCCGTGCGACGCAGCGTCGTCACGTAGATCGCGTCGATCCGCTCGCCGGCCAGCCGGTCGCCGACGCGCCGGGCGTGGTCGCGGCCGTCGGGCGCGAGCTCCGGGTTGGCCTGCCCGTCGACCAGCGCGAACGGGTTTTCGCCACGGGCGGGAGCCGACTCGCCGTGGCGCACCAGGAAGATCTCCGTCGCCCCCGGCGGCGGGCTGAAGCGGTGCTGGCGGTATTCGATCTCCTGCTCGGGCGTGCTCATGGCCCCGAGGTTAGCCGAGTTGCTTGTCCACGAAACACCATCGCCACGTCTCGCCCGGCTCGAAGCTCCGCATGACCGGATGCCGGGATTCGTGGAAGTGCCGGGTGGCGTGCCGGCGCGGCGAGGAGTCGCAGCAGGCGACGTTGCCGCACTTCAGGCACATCCGCAGGTGCACCCAGGACGTCCCTTCCTCGACGCAGGCGGCGCACGTGTCCGGCGAGCTGGGTTCCTTCTCGGTCCACTCGTGGGCCAGGTGCTTGCACGAACCGGCCGTCGCGGCCGGTGTGCGCAGTTCGCGGCCTTCGACGTCGGGCTCCGCTTCGTCGCGGTCCAGCATGGACTCTTCGATGTCGAGCCGTTCCAGGACCTTGCGCAGGACGTCGTCGTCGGCGCTGCCGGCGTCACGGGCCTTCAGGAACTGCTCGCGTTCTACTTCGAGCAGCTGGATCCGCAGGCGGCGGTAGGCGTCGCTGGGTGTCTCGGCGAGGACGCTCTGCCTGCCGAGCTGCTCCCACGCGGAGTCGGAGCGGTTCTGCAGCCGGTCGCGGATGCGCTGGATGATCTCCGGCGGGTCGTCCGGCTGCTGGATCTCCTCGAGCTTCGCCAGCGCCGCGGTGGTCATGTCGTGCAGCACGGACGCCTCCTGCAGCGCGTCCTCCGCCGGGTCCGGCCGCGGCAGGCGCAGCCGCCGGATCAGCGGTGGCAGCGTCATGCCCTGCACGGCGAGCGTGCCGGCCACGACGACGAACGCGGCGAGCACCAGCACGGCCCGCTGCGGGGTGTCGGCCGGCAGCACGAAGGCCGCGGCGAGCGTGACGACCCCGCGCATGCCCGCCCAGGAGATCACCGCCGAGTAGCGCCACGGCCAGATCTTGGCCTTCGCCCGGTTCGGCAGCAGCCGCCGTTCCAGCCGCTTCACGGTGCCGATCCCGATGAGCCACAGCATCCGCGTGAGGATCGTCGCGGCGAGCACCGCTACGCAGATCCAGGTCAGCATGCCCAGCGACAGCCCGGACTCGCCGACTTCGGACAGGATCCGCCGCAGCTGCAGCCCGATGAGCAGGAAGACCATGTTCTCCAGCAGGAACGCGATGGTCTGCCAGTTCAGCCTGCTGGCCAGCCGGGCCGAGCCGGAGAGGATCTTCGGCGCCTTGTGCCCCAGGATGAGCCCGGCGACGACCACGGCGAGCACCCCGGACCCGTGGATCGCCTCGGTCGGGATGTAGGCGATGAACGGCACCGCGAACGAGAGCGCGGTGTCCAGCACCGGCTCGTTCAGCCGGGCGCGGATGAACGCGGCCACGAACCCGACGACCAGCCCGAGCACGATCCCGCCGATGGCCGCGCGCAGGAAGTCGGCGCCGACCTGCCAGAAGCTGACCGAGCCGGCGAGCGCGGCGATGGCCGTGCGCAGGGCGACCAGCGCGGCCGCGTCGTTGAACAGGCTTTCGCCCTCGAGCAGCCGGATCAGCTTGCGCGGCATGCCGACCCGGCGGGCGACGACGCTGGCCGCGACGGCGTCCGGCGGGGCGACGATCGCGCCGAGCGCGATCGCCCCGGCCAGCGGGAGGCCGGGGATCACGGCCCAGGCGACCAGGCCGACGCCGAAGGCGGTGAACACGACGAGCCCGACCGACATCAGCCCGATCGCCGAGCGGTTCTTCCGGAAGTCGATCAGCGACGTCTGGATGGCCGCCGAGTACAGCAGCGGCGGCAGCAGGCCGAGCAGCACGACCTCGGGGTCGAGGTGGTATTCGGGCACGCCGGGGACGTACGACGCGCCGACGCCGACGACGATCAGGCACAGCGGGGCGGACCAGTCCAGCCGCCGCGCCACCGCGCTGACGACGAGGACCGTCACGACCAGCGCCACTATCTCTGCCGCTATGTGCACGGGGTAATCATTACCCGCCGCTCGCGGCGCGTGTCACCTGGCCAGCTCGGGGAGCGCTTCGGCGACCAGCTGGGTGTCCAGGTACTCGGTGATCTCGCGGATCTTGCCGCCTTCGAGCCGGAAGACGAAGCAGTACCGGTTGTCGTAGCGCCCGCCGGCCTTCGTGGCGACGCTGCCCCGCGTCTCGACCACCACGACGTCGTCCTCGGCGACGAACCGGCTCGCGGTGCTGGTGTAGGTGCCGTCGAACTGCGCGCCGAGCGGGGCGAGCAGGTCGCGGCGGACCGAGTCCTTGCCGCGGAAGCGGCCGGACCAGCTGTTGTGGCCGCTGACCGTCCACGTGACGTCGTCGGCCATGGCGGCGATCAGGGGCCGGATGTCGCCGGTGCCCCAGGCGTCGAACGCCGTCTTCAGGAGCTGCTTGTTTTCGGACGCGCTCATGGTTCCCTCCCAGTGTGTGTGGCCCAGTCAACACGCTGGAGCGCACTCCAGGGCAAGCTCCTAGGCTGGGTCCGTGACGACGGTGGAGATCACGACGGGCGCCCTGCGCGGGTCCGAGCAGGACGGCGTCCGGACGTACCTCGGCGTGCCGTACGCGCAACCGCCGGTGGGGGAGCTGCGGTTCCGCGCGCCCCGCCCGGCGCCACGCTGGGCCGGGGAGCGCGACGCGACGAAGTGGGCCGCCCGGGCACCGCAGCCTGAGCTGACCGGGCGGGGCTTCACCGGCGACGAGGACTGCCTCTATCTGAACGTCCACGCGCCTGCGGAACCCGGCTCGTACCCCGTGCTCGTCTGGATCCACGGCGGCGGTGGCGTGATGGGCGCGCCGCACCAGTTCGACGGGTCCGCGTTCGCGCGGCGGGGTGTCGTCGTCGTAACCGTCGGCTACCGGCTCGGGGTGCTCGGCATGCTGCACCTGCCCGGCGTCGCCGACTCGAACCTTTCGCTGCGTGACCAGGTCGCCGCGCTGGAGTGGGTGCGCGACAACGTCGGTGCGTTCGGCGGCGACCCGGACCGCGTGACGCTCGCCGGGCAGTCCAACGGCGGCCGCACGGTCGGGACGCTGCTGGCCGTGCCCGCCACGCGTGGCCTGGTCCGGCAGGCGATCGTGCAGAGCGGCACCGGCGTCGGCTCGGTCGTGCACACCCCGGCCGAGGGCGCGGCGATCGCTTCGGCCGTTTTGTCCGAACTGGACGCGGCGCCGGACGACCTCGCCACCCTGCCCGTGAAGCGGATTCTCGAAGCGCAGCAACGGGTTTCGGCGGCTTCCGGGACCAAGGTGACCTACCGCGTGGTCGTCGACGGCGACCTGCTGCCCGAACGCCCGATCGACGCCGTCCGCGCCGTCCCGCTGCTCATCGGGACGACGGCCGACGAGGAAGACCTGTTCAGCTGGCTGCAGTCGGGCGGCGCGAAGCTCCTGGGCGTCGGCTCGACGGTGCTGGACGCCGCCGAGATCGAAAAGGCCGTCGCGGCGTACGGCGAACTGTTCGACTGGCCCGAAGACCAGGTCCGCAACCGCGCCCTGACCGCGGGGGACTGGTGGATCCCGGCGATCCGCTTCGCCGAGAAGCAGCCGGACGCGTGGATGTACCGGCTGGACTGGCGGATCGCGCCGCGCGGGAAAGGGCTCGGCGCGCCGCACGGGCTCGACCTGCCGCTCGTGTTCGACGACATCCGCAACAAGAACTGGCGGTTCCTCTTCGCCGGCCGGACCTTCCCGGCCGAGCGGATGCAGGCGATGGCGACCGAGATGTGCGACGCGTGGGTCCGGTTCATCGCGACCGGCGACCCGGGCTGGCCGCGCTACACCCGCGAAGACCGCGTCACGCGCCTCTTCGACGACGTCTCCACGACGGTGTCCGATCCGGACCGCGAGCAGCGCCTGCTCTGGGACTGAGCCGGGGCGGCACGACACCGCCCCGGCTCGGACCTAGACGGTGATCTTGTCGACGTTCGGGCCGCCGTTGGCGGTCGTCGCGGTCGCCTTGATCTTGTTCGTCCCGGCGGTCAGCGTCACGGGAATCGTGACCGTCTGCCAGGTGTCCCAGTTGCCCGTTCCGCCGAACGCCACCGCGGAGGCCACCTTCGTGCCGTTCACCGTGACGTCCATCGGCCGGTTCACCGTGGTGCCGTTGGCGAACCGCAGGACGACGTTCGCCGAGCCCGCGGCGGCCGCGTCGACGGAGAACTCCACCGCGCTGCCGGTCGCGTTGTCGTAGTTGACGAACCCGGTGCCGGTGAACCCGGTGTGGTTCGACTCCACGACGCCGCTGGTGATCGTGGCGTTCTCGGCCTGGTAGTCGACCGGGTCGCCCGGGCCGGGATCGACCGTGCCGTCCGCCGGGATCGTCTTCGTCCCGGTGTTCCAGCCCGCGACCCGCACGGACGGCTTGGCGCCCTTGAGGTCCGCGGTCCGGTACGTCGCGGTCAGCGTGGTCGACTCGCCCGGCCAGAGGGTGACCTGGTTGTCGGTCCACCGCACCGGCAGCACCGGCGCGTTCGCCGCGCCGAGGACGTGCGCGTCGACGAAGAACGCCGGCACCTTGTTCGACGAGCCGTTCGTCAGCGTCACCTTGGTGGTCGTGGTGCCGTCACCGTTGGCCGTCGACGTCGCGGTCGACCCCAGCGACACCTGGGCCAGGCCGTTCAGCCCGGACAGGTCCGCGTAGGCCGACTGCGGCGTGTAGTACCAGTCGCTGGCGCCCCAGTTCAGCGTGTCGGCCTTGGTGGACAGCCAGTAGACGTTGCGGCTGACCTCCTTGCCCGATCCGTCGGTCAGGACCAGCTTCTCCAGGTACGTCGTCGACAGGCCGCTCACCGAGCCGATGGTCAGCGCGGTCGTCTTCGCGCCGTCACCGCCGACCGATACGGCCTTCGACTGGTTGAACTTCTCCGTGCCGTCGAGGTTGTACAGCTTGACGGACGCGGTGAGGTTCGACGCCGCGTCGTGGTTGTGGTTCACCACGACGACCGACTTGGTGTCGTACGAGTACTGGATGTGCAGCGGCTCGTTCGCCTTCTTGGCCCCGAAGTAGGAGCCGTTCTGGTCGAGGTAGGCGTCGAACAGCTGCCAGTGCAACGACGTCCAGCCGCTGTTGAGCATCCAGTAGATGATCCCGGTCGACGGGTTCGAGCTGTCGCTGAAGTTGCGCGAGTGCGACTCGAACTCGGCGCGGACGTTCTCGTACTGCGACAGCTGCGCCTTCCGGACGAAGTCGTCGAGGCTGGCCGGCTTGCCGTAGCGGCTGGTCAGCGCGTCGCCGAAGAGCTTCAGGTTGGCGAACGTGGAGGATGACGACCGGTGGTACTGCGCGGTCGACGGGCTCTTCCACATCGTGTCCAGCTCGCTCGAGGACATCATCCGCTTGAGCGTGTCCATCGTCGGGATGTCCGGCCCGGCGCTGGTCTCGGAGTTGAAGCTCCACGCGCCGCCGAGGTCGGTGTGCGCCTTGTCGTACCAGTAGTTCGGCGGGACGTAGTCGTACGGCCCGTTCATCTTCATGCCGGACGACCCGAGCTGCGGCGACGACTTCGCCGACGCGGCCGGGACCACCGGGGTGGGCCAGTCCGCGGCGCTCAGCGCGTCGAGGTAGTTCTTCTCGATCGTCGCGTCGGGCGCGAAGTCACTGCCGATGAGGAACGAGATGACGCTCGGGTGGTCGCGCAGGCGCTCGGCCTCCGCGGTCATCGACGCCTTCGCGACCGGGTAGTCCGCGGCGGTCCACGGGTCACCCTTCTCGTCGCCGTTGACCTGGCCTTCCCACTTGTCGCAGCACTCCCAGCCGGGCAGCGTCAGCACGCCCATCCGGTCGGCGAGGTCGAAGAACTCGTCCGGCTCGATGTGCCCTTCCAGGCGCACGGTGTTGAGCCCGAGGTCCTTGACGTAGGCCAGCTTGTCGGCCGCGTACTGCTCGTTCCAGCGCAGGAACAGGTCCGGCGAGTAGCCGCCGCCCTTGATCAGCAGCGGGCGCCCGTTGATCGTGTACGACCGGCCGCCGCTGGAGTTCTTGTTCGCCGTCACCTGGCGCACGCCGAAGCTCTCGTGGGAGGAGTCCGACGCCGCGCCGCCGACGTTCGCCGTCAGGTCGAGGTCGTAGAGCGGCTGCCCGCCCATCCCGGCCGGCCACCAGACCTGCGGGTTGTCGATCCCGGTCACCGGGAACGTGACGGTCTTCTTCTCCTTGGCCGCCAGGGAAACGGTCTGGCTGATCGGTTTCCCGGCGACCGTGCCGGATACCGTCGTGGAGACCGCGGCCGCCGAGTCGTTGCGGACATCGGCCTTGACCGTGAGGTCGGCGTGGCTGAGGCCGGTCAGCTTCGTGACGACGTGACCGCCGCGCAGCGCCACCGGGCCGCTGCGCCGGACGAGGACGTCCCGCACGATGCCCATGTTCTGGTCCGGCGGGGTCTGCGCCCAGTCGATCCAGCCCATCGACAGGTCCTTGTTCGGGTCGTTCGGGTAGACCTTGAACGCGATGCTGTTCGTCCCGGCCTTCACCTGCGCGGTGATGTCCAGGTCGTGGCGGGTGTAGGCACCGGTGACCTGGGTCTTGTCCGCGATCCGCGTCCCGTTGACCCAGACGTCGGCCTTGGACAGCACGCCGCTGAAGTCGAGGTAGGTGCGCTGGGTGGTGTCGGTGACCGTGAGGTCGGTGCGGTACCACCAGGGGACCTTGAAGTCCGCGGTCGGCACGTTCTTCATGTTCGTCGAGTAGAACGGGTCGGCGTACTTGCCGTTGGCCAGCAGCCCGGCGTAGACGGTCGACCGGGGGCCGACGGGGTACCAGCCGGCGGTGTTGAAGCCGGGCTTCGACACCGCCGAGTCGTCACTGACCTGCGCCGACGTCTGGATCAGGAAGCCGGGGACGGCGGTGGCCGGGCCCGTCGCCTGCACCCGCACCTGTTCCTGTCCGGTCGCCGCGGGAACGGTCGCCCCGCTCACGGCGACGGCGAGCACCGCCGCCGCCACGAGGGTCCGGGTTCTTCTCAGCCGATAGCTCACTAGCGCGCCTCCTAGGCACCGCGGCGGCGTGGGGGACAGCGGACCATCGTTAGGGAACTTTCCTAACAATTGCGGACGATCGTAGCGGTCCGGTCACCCGGAGAACAGGGGCGAATCGGTCAGACCCGCGTCGCCCGCCACACCGCCGCGGCGCGCAGTGCCAGCAGGAGCGGCAGCGAACCGTCCTCCCAGATCCGCTGCGGAAGTGCTTCGCTCAGCGGGACACCGTCGGCCAGCGCGGCCCCGATGGCCGCGAGGTCGACGTCGAAGAGCGTCAGCCCGGCGCTGTAGAGGCGCTCGCCGCTGACCGGGCGGCGCGCGGCGATCTCGGTGCTGTCGACCGCCAGCTCGGTCACGCCGAAGAACTCGGGCTTGGCACCGCGCTCCATCCAGCGCGCGAACCCGACCAGCTTGGTCTCGCGGACGTCGTCGGGCTTGAGACCGCTCTCCTCGCGGAGTTCACGTTCCATCCCGGCGCAAACGGCGGTGTGGAGCGACCGGCGCGAGCCGCCGTCCGCCGTGCGCAGGTCCCGCGGCTCGAGCGAGCCGCTGCCCGACGGCGCGAGCAGCAGCCCGCTCACGGCGTTCAGCGACGACTGCCGGACGGTGACGAGCTTGCCGTCGGTGGTGAACGCGACGGTGGAGACGCCGACGAGGTCGGCCAGCGTGCTGCTGCCGAGCTCACGGAGCGCGCCGTCGGTGTCAGTCAGTTCGGCCCTGCGGAGGTCGTACTCCTCGCCGGTGTCGGCGCGGGTGATGCGGAGCGTGCCGAGCTCGTTGGAGCAGACGGCGTCGAAGAACCGGGCCCGGTGCAGCCGGATCGGCGCGGGCCGCGCGCCGGCGGCGGGCAGCGGATCGCCGCGCATGCCGACGATCGGGCCGTTGAAGAGCAGCCTCCCGCGCGCCCGCAGCGGCAGCACGTGCGGCGCGGTGGCTTTGAGCGCGGGAGGCAGCCGGTACGGCTCCTCGGCGACGGTGATCGTGTGCCGCTCGGTCCGGAGGTCCCGGTCGATCGCGGCGCTGACCAGCGCGGTCCCGCGAGCGGGCACGGCGAGGTACTCCGACGCCGGATACGCCGACGGCGGCGGCAGCTCGGCGGTCGGGAAGGGCGCGGCGATGGTGGTGAAGGCGAACCCGGCCCAGCGGCGGCGCAGCAACCGGACGTCCCGGGTGAAGGTGGCGACCCCGAGCCCGAGCGCGACGACGGAGAGCACGACCCCGACGGCGCTCGGCAGGAGGGTGACGACCCCGAGCACAACACCCAGCCCGGAGGCGGCGAGCGGCCACTCCCGGGCGCCGATGAAGCCGAAGTAGTCGGCTTTGGCCCGGGCGCGGCGCGTCAGTTTTCCCATCGCAGCACTGTTTAGCACGGCGTCGGGGCCCGTTACGCGGTTATTCCGAGATCGGCTTTGAAGAGGGCGATCACCGCGAGCCGCCGGGTGTCGACCGCGGCGACGGTCGCCTCTTCGACGCCGTCGCCCGCGGCTATCTTCGTGTGCACCTCGATCACCGTGTTCGCGAGATCCCGCGCCGATCCGGAGACCTCGGCCCCGGCCAGCACCTCGATCTCGGCGGTGGCGGCGTGCAACCGGGCGTCTTCGCCGTGGCTGCGCTCGCCGGCCATCGCCTGGCCGTAGCTCGCGCTGATCGAGCGCAGGTACTCGGCGTAGATGGCCTGCTTCAGCTTCCCGAGCGCGTCTTCGCGCTGCCACCGGCGGCTGCGCGACGCCTGCAGCAGCTGGAGGAAGCCGCCGACGAGCACGCCGAGCAGTGCGCCGCCCACGCCGACGAGTGCGGTGC
The DNA here is from genome assembly GCF_055633615.1 of Amycolatopsis sp. NPDC114505. NCBI lineage: Bacteria > Bacillati > Actinomycetota > Actinomycetes > Pseudonocardiales > Pseudonocardiaceae > Amycolatopsis > Amycolatopsis sp. NPDC114505. The sequence goes on along the minus strand of NZ_JBVKDV010000004.1, from coordinate 61,672 downwards.
CCATCAGGCTTCCGCGTCGAGGTAGACCCACTGGCCGTCGGCGCGGCGGAAGCGGCTGTTCTCCTCCATGAACCCGTCGCGGCCGTGGTCGCGGTAGTGCGCGCGGAACTCGACCGTGCCTTCGGTGTGCAGCAGCCCGCCGCCCGTCCGGCCGAGGATCTCCAGCCGCGTCCACTCCTGGCCGGCGTCGAGGCTCAGCCGGCGCGGGCGGGTGTCCGGGTGCCAGGTGCGCAGCAGGTACGCCGTGTCCCCGACGGCGAAGGCGCTGAACCGTGACCGCATCAGCAGTTCGGCGGTCGGCGCCGCGAGGGCGCCGTCGTGGAACCGGCCGCAGCAGGCGGCGTAGGACTCGGCGAGGCCGCACGGGCACGAAGCGGGAGTCATGGGGAAAGCATCCCACGGCGGCCGCGACCGTCTACTGAGGACTATTCCGCGTTGACCGGCTTCCCGGTCTCCCTCGCTTCCTGGGCCCCACGCACCGCGAGCCGGTCGGCGCGCTCGTTCTCCGGGTGTCCCGCGTGGCCCTTCACCCACAGCCACTCGACCTCGTGGGCGCCGGCCGCCGCGTCCAGGCGCTGCCACAGGTCCGCGTTCTTCACCGGCTCGCGCGCCGCCGTCTGCCAGCCGTTGCTCTTCCAGCGGGGCAGCCACTGCATGATCCCGTTGCGCACGTACGTGCTGTCGGTGTACACGCGGACCTGCGACGGCCGGGTCAGGGTCTCCAGCGCCCGGATCGGCGCCGTCAGCTCCATCCGGTTGTTCGTCGTCGGGGTGGCTTCGCCGCCGTACAGCTCGCGCTCGTGCTTGCCGTAGCGGAGCACCGCGCCCCAGCCGCCCGGTCCCGGGTTCCCGCTGCACGCGCCGTCGGTGAAGATCTCCACGTCCACGCGGCGACCCTACCGGTCCCGGCTCTCGCCCCGGCCCGCCACGCCGCGTTACTGATCCGACCGAAAGTAGGCCGGCCCTCGAGCGGTACGTGCGATTGCCACGAAAGCCATCCGGCTGTGACTGTGGTCGGATCAGTAACGAACGGCACAGTACGGTGGAGATCCGGAGGGGAGCCATGGGCGGGCATGACGACAAGGCCGAGGGAGCGCTCCTGGCCTATCTCGCCGACGCCGATCGCGACTACCTGCTCGCCAGGGGCACCCGCCGCCGGTTCCGCGCGAACGACGTCGTGCTCATGGAGGGCGACCCGTCCGACCACGTCCACGTGCTGGTCGCCGGCTGGGTGCGCGTCTCCACGATCGTCGAGGACGGCCGCGAGGTGCTCTTCGGCCTGCGCGGCCCCGGCGAGGTGCTCGGCGACCTCGCCGCCGTGACCGGACTGCCGCGGTCGGCGTCGGTGCGCGCGATCGAACCCTGCACCGTCTTCCAGCTGACCGGCGCGGAGTTCGTCGACGTCCTGCACGCCCGGCCGGAGATCGCCATCGCGACGATCAAGACCGTCGCGGCCCGGCTGCGCAGCGCCGAGTCGGCCCGGGTCGACGCCGCGGCCTTCGACGTCAGCCGCCGCGTCGCGGTGGTCCTGGTCCGGCTGGCCGAGGAACACGGCCGGCGCGTCCCCGGGGGCGTGCTCATCGAGGGCTCGCAGGAGGACATCGGCGCGCAGATCGGGGCGGCCCGGCGTACCGTCGCCCGGGCGTTGCGCATGCTGCGGGAGCGGGGGATCGTCGAAACCGGCCGCCGCCGGATCGTCATCCGCGAGCTGCGCGTCTTGCGGGCCTTCGCCCGTTCTGAGCCAAACGGCACACAACGCCCGTGACAGCAGACCTCTGAGCGGACCCCACCCAGGCGCGATCCTGGGTTCCGGCCGGAAAAGAATCAGATGCCGACCGGCCGGATTCCCTTTCGAAGCGAGCTCGGGGAACGCTTTGCCGTGAAATCCGCAACGGATCTTCGCCGCCGCGCCGGCGTCACACGGCGATTCCTCGTTCCCCGTCTCGGCCTGGGCGCAGCGATGAGGAGGTGTGTGTGATGGAGAGCCACTCGATCTGGGCGCTGATCTTCGGCGCGAACTGACCCGCGGCGCCCGGTCGGCCGGCTCGTGGGGGGCCGGCCGGCCGGGTATTTCCGGAAATGCGGGTGTCCGCGATCTGTCACCCGTCGCGCGGAACCGATTCTTGGTAATCTGGACCGTCATTTTCACCGCGGCGCCGGGAGGGGGTGGGATGCGGCCGGAGAGCTCCTTCCCGTTCGTGCGCGAGCTGAACGAACTGCGCCGCGGCCGCGGGCTCGATGCGGCCGACCTGCACCAGCGGATCGGTCCCTGCCTGCGCGAGGCGTGCGAGATCACCGGCGCCGACCAGCCCTCCGCCGCCCGGCAGAAGCTCGTGCTGCGCCTGACCGAGCTCTGCGGCCGGCTGCCCGCCGACCTGCGCCTGGCCGCGCTCGCGGCGCTCGGCCTGCACGAAGAGGCCGCGGGGGAGTTCCTCGACCGGCGGATCTCGTGGCTGGCCAGCGTCCTGGACCGCGACCCGCGCACCGCGCGCCGGCGGATCGACCTCGCGTTCCGCCGGCTCGAAGAGCTGCTCGGCGCACCCCCGCCGGACCGTGACCGGCACCCGCTGGCCGGCTGGTACGCCGAGTCGGCGAAGGCGGTGCTCCGCCTCGACCGCGACCCGCCGGACCTGCAGGAGGAGCGCCGGATCGTCGCGGAGGTCGACGAGCTCGACGAGCTGGTCCTCTCGTTCAGCGTCCCGGCCGAGCCGGGCAGCGACCCGGTGCCGGACATCGCCGCCGAGGTCCTGTTCGGCGGCGAGATCGTCGAAGCGCGCCAGGTTTCGGTGAGCCACGCGCAGTTCGTCATGCGGCTCCCCAGCCCGTTGCGGCTCGGCCAGCGGCACGAGTACGGGATCCGCTTCGCGCCGCGGCGCACGTCGCTGCGGCCGTACTACGTCATGACGCCCCTGCGCCGCTGCGAAGAGTTCTCGGTGCGGGTCCGGTTCGACCGCGCGAACCCGCCGCCGCGCGTGTGGCGGCTCAACGGCGTGCCGGGCCGGGTCGTCGACGACGGCGTCGACTCGGGCGACGCGCTGACGGTCAACCGCGTCGGCGAGGTGGCGCTCGAGTTCCACGACCTGCACCAGGGGCTGAGCTACGGCCTGCAGTGGTCCTTCGACCCCCGGGAGGACTGAGGCCATGCGCACCGTCCCGGTGGCCGCGACCGTCGTCCGGCTCGGGATCGTCTCCCCGAGCCGCGGCGGCACCGCCCGCGCGGTGCACCTCGGTACCACCCTCGACGGGGTGCTGGACGAGGTGTTCGACCACGTCCCGGTGCCGTACCGGACGCCGACCTGGTACCGCCGGGCCGAGGGGGACAACACGACGCTGGTCATCCCGCCGACCGTGCCGCTGCGGTGGGTCGCGACGGAGTTCGCCGACGGGCTGGGCGAGGCGCTGCGGCGCCGCAACCGCCACCTCAACGAGTTCGGCAGGCTGCGGCTGAGGCTCGCCGCCGACCACGGCGACGTCGTGCTGCGGCCGCCGAACTTCGGCGGCGCGGCGATCGCGCTGGCGGTCTGGCTGTGCGACGCGGAGGTGCTGAAGGCGGCGATGGCCGCGGCCCCGGAGCGCGACCAGCTGCTGATCCTCTCCGACCGGTTCCACACCGCTCTCCCGGACGAGCCGGGGTTCCGGCGCGTCGTCGTCCCCGCCGGCGGCGAGCGTGAAATCGCGTGGCTGCGGACCGGTCCGGATACTGGGACGCGGAATACCGGCGCGGGCGGCGGGTTGGCACCGTCGTAGCCGAGCAGAAGGGGCCCGCGATGAGCACGTTCACGAGCGAGTGGCAGGACTGGAAGACCCACCGCGAGGAGGACCTCGCGGCACCCCACGGCTGGCTGGCGCTGGTGTCGCTCGACTGGCTGACCGACGCCCCGCGCGAGTACCCGGGCATCCCGGGCCGCTGGTGGCAGGACGCGGAGGCGGCGTACGTCGACCCGGCCGGCGCGACGTTGACGCACGAGGGTTCGCCGATCACCGGGACCCGCCGGTTCGAGCTGGTCAACAGCGGCGCGGGCACGCGCGTGCTGGCCGGCGACGTCGAGATCGAGGTCGCCCGCCGGTCCGGGTACCTGATCCGCGTGCACGACCCGAAGGCCGAGGTCCTGCGCGAGTTCCACGGCATCCCGGCGTTCGAGCCATCGCCGTCCTGGGTGATCGAGGGGCGTTTCGAGCCGTTCGACGCACCGCGGCCCACGACGGTCGGCGCGGTGGTGGAGGGCCTCAGCCACGTGTACACGGCGCCGGGGTTGGTGCACTTTTCTTTGGATGGAGCGTCGCACACGCTGACCGCGTTCAATGGCAGGGACGGCGGCTTCAGCATCCTGTTCACGGACGAGACGAGCGGCGTGACGACGTACGCGGCGAACCGTTCGCTGCCGGTCAGCGCGCCTTCGGCGGACGGAACGGTGACGCTGGACTTCAACCGGGCGGTGAACCTGCCGTGCGCGTTCACGGACTTCGCGACGTGCCCCTTGCCGCCGGCGGGCAACCACCTGCCGGTCGCGGTGGAGGCGGGGGAGAAGATCCCGTACGAGCGCGGGTGACTCCCCCGCGTTCCCCTAGTGGGCCACGTCGATGACGACGCGGTTGGGCCCGGTGAGCGTGAAGACGTTCACCGCGGTCCGCGACCGCACGCCGAGCCCGATGGTGAGGTGGGCTTCGAAGTCCCCGGTGACGGCGACGGCCATGACGTTGGCGAGGTTCCGCGTCCGGAACTTCTGCGGCCCGGTGTAGGTGGGGCTCCCGGCATCATCGTGCGCGGCGGCGGGAGTCGCGGAGACGTTGATGAAGTATTCGCCGGTGAGCCAGACGACTTCCCCGCTCGGGTCGGCGGTGAGCTCGTCGGTGAGCTGGTAGCTGACGGCGGGCGCGGGTCCGGACGTCAGGTCGAGCACGATCCGGTCGAAGGTGGGGTTGTTCCCGGTCCGGATGTTCGTCATGGCCGGGATGGTGGGAGCGGCGTGGGCCGGCGCGGCGGCGGCGACGGTTCCCGCGAGCAGGATCGTGACGGCGAGGAGCGTACGTCTGACGGGTCTGGACATGGTGGACCTCCTGGAGCGAACCGGTGGAAGTCCCAGCGCTGGGTCTGCTGGGGACGCCCGGTTCGTCCGGGAAGTTGCGCGGAAGTCCCTTATCGTTACCCGGCTGCTCCGAACGGGGCCGGGAGGACCTGTTCAGGCTGACTGGCCGAGGTGGACCGCCCTGGAGTGTTCGGCAGCGTTCGACTCGAGTACACGCTCGTCGCTCGTTCTAACGCACGTCATGCTGAGCCTGTGTGATGGCGTCTCGAATCGCTTTCTCGAAGTCAGGCCTGGAGATTGCGGCCGAAATCGGTGCTTGTAGCAACGGGTGACAAAAAACTCTCAGTTTTGCCAGAGAGCGCCGGGAGTCGTTCCGTAGAGATCGCCAGACGGGAGACTGTTCGAGACCTTCGATGCCGGTGTCGTCCCCATCTTCTCGTCGGAGTGCGCCTTCCCGCAAATAATCAAGACTCGAGCCGTGCAATACACCTGTTTTGTCGGGCGGGTAGTCCACCAAGATCACCGGCCCTTCGGCTGACGTCGCGATGGCGCGGGTGACATTGTTTGCCGCGAGTGCGCTGCTTGTTCCGGGTGTCGAGGACCGCAACTGGTCGACTACAAATCCTTGGAGGATTTCATTGACACGGCGCCGTATTCGCCAGTTCTTGCCGAGATGCCCGTATACGTCTTCGACGGCGCTCCAGTCGAAGGCTCCATCGTGAACCCGGGAAATAACCAGGGCTCTCTTGAAGAGATCTCGGCTTATCAACGAATCCGCTAGGCTGTGGGCCCTCAATTTCCCACGTTCATCGAGCCAATGTATCAAGTCTTCGCTGCCGTGGTCTAGAAATGCTGCACTATTGTCCTGAGGAACCCTGGCGAGGAGAGCGAGCTCCGTTTGGTTTTTGCTGGCGGCGGACAGAAAGTCATATAAGTCCTCTCGGAGGGCTTTTTTGTATCCAGCTTTCGACGTCCGGTCTGCTTGCTCCGCTTGATGAAGGGCTTCGAATGCCAGTGCATTCAGCATCGATTTCGCCGATCGATGGGCATGGTGCCAGTATACTGATCCGTACATCGCATATCGCGCAAATGCCAGACTTTCGGCGGCGATCTTGCCGCGCTCGTGAATACCTACTCTGGCGGTGGTCTTGCCGAGCTTCATTTCGGCGATTACTGTTAGTGATTGGATTAGTTTTTCGACATCGATGCCGCGTCCGTAAGGTAGTCGCAAGTTCTCGGAGTCGCGTAATAGGTAGTCGAGCTTGTCGGCGTCTATGGGGCCATCGAGGCACGATCGCAGTACCTGGCTCTTGATGCCGGTAGTGGTTCGATCCAAAATAGATGTAACGTCATCAACGGTGATTGCCCAGTGTTCGTCGGTGGTGGATCCGTTCTGGAAGTTGATGACCGCCGAAACTTCACTGTGTGTATCATGGAGTATTTCAAGAGTGCGGCGCTCGTGGCCGAATACGTCCTCGTCCGCCTCCTCCAAGTCGTGGGCGAGTGGGTAGTGTCCGACATCGTGAACGAGCGCTGCTACCAGTAGTGCTTCGATATCTCGATCTGTGACTATCTGGCGAAACAGCGGATTGAACGGATCGTTGTAAAGGGATCGAATGTACCTGCACGCCATGGCGAACGTGCCGAGGCTGTGCTCAAGCCTGCTGTGAGTGGCTGTCGGGTAGATGAACTGAACCAAGCCAAGTTGTGGAAGTTGTCCAAGTCGGCGCACCTCGGGAGAGTCGATCAATTTTTCTACACGCGGAGTGAATGGGACTGGGCCATGGCTCGCCGCTTGGATTGTGTGTTTCTGATATCGCGATATTTCTGGGACTTGAACAGCCAGGTTGTGTGTGCCGGTCAGCTTTCCGAGATCGACAAGAACATCGTGTGCATCTTTATAGGATGTTGCGGTGAATACGGCGCGCGGCAGCCCGTTGGGCAGTGGTCCAAAGGGAAAGTGTCCGTCCAGCATTCGATAGGACATCAAGCGGATGTACTGTCGCTGGTAGTCGGACGCTCCCTTCGGGTCGCGCTTATCAGCAATTTCGAGTAGTCTGAGGTAGGTCTGGCCAAGGCTAAAAATATCCCAAATTGGCTTCAGCTGGTCTCTTAGGGTAGTTCCACCCTGGTTTCGATTTGGATCACTGGTTCTGACCATGAGTTGGGCGTATTCGGGGTGCATGTACCCGTCTGTGCCGCCTATATTTGCGGTCTGGCCCGAGTTGGCGAATTTTTTGGCGAACCCAAAATCGGCTACGACTACTTTGCCTTTTGTGTTCACGAAGAGGTTGGCCGGCTTCAGGTCGAGATGCACGATCCCGTTGTCGTGGAGGTAAGACAGTCCGCTCAGGGATCCCTGGACGATCTCGATAAGGTTGACTGTTAATCTGTGGACATCCGTCAAGTGAAGCAAATAGTCGTCGGCGTCCCGCACTCCTTCGAGATACTCCATGGCGTAGAATTGTGTAGCCTCGGGTCCTTCGACTTCGCCCTGAAATGTGATGCGAATGATGTTCTGATGACGAAGAGTTCTAAGTTTTTCGGTTTCCTTGGCGATCGTCTGGTTGAGGGCTTCTTCTTGTCCGAGTACGGGGCGGGGGAATTTAATCACCTGCGGCTCGTTGCCAAGGGGTATGAACTCGGCGGCGAGTGCTATACCGCTACCTCCCAGGCTGAGAGCTTCTGTTAACTTGTACAGATTCCCATATTTTTCGACGAAGGAACGCAAGGTTGATTGGAGTTTCGGGCCTTCATGAGTCCATGCTTCGGAATACCCTTTGTGGGCGTACTCGGTGCCGAGATGCTCGCAGATATCCTCGATGTCCATCTCGCGTCTCCCCGAGTAGCAAAGTTCGTCTTGGCTGCCGCTTGCTTCTGATGCGTAGATACGTCGTCGCCTGCGACGTGTTGCTTGTTACGCATCGGACGAATCGGCTTGACGGCGTTGCGCTCTTGTTACTTTCGGAGATGGTTTCCGTTGCTAATGGAGATGCCGTGGCGTCCCGCGGTGAACGGTGATGGACCCCGCCATTCCCTCTATTGGCGGTAGGTCAATAGGGGGAATGGCGGGGTCCATGTCTGTGGCTAATGATCTCACCAGCCGCGGTCGCGCCACTCCTTCAGCTTCGGGCGCTCCGCTCCCAGCGTCGAATCATCCCCGTGGCCCGGGTAGAACCACGTCTCGTCCGGCAGCTCGTCGAAGATCCGCGACGAGACGTCGTCCACAAGCGACGCGAAGTCCTCAGGCGACGTGGTCCGTCCCACCCCACCCGGGAACAGCGAGTCCCCCGTGAAGAGATGCGGGTGCCCCGAAGGATCGCGGTACAGCAGCGCGATCGACCCCGGTGTGTGCCCCCTCAGGTGGATCACCGAAAGAGTGGCCTGCCCCACCGAAAGCGTGTCCCCGTGCTCCACCAGGAAGTCCGGCGGCACCGGCAACGGCGATGCGTCCAGCGGGTGCGCCGCCGTGTTCGCCCCGTTCGCCCCCGCCACCGCGCCCAGTGCCTGCCAGTGGTCGCCGTGCTGGTGGGTGGTCACCACCGTCTTCAACGCGGGCCGGTCCGGGCCGTGGCCGATCAAGTCCGAGATGCGCTCCGGGTCGGCCGCCGCGTCGATCAGCAGGGCCTCCTGGGTCGCCCGGCACACCAGCAGGTACGTGTTGTTGTCCATCGGGCCGACGGACAGCTTGGTGATGGTCAGCGCGTCCAGGGTGCGCCGGGAGGCGTCGCCGCCCGGGTCGACGTGCCCCGTGTAGGTCTCCACGATGTTCACCTGGCACACGGTAGTCGTTTCGCCCCAACCGGTTCCACCCGCACAAGCGCCGTGGCGACAAGACACGTAGGCTCACGCCGACCCCCAGCCCAGCCGACCTCAGGACGACCGTGCCCACCTCCCCGACGCCGCGCCGGATCAGCTGGGACCTCCTCCGCGTCGTCGCCGTCCTCGCGGTGATCCTCGGGCACGTCACCCACCAGGGTGCTCTTCTGCACCCGGAACTGACGGGGTACCCCGTAAGGGTGACAGCGCAGTTCGGCGCCGCGATCCTGCTGGTGATCTCCGCCTTCTTCGTTTGCGCGAGCCTCCGCAAGGGCAATCCGCGCCGGTGGCTGTGGAACCGCGTCGCGCGCCTCGTGCCCGCCTACCTCGTCGCCGTCCTGGTGACCTACGTCGTGACGCGGTGGGCGGCCATCTCCTTCAGCGGTCTGCCGTACCCGTCGGGGGTCCTCGGGTTCCTCTTCGGCGTGCCGCAGGGGCCGCCGGCGAACCCGGCGCCGTGGTACATCCCCACCGGGCTCGACCTGGTCGCCAACCTCGGCATGGTGCAGGAGTGGGGCGTCCGGTCGGAGACGTTCTACTACCTCGACGGCTCCTACTGGACGCTGCCGGTGCAGCTGCTGGCCTTCACCGGCGCAGCCCTGCTGTGGCCGCGGTCGTGGCGCACCCACCGGCTGACCGTCGCCCTGCTGTGGGCCCTGATCCTCGTCCCGCTCGCGCTCCGCTTCCTGGTCTTCCCACCGGGGACGGCCGGCCCGGTCGTGGAGACCTTCTACTACGGCCTCGGCCTGCACCGGCTGCACGTCTTCGCCATCGGCGTCGCGCTGTGGCTCTGGTCGCAGCGGCGGCTCCGGACGTGGCACGCCGCGCTGTTCGTCCTCGCCGCCGTCGCCGCGCAGGACCTGCAGGTCTTCCCGTTCCACGTCGCGCTGCCGCAGGACGCCCTGCGCTGGCCGTCCACGATCGGGTTCGCCGTGCTCCTGCTGCTGGTCTGCCTGGCCGCCCGCGGCCCGGACTGGCGGTTCCCCGGACTCGCGAGGATCGCCCCGGCCGTCACCTGGCTCGCGGGCATCTCGTATGGTCTTTATCTGGTGCACCAGGAACTGGGTTACGTCCTGGCCCGCGCCCTGCTCGACGCCGGCCTGCCCGGCTGGCTGCGGCTCCCCGTGGTCGTCGGTGCCGCCGTGCTGGCGGGCTGGGCGGTCACCGCGGGGGTCGAACGGCCGGTCCACCGGTGGCTCACCACTCGGCGAAAGCCGGAAGAACCGCAGGTCAAAGACGTGGAGCCAGTTTCTGTCGGTGGTGGCTCGTAGCATGGAGAGGCCGCCCGTGCAGCCTCCCACCGGGCCGGCGACCGCAGCTGAGAATGACACTGAAGGGACCCTGGCGTGGCTGATCGCCTCGTTGTTCGCGGTGCCCGCGAGCACAACCTCCGCGGCGTGGATCTCGACCTGCCCCGCGACAGCCTGATCGTATTCACCGGTCTGTCCGGGTCCGGGAAGTCGAGCCTCGCCTTCGACACCATCTTCGCCGAAGGGCAGCGCCGCTACGTCGAGTCGCTCTCGGCGTACGCCCGCCAGTTCCTGGGGCAGATGGACAAGCCGGACGTCGACTTCATCGAGGGCCTCTCGCCCGCGGTGTCGATCGACCAGAAGTCGACTTCCCGCAACCCGCGCTCGACCGTGGGCACGATCACCGAGGTCTACGACTACCTGCGGCTGCTCTACGCGCGGGCCGGCAAGGCGCACTGCCCCAAGTGCGGCGAGCCGATCAGCAAGCAGACCCCGCAGCAGATCGTCGACCAGGTGCTGGAGATGGACGAAGGCGTCCGCTTCCAGGTGCTCGCGCCGGTGGTGCGCGGGCGCAAGGGCGAGTACGTCGACCTGTTCGAGAACCTGCAGCAGCAGGGCTACGCGCGCGTGGTCGTCGACGGGACGGTCCACGCGCTGACCGACCCGCCGAAGCTGAAGAAGCAGGAAAAGCACCAGATCGGCGTGGTCATCGACCGGCTGAGCGTGAAGTCGTCTTCGCGCCAGCGGCTCACCGACTCGGTCGAGACGGCGCTGCGGCTGGCCGACGGGCTCATCGAGCTCGAGTTCGTCGACCTGCCCGAGAACGACCCGCACCGGATCCGCGGCTTCTCCGAGAACCTGGCCTGCCCCAACGGCCACCCCCTGGCGATCGAGGACCTCGAGCCCCGCTCGTTCTCGTTCAACTCGCCCTACGGCGCCTGTCCCGAGTGCACCGGCATCGGCATCCGCAAGGAGGTCGACCCGGAGCTGGTGGTCCCGGACGACGAGCTGTCGCTGGGCGAGGGTGCGATCGCGCCGTGGTCGGGCGGGCAGAGCGCGGACTACTTCATCCGGCTGCTGGAGTCGCTGTCGGAGACCATCGGCTTCCGGATGGACACGCCGTGGCGCCGGCTGCCCGCGCGGGCCCAGAAGGCCGTCCTGCACGGCGTCGACGAGCAGGTGCACGTCCGCTACAAGAACCGCTACGGCCGCCAGCGGTCGTACTACGCGGCCTTCGAGGGCGTCATCCCGTTCCTCGAGCGGCGCCAGGAGCAGACCGAGTCCGAGTACATGCGCGAGCGGTACGAGGGCTACATGCGCGAGGTGCCGTGCCCGGCCTGCCAGGGCACGCGGCTCAAGCCGGAGATCCTGGCCGTCACGCTGCAGCACAAGTCCCGCGGTGACATGTCGATCGCCGAGGTCTGCGCGCTGTCCATCGCCGAGGCGTCGCAGTTCCTCGACGAGCTGGAGCTCGGGCAGCGCGAGTCGATGATCGCCGGCGCGGTGCTCAAGGAGATCCAGGCCCGCCTGCGCTTCCTGCTCGACGTCGGCCTGACGTACCTCTCGCTCGACCGCGCGTCGGCCACTCTTTCGGGTGGTGAAGCGCAGCGGATCCGGCTCGCGACGCAGATCGGTTCGGGCCTGGTCGGCGTGCTGTACGTGCTCGACGAGCCGTCGATCGGCCTGCACCAGCGCGACAACCACCGCCTGATCGAGACGCTGACGCGGCTGCGGAACCTGGGCAACACGCTGATCGTCGTCGAGCACGACGAAGACACGATCCGCTCGAGCGACTGGGTGGTCGACATCGGCCCGGGCGCGGGCGAGCACGGCGGCCACATCGTCCACAGTGGACCGTACAAGAAGCTGCTCAAGAGCAAGGAGTCGATCACCGGGCAGTACCTGTCCGGGCGGCGGCGGATCGAGATCCCGGCGATCCGGCGGCCGATCGACAAGAAGCGGCAGCTGACCGTCGTGGGCGCGCGCGAGCACAACCTGCGCGGGCTGGACGTCTCGTTCCCGCTCGGCGCGCTGGTCTCGGTCACCGGCGTCTCGGGCTCGGGCAAGTCGACGCTGGTGAACGACATCCTGGCGACGGTGCTGGCGAACAAGCTCAACGGCGCCCGCCAGGTGCCGGGCCGCCACACCCGGGTCAACGGCCTCGGCAACGTCGACAAGCTGGTGCGCGTCGACCAGTCGCCGATCGGGCGGACCCCGCGCTCCAACCCGGCCACCTACACCGGCGTCTGGGACCACGTGCGGAAGCTGTTCGCCGCGACGACCGAGGCGAAGGTCCGCGGCTACCAGCAGGGCCGGTTCTCGTTCAACGTCAAGGGCGGCCGCTGCGAGGCGTGCGCCGGCGACGGCACGATCAAGATCGAGATGAACTTCCTGCCGGACGTCTACGTCCCCTGCGAGGTCTGCAAGGGCGCGCGGTACAACCGGGAAACCCTCGAGGTGCACTACAAGGGCAAGACCGTCTCGGACGTGCTCGACATGCCCATCGAGGAGGCCGCGGAGTTCTTCGAGCCGATCAAGGCCATCCACCGCCACCTGCAGACGCTGGTGGACGTCGGCCTCGGCTACGTCCGGCTCGGCCAGCCCGCGCCGACGCTCTCGGGCGGCGAGGCGCAGCGCGTCAAGCTGGCCAGCGAGCTGCAGAAGCGCTCGACCGGCAAGACGGTGTACATCCTCGACGAGCCGACGACCGGCCTGCACTTCGAGGACATCAACAAGCTGATCGGCGTGATCAACGGGCTGGTCGACAAGGGCAACTCGGTGATCGTGATCGAGCACAACCTCGACGTGATCAAGACGTCCGACTGGATCATCGACATGGGCCCCGAAGGCGGCAACGGCGGCGGCACGATCGTCGCCGAGGGCACGCCGGAGCACATCGCGAGCGTCGAGGAGAGCTACACGGGCGAGTTCCTGCGCACCGTCCTCACGGCCGAATAGCGGCTCACCGCTCCTCCCCGGTGGTCTGGTGGACCACCGGGGAGAGCGGGCCGTAGTGCAGGGCCCGGAGCCGGTAGGCCGAGCCCGCCTCGCCGGGGAGCACGGACAAGGTGCACGTCGTCGTGTCCGGGTCGGTCACCTCGACCGGGTCGAAGTCCGGCGTGCCCGGCCGCCGGATCTCCAGGAGGAACCCGGCTTCGTCGCTCGTGCGGTCGGCCCACGTGAACGTCACTGTGTCGCCGGACGTCACTTCGTGCAGCTCGGTCGTCACCGGGCCGGTGAACGGCTGCTCCCGGTAGTAGAACGGCGTCCGGGGGATCAGGTCCGGGTGGTGGTAGCTCGTCGTGTGGGCGGGGAGGAACCGCAGCGTCGTCCACGGCCCGGCGGGGTCGTTCGCGTACTCGACGCGGTGGCCGGCCTCGTCGTCCGGCCACGTCAACAGCACGTCGGTCGGTGACGTCAGCGAAGCGGTGAACGAGGGCGCCGGCGCGGCGGTGGCACAGCCCGCGGCCAGCAGCGCCACGCAGAGCAGGGGTTTCACGGACACGGCGGCTCCCGGGTGAAGCGGGGGCGGCGGCGATCGTGATCAGCTTAGGAACCCGCCCGCACGGCGACAAGGTCGTGCCGATCACCGGAACGCACCAATCCGGCCCCGGACCGGCACCGAACCGCGCGAAAGCCCGCTGAACCGTTTCCCGCAACCGTCCGTGTCTCAGGTGTCGAGGTCCGCCGGACGGCGGTGCCGCCCTCACCGAGGAGAGAAACGCCATGAACCGTATCCGGACGGCCAGTTTGTGTGCCGCCGCGATCGCCGTCGTCGCCCCCTTGTCGGCCTGTGGCGACATGGCCTCCGCCGGGGGCGGGAACCCGGAGCACGGGCAGCCCGGACACGTGATGCTGGCCGCCACGGAGGTGGCGGGGGTCGGGACGGTCGTCACCGACGCCGCGGGCAAGACGCTCTACCGGTTCGACAAGGACATGGCCACGCCGCCGATGTCCCACTGCGAGGCCGAGTGCGCCACGACCTGGCCGCCGGCGCTGGCCGGGGAGACCTCGCCGATGCTCCAGGGCATCCAGGACAGCCAGGTCGGCACGCTGGCGCGGCCGGACGGCAGCAAGCAGCTCACGCTCAACGGCTGGGCGCTCTACGAGTTCTCGGGCGACAAGGCCCCCGGGCAGATGAACGGCCAGGGCGCCAACGGCACCTGGTTCGCCGTCGCCCCGGACGGCAGCAAGATCACCGCGGCACAGCCCGCGGCCGGTGGCTCCGGCTACTGAAACCGACGGATTCCGGGCAGCACGAGGAAGGACGGGCAGCCGATGAACACCATGGTCGCGCTGCGCTCGGCGCACGCACCGCCGGTGGAGCTGAGGGTTGCACTACTGTCCTCGACGACTCAGAACACCGTCGGGAGGACGAGGGTGGCCATAGGAGGCAGGCGGCCTAAGAAGGCCAAAGGCGAGGACCTGATTCGGCAGCTTTACGCCGAACACGGCCGGAGCCTGCTGGCCTACGCGACGAGGCTGACCGGTGATCGGGCGGCAGCCGAGGACGTGGTCCAGGAGACGCTGGTCCGAGCGTGGAAACACGCGGACGACCTGCAGAACGACGGGAAGGGCTCGGTGCGCGGCTGGTTGCTGACCGTCGCGCGCAACCTGGTCACCGACCGGGCACGTGCCCGGGCGGCCCGGCCACAGGAGGTGGCCGAACCGGCCGAAGGCGCGCCGACGCCGGCCGTCGAGCGCGATCACGCCCAGGGCGTGGTCGACTCGATGACGGTGCTCGGCGCGATGGACGGTCTTTCTAACGAGCACCGAGAGGTCCTGGTGGAGATCTACTACCGGGGACGGACGGTGGCCGAAGCGGCGAGAACACTCGGCGTCGCACCGGGTACCGTGAAATCAAGGTCGTACTACGCACTGAGAGCATTGAGAGCAGCGATGATTTCGAGCGGAACGGAGGTGGCGCGATGAACGCGGTCGATGAGAGTCACACGCAGCTCGGCGCGTACGCCCTCGGCGCGCTCGATCCCGGGGAGGCGGCCGACTTCGAGCGGCGGCACCTGCAGACCTGCGCGCAGTGCCGGTTCGACCTGAACGAGCTCGTGGCTCTGCGCGAGTCGCTCGACGAGGTACCGCCCGAGGCGTTCCTCGACGGGCCGCCCGAGGGCGGGGATCTGCTGCTGCAGAAGACCCTGCGCCGGGTGCGCGACGAAGAAGAAGCACTGCCGGTCCGCTCTTCGGGCCGCACGACGTCACGCCGGGGCCTCGCCCTGGTCGCGGCGGCGGTGCTGGTGGTGGCGGCGCTCGGTGGCGGAGTCCTGGTCGGCCGGCAGACGGGTGGGGGAAGCGAGCCCCTCGCGATCCCCGCGCCGCCGACCGATGTGCCCGGCACGAAGAGCGTCGAAGGGCGTGATCCGACGACCGGTGTGCAGCTGGCCGCGTCGGTGAGCCCCTTCCAGGGCTGGGTCCGGGTGAACGTCGCCGTGAAGGGCGTCAAGGCCGGGGAGCAGTGCCTCCTGCAGGTCGTCACGAAGGAAGGCCAGGCGGTCACCGCCGGCAGCTGGAAGGTGTCCGAGAAGTGGGAGAGTTCGGGCTTCTCGCTCGACGGTTCCGCTCTGGTGGCGCCTGACGACGTGAAGTCGGTCGACATCGTCACGGTGGACGGCCGGAAGCTGGTCTCGGCCCAGGTATGACGGGCGCGCGCTACCGGTTCAGCAGCACGTGGCTGCTGCCCGGTACCGCGCCCGATCGGGTGTTCGACGCGGTCACCGACCTCGCCGGCTACCCGCGGTGGTGGTCGGACGTCCGCACGGTGCGCCGGGTGGACGACGACACCGCCGAGCTGATCTGCCGGTCCCGGCTCCCGTTCCGCTTGGTGGTCCGGATGCACCGGGAACACCAGGACGAACGGGCGGGCCTCATGCGGGTCCGGTTGAGCGGCGACCTGGACGGGGTACTGGCGGGAGCGGTCCGCGCGGCGGGCGCGGGCACGCTCCTGCGGATCACCCAGGACGTCCAGGCTCGCAAGGAGCTGCTGCGGCGGCTCGACGCGGTGGCCCGGCCGCTCTTCCGCGCCAACCACGCGCTGATGATGCGGCGGGGCCACCGCGGCCTTTCGGCCTACCTGGCGTGATCGAAGCGCCAACTAGCGTGAGTGAAGGGTCGACACGCGTGATTGCGGAGTCGACACGGTCGGGGAAGCCGTGTCGACCCCCCGGATCACGCGTGTCGACCCTCTGATCACGCGTGTCGACCCTTCACTCACGGCCGGCCGGCCACGCAGACCTCCGGGGCAGGCGTGGCGGCCGGGCGGGGGCGGCGGGCCAGGACCACCGCTCCCAGCGTCACCGCGGCGATCAGGAAGCCCGCGCTGACGCCGTACGCCAGCCGGAAGCCGGACGCCAGTGCTTCGCGGTGGCCGAGCGAGCCCAGACTCGCCGTGCGGGACGCGGCCACCGCCGCCAGGACCGCCGTGCCGATCGCCGCACCCACCTGCTGGGTCGTGTTGATCAGGCCGGATGCCACGCCCGCGTCGGCGTCGGCGACGTCCGACATCGCCAGCCCCATCAGCGCCGGGATCGCCACGCCCGCGCCGAGGCCCATCACCAGCAGCGGCGGCAGGACGCCGGTGAAGTAGCTGCCGGACACCTGCGTCAGCAGCAGCAACCCCACGATCACCAGGCCCAGCCCGGACAGCAGCACCGCCGGTGCCCCGAACCGCGCGGCCAGCTTGTCGGCGAAGCCCAGCGACGCCACCGCGATCACCAGCGGCACCGGCAGGAACGCGACGCCGGTGCGCAGCGCGTCGAGGCCCAGCACCTGCTGCAGGTACAACGCCGTGACGAACTGGAAGCCCAGCATCCCGGCGACCATCAGCACCATCACCACGTTCGCGCCGGTGACCGCGCGGATCCGGAACAGCCGCAGCGGCAGTAGCGGCGTGCGCGCCTTCGCCTGCCGCACCACGAACGCGGCCAGCAGCGCGGCGGCGGCGACCACCGCACCCCAGGCGTAGGACGAAATCCCGTACACGCCGAGCATCACCGCCGCGGTGACCAGCACCGCGCCGAGGACGTCCAGGCCGGCCCGCAGGCCCGGGCCGCGGTCGGCTTCGAGCACCCGGACCGCCAGCACCAGCGCGACCACGCCGATCGGCAGGTTGACGTAGAACGTCCAGTGCCAGCTCAGCGCCTGCGTCAGCGCGCCGCCCGCGATGAGCCCGATCGACGCGCCCGCGGCCTGCGTGAAGCTGTACACCCCGATCGCCTTCGCGCGGGGTCCCGGCTCGGGGTACATCGTGACGATCATGCCGAGCACGACGGCCGACGCGAGCGCGCCGCCGACCCCCTGCGCGAACCGCGAAACGACGAGCACGCCGGCGTCCGGAGCCAGTCCCGCGACGAGCGACGCCGCCGTGAACAGGCCGAGCCCGCCGAGAAAGACGCGGCGGCGCCCGAGCAGGTCGCCGAGCCGGCCGGAGATCAGCAGCAGGCCGCCGAAGGCGACCAGGTACGCCGTGACGACCCAGGCGAGCCCGGCGGCGGTGAAGCCGAGGTCGGCCTGGATGGCGGGCAGCGCCACCGCGACGATGCTGCTGTCGAGCACGACCATCAGCGAGGCGGCGCACAGCACCGCCAGGGCGAGGCCGCGGGAGCGGGTGGGATGGTTCTCGGCCACGTTGGTGTCGAACGGCACAGCAGACCCTCCAGTCGAGCGTTCCCCCTGGTCGTTGCCAGGGCACTTCTTGTAACAGTGCCCATCATGTGTGACCATGGGTGCGCTCGTAAGGAGGCACTTTCATGTCCCAGGGGAACATCGGTGTACCTGTCCAGGTCACCGAGATCGACCCGGAGAAACTCGACGTCTGCACGGTGCTGGAGGTCATCAACCGGATCAGCGGCAAGTGGGCGATCGGCATCCTCCTGGAGGCCATCCGCGGCCCCGTGCGCTTCACCGAGCTGGAACGTGCGGTCAACGGGATCAGCCGCCGGATGCTGACCCTGACGCTGCGCAACCTCGAGCGCGACGGCCTGCTGGAGCGCACGATCTACCCGACGGTCCCGCCGCGCGTGGAGTACGAAGCCACGCCGATGGCGAAGGAGCTGTACCAGTCGCTGAGCGGCCTGCTCGGCTGGGCGGAGCGGCACCGCGAAGACATCGCCGCCGCGCGCGTCGTCTACGACGGCCATGCCGCCTGCTGACGCGGACGTGGAAACGGGCCGCTGCGCGAAGTCGGGGAACTCGCACAGCGGCCCGCGTGGCTCGTGCTCAGCGGGGGCGTGAGCACGAACGTTTTGGTGTTACCGGGCGGGTTGCGGGCTGGTCTCGTCCATGTCGTCGGTGCCGGCCGCGGGGCTGTGCTCGTCGAGCATGGTGGCCTCGTCGAAGGGTTCCTGCCCGGCGAAGACCCGTTCGGCCTTCTCGCGGTCGAACTCCTTCGTCCAGTTTCCGATGAGGACGGTCGCGACGGCGTTGCCGGCGAAGTTGGTCAGCGCGCGGGCCTCGGACATGAACCGGTCGATGCCGAGGATGAAGCCGACGCCGTTGACCAGTTCCGGCCGGTGCGACTGCAGGCCGCTCGCCAGGGTGGCGATGCCCGAGCCGCTGACGCCGGCCGCGCCCTTCGACGCGATGATCATGAACACCAGCAGGCCGATCTGCGAGCCGAGCGAGAGCGGCTCGTCCTGGGCCGCGGCGATGAACAATGTCGCCATGGTCAGGTAGATCGCGGTGCCGTCCAGGTTGAACGAGTACCCGGTCGGCACGGTGATGCCGACGACCGACTTGCTGACGCCGACGTGCTCCATCTTCGCGATCAGCCGCGGCAGCGCCGACTCCGACGACGACGTCGACAGGATCAGCAGGAACTCGCGGCCGAGGTAGCGCAGCAGGTGCCAGATGTTGACGCGGGCGCCGAGCCACAGGACCAGGCCGAGCACGACGAACACGAACAGCAGGCAGGTGACGTAGAACCCGATCATGATCACCGCGAGGCTCTTCAACGCGGCCCAGCCGGTCGCGCCGACCACCGCGGCGATGGCGCCGAACGCGCCGATCGGGGCGGCCCACATGATCATGGCGAGGATGCGGAACACCAGGCGCTGGATGTGCTCGATGCCGCGTAGGATCGGAGCGCCGGTCGGACCCAGCTTCTGCAGCGCGAACCCGACGAGCAGCGCGACCAGCAGGGTCTGCAGGACCTCGCCTTCGGTGAAGGCGGAGACGAGCGTCTTCGGGATGATGCCGAGGATGAAGTCGACCGGGGCTTCGGCGCCACCGGCGGACTTCTGGACGCTCTTCACGTCGGCCGGGTTCAGGTGCAGGCCGGTGCCCGGGTGCAGGATGTTGCCGACGACCAGGCCGATCGCCAGTGCGAACGTCGACATGATGATGAAGTAGAACAACGCCATCAGACCGACCCGGCCCACCTTGGCCGCCTTCGCGACCGAGCCGACGCCGATGACGATGGTGCAGAAGATGATGGGCGTGATCATCATCTTGATCAGGTTGACGAAGCCGTCGCCGAGGGGCTTGAGGCCCTTGGCGAAGCCGGGGAACAGGAAGCCCACCAGGATCCCGAGCACGACCGCGACGATCACGGCCAGGTACAGGTAGTGGGTCTTGTCCCGCCGACGCGGGGTCTCGTCGGTTGTCGGTGGGGTCGGCACCGTTGCCTCCAGCTCAGGGGTGTTCCAGGTTGCGGCACACTGTAGGGGCATTCGGGTGACCCGGCTCACTTGTGTTCATTGAGTTCGCGCGATGATCGCCCCGTCCTGTTCGGACAGCCGCCTGCCGGTGTGCTGGTATGAGGAGGTGTCCGCGACGTCGTCCCGCTGGAGCCTGGCGCGCCAGCTGCTCGTGCTGCAGCTGGTGGTGCTCTGCGTGCTCGCCGGCGCCGGGATCACGTTCGCCTACCTGGACGCGTCGCGGGCGGTGGACGAGAACGCGCGCGACCAGGTCCGCGCGATCGCCTCGGCGGTGGCCGACGCGCCGACCGTCGCGGCGGCCGCGGCGACCCCGAACCCCAGTGTGACGCTGCAGCCGTTCGCGGTCCGGGTGCAGGCGGACACCGGCGTCGACTTCATCACGATCATGAGCCCGGCCGGGATCCGCTACACCCACCCGAACCCGGCGCTGATCGGCCAGCACTACATCGGCACGATCGAGCAGGCGCAGCGCGGGCAGCAGTACACCGAGACCTACACCGGCTCGCTCGGCCCGTCGGTGCGCACGGTCGTCCCGGTGTTCGGGCCGGGGCAGCGGGTGGTCGCGCTGGTCGCCGTCGGGATCATCGTCGCGGCGATCTCGGCCGAGCTGCGCGAGCGGCTCTGGCCGCTGTTCGGCGTCGCCGCCGGGGTGCTGGTGGTCGGGGCGCTGGGCGGCTGGCTGATCAGCGCCCGGCTGCGCCGCCAGACGCGCGGGGTCGCGCCGGACGAGCTGAGCAACCTGTTCGAGTACCACGAAGCCGTGCTGCACTCGGTCCGTGAGGGCGTGCTGCTCGTCGGCCGCGACGGGCGCATCGGCCTGTGCAACGACGGCGCGCGCGCCCTCCTCGGCCTCGACGCCGAGCCGGTCGGGCGCGAGCTGACGTCGCTGGGCCTGCCGGCCGAGCTGGTCGAAGCGTTCGGGTCGGCCGAGAACCGCGCCGAAGAGCTGCACCTGACGGACTCGCGCGTGTTGCTGGTCAGCACGTCGGTGGTCCGCTCGGGCGGCCGCTCGCAGGGCACCGTCGTCGTCCTGCGCGACCACACGGAGCTGCAGACGCTGACCGGTGAGCTGACCACCGCCCGCGGCCTCGCCGAGGCACTGCGGTCGCAGGCGCACGAGGCGGCGAACCGGCTGCACACCGTCGTTTCCCTGGTGGAGATCGGGCAGCCGGAGCAGGCCGTCGAGTTCGCGACGGCCGAGCTCGCGCTCGCCCAGGAGCTGACCGACCGCGTCGTCGGCGCCGTGGCCGAGCCGGTGCTCGCCGCGCTGCTGCTGGGCAAGGCCGCGGAGGCGAGCGAGCGCGGCGTCGAGCTGACGATCACGCCGGACACGGTGATCGACGACATCTCGCTCGGCGTCGCGTCCCGCGACCTGGTGACCATCCTCGGCAACCTGATCGACAACGGCATCGACGCGGCCGTGCGCGGCACCGGCAAGCCCGCGGTGGTCGTCACCGCCCGCTCCGGGCCCGGGGAGCTGCTGCTGCGCGTCGCCGACACCGGACCCGGCGTCCCCGAGGACGTGGACGTCTTCCGCCGCGGCTGGTCGACGAAGGCCGAAGACGGCCACGGGCTCGGCCTCGCACTGGTCGGGCAGGCGGTGCGCCGCTACGGCGGCACCGTGGACGTCGGACGGGACCGGGGCGCGGTGTTCACCGTGCGCCTGCCGCGACAGGAGGCGGACCGGTGATCCGGGTGCTGGTGGTGGAGGACGAGCCGGTGGCCGCCGAGGCGCACCGCGTCTACGTCGAGCGGCTGTCCGGGTTTTCGGTGGCGGGCGTCGTCCATTCCGGCGGCGACGCCCTGCGGTTCTGCGAACGCGAGCCGGTCGACCTGGTGCTGCTGGACTTCTACCTGCCCGACACCCACGGTCTGGCGGTGTGCCGCTCCTTGCGCGCGGCGGGCCTCCCGATCGACGTCATCGCGGTGACGTCGGCGCGCGACCTCGGCCTGGTGAAGGCGGCGGTGTCGGTGGGGGTGGTGCAGTACCTGCTGAAGCCGTTCACGTTCGCGACACTGCGCGAAAAGCTGGAGCGCTATCGCGAGTTCCGCGACGCGTCGGGCGAGGTGACGGGCCAGGCCGAGATCGACCGGGCACTGGGGGCGCTGCGCACGACGGAGCAGCCCCCGCTGCCGAAGGGGATGAGCGTCCAGACCCTGGAGGCGATCACGGACGCGCTGTCGGGAGCCGCGGAAGGCCTGTCCGCGGGAGCGGCGGCGAGCGCGATCGGAGCGTCCCGGGTGACGGCGAGGCGGTACCTGGAGTACCTGGCGGACAACGGGATGGCACACCGCGAGCCGCACTACGGCCAGGTCGGCCGGCCCGAGGTCTGGTACCGGCTCACCCGCGTATAACGCCCTATACCGCGAGCCTCCGACTTCCGGCGGTTCCGGGGGTGTTTCCGTTGCGGTAGAACCGGACCATGTCGAAGTGGGCCGGGTTCTTCGCAGCGCTGCTGATCGTCGTCGGAATCGCCACGCCGGCCTACGCCGACGAGCCGGCCGCGAGTGTCACCGACGTCCAAGTGAGCGGGCCCGCCGCTCAGCGGTTCAACCTCGTCGTCCTCGGGGACGGGTACACCGCCGCCGAACAGCCGAAGTTCTTCGCCGACGTCCAGCGGCACGTCAGCACCCTGTGGTCGCTCGAGCCGTTCAAGTCCTACCGCAGCTACTTCAACGTCTACGCCGTGTCGATCGCCTCGCCCGAGTCCGGTGTGGACTGTGACCCTTCGCTCGACGCGCCGAAGAAGGACACCCCGCTGAACATGGGGTTCTGGGGCGGCTGCAACGCCCAGAGCGTCCAGCGGCTGTTGACTGTCGACGACGACGCCGCGCAGCGGTACGCCGACCTCGTGCCCGGCACCACCCGGGCCAACCGGCAGATCCTCGCCCTCGCCAACAGCGACACCTACGGCGGCGCGGGCGGCGCGTACGCGACGGCGTCCGGTGGCAACGCGCTTTCCGCGCTCATCTCGCCGCACGAGCTGGGCCACTCGCTCGGCGGCCTCGACGACGAGTACGACTACTACGCCCGCAACGTCCCGGGCGGTGCCTACGAAGGTGGCGAGCCCGACTCGATCCACCACACGCTGCTGACCGAGAAGCAGATGCGGGACCAGCACGCGAAGTGGTACCGGTGGCTGGGCGAGCCCAGCGAGTCCGGCGGCCGGCTCGGCCGGTACGAAGGCGGCCTCTACACCCAGACCGGCGTCTGGCGGCCGAGTGCGCACTCGATGATGAAGACCCTCGGCTACGCGTTCGACCAGGTCGGCCGCGAGCGGATGACCCAGCGGATCTCGGCGAAGGTCCCGCTGATCGCCGGCGGCACCCCGGCCGGCACGGTCGGCGCCGACCGGGTCGTGTGGGTGCGCCCGATGCACCCGGTCAGCCACCGCCTCGACGTCACCTGGACCCTCGACGGCGTCCCTGTGCGCGGCTCCGACTCCCTCGACCTGCGCCAAGCCCACGTGAAGCCGGGCAAACACGCGCTGACGGCGACGGTGACCGACCCGACGCCGTTCGTCCGCGACCCGGCCGTCCGGCCCACGGCGACGCGCACGTGGACGGTCGACACCTCGGTCGTCACCCCGCCCACCGGCGGCCCGGCAGTGGAGGGATCGACGTCCACCGCCGCGCCGGTCGGCGGGCACGACGTCGTCTACGTCGAAACCGGGGAGCCGACGGGGTCCGTCCCGCCGGTCCGCTGGGCCCTTGACGGCCGGCCGGCCGGCAGCGGCCCGGACTTCGCGCTCGACGAGTCCCGCGGAACGCACCGGCTCACCGCGACCACCGGCGGCACCACGCTGACCTGGACGGTGGACGCCACGGGCCCGACGACCACGGCGGAACTGCCACCGGGCACGGTGTTCCACGGCTCGTTCACGATGCGGCTGACGTCACCGGACGGAATGCCGGAGTTCCGCGTGGACGGCGACGGCTGGCACAAGTACTACGGCTGGCCCACGGACCCGAACGCGCCGTACCTGTTCACGCCGCGCGGCACGGAGATCGACGGCCTGGCGTACGGCAACCTCGGTTCGGGCGGGCTCACGGTGTCCCCGTTCAGCGACCGCACCCCGGGTTACGGCCGCCACCGCGTCGAGTACCGCTCGATCGACGCGGCGGGCAACGTGGGCCCGACGCGGTCGTTCACGGTGACGCTGCTGCCCTGATCAGCGCGGCCGGCCCGGGACCCCGGGCCGGGTCTGCCAGGGGAGTGGCCCGTCCAGCGGCCGGTACTCGACGCCGAGGGCGTCCAGCCGGGGCAGGTGGTGGTCGCGCAGGCGCGGCAGGAACTCGGCGTAGTCCCGGGTTCCGCCGCTCCACGCCACCTCGGCGAACGCCGACAGCCGCGGGAAGGCCATGTAGTCGACGCGCCGCACGCTGTCGAGGTGCTCGCTCCACACCTGCGCCTGCACCCCGCGCAGCCGCTCTCCGGTGAGCGCCGGCTCGTACGCGTACACGTCTTCCAGGGTGTGCACCATGCCGACCGGGATCGGCTCGTCCGGGTGCGACGACTGCCGGTGGTCCAGGTAGACGTGCTGCTCCGGGCACATCACGACGTCGTGCCCTTCCGAAGCGGCGCGGACGCCCGCCTCTTCGTTCTGCCACGAGCCGATCACCATCGGGGGCAGGTCCGGGATGTCGAGGACCTCGTCCCAGCCCATCGGCGTGCGGCCGCGCGACACCAGGTGCTCGGCGAGCAGCCGGACGAACGTGCGGTGCTCGTCGGTCGCGCCCGGCGTTTCGTCGCCGCCCAGCGCGATCACCTGAGACGGGAAGATCTCCAGCAGGTGGTCGAACACGGTCCGGAAGAAGTCCAAAGTGGACTCCGACGGGTCGAGCAGGGAAGTGCTGATGCCCCAACCGGTCCAGACCTCATACGACGGCGAAGTCCCCAGCGAGGGATAGGCCGCCAGCGCCGCCCGGGCGTGGCCGGGGATGTCGATCTCCGGCACCACGGTGATCGCGCGCGCCGCCGCGTAAGCGACGATCTCCCGCAGGTCCTCGCCGGTGTAGAAGCCACCGTGCGGACGGCCGTCCTGTTCGCCCCCGCTGCCCGTCATCGACGACGGCCGCCAGCCGCCCACCGACGTCAGCCCCGGATACGCGGGGACCTCGAAGCGCCAGCCCTGGTCGTCGGTCAGGTGCAGGTTGAGCACGTTCAGCTTGTGCGCGGCCAGCAGGTCGACGAACCGCAGCACCTCGGCCTTGGTCCGGTAGTGCCGGGCGACGTCGAGCAGGCACCCGCGCCAGCCGAACCGCGGGTGGTCCTCGACGACACCGCACGGCAGCGACAACGCTTCGCCGAAAGAAGCCGCCCGAAAAGCGGAAGGCCCGGCTAGCTGCCGCAGCGTCTGCCGTCCGTAAACCTCCCCGGCAAGATCACCGCAGTGCAGCACGACCCCGGATGGAGAGATCTCCAGCCGGTAGCCCTCGGCCGGCAAAGACGCGGCCTGGACGTCCACAGTGGACGGCCACGGGCACGAACCCGCGCCGGGTGTCACGGAAACCGGGCGGGGGAGCAAGGTATCGAAAGACATGTCAGCCCTTCACGGCGCCGGCCATCCCGGACACCAGCCGTCGTTGGACGAGAATGAAGAACACCAGGACCGGGATGGTCATCAGCGTCGAAGACGCCATGACCGCGCCCCAGTCGGTGTCCTCGGGTTTGAAGAACACCAGGATCGCCTGGGGCAGCGTCTGGTTCTCGGTCTTGGAGATGATGAACGTCTTGGCGAAGAGGAAGTCGTTCCAGGCGTGGATGAACGCGAGCACGCTCACCGCGACCAGCCCGGGCGCCACCAGCGGGAACAGGATCTGCCAGGTGAACCGCATGCGGGACGCGCCATCGAGCTTCGCGGCCTCTTCGAGCTCCACCGGCACCGCGGCGACGAACCCGCGCAGCATCCAGATCGCGAACGGCAGGCTGAACGCCAGGTGCACCAGCACCAGCGAGCCCAGCTCGTTGAGCCCGAACGCCGGCGCGACGCCGCCGATCTGGCGCATCAGGAAGAACAGCGGGATGGTCAGCGCCTCCACCGGCACCATCTGCGCGACCAGGATCATCACCAGCAGCACGGTCCGGCCCTTGAACGAGAACCGCGTCAGCGCCACCGCCGAGAGGAACGACAGCAGCAGCGACAACACCACGACGACCAGCGCGACCACCAGGCTGTTCACGAAGAACCGCCCGAAGCCGGACACCGTCAGCACGCGCTGGAAGCTGTCGAACGACGGGCTGAACGTCCACGGCTTCGGGTTCGCCGACTGGATCTCGCCCGGCGGCTTGAACGCCGAGAGCAGCATCCAGTACAGCGGGAAGGCGACGATCCCGGCGATCACGACGGTGATGACCTCGGCGATCAGCCGACCGGGACGCTTCACAACCATGCCGCGCTCCGGCGCTGCGACCGGACGTACAGCCCGGTGATCGACAGCAGCAACAGCGTCATGACGACTCCGATCGCCGAGCCGAGGCCGTACTCCTGCCCGGCGAAAGCCTGTTGGTACGCATAGACGTTGAGGACCAGGTTGCGGCCGGCGACCCCGCCGCCGTTGGTCATCACGTAGATCTGGGTGAACACCTTGAAGTCCCAGATGATCGACTGGACGGTCGCGATCATCAGCAGCGGCCGCACCATCGGCAGCACGATCGACCAGCTGGTCCGCCACACCGACGCGCCGTCGAGCGACGCGGCTTCGAGCACCTCGTCGGGGACGCCCTTGATCCCGGCGTACATCGTGACCAGCACGAACGGGAACGAGCACCAGATCACCTCGGCGGCGACCAGCCCGAACGCGCCGACCGTGCCGAAGGTCCACGAGTGGTGCTCGAACGGCAGCCCGACCCCCGAGAGCACCTCGTTGACCAGGCCGAAGTCCGTGTCGAAGAGGAAGAGCCAGACGTAGGAGCCGGCGATCGCCGGGGTCGACCACGCGCCGAGCGCGGCCAGGAACAGCAGCGTCCGGGGGAGCGAACGCACGCGCGAAGCCAGCACCGCGAGCCCGGTGCCGAGCACGAGCGAACCGAGGACGCAGGCCGCGGCGAACCCGACCGTGTTGCCGAGCACGGTCCAGAACTGCACCTGGGACAGCAGGTCGGTGTAGTTCGCGAAGCCGAGGAACACCAGTGGTGCGTTGCCCGCGGCCTGGGGCTGGCCGTAGTCGTAGAACGAGATGAGGATCAGCTGGTAGATCGGGTAGGCCAGCATCGCCGCGAGCAGGATGCCCGCCGGGGCGAGGTAGAGCGCGGCGGCCCGGCCGTCCCCCTTCCGCCGCGGCCGCCGGGCGGGGGCCGTGACGGAAGGGGCTTCCTGGACGGTCACCACTACCCGAAGGCCTTGTCCATCGCCGCGGCCGCGTCGGTCAGTGCGGCGGCCGGGTCCTTGCCGCCGGTCGCGATCTGCTGGACGGCCGTGGGCAGCACGTTCTGGCTGTCGATCTTCGACCACGCCGGCGTCGCCGGGACGAACTTCGTGCCCGCCTTCAGGGTGTCCACGAACGGCTTGAGGAACGGGTCGTTCGCGGCGAGCTTCTGCTGCACGGTGCTCAGCGTCGGCAGGTTCCCCATCGCCGTGTACATCTTCTCCTGGTACTTCGCGCCGCCGAGCAGCTCGATGAACTCGAGCGCCAGGCCGCGGTGCTTGGAGGCGTTGAAGACGCCGAGGAGGTTGCCGCCGGCGAACGCGGGCGCGACGCTGCCCGCGGCCGTGCCCGGGATCGGGACGACGGCGTACTTGCCCTTGACCGCGCCCTGCTCGACGGCCTTGCGGTTGAAGTCGCCGCCGATGGTCATCCCGGCCTTGCCGCCGGCGAACGCGGTGACGCTCTGCGTGCCGGTCAGGTTCGCGCACTGCGCGGGCGGGCAGATGTCGTCCTTGAGCAGGTTCGCGTACTGCGTCACGCCGGCCTTGGCCTGCTCGCCGGTGACGGCGGACTTCCACTTGCCGTCGGTCTCCTGCGCCAGCTCACCGCCGTTGGCCCAGAGGAACGGGAGCATCGCGTAGGTGTACTTGCCGCCGACGGAGATGCCGTAGAGGTCCGGCTTGGCGGCGCGGATCTTCCGGGCGTCTTCGGTGAGCTCCGAGAGCGTCGTCGGCGGCTTGAGACCGAGCTCGGTGAAGACGTCGGTGCGGTAGTACAACGCGCGGATGCCGGTGTACCAGGGCAGTCCGTAGGTCTTGCCGCCGGACTTCGCGGTGTCGACGACGGTCGGGATCAGGTCCTTGCCCTCGCTCCACGACGCGAGGTCGCCGGTCAGGTCGGCGAGGGCGCCGGTGGCGGCGTAGCTGGAGACGTCGGTGTTGCCGAACTCGGCGGCGTCCGGGGCGCTGGCCTGGTCGGTGAAGGCGCCGGAGAACTTGTCGGCGCGGCCTTCGACCGGCACCCACTGGACGTCGACCTCGACGCCCTGGTGCGCGGCCTTGAACTCGGTGATGGCGTCCTTGACCGCGGCCTCCTTCGGCGCGCGGTTGGCCTCGTCGAACAGCCAGACCCGGACGGTGCCGGTCTTCTCGTCCCCGCCGGAGCCCGCGGGCGCGGACTGGGTGGGCGCGCAGCCGGCCAGCAGGGCCAGCCCGGCGACGACGGGCAGGGTGCGGCGCAGTCTCATGGGAATCCTCCAGTGGGGAGGGTCGTGAGTGCGTAACAGTGCTAGAACACTGTTACGCACTCACGACCGGTGCTCAGGCGAAGTAGACCGAGTTGACGTCGGGGACGGCCAGGCTGCCGGCGACCGCGCCGGGCAGGCCGGTGGCCGGGTCGCGCGGGAGCCACGTGACGGTGCCGGAACGCTGGTTCGAGACGTAGAACCAGTTCTCCCCGGGGTCGAGGGCGACGTGCCGCGGCCAGTTGCCACCACTGGACACAGTGGACACCAGCTTCAGCGTCGGACCGGCGACGGAGAACGTCGCCAGGGTGTTGGGTCCGCGGACGGTCGCGTAGGCGAACTTCCCGTCCTTCGACAGGGTGATCTCGCCGGGGAACAGGTCGCCGGTGCTGCCCGGCGGCACCGCGCGGACGACGGAAAGCGCCTTCAGCTTCCCGGTGGCCGCGTCCCAGCTCGCGACCGTCACCTCCGGGCGCAGCTCCTGCAGGATGTAGGCGAACGCTCCGGTCTTGTCGAACGCGAGGTGCCGCGGCCCGGCACCGGCGGGCAGCTTCAGCTGCTGGTGCAGCGCGAGCTTTCCCGTGCCGACGTCGAGGGAGTAGACGTACACCGAGTCGGCGCCGAGGTCGACCGACAGCACCCAGCGCCCGGTCGGGTCGTTGACGACCTGGTGGGCGTGGGCCTGCCCGGAGCCGGCTTTGTGCATCACGAGATCCGTGGCCGCGCCGAGCTTGCCGCCGGCCAGGATCGGCAGCACGACGACGCTGCCCGAGCTGTAGTTCGCCGCCAGCACGTACTTCTGGCTCGAATGCACGCTCAGGTGCGTCGGCGCGCCGCCCTTCGACGAAACCTTGTTGAGCAGCTTGGGGTTCGCCGCGTCACTGACGTTCAGCGCGGAGACGAACCCGTTCGGATCGCCTTCGTTGGTGACGTACAACGTTTTGCCGTCCGCGCCGCGGTCGAACCACGACGTGTCGGTGATGCCCGGCACCGTCCGGACCGGGCCCAGGGTGGCGCCCGACCGGCTCGAGACGTCGAGGCCGTGGCCGCCCGCCCCGCTGGTGTAGCTGCCGATGTACACGGTCCCTCCGGCGATGCAGCCCTTCGGAGTGGTGGCCGCGGACGCGAGCTGCGCGCCGAGCACGGTCGCGGCACTGGCCCCAGCGGCGGCACCGAGGAACGTACGACGGGAAAGTCCGGTCATCGTCATTGTCTCCCAACGGTTCGGGCGGCGGCTTCCCTCCAGTATGGTCTAGACCACGGCCATGAGCAATGCCGAAACCGCGAAACCGGAAACGGAAAGCACGGTTTCCAGCGCCGTCCACGACTTCAGCGTCTGGACCACGCTCATGTTGAAGTACCGCGAAACGATCCAGAAACCACCGTCGTTGACGTGCGACGCGATGATCGAGCCGGCGGAGATCGCCATGACCAGCAAGGCCAGCTGCACCTGCGAATACCCGAGCTGCGCCACGGTCGGCGCGATGATCCCGCTCGTGGTAACGATGGCGACCGTCGCCGAACCCTGGGCGATGCGCATTCCGCAACTGATGACGTACGCCGCGAGCAGCACCGGCAGTCCCGCGTCGTGCAGCGAGTCGGCGACCGCCTTGCCGATACCGGTGGCCGAGAGCACCGCGCCGAAGAACGCGCCCGCGCCGACGACGAGCAGGATCATCGCGACCGGCCGCAGCGACTTCGAGGCCAGTTCGTTGAGGTCCTTGCCGGTGAACCCGCGGCGCAGCCCGAGCAGCCAGGACGCCAGCAGCACGGCGACCGTCAGCGCGACCGCCGGCGTGCCGATGAACGCGGCGACACCCGAAAGCGCGGAGCCCTTCGGCAGCCAGATGCTGCCGAACGTGCCGGCCAGGATCAGCACCAGCGGCACCGCGATGATCGAGCCGACCAGCGCCAGCGACGGCACGTCCTGCTCTTCTTCGCCTTCTTCTTCGGCGACGATCATCTCCTGGGGCACCTCGACGTTGATGCGCTTGCCGATCCAGGTCGCGTACAGCACGCCGCCGACGAGGAACGCCGGGATGCCGCAGGCCAGGCCCATCAGGATGATCCAGCCGAGCTCGACGTGCAGCAGTCCGGCCGCGGCCACCGGGCCGGGGTGCGGCGGCAGGAAGGCGTGCGTGATCGACAGGCCCGCGATCAGCGGCATCGCGTAGAGCACCAGCGAGCGCTTACCCTGCTTCGCCGCGACGTACACCAGCGGCGCCAGCACGAAGATGCCGATGTCGAAGAACACCGGGATGCCGAAGATGAACCCGGCGACACCCATGGCCAGCGGCGCCCGCTTCTCGCCGAAGCCCCGCAGCAGCGCCCCGGTGAGCACCTTCGCGCCACCCGAGCGTTCCAGGATCGACCCGAGCAGCGTGCCGAGCCCGATGATCGCCGTGATGTGCCCGAGGATGCTGCCGAACCCCTTTTCCAGCAAGGAGTCCGACGACTTCTGGGCCGTGCCGACGATCGTGCCGACCGGCAGCCCCGCGGCCAGCGCGGTGAGCAGGCCGACCACGATCAGCGCGATGAACGGCTCGACCTTGAGCTTGACGATCAACAGCAGCAGGACGGCGATCGAGACGGCGGCGAGCGTGAGCAGGCCACCCGTGGTGTGTTGCAGCCAGTGGATCATCGGGCTCTCCGGGGGTTGCGCAGGGAGTGTCCGGCGAGGGCGCCGGTGGGACGGCCGTCGTCGAGGGCGGCGACGCCGTTGACGAAGACGTGGGTGATCCCCGCGGCGGGCTGCCGCGGGTCGTCGAAGGTGGCGGTGTCGGCGACCGCGTCCGGGTCGAACAGCACCAGGTCGGCGGCGTACCCGGCGCGGACGAGCCCGCGGTCGGTGAGCCGCAACCGCTGCGCGGCCCGCCCGGTCAGGTGGGCGACGCACTCGGCGAGGTCCAGCACGCCCAGTTCGCGGACGTACCGGGCGAGGTAGCGGGGGAACGTGCCCCACGCGCGCGGGTGCGGCCGGGCGCCGACCAGGAGGCCGTCGCTGCCGCCGGTGTGCGTGCGGTGCCGCATGATCGCCTGGACGTTCTCCTCGTGCCCGACGTGCATCAGGCACGACGTCCCGAGCTTTTCGTCCAGCAGCGTGTCGAAGTACAACTTGGCGGGTTCGGTGCCCTGCGTACGCGCGGACGTGGCGACGCTGTGCCCGACGAGGTGGGCGTTGTGCTCGTTCCGGACGCCGTTGATTTCGATGGCGTCCCAGTCGATCGGGACGCCGTGGGCACCGTCCGAACCGGACTCTTCGATCGCGGCGCGGATCCTCTCACGTTCGTCCACATCGGACAGCCGGGCGAGGGTCGGTTCGAGGCCGCCTTCGGTGGCCCAGCTCGGCAGCAGCGCCGAGAGGTAGGTCGCGCCCGGCAGGTACGGGTAGGTGTCGAGGCTGATGTCGCAGCCGTCGTCGAGCGCGTCGTCCAGCAGCTTGAGCAGGTCGGGCGCTTTGCCTTTGTTCACCGAGAAGTTCATCGTCGCGTGCGCGAGGTGCAGCGGGCAGCCGGACCGCCTGCTGAC
Source organism: Amycolatopsis sp. NPDC114505 (assembly GCF_055633615.1). Taxonomy (NCBI): domain Bacteria; kingdom Bacillati; phylum Actinomycetota; class Actinomycetes; order Pseudonocardiales; family Pseudonocardiaceae; genus Amycolatopsis; species Amycolatopsis sp. NPDC114505. Next base: position 29,769 of record NZ_JBVKDV010000004.1, on the reverse strand, counting down.
GTCGATCATCTCGGCGAACGCCTCCAGCGCGCCCTTGCCGTAGCTGCGGTGGTGCGGGCTGTAGAAGCCGCCGCCCTCGCCGACGACCTTGCACAGCTCGACCAGTTCGCTCGTCTCCGCGTACATCCCGGGCGTGTAGGTCAGCCCGGACGACATCCCCATCGCGCCCTCCGCGAGACCGGTGGCGACGAGCTCCTTCATCCGGGTCAGCTCGGCGTCGGTCGCGGGCCGGTCGTCGAAGCCGACGGCGAGCATCCGGACCGTGCCCTGCGGTACCAGGTAGGCCGCGTTGACCGCGACACCCTGGTCGAGCCGGTCGAGGTACTCGCCGACCGAGCGCCAGTTCCAGTCGAAGCCGGCCGGGTCGTCGTTCCAGCCCGCGAGCTGCTGCCGCAGTGCCTCGAGAACCGCGTCGTCGACCGGCGCGTACGACAGCCCGTCCTGCCCGAGCACCTCGGTCGTGACGCCCTGGGTGATCTTGGCCGGGTGGTCCGGGTTGGCCAGCAGCTGCAGGTCGGAGTGCGAGTGCATGTCGATGAACCCGGGCGCGAGCACCAGCCCGCCGGCGTCGATGTTCCGGCGCCCGTCCAGCGAGCCCGCCTCGGCGACGCTGGCGATCCGGCCGCCGGTGACGCCGACGTCGTGGCGCGTCATGGCGTCCCCGGTGCCGTCGGCGACCAGCGCGTTCTTGATGACGACGTCCATCAGAACCACGTCCGCACGAGGTCGACGACGGTTTCGCCGTCGGCCGCGGTCACCGGCAGCAGCGGCCACTTGTCGAACACCGTGCACGGGTGCGAGAGCCCGAGCCCGATCCAGTCGCCGACCTCGACCGGCGACCCGGCGGGCAGCGTGAGAAACGCGTGCTGGTCGTTCATCTTCGCGACGACGTGCCCGTCGAGGGGTTCGGCGGGGCCGTTTGGGGTGCGGCGCAGCTGCGGCTCGGGCATGCCCTCGTCGAAGGACGTGTCGCGCTTGCCGATGGTCAGCAGCGCGAGCTCGTCCGACGGCTTCGACGTCACCTGTGCCCACGCCCGCAACGCCGGCCGGAACGACGCGACGCCGTCGATGCGCGGGTGGTCGCCGAGGGGGGAGATCTCGCGGTAGAAGCCGTCGTCGTGGGTGACGTACGCGCCGCTGCGCAGCACCGGCAGCACGTCGAGGCCGTCCGGCCACGGCTTGGTCAGCTCGTTGGCGACCTGGTCGAAGTACGCGCTGCCGCCGGCGGTGACGATGATCTGGCCGTCGAGCATCCCCTTGTCCGCGAACGTGATCGCGAGGTCGCGCAGTCCGTCCACATAGGAGCTGATCTTGGCGAGCGCGGCTTCGTCGGTGTGGTGGGAGAGCGCGCCTTCGTAGCCGCCGGTGCCGCGCAGCCGCAGGGCCGGGCTCGCGTGCACGGCTTCGGCGACGGCCAGCGCGGTCGCGGTGTCGCGAACTCCGGTGCGGCCGCCGTCGGCACCCAGTTCGAGGAGGACGTCGACCGGCCGCTCGGTGCCTTCGAGAGCCTCGGTCATCAGCTCGACACCGCGGACGGAGTCGACCCAGCAGACGAACTCGAACGTCGGGTCCGCGGCCAGTTCGGCGGCCAGCCAGCGCAGGCCCGCCGGGTCCAGGAACTGGTTGGCCAGCAGGATCCGGGAGACGCCGAACGCGCGGTAGATCCGCAGGTGGCCGGCGTTCGCGCAGGTGATGCCCCACGCGCCGTGCTCGATCTGGCGGGCGAACAGCTGCGGTGCCATGGTCGTCTTGCCGTGCGGGGCGAGCACGACACCACGGTCGGCGCACCACGCGGCCATCGTCCGCAGGTTGTGCTCGAGCGCGTCGTCGTCGAGGACGACGAACGGCGCGAAGAACCCGTCGGTGAACAGGTTCAGCCGCCGGTCCGCGGCTTCGGTGAGCGTGAGCCCGGTCAGGGCGGGGGCGGCCGAACGGAAGCGCCAGTCGATCCGCTCGTCGCGAAGGGCGGCGAGCGCGGCGGGGTTCATCAGGCAAGGGTTCATCGGCGGCGACCTCGGTTGCGTATGTTGCAACGACTGTTGCGCATTTTGAGTGCCATAGGTGTAGCATCCGGGTCGCCACAGGTCAACGGGGTGACGGACAGGGGAGACGGAAAGTGACAAGCGGGCCCGAAGTGCTCTGTGTCGGCGAGACGATGGCCCTGTTCGTGCCCGCCGAGCCCGGTCCGCCGGACGAGGTGAAGCAGTGGCTGCGCACGATCGGCGGCGCCGAATCGAACGTGGCCAGTCACCTGCCGGCCCTCGGTGTGCCGAGCGGCTGGGTCAGCGCGGTCGGCGACGACCCGTTCGGCCGCGCGATGCTGCGGGAGATCGCGTCCCATGGCGTCGACGTCAGCGCTTGTTACGTCGACCCGGCCCGCCCGACCGGGCTCTACATCAAGGAAAGCGGCGCCGGCGGCAGCCCGGTGCGCTACTACCGGGCGGGCTCCGCGGCGTCCGGGATGGGCCCGTCGCTGCTGGACCGGCTCGACCTCGACGGCGTCCGCGTCCTGCACCTGTCCGGCATCACGCCCGCGCTGTCCGGGAGCTGCCTCGCGCTCGTCCGGGCGCTTTTGGAAATGCCCCGCGGCGACCGGCTGATCTCGTTCGACGTCAACCTGCGCCCCGCGCTCTGGGCCGGCCGGGACCCGCGGCTGCTCGCCGAGCTGGCCGGACAGGCCGACATCGTCCTGACCGGCGACGACGAAGCCCAGCACGTCTGGGGGACCGGTGACCCGGCCGAGCTGCGCGCGCTGCTGCCGGGGCCGCGCACGCTCGTCGTCAAGCACGGCGAACGCGGCGCGACGCTCGTCGAGGGGGAGCCGCTGTTCGCGCCCGCGCTGGCCGTCGACGTCGTCGAGCCGGTCGGTGCCGGGGACGCGTTCGCCGCCGGTTTCCTGGCCGCGACGCTGCGGGGCGCCGCACCCCTGGCCCGGCTGCGGCAGGGCCACCTGCAGGCCGCCGCGACCCTGCTGACCCATGACGACGTCGGGGTGCCGCTGCCGCGCACGGTCGTGGATAGCCTGCTTCGGGCGGATCCGGACGAGTGGCGTTCGGCCCGGCTGACCGGGGAAGGTCTGGTGCGCACGTGAGTCAGAGCTTGGACCGCGCCTTGACGCTGCTGAACTCCATCGCGAAGGACGCGCGCACGCTCGACGACCTCGCCGAGGAGATCGGCGTCCACAAGTCGACCGTGCTGCGCCTGCTGCGCACCCTCGAACAGCACCACTTCGTCCGGCGCGAAGGCACGCGGTACTACCGGCTCGGGAGCGCGATGTTCGACCTGGCCAACCAGGCCCTCGACTCGATCGACGTCCGCCGCAGCGCCCAGCCCGCGCTCGCCGCGCTCAACGCGCGCACCGGGCACACCGTGCACCTGGCCAGCTACGACGACGGCGAAGTCGTCTACATCGACAAGTACGAGGGCCGGCACTCGGTGCGGATGTACTCGCGCGTCGGCAAGCGCGCGCCGCTGCACTGCACGGCCGTCGGCAAGGTGCTGGTCGCGGCCATGCCGGAGGTGCGACGCGAGGAGATCGCGCACTCGATCGAGTACCCGGTGCTGACGCCGAACACGATCACGACACCGTCGGACTACCTGGCGGAGCTGGAACGCGTGGCGCGCCTGGGGTACGCCGTCGACAACGCCGAGCACGAGGACTTCATCCACTGCATCGCGGCGCCGGTCCGCGGCGCCGACGGCGAGGTGCTGGCCGCCGCGTCGATGTCGGTGCCGAAGGTGCTGCTCGACTACGAAGGCCTGCTGGCGCTGGTCCCGGACCTGCGCGCGGCGACCACGGAAGCTTCCGTCCACAGTGGATGGACGGAGAACGGAAAGGGGCACTGATGAGCAAGACGGCAGTTTCCACCGAGAACGCGCCGAAGCCGCCGGCGAAGTTCTCGCAGGCCGTCCGCAAGGGGAACCTGCTGCAGGTCGCCGGCCAGGTCGGGTTCGACCCGGCCACGAACGAGATCGTCGGCGACGACGTCGTGGGCCAGACCCGGCAGACGTTCAAGAACATCGAAGCCGTGCTCGCCGAGGCGGGCTCGAGCCTCGCCGACGCGATCATGGTGCGGGTGTACCTGACCGACACGGCGCACTTCGCGCCGTTCAACGAGGTCTACAACGAGCTGATCGGCGACGCGCCGCACGCCGCCCGCACGACGGTGTACGTCGGCCTCCCGGGCGAGCTCCTCGTCGAGATCGACGTGCTCTGCGTGCTGGACTGAGGTCTTGCCCCGGGGCCCGCGGGCCCCGGGGCGCTCAGCCGAGGACGCTCGTGTAGCCGTTGAGCGCGGGCTGCCCGCCGAGGTGGGCGTAGAGGACGTTCGAGTCCTTGCCGATCTCCCCGCGGCCGACCAGGTCGATGAGCGCGGCCATGGATTTTCCTTCGTACACCGGGTCGGTGATCATGCCTTCCAGCCGGGCGCACGTCTCGATCGCGTCCACAGTGGACTTGTCCGGGATGCCGTAGATCCCGGCGTGGTAGCGGTCGTCCAGCTCGACGTCCGCGATCTCCCCGGCGCCGATCAGCTCGGCGGTGTTGCGCGCGATGCGCGTGACCTGCTCGCGGGTCTCGTCGGGCTTCGCGGAGGCGTCGATGCCGAGGATCCTGCGCTTCTTGCCCAGGGCCGTCCCGGCGACCATGCCACCCTGGGTGCTGCCGGTGACCGAGCAGACGATCACGGTGTCGAAGAAGACGCCCAGTTCCTTCTCCTGCTGTTCCAGCTCCACGACCCAGTTCGCGAAGCCGAGCCCGCCGAGCCGGTGGTCCGACGCGCCGGCCGGGATGGCGTACGGCTTCCCGCCGCCGGCCTCGATCTCGGCGACGGCGTCCTCCCAGGCCTGCTTGAACCCGATGCCGAAGCCGGCGTCGACGAGCCGGACGTCCGCGCCGAGGATCCGCGAGAGCTGGATGTTGCCGACCTTGTCGTAGAGCGGGTCGTGCCAGTCGACCCAGCTTTCCTGCACCAGCACGGCCTTCAGCCCGGCGCGCGCGGCGGCGGCCGCGACCTGCCGGGTGTGGTTGGACTGGACACCGCCGATGGAGACGAGCGTGTCGGCCCCCTCCTTCAGGGCGTCCGCGACGAGGTATTCGAGCTTGCGGGTCTTGTTGCCGCCGTACGCGAGGCCCGAGTTCACGTCCTCGCGCTTGGCCCAGACGTTCGCGCCGCCGAGGTGCGCGGTGAGGCGTTCGAGGGGGTGCACCGGCGACGGGCCGAACAGCAGGGGGTAGCGCGGGAAGTCGGCGAGGGTCATCGGTCCTCCAGGAGGTCGGTCCAGATGGTCGAGATCACGGAGACGGCGGTGCCGGTGTCGTGCGCTTCGAGCGCGTCGATGAGCTTCGTGTGGCGCTCGACGGAGTTCCAGGCCAGCGCGGAGCTGAAGCGGGCGTGCTCCAGGCGGCGCAGGAGTGGCGTGTAGCGGTCGAGGGTCGCGGCCACCGCGGCGTTGCCGGCCAGCCGGACCGGGACGTCGTGCAGCTCGTCGTCCGCTTTGACGGCGGCGGCGATGTCGCCGGCTTCGATGGCTTTCGCGAACCGGTCGTTGGCGGCGCGCATCGCGGCGACGTCGGCCGGGCGGCACCTCCGGGCCGCCTCCCGCACGGCGAACTCGTGCAGCACGCGCACGATCTGCCGGGCGTCGATGACGTCGCGGGACATCACGTCGGAGACGCGCGTGTAGCTCTGCGGCTTGGAGTCGACGAGGCCGTCGTCGGCCAGCTTCCGGAGCGCCTCGCGGACGGGGGCTTTGGACAGGCCCAGCTGCTCGGCGAGGTCGGTGTCCCGCAGGGGAGTGCCGGGCGGCAGCGTGCCGTCGACGATGGCCTGCCGGATGCGGTCGTACGCCTCGTCCCGCAGGAGCGGGCGAGTGACCTTTGAGAGACTCACATCTAACATGTTAGATGTCGGCGAGCCCGTCCGGCAAGAGCCGAGCGGGTCGAGAGGGTCAGTAGACGGGGCCGGTGTACTTCTCGCCGGGGCCCTTGCCGGGCTCGTCCGGGACGGCCGAAGCCTCCCGGAAGGCCTTCTGGAGCGACTGCAGCCCGTCGCGCAACGGCCCGGCGTGCAGGCCCAGGTACTCGGCGGACGCCGTCACGAGCCCGGCCAGCGCGGTGATGAGCCGGCGCGCTTCGTCGAGGTCGCGGTGCGGGGAGTTGTCCGGGTCGGCGTCGGCCAGGCCGAGCCGTTCGGCGCCGGCCGACAGCAGCATCACGGCCGCGCGGCTGATCACCTCCACGCTGGGGATGTCCTCCAGGTGGCGGTCGTCCGGGGAATACGGGGGCTGTTGGGAAGGTTGTTCCGACACGTCTGGTACCCTTCCACGAGCGACCAGCCCCTGAGCGATCGGGGGCCGCAAGTGGAGCCCCGCTCCCACCCGCGTCACCGTACAGGTGTCCGGGTCCGGTCTCGCCAGGACGCAAGTCCAGGGTGAAGTGCCAGGCCTCACGGCCGAGCACGATCGGAAACAGAGTGGGCCCCGCGCACCGGAATGGTGTCGGGGCCTTCGCTATGTGGGCACCAGGTCGAACGAGAACAGGAAACATTCCTCGGACCAAGGAGGCCCCATCAGCTCCGAGACACGCATCAACGACCGAATCCGGGTGCCGGAGGTCCGACTCGTCGGACCCGCCGGTGAACAGGTCGGCATCGTCCGGATCGAGGATGCGCTGCGCCTGGCGCAGGAGAACGATCTCGACCTCGTCGAGGTCGCGCCGCAGGCCCGCCCGCCGGTGTGCAAGCTCATGGACTTCGGCAAGTTCAAGTACGAGAGCGCGCAGAAGGCCCGCGAGTCGCGTCGCAACCAGCAGCTGACCGTCATCAAGGAACAGAAGCTGCGTCCCAAGATCGACCAGCACGACTACGAGACCAAGAAGGGTCACGTGTCGCGGTTCCTGGCGGCGGGCAACAAGGTCAAGGTCACGATCATGTTCCGCGGCCGCGAGCAGTCCCGGCCGGAGCTCGGCTACCGGCTGCTGCAGAAGCTCGCCGAAGACGTCACGGAGCTCGGCTTCGTCGAGTCGTCGGCCAAGCAGGACGGTCGCAACATGATCATGGTGCTGGCCCCGCACAAGAACGTGAAGCCGAAGGCCAAGGCAGAGACGGCTCCCGAGCCGGTCCCCGAGGCGTAGGCGCCGACCAGCACAGTCAGCGGCTCACCGGAGTCTCCGGTGAGCCGCCGCACGAAAGAGGACTGAAATGCCGAAGATGAAGACCCACAGTGGGACGTCCAAGCGGATCCGCGTCACGGGCACGGGCAAGCTGCGTCGCCAGAAGGCCGGTCGCCGGCACCTGATGGAGAAGAAGTCCAACCGCCTCACCCGCCGGCTCGAGGGCACCACCGAGCTGTCGAAGACCGAGGCCGGCCGGGTCAAGCGCCTTCTCGGCATCTGATCCCGCAGAACTTGCTGTAACCACCCGGGGCGTTTCCCCCTCGCCCCCTGAGATCGACAGGATGGACCCGTGGCACGCGTCAAGCGGGCGGTCAACGCCCAGAAGAAGCGTCGCGCAACTCTCGAACTGGCCAGCGGCTACCGCGGCCAGCGTTCGCGGCTGTACCGCAAGGCCAAGGAGCAGACGCTTCACTCGCTCAACTACGCCTACCGGGACCGTCGTGCCCGCAAGGGTGACTTCCGCCAGCTGTGGATCACCCGCATCAACGCGGCGGCCCGCGCGAACGGCGTGACCTACAACCGGTTCATCCAGGGCATCAAGGCCGCTGGTGTCGAGGTCGACCGCAAGATTCTCGCGGACCTCGCCGTCAACGACGCCGCCGCCTTCACCGCGCTGGCCGAGCTCGCCAAGGCCAACGTGAACACCGGCGAAGCGAAGTCGGCCTGACCGGCAGCTTTCCCCGACCCGGGGCGGATCCGTTCACCGAACGGACCCCCCGGGTCGTTGCTGCGCGCAAGCTGACGCGGCGCGCGGAACGCGACAAGACCGGCCGCTTCCTGGCCGAGGGCGCCAACGCCGTCGAGGCCGCCTTGGCCGGCGGCTCGGTGCGCGAACTGTTCGTCACGTCCCGCGCGGCGGAGCAGCACGCGGACCTCGTGGACGCGGCCCGCGCGGCCGGCGTCCCGGTTTCGCCGATCACCGACCGCGCCGCCGACGGCCTGTCCGAAACCGTGACGCCCCAAGGCATCGTGGCCGTCTGCGCGCTGCTCGACCGTCCGCTCGAAGAGGCCGTGACGCCGGGTGCCCGGCTCGTCGTGGTGCTGGTGGACGTCGCCGACCCCGGCAACGCGGGCACGGTGATCCGCGTCGCCGACGCGGCGGGCGCCGACGCCGTGGTCCTGGCGGGCGACACCGTCGACCCCCACAACGGCAAGTGCGTCCGCGCGGCCGCCGGCAGCCTGTTCCACCTGCCGATCGCGCGCGTGCGGGACGTCCCGGCCGCCCTCTCCGCCTGCTCGGCGGCGGGCCTGCGGACGTTCGCCGCGCACGGTTATGCCGACGCCGAACTCGATCGGGTGGATCTCACCGAGCCGACGGCGTGGGTCTTCGGCAACGAGGCCCACGGCCTGCCCGCCGACGTCCTCGAGCGCACCGACCTCGCCGTCCGGATCCCGCTGTACGGCAAGGCGGAAAGCCTCAACCTGGCCACCGCGGCGGCCGTCTGCGTGTACACGAGCGCGATGGCGGCACGTCGCTGACCAGCCGCTAGGCTGCCCCGGTATCCACTGTGGTCACCTGGGGGAAATCATGGGCAGGCTCGCCCGTTCGTTCGCGTTGTTCTCCGCTTCGCTGAAGGTGCTGCGCGCCCACAAGGGCCTGGCGTGGTTCCCGGTGCTCGCCGGCATCACCGGGCTGCTGGTCGCCGCGGCGTTCCTCACCCCGGCGTTCTTCACCCTCGATCTCGCGGGCGAGCATTTCCGGCCCAGCGTCGACACGTACGTGCTGCTGGCGGCGTTCTACCTCGTCTCGGCGTTCACCACGATCTTCTTCAACGCCGCCCTGATCTCCCAGGCGGACCTCGCGCTGCGCGGCGACGGCGGCGTCCCGGGCGTCGGCACGGGCCTGGCCGCGGCGGCCCGGCGCTGGCCGGCGCTGCTCGGCTGGGCCGGTCTCACCGCGACGGTCAGCCTGGTGCTGCGCACGATCGAGGAGCGGCTCGGCTTCCTCGGCAGCATCGTCAGCGGCCTGGTCGGCCTGGCCTGGCGACTCACGACGTTCCTCGTGCTGCCAGTCGTCATGCTCGAGGGCGTCGGGGTGAAGGCGGGCGTCAAGCGCTCGGTCGAGCTGTTCCGGCGCACCTGGGGCGAGAACGTCGCGGGCACCGCGGGCATCGGCCTGGTCGGCTTCCTGCTCACCCTGGCCGGGTACGTCGTGTTCCTCGGCGCCGGCTTCCTGCTCGGCGGCACGGCCACCGTGTTCGTCGCGGTCGGGCTGGCGATCGTCTGGACCCTGCTCGTCGCCGTCTTCACCACGACTTTGTCCGGTATCTACCAGACGGCGCTGTACCGCTACGCCGCCGACGGCGTGGTGCCCGGCGAATTTGCGTCGGTCGACTTCGCGGACGCGTTCCGCGAGCGCTGACCGCGCATCCGCGCGGCCCGGGGCGACCGGGGGCACGCGGACCCGATCCCATAGACTTTTCCCACCTTTGACCTCTCGTGCGCCGCGTGTCCGGCGGTGCGCGAACGAACCAGTCCCAGCGGACGCCGAGGAGTTATGTCCGGAGCCAAGGAGAACGAAGCCCAGGGCGCGGTGCTCGCCCCCGAGACGCTGCAGGTAGCGGTCAAGGCCGCCGAAGCCGCGTTCGCCGCCGCCACCGGGCTCGAAGCGCTGGCCGAGGTCAAGCCGGCTCACCTCGGCGACCAGTCCCCGGTGGGCCTGGCTCGCCGTGAGATCGGCGCCCTGCCCAAGTCGGAGAAGGCCGAGGCGGGCAAGCGCGTCAACGAGGCCCGCCAGGCCGTCCAGGCGGCCTTCGACAAGCGCCGTGCCGAGCTCCAGGTGGAGCGCGACGAGCACGTGCTGCGCGAGGAGGCCGTCGACGTCACGCTCCCGTGGGACCGCGTCCCCCGCGGCGCCCGGCACCCGATCAGCACCATTTCCGAGCGCGTCGCCGACGCGTTCGTCGCGATGGGCTACGAGGTCGCCGAGGGGCCGGAGCTCGAAGCCGAGTGGTTCAACTTCGACGCGCTGAACTTCGGCAAGGACCACCCCGCCCGCCAGCTGCAGGACACGTTCTACGTCGGCGAGGAGGACTCCGGCCTGGTGCTGCGCACGCACACCTCGCCGGTGCAGGCCCGCACCCTGCTGCACCGCGACCTGCCCGTGTACGTCGTCTGCCCCGGCCGGACGTACCGCACCGACGAGCTCGACTCGACGCACACCCCGGTGTTCACGCAGGTCGAAGGCCTCGCGGTGGACAAGGGCATCACCATGGCGCACCTCAAGGGCACGCTGGACGCCTTCGCCCGCGCGATGTTCGGCGAGAGCTCGAAGACGCGGCTGCGTCCGCACTTCTTCCCGTTCACCGAGCCGTCCGCCGAGGTGGACGTCTGGTTCGAGGAGAAGAAGGGCGGCCCCGGCTGGGTCGAGTGGGGCGGCTGCGGCATGGTCAACCCGAACGTCCTGCGCGCCTGCGGCGTCGACCCCGAGGTGTACTCGGGCTTCGCCTTCGGCATGGGCATCGAGCGGACCCTGCAGTTCCGCAACGGGATCCCGGACATGCGCGACATGGTGGAGGGCGACGTCCGCTTCACCCTTCCCTTCGGAACGGAGGCGTAGTGCGAGTCCCCGTCAGCTGGCTGACCGAGCACCTCGACATCGGCGAGGAGGTCACGCCGCAGGACCTGGCCGACGCGTTCGTCCGGATCGGCATCGAGGTCGACGACCTGAAGCAGCTCGGGCCGGTGACCGGCCCGCTGGTCGTCGGCCGGGTGGCCGAGATCGAGGAGCTCACCGAGTTCAAGAAGCCGATCCGGTTCTGCCGCGTCGACGTCGGCGAAGAGGCCGAAGAACCCGAAGCGGCGGTCGTCGACGAAGACGACGAGGACGAGGACGACGACGAAGCCGGCGAGTTCGACGAGGGCCCGCACGGCATCCGGACCCGCGGCATCGTCTGCGGCGCCCGCAACTTCACCGAGGGCGACCTGGTCGTCATCGCGCTGCCGGGCGCGGTCCTGCCCGGCGACTTCACGATCGCGTCCCGCAAGACCTACGGCCGGGTCAGCGACGGGATGATCTGCTCCGCCCGCGAGCTGGGCCTCGGCGACGACCACACCGGCATCCTCGTGCTGCCTTCCGGTACCGCGAGCCCGGGTGACGACGCGGCCGAGCTGCTCGGCCTCGGCGACACCGTGATCGAGCTGACGCCGACCCCGGACCGCGGCTACGCGCTGTCGGTCCGCGGCCTCGCGCGCGAGCTGTCGAACGCGCTGGACGTGCCCTTCGGCGACCCGGCGCTGCTGGAGGTCCCGGCGGCCGAGGGCGACGCCTGGCCGGTCCACGTCGAGGACCCGGAAGGCTGCCCGCGGTTCGTGCTCCGGCGCGTCACCGGCCTGGACGCGACCGCGCCGACGCCGTGGTGGATGCGGCGGCGGCTGATGCTGGCCGGCATCCGCTCCATCTCCCTGGCCGTCGACGTCACCAACTACGTGATGCTCGAGCTCGGGCACCCGCTGCACGCGTTCGCCACCAAGGCCATCCAGGGCGACCTGGTGGTCCGCCGGGCGAAGCCGGGCGAGAAGCTGACCACGCTCGACGACGTCGAGCGCACGCTCGACCCGGACGACGTGGTCATCGCCGACGACAGTGGCGTCATCTCGCTCGCCGGCACGATGGGCGGCGCGAGCACCGAGATCACGCCGGAGAGCACCGACGTGCTGCTCGAGGCGGCGCACTGGAACCCGGCCGCGATCAGCCGCACCGCCCGCCGGCACAAGCTGTTCTCGGAGGCCGCGAAGCGGTTCGAGCGGTTCACCGATCCGCAGCTGTGTGCGGCCGCCGTCGAGCTGGCCGCGCGCCTGCTGCGCCAGTACGGCGACGCCTCGATCCGGCCCGGCCGCACCGACGAGGGCTCGGTCGAGCCGAACCCGGCCGTCAAGATGCCGATCAACATGCCCGACAAGGTCGCGGGCGTGAACTACCAGCGCGGCGTGACCGTCCGGCGCCTGTCCCAGATCGGCTGCAAGGTCTCGGTCAGCACGGGCGACGACGGCACCGGCCTGGTCACGGCGATCCCGCCGAGCTGGCGCGGCGACCTGCGCCAGCCCGCCGACCTCGTCGAGGAGGTGCTGCGGCTGGAGGGGTACGACAGCATCCCGTCGACGCTGCCCGCCGCCCCGGCCGGCCGCGGCCTGACCGACGTCCAGCGCCGCGTCCGCAGTGTTTCCCGCGCGCTGGCCGAGGCCGGGTACGTCGAGGTGCGCCCGTTCCCGTTCATCAGCGATACGGTGTGGGACGCCTTCGGCCTGCCGGCGGACGACGTCCGCCGCAATACGGTCGTGGTCCGCAACCCGCTGGAGGCCGACCGCAACCGGCTGGCCACCACGCTGCTGCCGGGCCTGCTGGACACGCTGCAGCGCAACGTGTCCCGCGGGATGAAGGACGTCGCGCTCTACCACATCGGCCAGGTGGTGCTGCCCGCGCCGAACCCGCTGAAGGTGCCGGACCTCGGCGTCGACGGGCGGCCGTCGGACGAGGAGCTGGCCCTGCTGGAGGCCGCGGTGCCGCAGCAGCCGCTGCACGTCGCCGTGGTGCTCGCCGGCAAGCGTCACCGCGCCGGCTGGTGGGGCGCCGGCGAGCCGGCGAACTGGGCCGACGCGGTGCAGGCCGCCCGGACGATCGCCGAGGCCGCCGGGATCGAGCTGACGGTGCGGGCCACCGACCTGCCGCCGTGGCACCCGGGCCGCTGCGCCCAGCTGCGGGTCGGCGACTGGCCGGTCGGCCACGCCGGCGAGCTGCACCCCAAGGTGGTCGAGGCCCTCGGCCTGCCGCCGCGGACGGTGGCGATGGAGCTGGACCTGGACGCGATCCCGCTGCCGGACTCCCGCCCGGCGCCGAGCGTGTCGGGGTACCCGCCGGTCCTGCTGGACGTGGCTCTGGTCGCGGCGGCGGACGTGCCGTCGGCGGACCTGGCGGCGGTCCTGCGCGAAGGCGCGGGCGAGCTGCTCGAGGACATCACGCTGTTCGACGTGTACGCGGGCGAGCAGGTCGGCGAGGGCAAGCGATCCCTGGCGTACAAGCTGCGCTTCCGAGCGGCGGACCGCACCCTGACGGTCGACGAGGCAACCAAGGCCCGCGACGCGGCAGTGGCAGCGGCCGGCGAGCGCTTCGAGGCAACGCTGCGCGCCTGACCAGCGGCAAGCCACACCGGGAGGGGCCAGGAAACTGGCCCCTCCCGCCATTTCCCCAACCACCCACCGAGCCCCGGCTTTCGCACCAGCCAACCCGCACAAAGACGCGCCCCGCCAACCGCGGCCGCCCCACCCGGATCCCGGGACGCCCAGGCCCGCGCCCCTACCGCCCACGTACGCGTGTCGTCCATCCAGGTACGCGTGTCGTCCGCTCCGGTACGCGTGTCGTCCAGCCGGGTACGCGAGTCGTCCGCTCAGGTACGCATGTCGTCCATCCGGATCCGCCGCCCGACCGCGCCCGATCCTCAGCCGATGTGCTTGAGCGCCTCCCGCCGGGACAGTCCCGACAATCCGGGATGATCGTCCACAAACGGCCGGACCCAGTCCGGTGCCGTCTTCGCGTAGTCGCGCAGGGCCCAGCCGATTCCCTTGCACAGGAAGAACTCCGGCTCGGGGATCGCCGGCTCGATCGCGCGGGTGAGCAGGTCGGTGTCCGTTTCCTCCTTGGCGCCGATCTGGCAGATGATCGCCGTGCGGCGGCGCCACAGGTCCTCGTCGGCCGCCCAGCTCAGCATGATCGGCGTGACCCGGTCCCGGTCGGCGCGCAGGATCGGGCCGATCCGGCGGATGGCGAGCTCGTCCACGTGGTCCCACCACGCGCCGCTGACGATCATCTCCTCGTACATCGGCACCAGGTCCGGGTCCTGCCACTGCCGGTACGCCCGGTGCCCGGAAAGCGCGATGGCCGCGTAGCGCTCTTCGCGGAATTCCGCTGCCCGCCACAACTCCAGCACGGTCTCCGTGTATGTCACCCGATCGGGCAGTATGTGGTCGGCCAGGACCCGCTTGAGAAGCACGCTTCGCTCGGGTGAAGCCACCCCGCGGAACGGCATCGCCGACTTCATGTACGCCTGCATCGCCGGCGCCTTCACCGGGTCGGCCAGGTCGGCCAGCCCGGTGCGGACCGCCTTGACCAGCTGTTCGTCTGCGCTCATGCGCCCTCCCGTCGTGCTCCGGCGGTCCGGAGCGTACTGCCGCGCACCGACAGTTTCGGTGCGCCGAGACCGGCGCAGGTCCCGACGAAAGACGGATGGCGGAAGTCGCGCCGGTCGACGAGATTGGCGAAGGTTGCCGGTAGTTTCGCCGGAATCCGGCGAACTCTGTCCGATGAGGATGAAAAGGACGACTGTGAAGAGAATCGTTGCCGCTGTCGCCGCCGCGGGGCTCGCGGCCGGGCTGATGGCCGCCGCGCCCGCCGCTTCGGCGGACCCCGGGGTGCAGTTCAGCCCCGCGCCGATCGCCTGGGGGCCCTGCGCGTCGGCGAGCCTGAAGGCCGCGGGTGCCGAGTGCGGCTTCCTCGACGTGCCGATGGACTACGCGAAGCCGGGCGGGGCGAAGGTCTCCGTCGCGGTGTCGCGGATCAAGCACAAGACCCCGCAGTCGCAGGGGATCATGCTGGTGAACCCGGGCGGCCCCGGCGGATCCGGCCTCGGGCTCTCGGTGCTCGGCAAGTACGTGCCGAACCACGCGGGGGACAACTACGACTGGATCGGCTTCGACCCGCGGGGCGTCGGGTCCAGCAAGCCGTCGGTCAGCTGCGACGGGAACTACTTCAGCTACAACCGCCCGGCGTACGTGCCGAACAAGCCGGGACTCGAGAAGACCTGGCTCGACCGCTCCAAGGGCTACGCCGACGCCTGCAAGAAGAACGGCGCGATCCTCGACCACCTCAAGACGACCGACGTCGCGCAGGACATGGACAGCCTGCGCAAGGCGCTGGGCGAGAAGCAGATCAACTACTACGGCTTCTCCTACGGCACCTACCTCGGCCAGGTGTACAGCACGCTGTACCCGAAGAACGTCCGCCGGATGGTGCTGGACGGCAACGTCGACCCCCGGAAGGTCTGGTACGAGGCCAACCTCGACCAGGACGTCGCGTTCGACAAGAACATCAGGACCTACTTCGCCTGGCTCGCGTCCTACGACAGCGTCTACCACCTCGGCAAGACCGGCTCCGCCGTCGAGAAGCTCTGGTACGACACGCAGCGCAAGCTCACCAAGAAGCCGGCGGGCGGCGTCATCGGCGGTGACGAGTGGACGGACATCTTCCTGCAGGCCGGCTACTACGTCTTCGGCTGGGTCGACATGGCCGAGGCCTTCGACGGTTTCGTCCACAAGGGTGACTGGCAGACGCTGAAGTCGCTCTACGACGACTCGAACCCGCCCGGCGAAGACAACGGCTTCGCCGTGTACGCGGGCGTGCAGTGCACGGACGTCCAGTGGCCGACGAACTGGAACAAGTGGCGCGCCGACAACTGGCTGACCTACTTCAAGGCCCCGTTCGAGACCTGGGGCAACGCCTGGTTCAACGCGCCCTGCGTGTTCTGGCCGGCGAAGGCGGGCAAGCCGGTGGACATCGACGGCCGCAAGGTGGCCGGGGCGCTGCTGATCAGCGAGGAGCTGGACGCGGCGACGCCGTACGCCGGCAGCCTCGAGGTCCGGAAGCGGTTCCCGAACTCGAGCCTGATCAGCGCGCCCGGTGGCACGACGCACGCCGGCTCGCTGTCCGGGGTGTCCTGTGTGGACGACAAGATCGCCGACTACCTGGCGACCGGCAAGCTGCCGAAGCGCCAGCCCGGCAACCACTCGGACGTCCAGTGCGACCCGGTGCCGGCGCCGGTGCCCGACGGTGCCTCGGCGCAGAAGTCGGACAGCTCCGCGAAGGCCGCGCAGGAGAAGCAGAGCACGCTGGCCCAGCTGCTGCACTTCTGAGCTAAATCGACGCAGTCCGCTGCCCCGGTCCGGTTCGCCCGGACCGGGGCAGTGTCTTTGCCGGCTCATCCGCCGCTGGTCCATCGTGGCCTCCCGATCACGTGGTGTGGTCGAGGAGGGACGTTAGGCGAGGGGTCCGACAGTTTCGGAGCGAAACCGCCCGTGAGCAGTGCGTGGCCGAAAATTGTCGGGGGTGCGCGCTAGCTTCGTGGCATGTCGATCATCGAAGAGCGCCGGACCGAGATCCGGGCACAGGAAATCACCTACCAGATCGCGGTCGCCACCAGGACGGACGACGACCGCGCCGAACCGACTCCGCGGGTGATGATCACCCTGGAAGCCGGCGGTCCCGGCGGCGAACCGGTCGCCGAGGGCAGCCTCGACCTGGACGTCGCGGTGGCGGCCACGGTCGCCGACCTCGTCGCCGACGGTCTGCTGTCGGCGACCGGCGGAAACCGGGGGCCGAGACGAAGATCCGCGGGCCGTCCTGCCCAGCAGGGCCGCCCGTGGAACGAGGAGATGGACGCGGAGCTGGAGAACCGGTGGATCGCGGGCGAGAGCGTCGCGCAGATCGCGGCGTTCTTCGAGCGCACCCCCGGCGGCATCCGCGCCCGGCTGCCCCGCGTGGGCTGCGACCCGGAGAACCCGGCCTGCTACCTCCCCGTGCCCCCGAGCAGGCGCACGGACCTGGACGGGGAGGAGCCCACCTGACCGACGGCGGGCCGGTCCACAGTGGACCGGCCCGCCTCCGTCGTCCTTCGCCCCCTTCGAACGGAGTCGTCCCGATGTCTTTCGATTTCGCTGTGTGGCTCGAACCCGCGGTCGTCACCGCGGCGCAAGCGATGCGGCGTACTCCCGCCCGGCATTTCTGTGTCGAGGTCGCGGACCGGGCTCGTGTCGTCCAGGTGTCATCGGCTTCGCGCGCCGGCGGCTGCGGTCGCGCGGTCCGCGAGCACCCGCAGGTGCGCCACCAGCTCGGGTGGCTCCTCGACGGTGAACGCGCACCCCACCCCCAGCAACCGGAACGCGAGCCAGTCCAGCGTGTCCCCGGAGCTCCGCCACCGGCACCGGCCGCCGTCCAGGTCGGTCAGCTCGCCGGCCGCCGCGCCGAGGCGGGGTGCGACCAGTGCCGCGGGTTCCGCCAGCACGGCCACCGCGCGGTACGTCGGCACGAGGTCGTAGAGCCGTTCGACGACGTACGCGGCCAGGTCCGCCGCGGGTGGCTTCCGCGGAACAGCACGGCCGCCGGTCGCCTGGGCGTCGCGGACCCGGTCGGCGCGGAAGACGCGCCAGTCCGCGCGGTCGAGGTCGTAGGCCACCAGGTACCAGCGGCGCCCGGTGGCGACCAGCCGGAGCGGTTCGGCCCGGCGCCGCGTCTCGGCCCCGTCGCTCGCGCGGTAGCGGAAGCGGACCGTCTCGTGGTTGGTGATCGCGCCGGCGAACACCGTCAGCTGGGCCGGGTCGACCGCCGGTCCCGCGGCCGGCACGGCGACCGTCGCCGCGCCGATCGTGCCCACCCGGCGGCGCAGCCGCGCCGGCAGGACCTGCTCCAGCTTGGCCAGCGCCCGCACGGACGCCTCCTCGATCCCGGCGACGGTCTGCCCCGCGGCGGTCCGCAGCCCCACCGCGATCGCGACGGCTTCGTCGTCCTCGAGCACCAGCGGCGGCATCGCGGTGCCGGCCACCAGCCGGTAGCCACCCGCGACCCCGCGGCTGGCCTCGACCGGGTAGCCGAGCTCGCGCAGCCGCTCGACGTCGCGGCGGATCGTCCGCGGGCTGACGCCGAGCCGGTCGGCGAGCTCGCTGCCCGGCCACTCCCGGGGCGTCTGGAGCAGCGAGAGCAGGCCGAGCAGCCGCGCCGGGGTGTCCGTCATCCGCCCAGCATCCCAAGGCCCCGGCTCGATGCTGCCGGCGAGGTGAGCGGCTCGCCAGGCCGGGCCCGCCCGACGAGGTGCGGCACGTCGAAGGAGGTCGCCGGTGGGGCGCGCGCGACGACTCGCGGCCCGAACTCCCCGAGGTGGCGGGCACCACTTCCCGGTAATCCTGTTTGTTTAGCCTTGCAAGGGCGTGCATAATCATGCGTATGACGGTGAACATCGCGGTGGCCGGAGCCAGCGGGTACGCGGGCGGCGAACTCCTGCGTCTGCTCCTGGCCCATCCCGAGGTCGAGATCGGCACGCTCACGGCCGCCAGCAGCGCCGGCACGAAGCTCGGCGTCCACCAACCACACCTCGTCCCGCTCGCCGACCGGGTCCTCGCGGAGACGACACCGGAGACCCTGGCCGGTCACGACGTCGTGTTCCTCGCCCTGCCCCACGGGCACTCGGCGGAGATCGCGGCGCAGCTCGGCCCGGACGTCCTGGTCGTCGACCTCGGCGCCGACCACCGCCTCGCCGACCCGGCCGACTGGCACCGCTGGTACGGCGGCGACCACGCCGGCCAGTGGCCCTACGGCCTGCCCGAACTCCCCGGCGCCCGCGAGAAGCTCACCGGGACCAAGCGCGTCGCCGTGCCCGGCTGCTTCCCGACCGGTGGCTCGCTGGCCCTCGCGCCCGCGTTCACCGCCGGGCTGATCGAGCCGGACGTCACGGTCGTCGCCGTCACCGGCACCTCCGGCGCCGGAAAGAGCCTCAAGCCGAACCTGCTCGGCTCGGAGGTGATGGGCTCGGCGAGTGCGTACGGCGTCGGCGGCGCCCACCGCCACACCCCCGAGTTCGCGCAGAACCTCTCGGCCGTCGCGGGGGAGAAGGTCACCGTGTCCTTCACCCCGGTGCTCGCGCCGATGCCCCGCGGCATCCTCACCACGGCGAGTGCCCCGCTGAAGGCCGACGTCGACGAGGCCGCCGCCCGCGCGGCGTACGAGAAGGCCTACGACGCCGAGCCGTTCGTCCAGCTGCTGCCCGCGGGCGCCTGGCCGACCACCTCGGCCACGCTCGGCTCGAACAACGTCCAGCTGCAGGTCACGGTCGACGCCGACGCGCGGCGCCTGGTCGTCGTCGCCGCGATCGACAACCTCACCAAGGGCACCGCCGGCGGTGCCGTCCAGTCGATGAACCTGGCCCTCGGTCTCCCCGAGACCACCGGCCTTTCCACCGTAGGAGTGGCACCGTGACCGTCACCGGCCCCCAGGGCTTCCGCGCCGCCGGCGTCGCCGCCGGGATCAAGGCATCCGGCGCGCTCGACTTCACGCTGGTCGTCAACGACGGCCCGCTCGACGTCGCGGCCGGCGTGTTCACCCGCAACGTCATCAAGGCCGCGCCGGTGCTGTGGTCGCAGGAGGTGCTCAAGCAGCAGCGGCTCAAGGCCGTCGTCCTCAACTCGGGTGGTGCCAACGCGGCCACCGGCCCCGGCGGCTTCCAGGACACCCACGCCACGGCCGAAAAGGTCGCCGAAGTGCTGCAGGCGGGCGCGATCGAGGTCGCCGTCTGCTCCACCGGCCTGATCGGCGAACGGCTGCCGATGGACGCGGTCCTGTCCGGCGTGGACACCGCGTTCAAGGCCC
Organism: Amycolatopsis sp. NPDC114505; assembly: GCF_055633615.1. Lineage (NCBI taxonomy): Bacteria > Bacillati > Actinomycetota > Actinomycetes > Pseudonocardiales > Pseudonocardiaceae > Amycolatopsis > Amycolatopsis sp. NPDC114505. Next base: position 10,192 of record NZ_JBVKDV010000004.1, on the reverse strand, counting down.
TCGACGCGAGTGCCGAAGCGAGCCTGAACGCCGCCACCGGCGTGATGACCACCGACTCGAAGCCCAAGCAGGCCTTCGCGAAGCACGACGACGGCTGGAGCGTCGGCGGCTTCGCCAAGGGCGCGGGCATGCTCGCGCCGAACCTCGCCACCATGCTCTCGGTGCTGACCACCGACGCCGTGGTGAGCAAGGAAGCCCTCGACCGGGCCCTGCGCGCGGCCACGCACGTGACCTTCGACCGCCTCGACGTCGACGGCGGCACGTCCACCAATGACACCGTCCTGGTCCTCGCCTCCGGCGCGAGCGGTGTCGAGCCGACCGAAGCGGAGCTCACCGAGCTGCTCACGAAGGTCAGCCTCGACCTCGTCCTCCAGCTGCGCGCCGACTCCGAAGGCGCGACGAAGGACGTCAACATCACCATCCAGGGCGCCGAGTCCGAGGCCGACGCGATCGCGGTCGCCCGCACGATCGCCGAGGACAACCTGGTCAAGACCGCGCTGTTCGGCTCCGACCCGAACTGGGGCCGGATCGCGATGGCGCTGGGCCGGGTGCCGGCCCGCATCGACCCGGAAACCGTGTCGATCGCGATCAACGGCGTCACCCTCTTCGCCCAGGGGATGCCCGCCGCCGACCGGTCGGAAGCCGACCTCACCGCGCGCGACATCGAGATCGTCGTCGACCTCGGGGTCGGCGGCGAGGCGGCCACGATCTACACCACGGACCTTTCGCACGGTTACGTCGAAGAGAACAGCGCGTACTCCTCATGACCCAGGAGGCACTGATTTCCGCGGACGAAAGACTCGCGACGGCGGCCGAGAAGGCCGGGGTCCTCATCGAAGCGCTGCCCTGGCTGCAGCGCTTCCACGGCGCCACCGTGGTGGTGAAGTACGGCGGCAACGCCATGATCGACGACCAGCTGAAGGCGGCCTTCGCCGAGGACATGGTGTTCCTCCGGCTGGCCGGCCTGCGGCCGGTGGTCGTGCACGGCGGCGGCCCGCAGATCACCGCGATGCTCAAGCGGCTCGGCGTCGAAGGCGAGTTCAAGGGTGGGCTGCGCGTCACCACGCCGGAGACAATGGACATCGTCCGGATGGTGCTCACCGGGCAGGTCAGCCGCGAGCTGGTCGGGCTGATCAACGCCCACGGGCCGTACGCGGTCGGCATCTCCGGCGAGGACGCCCGGCTGTTCACCGCCGAGCGCAAGCAGGCCACTGTGGACGGTGAGCAGGTCGACATCGGGCTCGTCGGCGAGGTCGCCGAGGTCAACCCGGACGCGGTGCTCGACATCGTCAACGCCGGGCGCATCCCGGTGGTGTCCACCGTCGCGCCGGACGTCGAAGGTGTGGTGCACAACGTCAACGCCGACACCGCCGCGGGCGCGCTGGCGGCCGCGCTGGGCGCCGAAAAGCTCGTCGTGCTCACCGACGTCGAAGGCCTGTACGCGAACTGGCCGGACCGGTCGTCGCTGATCGACCGCATCCGCGTCGACCACCTCGAGCCGATGCTGCCCACCCTGGCCAGCGGCATGATCCCGAAGATGGAGGCGTGCGTGCGCGCCATCCGCGGCGGTGTGCGCCGGGCGCACGTGATCGACGGCCGCCTCGCCCACTCGGTGCTGCTGGAGGTCTTCACCTCCCGCGGCATCGGCACCATGGTCTTCCCCGAAACGGAGCTCCCGTGACCGACCTCAAGTCCAATGTGGACGGCCAGCAGCACTGGCAGTCCGCGCTCATGGACAACTACGGCACGCCCAGCCTGACGCTCGTCCGCGGCGAAGGCGCGAAGGTGTGGGACGCCGACGGCAAGGAGTACCTCGACCTGGTCGGCGGCATCGCCGTCAACGCGCTCGGCCACGCGCACCCGGCGGTCGTCGAAGCCGTCACCGCGCAGATCAGGCAGCTCGGCCACACCTCGAACCTGTACGTCAACCCGGTGGCCGTCGAGCTCGCCGAGACGCTGCTCGACGTCGCCGGCCTGACCGGCAACGGCAAGGTGCTCTTCGTCAACTCCGGCGCCGAGGCCAACGAAGCCGCGCTGAAGATCAGCCGGCTGACCGGGCGCACCAAGGTGATCGCCGCCGAGGGCGCGTTCCACGGCCGGACCATGGGCTCGCTGACGCTGACCGGCCAGCCCGGCAAGCGCGACCCGTTCAAGCCCTTGGTGCCCGGGGTGGAGCACGTGCCGTTCGGGGACGTCGCGGCGCTGAAGGCGGCCGTCGACACCGAGACCGCGGCCGTCTTCCTGGAGCCGGTGCTCGGCGAGGCCGGCGTCATCCCGGCGCCGGACGGCTACCTGCAGGCGGCCCGCGAGATCACCAAGGCCACCGGCACGCTCCTGGTGCTCGACGAGGTGCAGACCGGCCTCGGGCGGCTCGGCACCTGGTTCGGCTTCCAGCAGGCCGGCGTCGTCCCGGACGTGATCACGCTGGCCAAGGGCCTCGGCGGCGGGCTGCCGCTGGGCGCGGTGATCGGCGTCGGCGCGGCGGGCGACCTGCTCAAGCCCGGCCAGCACGGCACCACCTTCGGCGGCAACCCCGTGTGCTGCGCGGCCGGCCTGGCCGTGGTGAAGACCATCGCCGCGGACGGCCTGCTCGACCACGTCTCGACGCTGGGCAAGGACATCGCGGCGGGCGTCGAGGCGCTCGGCCACCCGCTCGTCGCCGGGGTGCGCGGCGCCGGCCTGCTGCTCGGCATCGCCCTGCGCAAGCCCGTCTCGGGCGCGGTCGCCAAGGCCGTGCAGGACGCGGGCTACCTCGTCAACCCGGTCGCGCCCGACACCATCCGGCTCGCGCCGCCGCTCGTGCTCGACGCCGAGCAGGCCGGCGGCTTCCTCGCCGCACTCCCGAACGCGCTCGACTCCACCACGAAGGACGCCGACTGATGCTCCGCCACTTCCTCCGCGACGACGACGTCAGTCCCGCCGAGCAGAAGGCCATCCTCGACCTCGCCGACGCGCTGAAGGCCGACCCGCTGGGCACCAAGACCCTGGCCGGCAAGTCGATCACGGCCATCTTCGAGAAGAACTCGACCCGCACCCGGTTCTCGTTCGAGGTGGGCATCAGCCAGCTCGGCGGGCACCCGGTGATCGTCGACGGCCGTTCGATGCAGCTCGGCCGCGAAGAGACGATCGAGGACACTTCGCGGGTCCTGTCGCGCTACGTCGACGGGATCGTGTGGCGGACCTTCGCGCAGAAGCGCATCGAGGCGATGGCGTCGGCGGCGTCGATCCCGGTGGTCAACGCGCTGACCGACGAGTTCCACCCGTGCCAGGCGCTCACCGACCTGATGACCATCCGGGAGCGCAAGGGGAAGCTCGAGGGCCTCACCCTCGTCTACCTCGGTGACGGCGCCAACAACATGGCGCACTCGCTGCTGCTCGCCGGGGTCACCGCCGGGATGCACGTCCGCGTGGTCTCGCCGCTCGGGTTCCAGCCCGACCAGCAGGTCATGCTCGACGCCAAGACGCGCGGCGAGGAGACCGGCGGCACCGCCACGATGTTCACCGACCCGTACGCGGCGGTCGCCGGCGCGGACGTGCTCGTCACCGACACGTGGACGTCGATGGGGCAGGAGAACGACGGGCTCGACCGGGTGGGCCCGTTCCGGGCTCTGCAGGTCAACACCGAGCTGCTGAAGAAGGCCGCGGACGACGCGATCGTCCTGCACTGCCTGCCCGCGCACCGCGGCTGGGAGATCACCGACGAGGTGATCGACGGTCCGGCCAGCGCGGTCTGGGACGAAGCCGAAAACCGGCTGCACGCCCAAAAGGCCCTGCTGGTCTGGTTGTTCGAAGAGAGCCGGCGATGACCAGCAGCCGGGTGGGGCGGCAGGCGCGGATCACCGAACTCGTGTCGACGATGACGATCCGCAGCCAGACCGAGCTGGCCAAGCTGCTGGCGGCCGAGGGCATCGAGGTCACCCAGGCGACGCTGTCGCGCGACCTCGACGAGCTGGGCGCGGTCAAGCTGCGCGGGCCGGACTCGGGCGCGCCGGTCTACGTCATCCCCGAGGACGGCAGCCCGGTCCGCGGGGTGCAGGGCGGTACGTCGCGGCTCTCCCGGCTGCTCGCGGAGCTGATGGTCTCGGCCGACTCGTCCGGCAACCTGATGGTGCTGCGGACCCCACCCGGTGCCGCGCAGTTCCTGGCCAGCGCCATCGACCGGGCGGCGCTCGAAGAGGTCGTCGGCTCGATCGCGGGTGACGACACCGTAGCGGTGATCGCGCGCGAACCCCTGACGGGCAAGGGCCTGGCCGAACGGTTCGCCGCCCTCGCCCAACGATCGGCGGACGAGGGACCACCATGATCACGATCGGCGATATCTTCCCGGCCGAGGGCGAATTCCTCGCGCCGGACGAGGTCGTCGTGACCTACGACAGCGGGGTGCCGGTCGCGATCGACGGCGAGACCGTCTCCGTCGCCGAAGCACACCGGATGCTGGGCGCACGCGGTGAAGCACAGAGAATCGGCCGCCGCGAAGCCTGCGCCGCGCTCGAACGGCGGGCCTGCCGCGGATATGCCAGTGTCCGCCTGGTCCTGTACGACGGCCGGATCACGGTCGCCTGAACACACGAACACCGAGGAGAAGCGAGAACAGTGAGCGGGAACGAGCAGCCGGTGCAGCTGTGGGGCGGCCGGTTCGCCAGTGGTCCGGCGGAGGCCATGGCGGCGCTGAGCGCGTCGACGCACTTCGACTGGCGACTGGCGCCCTACGACATCGCCGGGTCCCGCGCGCACGCCCGCGTGCTGAGCAAGGCGGGCCTGCTCAGCGAGGACGAGCTGGCCGGCATGCTGACCGCGCTGGACACGCTCGCGCAGGACGTCGCGGCGGGGGAGTTCACCCCGACGATCGCCGACGAGGACGTGCACACGGCCCTCGAACGCGGCCTCCTCGAGCGGGCGGGCACCGACCTCGGCGGCAAGCTGCGCGCCGGCCGCTCGCGCAACGACCAGGTGGCCACGCTGTTCCGGATGTGGCTGCGCGACGCGTCCCGCCGGGTCGTCGCCGGCACGCTCGACGTCATCGACGCGCTGGTGTCGCAGGCGAAGCGGAACCCGGACGCGATCCTGCCCGGGCGCACCCACCTGCAGCACGCCCAGCCGGTGCTGCTCGCGCATCACCTGATGGCCCACGGCCAGGCGCTGCTGCGCGACGTCTCGCGGCTGCAGGACTGGGACGCGCGCACGGCCGAGTCGCCGTACGGCTCGGGCGCGCTCGCCGGCTCGTCGCTGGGCCTCGACCCCGAGGCCGTCGCCGAGGAGCTGGGGTTCGCGACGAGTGTCGAGAACTCCATCGACGGCACGGCTTCCCGTGACTTCGTCGCCGAGTTCGCCTTCGCCGTCGCGATGCTCGCGGTGAACCTGTCCCGGATCGCCGAAGAGGTGATCATCTGGAACACCGCCGAGTTCGGCTACGTCACGCTGGACGACGCCTGGGCGACCGGCAGCTCGATCATGCCGCAGAAGAAGAACCCGGACGTCGCGGAGCTGACCCGCGGCAAGGCGGGCCGGCTGATCGGCAACCTCACCGGCTTGCTGGCCACGCTCAAGGCGCAGCCGCTGGCCTACAACCGCGACCTGCAGGAGGACAAGGAGCCGGTGTTCGACTCGGTCGAGCAGCTCGAGCTCCTGTTCCCGGCGATCGCCGGCATGCTCGCCACGCTGACCTTCCACACCGACCGGCTCGCCGAGCTGGCCCCGGCCGGCTTCACGCTGGCCACGGACATCGCGGAATGGCTGGTGCGCCAAGGCGTCCCGTTCCGCGTCGCGCACGAAGCCGCGGGCGAAAGCGTCCGTGTCGCCGAGGCCCGCGGCGCCGGTCTGGACGAGCTGACGGACGAGGAGTTCGAAAAGATCAACCCGGCGCTCACCCCGGAGGTGCGGGCCGTGCTGACCGTCGAAGGTTCGGTGAAGTCCCGCGACGCCCGCGGCGGCACCGCGCCGGTCCGCGTGGCCGAGCAGCGCGCGCGGCTCGAAGAGCGCGTGACCGCCGCTCGTCAGTGGCTCAACTGAGGGATTTGCGGAGCTTGGCCCGGACGGCCCGCGTGGCCACCGGGCCGAGCCCGTCCAGGACGTCGACGAGCACGGCCAGCTGCTCCAGCGCGGTCACGGCCTGCTCGGCGCCCTCGGGGTCGACGGTCTCGAACAGCGACAGCCCGAGGAACCCCGACGACACGGCGTGGGCCAGCCCGGCGGGGTCCGCCAGCTCGGCCAGCGGCGACCCGTCGAGCACGCGCTCGAGGGCCGTCCGGACCTCGGTGATCCACTTGTCCAGGCCTTCGCGGGTGGCCTCCGAGAGCCGTTCGCTGCCCTGCGCCCCGGCCAGGGTCTGGGCCAGCACGGCGAGGTTGCCCTCGGCGCGTTCGGCGACCCGAATCTCACGGCCGAGCTGCAGCAGGTCGCCGACCGAGTTCACGGCGGCGAAGCGCTCCCGGTAGAGCGAGACCCGGGCTTCGGTCGCGAGGATGCACGCCTGCGCGACGAGCTCCTCGACGCTGCCGAAGTGGTAGAAGATCAGGGCCTGGTTCGCGCCGGCCGCGGTCGCGACCGACCGGGCGGAGACCGCGGTGATGCCCTGGTGCCGGACGATCTCGAGCACGCCGTCCACGAGCTTCTGCTTCGTGTCCCGCGAGCTGGAGTTCCGGCCGGTGCCCATCAGTCCATGACCTTCTCACGAAGCGGCTTGACCGCCCCGCTGACCCCGCCGCGGACATCGACGAATCTCGGGGTGAAGCCGCCTTCGTAGCCGAACAGCGGCCCGAACCGCGGGTGCACGACCGCGACTTCAATCCGGAACTGCCCGCTCGACTCGTCGAACCACTCCTCGACCTGCGCGGTACCGGTAAGCGCCTGCGGCAGGCCGGCCCGGAACGGTCCTTCCCGCAGCCGGAACTCGCCCGAGCGGATCCGGAACCCGCCGTCCGGCCGGGCCGACACGGCGAGGTCCACCGCCAGATGCTGGTGCGTCCCCAGGTAGTCGACGAGCCCGCGCTCGGCGCTGTAGACCATCTGCGCGTCGAAGCGCCTTCGCCGTTTCGGGAGCTCGAAAGTGCGTACGAAGGACACGGTCTCGCGGCCGTGGCTGTCCACGTACGGGTAGTTCTCGATGGTGAACGGCACGTTCCGCCCGCGCTCGGGGAACAGGATGTGCCGCGTCGACCCGAGCCACAGGAACGGCAGGGTGAACCCGGGCCCGCGCCAGATCCGGTCCATCACGCCGTGGCCGATCATGCCGCGCCCGTCCGCGAGGGCGAGCCGTTCCCGCATCCGCGGGTGCAGGAGCGCGAAGTCCGTGCCGAGCGCGCGTGCGAAGACGCTCATGCCGGCACTCCGACCGGTCCGTCCGCGCGGTCACGCGGTCGCGTCCGGCCGCAGCGGGCGGCCGAGGGCGCGGTCAGGGGCTGGTCCTCGGGTGGGGTCCCGGTTTCCAGCCAGAGCCGCAACCGGTCGAACGACCAGGCCGTCATCCACCCGAAGACCGGCCGGAACACCCGGTCTGCCAGCTGTCCGGAGCGTCCCCAGCGGGTGCCGTAGTCGAAGCCGGTCACGAAGCGGACGCCGCCGTCGACCGGCGTGTAGCGCCAGAACCCGGCACCCGCGCTGATCAGCGACAGCGGGTCGGCGGAGGCGAACCGCAGCACCGATGTGCGCGAGCCGTCCGGCCAGGTGCGCGACGCCGCGCTCACCCCGACTCCGGTGACGGTGACCCCGAGGAACCGCGAGGCGTAGCGGAAGTGGCCGTCGTGCCCGGCGAGCGAGCTGATGTCGGCGAAGCGGAGGTCCCAGCGACGGTGCAGGTCCGGGTCCTGCGTGTGCCGCCACAACGTGTCCAGGTCCGTGCGGATCACGGTCTCGACGTAGAGCGCGTTCGGTCGCATCTGCCGGCTCCCCTCAGAGTTTGAGCGACTGCTCAATCCGACTGTAGTGAAGTTTGAGCGATCGCTCAAGTACTAGGGTGACCGGGACCCCGAGGGAGGCTCGCTTGAGCGGCGACGCAAGCCGGTTGTTCACCCGTGAGGAGCTGGCGCTCGACCCCGTCGACCTGGCGCACCTGCTGCTCGGCTCGGTACTGGAGGCCACCGGCCCCGACGGCACCGTCGGCGTCCGGCTCGTGGAGGTCGAGGCCTACCGCGGCGAGGACGACCCGGCGTCGCACTGCTACCGCGGTCGCACCCCGCGCAACGCCGTCATGTGGGGGCCCGCAGGCCACCTGTACGTGTACTTCGTCTACGGGATGCACTTCTGCGCGAACGTCGTCGGCACCCACGAGGGCATGCCCGGCGCGGTGCTGCTGCGCGCGGGCGAGGTCGTCGAGGGTCTCGACGTCGTCCGCAAGCGGCGCCCGAACGCCCGGGGAACCGGTGAACTGGCCAAGGGCCCGGCCATCCTGACGTCGGTGCTGCGCGTCGACCGCGCGCAGAACGGCGTCGACCTGACCGACCCGGCATCCCCGGTCCGGCTGCGCGTCGGCGAGCGCGTGCCGCCCGAGCGGATCCGCGTCGGTCCCCGGGTCGGCGTCGCGATGGCGATGGACACGCCGTGGCGCTTCTGGGACGGCGCGTCGCCGGCCGTGTCCACCTACCGCCGGGGCGGGAAGCGCCGGGTCCGACCCGCCGTTTAGTCGGTTGACCTGGTGCGGGAGGATCTACAGGCGTGAGCGAACACATCCTCGACGAGCTGTCCTGGCGCGGCCTCATCGCGCAGTCCACCGACATCGACGCCCTCCGGCGCGAGCTCGACCAGGGTCCCGTGACGCTCTATTGCGGCTTCGACCCCACCGCACCCAGCCTGCACGCCGGCAACCTGGTCCCGCTGCTCATGCTCAAGCGCTTCCAGCGCGCCGGGCACCGGCCGATCGTGCTGGCCGGTGGCGCGACCGGGATGATCGGCGACCCCCGCGACACCGGCGAGCGCACGCTGAACACGCTCGACGTCGTCGCCGAGTGGGCCGGGCGCATCCGCGGCCAGCTCGAACGGTTCGTCGACTTCGACGACTCGCCGACGGGTGCGATCGTCGAGAACAACCTCAACTGGACCGGCGAGCAGAACGTCCTGGAGTTCCTGCGCGACGTCGGGAAGCACTTCTCGGTCAACGTCATGCTCAACCGGGAGACGGTCAAGCGCCGGCTCGAGGGTGACGGCATGTCCTACACCGAGTTCAGCTACCTGCTGCTGCAGTCGCAGGACTACCTGCAGCTGCACCGCAAGTACGGCTGCAAGCTGCAGGTCGGCGGCTCCGACCAGTGGGGCAACCTCGTCGGCGGGGTCGACCTGATCCGCCGGACCGACGCGGCGGGCGCGCACGCGCTGACCGCGCCGCTGGTCACCGACGCCGAGGGCCGCAAGTTCGGCAAGTCCACCGGCGGCGGGAACCTCTGGCTCGACCCGGAGATGACCTCGCCGTACGCCTGGTACCAGTACTTCGTGAACGTGGGCGACGCCGACGTCATCCGCTACCTGCGGATGTTCACGTTCCTGAGCCAGGAGGAGATCGCTTCGCTGGCCGAGGACACCGAACAGCGTCCCCACCTGCGGGCCGCGCAGAAGCGGCTGGCCGAGGAGTTCACGATCCTCGTCCACGGCGAGGAGCAGACCCGGCAGGTGATCAACGCCAGCCAGGCGCTCTTCGGCCGCGGCGAACTCGGCGAGCTGGACGAGCGCACGCTCGACGCGGCGATGGCCGAGGTGCCGAACGGCAAGGTCGACCCGTCGGGCGAGGTGACGATCGTCGACCTGCTGCTCGCCGGGGGACTGGTGGACAGCAAGGGCGCGGCACGCCGGACGGTCAAGGAGGGCGGCGCGTACGTGAACAACGTGAAGGTCGCCGACGAGGAGTGGAAGCCGTCCCTCGGGGACGCGCTGCACGGCAAGTGGCTGGTGGTCCGCCGGGGCCGCCGCAACGTCGCCGGCGTCGCCCTCGGCGGCTGACCGGCTCCGGTGGCCCGAAACAGGGGCCTGACCTGCGGGAACGCGGTTAAGGTACCCCCCTGTTTCGGGCCCTCATCCGGGGTGTAAAGTTCTCCAAGTCGCCAGGGAAACCGGGTGGCCGCCGGGACACGAACCAAGCTCTCGCTCACCGCGATTGAGTGGGTGTCCCACCAAAAACTGCTAGGAATACTCGCTTCGAGTAAGGCCGCGTGAAAGCGGTGCGACTCGAGGTGTGTTGCTTGAGAACTCAACAGTGTGCTAGTGAACT